>NZ_JBLVOY010000001.1:0-1095014 GCF_059162405.1 Natrinema sp. CRL1 | reverse complement strand
CGAGCGGGCGTCACCGAACTACCAAGGCTAACATCAGATCCCATCTGTACGGCGGACCGCAGGGGTGGAATCCTCATCTCGTGCGGATGTATTCGTAGGCCGTCTGGGGTACATAACCCCTTCGGACCGGAACCATCCGGGATGACGGGACGAGTTGAACGTCCCGTCGATCACATCTTCTTTCGCGTCTGTATCCAACTGCCCTCGTACATATAAGGGCGTCGGATCAAGACCACGCCGAAAACCGCATCCGGCGAGGACTTTCGCGTGATTCACAGTACGAGCCCAGATCATATAAGGGCATCGTACTGCAACGCCGTCGTCCGGCGTCGGTCACGACGATCCGAGTACCCTCGAGAGAGGATATCCGAACCGAATCGGGTCCTCGACGAGAGATGGATACAGTGCCTACCCCCGCGCCGGGTTGCGGCCGGAGGGAACGTGGCGGCGAGCGCCACGTCGTTCGCATTACTGTCGAAAGCCGGGTGAACACATAAGGCCGTCGTCTCGGCTGCGCATTGCTCTACGTTGGGCATTCACGTGAGGGTGAGCTCCTACACGATGACCACGAGTGGGTGCTGTCGTCAGAGTGTGCTCGAGCGGGACGCTCGAGCGCTACCAGCCGCTGATAGAAAGTCCCGTGCGCAGCTGTCCTCTTCGTTCGACGTTTTCGGTGCCACCATGGATGAAAAGAGACGGGTAAAACGAGGTTCCGGATTCGCGAGACGAAGCTAACCCCGGACGACTCGTAACTGCCGGGCCCCAATGAGCAAAACGACGTCTGCTGGCTCTCAATGGGTGGATGGGTGAGAAGGGTGTAGCGAACTCGCTGTCCTATCGTCGATTCGGCTCGTTCTCCCTCGAGGCGGTCGTCTCTCGTCCCAATAGTCCACTGATGGCTTGGTGACTCACTTGCAGGCACTCACGGAGGACCGGTGCTCCATCGAGGAGCCAGACCAGCGCGGTGAAGCCGGCGAGGCCGATCTGGATCCACAGGTACGTCGAGAGGTTTCCCGCGACGATGTCGTCGGCGTAGCGGCCGAACAGCAACAAAAAGGCCTCGATGACCCCGGGCCCGGGCGGCTGTCCCTCGACCGTTTCGATCGGCCAGAGCGCGAGTTCGATCAGGAGATAGCCCTGCCGGAACGCGGTATCAGCGATGTCGGCGGGGATGTGCGACAGGTATCCCAGTCCGAAGGCGAGGCCCGCTCGCGGCCGTGCGCCCGCGTGTGCGATCGTTCCGATGAGGATCACCAGCGGGACTGCGAAAAAGATCGAGTGACCGATCCCGTAGCCGACGTCGAAGACGCCATACTCCCACGCGAGCGGCTTGTCGATCAGGTCGGGGAGGACGGCAGCGAAGACGACGGCGAATGCCTCGAGGCCGCCCGGCGACTCGCGGAAAACGGTGTGACAGCAAAGCGAGTAGGCAAGATAACCGACGATAGCGTGTTCCCACGGCCACATACTCGAAGACTCCGGCGTCGGACGAATAGTTATGACTTGCTTGCACCGTCGACAGCGGAACAGACCGGCCTCTCGGTCTCTGATCGCTATCTCTGTGCCCGGTAGCAATCGATTACACCACGGTTTCGACGGTCGTCGGTCGTTGCACAGTCGGGGACGGCAATCGATACCGGCGAGGCGACGACCGACACGACTTATGTACCGTAGTCGTAGGAGTAGCCATGGATCGATCGGGATTCGTCAAGCTCGCGGTCATCGCGTTCGCGCTCGTGATCGTGAGCTTCTTCGTACGCGGGATCGGCCGGATCGTTCTCGGGACGGAAACCGCAGAGATGCTGCAGGCACCGCTTGCGGTCATCGGCTTCGCACTGCTCGTCTACCTGTTCGTCAGGGCGACCCTCGACGCCGCCGGGATCTGGAACGTCGAGGACCCCGATACGTGAGCGGAAGGAAACCGTTTTTCGCCCGCCGCTCGAATCTCGAGGCATGACAATCGACGTGCAGACGATCGCCGACCTCGGGCCGGACGACCGCGTGGCCTTCTTCGAGCGCGACGCCGGCATCGAGGCGGTGCGAGGAGACGTTCGCGAGATCGTCGACCGCGTCCGCAAGGAGGGCGACGTCGCCGTCCGCGAGTTCACGAGCGAGTTCGACGACGTCGAGGTCGGGAACCTCGAGATCACCGACGAGTGCGAGCGGGCCTACGAGGAGATCGACGCCGAGATCCGGGACGCAATCGAGACGGCCGCGGTGAACGTCCGCGAGTTCCACGAGGCCCAACTCCCCGAGGATTGGCGGCGGGAGTTCGAGACGGGACGGGAACTCGGCCGCCGCTTTCGGCCGCTCGAGCGCGTCGGCGTTTACGTCCCCGGCGGCTCGGCGGCCTATCCCTCGAGTGCGATCATGGGCGTCGTGCCGGCGGTCGTGGCTGGCGTCGACCACGTTTCGGTCGTCACGCCGCCGGCCGAGGAGCTGAATCCGGTGACGCTGGCGGCGATCCACGCCGCGGGCGCGGACGCGGTCTTCAGCGTCGGCGGCGCGCAGGCGATTTCGGGACTGGCCTACGGTACCGAGACGATCACCCGCGTTCAGAAGATCGTCGGCCCCGGAAACAAGTGGGTAACCGCGGCCAAGGCCGAGGTTCGAGGTGACGTCGAGATCGATTTCCTCGCGGGACCGAGCGAAGTGGTCGTCGTCGCCGACGAGAGCGCGGCCCCCGACCTCGTCGCGTCGGAACTCGTCGCGCAGGCCGAACACGACCCCAACGCGTCGGTCGTGGCTGTCACCGACGACGAAGACACCGCAAAGGCCGTGGCCGCAGCCGTCGACGAACAGGCAAGCGCACGCGAGCGCGAAGACGTGATCCGGGAGGCGCTCGCGAACGACGCGAGCGGCGTCCTCCGCGCTCGGTCGATGAGCGAGGCGATCCTCTTCACCGAGGAATACGCGCCGGAGCACCTCTCGATCATCGCCGACGACGATGAGTCGATCCTCGCGCGCATCGACAGCGCGGGCAGCGTCTTCCTCGGGCCGAACACTCCCGTTGCGGCCGGCGATTACGCCAGCGGAACCAACCACGTCCTGCCGACCAACGGCGGCGCGCGCGTCGCCGGCGGGCTGTCGGTCGAGACGTTCCTCCGATCGACGACGGTCCAGCGCCTTTCGAACGAGGGACTCGCCGATTTAGGCGAGACGATTACCACGCTCGCGGACGCCGAAGGACTCGAGGCCCACGCCGAGAGCGTTCGAACCCGACTCGGGGACGGAACGGGACAGCAGTAATCACCAACGAAACCGTCATTCGCCGGCAGTTTCAGGTTCCGGAGTCGCGAATTGGTTTTACGTAGCTGGAGGACGCAGTGACTACTGAGATGGAACCGCGTGTCGACCCGATGGACCGGCGCGTCCTCGAGCGCAACTACGACTACGCACAGCGGAACGTGCGGCTCCTCTCGATGTGGTACGACTGCGACCTCGAGCGGATGCTCGAACTCCTCGCGAAACACGACATCGAGCTTTCGCGAAACGACGAACAGCAGTTCGGGACGTATTACCGGTCGCGTCGCGGCCGCTCGAGTTGCTACGGCGAGTGAATCTACGCGGCCGAGACGGCGTGTAACCGGATTCAGCTAGTCCGTTCGGGACCGAATGGCGTCACAGTTAACATCGTCGCGCCGAAATGAGTGGGTATGAGCACGGACAGTATGGATGGCGGGGAGGCTGACACGCGTCCGAAGATCGAAGTCACCGAAGACGCGGCCGAGCAGGCGCTGTCCCTGCTCGAGGGCGAGAATCTCGACGTAACGGAGGCCGGCCTGCGGCTGTTCGTCCAGCAGGGCGGCTGTGCCGGTCTCTCCTACGGAATGCGGTTCGACGACGAGCCCGACGAGGACGACACCATCTACGAGCACCACGATCTGCGGGTGTTCGTCGATCCGGCGAGCTTGAAGTACATCGAGGGCAGCGTTCTCGATTACGAGGACGGCCTGCAGGCCGAAGGGTTCCACGTGGACAACCCGAACGTCGTCAGCGAGTGTGGCTGCGGCGAATCGTTCCGAACGTAACGCGCCGAAGGCTCGGGCGCGCCTCACCGCCGTCGCCGTCATCGGTTTTCGCTGTTGTGGCTCGTCACTCCGTAGTCACGACTCGCGAGCGACGGGTTCGAAAAAGTTGAGCCGTGGGTCTCGAGTCGACACGGAGACCGTTTGCCTACTCCTCGAGTTCGAAGGCGACGGTGACCTCGGCTTGGTACTCCCGGTCGTCGGCGCTGGCGACTTCGACACCCAGTTCGTCGACTTCGATCCACTGGACGTTCTGGAGGGTCGCTTCCGCGCGGTCGATGGCGTCGTCGGCCGCGGCGTCGAAGCTTTCGGGACTGGTACCGATGAGCGTGATCTTCTTGAATACCATGGCTCCCGATCCTACGTACTGTGGGAACGTAAAACACGGCGTCCGTTCGGGCCGAAATCGCGACGATTGCCCACGAGACGTGACGATCAGTCGGACCGCGTCTCGAGACGATCCCGGATCGCACCGGTGACGTCGGTAAGGTAGGCACCGCCCCACAGCGCCACGACGAGGCCACCGATCGAGTTGAAGACGAAATCGAGCATCGTGTCGGCGAGTCCGTACTGTGTGAGCACCGCCCTGATCCCCAGTGCCTGCGCCGACAGCGCGATGGCGAACTCGAGGATCTCCCAGAGGACGCCGAAGGCGATGACGAACAGGAGGATGAACACCGCGATGAACTTCCCCGGGAGGTGGACGCCATCGGCGTGTTCGTCGAACGCGCGGACCGTGGCGTACCCCACGCCGGCGACCAGCGACGCCGACAGCGCGTGGGTCATGTGATCCCACCACCAGACCTGACTGTAGAGCGTTCGGGTGGCACCCGGCATGCCGACGGTTCCGAACGCGTGGAGGAAGACGGCGGTGGTGATCCAGAGGGTGAGCCGCGGATCCATCGGAATCTCGTAGTCGCGCTCGAGGATCGGGGGGAGTTGGGTGACGGCCAGCGCCACCGCGGTGTTGATCACGATCCCGCCGTTGCCGCGCTCGATGCCGACGAACAGCATGCCGATCAGTCCGATCTCCATGAGGTAGGTGAGTTGGCGCTGGCGGTGCTGGGACGGGAGTCGGCTCGCGAGGTTACGCATCGTCCACCTCCGCGGGCGGCTGGATGTCCTCGGGAAGACGGTGTTCGGGGCGGACGAACCGTCTGAAGTACAGTTCGAAGACTACGCCGGCGCCGAGCCCAGCGAGGGCGGAGTAGACGAACTCCCACATCACCGCGTCGTGATCGGCCGTAAACGGGATGCCGAGCAGCTGGGCGGCGCTCCACCGCAGCAGCGCCCACAGCCCCGCGGCGGCCGTCGTCGTCACGACGACGAAAACGATGGCGAAGCCGGGGGTCATCTCCACGGGCGTAAACGACTGCAGTTCGACGGCGAGGACGAGCGCGATGGCCGCGACCGAGAGGTACGACGCGAAGTGGCCGGTCAATCGGCTCGCGCCGATGGCCATGCCGAGTACGGGCAGCGCGGCCAACAACAGCACTTCCCAGGGAAGCATCGCCAGCGACGACCGGAAGGCGATCGGCGGGAGCAACGCGAGGGCGACGAGGACAGCCGCGAACGTCGCCCACAGAACGCCACCGGTTACGAGTTCGCCGACGCCGATAGCCGCGATCGCGACGACCAAGAGCCACGCGACCGCCGCGTTCGTTCGGCCGTCGGCGATCAGTTCCTCGAGTGAAGTCTGAGACACAGTGACTGGTATCGCCCGTTCTCACTAAAACGTATGTAGTCGACGGATGAGATACCGCTGTCGCCGACCGAAACGCGCCGCCGCTCACGCGGGAACGACGAACAGGTAGACCAGGGCGTACGCCGCGAGCGCGACGGTCACGGCAGTCACCGCGGTGAGCGCGACCTCGAGCGTCGAGTCGATCGACGGACGCGGGAGCGTTCGGGACCACAAGTCGGGGTAGGTCGGCGCGGATGGCCCTCGAACGACACCACAGAGGAGGCCGACCCCGAGGATGGAGAAGACGAAGTGATAGGAGACCTCGAGGGTCGGCGGCGTCACCGCGAGCGCGGCGACCCCGTAAGCCGCGCCGACCGCGGCTCGGCGGTCGACGACCGCGGGAAGCGACCGGTCGGTGAGCCGGCAAATCGTGACGAGCGCGAGCCAGATCGCGGCGAGTTCGATCGCGAACGCGCCGAGCAGGTGCAGCGTCGGGTCGGCGTGGAGAACGACCCGCGACTCGAGGACGGGCGAGGGGAATGGGAAGAACAGTTCCGGCGGCGAACCGGTGACGAGATCGCCCCACGGATGCGACCAGAGCCCCCAGAGCGCCGCGACGCCGACCGTCGCCGGCGACACACTCGAGCGACGGGCGATCAGACGAGCGATAACACTGCCGCTGATGATGAACAGACTCGTAACGAGTGCGGCGATAGGGCCGCCCCAGACGAACGCGATGGCGACGAGCGCCACGAGGACGGCGACCCCGACGGATCGAACGAGCCGTGTTCGACGGGAGTAGCCGCGGACACCGAGCAGGCCGAACGCCGGCGCAGCGATCGCGCCGACGACCAGCGAGTGGGTGACCGAGCGGTGGACGCCCCGGCTGGCGTCCCAGAACGCCGTCGACGCGCCGAGCGCGCCGTCGCCGGCCTGCCACTCGAGGAGGCCGACGAGGGCGTACGTAACGTCGATATCCGGAATCGTCGCGAACGCGCCCGCGATGGCTCCGACAAGAAGCGCCTGTCGGCGCTCCCAGCCGCGCCAGTCGGCGACCAGTGCTGCGAGGGCGAACGCGAGCAGGGCGTGACCAATAAACACGACGTATCGGCTACGTGATGGGTGGTCTTATACTGATCGCTGCCTCGAGTGAGTGTACCACACAGTCGGCGGCAGTCGCGGGCCGATACTTCGCCGCTGCCGGTAGGTCTTTGCGAGTGGCACTCGAGCACACGCCCATGGCACAGGAAGCGCCGAACGAGACGGCTCGCGCGCCATCCGTTGGCGAACTCACTCCGCCGGACCGAACCCTGATGGGGCCCGGTCCGAGCGACGTGAATCCGCGCGTGCTTCGGGCGATGAGCACGCCGCTCGTCGGGCATCTCGACCCCTCGTTCATCGAGATCATGGACGAGGTCCAAGAGTTGCTGCGGTATACCTTCCGGACGGACAACCAGTGGACGATCCCCGTCTCGGGGACCGGATCGGCGGCGATGGAGGCCGCGATCGGAAATGTCGTCGAACCCGGCGACACGATGCTCGTCCCGACGAACGGCTACTTCGGCGGCCGGATGACCTCGATGGCCGAACGCGCAGGCGGCGAGGTCGTCGAGATCGACGCGCCGTGGGGCGAACCGCTCGACCCCGACGATGTCGCGGACGCGCTGGCCGAACACGACCCCGACGTCTTCGGCTTCGTCCACGCGGAGACGAGCACGGGCGTCCTCCAGCCCGACGTGCCGGAACTGACCGCCGCGGCCCACGACCACGACGCGCTCGTCATCGCCGACACCGTCACCTCGCTGGGCGGCGTGGAGTTGCGAGTCGACGAGTGGGACATCGACGTGGCCTACTCCGGTCCGCAGAAGTGTCTCTCCTGTCCACCGGGCGCGAGTCCGCTGACCCTCTCGGACGAGGCCATGGAAAAGGTCCTCTCCCGAGAGGAGGACCCGCGCTCGTGGTATCTCGACCTCTCCCTGCTCGAGGGCTACTGGGGCGACGAACGGGCCTACCACCATACCGCGCCGATCACGAACGTCTACGCGATCCGTGAGGCCCTGCGACTGGTCGCGGAGGAGGGAATCGAAGACCGCTGGGCGCGCCACGAGCGACTTGCCGGCGCGCTGAAAGCCGGCATGGAGGCGATGGGTCTCGAGATGAACGCCCCTGACGAGTACTGGCTGCCGAGTCTCAACGCCGTCCGCGTCCCCGACGGCATCGACGACGGCGAAGTCTGTGACGCCCTGATCGACCAGTACGACCTCGAGATCGCCGGCGGGCTGGGAGACCTCGCCGGTGAGATCTTCCGGATCGGCTGTATGGGCCACTCCGCACGACCCGAGAACGTCATCTACGTGGTGACGGCACTTGGTGATGTCCTCGAGTCGATGGGCGCGGCTGTCGATCCGGGTGCCGGTGTGACTGCGACGCGACGCGCGCTCGAAAAATAAGGAATTGCCGCGACGGCCGATTTTGGGGCCGTCCGTTCGACGCCGTTCGACGCTGTTCTACGCTGTTACTCGTGGTCCTGGTGGTGCTCGTTCGACCTGATAGTCCTCGCCGTCGACGACCATAATCGCCCACTCGTAGTTCGGATTCGCGTGTTCGAGTCGCGCCTCGAGGTCGTCGGCGTCGTCCGGTTCGGCGACGAAACAGTGGAACTGTCCCGACGCCGACGACGGGAGTTCGCCCGTCTCGAGGACGGTGTTGACGTGGACGACTTTCCATGCTCGTTCGGCACGGAACTCGGGGCCGTTGCCTTCGACGGTGTAGCCCAGCTCAGCGAAGATCGACCTGGCCTGCTCGACGAGTCGCATGTTAACAGGACCCATTCACTACGACCTATGTCGGCATCCACCATAAATGTTAGTACGTGACGAGAATATCGGGTTACGCCTCACTGATCGAGACCTATCCGTGGCTTTCGATCCGTCAATATCCGCTCAAAACGGGAAACCGACCAGTAATCGTCTCTTATGCTCTGTCCGATCAATGGGCGCGGAGTGGGGTCGAGGGGCCGACAGGCTCACTCGTGGGCGGCGTCCCACTCGGTGGGCTTGCGGAAGTTACCACACCGGTTGCACTTGATTCGGCCCATCGAGTCCATCGCGTTATCCAGACTCTCGCAGTTCGTACAGAACCAGCCGTATCGGCGCTCCGCGTCGGAGGATTCGAAGGCGACGAGAAACGCCCCCTTCGATCCCCTGTCGCCGTCCGTCTCCGAAATGTAGACGGTTTCGCCGTCGTCGGTCGACAAGGTTTGCATGCTGGCCGTTCGTACGCTCGCTCCCGGTAAATGACTGTCTGTCCGGGTCGGATTCGCCGCCACGAGCAGCAAACTGTACCGATGACACCGATCGAATTCGACCAGTGGTACTGGTAACCATATGAGACAAGTTCGCAGGGTAGACTGTCCGTACTGAAAGGTTTACCCGGCCGGAAAACGTTCGAACGGCTAATGTCGTTGGTCGTGGTTCCCGTTCGGTATCCGTTGTCAAAGCACTCGCGGCGAACGCTCGAGCAGGCTATCGAGGTCGCTCGCGAGCGCGAGGCAGCGTTGACGGTCCTCCACGTCGACCTCTACCAGAACGGGAAGAAAGTGACGCGTATCGACCTGAAAAATGCCGTCGAAAACGCGTTCGGCCGCCTCGAGCGGGCTCGCTACGTCGTCCGAACCGGCTTTCTCGTCGAGGAGAGCATCCTCGACGAAGTCGCCGCGGAGCGGGCCGACGCCGTCGTTATTGGCAGCAAGCAGGCGAGTCGTCTGCGGCGGATCTTCCAGCGCTTTACAGATAACCCGGATATCGACAGCTACCTGCGGAGCCACCTCGACTGCGAGGTCATCACGGTCGAAAGCGCACGCGCGTAGTCTCTGGGCGTTTCGGCTCCCCGTTCTACTTACTCGGTTTCGCCCGCGTTGCGGACGACGAACACCGGGATCGAGGCGTTGTCGACCACTCGCTCCGAGACGCTTCCCAGCGAGGTTACCTTCTCTCGCGGGCTCTTGCCCCGCGTCCCGATGACGACCAGGTCGATTCCCTGCTCGTCGGCGTACTCGAGGATCGCTTTCGAGGGAGTCCCCCGTCGCACGTCGCCGACGGTCTCGAGGCCCTCGGCCGCCGCCCGCTCCTCGACGGTGGCGACGGCCTCCCGGCCCTCGTCCTCGAGCGAGCGCTCGAGGTCGGTACTGGTGTCTTCGTCGGCGGCGGCGGTGACGCGACTGTCGACGACGTACAGCGCGTGGACCGTCGCATCGTTGTCCGCGGCGATCGACAAGCCGTGGGCGAGCGTCTCGGGCACCGTCTCGCTGCCGTCCGTGGGAATGAGAATGTCGTCGTACATCTGTCGGCTGACTTCGAATTGAATCGGCGGTGGCATAAAACACCCCCACGAAATCGGACGCGATCGAACTCGAGCCACGGTGTTCGAGGGGACCGTTCGATCGGGAGGAGATAGCCGTCCGCAGACAGTCGTCATCGGACGGCCGTCACCGGGTCGCCGTCAGCGATCGGCCGGATCGGTGGGGCTCTCGCTCGGATCTACCCGGTCGCCTGGCTCGACGGGCGAGCCCGCCGCCGGTCGCTCGAAGCCGGAGTCGTCGACGGACACCCGTGCGACGCCGCTCGAGTCGTCGAAGACGTGGTGGCGACGCGGGTAGGCGAACTCGACGTCGAGGTCCGCGAACCGCTCGCCGATAGCCGTTTGGACCGCAGATCGGACGACTACCTGCTTGTAGGGGTGGTTCATCCAGAAGTAGACCTCGAGGAGGACCCCGTTATCGCCGTACTCGTTGATGACGCAGTTCGGTGCCGCGGCGTATCGCGCGCTCCCGATCCGGATATCTGGGCCACCGGAGATAACGTTATCGACGCCTCGAGCGGCCCGCTCGGCGGCCTGTCGAGCGGCCTCAAGGTCGCTGTCGTAGGTGACTTCGAAGGCGACCGAGATCCGCGTGCGTTCGTCCTCCGCGGAGTAGTTGATAACGTCGCGCGAGTGAATCTCGGAGTTGGGGATGACGATAAAGGAGTTCTGCAGCGTGAAGATCTTGGTGTAGCGGATCGTGATGTCCTCGACGAACCCGCGGTGGCCGGCGTCGGTGACTTCGATCATGTCGCCGATCTCGTAGGGGCGATCGGCCAGCACGTAGAGGCCGTTGATGAGACTGCCCACGAGCGGCGCGAGGACGATCGCGATCACGGCGGAGATGACGGTCACTGACAGGAGAATCTGGGTGCTGCCGACTCCGATGATCCCGGCGGCGACGGTCCCGGCCCAGACGAGGACGGTCACTTTGATCCCGCGCAAGAC
The DNA here is from genome assembly GCF_059162405.1 of Natrinema sp. CRL1. Lineage (NCBI taxonomy): Archaea > Methanobacteriati > Methanobacteriota > Halobacteria > Halobacteriales > Natrialbaceae > Natrinema > Natrinema sp. CRL1. Next base: position 1,083,995 of record NZ_JBLVOY010000001.1, on the reverse strand, counting down.
GGTTCTGGTGACACTCGGCCGCTCGATCCGGCGAGCGACCGTGCGGCCGGCGAGCCGAACGGCGAGTTTCGAGAGGTACCAGCCGACGACGAGGACGACGAGTGCGAGGACGATTTCGACCGCCTGTTGGGGGACCCACGTTGGAAGTTCATTCGTGATGTCCTCGGCGATCGAGCGTCCGTCCGATTGGAGGACCCCGCGCATACCAACAGGCTCAGGCCCGGTGTGGTTAAGAGTTCTGACCGTCAGGCTCAGGCACCGATACCGAAAACAACCTGATTTCGAAAACGCGTGCTACTCGATGTATAATAAATCATTTAGCGGTCGGGGGCATACGGTCCCATATGGCACCAGACGAACTTCGCTCGACCGTCGAACGCGTCGGTGATCGGTTCAATCTCGGCGAGTACGAGATCGACGCCTACCTCACCGTGTTAGAGCAGGGCCAGCTCACGGCGAGCGAGATCGCGGACCGAACGGATATTCCCCAGCCGCGAGTCTACGACACCGTCCGCAGTCTGAGCGACCGCGGACTGGTCGAACTGCGCGAGTCCCGCCCAATGAAGGTCGTGGCGATCGATCCCGGCGAGGCTTTCGACGACGTCCAGACCTCCTTCGAGCAGATGATCTCCGAACTCGAGGCCCGGTATACCGCGCCGGCTCGCGATACGGAGGCCGTCTCGCTGGTCAAATCGCGGTCGACGATCCTGCGCTACTTGGAGGAGGTCATCGACGCCGCGGAGTTCGAACTCTCCCTGTCGCTGACACCGGACCTGCTGACCCGGTTCGAGGCGGAGCTTCGCGCAGCCGTCGAGGCCGGCGTGAGCGTCGACCTGATCGTGACGCCGGCGACGGAGGCACCCGACCCGTCGGAGTTCGAATACGGCGAGGTCGCGTCGACGGCCCGCGCCCGGCGGGGGATCACGACGCCGGTCATCGCCGTCGCCGACGGTAACTACTCGGTCTACGCCACCCAAGACGCGCTGCGCGACGATCAGGACCGATACGGCGTCATCTTCAACCGATCGGCGCTCGGCTTTCTCATCTCCGGCTTCTTCGGGACCGTCCTCTGGACGACCGCCGAGCAACTGCTCGGCGAGGACGACACCGCCCGGACCTACCCCCGGAAGTACGCGTCTATCCGGCGTTGCGTGAAAGACCTCCTTGACGAGGGCGGCGAGTTTTACGCGACGATCGACGGCCGGGACGTCGAGGTCGGCGGCCAGCGGATCGTCCGCGGGCGCGTCCGCGACATCTCCTTCGAGGTCAGCGAGGAAGTCGCCAGCCTGACTATCGAAACCGAGGACGGCGAGGACGTCTCCGTCGGCGGTCGCGTCGCCGCCCTCGAGGATGTCGAAGCCCACGAGATCCGCATCGGTCGGAACGAACCGCCGGCACTCGAGGACGACTGATCGCCGCGTCGGAACCGCTCGCCGGAAGGGCACTCGTTCGAAACGCCCGTTCTCATTCGAGCCGTCGAATCGTAGGCCGTCGGCCGGCAGCTGCCGGCCGCGATCGGCAATCAGCAATTAGCGACGTGTTCACACATCTTACCGTGTGCGAGCCGACGGCACGCTTCGCCGCGCTCGGCGATGGGTGACCGTAACCGAAACGATAGTCGAACAGTCACATTTTATTACCACATTTATAGATAACAATTAAGGCAGAGAACGTGGTCCGTTGCTGCGCATGGAACGCGATACCGCCGGCCGACACGACCGCTCCCGTCTCAGACGGCGGTCGTTCCTGAAAGCTGCATCGGCGTCGACAGCGGGAGCGGTCGCCGTCACCGGCTGTCTCGGTCGGGGTCGCGAACCGGGGACCATCGTGATGACCGCTGCCACGGACATCGAGGGGATCATGCACAGCGACGGCGACGACCCCTCGATTCAGCAGGCACTCTGGGATGCCGGCCTCGACGAGGACATCAGCGTCGAGATCCAGACGGTCGTCAGCGACTCCGCACAGCGGATGCAAGACGCACAAGCGACCCTGCAGGCCGGGCGCGCTCCGCCCGATATCCACATGATGGACAGCGGGTGGACGATCCCGTTTATCCTGCGCGAACAGACCCTCAATCTGAGCGAAGCGCTCCCCGACGACGTCGTCAACACCGTCGAGGACACCTACCTCGAGGCGATCCTCGAGACGGCCCAACATCCACAGACGGGGGACATCCACGCGATTCCGCTGTTCCCGGACTTCGGGATCATGCTGTACCGGCAGGATCTCATCGAGGACGCCGGCCACGACACCAGCGGATGGGGGAGCGAGCCGCCCTCGTGGGAGACGTTCGCGACGGCAGTCGACGACGCGATGGGCCAGTCCGACGTCAACTACGGGTTCACGACGCAGGCGGCTGCCTACGAGGGACTGGCCTGTTGTTCGTTCAACGAGGTGATGACGACGTGGGGCGGCGCATACTTCGGTGGCACCGAGAATCTGTTCACCGCCGGCGACCGTCCGATCACCGTCGACGAGCAGTCGACGATCGACTCGATCCGGATGATGCGTGCGTTCATCGACGGCGACGACCCGAACGGGCTCGATGGCTTCCCCGAAATTTGTCCGTCAGCTATCGTACAGTGGACCGAACAGGAATCGCTCAACCCATTCGCGGACGGCAACGCCATCGCCAACCGCAACTGGCCGTTCGCGATCGCCGAGACCGGCGGCGAGGACGGGTTCGGCGAAGACCTTGGCGTCATGACCCGACCCAGCGCGATTTCGCAAGACGAGGCCGAATACGAGGGCGTCGGCGGCACCGCCGCGGCGCTTGGCGGGTGGAACCTCGCCGTGAGCCCGTTTACGGAGCGCCGCGAGGAGGCCCTGCAAGTCCTCGAGGCGTTTACCGCCGAGGAGGTTCAACTCACGATCTTCGAACTGGGCGGGTTCCTGCCGCCGAACATCGACCTGATCACCGAAGCCGATCCCGACGAGATCGGGCCGTCCGCGCGGTACACGGAGCAGCTCCAAGCGGCCGGCGAAAACGCGATTCCACGGCCGGTGACCGATCTCTGGCCCGAGCAGTCGGCGCTGATCTATCAGGAGGTCAACGCGGCCTACCGCGGAGAAAAAGCCCCCGACACCGCGATGAACGACCTCGCGGAGCGACTCGAGCGAAGCGAAGCGGAGGTATCCGAGAATGACGACTGATCCCGACACCGAGACCGAAACCGAGATCGCGCCGTCGCTCGTTACCGACGGTGGCGCGATGGCCGGCGAGACCGGAACGGGCCGGGAGCGCGACCGGGACCGAACCGGCAACGCCGCCGTCAACTGGATGGAAAACCTGAGTGAAGGGGCCTACGCCTATCTCCTGTTGCTCCCGGCGTTTGCGCTGCTCGCGCTGATCGCGTTCTACCCGTTGCTCCGGACGTTCGTCATGTCGCTGCGCGCCGACGAAACGCGCGGGATGGAGCCCCTCGGGCAGTTCGTCGGGATCGACAACTACGTCGACATCCTCACCGGGAACGCGAGACTCGCCCGGCAGTTCCTCGATGTCTCGGTATCGGGGTCGTTCCCGTTCCTCGAGTTCGGCGTCCCGTTCTTCCAGCAGGCGCTGTTCGTCACGCTCGCGTTCGCGGTCATCAGCGTCGTCGTCGAGACGGTGATCGGCTTCGGGCAGGCCTACGTGCTCGATCAGGACTTCCGGGGCCGGCGATGGGTCCGCGTGGCAATCATCCTCCCATGGGCGGTGCCGATCGTGATTCAGGGAATGATTTTCTTCCTGATGTTCCAGCCGACGGTCGGCTTCGGCACCGACATCATGCAGTGGCTCGGGATCTTCAGTTCGGCCCCGCTTGCGAACAGCCGGGACGCGTTCATCATCATCCTCGTGGCCGACATCTGGAAATCGTCGGCGTTCATGGCCTTACTGATCCTCGCAGGGCTCCAGAGCGTCGACCGGAGCCTGTACGATGTCGCGCGCGTGGCCGGGGCCTCACCGTGGCAGCGGTTCAAACTGATCACGCTCCCGCTCGTGATGCCGGCCCTGCTGGTCGCGATGTTGTTCCGAACGATGGACGCGATGCGGGTCTTCGGGCTGATCGAATCGACCGCCGGTTGTACGACCGTCCCGTCGCTGACCTGCCTCGTCGTCGAGGCGATGTTCGGCGGCACGCGCATCTACGCGACGGCCGCCGCCGTGGCGTTCGCGACGGCGCTCGTGATCGGCCTGATAATCGGCGGCTACGTGGTCCTGTTCCGCGACACCGAGGGAGGAATGTACTGATGACCGATCCGAGAGACTCCACCGATCCGACCGACGCTGGCGATATCGAGACCGAACCACCCCGTGACCCGACGCTCCGCCAACCCGACGGCGGCACGGCGATCCTCGAGGACGACCGCGACGCGGAGCTCGACCGCGGTCCACTCCAGCAGTGGGTCGCCGATTCCATCTCCCACCCCGAACGGGTCTACCGGGCGATGTTCTACGTCGCTGCGATTTTCTTCCTGTTCACGACGCTGTTCCCGTTCTACTGGCTGTTGATGGTCGCGCTAACGCCAGAAGGCCAACTTCAGGACATCATCTTTACGCCCAACGGCTTCAATCCGGGTGCGTTCGTCGAGGTCTTCGAGGTCATCCCCTTCCACGTCTACATGTTCAACAGCTTCGTGATCGCGCTGGCCTCGACGGTCGTCGTCCTCGTCGTCGCCAGCCTCGCGGGCTACGCTTTCGGCCGCCTCGAGTTCCCCGGCCGGACGCCGCTCATGTTGCTCGTACTGGTGATTTCGTTCTTCCCGCCGGCGGCGTTCTTCATCCCGCTGAACGACCTGTTTAACACCTCGTTTTTCTTCCTCGAGCCGATCACCGGCGACGGCACCCTCTACAACACGCCGTTCGCGCTCGTGACCCCGCTGTCGGCCATCTTCATGCCGCTGGCGATATTCATCCTCACGACGTTCTATTCCCAGATTCCGGACGGATTAGAGGACGCGGCTCGCGTCGAAGGGACGACCCGACTGGGCGCGCTGTTCCGGGTCATCATCCCGCTGTCGGCACCCGGCGTCGCGACCGCGGGCGTGTTGACCTTCATCGCCGTCTACAACGAGTTCTTCTTCTCGTTTCTGATGACCGACGGGCAACCCGAGAACTGGGCCCCTATCCTCGACGGCATCCTCGCCTATCAGGGGCAGTACGAAGTGATGTACCACCTCATGGCCGCCGCGAGCATCCTCGGGGTGATCCCCGTCGCGATCCTCGTGGTCATCGCACAGGAAAAGATCGTCAGCGGACTGACCGCAGGCGCACTCAAAGAGTAAACCACAATGGCACGAGTACGACTCGAAAACGTCACGAAACGCTACGGAGAAGAGACCGCGGTCGACGACATCAGTATCGAGGTCCACGACGGCGAGTTCGTCACGCTGGTCGGCCCCTCGGGCTGTGGAAAGTCCACGACGATGGAGACGGTCGCGGGGTTGACCCAGCCCACCGAGGGCCGGGTGTACATCGGCGACGACGATGTGACGACCCTCGCACCCAAAGACCGGGGCGTCGCGATGGTCTTCCAGAATATCGCGCTGTTCCCGCACATGGACGTCTACGAGAACATCTCCTTCGGGCTCCGCCTCCGGAAATACGACGACGAGGAGGTCAGACGCCGCGTCGAGCAGGCGGCGGACATCGTCCAACTCGAGGGAATGCTAGACCGGATGCCCGAGGAGATGTCCGGCGGCCAGCAACAGCGGGTCGGGATCGCCCGGGCGATCGTTCGCAATCCGGACGTGTTCCTGATGGACGAGCCGCTGGCGAACTTAGACGCGAAGCTGCGGGTCCACATGCGGACGGAGCTCCAGCGGCTCCACCGGGAGCTCGACGCGACGGTCATCTACGTCACCCACGACCAGGCCGAGGCGATGACGATGTCGAACCGGATCGCGGTCTTGAACGACGGCAAACTCCAGCAGATCGCGCCGCCGCTGGTCTGTTACAACGAGCCCGCAAACCTGTTCGTCGCGGGCTTTATCGGCTCTCCGTCGATGAACTTCGCCGAAGGCCAACTGGTCGAGAACGGCCTCGAGACGAACAATTTCACCGTGACCTTCGATCCGACCCAGGTGCCGGGGGTCACTGTCGGCGACGACGTAACGCTCGGAATTCGACCCGAGGACGTCCATCTGTCGCGATTCGCCGAGACGATCGGCTCGCCGACGGATCCGATCGGGGCTCGAACCGACGTCTTGGAGCCGATGGGCGACGAGGTCTTCGTCTACATCTTGCTCTCCGAGGCCGCGACGGGGTCGATGGATCAAGACCCCGCCACGGCGGCGAACCAGTTGCTGATGAGCGTTACCCCCGACACGGACATCGAGGCGAACCAGGAGATCAACGTCGTCCTCGATCGATCGAAGATCCACCTCTTCGAAACGGCCACCGGCGACGCGCTGGTCCACGGGATCACCGACCTCTCGGAGCAAGAACCCGGCACGGCGCCGACGGAAGCCGACAGCTGAGTCGCCACGCCGCTCGAGCGCTCGAGTCCTCTCTCGAGTCGCCCCGCCCGCCTCGTTTGGCGACGGACGGAAGTTGCTCGAGTCAAAGGATTCGATATAGCGGTCACGGGTGTATCAGTCGGAAACGAAACGGCCCCGGCAGTTCCAGACTCACAGGGAAATGACAGTGAACCGATCCGAAATCGAAACCGGAATCGTTGGCCTCGGCAACATCGGCCAGTACCACGCCGAGCGGCTCGTCGACCTCGGCGTAACGCTCGCCGGTGGGATGGACGTCGCCGCCGAGGCACGAACGCGCTTTGCCCGACGGTACGACGTCGACGTCTACGACGACCACCGGGAACTCTACGACACCGTCGACGCCGTCATCATCACGACGCCCAACAAGTACCACGAGGAGTACGCGCTCGACGCCTTCGAGCGGGGGTTACACGTCCTGCTCGAGAAACCGCTCGGGCACTCGATCGAGAGCGCCGAGCGGATCGCCGAGGCGGCGGATGCGTCGGACGGCTACGCGATGGTGGGGTTCAACAATCGGTTCGCGAACACCGTCCGGATCGTGCGAAACCGGATCGAACGGGGCGACCTCGGCGACGTCTCTCACGTCGAGGCGAACTACGTCCGGCGGCGCGGTATCCCGGGCCGGGGCTCGTGGTTCACCCGCCGGCAGATCGCCGGCGGCGGCGCGCTGATCGACCTCGGCGTCCACGCCATCGATCTCGCGCTCTACCTGCTCGACTACCCCGAGGTCGAAGAGGTAAGCGGCGTCGCCCGCAGCGAGTTCGGCTCCCGTGAGGAGTACGCCTACCTCGACATGTGGGCCGACGACGCGGGCCCCGCCGGGTTCGACGTCGACGACTCCGCCAGCGCCTTCATCCGCTGTGCCGGCAACCAAACCATCTCGCTCGAGGTGGCGTGGGCGACCAACCGGCCGGCGACCCACGAGTTCGTCGCCCGCGGCACCGAGTCGGCCGCCCGATTCGACCTCCTCGAGGGTGATCTCACCTTTCACTCGGCGAGCAATATCGGGCCCGACCACCTCGAGGACACGTCGATCGAAACGAAACAGAACGACACCCACTCCGACGAGCAACGGGAGTTCTTCGACCGGATTGCCGGCGAGGAGGATCGCGGCAACAGCGTCAACGAGGCGCTGACGGTCCAGCGGGTCATCGACGGGATCTACCGCTCGAGCGACGAGGGTCACACTGTTTCGATCACCGAGTAAGAGCGCCAACGGATCGGCTGCTGCCGGGCCACCGCGTCTCGAGCGGGCAATCGCGCGCACGACGTTTACGGCGGGGAGTCACGAACGTCCGACCATGGAAACACCGCCAGAACTGCGACACGCGGCCGGCGACGAGGACGATATCACGATCAGCAACCGCGAGTACGAAGACGAGAGCATCATCGCGGTCGACTTCGGCCCCACCGGCGAGAAGCCGACGGTCGACGTCGTCGACGAGACGGCGATCGTCACCGTCGGCGAGAACCAGTTCGAGTTCGATGTCCCAGCGGGAGCGACCGAAATCACCGTCAACGACGGCATTCTGACGATCAGGGGCTGACGGTCCCTCGAGCGCGGTCGGCTCGAGTGTCCCACACTCGACGGCCTCGAGTCCGAACCCGACGAACCCCGACCGGCGCTCGATGACTCATCATTAGCGAACGCACCCCGCGTCTTTACTTGCCCGGCTGTGGACGCTGTTGCCATGGAGATCGGTGTCCACACCCCGCCGCTAGCCGACGAACCGCTCGAAAGCGCGCTGCCTTATCTCGACGGGCTCGGCGTCGACGCGATCGAACCCGGCGTCGGCGGGCATCCGGGACAGGACCACCTCGAGCGATCCGAGCACCTCGACAACGAGAGCGAGCAGGCCGAACTCCACGATCTGCTCGAGGAGTACGACATGGAGATCAGCGCGCTCGCGATCCACAACAACCCGCTCCATCCCGACGAGGAACGAGCCGAGACGGCCGATACCGAACTCCGCGAGGCGATCCGGCTGGCGTCCCAACTCGAGGTCGGAACCGTCACCTGCTTCTCGGGGCTGCCCGCGGGCGGACCGAACGACGAGGTGCCGAACTGGATCACCGCGCCGTGGCCGCCGGAACACGCGGACGCGCTCGAGTACCAGTGGGAGCGGGCGATCGACTACTGGGGCGAAATCGCTGACCTCGCCGCCGAACAGGAGGTCGATATCGCCATCGAGATGCATCCGAACATGCTGGTCTACGAGCCCCACGGGATGGCGGGGCTGCGCGAGGAAACCGGCGAGCGAATCGGCGCGAACTTCGACCCCTCGCATCTCTATTGGCAGGGGATCACGATCACCGACGCGATCCGGTATCTCGGCGAGCGAGACGCAATCCATCACGTCCACGCCAAGGACACCAAGATCTACGACGCACAGGCCCGCGAGAAAGGCGTCTTGGATACGACCGCCTACGACGACGAGCAAAACCGCTCGTGGCTCTTCCGCTCCGTGGGGTACGGCCACGACGAAACCCACTGGAAGGACATCGTCTCGACGCTCCGGATGGTCGGCTACGACGGCGCGTTGAGCATCGAACACGAGGACTCGCTGACCAGTCCGCGCGAGGGACTCGAGAAGGCGATCGATCTGCTCGAGCGGGCGGTCTTCGAGACCCAGCCCGGCGAGGCCTACTGGGCCGAGTGAGCCGACCGTCGGCTTCCCGACGAGTCGGTGGCCCGGTCACAGGAGGGGATGTACCTCGATGTCGCTTCCGGGGCGGACGACGACCTCGTACCCCTCGTACTCGAGGCGGACCACCACGCCGCTGGCGGTCCCGGTAGTGGTGTGGAACAGTTCGTCGAGCGCCTCCGGGTTGACGACCGTAAACAGCGAGTCGTAGGCCGGCGGCTCGACGTCGGTGACGTCGACGCCCTCCTCGGCGGCGATCGCCTCGATGATTGCCTGGGTTGGCGGCACCTCCCCATCGGGCGACGACGTGTTGTCCGAAGTGGACATACCGCTATCTAGGATAGTCTAGCAAATAAGGGTGATGGCAAATATAATGAACATATTCGCACGCGTAATCTCAGGGGCCAGAATCGATTACTGCACGGGTAGCAACGGATATCGAACCCCTCGTCTCGGTCGACGCGACGACCGGGCCGGCGTTCGGACGCGCCACTAGGATCCCTCGCCGCGTGCGCGTTCGAACATCGCGATGGCCTGCTCCCGGCGGGTGCCGTGGTCGACGATCGGGGCCGGGTACTCCGGGGCGATCCGCTCTCGGTCGTCGTCGGGCAGTTCGTGCCAGTCGTGGATCTCTTCGGCGGTCGCGTCGGCGAGTTCGGGCACGTACTCGCGGATGTACTCGGCCTCGGGGTCGTACTCCCGGCCCTGTTTCATCGGGTTGAACACCCGGAAGTACGGCTGTGCGTCGGTCCCCGTCGAGGACGCCCACTGCCAGCCGCCGACGTCGTTGGCGGTGTCGTGATCCACCAGCGTCCGTCGGAACCAGTCGTAGCCGGCCCGCCAGTCGAGCAGGAGGTCCTTGGTCAGGAACGCGGCGACGAGCATCCGCACGCGGTTGTGCATCCACCCCTCGCGTCGGAGCTGGCGCATCCCGGCGTCGACGATCGGATACCCCGTCTCGCCGGCCTGCCAGGCCGCGAGCCCGTCGGGATCGTCGCGCCACTCGATCTCGTGCTCGTAGCCGCTGAAGTTCTCGGTGACCGTCTCGGGGTTGAACGCGAGGACGTGGGCGTAGAACTCCCGCCACGCGAGCTGGCGCTGAAACTCCCGAACGCTCTCGCGGTCGCCGTCGCCGTCGGCCCGCTCGGCGGCCCGTTCCGTCGCCGCGTACAGCTCCCGCGGACCGACCGTCCCCCACTTCAGATGCGGCGAGAGCCGGGAGGTCCCGCTCTCGGCAGGGAAATCCCGCTGCTCTGCATAGTCGTAGATCGGTCCCGAACAGAAGTCGGCGACCCGCTCTCGAGCCGCCGCCGTCGTCACCGTGGGTGGGGTCGCCGCCGGTTCGTCGAAGCCGAGGTCTGCAAGCGTCGGGATCGGATCGCCCGAGACGGTCGCGAGGTCGTCCGCGGCGGGTTCGGGTGCCGGATCACGCTTGTCTCGGTCGCGCCACTTCTTCCAGAAGTAAGAAAAGACCGAGTAGTGCTCGCCCTGGTTCGGCGTGATCGAGCCCGGCTCGTGGTGGATGGCGTCGTGGACCGACTCCGCAGCGATGCTCTCCTCCTCGAGGGCCGCCCGGACGGCCCGGTCGCGCTCGCGTGCGAGTCCGCTGTAGTCTTCGTTCCAGACGACCCTCGTCGCGTCGTACTCGGCCGCGATCTCGGGAACGACGGCGCTTGCCTCACCGCGGACGACAAGCAGATCACTCCCCTGCTCTCGATACCACGACCGCAGCTCCTCGAGCGCCTCGAGCAGGCACGCGACCCGGACGGGCGAGGCGTGCTCGAGGACGGTCGGATCGAAGATGAAACACGGGACGAGAGGCTCGTCGGCAGCGGCAGCGCGTGCGAGCCCTCGATTGTCGGTCGCCCGGAGATCCCGGCGATGCCAGAAGACGTTCACGGTCGCAGTCGGGACTCCAACACCGAAAGAATGGGGATGCCGGCGAGTGAGAACGAACCGTGTCGCCGACAGGGAACCCAGCGACGGTCCCGCCGAACACTCACGAATCGATTACTGTGATCTATTGCTGAATGTACTCACTACCGAATAGTAACGATTCGATGAGTGTCTTTCCATCACGTATACGGCGACCATAACAATAGACGCGATCGTCGACCCTCGAGTCGTGGAACCCGTTCCAATCCCGGTCCGGTCGCCCGGTCCGCACCGATCGGTCGCGGTCGCGCCGGGGAACGGCCACGACAGACAGCTATGAAACTCGCACTCATCGGCTTCGGTCAGGCAGGCGGGAAGGTAGTCGACGAGTTCCTCGCGTTCGACGCCTCGATCGGTGGCGGCTTCATCGAATCGGCGATCGCGGTCAACTCGGCGACGACGGACCTCAAAGGACTCGAGAACGTATCGGAGACGAACCGCGTCCTCATCGGACAGGCCCGGGTAAAGGGCCACGGCGTCGGCGCGGACAACGAACTCGGCGCGGAAGTCGCCGAGGAGGACATCGACGAGATACAGGGCGCGATCGATCGGGTCCCGGTCCACGAGATCGACGCGTTCCTCATCGTCGCCGGCATGGGCGGCGGTACCGGGAGCGGCGGCGCGCCGGTCCTCGCGAAACACCTCCAGCGGATCTACACCCAGCCGGTCTACGGCCTCGGCATCCTCCCCGGGACCGACGAGGGCGGCATCTATACGCTCAACGCCGCCCGGTCGTTCCAGACGTTCGTCAACGAGGTCGACAACCTGCTCGTCTTCGACAACGACGTCTGGCGCAGCGCTGGCGAATCCGTCGAGGGCGGCTACGATCGCATCAACCGCGAAATAGTCGAGCGCTTCGGCCTCCTCTTTGCCGCCGGCGAGGTCGATCAGGGCGACCACGTCGCCGAGAGCGTCGTCGACTCGAGCGAGATCATCAACACCCTCTCGGGCGGGGGCGTCTCCACGATCGGCTACGCCAGCGAGGTCGTCGAGACCGACGACGGCCTGCTCTCCTCACTGACCGGCGACGACGGCTTCGACGAGGGCGCGGCGACGAACCGGATGACCAGCCTCGTCCGTAAGGCCACCCTCGGCCGCCTCACGCTGCCGTGTGACGTCGCCAGTACCGATCGGGGACTGGTCGTTGCCACCGGCCCACCGGGCCAGCTCAACCGCAAGGGCGTCGAGCGCGGCCGCCAATGGCTCGAGGACGAGACCGGAAGCATGGAAATCCGCGGCGGCGATTACCCGATCCCCCACCGGGACGAGGTCGGCGCGATCGCCCTGCTGTCGGGTGTCACGGACGTGCCGCGAATCGACCAGCTCCAGCAGGTCGCGATCGAGGCCCAGGAGACGACCGAAAACGTCCGCGCAACTGCCGAAGACGACTTCGCGTCGCTGATGGACACCGGCGGCGAACTCGACGCACTGTTTTAGACCCGCGGTTGACGTGTTCTTTGCCTCGGTGCCATCGAAACGGCCGGCCCATACCTCGCGATACCGAAACACGAGCACGCAGATGCTCGCGTATTCTGATGTGCCGAGACGCGGAGACGCGGACCGGGAAAACGGGATCTCGAGTCAGTTCCGCGTCTCGGACGGGCCGACGAGGGTGTCGACCGCCGAGCGGAATTCGGGACTCTCACGGTACCACAGCCAGCAGCCGACACCGGCGGTCAGTAGCGATCCCGCGATCAGTCCGAGTGTCGACATCAGAAACGCGGCCGACCCGTCGCCCGAGACGGCGAAGACGTTCGCTGGGTTATCGTGAATGAGAAAGAAGTACGTGACGAACCACGCGTTCGTGAGCATCGTCGAGACCAACACCGGCGCGCCGTACGCGTAGTTTCGCGCCCAGATCAACCCGATTGCGACCAGCGGGCCGACTAACCCGACGATAGCGATAAACGCCGGTTGGCCCTGTGTAAGCGGGACCGCGACCGTCGACTGGGCGAGGCCGAACAGCGCACAGAGCGCCAGATAGACGAGAAACGGCGTCGTGACGATGATTCGTTGATCCACGTCGTATCGTGGTGACCTGTTCGTCTTAACTGTTATTCCCAGCTACTCGAGGAAGCGCGGCGGTCTCGGTCGGCCGAGACGGAAACCGGTCGAACGAACAGCCGACGACCGACTCGAACAGCCCACGAACGGCAGCAAGCACGTGTCACACGGATATCGCGAGCGGGCACCGTGATTATAGGGTTCGATTACCACGGTCGCGAGTGATCAGCGCTCGTGTCAGTACTGATAACGAGACAATAACGAATTGTGATATTCCCAACTGAACGGCCATGAGGGGTCACACGAACGACACCACGTCGCAGTCGACGGTGCGGAAAGCGCTCGAGGCGGTTCTGTCCCGAGGGACCGATCGGACGATCATCGAGGAGTGCCGGCGGTGTGGCACGACCCTCGAGTCGACGACGGAATGTCCGTCCTGTGGCGGCGACGATATCGTCGAGTATCGGATTCAGTAAGCAATTCCATCGGATCCGGCAGCCGCCGACCGTCGGCTCACCGCGACTCGAGTGGAATCGGGCTCGTCTCGATGGCGTCCCGTCGCCCGTCGAGTACGCCAAAGCGCTCGCCGCGGCGCGACTCGAGCCAGTAGAGGAGCCGCTCGGCCCACTCGAGTTTGCGCGCTTTCAGCGGGTCGACCGCGGGGTCGTCGAAGTCCCACCCGACGAAAACCAGCCGGGCCGCGCCGAGGTGGTCGGCGAGAAACGCGGCTCGGTCGCCGTCGGTAAAGCCGCCGAGGTTGCAGACCGGCCCGCGCGGTGCGGCCTGCGTCGTCGGCAGCACCGACCCGTGATCGCAGTCGGGGACCACGTCGCGAATCGCTTCACGGTTGTCGCCGTGGGCGTGAACCGCGACCGGAACCCCTCGGTTCGTGAGCCGGACGACGGTCTCCGGGTTCTTGTCGAGGTCCGTCACCATGCAGTCGGCGTCGATTCCGTGGCTCGCGAGGGTATCGACCGCAGTCGAGGCGGCGACGACGGCGTCGGCCTCGCGGGCACGCTCGAGGTCGCCGTCGGTCTCGAGGGACGGCCCGGCACCCGCGACGGCGACGGTCGCGTCGGGATCGATCTTCAGGTCTGCGGGATCGAGCGAGTCCTCGAGTAGCGATGCGAGGAGGTCACGCCCCCGCTCGTCGCCGGCTCGATCGTAGCCGAAATCGCGGAGAATCGCCTCGTAGACCGGTTCCCACTCGTCGAACCTCATGGCAGATACCCGTACTCGACACTCGAGCCGTTTGTGTGTTCGGTGTCGGCGGTGGCCTCGTCGCTGCTCGAGCGCGTTCGGATTGGTCGGCAATGGAGTCGCGTTGGGCCCGCCGACAGCACCGGCTCGTTTGGTTCGATAGCCGTCAGTTCCTCGCGAGAGACCCAGTCGTCACTGGGCAATGTAGCACCACAATAATTCCGTGTTATGGGCCGGGGGTCGCCTCCAAAGTACCCCTACCCGGGAGGCCGCCCGGCGTCCACTCCCACTTTTCGAAGCCTCCGGCATAAGCTTTCTCTTAACGCAGCAGCTTTGACAACTTCGCTCCGAGACCGCCGAAGCGGTCGTTTTCGCCCTCGAGACGTTCTGATACGTCTGAAATACTCCTCGTCGAACCCATGAGAAGGAGATCGGCGTCAGACGCACGTTGGACATCCGCGCCGTGTTCTGCCGCGACCGCGATCAGCCGCTCGCTCGCATCGGCCTCGAGGCCCTCGACCTCGAGCAGGTGGGTCCGCCAGTCGTCGGCGAACGCGGGATCGATGCCGCGCTCCCTGAGCTGAGCTCGGAACTCGCAGGTCGAGTGGACCTCGAGTTCGGAGACCGCGACCCCGTCCCCGGCGACGCTCGCGCGCTCGGTGAAGGCCTTGCCGATCAGCGCCGCGTCCCGCGTCTCGGCGACGTCGTGGGTTCGAATCACGTGTGCGCCGCGCTCGACAGCCATCGAGGTCGCGGCGAGGCTGACCGGCAGCCGCTCGTCGGTCTTGCGGCCCGCGATTTCGCCGAGGAAGTTCTTCCGATTGATCGAGACCAGCATCGGGCACTCGAGGGCGCGGAACTCCCGCAGTCGCCGGAAGGTCTCGCGGTCGTCCTCGAGAGTCTGTGTCTCGCTCCAGCCGCCGAAGGCGGGGTCGACGATCGTCTTGTCCGTCAGCCCGTTCTGTTTGAGCGCCTCGTAGACCTGCTCGACGTAGCCCGCTTTCGATGCCCACTCCGGGGACTTCCGCTCAGCCCAGTCTGTCTCCTCGACGGCACCCGGCCGCGCTATATCCGGCGGGCTCGCCATCTTCGCGACGGCGACGTCGTGGTCCTCGCAGACGGTCGGCATCTCGGGATCGGCGAAGCCGCAGATGTCGTTGACCATGTCGAACCCCCGCGAGAGCGCCTCGTCGGCCACCTCGGCGTAGCGCGTCTCGATCGAGAAGATGGCATCGCCGGAGACGCTCTCGATGGTCTCAAGGGCGACGTGGAGCCGCTCGAGTTCCTCCTCGGCCGAGAGCACGTCGAAGCGCTTGTTCGCCGACTCGAGGCCGATATCGACGATGTCGGCACCCTCGCCGATCAGGGACTCGTCGACGTACCGTGCCGCCTCGCCGGGGTCGTCGTAGACGCTCGGATCGTAGGGGGACTCCTCGCTGACGTTCAGGACGCCCATGATCCGAGGCGGATGGTCGTCACCGATCCCCAAGCCGGCGGCGTCGACGCTGTTCATACCCCGAGTGAGGAAGCGAGACAAAAAGGCACCGCGGTTCCGGCGAACCGGGAACCCCCGGCGCGGTCACCGCGTCGACGCGGCTCGAGCGGATTCCGTCTCCGGTGCGAGGGCGATCCCGTCGTTCCGGGACCGCGCCGAGATTCCGGGCACGATCCAGCGATCGCCGTCGATCGTCTCAGTCACCTCGTCGGTCAGGGCCGATCGCTCGAAGTAGCCGTCCATGAGCGCTGGACCGGTGACCGCGAGTTCGTCGCCGTCGGCGCGCTCGAGGACTCGCGCTCGGCCGTTGGCGATCGGGGATCCGATCAGCCCGGCCTCGAGGTCGGCCGGCGTTTTGCGGTGGGTGAGTCCGGTCTCCGGGAGTCCGAAGAGTCGGACGGCATCGCCGACGCCACCGGTATCGCCTGACTGTCCGCCGATCGCGGCCGACGCGGAGCCAATGACGGTGAGATCGTAGTCGTCGGCCGGCAGGTCACTGTCCCGGAGATCACGGTACTGCTGCGGGGTGAGAAACGTCCGGTCAACGTCGGCGGTCACGAGCAGCGAGCGAATCGTCTCCGACTCCGGCTCCGCGGTCGGGTGGTAGCGCCCGCCGTCGGCGAGCGTCGCGTTCGCTCCGTACATGAATTCGATCGGGTTCGAGAGCGGGAGTCCGCTACAGTGAGCGGCGAAGTCCCCGGCCCCGTCGTCCGTGTCTACCTGGCCGAGCGACGCTCCAGCGGTCGCGGCGGCGGTCACCGTCGCGTGGGTGTAGACGACGGCGAGCGGCGCTTCGCCGTCCTGATCGATGGCTGTCGCGGTATCCCGATGGACGTACGCGATCAACGCGGGCGCGTCGTCCGGTCGACGCACTACGTCGATTCCGGTCCGGGAATTCGAGCCGTTCATGCTCCCGTCATCGAGCAGCGACGAGAGCGAGACGCCCATCCGGGTGTCGGTACCGACGGTGACGGCGACGCGCAGTGACTCGCTACTGGTCAAAAGCGACATGATCGGACTCGAGTCCGTGACGAGGGCCTTCGAATCGGTTTCGCTCAGGACCTGTCTGACCGTCCTGTTCTCGTAGCTTGCGGGCAGCGTCACCGGAACGCAGCCGGCTCGAAGCGCGCCGTAAACCGCGATGAGAAACGAGCGCGGATCTGACGTGTGAACCGCAACCGCGTCTCCAGTGGTGATCTCCCTGTCCTGCAAACCGCCCGCGAACGAATCCGTCGCTGACCAGAGCTGTGAAAACGTCATCGGCTCCTCACAGGCCACCGCCGTCTCACCCGGCACCTCCATTGCTACCGATTGTAGCTCTTTCACGAAGTTCGACATTAGTTTATAGTCCGCTATTGGGTTAGTCAGTTATAAAATTTCACTCGTTCAAATATAACTGGACATACATAGTATTCTCTAGAAGGAGTCCGTTCGATCTGAGACGGTCTTCGGAACGACCGGGCACAAACACAACGAGAGAGAAGAACACGGAGAGGAATCGGAAAGAGCGGTCGGCAGGCCGGAATCGAACCGTTAGTCTTCGCCTTCGTCTTCGAGGACGGCCAGCCGCGAGTCCCGCAAGAGCACTTTCCTGACGATCGAGGGGTTCTCGAGCAAGCGGTGTTTCGCGTGTGCGCCGCGACCGCGACCGCGACCCTCGCGTTCGGACTGGATTACGTTGAGGAAGTTCTGTTCCTGGAGGATTTCCTGAACGCGGCGTTCCGAGAGCACGTCGAAATCGAGCCGGCTGGCGACCTCCTTGTACTGGTTGTAGATGATCTTCGTCGGGAACTCTTTTTCCGAACTGTTCTCGGTCAGCAACGTCAGCGAGTAGAGGATCGCCTTGGCCTGCTGTGGCGACCCCTCGATCAACTCGTTGAACCGGTCGGCTTCGGTCTTCTCCTTGGCGTCGCGGACGTGGTCCGCCGTGACCCGCGTGTCGTTTCGCTTCTTCGCGATGCGCCCCGCGTTCCGGAGGATGTCGATCGCCTTGCGCGCGTCGCCGTGTTCCTGAGCCGCAAGCGCCGCCGTGAGGGGGATCACGTCGTCGGAGAGCACCCCGTCGTGGAAGGCATCGCGGCGCTTCTCGAGAATTTCGACGAGTTGATTTGCGTCGTACGGCGAGAAGACGAGTTCGTCCCGCGAGAGGCTCGATTTGACTCGTTCGGAGAGATGGTCGGGGAAGTCGATCTTGTTCGAGATGCCGATGATGCCGATACTCGAGTCCGAGATGCGCCGGTTCTCGCCGGCCCGGGAGAGCTTCCGGAGAACCTCGTCGTCCTCGAGCATGTCGATCTCGTCTAAGATAACGATGGTGACGTCGGTACAGTGATCGACGGCCTGCCAGAGGCGCTTGTAGTAGTCGCCGGTGCCGAGGCCGCGGTCGGGAACGGTCACCCCGCTCGCGTCGGGTTCGTTGACGATCTGGGCGATCGTCTTGACGATGGACGCCTCGGTATTCTGCTCGCCGCAGTCGATGAAGGCGTACTTGACCGTGATATCGTCGTGGCCGGCTTCGGTGATCACTCGCTGTGTTACCGACCGCGAGATGAGCGACTTGCCGGTGCCGGTCTTGCCGAAGATGAACAGGTGGTTGGGCTCGCTCCCGAAAATCGCCGGATTCAGGGCGTCCGCAACCCGTTGCATCTGCTCGTCGCGACCGACGATCCGATCCGGACCGGGCAGGTGCGTGATCTCGAGCAGGCGCTCGTCGGCGAAGACCGGATCGTCGTACCGAAAGAGCGGGTCTCGATCGTCGTTGGCGGACATTGCAGTACCCGCCTCCTTCCAACTGGATTGAAATAAAGATGTGGGGATCGATCGCGGGTGTAAACCGCCCGTCTCAGCGACTCGAGTGAGGGACAACGGCGGCGTAACCGATACGCATCCCCATCGCCTCCCTCGCGCTTCTAACCGTCGATCGGGACGGGATCGGAGACGGACACCCCCGTCGCGAGTGTAATTCTCGCGGTAAGAGGTCGTTGGTGGGCATCATAGCTCCGTTTTCGGGAACAGATGTCCGCGGTATGAGCGATGGCGGCTGCCCGCGACTCCAACGAGAGTCGACTCGAGAACGGAGCGAGCGAGCGATCCGCCGATCCCACGGGGGACACCCACCCCCGTCGCGTTTGTAACGGCGAGAGGGTGGGGGTTGGAGCGATTCATCCCGGAATATTCAGCAATTGATGCCGGTTTCGAGGCGATCTTACAACCGCGACAATGGTGTGTTCCAAAACAGTACCCCCACACATTAGTCGCCTTACAAACGCGACGGGGGTGTGTCCCTCTCCCACGTATCGCTCAGCGACCACGACTCGAGCAACAATGTCGAGAGTACGCGACAGCTGCCTTCTAACTGGGATTACGTGTTCTCTATTCTACCAACCCATCGACTAACAGACAATAACATCTAGAAACTAGTTACTAGTATATTCTAGTACGGAAACAAGAACAAGAAGTATAGAGAGATAAAGACTAGCACGAACAGTTGGCGACTCGAGAAGCGAACGCGCTCCTTTTTGCGTTCCCGCTCGGTACTCCGGCTATGAACACACATCGTCGGGTCATCGCGGGTGACCGTCACCACCATCTCTGTGCCCGGTATCAAACCGGTACCGACCGCTCGAATACGACCGTCGAGTCTACCGCACTCTCGACCAATGAGTGACGAGTCGTCCGATGCCGATCGTCCTGCGGATCGAACGCCGCCGGCTGTCGTCGTCGTCGACGCCCAGTCGCCCGGCAACGTCGGGACGATTGCCCGCGCGATGAAAAACTTCGGCTTCGAGGAGCTCTTGCTGGTCGATCCGCCAGAACTCGACCCCGACGGCGAGGCCTACGGCTACGCGGGCCACGCTCGAGAGGATATTCTCCCGAACGCCGAGGAGATCAGCTTCGACCATCTCGCCGAGAACTACCATACGATCGGCTGTACGGCGGTGACCAACGAGGACGACCGCGGCCATATCCGATTTCCCTACTCGACGCCCGCCGATCTGGCCGACCGACTGCCGACCGTCGACGCACCGACCGCGCTCGTCTTCGGCCGCGAACGCGTCGGCCTAACGAACGAGGAACTCTCACGGATCGACGAGATCTGCTCGATTCCCGCAAACGCCGAGTATCCCGTCCTCAATCTCGGGCAGGCAGCGACGATTACGCTCTACGAACTCCGCGGACTCGCCCTCGCGGACGACGACACGCAGTTGCCCGACCTCGAGCGCGTCCGCGCTCCAGAACCCACCGTCGATCGGCTCTACGACCAGTGGGCGGCACTCCTCGAGGAGATCAACCGTCCCGAGGAGAAGCGGGACAAGACGATGCGGATGCTCCGTCGGGTGTTCGGACGGGCCGATCTGACCGAGCGCGAAGCGAACACGCTGCTGGGACTCCTTCGGCGGGCAACCGAACGGCCGGCCGAGGACTGACTGCGATCGAGACCTGTCAAACCCCTCAAAACAGCCGCGCTCGCGGCCAGTACAGTAATACGATCGCAGTAACCAGCACCACTGAATGACTGACCTTCGCCGACGGAAAGCACTAGGTCTGTTGGGCGGCGGGATGGCACTTCTCGCCGGTTGCTCGGAGGCGTCCGACGATACCGGGAACGGAGCGACCGACGAAGACGACGGCGCGATCGACGTCGGGACGATGACCACCCTCCTCGAGGACGAGGGTGCCGAGGCGGGCGAGGAGCCGACGGACCCGCTCGTCGGGAATCCCGTCGTCGTCGCGCTGCTCTGTTCGTTCGCGATCCAACAGCTCAGTTCCTCGGCCGGCCGGGACGCCTACCTCGACAACAACGAAACGCCCGACGGCGAGAGCAGTTCGTCTACGCCGACGGCGTATACGCCTTCGTTGGCTCGTACGAGCGCGACGGCCTCAGCGCCGACCTCGAGAGCGCGAGCTACACCGTCGCGGCCGAGACGGACGCGTACTCCGTCTACACCGACGACGGGAGCAACGAGGTGGTCGGCGTCGCGGACGATGTCTACGCCTATTCGTATCCGAACGGCAGCGACGCCGACTTCGATCCGGTCGCGGCCGTCGAACGAACGGTCGCGACGGCGACCGGCGACCGGGAGCCGAAACACGAAGGCGACGCGAAATTCGAGCGCTTGCTCCGGGCCGGCGAGAACGGCGGGATCGCGTGCTGTCTGTACACCGACAGCGAGGAATTCGCCTCGGAGACTCTCTCGGACGACCAGGCGACCGACGAGGAGAGTCTGCAGTTCGAATTCGGGGGACTCGATGGCGCATTCGGTATCCACCAACAACTCGCGGTGACCGGCACCGACGCGGCCGCGACCGCGAGCGCCGTCGTCACCTACGGCAGCGAGGCCGCTGTCGACGAAGCGCGCCTCGAGTCGGCGCTCGGCACGCAGGCGGAAACCGTCGACTTCGTCACGACCGGATCGACGGTCGAAATCGACGCCGAGTACGGTGGGGAGTTCGCTCGAGAGTAGCCCAAAAGAGTACCTGCGAACTCAGCGAGTTCGGTACGTTCGCACACCGACGACCGTCTACCGCGATTCGGCGACCGACTGCTCGCGGTCCTGTTCTCGCTGCTCTGACCGCGACTCGTACCGGCCGGTTTCGGTGACGGTTCCGGCCCACCCGCAGTCCCCGCAGGCGAACAGCCCCTGTCCGTCGATCAGGGAGCCGCCGCAGTCGGGGCAGGCGCTCGAGGCCGCCTCCTCGAGTCCGTCGTCCGTCTTGTCAGCGGAGCCAAAGGGCGTCGGGAGCTCGCCGGTTCGAAGCGTCGCGATCGCCTCGTCGGTAGTGTAGGTCTCCTCGGTGCCCTCGTCGGAGTGCGGGAAGACGCCGACCAGTTCGTCGCCGGCGTAGAGCTCGAGACACACGAGCGGCGTCACGAGCAGCTCGCGGGTCGTCCCGGTGACCTGCGAGGTCGTCGAGCGCTCCCGGAACGGCGGGCGAACCGTCACGCCGCGCTCCTCGGCCCACCCCAGGAACCGCTCGTAGTTCGCGAGGACTTCCTGGTGGGGACTCTCTTCGGACAGCGCGACTTCCTTTGGCCAACTCCGGAGCAGCAGGTCGTCGATCGCTCCTTCGGATTCGCAGGCCTGCAGGGTCTCGATTTGCCGGTCGACCGGCTCGAGC
The DNA here is from genome assembly GCF_059162405.1 of Natrinema sp. CRL1. NCBI lineage: Archaea > Methanobacteriati > Methanobacteriota > Halobacteria > Halobacteriales > Natrialbaceae > Natrinema > Natrinema sp. CRL1. The sequence goes on along the minus strand of NZ_JBLVOY010000001.1, from coordinate 1,062,113 downwards.
AGCAGCGGTGCGCGTACGTGACAAACCGCCGTAAGTGCCGCCGAGTCGGTGTCTTTCGTTGCAGTCATCGGTCACGTGAGTCGGCAATGTGTATCCGCATAAATGTTTTCGACGACGCAGATATGGCAGCGTCCCAGCCGGCGTGACCGTCAGGGAGAGTAAAGTCAGCCGAGCGGCGAAAGCGGTGCCGTCGTCTGGCCGACCGCAACAGCGCTGCCCGCGATCACGATGTCGTGGTCGAGTGCCCCTCGAGCGCCGAGCGAAGCAGAGAGCGAAGCGCGGTGCGTTTGATAACGACGAAGCCCGCGAGGATCGTCAGCAGGCCGACGAGCGTGAGCGAGTCGACGAGATAGCCCACGACGACCCAGCTCACGCCCATCGCGACCACCGGCTCGGCGTAACTGACGAGGACGACCTGCGTCGCCCCGGCCTGCTCGAGCAGTTCGAAGTAGAGGAAGAACGCGAACGCGCCCGAGACGAGGGTCAGGTAGCCAAAGGAGAGCAGCATCTCGTGGGTCAGTTCGACCGAGGCAACCGATTCGCCGCGGAGGATCGACCAGCCCAGCAAGACGCCGGCGCCGACGAGCATCGCCCACGCCTGCAGCGTCTCGATCGGCAGGGCCGAATCGAGCGGGCGAACGAGCACGCCCCCGAGCGCGAACGCGACGGCCGAGGCGAACACCAAGACGGCACCGATGGCGATCTCGCTTTCGAGCCCGACCGACGAGGGTTGGACGACGGCGATCACGCCGACCAGTCCGAGCACGAAGCCCGCGACGCCGGCGGGGGCCAGCCGCTCCTCCGGGAGCAAGACGCCGGCGAACGCCGCCGTCAGTATCGGGGCCGTGCTGACGATGGTCGCCGCCACCGCCCCCGAGACGTACAACTCGCCGAGATACAGGAGACCGTGATAGAGCGCGATGACGAAGACGCCGGCGATGGCGACGGCCGCCCACTCCGCCCGACCGACCGGTCGGAGTCGATCGCTCGCCACGGCCGCGTATCCGAAGACGATAGCGCCCGCGATCGCGTACCGAGCGCCGGCGAACAGCAGCGGCGGGACGTACTCGAGGCCGATCTCGATCGCGACGAACGAACTACCCCAGCACAGTGCGAGTATCGAAAAGAGCACCGCCTCGCGGTACCCGTCTGGCAGTGAACGCAACATTGTCATACTTCCTTCGAAACTGCTGGCTGTATTTACATCCTTCTACGAAAGGCCGCTGTTTGCCGAATTGAAAATCATACATATGGATGTACTTCGAATACCGATCTACAACCGATGTGTGTCTTGTAGAAAACTCCAATTACATCGGTCGACGAACATATATGTGCCGCGGTCGTACCCGCCGCTATGGACGACCGCGACGTGCGCCTGCTCAAGGCGATCGCCGAACGCGAGACAGGGAGCCCCGAACGACTCCACGAGGCGACCGGCATCCCGATCTCGACGATCCACTACCGGCTCAACAACCTCCGCGAGGAGGGCATCATCGCAAACGACCGCTACGATATCGACCTCGAGGCACTCGGGCTCGGCGTCACCGTACTGGTCGAGATCCACGCCGACTATCAGGGCTCTTACGAGGAGTTCGCGGATCGGCTGCTGACCGTCGAGGGCGTCACGAACGTCTACTTCACGATGGGCGAGACGGATTTCATCGTCATCGCCCGGCTCAGCGATAGCGGGATGGTCGAGCGGCTGATCGCCGAGTTCGAGCAACTCGAGGGCGTCGAGCGAACCGACTCGACGTTCGTCATCTCGGCGGTCGAGGAACGCGATGCACTCCAGAGCTACGAGCTAGAGACGCTGCTCGAGGAACTGACCGACGAGTGAAAACCGATACTGGCCCGATCGCGACCGGCGTTACGCTCGCTTCTGAATCTCTTCGCGCAGGAGTTCGCTCACGAGGTCGCCGTCGGCCTTCCCGCGCAGCGCACCCATGCACTCACCCATGAGCCCCGAAAAGGCCTGCATCCCCTCTGCTTCGACCTGACTCTCGTTTCGGTCTACGACCTCGGCGATCGCCTCCCGGACCTCGGCCTCGTCTGCGCCACCGAGCCCGGCGTCTTCGGCCGCCTCCTCAGCCGTCCGCTCCGGCTCCTCGGCAAGCACCGTGAGTAGGTCCGGCACGCCCTCGTTGGGAAGGTCGCCGTCCTCGACCATGCGGAGGACGCCCTCGAGGTGGTCCCGCGTCAGTTTCTCGACGGGAACGTCGTCCCGGCGCAGTTCGGTCAGCGTCGACTCGAGTGTCGATGCCGCGAGCGTCGGGTCGACACCGTCGGACGAGTCCGACGAGCCTCCGCTCGCGTCGCTCGCGGAGATTCCGTCGGCGACGACGTCCTCGAACAGCGGCATGTACTCGCCGTAGGCGACCTGCTCGGCAAGCCCCTCGCCGAGGTCGTACTCGTCCTGATAGCGGTCGACCTTTGCGGTCAGCAGTTCCGGCTCGGGCACCTCGCTCGGGTCCGGCTCGACGGGCGGTACGTCCGTCTCGGGGTACATCCGCGCCGCGCCGGGCAGCGGCCGCAGGTATCGCGTCGTCCCGTCGTCGTTCGCGCCGCGGGTCTCCTCGGGGACGCCCTCGAGTGCGGTTTCGGCGCGCTCGGCGGCGGCCTCGATAGCCGATTCGGCCACCTCGGTGTCGGCGGCGACGATGGCGACGGCGTCGTCGGGACCGGCCCCCACCGCGTCGCGCAGGGCCGCGACCTCCCCGTCAGTCACGCCGTAGGCCGGCAGTTCGTCGGTGTGGAAGATCCCGCCCGCGCCGTGGCGCTTCGCGTGATCCGAGAGTTCGGTGCCGAGCCGCCGATCCGGGGCGATCTCGCGGCCCACGATGCCGTCGAAACCGTACAGCGGCACCGCCATCACGGAGCCGCCCGAACTGAGCGCGCCGCCGATGACGCCGCTCTCGGTCCCCTCGAAGACCGCAGTCACGTCCTGTACGTCGCCGACCGACGCCTCGCGCGTCTCGAGTTCGTCCCGAATCTCGACGAGTTCGGCCTGCCGGCCGACCTCGTTGCGCACGATATCGTCGATATCGTCCAGGCTCTGGACACCCTTGATCTCGACGCGAGCGCCCTCCTCGATGGAGACGTTGACGTCCTGTCGGATCGTCCCCAGCCCGCGCTTTACCTTCCCGGTCGAGCGCAGGAGCATCCCGATCCGCTCGGCCGCTTCGAGGGCCTGCTCGGGGCTCGAGATGTCAGGACTCGTCCCGATTTCGACCAGCGGAATTCCCAGCCGATCGAGGCTGTAGCACACGCCCTCCTCCGTCTCTTCGACGCGCTGGGCGCTCTCCTCCTCGAGCAGCATGTCCTCGATGCCGACGGTGCCCTCGCTGGTCTCGATTTCGCCGTCGGTGGCGATCAGCGACGAGCGCTGGAAGCCCGTCGTGTTCGAGCCGTCGACGACGATCTTGCGCATGACGTGGGCCTGATCGACGGGGCTCATGTCCATGAGCTGGGCGACCTCAAGGGTCGTCTCGAGGGCTTCCTCGTCGAGCTCGTGGGGCGGTTCGTCGTCTTCCTCGACGAGGCAGGTCGTGTCGTAGGCGAGATATTCGAACTCGCGTTCGACCTTGCTCTCCTCGACGGCGGCGTCGTCGAGTTCGCCCAGTTCGCTCCGCGTCGGGTGCAGATAGCGCGTGAACGAACGCGACGACGCTTCGGGTTCGCGGAGCTCGGTCGGACACTGGCAGAACAGCTTCGTCGCCGTATCGAGTTGCTGGTGGATCTCCAGCCCGGCGACGAGTCCGAGGGACTCGTAATCGTACTCGGTCATTGGCGGCCACTCGGTGGCGGAGGGGTAAAAAACCGTCCAGTCCGGCTGTCCCCGTCGATCGGTTCCGTTAGTCCTCGGCAGGGTCGGCCGAGTCGGCCGAGGACACTGACTGAGTCCACCGCGCGGCCGCTTCGGAGACCACCGCCAGCACCGTCTCCGGCGTCGCCTCGAGCGCACGCTCTCCGTTCCGAGCCCAGCGCTGGTCTCGGCTGGCGGCGTCTCCTATCACCGAATCCGAGCGCGACGAGTCGGCGGCCGACCGGTCTCGGACGACGACAAGCGGTACCGTTCCGTCCAGTCGCTCGAGGATTCCCTCGCCGGCACCGCCGACGCCCGCAGCGACCGCCACATCGGCCTCGCGAACCAGCCGTTCGGATTCGGCCCGATCCGCGGGGGAAAGCGGCGTGAACGGCTCGAGTTCGAGCGCGTCGATCTCGAGCGAACGGGCCGTCTCGGCCGCCGCATCGCCGCTCGTGACCGGACCGAGCGTCGTTTCGATCCCCGCGGCCTCGAGGCGGGCGACGACGCCGGAAGCGGCCGAGCCGGACCCGAGTACGTGTACTCGATCCGGAAGCGACACCGCCTCGCGGTCGGTCGCGAACGCGGTCACCGTCTCGGTCCCCGTCACCGGGTTCGGCGTCACGACCGCGTTCGCGTCGAACGACTCCGCGAGCGCGCCGCTGGTCACCACTTCTGACGGCGGGCCGTCCCGGGCGACCGCTCCGTCGGCGAGCAACACGATCCGGTCGCAGTAGCGCGCCGCCAGATCCAGATCGTGGATCGCCGCGACCACGGTCCGGCCCTCCCCGACCAGTTCGCGGACCAACTCGAGGGTCTCGACCCGATGGTTGATGTCGAGGCTCGCCGTCGGCTCGTCGAGCAGCATGACCGGCGTCGCCTGGGCGATCGCTCGCGCCAGCACGACCCGCTGGCGCTGGCCGCCGCTGACCTCGTCGATCGGCCGGTCCGCGAGGTCGGCCGTGCGGGTCCGCTCGAGGGCGCGTTCGACCGCGGCGCGGTCCTCGGGCGACGGCGAGGAAAACCGCGAGCGGTGGGGATGGCGCCCCATCTCGACGACGTCCCGGACGGGAAACGAAAACGAGAGCGACGTGTCCTGTGGCACGACGGAAACGAGCCGGCTCGAGGCCCGCGAGGACGCGTCGTGAACGTCGACGCCGTCCACCGCGATCGTTCCCGAATCGGGATCGAGCGCGCCGCTGATGAGCCGAAGCAGCGTCGTCTTCCCGGCCCCGTTCGGCCCGACGAAGCCGACGAGTTCTCCGGACTCGATCTCGAGGGAAACGTCCTCGAGCACCGAGAGGTCACCGAACGATAGCGAGCAGCCGTCGACGGTGATCGTCGCCGAATCGCGGCCGGTGATTTCGTTCCCGTCCCCGTTCCCGGATTCGGATTCGGAGTCGGGGTCGCTCACAGCGAGTGCACCTCCCGGCGGGTGAGCAGGAACAGGAAAAACGGCGCGCCTAGCGCGGCCGTGATGATTCCGACCGGGACGACGGCCGGTCCCGCCCGGGCGAGGGTATCCGTCGCGACGAGGAAGGAGGCCCCCGCGAGCGCGCTCGTCGGCAACAGGATACGGTGGTCAGGGCCGACGATCAACCGCATGATGTGCGGGACGACGAGGCCGACGAAGCCGATGACACCCGCGACCGCAACCCCGGCAGCGGTGACGACGCTCGCGAGCGCGAGCAAGAGCAGTTTGGTCCGCTCGACCTCGATCCCGAGGTGGTGGGCGTCCTCCTCGCCGAGCAGGAGGACGTTCAGTTCCCGCCGGAACGCACAGAGGATCAGCACGCCGATCAGCGCGATCGGCAGGGCGAAGCGCACGTCGCTCCACTGGCTGTTGTTGAGATGGCCCATCATCCAGAAGACGGCCTCCCTGAGCGAATCGCCGCTGTGGACGAGCATATAGGAGATCATCGCGCCGAGAAAGGCCTGGACCGCGACGCCGGCGAGCAACAGCGTCGCGACCGGCGTCCGACCGCCGTCGGTCGCGATCCCGTAGACGAGAAACGCCGTCCCGAGCGCGCCGACGAACGCCGAGAGGTGGAGGCCGCCGAACGGAATCAGCGCCGGGAACGCGATTGCGGCCACCGCGCCCGCGGCAGCCCCCGACGACACGCCGATGATCGACGGATCGGCGAGCGGGTTCCGAAAGAACCCCTGCATCACCGTCCCCGCAGCGGCGAGTGCGAGCCCGACCGTCGCCGCGAGCGCGATGCGCGGCAGCCGGATGTCCGCGACGATGATCTGGCGGGTCGCCGGAACGTCGAACGAGAAGACCGTGGCATACTCGAGTCCTGGTACCGGAACCGAGACCCCGAGGAGCGGAACGGAGGTGCTGCCGACGGTCACGCTCGTGGGGACGACGATCGCGTTCAGCATCGCCATCGCGACCGTCACGAGGTCGATCCTGACCGGGCCGAGCGCGGCGCTCGTGAGGGTAACGGCGACCAGCAAGATGAGGAGTCCGGCCGACCACGCCGCCGTGCGGGCCGGTCGATACATACACGACAAGCAAGCTTGCAGCAGTCAAATATTTGTTGAAGTGGGGTGGAAGGGGAGACGATGCGACGACAACTTGCCGTCCTCTTGGCCGTATTACTCACCGTTTCCGCGTTCGCGCCCGCCGCAGCCGGGCAGTCGGACGGCGGCGAATCGACCCCCGACTGCGAGTTTCCTCTCGAGATGACCGACGCCACGGGCGAGACGATCACGCTCGAGGAGCGACCTGAGTCGATCGTGGCGCTCCAGCCCAGCGACGCCCAGACGGTGTTCGAGATCGGTGCCGAAGACCGGCTCGTCGGGATGCCCGACAACCCCGCGACGAGCGACCTCGAATCCGGCGATCGAACGGCGATCTCGGACAACTACCAGCTCGTTCCCGAGCGGGTGGTCGATCTCGATCCGGATCTCGTCTTGGCCGCCAACTCGACGGACAGCGAGAACGTCGAGCAACTCCGCGACGCCGGCCTCACCGTCTACCACTTCGACGACGCCGAGTCCCTCGACGACGTTCGCGACAACGTCCTGACGACCGGCGAACTCACCGGCGAGTGCGACGGTGCCGAGGCGACCGTCGACTGGATGGACGAGCAACTCGAGATCGTCGAGACCGCACTCGAGGACGAAGAGCGACCGCTGGCCTACTACGCGATGGGTGACGGCTACACCGCCGGGACGGGAACGTTCATTCACGAAGCGATGACGACGGCGGGCCTCGAAAACGTCGCGGAACGAGCCGGTATTGAGGGATACGGGACGATCAACGCCGAAACGGTGGTCGACGAGAACCCCGAGTGGATCATCCATCCCGACGACAGGGAGGAGCCGCCGATCCACGAGTCGGTGCAGGCGACGACGGCGTATCAAGACGGCAACGTCCTCGCCGTCGACGCGAATCAGATCAGCCAGCCCGCACCCGGAATCGTCGACGCGATCGTGAATATCTTCGAAGCGGTCCACCCTGAGGCCTACGAAGAAGTGAGCGACGAACTCGAGGCGGGTAATGAGAGCGACGACGGATCTGACGACGATGCGAGCAACGAGAGCGCTATCCCCGGTTTCGGTATTACCGCCGCGTTAGTCGCCGTGCTGGCCGCCAGCGCGGTCGTCGCGCGTCGACGATAACCCGAAATCCGATACCCGATACCGCTCGGTTTTCGCGTTTGCCGTTCGAACTCGCGGTGAACCCCGACGTATCGTTTTGAAAAGGGTTTACTCGCCGGCCCTCCCAGCAACGCGCATGGTCGAGAACGTCATCTGGCCCGCCTATCTCGATGCGGCCCTCTCGCGGGCCGAGGGACGGCGCGTGGCCGAGGATCTGGCGGTCGAGGAACCGACGGTCGATGAGATCGCGAAGGCCGTCCAGCAGATCGGGTACGACGCCACGATCGAGCGGGACAAAGCCTACTCCCGAGAACACTGGGCCGACCGAGGCCGGGTCGTCGTTCGCGGGGCCGACGACTCGAAGAACGACCTCGTCCAAGCCGTGGCGGCGTACGTCGTCGCGATGCGGGACTGATGCGCCGAGTTGGGTCCGTCGTCCGCACCGCACAGGGCCTCGCCGTCCTCCGAGCGGACGACTCCGACGGGGACGACGCCGATACCGACGCGTTCCGCGACGAAATCGGGACGATGGTCCTCGACGACAATCTCGAGAGCGTCGGCCGCGTCGTCGATGTCTTCGGCCCCGTCTCCAGACCGTATCTGGCAGTGACGCCGGACGACGGCGTCCACCTGCCATCGCTGGTAGGATCGACGCTGTACGCGCGGTAGCCACAGCCGTTCGGGACTGGCACGGTCGCACGGTCTTCGCCCGCGTAGGCCGGTGGCTCGCCGCTCGATTCCCGACGAATCCGGAGTGGAAAAGCCAATACGAGCGGGGTGCAAACGCCGCGGCATGAACGACCGAACCCGGATCCTCGCCGCCGTCGGCGTGACGGTCCTCCTGTTTCTCGGCGTCCAACTCGGGGCGCTCGCGCTGCTCGAGCCCTTCACCGAGTCGGAACGACAGGCCGTCGAGAACCCCCAAGATCCAACCAACAGCATCCTCTACGTCGGCGTCATGCTCGTCGCGACCGGGCTCATGCTCGCCGCGTTCAAGTACGATCTGGACAACCTCATCAGGCTCTTGCTCGTCGGCGTCAGCGTGATGATCTCGTGGTACGTCTTCGCCGAACTCGTCCCGTCGCTGGTCGGCCCCTTCGTCTCCGATGGAGTCGCAGACGCCCTCGCGATCGCCGCCTCGCTTGCCGTCGGCGCGGCGCTGCTGTGGTACCCCGAGTGGTACGTCATCGACAGCGCCGGGATCGTAATGGGTGCCGGTGCCGCCGCCCTCTTCGGGATCAGCTTCGGCGTACTCCCCGCACTGGTCTTGCTCTCCGCGCTCGCGATCTACGACGCCATCAGCGTCTACGGCACCGAACACATGCTCGACCTCGCCGAGGGCGTTATGGACCTCAAGATTCCCGTCGTCCTCGTTGTCCCGATGACCCTCTCGTACTCCTATCTCGCCGCCGGCAGCACCGACGACGTCCTCGAGGACGGCGGCGACGAGCCCGATGAGACCGAGTCGGACACGGAAACCGACGCGACCGGGTCGGACGCCGCCGAACCAGACCCAGACACTGCTGAAACCGATGCGGACGCGCTCGATCGCGACGCGCTGTTCATCGGCCTCGGCGACGCGGTCATTCCAACGATTCTGGTCGCCAGCGCAGCTGCCTTCCTCGATGTTGGTACGCTCCCGATTCCCGGTATCGCGCTCAACCTGCCGGCGCTGGGCGCGTCGCTCGGAACGATCGCCGGCCTGCTCGTCCTGATGTGGATGGTCCTCAAGGGGCGAGCCCACGCCGGATTGCCGCTGCTCAACGGCGGCGCGATCGGCGGCTATCTGCTCGGCGCGCTCGCGAGCGGGCTCTCGATCGCCGCCGCAATCGGGCTCTAGCGCCCACGAATCCAGCAAGCGAAAATTATCTTTTCGACGACCGCGGTCAGTTACTGGATCTGCCCCAGCCGTCGCTTTCGACGATATCGACCTCGAGGTCGTCGTAGCTCTGCAGGCCGCGGATCAGCGCGTCGATCCGCTCCTGTTCTGACTCCGTCGGGAGCACATCCTCAAGCGGATAGATCGCGGCGACCACGATGTGGTCGTCCTCGTGCTCGCGCTGGACGATATCGAGGGCGACATCGACCTCGAACTCGCCCTGTAAGGTCGCGGTCCCCTCGTAAGACTCGAGGGAGAATCGCACACCCAGTCCCTCGAGTGCCCGACCGCCGACGGCGCGGACGATCTCGAGGCCCTCGTACTGTCCCTGAATGCGGGCCGCAATGTCCCTGTTCGAGAGGTCGCTGATCGGGTTGAAGTCCTCGCCACCGACGCTGACCTGCGGCGTCGTACCGACGCCGAACGCGCCGGCCCGGACCGGCTCGTCGCCGAACCGCCCGGACGGCAGATCGATCGATCGGTCGTACGTGCTGAGGTAGCTCGTCGCCTCGACGTCCTCGCCGCCGACCTGTCGCTCGTCGACGCGCTTTCGCGTGCCCCGATACTCGTAGCCGGTTTCTGACGCCGCATCCTCGGAGACACGTGCCGGTGCCGCGGTAAACGTCGTTGCATCGTCGGCGACCCCGCTGAGGCAACCGGCCGCCGTGCCGACGCCGCCAGCCGCGAGCGCGCCGAGGAACTGCCGTCGGTCCATGTCACTCACTCCGACCAGCGTCGGAGAAATAAGCACCGCGGTGGTCTTCACTCCCTGATGACGGTCCCTCGAGATCACAGGTCCGTCGCCTACACGCCGATCATCGAGACGCCCCGGACTTCGAATCTGGCACCGCCGTCGCTGCCCGTCGTCACCGAAACCGACCAGTCGTGTGCGTCGGCGACCGTCCGAACGATCGCGAGGCCGAAGCCCGAGCCACCGTCGCCCGAGTATCCCGACTCGAACACCCGGTCGCACCGATCGGTCGGAATTCCCGGCCCATCGTCTTCGATATAGAACCCGTCGAACGCGGTCTCTTCGCCCGACCAATCCCCGACCTCTTCCCCGATGCCGTCCTCTCCCAACATCGGGGCGGAGGTACTATCGGCTCTCGTCTCTCGCTCGAGCGCCCCGATCTCGACGTGGGGGTGATCGCCGGCGTGTTCCACGGCGTTTCGGAACAGGTTCTCGAAGAGGTGACTCACGAGCGAGGCGTCCGCACGGATCGCGACATCGTCGCGGATCGAAACGGTCGCCGACCCGGTTCGGACGGTGGTCCACGCGGTTTCGACTGCGGTCGCGAGCGGAATCAGTTCGGTCTCCTCGACCACGTCGACGGTGACGAGCACCAACGCATCGTCGATGATCGACTCCATGCGCTCAAGCGACGACCGCAACGGACTGGGGCCGTCGTCGCCATCCCGCTCGAGGGCGACATCGTCGTCCAACTCGAGCATCTCCGCGTGTGCCAGGGCGACCGATAACGGATTGCGGAGGTCGTGTGAGAGCAGTTTCGCGAACGATTCCATCCGTTCGGCCTGCTCTCTGTTCCGTTGCTCGGCCAGTCGTCGCTCGGTGATATCGACGTGCATCACGAGGACGTACGTGTCGCCGTCGTGTTCGTACGGCGTCGCCTGCATCAGATACCAGCCCTCTTCGCCCGGCATGTGGCAGGGATACTCGAGGCAAAACTCCTCTTGTTCGCCGGCTGTGACTGCCCGAATGCCCCGCGCCGTCGCCGTCGCATCGGCGTCATCGCTGGCATCACAGACGGCGAGGTAGTTACTGCCGATTCCGCCCGCGCTTTCGATCAATCCCTGTTCAGCGCCAAAGGAATCCCACGCTCGGTTCGTGTAGACGATTTCCCCCTCGTCGTCGAGAATAGCGGTGCGTGCGGAGAGGGCGTCGAACCCGGCCGCGACGAACGAGTCAGCAGTCATGATGCTCTCTATGAGCGCAATCTACTTGAGACGTCTTGTCGCCCGACCGTGTCGGACCGAACCGTCACTCACTGGACGGCAACCGATACGCCGACCCGTCGTCCGTGTCCTGTACTTCGATTCCGAGCGCCTCGAGTTCATCGCGCAGGTCGTCGGCGCGCTCGTAGTTACCGGCTTCGCGTTCTTGCTCGCGCACCTCGAGCACGAGATCGACGACGTCGCCGGCGAGTTCCGCCGATCCCGTCGTCTCGCCCGCAAAGGAGAGTCCGAGTACGCCGCCCAGTTCCTCGAGCGTCTCGACGGCGCGCCGGAGCCCGCGGTAATCGTAGCCCTCGAGAGCGTCCCCGTCTCCGCTCGCGGCCTCGAGATGGCGGTTGATCCCCGTCGCGACCGACAGCAGCGCCGACTGGGCCTCCCGCGTGTTGAAGTCGTCGTTCATCGCGGTCGTAAACGCCTCGCGCGCGCCGTCGATTTCGTCGCGGAACGACTCGTCCGTGACCTTCGAACTCGCATCCGGCGAGTCCAGCGCCTCGACGGCCGCCTCGTACCCTCGCTCGAGTTGGTCCCACCGCTCCTCGGCCTCGGCGATCGTCTCGTCCGAGTACAGCTGCTTGCTGTTGTAGGAGCCGGCGGTCAGGAACGTCCGCATGATATTGGTGCCCCAGCGGTCGATCGCCTCCTCGACCGTGACGAAGTTGCCCAGACTCGAGGACATCTTCTCCTCGTCCATCTGGAACAGTTCGCAGTGGAGCCAGTAGTTGGCGAACTGCTGGTCGGTCGCGGCCTCGGACTGGGCGATCTCGTTTTCGTGGTGGGGGAAGACCAGATCCCGGCCACCGACGTGGATATCTAAGGTTTCGTCCAGGTGGGTCATGCTCATCGCCGAGCACTCGATGTGCCAGCCGGGGCGGCCCTCGCCCCACGGGGAGTCCCAGGTCAGGCCCGCCGGCGGGTCGTCGCCGTGGTCGACTCCCTCGTGGCGATGTTCCGCGACCGCGCTCTCGTCGACGCCGCCGGCCTTCCAGAGGGCGAAGTCCGCCGGATTGCGCTTTTCGGTGCGCTCGTCGGGATCGCCCTGTGACTCGATCTCGCCGAGTTCCTGATTCGAGAGTTTGCCGTATTCCTCGAAGCTGGTGACGTCGAAGTAGACCGAGCCGTTGGACTCGTAGGCGTAGCCCTTCTCGATCAAGGTCTCGACGAGATCGATGATCTCGGGGACGTGCTCGGATACCCGCGGATAGACCTCCGCGCGCAGGAGGTTCAGCGAGCGCATGTCGTCGATCGTCCGCTGGATATAGGTCTCGGCGACCGCGCTCTCGTCTTCGCCCAACTCGTCCTCGCCGACGCGGGCGACGATCTTCTCGTTGACGTCGGTGAAGTTCTCGACGTGACGCACGTCGTAGCCGAGGAACTCGAGCCAGCGGTGCATGACGTCGACGTGGACCCACGACCGCGCGTGGCCCAGATGCGGCGGATCGGAGACCGTCAGGCCACAGTAGTAGAGGAGAACGTTCTCGGGGTCCCGTGGCTCGAACGGCTCTTTTGCGCCCGTCAACGTGTTCGTCACGTGCAGGGTCATTACGCGCACTTCCTCCGGACGAAAGTTAAAGCGTGTGATGACACGTGGACGAGGCGCTCGCGGAGGATCGCCGCGAGAACAGATCGCCATTCAACGCGATACTGCCGTCGCCGGCGTGGACGACACCGAAGACGGCGCGACCCCGACGGAATCCGGCGAGCGAAGCCGACCTCGACAGCTAACCGTCATTGATCGAGCGACTCGAGGTCGCTGAATCGCTCGCGGTTCATCGTCGTGAGGACGAACCGTCGGACCGTCTCGATTAACCCGAATACCGTCTTATAAAGAAGGGCGCTTTCAGTAGATCCCGGCCCGCAAACGACTAAGAAACGAAGGGTCGTACGTTACGGTGGGATTCGATGAGGACGGACCACACGCGAATTGACGATCCGGACGACCTCCTCCCGGAGCGAAGCGTCCTCTCACTCGAGGAGTACCTCGAGATGCAGGCCGCGATCGGCAACCGGACCCGCTTCGAGATCGTCTACCGGCTCTCCCGGACGGACGAACTGACGCCCACGGAACTCGATTCGATGATGGACGTCGACGACAGCACCCTCCACTACCATCTCGGCAAACTCCAAGACGTGGGGTTAATCGAAAAGCGCGTCCGGACCGAACGGGACAGCGAGGGGCTGTACACGTACTACAGGGCGACGATCCTCGGCGAGGTCATCCTCGAGCACGGCGTCGAAGAACTCCTCCGCCGCGAGTGGGCGTTCAGCGAGGCGTACGACAGCAGCGAAGACTGAGACGGAAATCCGTCACGCCCTCTCGACATCCGCTCGCTCGAGCGCCTCTTCGACCGCCCGAAGCGCGTTCGCGCCCTCGAGTCGATCGACCACGACCACCATCGTCCCGTCGGCGACGCCCGCCGCGGCCGGGGAGATGTCCTCGAGCGAGAGTCGCGCCAGCACGTCGGCGAGCGCCGTGGTATCGACCTCGCCGGCGGCGATGATCGCGGTCCAATCCCCGTCACAGGGACCGACGGCCGTCCCGCCGACGCGGAGGAGCGGCTCGTCGGTCTCGTCGTCCGCGCCGGTTCCGGCCGCTTCGTCCGTCCCGCGCTCGAGCCGTCCGATTCCGCTCTCCATGCGTACGCGAACGTCCCGCGACTCGGTCTCGTAGGCCGGTAATTCCTCGGCGTACCGGCGCAGCGCCGTCGCGATGGCGTCGGTCTCGCCGTCGACCGCGAGGGTACGGGCAGCGGCGGTGTAGTTGACGACGCCGGCTCGCAGCGCGGTCCGGAGGAACGGGCGGCGGTCGACCGCCCGGCGCGTCTCGGCTGCCAGTGACATAGCGGGGACGGCGTCGCGAGCGGGCATAAAGCCGACGCCATCGCGGCTCGAGTTGCCGTGTCCGTCCGTCCGCGATCCCGGCAAGAATCGGTTCGCCCGACAGTATATACCGTTCCGGACCCTTGGCTCACCCATGAGCCAGTCCGAGCCGGAGCAGTCGGCCGAGGACGCCGTCCGGGAAGACGTATCGCTGTTCCTCCGCCGAAACTTCCCCCAGATCGAGGCCCACGGCGGTGAGTCCGCGATCACCGAGGTCGACCTCGAGGAGGGACGCATTTCGATCGCTCTGTCCGGGGCCTGTAGCGGCTGCGGCGTTAGTTCGATGACGACCCAGGTGATCCAGCAGCGGCTGCCCGCCGAGATCGATCCGATCGACTACGTCGACGTCACCACCGGGTTCGACGGGATGGCCGGGGGATCGTCGGGACGCGACGTGCCCGACGACGTGCCGTTCTGAACCGGGTACGCCACCGACCGCGACCGCGGTGCTTTTGCCGCGAGCGACCAACAGTCCCCTATGAAGCCAGCCGATGTCGAGGAGATCATCGAGTCGAACCTCGAGGACGCCGACGCCACGGTCACGCACGCACGAGACGAACACGACGAGGACCACCTCGCCGCGACCGTCGTCTCGCCAGTCTTCGACAGTCTCCCGCTCGTCCAGCAACACCAAGCGGTCTACGATGCCTTGGGCGATCACATGACGACCGACATCCACGCCCTCGAGCTGTCGACGTACACCCCCGAGGAGTACGACGACCTCGAGGCCGAGTAGCCGCGATCGGTCGGGTTCCACGCTGAACGAATTCCGATCCCGCCGACTCGTTTCACGCCGTGAAGCGCCTTCACGGAGCGATTCGGACGCGAGGAGTGAAACCCTGATACGGCATGCATGATTTTCTGGACAATTATATTCCCCTCCGGACGCTAGCACGACGTAATGGCATCGTCCTCGAGTGGAACGAACGAATCGACCACGAATGGCGAACTTCACGCTTCAGATGAACAGTCGACGATCGCAGAGACGTTCGACCGCGTTCTCGTCGCGATCGACGGCGAGACCGACAAGGTGGTCGGGTCGGTCGCCGTCGCGGAGGCCGCCCGTCACGACGGGCGAGTCGAGACGCTGTCGGTCGTCCCGATGAACGCGTCCGTCGACCGGTGGGATATGGTGGTCGAGCGGCGGGAAGAGAGTGCCGAGACGGCGCTGGATGCGGTCGGCGACGCGGCCGCCGAGGTCGACATCCCGGTCGCAAAGCGACTCCGATACGGCGACCCCGTCGAGGAAATCGTCGGGTATGTGAGACGCAACGATGTCGACCTCATCGTTCTGGGTGAGCCATCTCGGTCCGGTTTCCGCCGATTCCTTTCGCCGACGAGCGTCACCGAACGGGTCCGCAAATCGGTGTCGGTTCCCGTCCTTACGGTTCCCACAAACGACTGAGCACCAGACAAATCCGCCGTCGGTGAGCCGATATCCGCGCCGTGTCCCCGGAACCGTAGCTTTATCCACCGGTCCTGACATGTATCGAACATGGAATCGCTGCATCCCCGCATCCGACTACTCTGGATCGCCCGCGGCGCGCTCGCCGCGGTCGTGATCGCCGTCGCCCTCGTCGCTCTCGAGCAATGGCTACCCGCCGTGCTCCCGGTCGATTTCTCCGTGCCGCCGGCGGCGATCGCCGCCGTCGTCGCGGTCACGCTCGTTCTCGGCAGTATCTACGCTATTCGTCTCTATCAAGTCTGGCAGTTCGAACTCCAGGACGACGCCCTCTATCTCGAGCGGGGCGTCGTCACCTTCGTCGAGACCGCGGTCCCCTTCGTGCGAGTCCAGCACGTCGACACCCAGTTCGGCCCCGTCGAGCGGGTGCTCGGCCTCTCGAGCGTCGTCGTTTACACCGCCGGATCCCGAAACGCCGACGTTCGGATTCCGGGGCTGACGCCGGACCGCGCCCGGAGCCTGCAGAACACGCTCCGCGAACTGGCCGTCGAGAGCGAGGCCGAGGATGCCGTCTGAAATGAACCGACTCCACTCGCTCAGCGCGGTCTCGATGGCGATCCAGCGCGGCGTCACCGGCCTCTCGATGCCGTTTTTCGTCGTCATGATCCTCTCGAGCCTCTTCGATTTCGTCGACGTCGGCTGGACGTTCGTGCTGGCCCCGATTGGATTCGTTGCCGGCGTCGGCTACGGCCTCGCGTACTACTATCGCTTTACCTACGAGGTCACCGACGACACCTTCGACGTGACCTCTGGCGTGTTCTCCCAGCGATCCCGCGAGATTCCTTACGGTCGCATCCAGAACGTCGACGTCGCGCGCGGGGTCCTCCAGCGGGTGCTCGGACTCGCCGTCGTCTCGATCGAGACTGCCGGCGGCGGTGAGACCGAGGCGACGCTCAGGTTCGTCAGCGAGGCGGAAGCGAACCGACTGCAACGTGACATCCGGCGGCGAACCGCCGCGGTGAAACAGCGCCGACGCGAGGCCGATTCGGCCGAGGCCGGCGCTGGTGCTGGCACCGGCACTGATACCGGCACCGATAGCGATCCGTCTCCCGACTCGTCGGGCGCTCGAGCCGACGATGGAACAGCGGATTCAGCGTTCGAATCCGGAGAGACGCCGTCCGCGGACCGGGCTCGCGAGGAGACCCAGTACGCCGGCCCCCGACGGCAGCAGTTGTTCGCGCTCGAGCCGCGGGAACTCCTGTTGTACTCGCTCTCGTCGTTTCGGCCGGCCGCCGCCGCGGGACTGCTCTTCGTCTTCGCCGTCGCGAGCGACCCCATTCTCGACTACCTCGTCGCCGTCGCCCAGCCGTTCGGCGGCCCGGCGGCCCTCGGAAGCGGCTCCGTCGGCAGTTATGGTATCCTGACGCTGGTCTCGATGATCAACGCGATTGCCGTTACGTACGTCCTCAACGCCGGGTACACGTTCGTCGCGTACTACGACTTCCAGTTGGGACGTGCCGACGAGGACTTCGTCTACGAACGCGGCCTGTTCCAGCGCTACAGCGGCTCGGTCCCCGCCGACAAGATTCAGGCCGTAACGATCACCGACAACCCCCTCCAGCGACTGCTCGGCTACGCCGGCCTCTGGGTCGAGACCGCCGGCTACGGCCCCGAGAGCAGCGGCGGCAGCCAGTCGGCTGTTCCCCTCGCCGACACGAGTCGGATCCGGCGCTTCGCCGAGAACCTCACCGGCGTCGAGCCGCCCCAGTTCCGGCGTCCACCGACGCTCGCCCGCCGGCGCTATCTCGTCCGCTACGCCATCGTCGCCGCCGTCATCGTCGCGATCGCGTTCGGGCTCGCACAGGTCTCCGCCCTCGAGCGCTGGTATGTCGCCGCGATCGTCTTCGCGGCGGTGCCGCCCGCGGCGCACCTGAAGTACGTGCATCTGGGCTACTTCGTGGGCGAGGACCACCTCGTGATCCGGACCGGGTTCTGGAAGCGCCGGACGACCGTAATCCCCTACTACCGCATCCAGACGGTCTCGACGCGGCGGTCGATCTTCCAGCGACGGCTCGGGCTGGCGTCGGTGGCCGTCGACACCGCCAGTTCGCGGACGTTCAGTTGGGGGACGCCGACGATCTACGACGTCGACCTCGAGGTCGCGCGTCGCGTCCACGACCGCAGTCGAGAGAACCTGCAGGTGGCCCTGCGCGACCGCGCTCGAGACGACCTCCGGCTGTCGGTGGATTTCACCTGATGGACTCGAGACCACGACGCTTTTGCCCCGACCGTTCCACTCGCTCCGTATGGATGCAGACGGTCTCGACCGACCGCTCGAGAGACGCGGTCGGATGCGGATATGATCGCCGACGCGCTCCGGTACCCGGTCGGCGACGCGGTCGGACGGGCGGCGCTGCTCAGGAGTAGCGTCTGTGTCGTCGCGATCGCGGTCGGACTGCGGTACGCGGCGGCGTTCTCGCCGTCGATCGCCGCGCTCGGCCCCGCGCTCGTCGCGGTCATCGCCACCGTAATCCTCTCGGGAACGGCGGCGGTCGTTCTCGGAGCCGCCGACCAGCAGTCACAACCGCCGATCCGAGCGGTGGTCAGACCCGGCCTCGCGGCGCTCGCGTTGTCGATCGTCTTTCTGGCCCCGCCGATCGCCCTGCTGGCGCGATCACTGACCACGACGCCGGCGGCGCTCGGACTCGAGAGCGGCGCGGGACTGTTCTCGCTGGTCTCCTCGACCGCGTCGCTGTTTTTCTTCGTCGCGTGTGCGTACACCTACCCGGCCGTAGTCGCCACAACTGCCTCGACTGGCCGCCTCCGTACGGCCCTCGAGCCCGAGACGTTACTCCCCGTGTTGACCGCCCCGGCGTACCTCCTACGGTGGATCGGCGGGTTCTCTTTCGTCGTCCTCGCGGTGTGGCTCGTCGGCGTCTCCGCCCGTCGCGGCGACGCATCGGGGCTTATCTCTGCGGCGGCGGCCGCCTACCTCCTCGTCGCAAGCGCCCGCGTCGTCGGCGTCGGCTACGCTCGAGCGTCGGGCAACTGACTCGGCTCGAGCCAAAAACGGCCGGCTACCACTCGCGGCGGAACGAAAGAACTAGCGCTGCAACCGTCTGACAACGCCGGATTCGGGGCCGATCAGCGCCGATCAGACGTTCGGCACTCGCGGCTCGTTGCTCTCGACGCGGCGGTTGTGAAGCGCCTCGTTGGTATCCCCGTCGAAGACGTGAACCGCGTCCTCGGGAACGTGGACGACCACGCGATCGCCCGCTTCGACCCGGCTCATGCCGTCGATCGTCGCGATGATCCGCTCGCTTCTGTCCGCACCGAGATCGAGGTAAACGATGTTCTCGTCGCCGGTTGGTTCGACGACGGTGACCGACGCGGGGACGGTGTGGCCGTCGGCCCGCCGTTGGTCGCCTTCGCTCCGTTCGATGCTAATGTCCTCCGGGCGAACGCCTAAGACGAGGTCGTCTCGACCGCCGATCGCCGTCGTGATGTCCTCCGAGACGGTGTACTCGAGTGTCTCGTTGACGAGGACGGCTCCGTTGCCGTCCGTGTCGCGACGCGTCACATCGAAGAAGTTCATCGCCGGCTCCCCGATGAAGTCCGCGACGAATACGTTTGCGGGCTCGTGATAGCACTCCAGCGGCGTGCCGACCTGCTGGAGTTCGCCGTCGTTGAGGATGGCGATCCGGTCGCCCATCGTCATCGCTTCCGTCTGATCGTGGGTCACGTAGACCGTCGTCGTCTCGAGTTGCTCTTGGAGTTGCTGGAGCTCGGTCCGCATCTGGGCCCGGAGCTTGGCGTCTAAGTTCGACAGCGGCTCGTCCATCAGGAACACGGCGGGTTCCCGGACGATCGCGCGACCGAGTGCGACCCGCTGTTGCTGGCCGCCCGAGAGCTCTCCGGGCTTTCGGTCCAGCAGGGGATCGATCCCCATCATTTCGGCGGTTTCCTCGACTCGAGCGGTGATCTCGTCGTCCGAGAGGTCCGTCGACTCCTCGAGTCCGAACGCCATGTTCTCCCGAACGGTCATGTGCGGGTACAGCGCGTAGGACTGGAACACCATCGCGATATCCCGGTCTTTCGCCGGCACGTCGTTGATCACCCGATCGTCGAGGCGAATATCGCCGTCCGAGATCGTCTCGAGGCCGGCGATCATCCGCAGCGTCGTCGACTTGCCACAGCCCGAGGGGCCGACGAGAACGAGGAACTCCCCGTCCTCGATGTCGATCGATACATCGTTGACGGCAACGATCTCGTTGCCGTCGTTTTCCGTGAATACTTTTCGTACGTCGTCGAGTTGGGTTTCTGCCATCGTCAAATCCTCCGGTTCGATACCGTTCGTTGTCGGTCGGTCATGTCTGTACCCCCTCCGCGAACTTGTCGGCGAACAGCACGTAGACGAGCAGCGTCGGAAGCGCCGTGATGAACGCGCCCGCCATCCGGAGCGGGTAGTCCGTGCCCTCCATCGACTGGCCGAGCCCGGACAGGATAAGGGTCGCGGACGCAGCCGGATTGTTGATGCTCCCGATGATCGTCAGCGAGAACAGAAATTCGTTCCAGATCTGGGTGAACTGGAAGATGAACACGACCGCGAACATCGGTATCGACAGTGGCAGGACGATCCGTCGGTAGACCCGCCAGACCGACGCGCCGTCGAGTCGTGCGGCTTCGATCATCTCTTCGGACATCGTCTTGTACTGCGACCGGAACAGCAGCGTCACGATTGGGATCCCGTAGGCCGTATGCGTAATGATCAACTCGAGGATCGTCGCGTGGTGTGGCTCGAGCAGCGGGAGCCCCCAGAGGAACGAGAGCCGTGCGCCCAGTTGCATGTACTGGCTCCAGAACTGGAAGAGCGGGACGATCACCGCCTGATACGGAACGAAAATACCCGCGATGAACAGCGCCAGCACGGCGATCTGACCGCGCCAGTTGACGAGCGTCAGCCCGTAGGCGGCCATGCTGCCGAGGATCGCACACAGAATCGTCGAGGGGATGGTGAACAGCATGCTGTTGACCATCCCGGGCGCGAGGAAATCGAACGCGATCTGCCACTTCTCGAGCGTAATCCCGCTCGCAGAGAAGGGTGGAAGGAACGGGAAGGTCTCCTGGAGTGCGGCCGACGTTTTGATCGACGTCACGAGTCCGGACTCGATCGGGATCAAGTAGAACCCGACGAGTCCGACCAACGTGGCGTACAGCCCTACGCGGCCGAGCGAAATGCCGTTGGTCTCGTGTTCTGTCGACGCCGCTTGCTCGGTGGTAACTGATTGTTCGCTCATAGGTTCCCCCGCTTGTACTGATTGTACAGGTACGGTGCGATGACCGCCAACGACAGCGCGAACAGCATGAGCGCGATCGAGGACCCGTAGGCCCACTCGGATCGGCCGAACGACTCACGGACCATCTTGGTCGCCAGAATGTCGGCCCCACGGCGGGGTCGGTAGCCGTCGAAGGTCGCGTACAGGAAGTCGAAGGCCTTCAGCGCGAACAGCACTAACGTGACGGACGCACTGACCATCGCTGGCCGTAGCTGCGGAATAATCACGCGCCAATACATTCGAGCCGTGCTCGCTCCGTCGACCCGTGCGGCCTCGTACTGGTCGTTCGGGATCGACCGGAGCGCGGCGAGGTAGATGATCATCGTGTACCCGCTGAACTGCCAGACGAGCGCGAATATCACCGACCCCAATACGAGTTTTGGACTCCCCAGCCAACTGTACGGGCCAAGCCCGAACACGCCGATGAACTGATTGATAATACCGTTGTTTACGTTGTACATCCACCGCCAGAACTGGGCCGTGACGATGAACGAAAGGGCGAACGGAAGGAGATAGATCGTCCGAAACGACCTGCTAAAGCGGATCTCGCGATCGAGCAGCAGTGCTAAGAGCAGGCCGACGATCAGGCAGACGACCGTGAATCCCACGAGCAAGACGAACGTGTTCCGCGTCGCCGCCCACATTCCCGGATCGTCCAGCATCGCCCAGTAGTTCTGCAGACCGAGGTTGCTGTAGTCGGGGTCTCCGAACCCGGAGTACTCCGTCAGCGAGAGCAGGAAGTTCCAGCCGATCGCGGCGTAGACGAAAAAGCCCATCAACAGGAACGGCGGCAGCCAGAACGGCGACGACTGTACGATGTCGCTGTCAAGCCAGCGTCGGAGCGTCGACCGTTCCTCGGTCGTCCCCCCATCTGTCATGACGCGTCGCTCGCGACTCGTCCGTTCGCTCTCGGGACCCTCGCCTCGGGGACGCCGGACGCTACGCAGTAATAATAAAAAACGTTTCATGTTTGTTGGGCGAGTTATACGCTGTCCATGAAGCCGCTCGTCGCACCGTCGACGTCGTAGGGGTCCGCGAAGTTGTTGTTGAGGACCTCCTCGAGGTCGGACTGCGTGTTCGTGTCCACGGCGAGTCCGTGTGCCAGTGTCGGCGGCTTCTCCGAGACGTTGTTGAAATCGTCGATCGTGTCCGTGAGATACTCGTTGAACTCGTCGGTAGACACGTCCGTCAGCGTCGGGATCGATCCCTTGTACTGGTTGAACGCGACCTGTGCCTCCTCGGACCCGACGAACTGCAACCACGTCGCGGTATCCTCGGGCGTCGGATTGTCGCTCGGGTAGATGAACGAGTCGATGTGGAGGGTGTAGTAGTCCTCCGTCCCGGGGTACCGGATCGCGTCCCATTCCGTGCCGTACTCGAGTTCCTCCGCGATGTACGCGCCGGCGGCCCAGTTCCCCTGGTGGATGAACGCGGCGTCGCCGCTCATGATGTCCTGATTGACCTCCGTGAACTCGACGGAGGCCGCGTCGTTGTTGATGTAGCCGAGGAGTTCCTCGAGTTTCTCGAACGTGTCGCGGACGGCGGCTTCGTCGCCCTCGCCGTTGATGAAGTTCATGTAGGCCTCGTAGCCGTGCTCGCCGAGCATCGTCTGGGCCCACGTCTGGAGGATACACCACGGCGCGAGCGAGAACGCAAACGGCGTCGCGTCGGTCTCCGATTCGACGGCGGCGAGCGCGTCGATCAGCGCGTCGGCGCTGTCGATCGACTCCGGATCGACGCCGGCGTCCTCGAGGACGCTGACGTTGTAGAAGAGGTCGTTCAGTCGGTGGGAACCGAGCGGGACCGCCGAGAAGCCGTCGTTGTGCTGGCAGAGGTCGACCGCTTCCTGGACGTGGGCCTCTTTCAGACCGGCCTCGTCCCAGACCTCCGACTCGATGTCGCCGACGGCGTCTCCGTACTGCTCCAAGTTCGCACCCGGCCAGCCGGCGAACGAACTCGGCGGATTACCGCCCTGAAGGCGGTTGGCGACCGTCTGGTCGAGGTTTTCGTTGCCGCCGCCGCCGATCGGGTTCTCGTTGAAGTCGACGTCCGAATGCGCTTCCTCGAACGCCGAGAAGAGCGCGTCTGCGGCCTCTTTCCCGTCGCCGCCGGTCCAGCCGTGAAGGACCTCAACCGTATCGCTTCCGCCGCCGCCCGTACAACCGGCGAGACCGGCGAGTCCCGCTGCACCTGCCCCTTTTAGCACCGTTCTCCGTGGCACCTTGTTACCATTAATCACTGCGAATCACACATGATTGTTTGTATGGTACCTACTTAATAGTTTCCAAAATTAATTATGTTCTGAGTGAATGGCTTGAGCAGCCAGATATAGCTCGTTTGCTCACCGAACCGGCAGGACGTACGTGGTGGCCGGGATGCCGAGTCCGATGTCGAATGCCGGAATCAGACCGGTGGATTTTACGCACCCGGCGGTCAACGCACCGCACATGAGCGAGGATTACAGAGTCGAACGCGACAGTCTCGGCGAGATGCAGGTGCCCGCGGAGGCATACTGGGGCGCACAGACCCAGCGCGCGATCCAGAACTTCCCCATCTCGGGGATCACGTTCAGCCGGCGGTTCATCCGCGGACTCGGCGTGGTCAAGAAGGCCGCCGCACAGGCCAACCGCGACCTCGGTCTGGTCGACGACGACGTCGCCGAAGCGATCATCGAGGCCGCCGACGAGGTCATCGCCGGCGAACACGACGACCAGTTCCCGGTCGATATCTTCCAGACCGGGTCGGGCACGTCCTCGAACATGAACGCAAACGAGGTCATCGCCAACCGCGCCGCCGAGGTCATGGGCAGCGAAATCGGCGACCGCGTCGTCCACCCCAACGACCACGTCAACTACGGCCAGTCGAGCAACGATGTCATCCCGACCGCGATGCACGTCGCCTCGCTCGAGGCCGTCGAGAAAGACGTCATCCCGGCACTCGACACCCTCCGCGAAGCCCTCGAGGAGAAAGAAGCGGAGTTCGACGACGTGATCAAGACCGGCCGCACGCACCTGCAGGACGCGACGCCGGTCACGCTGGGCCAGGAGTTCAGCGGGTACCGCACCCAGGTCGAGAAGGGTCTCGCACGGGTCGACCAGGTGCGTGACCACCTTGGCGAACTCGCACTCGGCGGCACCGCGACCGGGACCGGGCTCAACACCCACGAGGAGTTCCCCGGCCGCGCCGCGGAGTACATCACGAAAGAGACCGGCGTCCAGTTCCGCGAGGCCGACAACCACTTCGAGGCCCAGGCCGCCCACGATGCGATGAGCGAGGCCCACGGCGCGCTCCGGACTGTCGCCGGCTCGCTGAACAAGATCGCCAACGACCTTCGACTGCTCGCCTCGGGCCCGCGAAACGGGCTCGGTGAGATCGAACAGCCCGAGAACCAGCCCGGGTCCTCGATCATGCCCGGCAAGATCAATCCGGTCGTCGCCGAGGCCGTCAACCAGGTCCACAAGCAGGTCGTCGGCAACGACGCCGCCGTCTCCGCCGGCGCTGCGGAGGGCCAGATCGATCTGAACCTCTACAAACCCGTCCTCGCCCACAACTTCCTCGAGTCGGCCGAACTGATCTCGAACGCGAGCCAGGTCTTCGGCGAGCGGTTCGTCCGGAAACTCGAGGCCAACGAAGAATACTGCGAAGAGCGCGTCGAGCAGTCGATGGCGATGGCCACCTCGCTGAACGTCCACATCGGCTACGACAAGGCAAGCGAGGTCGCCAAGACCGCGCTCAAGGAGGACAAGACCGTCCGCGAGGTCGTCCTCGAGAAGGGCTACCTCGACGAGGAGGAGGCCGACGAGGTGCTCGACCCCCGGAAGATGGCCGAGCGCGGCATTCTCGGCCAGGACGACTGATCCGGGGCCCGTTTTCGGTCGTCTGCTACTCGGTTTCCCGTCTCCTGTCCGCATCGTCTCGCACATCGGTTACGGAGATGCAAGGAGAAAGCCCCGCCCTTCAGGGCGGGGAGGATGTCAACGCACACTGTTCGACCGATTCGGTCCTCGAGGGCCGTCGTTCTTCGCCGTATTTTTGACAATAACTCGGTGTTTTGATACAATCTCGAGATAGTTGTTCTCACATGGCATGATCCGTGTGATCTGACAGCAAACGGAATACTCGAGGGCGAGTAAACCGCCAATTCTGTCGTTCTTTTTTCCCGGACCGGATCGATCAAATCGGCACAGTGGAGCCGAATCAAGGCATAATTCGATGTAATAAAAGAACCCAAGCAGTTTTGACGGATGCTCGCGTCAGACGAAATATGCACACCTGTCGCAACTGCAACCAGTCGTTCCAGACCGAACTCGCCCTCGAATTACACCGAGATACGTGCAAAAACGGACAACTCCTCTGTCAGGTATGCGGGGAGCGATTTCAGGAAGGAACGGCGACCCAAGACGGCTGGCACTACGAATGTCCGAACGAGGACTGCGAGGGAGACGGCCTACAGGAGGATCTCTATCGCGTCGGAGACGTTCGAACGGCGACGCAGTAATTTTCGCGGCGCATTTCTACGTCTTCTTTCGTGTTCGGATGAAATGGGACAGGGCTATCGAATCCGAAGCCGACTCCGGAAAAAGCAACAAGCGGGTCAGGAGCCGCCGTACGTCGTCTCGAGATATACGATTAGTTCCTCGACAATCACCGGATCGTACGTCCAAAAGCCGTAGTACTGGCCCGGATCGCGCTCTTCGGCGATCACCGCACAGTGGTTCCATTCGGTCCCGCCACCATCAAAGATCACGAACCAGAACGCGTCGAGTTCGCCATCGCCGTCCGTCACGACGGTTACGTCGCTGGTGAGTCCGTTTTCGTACTTCCCGTCGAGAAACACTGTCACAGCGATCGAGTCGCGTTTACCGAACCGTTCATACACGTCGGTCTGTGCCCGGAGCGCAGCCGGTCGCTGAAAACCGGCGTACAACCGCCCCTTCCCGACGCGCCACGCCCGCTCTTCGATCTCTCGAGAGGTGGCCTCCATCTGCCGGCGATCGTACGACGAGAACAGCGTGTTCTCGAGGAAGCTAAACAGGTCCTCGCTGTCGAGGTCCGTTTCGGCGAGTTCCCACGGCGGATGGATCTCGGGCGAGAGGATCGCCTCGAACTGGTCGATCCCCAGTGCACCCCGAAATTCGCCGTCCCGATCTCGGATGATCACGAACCCCGTCCCATCGATCGAACCCAGCGGCCGGTGGGTCACGTCGACGTTGCGCGTGTCGAACTGGCGTCGGAACTCCGCTATGACGGACTCCTCGTCGGTGTGTATCTCGAGCGTTTTTCGTCGTTTATCGACGGTATCGAAGGCGTTTCGGAGCGATTGCATGTTAGTCGTCGATCCCCACGGCGGCAGTGACCGGTTCCGGAATCGATGTCTCGGTCACGGTGTTCGTCTCGCTGTCGAAGGTGATGAACTCCAACTCGGCGAGTTGCGGGAGGAGCACGTGATACAGTCGGAGCTGGATCCGGTCGCGGTCCGACGGCATCGCGATCGTCTCGTCGCTACTCGCGGCCGCGGCCGCGAGCACGTCGGCGAGTTCGTCGACCGTTGCCGTCGAGTGATCGTGGAGATAGATGATCGCGTTTCGGGCGTGAGCCGTCCCGAGAAGGCGGATCACATCGTCGACCGGAACGTCATCGGCCGCCGTTCGGAGGGCGAACAAATCGAGGGTGACGTGATCGTTGCCCATCGTAGTTTGTATGTTGACAATGGACAAATACTTACGGATCACCGGCGATACGGGACTCTCACTCGGGATCGCATATCAGCGATTGCTACCCGACGAGGAGTCTCCCCGGCGACGGTAGACGCCGTGTCAGCCATGCCCCGCTTCGAACGGGACCGCCGGCCGACCCGCTATCAGGTCGTGAGAACGGCCGCCGCTTTCCTATCCTTTAATCGGGTCGTTCCCACAGGGTACGTATGGAACGGCTCACCCCGCGAGTGCGGGTCGTCTGGATCGCCCTCGCGACCGTTCGAGCCGCGATTCTCGGCGGCTTTCTCGTGGGCGCGGCGATCGGCCTCACTCGAACCGATTTCTGGGACGCCGCGCCTTCGGTGCTCGTGCCCGCCGCCGTCGCAATCGCCGTCGTCCTCGCCGTCGTACGCGTCCTTGTGGCGTGGCGACGCTACGGCGTCTGGCGGTTCGACCTTCGGGACGACGACCTCTACATCGAACGCGGCGTGTTCACGCGCGTCAAGACGGTCGCTCCCTACGTCCGCGTCCAGCACGTCGACTCCCGGCGCTCGCCGCTCGAGCGAGCCACCGGTCTCGCGACCGTCGTGGTCTATACGGCCGGCTCCCGGAGTTCGGATGTCGCGATCCCCGGGCTGACACCGGCCCGCGCCGAGGAGGTCCAGGAATCGCTCCGACGACTCGCGATCGAGAGCGCGGGTGAAGACGCCGTATGAGGTCGCTCCACCCGGCGTCGGTCGCCGTCCGCTCGCTCTCGCGGAGCCTCAACACCGGCTTCCTGTTCTTCGTCGTCGGGATCGTGGTCTCGCCGGGCGGGAACGGGACCGATCTGGTGTCGGTCGGCGCGCTCGTCGCGATCGGCATCGTCACGGGGATCGTCTACGAGTTCGCGTACTACCGACGGTTCCGGTACGAACTCACTGAGGATACCTTCGACGTCACCTCCGGGGTGATCGCCCGCAGGGATCGAGAGCTTCCCCTAGGACGAGTCCAGAACGTCGATATCAGGCAAAACGTAGTTGGCCGGATTCTCGGCATCGCCGCCGTCCACATCGAAACCGCGGGCGGTGGCCAGACCGAGGTCAGCCTGCAATATGTCGCCGAGGAGGAAGCCCACCGACTCAGACGACGGCTTCGACGCGGCGCGAGCGCCGGAACGAGCGACGCGACCGACTCGAGTACCGACGAAACGGGAGTGCGGGCTACCGAAAGCAAACGGGAGGCCGACGACGAGACACTCCTGTTCGAGATCCGGCCGCACGAACTCGCGATTCTGAGTGTGTTCACCATCGATCCGGGTGCGAGTCTGCTGGGCGGCATCGCGCTCTCGTTTGCCAGTGGCTTCGACCCCGCGACGTTGCTCCCGACCGACCGCATCGCGGGGCTTCCGGGACCGGAATCGGGATTGCTCGCGCTCGCGTGGGGGCTCGGTCTCTTCTTGCTCGCCGCGTGGGTCATCAGCGCGGCGCTTACCTTCACGCGGTACTACGGCTTCCGGCTCACCCGCGTCGGCGACGAACTCTACTACGAACGCGGGCTCCTCCAGCGCTACAGCGGGACGATACCCCTCGAGAAGGTCCAGACGCTCACCATCTCGGAGTCGATCCCGTTCCGGTGGTTCGGCTACGCCGCGCTGAGCGTCGAGACGGCCGGCTACGCGCCCGGCCAGTCCGACTCCCGCGGGACGGAGTCCGCGATTCCGCTCGCCGACGCCGGCCGCGTGGCCGAACTCGCGCGGGCGATCGAACCGTTCGGTCCGATCGACCTCGAGGCCCCGCCGCGACGGGCCCGCGAGCGGTACGCAGTCCGGTATTCGCTCGTCGTTGCCGCTATCGTCGGCGGCGCGTACGCGGTGGCTCGGTATACGGCAGTCGTCCGGCAGTGGTACGCCCTCGCCCTCCTCGCCGTCCTCGTGCCGATCGCCGCTCACCTGAAATGGTCGAATCGGGGCTACCGCATCGGTGATCGGTACGTTCTCACCCGCACGGGCTTCTGGCGGCGGACGACCAAAGTCGTCCCCTACTACCGGGTACAGGCCGTCATCCACCAGGCGACGATCTTCCAGCGCCGACGCCGACTCGCCAACGTGACGGCCGATACCGCCAGCTCCGCGACGCTCCTCGGGCGGGCCGCAACCGCCTACGACGTAGACGCGGATCGCGGACTCGAGATCCAAGCCACTATCGAGGAACGGCTACAGGACCGTCTCCGGGCGCGCCAGCGCGAGCGGACGGTCGGACAGTGGTTCCGCGACGCGACCGAATCAACGGACGAGGAGTCGTCTGCCGACGAAACCGACGACCACTGAATCGCGGGCGACTCGGTCTGCCTCGTCATCGGCGACACCCATTCACTCTGTATAGCGCTATAAGGTATACGAGTTTGAATGTGAACAGTGTGGGTCGTGTTAAAGAAAGGAAAACTTTCCGTGGATACACGACCTCATTCCGTTGGATCGACAGATAGAGCTTGCAACTATAGTAGCCACTAAAAGTCATTGCACACCTGACCGCATGACTACGTCGAGGTCAGTGTGTAAATCGTTTCAGTGGCTCTATAGCCTCGACGAAGAGAACGTACACTATCGGTGTTGTCGTCCGATACAACGAAAAGCGCCACAGCGGCGTTTTGAGCGGATCGAAACACTCGACGCCCTTCGGGGACCAAACGACAGTTTCTCACCCGAGAGATTCGTTGCAGACGCAGTTCAAAGTGTTCTGCACTCGACTCGAGGCTCTGGCTAACGGGGGCCTCCAGTATAAGGAGGACGTGTCCGCCACTCGGCCGGTGACAGTTACGTCTCGGCTGATAAACGGGACCAGCAGACCGGTTCGAGCACGCAGCGACACACTCGAGCAGGACAGGTGGTCCTGGATTGGTTCACGAGCGAACCGTCGGTCCCGGGACCAATGCGATGACGACAGCTCACGATCGGACCAATCGACCCACTCGGAAGTGAGTCCGTTCGAGCAGACGAGTGTGGTACCTGATCCGCTCTCGACGACATCGTCCAGCACTGGCGCACCTCGAGTCCTCCTCACCACTGTTCGAAGGCTTGACGGCACTTTGCTCGACGCTGACTCCAGCGAGTCAATCTCTCACTGCAGTTCGATTTAATCCGAGTTAATCAGTCAGTGGGCTGTGTACGTGGCCAGTTCGCGGAGTCCGCCGAGTCGAAGACTCAAGACCCCCACATGGCCACTGGCCTATTCGCTCTCTACTCATCTCCATTTCAGTCTGAATACCGGAGCATTTCGGACTCGAGTCGGACCGGTTACGCCGCTCAGCGAGTGAATCGACTGCGTTGATTACCAGTGAACGGTCAAACGTCGTAGCCGAATTCGGGGCTCTAACTCGATTCCTCAATACGACCCACTGATTGGTTATATCGAACTATATCACTACATAGTCTAATCTTATATGTGAGAATATATCACCTCATTAATAGAATATCTGAATTCATAGGGCTACATTTGCTGCCTTAGGGGTGCGGTATACTGAGATAAATTCACTTAGCTCGAATAATGGGTAGATTGAAGATCATCGCGTTTGATGGGTGGCGTATGAGCGATTCGGCGGACACTACTCGGAAATCTGTCAAAACGTACGTGCCGGCCTACCAGAAAGTGGAGTGGCAATCTCACGCCGACGATCTCGATATGAGCCAGAGCGAGTTCGTTCGAACGATGGTTCAAGCGGGGCGAAAGGGGTTCGAATCCGGCTCAGCGGAACCCGATTCTACCGGCCCAGACCCTGGGGGTAACGCCCTCGAAGCACAGGTCCTCAATTCACTCTCGTCTGACACGTATTCGTGGGAGGAACTCCTCGAGGCGGTATCGGACGATATCGAGTCGCGATTGGACGAGACCCTCGAGGAGCTCCAATCGGAAAACCGGATTCGCTACAGCGGTCGCCATGGTGGGTACACGACGATCGATGGTGGTGGCGATGGCGACTGAACCCGGGACCGACGCGCCGGGGGACGTGGCCGACCCCATCGAGTACTTCCTCGACGACCAGCGCTATCACGGCAAGAGCGACCGCACGCTCGAGGCCTACGAACGGGTGCTTCGGCAGTTCGAGGGCTTCGTCCGGGAGCGTTTCGACGCGGACGCGGTCGGCGCGGCCGAGCGACGGGAGTGTATGGCCTGGATTCACTCGCTGCGCGGCGAGTTCGAATCGAGCACGATCGCGAGCTATGCGTCCTATCTCAACCGATTCTACGACTATATGACTCGCGTCGGCGTCTTCGACGACAATCCGATGGCGCTCGTCATGGAGGAGATGTCCGAATCGATCGACACCAACCCGACGAGACGGGATCTCTCCGTCGGCGAAATGCGGTCGTTCCTCGAGTCGATCGATCACCCCCTCGAGCGGGCCGTTGTTATCACTCTCCTGAAGACGGGGATGCGCGTCGGTGAACTGTGTAACCTCGATTTGCGGGATCTCCACCTCGAGTCCGTGCAGGCGGAACTCGACTGTAAGTGGTCGCCGCGTGTCGGCCTCGAGCGCCGGCCGTCGTCGCTGTTCGTTTCGGCCGAGCCGGCCCGCGGAACGACCGTTAACGGCGAGGAACGGACGGCCTCGAACAAGCGAAAGCGCGATACGGTCGTCCCCGTCGATGCCGAACTACGGCAGGCGCTGCTCGAGTGGCTGGCGATCCGTCCCGATGCAGTTTCGCCGGCCCGGCCGCTCTTTCTCGATACCAGAGACTCGTGGGGCGAGCGGCTCACGCCGTCGGATGTTCGCTATATCGTCGAAAAACACGCTCGAGAGCACGGCTGGTATCGAACCGGCGGCGGAACCCAGGAGAACGTCACGCCTCACTACTTCCGGCACTTCTTCACCACGCATCTGCGGGATCGAACCGGCGATCGGGGGATCGTCCAGTACCTCCGGGGCGATGTCGCCGGCGACGTGATCGATACCTACACCCACAACTGGGGCGACCGCGTTCGTGAGACTTACCTCGAGCACATCTACGCTATCACCGAGTAGGGACAGCGACTGCGTGATTCGCTGTCCCGACGACCCGGCTGCCAGCAGGGCTTTAGACCGGCGATTCGGCTGTGTGCTGCACGCTATATCAGAAATATACTATAATCCTCTATATCCCTCACGCTCGATATCGTCCAAATAAATTTTATATCGCTATATCAATTTCGCTACGAACACCGAACGCGATCGGTTGTCGAACACAGCGAACGGAAACGCCGCTGCAACGGCGTTGCCATCGATATCAGAGCTGTTCGCCAGAGAGTAAAACGGTCTCCAACACTACCGTCGCGGGATGAGACTGCGGCCACACGACCGAACGGTGGTGACGTGTCTCCACAAATCGGTGCCAGCAGTCTGAATCGACGAGCCTCGAGAACGCCGTTTACGGTTCGACGGCGAGTTCCGTCTCGAGGTCGCCCCCATTCAACAGGGATCGAACGAGACCGACCGTCTCGGTGGTTTCGGCCGTGTTCTCGAGTAAGACGGTCTCACTCGGAAAGAGCTGTTCGCCGAGCAAGAGACCGTGCTCGCGTGCGGTCGAGCCAGTGACGGTCAGGTAGACGCCGAGTCCCGCGTCGGCGATGGCTGCCTCCTCCTCGCGGCCCTCATCGGGGTAGCGAAAGTCGACGCCGTCGAGGGTCCGCGTGCCGAGGACCGCTTGGACGAGCCGTTCGTATCTGGGTTCGATACAGAGCGGCCCCTCGTAGGTCTCGAGGAAGTCCCGGTCGAGCGATCCGGACGACGGGGCAACCTCGGGCGACGCTAACAGCGTGTGGTAGACCGTATCACCGAGGCCGGTGACGACCTGCACGTCGGTATCCGAGGGGTTGATCCGGGCGTTCACGTCGGCGATCCGGTCGAGCGGCTCCGGCCGGAGTTCGACGACCTCCTCGAGGACCAGATCCGCGCTGTCGAACCCGAGCGCGAACTCGTGGGTCCGCAGGGAGCGAAACGGCTCCTCGCGGCCGACGAGTTGAATCGTTGCGTCGTCGGGTACCCCCTCGATATTCGTCAGCGGAATAGTGACGCTGTCGAAAACGATCCGGCGGGGTTTCCCGGCGCGGTCGTCGCGCAACAGCGTGTATTCGGGATCGGTCGGGTCGTCAACGGAGCTATAGTCGGCGAGACGATGGTAGACGCCCTCCTCGTCGGGATCGATAGACCCCTTCGTGAGTGCCTTTTCGTGGCGAAGCGTCGACGTGATGTCGTCCGCGAGTTCGGGGACATCGAGGCGATCCGCAAGTCGGTCGAGGACCGACTCGAGGGGTCGCCCCTTGCGTGGAACAGCGATCGGTATCGTCTCGCCCATCGATCGGTTCTCCACCGGCGACGGATAAACGAGTTGTGTTTCCGGAAGAGCCGCGAGCCGTGCAGTCAGGGGTTGCGAACCGAATCAGTCCGAGAACATCGAGCCGAGCTGGTCACGCCACTCCTGAATATCGGTCACGTCGTCTCGTACGGCCTCGAGTTCGTCTTCGACCGTCTCGAGGTCGTCTCCGACGGTTTCGACTGCTTCCTCGATGGAGTCGACGTCTTCGCCGACGCGTTCGAGATCGTTCTCGACCGTGTCGACGGTATCCTCGACATCGTCGAGGTCGTCCGCAACTGTTTCGACATTATCGTCGACCGACTCGATGTCCTCAGCAAGGTTGTCGACGTTCGATTCGAGTACGTCGACGTCGTCGCCGACCGCACGCAGATCGGCCTCGAGGTCGCCGTTCCAGTCGGTGAGATCGGTGACATCGCCTTCGATATCGGCGACTGTGGTCTCGGTCCCTTCGAGTCGGTCGTCAATCGACGCGAGATCGTCCTCGAGAGCGCCGATATCGGTCTGGAGTTCCTCGATGAGTTGTGCGCCGGTGCCGTTCTCCTCGAGGAACGTCTCGAGGGCGTCCGTATAGGCCGCGACCTCCTCAACGCGACTCTGGAGGTGCTCGACTTTAGCGATCTCCGGCCCCGCGGGCTCGAGGTCGAGTTCCGACTGAATGGTCTCGAGATCGGCGTCGTCGATCGTTCCGTCACGGATTTCGGTCGCGAGTCGGGCGGCGACCGAGCCGCCGAAGTCGGGATCCGGGTTCGGTGCCACAGCGGCTGTCGCGGCCGATTCGTCGGCGTCGTCGGCCACGACTGCCGTGTCTTCCTCGGCCGACGGCTCGGACTCGGCGTCGGCAGTTACGGATTCGGCGTCCGTTTCGGCGTCAGCCGCTTCCGGTTCCGGTTCTGCCTCCGGTTCCGGTTCGTCGTCGAGGACGGCCTCCTCGTCGACAGCTTCGTCTTCGTCGAGGGCGGGTTCGTCCGCCTCGTCTACCGCCGCGCCGCCCGTTTCGTCGGGTGCAGGCTCGTCGGTCTCGTCGGCGTCGGTCTCGGTTTCGGCGACCGGCTCGGTCGACTCGATATCGAGGTCGTCCGTCTCCGCCGTGTCCGTCTCGAGATCGGCGTCGGTGTCCGGTTCTGCGGTCGATTCGTCGGCTTCGCCCTCGTCCTCGTCGGCGGCAGCGGCCGCCTCCTCGAGGTCGAGTTCGATTTCGGGTTCGCCACCGGCGTCGGAGTCATCGGACGCGTCCTCCGCGTCATCGAACTCCTCGGTTTCGGTTCCGAGATCGAGATCGAGTCCGTCGGACTCGGCCGCGTCGCCGTCTTCGTCGTCTTCCGGCTCCGGAATCTCCTCTTCCTCGAAGCCGAGATCGATATCCGGCGCGTCGTCCGCATCGCCGTCGTCGTCCGCCTCGACATCGACCGGATCGGGATCGACGTTGCCGAGATCGAGATC
The DNA here is from genome assembly GCF_059162405.1 of Natrinema sp. CRL1. NCBI lineage: Archaea > Methanobacteriati > Methanobacteriota > Halobacteria > Halobacteriales > Natrialbaceae > Natrinema > Natrinema sp. CRL1. Next base: position 1,027,767 of record NZ_JBLVOY010000001.1, on the reverse strand, counting down.
GAGTCCGTCCGATTCGTCGGCCGGCTCGTCGTCGGGTTCCTCGTCGGTCGCTGTGGCACCGCCTGTCTCCGCCGTCGAATCGGCATCGGCTCCGTCGTCCTCGTCGTCCTCGAGTCCGGGGACGGTGTTCGATTCGCCGGCGATCATGTCTTTGACCGCCTGATTCCGGTCCTCGGAGACGATGTTGCCGATGACCTCGTCGTCGACCTCGTCGGCGTCTGCCGCGCCGCCGTCGTCGTCGGCGTTGCGTTCGAGGATCGTCGGCTCGGTGAGAAACGCCGCGGCCCGGCTCTCGTCGTCGATCTGGATGCCGTAGACCGTCTCGAGTCGGTCGCCGGCCTCGAGCGTTGCGGTAAATTCGACGTGGTTGTCCTGAAACGCCGTCCAGTCGTCGCTGTGATAGTCCGGATGGAACCCGACCTTATCCATCGGGAACGATTCGGGAATCTCCTCCGAAAGCTGAAATGTGACCGGCTCGTCGCGGTCCGATTCGATCTGGAACCGGATCACTGGGACGGGGAACTCGTCCGCTTCGAACGTCTTTCGGACGGCTATCCCGTCGCTACTGACCTCGATCACGTCATCCGTGTCGGCGGTGCTACTCATATGGAACCAACGTTACCATACCATTACTATAAATTGTGCGGACAGACTCATATCCGTCGGTAGACAGATCCTATAAGTCGACGCGATCGCCGATTTCGCGAATCTCGAGTCGGCGCGGATACTCGAAGCTGTTCGCGTGGTGGGAAAGCGCCGTCGGATCGGCGGTGAGTCCCTTCCACATGTCCCAGTGGCTCGGCAGGAGTCGCTCGCACTCGAGGGCGGCGGCACATTCGATGATCTGGTTCTCGTCGTTGTACCAGCGGGTTCGCTTCGGTTCGCCGGTCTGTTTGTCGGGGATCTGCCCGACGGTGCCGAACGCAAGCGCCGCGAGATCGATCTCGTACTCGTCGCCGATCCGCTCGAACTCGTCGCTTGGCTTCGTGTCGCCGCCGTGGAAGAAGGTCCCGGCGTCGTGTTCGATCACGTAACTCACGGGATGGGTCGCGTCGGGGTCGTTCGCCGTCTCGATATGAACCGTGAACTCGCCGACTTCGTGCGTCTCGCCTTCGGCCACTTCCGTCAGCTGATCGTCGGCGACGTCCCACTCCTCGGTCCAGTTTTCCGCCTCGCGGGCGACCGCGAGGCTGTCGTCGGGCGCGTAGAAGGTCGCGCCCGTATTCGCGAGGATGGGTGCCTGACTCGGCCCGTCGACGTGGTCGGTGTGCTCGTGGGTCGCGAAGACGGCGTCGGCCGCCTCGACATCGTCCGGATCGAACGGAACGGGGATCATGCGGATCGTCCGCGGCGGGCTCCCCAGCCCGACGTATGGGTCGATGAAGATCGTCGTTCCCTCGCGGCCTTTGAGGATAAAGCCGTTACAGCCGAGGTACCAGATCGCGACGCCGTCGGGTTCCGCGTCTTCCACGTCGCGAACGAGCCAGTCTCCCCAGTCGCTTTGGGTCATACTCGAGGGTGCGAGGACCGACTGGGTAAATGTTGTCGTCTCCGCTGACGGATCGACGTGCCGACAGTGTCGCGAAACGAACTCAGTGCGAGAGAAGAGCGGACAGAGCTGTGCGCGGGCTTCTGATCACGATATTACAGCGGAAGCTGCGACCGGCGGTCCGTGCTGCGTGCGTCGAGGTCGTCGAGGCGGGAGCCGAGCATCTGACGCATGAGGACGACGAGTCCGTTGTGGGTTCCCTCGCCCAGGATTGCGGTTTCGGCGTACTCGCCGTCGTCCGCCAGCGGCTGACCAAGGGTCCCGAGCATGATCGCCTCGCGGTCGGCAAACACCAGCCGACCGACCGACTCGCCCTCGGGCGGCAGGTTGAGCCAGTCGAGTTGGGGCTCCCAGAGGACGACTTCGGGCACGCGCTCGCCGACGAGTTCTCGCACACGCGGGTCGCGCGAGCCGAGATACACGTCGACGCCCCGGTCGACCGCGTCTTCGATCCGGCGGAAACACCCCTCCTCGAGCAGCCCCGTCGTCGTGAACATCAAGAAGAGTTCGTCCTCCGCGCGCTCACAGAGGGACTGGCCGGTCGCGATGATCGTGTCCCGACCCTCGAGGGTGCGGACGTCCGTCTCCGCCGTGCCGTTCGCGGGCGCGTCGACAGCGGCAGCGCTACCGGTGCCAGTACCGCCGGTCGTCGCCGGCGCGCTGTCGGCGGGCTGGATCCATTCGGCGCGGACGGCCGGGTGCCCCTCGTAGGAGACGCGTTTCGTTTCGTCGACCTCGTCGTAGCCGACGAGCGTGGCCTCGCACAACTGCGGTAGGTGCACGTGAACGAGCGAGACCTGGACATCGTCGACACGTTCCTGTGACACCTCGCGCTGGGACACGTCGGCTTCGCGGGCCGCGACATCGCGGGCGAGCGTCTCGGTTGCGATCGGATGATATTGATCGCTGAGGACGGCGAGAACGGTTCGCCGACGATCGTCGGCGAGCGCCGCGAAGACGGCATCGAGTTCGGCCTCGTCGTCGGCTCGGCAGCTCGAAACGGCGGCCTCGAGATCGAGCCCGTCGAAGGCGGGATCGTCGGCAGTCCGGATCAGTTCGTCGTCGGTCTCCTCGAGAAGGCCCGCGTCCGTCAGGCGGGGGAGCAGTCGGTGATGGAGGTCGACGAGCGCTCGCTGGTGGTCGTCGTCGGTGACCGACGCGAGCCGTTTATCCGAGGTTACCGCCGCGAGGTGGAACGCAAGATCGGCTTTCTCGATTCCCTGCGGTGATCGGTCGCAGACGAGACGGAGGACCGTTCGGCGGCGGGCGTCGGCGAGGGCGGCGAAGTAATCGTCACGGGGGGCGGCCGCGGATCCGCTCGGATATGAGTTACTCATCGACTACTCGTCGGGGACTAGCGTGCAAAAGAACTGCTCCAAACCACTTTGGATTCAGTAACGTATTATCCTTCTTTAGGAAGATATTCAACGATAAATATTATTTTTTCGATGAACGTAGCATACAACTCCGATACGTGTTCCGAATAGACAGTCGGAGCCGAAAATACCCGATCGGAGGGAGTCGTTCGTGCTGTAACGAAGCCGACGAGAGAAACGTGAATCCAGCGCGTGTTCTGTAGAGCCCGCTACCAGGTACCGTGGAACGTGTCGAAGGAGAGTTCGTCGAGCGGCTTGTTGCCGACCGCGATCTCGTACTCGCCGGGGGTCAGCATCGGTTTGTGGAACTGCGGTCCGTCGTCGGTCGTGATCCGCGGACAGCCGGTGTTGACGAACGCGTCCATGTCGAAGTTCCGGAGGCGATCGGGGGTGACCTCGTCCATGGTGATGAGGTAGGCGTCGTCGTTGTCCGCGAGGATCTCTTGGGCTTGCTCCCAGCGACCCTGGCCGATTTTGGTACAGAAGATGACACCCCACTTCTCGGCGTCCATCGCCCGGTGGACCGCGCCGTAGCGCTGTTTCATGAACTTCTCCGTATCCGCTACGGTGACGACGTTGTTAACGGGGTCGGCGATGACGACGTGTTTGTCCGGGTGTTCCATCGCCAGCCCGAGCGGGTGGAACTTGCCGCCGCCGACGTAGAGAACCTGGTCCGCGGGCACGTCCGCGCTCGCGTAGTTGCAGCCAAGCACCTGCCCCTCGTGGGTCAGTCGGTCGTCGCCGCGGCGGCTGTGGACCTCGTAGCCCCGTTCCTCGAGGAATTCCCGCATCTCGTCGTAGCGGTTCATGTGCTGGGCCGTCGTGACCAGCCCGACGCCCTCGGTCTCTTCGGGCGGCTCGAGGGTCTCGAGAGATTCTTCCATGATCGGCGTGACTTCGACGTTCGAGAACAGCGGGACGTAGATCACCTTGTCCGTGTCCTTCATCGGGGAGTGGCCGAAGTGAACGAACACGTCGGTGCGTTTCATCAGATAGGTATCGAGGTCACACGCCCCATAGCAGGGCTGGCCCGAGAGCATGAACGTCACGTCGTCGTCCGACAGTTCGCGGAGGTCGTCGGCGACGGCCGGGCCGCGCCGTTTCAGTCCCTCCGGGAACTGCAGGCCGACCTTCTTGGCGTCTCGCTCCTCGATGGCTTCGACGATCTGCTCGAGTTCGTAGTCCCACTCACGGTCGTGCTTGAGCTGCATTCCGGTGTTCCGGAGGTCCCCCTCGGTGTACTCCGACTCCTGACTCATTGACCGTTCTAACGACCACGGACGTATATACTGCACGCTGTCTCGAGACGCACGAATTCGCCGTCGTTCCGGCAGGTTCGTGTCCGCAGTCAGCGAGTGTCCGGCAATTTCGTGGGGCGACAGGCAGGGTCATTGGCGGGCTCGAAACAGGATGACGGGCTCGAGGCACCACTCCGCGACTGATCGTGACCGATCACGACCGGATTCGGGTACGCCGGCCACGACGGTCGGTGCCGGTTCCTTTCTCGACCCAACAGTCATAGTACTGGAGTGTAAACGGGGGGCTAATGGCAGCGGAACAGGCCGCAGACGGCTATCTCTTCGACCTCTATCGCCGATACATCGGTGAACCCGAGGACCGGACCGACGTCTACGTCGGGTTCGGACTCTTTCTCGGCGGGATCGGACTGGCAATCATCGGGCTCGTGCTCTTTCTGTGGGGCAATACGTTCGAGGCGCGATCCGGCGGCTACTTCGCGTGGGTCGGTCCCGCGTACGCGCTCGCGATGACGGCGCTTCCGGTGACGATGCTCGGCATCGTCGTGCTCTTGCCCTCGGAGCGGCGGATGCTGTACACGTCGATCGCCGGCGTCGCCGTCACGATCGGCGCGGTCGTCGGATTTCTCGTCGCCTATCCGGACAACTGGAACGGTTACGGCGCCGACTACACCGTCGAAGTCATCGCGACCTACGCCGTCGGGCTCGCCGCAATCACCGCCTCGACCGGCGCTGCGCTCATCGCTCACTACCTCGACATGGCCCAACAGGCCGAGGTCGTCGCGACCGAGGCGGCCGACGCGGACGACGACCCCGAACTCACCGACGAGGAAATCCAACAGGACATCGACGACGCGATGGACGGCGTCGAACTCTCGTGGGGCGGTGTCGAGAAGACCGAGCACAAACGGCTGAACTTCTCGAGCAATGACCTCGACGATGTCAGTATCGATACCGACGCTGGAACCACGACCACCCGCTCGTCGGGGGTCGACGCACAGGTCAGCGGCCTCAAGGGGCTGAAAGGCGGCGAGACGAAAGAGACGACCTCGAAATCGACGGTCGACGATCAGACGGCCAAGCTCAAAGAACTCCGCGAACAGCAGCGTGCAGAGGAGTTGGCGACGGCCGACGACGACGGTGGCGCTGTCGATACCGTGCGGAAACCCGTGGCGTCCCTCCTCGACCGGTTCCGAAACATCCTAAAGCGTAATTAATCGCCGACGCGGAAAGAAATATTCTGTTATAACGTAGTATCAGATCCGAATGTGACGCACATAGATTTATAATCCGTCGGCGGCCTTGCCCACACATGGCCAAAGGCCTGGACGTCGGTACGATGAACATCCTGTCAGCACAACAGGATGGGAACGACACGGTTTTCGTGCAACAGCGTAACTCATTCGTCGAGATCGAGTACTCGGATATGGCCGAGCAGATGCTCTCGCGAAGCGAAGTGCTCCACATTCGCAAGGACGATAAGGTCTACGTCGTCGGCGACGACGCCCTGAACTTCGCGAATATCTTCAACAAGGAGACCCGCCGGCCGATGAAACACGGGATCCTCTCGAACGACGAGCAGAGCGCGATCCCGATGATGAAACTCATCATCGAGCAGGTCGTCGGCGAGCCCGCCTATCCCGACGAGAAGCTCTATTTCTCGTCCCCGGCTGATCCGATCGACTCGGATCTCTCGACGCTGTACCACCAGAAGACGATCGAGTCGTTCCTCGACGACATGGGCTACGACTCCGAACCGATCAACGAGGGGATGTCCGTCATCTACAGCGAGCTCGCGGACAACAACTTCACCGGACTCGGTATCTCGTTCGGTGCCGGGATGACGAACGTCTGTCTCTCCTACTACGCGGTCCCCGTCATGAAGTTCTCGGTGGCCCGCGGTGGCGACTGGGTCGACGAACAGGCCGCCCGCGCGACGGGTACCCCCGTCGACAAGGTCACCTCGATCAAGGAAGACGACTTCGAACTCGACTTCACGACCGACGTCGGCGGCGTCGAGGGCGCGCTCTCGATCTACTACGAGAACCTGCTCGACTACGTCATCGAGAACATCGTCACGGAAGTCGACGAGGAAGACGTCGAGGAAGGACTCGACGTTCCCGTCGTCGTCACCGGCGGGACCTCGAGCCCCAGCGGCTTCGAGGCCCTGTTCAAGGACCACCTCGAGGACGCGAATATTCCGTTCTCGATCAGCGGCGTGACACACGCGAACGAACCGCTATACAGCGTGGCACGCGGTGGCCTCGTCGCGGCCCGGTCCGACGAGGACATCGACCACGACGGCGACGACGAGGAAGCCGAAGCGGCGGCCGCAAACGAGTAACTCGTTGGCCGGTCGGAATTCGTTCTTTTGCACTCGCGTCTCGCAGAGTGACGACTCGGATCACTGATCGACCCGAACTGACTGCGAGTCGCGGACCGTCGACTTACGGAAAGTCAAGGAGAAAGCCCCGTGCTTTAGCGCGGGGATGAATCCCACAATAGGGACGCAAACCACGAATTTTATAATAATTGACAGGATGTCGTAGAGTAAGCACATCAGACGAAAATTGGAGTTGGATTGGGGTCTCCACTATCAAAAAGCAACCCTGCGTCGGATGTTCTACCAACCACCGTGGTTGAGTCGGGTCGATGGCACGGCCTGTGAGGTGCAAGCGGATACCCAAGCACACCACGCCTCCTTGCGAGGCCCGACGCACTACTCACAAACCACAGCCGAGACCCCCGATGGTCTCGGTCAGGGTGCCTTCGGGGACACACGAACGGCGTGCTGTCCCACGAAGGAATCCTCGCCCTTCACGACGGGGAGGATGTCAATCCTTGTAAAAGCGGTTGAAGGCGTCTCGCCACGACTCCGGTTCCTCACCGGCGGGCAGGTGTTCGACGGGCACGTCGGCGTACCCACACCGGGAACACGTCACCGTCGACACGTCGCCGAGCGAGAGTTCTTCGATGGCCCCCCCACACCGTGGACACTCGTCCATACCTGTAACTTTCCCGGGCCGTCCTTAACTCTATTCGAAACTATCTCGAAACCGGCAGGTTTCCCACCGGCGGCCAAAGCGCTCCACACGCGCCGTCGCATCGGCTCGAGTGTATTACTACTGCGTATTCAACAATCTTTTTGTATGCAAGCCATGTATGGTCCGACAATGAGTACGACGTTATCCCACGCCCGCGCGATCGACCGCTGTCAGCCCGCAGACGCCACTCCCGTCACCCTCGAGGCCGACGCGCTCGAGTCCACGTCGCCGGAGTACCTGCGCGATTTCAAGGGCGAACTGACCGCGGAGGGGCTGGTCCCCGCCGAACTGACCGTCGAGGCGTGTTTCGACGAGGACTGCTCGCTGGCTACGCAGGAGGAAGTGGACCGCATCCGCGGTTACGTGCGCGCCGGTTCGTTTCTCGGCGTCGGGACGGTCATCGTCACCGTCGGCGACGTTGCTGACCCCGAAAAGGTCCGCCCCGCGCTGGTGGCCTGTGCCGAACGGGCCGACCGCGAGGGCCTCGCGTTCGAAATCGAGGGACCGATCGCCGTCGACGCGTGAGATGGCCGGTCTCGATCGGCGCACGCTCGCTCGCCGCCTCGAGTCGGTCGCCGACTTTGCCGATCCCAGCGCCGACTTGGAGCAGTACCTGACGCCGGCGGAACTCGCCGCACACCTCTGTCATCTGGCCGGGTTGCAAGACGACCTCGAGCGACGGGTCATCGACCTGGGAACCGGAACCGGGATGCTCGCGATCGCGGCGTCGCTCGCCGGTGCCGAGCGAGTTGCGGGGATCGACGTGGACTCGGACGCGCTCGCGTTGGCTCGCCGGAACGAACGGAAAGTAACCGCAGAGAGTGGTCGCGAACCCGCGATCGAGTGGCTCCGCGGAGACGTCACGCGGCACCCGTTTTCGACGACCGACGCGACCGTCCTCTCGAACCCGCCCTTCGGTGCCCAACGGGGGAATCGCCACGCCGATCGGGACTTCCTCGAGACGACCAGCAAAATCGCATCCGTCTCGTACACGATCCACAACGAGGGAAGCCAGGAGTTCGTCGAGTCCTTCGCCACCGACGCGGGCGGCGACGTGACCCACGCGTTCCGAGCCGAGTTTCCAATCGCGAAGCGATTCGAGTTCCACACCGAGGCCCAAGCGACGCTCGAGGCCGAGGTCTTCCGGATCGAGTGGGCGTGATTCGAGGGAACGATGCGATCGATCGCGCCATCACCGATTCTCAGCCGACCGCATCGTACGTCTCCTCGCTCGCGACCGCGACCCGCGTTCCGTCGGCGGCCGCGTAGACCGTCTCGTTGCTGCGTTCGAAGGTGAGCCCACCCGCAGTCGCCGTTTCGTTCGCCGCCGGAATCGGCGTCGTCGCGACGGCGGTTTCACTCGAGTCGACCTCGAGGACGAACTCGCCGTCGGCGGAGTCGACCGTCACGTTTCGGCCGGCGATGCGGGCTTCGGCCCGCGACTCGTTTGATTCGTGTGCGAGCTGTCTGTCGCCGCCGTCCTGCCACAGCCAGACCTGATAGACGGTCTCGTTGCCGACGGGTTCCCAGCCGGTGCGCTCGACGTAGACCGTCTCGCGCCAGCCGGGGCCGCCGACGGCGACCGTCTCCTCGCCGGTAAAGGACAGTCGTTGGGCGCTGACCGCCTCGAGCCAGATGTTGCGTTGCTCGCTCGCGACGATCACCCCGCTCGACTCGAGCCCTTCGTCGCTCTCGAGGGCTTCGATGCCGATTCCCGAGACGAGGCCGTTCGGAACGCCCTCGACGTACTCGACGGTGTAGTCCTCGATCTGGACGGCGGATTCCGAGGACGCGCTGGCGTCGTCGACGACGAGGAAATTGGCGGGAACCGCCATCCCGGCGACGACCGCGAGGACGGCCACGACCGCGAGAAACGCAGCCTGTTTGCGTGTGATGTCCGACAGCGCGCTCGAGTCGGCGGCTTCGGCGGCTCGCGTTCGCGCCCCCGAGGCGAGTTCGCGAACGCGTGCGAGTCGAACGCGGACGGCTCTATCGGCGGGATCGCCGGCGAGTTCGAACGATCGCTCGAGTGACGACCGCCCCCCGTTCGACCGCGGACCCGAGCGCGTCGAGCCGGCGAACACCCGCTCGAGTCGAGCCGGGACGAGCGGTTTCTCGGAGGCGGTTATCGAGAGCGTGACCACCAGCGCGAGTATCGAGACGACGGCGACGCCGGGGCCCTGAAAGAGGATGTACGTGTTCTCGCCGCCGAACCAGTAGATCGCCCACAGCCGCTTCGAGAAGCCTAACAGGAGGACGGCGAGCCACAGTCGAAGCGGGTTCGGACGGGTGCCCCGGCGCTCGAGGAGCGCGATGCCAAGGACGAAGCCGACGAAGAGCCCGAGCGCGTGGCCCTGAATGGCGATGCCGGCCCACGAGGGCGCAGACGGTGGACTCGGCTGTGCGGTGTAGACGCTGATCGGCTCCTGAAGCGCGTAATAGAGGCGTAGAATCACGCTCTGGACGCCGAGCGTGCCGACGATCGTGACGATCGGGTAGTGGACGACGGCGAAGCCGGCGAACGCGAAGACGACGCCCGAGAAGCCGATCACGGGGCCGAGCGAGAAGAGACTCGTCGCCAGCCCGACGGCGACGACGGCCAGTGGAAAGAGCACGAACGCCCGCAGCCGCGGATTCGTCCGCCACGAGCCGGCTCGCTCCGGGTCCCGGTCGTCGGGATAGTGACCCCACGTGAACTCGACGAGCGGAGCGACGACGACTGTGCCGGCCAGATTTCCGAGGAGGTGACCCAGTCCGGCGTGGGAAAACGACGCCGTTGCCATCCCGAGCGGGTAGAAGTACGACCACGTGCGGTAGGGGATCGTCACCGGATCGGACACGTCCGTGATCCCGTCTTGAACGAATAGGTAGACACAGACCACGAACGCGATCACGATCAGCGACCCCCACGGGATCCCGTACACGAGCCGCGACTCGAGGACGTCGCGCCAGCGCCGCGCCGGCCGGTGGACTCGCCTGACGACCGCGATCGACCCCACCAGCACTACGGCGATGACGACCGTCAGCAGGGCCGCAAGCGAGAGCATATCCCGTGGTTCGAACGGCGGCGTATAGTGATTTGCCTTCGCACACGGTCCTCGAGCGGCGGCTTCGAAAGGTACAAGCAGCCGACGAACGGACTCCGTGACATGGAACTGCGGGTCACCGAGAGCACCGAGGACGAACTCTCGATCGAAATCGCCGGCGAGGATCACACATTCATGAACGTGCTCAAGGGCGCGCTGCTCGAGCACGACGACGTGAGCGCAGCGACCTACGACGTCAACCCCGAACAGTCGGGCGGCCAGACCGAGCCGATCCTGACGATCAAGACCGAGGGCGGGGCGGACCCCCTCGAGTGTCTCGAGGAAGCCGCCGTCGCGGTCCGCGAGAAGGCCAACTCCTTCCGAGACGCGTTCGAAGCGGCCGCATAAGACGCCGAGTGGGCCGTCGCTCGATTGCAACGCTCTCGATCGTTCTTCTGTTCTCTCTCGTCGTTCGATTCGACTCACAGCCGGCGGAGAGATCGTAAGATAATATCCCTCGCTGAATTGCAACGCTGAAATAATGCGTCAGTCGACCGGTATGAGTTAGCACGCAGCGTAGAAGACGTAGATATTCCCGTTCGGCGCGACGTGAACGTCGACACCTTCGGCGTCGAACCCGGTCCGCATATCGTCGCCGTACTGCGAGAGCAACGCCGAAGCGATGTCCGCGGCGAGTCCCGACTCGTCTGCGTAGTCGTCAATCGAGACGTCCGTGATAACTGCCGGTGCGCTTTGTACCGGGGCCTCGCAGTCGTGATCGAACTCGTCGGGGTTTGCCGGATCCGGCTCTCTATCCCCGAATTCACGCACGACGAGCCTGCGGTTCTCGGACTCCGCGTAGGCCGCCAGTCCGTCGTCGTAGGTCCGCCGGTCCGCAGGCTCTCGTTCGTCCTCGAGCCGGTCGTGGACCGCTCGGTCTACGGCCTCGAGATCCAACCCGGAGGCCTCGGAGCCCTCCCCTGGCACGTCGGGCGGGCCGATCCCCGGCAGGATCGTCGGCGAAACGATCCCCGTCGCAAACAGCGCGATGATCACGCCGATGCCGACGAAAATCGGCAGGTACGGCTTTGCGACCTCGAACCAACTCGGCGTGTCCAGATCGCGTTCCAGCCCCTCGTAGGTCTGCTCGACCCGCTCGAGGTCGGGGTTGCCACAGCGAGAACAGGGTGGGGTGTTCCGGACGTGTTCCCGGCCGCAGTTGGTACAGGCCCAGACGTACTCGGGGCCCGTTTCGACGGTTCCGGACGGGATCGGTTCGGAGCCGCCGGCCTCGACGCTGTTCTCGGCTCCGGGCTCGCCCCCGCTTTCGCTCTCGCCGTCCGCGCGGACGACCGCCGCTTCGAAGGTGTTGTGCCCACAATTATCGCAGGGAGGTTCGTTCGCCGCGTGTGGCTTCCCACACCACGTACACCGCCATTTCACTGCTCGAAACGCAGGACCGTGACGAAATAAGCGTATTGAATGTCTGTCAGACTCGAGGTCGGGCCGTTGATCAGCGTCTCGAGAGCCATTGAAAAGCGAACGACTGCTATCGGGTGAGTCAGTTCGGGGGTTTCAGCGGCGGACGGGAACGCCCTGTTCGTCGAGGTACTCTTTCGTCTCCTCGATGGAGTACTCGTCGAAGTGGAAAATCGAGGCCGCGAGGCCGGCGTCGGCACCGGCGTCGGTGAACACGTCGTACATGTCCTCGGGGCCGCCACAGCCCGAGGAAGCGATGACCGGGGTGTCGACGGCATCGCAGACGGCCTCCGTCAGGGGGAGGTCGTAGCCGTCCTTGGTGCCGTCCTTGTCGATCGAGTTGACGAAGAGTTCGCCCGCCCCGCGGGACTCGGCTTCCTGGGCCCACTCGAGGACGTCGATCCCGGTCCCCTCGCGGCCGCCCTTTTTCGTACACTCGAACCAGCAGGATTCACCGTCAATTTCGACGTAGTGTTCGCCCTGCTCGTCGAAGCGCCGCCTGGCATCGACGCTGATGACGATACACTGGTTGCCGAAGGCTTTCGCGCCCTCGTTGATCAGTTCGGGGCGCTCGAGTGCCCCGGTGGTGATCGAGACCTTGTCCGCGCCGGCGCGCAGGGTCTCCTTGATGTCGTCGGTGGTGCGGATGCCGCCGCCGACCGTCAGCGGGATGAAGACCTCGTCGGCGACGCGCTCGACGACATCGAGCATCGTCTCGCGGCCCTCCGCGGAGGCGGTGATGTCGAGAAAGACGAACTCGTCCGCGCCGGACTCGTTGTAGGCTTTGGCCATCTCGACCGGATCGCCGGTGTACTTCAGATCCTCGAAGTTGACGCCGGTGTAGACTGCCGGGTTCCCGTCCTCGTCGAGATCCACGTCGATACACGGGATGACTCGCTTGGTCAATACCATGTGGTAACTACGGCACAGTTCGCACTGGGGGTAGTAAAGGGGTCTGGATCGTGTTTGCGAGCCGAGACAACCCGGCGTCGGGACGCGAGTCGACGATCCGTGTAGGTGTTCTTAAGTGATCGAACCGAGAACGAGCACGTATGACAGACGACACCGAAACCCCCGAGGGTGACGACACGGGAGCCGACGTCGGGCACGATCTCGACGCCGAGCGAACGACCGCACCGATGAGCGACTACTCGTCGCGGGCCGTCCTGATCGGGTCGGTCGTCGCGCTGGTCGGCGCGGCGATCGCGTTCGGAATTCCGTTGCTCGCGGTCGGGATCTAAGCTAGAAGACGTACTCGTCGTCGTGGCCCATCATGCCGTCGTCTTCGAAGCCGGTCCCGCCGGTTCCTGCTCCCTCCTCTTCGTCGGAGGGTCCACTGGTCTTGTAGGCCTTGATGCCCGTCGAAAGGAGGTCCTCGATCGCCTCCTCGCGGTTGACGAACTCGCCGCGTTCGACCATCTGGGCGATCTGCATCTCGAGGTGCTCCGGTATGGTGATCTCTACTTTCGGCATCTGATTCGGCTTTCGGCGAGGGGGTATTTAGGTTTGACGGGGAACCAACAGCGGGCGAAACGGAGGGTTTCAGTTCGTCGAGCGGAGCGACCGCTCGAGTGGCGGCCGAAGTCGTCGCGGGAACCGACGGCGAGAGGCGAGAAAGCGGCGGCGGGGCTCGACTTAACGGTTGCCCATCATCGAGTCGAACGCGTCCTTCAGCTTCGTACCGGGCTGGGTCAGCGTGTTGAGCTGCTGGCGCATCTTGCGCTGGTTGAAGTAACTCGCGAACGCGAGGATGGTCGGTGGCCAGAGACCGATGAACGCGCCCAGCTGGCGCTCTCCGCGGAAGAAAAAGTAGTATAACGAAAGGCCGACCGATGCGGCCGACGCGACGAACGCAGGCCCCATCGCCTGTTCACCGACTTCTTCCGCTGCCTGTCCGGACATCTCTCGTTCCGTTAGCTGTTGTTTGCTCGCCATGCAGTGATTTCTCTCGGCGAGATTGTACTAAGTGATGGCGAGGGTTTCGCGAGAAACCCTCGAGTAGTCCCGGCCGAGGGACCGTTTCGATCAGTTTCGAACCCCACTCCCGTCGTGCCAATTCGAGGTTAGTCGAAGAGTGGCTGTCCGAGCTCACACCAGTTCGGATCGCGAGGCGGAATCGGCGCGCTTTCCGCGGGGATCGAATCCGCGGACATCCCGCCAAGAGGCGTGACCGGCTGCTGAGACCGATAGGGAATGTCGCCGATGCGTCACACCTACGTCCGTCGGGACGTACGAACGCACATGGACACGACGGACGTTACGGACCTCTATCAGGAGTTCGGCGACGAGCGACTACCGCCCGGACAGCGCGAGACGTCCGCGTTTCCCGTCCTCTCGAAGAGCGGGACGCCGAACTGGGGCCCCGAAACGTGGGAGTTCACCGTCACCGGCGCAGTCGACGAGGAACTCTCCTTCTCGTGGGACGAGTTCCGGGACCTGCCGAGTGTCACCCAGCGACAGGATTTTCACTGCGTGACCGGCTGGAGCAAGTTCGACTGTGCGTTCACTGGCGTGGCGTTCCCCGAACTCGCCGAGCGAGCCGGCGTCCACGATGACGCGGTCCACGTCATGTTCTCCGCGATGGACGACTACACGACGGATCTCCCTCTCGAGGACTGCATGCGCGATGAGGTCCTGTTCGCGTGGGACTTCGACGGCGAACCGCTCCCGGACGATCACGGCGGCCCGCTCCGGGTGGTCACGCCCCACCGATACGCCTACAAGGGCGCGAAGTGGGTCGACGGCGTCGAGTTCCTCACCGAGCCCCAGCGGGGCTACTGGGAGCGGCGGGGCTACTCTCAGACCGCGGATCCGTGGCAGGAAGAGCGGTACAGTTAGCGTGACACTCTCGGTCAGCCACCGAATAGTTAGGCTGAAGGCGAGGCGGTCCTGACCTGTGGTCGATGGATCGATCGTCGGGCGATGGTCGACTGGCGGGTGAGACGGCTTCGACTGCAGCGGCTGACGGCCTCGTGAGCCGGAGCCGCGAACTCGAGGACGTCTCTTTCAGCGCGATACTCGACGGCAGCGCCGAGTCGCGCGTCCAGTGGGCCACGCCCGACGGTCTCGAACTCGTCGGTCGGGGCGTCGCCGCGCGGTTTACCGCCGCCGGTCCCGACCGATTCGATCGAATTCACACGCAGGCGAGCCGCGCGTTCGACGGGCTCGCACACGACGGCCCCGAAGCGGCTCGGCCGCGAGCAGTCGGTGGCGTCTCCTTTCACGACGGCCACGAGCCGGACCCGCCGTGGACCGGGTTCGACGCGGCCTCCTTCGTCGTCCCGCGGATACTGGTCACCCGAACCGACGACGGCACGTGGCTGACCGCCGTCGGAACCGGAGCCGACGAGGTCGACGATCGACTCGAGCGCTGGCACGAGCGCGTACAGGAGCTACCGGCGATGCGACCGACCGGCTCGACGCCCGGCGTCGCCGCCACCCGCCGGACGACCTCGCAGGCCGACTGGACCGCACAGGTCGAAGCCGCCCTCGAGCGAATCGCTGACGGAACGCTGACGAAAGTCGTCCTCGCACAAGCGCTTGCCGTCGAACTCGAGGGGCCGATCGACGTGCCTGCAACGGTCGAGCGACTGCGCCGCCGGTACCCGAACTGCTACCGATTTTTGGTCGGCTACGGGGTCGGCGGGACGTTCTTCGGCGCGCCGCCCGAACGGCTGGTTTCGAAACGCGGCGACCGCGTCGAGACGGAGGCACTCGCCGGCTCGGTCCCCCGCGGCGAGACGCCGGACGAAGACGAAGAACACGTCGAGCGGATGCGCGCCGACGCGAAGTTCCAGCACGAACACGGACTCGTCGCCGAGGCGATCACCGACCAACTCGAGCCCCTTGCGCGCGAGCTTACCGTCCGCGAGCAGACGATCCGCCGGCTGGCGACGATTCAGCACCTCCGGACGCCGATCGAAGCGAGACTCGAGGGGGACCGCCACGTCCTCGAACTCGTCGAAGCGTTGCACCCGACCCCCGCGGTGGGCGGCGTGCCGCCGGACGCGGCGTGGGAGACGATCCGCGAGACCGAACCCTTCGAGCGGGGCTGGTACGCCGCGCCCGTCGGCTGGTTCGACGCCGATGGCGACGGCGAGTTCGCGGTTGCGCTCCGCTCGGGCGTCGCGGCCGACGGGACGGTGACGCTCTTTGCCGGCAACGGGATCGTCGCTGATAGCGACCCCGACGAAGAGTGGGCGGAGGTAGAGCTAAAATTCCGACCGATCCTCGATGAACTGCGATAACACCTGAGATGAGCGCACCGAACCGCGCGACTCTGTGGGGTCGCGTCCTCGTCGACGAACTCGCGGCGGGCGGCCTCGAGGCCGTCTGTCTCGCACCCGGGAGCCGGTCGACCCCGCTGACCGTCGCGTTCGCCGAGCACCCGGACGTCGACGTTTACTCGCATTTAGACGAGCGCTCGGCGGCCTACTTCGCGCTCGGGCGCGCCCGACGGACCGGCGAGCCGACGGCGCTGGTCTGTACCTCGGGGACCGCGGCGGCGAACTTCCACCCCGCCGTGATAGAGGCCGATCAGGCCCGCGTCCCGCTGCTGGTGCTCACCGCCGATCGGCCGTCGGAGTTGCGCGACAGCGGCGCGAACCAGACCGTCGATCAGGTCAAACTCTACGGCGACGCGGTCCGGTGGTACGCCGAACTCCCCGACCCCGAACCCGCCGAGCGGAAAGTACGGAGCCTCCGGACGACCGCCGCTCGAGCGCTCTCGGAAACGACTGGGATTCCGTCCGGACCCGTCCATCTCAACTGTCCGTTTCGCAAGCCCCTCGAGCCGATCGAGGTCCCCGGCGACGTGCCCGACTCGTTCGCCGAGACGGCTGCCGGGCGGGGACGCGACGGCCCGTTCGTCGAAACGACCGGCGGGACGCGGACGCTCGCGACTGAGGACCACCGACGGCTGCTGCGAGCGCTCGAGGATGCCGATCGACCGCTGATCGTCGCGGGACCCGCCGATCCGACGACACTCGGCGACCTCGAGCCCGCCGCCGTGACTGAGCTCGCGGATCGACTCGGTGCGCCGATCCTCGCGGACCCGCTTTCGGGACTGCGGTTCGGCCCGCACGTCGGCCGCGAGGATGGTTCCGAAACCGGGGGCGAAGGCGACGGACAACCGCGGTCGATCTACGGCGGTTACGATACCTACATCGAAGAGTTGCCGGCTCCGGACGCAGTCCTCCGATTCGGAGCCTCTCCCACGTCGAAACCGCTCCGCCACTGGCTCCGCGACGCCGACGCCCGGCAGTTCCTGATCGATCCCGCGGGCGCGTGGCGCGAGGCGACGTTCACCGCGACGGATTTGCTCGCAGCAGCGCCCGGTGCCGTCGTCGATGGACTGCTCGAGGCGCTGGGAGACGCCGGCGGCGAGCCCGATCACGGCCGGCCCGACACCGGGTGGCGAGCCCGATTCGATACGGCCGAGCGACGGCAGTGGGAAATCTACGACGAGGCGCTGTCCGCCGATTCGCTCGAGTCGGAGCCCTTCGAGGGTGCGATTCTCGCGTCGGTGCTCTCGAACGCGCCGGACCCGGCGACCGTCTTCGTCTCGAACAGCATGCCGATCCGGGATACCGACCGATTCGCCCGGCCCCGGCCCACCGATCTGACGGTGCTTGCAAACCGCGGCGCGAGCGGCATCGACGGAATCACGAGCACGGCGCTCGGAGCCGGAAGCGCGACCGACGAGCCGCTGGTGCTTGCGATCGGTGATCTGTCCCTCTATCACGATTCGAACGGCCTGCTCGCGGTCGGTCGCTGTGACGTCGACGCTACGATCGTGTTGCTGGACAACGACGGCGGCGGCATTTTCCACAAGCTTCCGATCGAGGAGTTCGACCCGCCCTTTACGGACCAGTTCAAGACGCCCCACGGCCTCGAGTTCGAGGATCTCGCCGAGGTCTACGATATCGAGTTCGAACGCGTGGCTCCCGCCGACTTCGCGGCCGCCTACCGCCGCTCGCTCGAGGCGGCGGGAACGCAACTCCTCGCCGTCGAGTTCGATTCCGAAGCGAACCACCGGCGGCGCGACGCGCTCGCGGAGCGCGTCCGAACCGCGGTCGCGAGCGATCTCGAGACGGCGAGCGACGGGGCCGACTGATCTCGAGTCGGAACGCTCTTCCAGTAATTCGTGCCAAGGGTGCGTGCTTTGAGTGTTTCCGCGAGCCGCGTACTTACGGCCGCAGTACCCACCAGAGCGCGACGGCATAGCCGAACGGAATCCACGCGAATCCGAGCGCGAGCACTCCGAACAGCGAGAGCGGATCGACGGCCGCTGACCACAGCATGCCGACCGGAAAGAGGACGCTCCAGCCGCCAAAGGCCGCGGCCGCGATTCGGGGCATCGTCAGCAGATAGCCGATCAGCGCGAGCGTACAGACGGCGATGATCGCGTTGACCGGCAGCGAAAACAGCGGCGTGAGGCTCGCGGCGACGAACAGCGGGTACAGCAGCGCGACGGCACCGACCGACATCGCCGTCGTCCGATCGATCGCGGGGCCCTCCCACTCGAGGTCGACCTCATCGTTCCAGTCGTGGACTGAATACTCGGTCTCTGTGCTTTCCTGCGTGTCTTCGGTCTCCCCCGGTGGTGTAGCCGTCGTCTCGCTCGAGGCACTGGGGCCATCGCTGTCGAACGGCCAGTCCCCGGCTGCTCGTTGCTTCGCGCGTTGTCGGCGTCGTTTGGCCCGTTGGCGAGCGTGGTGGCTCGCCGTCCGATCGGTATCGTCGGTCTCGTTCCGTGTGCTATCGGCGTTGGTTCGAACCCGCTCGGCCCACTCGCTCGGGCCTCGAGCGTTCGCGGCCGTCTGTCTGCCGTCGGTCGCCGACGACTCGCCTGCCGATCCGGACGCTCCCGCGGTGGTTGTTGTCTGCTCCGTTGTCGTTTGACGGCTTTCCGACTCCGACTGTGCTGATTTAGCGTTCTCCCGGCTCGAGTCGTCGTTATCGTGAGCCGCTCCTTCATGGGCGAGTCCAACGTACGACTCGTGGCCGAGCCGATCGTAGCGGGCGCGTTCGGTTCCATCGGTGAGCACCGACTTCGCCGTCGTCACCCGCTGGAACTGCTCGGCCGCGTCGGGGTCGTCGGAGTGATCCGGATGCGTCTCGAGGACCCGTTCTCGATAGGCCGCCTCGATCTCGTCTCGAGTGGCCGTCGGATCGACCCCGAGGACGTCGTAGTACGTCTCGCCCATCTCGTACGGGACACTCGAACGTTCGCGTAAAAAATCAATCGGGCTAGACGACTGGGGCTCGCGGTCGATAGTGCCGTCCTCGTCTGTGGTGCCTTCGCAGTGGTCTGTGGTCCGTGGCGAACACATAAACCAAATAGCGCTGTACGAAATGGGCACGGATCGCGACGCGAACCTATTTCATATCTCGCGACCCAACGTCGAGCAAATGGTTTCGGAATGCTTCGATCCCGAGCAGTGGGAGCCTGCAGCACTGAACGACGAGTTCGACGATATTACCTACCACTGCGCGGTCGACTCCGGCACGGTCCGGATCGCGTTCGACCGACCGGACGTTCGCAACGCCTTCCGGCCGGGGACCGTCGACGAACTGTACGATGCCCTCGACCACGCCAAGCGCCAGACCGACGTGGGTTGTATCCTGCTGACCGGCAACGGGCCGTCCTCGAAGGACGACGGCTGGGCGTTCTGCTCCGGCGGCGATCAGACGATCCGCGGTAAAGACGGCTATCAGTACGAAGGCGACGAAGAGCGAGCGTCGGAGCAGGGGCGACTCCACATCCTCGAGGTCCAGCGCCTCATTCGACACATCCCGAAGGTAGTCGTCGCCGTGGTGCCGGGCTGGGCCGTCGGCGGCGGCCACTCGCTGCACGTCGTCTGCGATCTCACGCTCGCGAGCGAGGAACACGCGAAGTTCCTCCAGACCGATCCCGACGTGGCCAGCTACGACGCCGGCTTCGGCTCCGCGTACTTGGCCAAACAGATCGGCCAGAAGAAGGCCCGCGAGGTGTTCTTCCTCGGGAAGACCTACGACGCCGAGGAGGCCGCCGACATGGGCATGGTCAACGAGGCGGTCCCACACGACGAGTTGGAGGAGACCGCCCTCGAGTGGGGCGAGCGTATCAATTCCAAGAGTCCGACGGCGATGCGGATGCTCAAGTACGCGTTCAACATGACCGACGACGGCATGATCGGCCAGCAAGTCTTCGCCGGCGAGGCCACCCGGTTGGGATATATGACCGACGAAGCGGCGGAGGGACGGGACGCCTTCGTCGAGGGCCGCGACCCCGATTTCGACGAGTTCCCGTGGCACTACTGAGCGGTTGGATTCGAATCCCGACGCGAGTGACCCGACCATGAACCGACGAACGTTCCTCCGACGGACGACCCCGATTCCGGCCGCCCTCGCCGTCGCCGGCTGTGCGGCTCCGGGTGGCAAGAACGACGCCCAGACCGGCAACGGCGACGAAAACGGGTCCGACAGCGACGATGATGTCACGGGAACCGCACCGATCCCGATGCTCGAGGACCCGCCGGAGGCGGTCTACCTCCCCGGCCACCGGAAATCGATGCGGGCGCTCGAGTCGGTCGAAGCCGGCGACTACCTGCTGGCACCGATGCTTTCCTACCCGCACCCGTTCTGGGTCGTCACCGGGACCGATCGCCGGCTGATCGAACCCGAGTCCGGGCGCGGCGTTCACCTCATGCTCGTCTGCTGGGATCGGGAGACGGAAACGGTCCTCCCCGGTGGGGCCGAGCCGACGGTGACGATCGAAGGCGACGACGAGCGACTCGCGCCGCGGTCGCTGTGGCCCATGCTCTCCCAGGAGATGGGGCTACACTTTGGCGACAACGTCTCCCTGCCGGCCGATGGGACCTACACCGTCGACGTCGAACTGCCACCGCTGCCGACCCGTCGAACCGGCTCCCTCGCGGGCCGGTTTGCCGACGGCGGGACCGCGACGTTCGAGTTTACCTACGACGAGGCGTTTCGCGAGGAAGTCGTCGACGGCATCGAATTGCTCGATCGAGAGCGCTGGGGCGAGCGAGGTGCGCTCGAGCCGATGACTCGCGGCAGCGACGGAGGAATGAATGGGATGGCCGGAATCCCATACTCCGCGCTTCCGTCGGCCGGGGAGTATCCCGGAACGCGGCTGGTCGAGCCGACCGCGGAGGTCGACGGTGCGTCCGCTGGTGACCTCCCCAGAAGCGGCGACGCGGCCTTCGTGGTCACGCTGCTCGAATCCGGCTCTCGACTTGCCGACGGCGACGAACGATACCTGCTCGTCTCGCCGCGGACGCCGTACAACCGCGTGCCGCTGACGAACACTTCGCTGCTCGCTGTCGTCGAGCGCGACGGCGAGCCGGTCGGCGACGGCCCGGTGGAACTCGCACAGACCCTCGACGGCGAGTTGGGGCTGCACTACGGACGCTCGCTCGCCGATATCCGGGCCGGCGACTCGGTGACGATCGAGATCGAGTCGCCCCCGCAGACGGCGCGCCATCAGGGGTACGAAACGGCGTTTTTCGAGATGGAGCCACTCGAGCTAGCGGTCCCCGACTAGCCGTTCGCCCGCGCGTGACGACTCGCAATGCCAACGTTGACACTCTCTCGAGTGGGACACTCGAGCTATGAGTTCGGCCGAGGTCGAGATATCACGGACGAAGGCGTGGCTGATGGCGGCCCGCCCCCAGACCTTGCCCGCGGCTGCGGCCCCGATTATCGTGGGGACGGGACTCGCAGCCACTGAGGGCGTGTTCGCGCCGCTGCCGGCGGTGATGGCGTTCGTCGGATCGGCGCTGATACAGATCGGGACGAATTTCGCGAACGACTATTACGACGCGGTCAAGGGTGCAGATACCGAGGACCGCGAGGGTTTTACCCGCGTCACCCAGTCGGGGCTCATCTCACCCGAACAGGTCAAGCTCGCGACCGTCGTGACGTTCGGGCTGGCGATCCTCACCGGGACGTATCTGGTCTACGTTGGGGGGCTTCCGATCCTCGTCGTCGGGCTCGTGAGCGTCTTCTGCGGGTGGGCCTACACCGGCGGCCCCTATCCGCTGGGGTATCACGGACTCGGCGATCTCTTCGTGTTCGTCTTCTTCGGCCTCGTCGCGGTGACGGGGACCTACTACGTACAAGCCGCGGCCGTCCTCGCGGAGCCGCTGACGACGACGATTCCGGCGGGCACGGTCACGCGCGAAGCCGTCGTCGCGAGCCTGCCCGTCGCCGGCATCTCGACGGCGATCCTCGTCGTGAACAACGTCCGCGATCTGGAGACCGACGCCGAGACCGGCAAACGGACCCTCGCGGTCCGGCTGGGCTACGGGTGGAGTCGCCTCGAGTACGTTGCCATGCTCTCACTCGCCTACGTCGTCCCGGTCTGGTTCTGGCTCGGCGCGGGATTCAGCCCGGGTGCGCTACTGCCGCTCGTCACGCTGCCCTACGCCGCGATAGTCGCGAAGACCGTCTGTACGCGAACCGACGGCGAGGCGCTCAATCCGGCCCTCGAGGGGACCGGCAAACTGCTCGCGATGTACGCGGTCACGTTCGCCGGGGGACTGGTGTTGCTATGACCCCCAACGACCTCGCGCTCGAGTACCGCCCCTTTTCGCTCGCCCTCGCCGAGCCGTTCGAGACGGCCGGAGAAACGATCGACTCCCGCGACGGGTTCCTCGTTCGGCTGGTCGACGAGGGGAGCGACGCGGTCGACGAGCCCGCCGTCGGCTACGGCGAGGCGACGCCGCTGCCGGGCTGGACGGAGTCTCGCGATGACTGTGAGCGGGCCCTCGAGCGCGCACAGGAGGCGATTCGAACGGGCGGGCCGAGCGAGGCCCTCGAGACCGTCGACCGGCAGGTCGCAGCCCGGCACGCGCTGTCGCTCGCCCTCGCGGATCTGCAGGCCACCCGCGACTCGACGCCGCTCTATCGCTATCTCGGCCAGGGGCCGATGGTCGGCCGTGTTCCGGTCAACGCGACGATCGGCGACGGCTCGCCGGCCGAGACCGCGATCGAGGCCCGCGAGGCCGTCGACCGAGGGTTCGACTGCTGCAAGCTGAAAGTCGGCCTCCGGAGCGTCGAAGAAGACATCGAGCGCGTCCGTCGGGTGCGCGACAGCGTCGGCGAGACCACGGAGCTGCGGGCCGACGCGAACGAGGCGTGGACCTACGAGGAGGCCGAATCGGCCCTCGAGGCCTTCGGCGAACTGGGCGTCTCGATTCTCGAGCAGCCGCTGCCGGCGGGCGCGCTCGAGGGTCACGCCGACCTCCGAGCGGGGAACCACGGCGTCTCGATCGCCCTCGACGAAGGGCTGCTCGAGCACGGCGTCGATTCGATCTGCGAAGCCGAGGCAGCCGACGTGGTCGTCCTGAAACCGATGGCGCTGGGCGGTATCGATGTCGCGCGCAAGGTCGCGGCGTGGCTGACGGAACTCGACATCACGCCGCTGGTGACGACGACGATCGACGGGGTCGTCGCACGGACCGGCGCGGTCCACCTCGCCGCGGCGATTCCGGACGTGCCCGCCTGCGGGCTCGCGACCGGTAATCTGCTCGCGACCGATCTGGGACGGGACCCCGTCTTGCTTGAGAAGGGGTCGGCCGTCGTTCCCCAGGCGAAGGGTCTCGGCGTACAGGGTGTCTGGACGCGATGACGGGCGAACCAGTCGACTGGCCGACGCGCGATCCGGTCGCCCACCGCGTGGCGGCGACGCCCCAGCGGACGGCCCTGATCGACATCGAGACCGGGGCGGCGTGGAGCTTCCGCGAGTTCGATCGCCGCGTCGACCGCGCCGCGGCGGGGCTGCTCGTCGCGACTGAAGAGGGCAATCGTGACCGGATCGGTGTTCTCATGGACACCAGACCCGCCTTCGCGACCCTCTTTTTCGCCGCGATGCGGATCGGGGCGACCACGGTCCCGCTGAACGTCCGCGAGACGGCCGGCGAACTCGCCTCGAAGGTCGACCGGACCGACCTCGCCGCGATCGTCTGCGAGGCGGACACGGAGGAAACCGCACTCGAGATCGCGGCCGACCCCGTGATCGCCGTGCGCTCGGTCGACGAACCGAACGCCGATCGGACGGGGCCGCTGATCCGGTCGGACGGAGACGGGGGATCCGGATCTGAAGTCGACCCGGTTCCGCTCGAGCGCGAGGACACCCAACTGATCATGTTCACGTCGGGGACCTCCGGCGAGCCGAAGGCCGTCAGGCTGACCGTCGGCAACCTCGTCGCGAGCGCGACGGCCTCGGCGTTCCGGCTGGGCGTCGATCCGAGCGACCGGTGGCTGTGCTGTCTCCCGATGTACCACATGGGCGGACTTGCACCCGTCATCCGGTCGGTGCTGTACGGCACTACCGTCGTGGTCCAGCGCGAGTTCGGGCCAGAAAGCACCGCACGCGCGCTCGCAGCGTACGACGCGACCGGCGTCTCGCTCGTCCCGACGATGTGCAAGCGGCTGCTCGACGCCGGTTGGGAGCCGACCGACACGTTACGGTTCGTCCTGCTCGGCGGCGCCCCCGCGTCGGACGACCTGCTCGAGCGCTGTCGCGACGCGGGCGTTCCGGTCTTCCCGACCTACGGCATGACCGAGACCGCGTCCCAGATCGCGACGGCGACACCAGCAGAGACCGCCGCGCACGAGGGAACCGTCGGACAGCCGCTGCTCTTTACCGATGTCTCCGTTCTCGAGGATGGCGAACCGGTCGCGGCCGGGGAGCCGGGCGATCTCGTCGTCTCGGGGCCGACGGTGACGCCGGGCTATCTCGACGAGGAGGCGACTGCGGCCGCGTTCGGCGAGCGTGGACTCCACACCGGCGATATCGGCTATAAGGATGACGACGGCCGGCTGTGGATCCTCAACCGCCGCAGCGACCGCATCGTCACCGGCGGCGAGAACGTCGATCCCGGCGAAGTCGTTGCGGCGCTCGAGTCCCATCCTCGCGTCGACGCAGCCGCGGTCGTCGGGCTGGCAGACGAGGAGTGGGGCGAACGGGTCGCGGCGCTCGTCGTCCCCGACTCGGAACTGAACTCGAGCGACGGCGACTCCCTCGAGCCCCGATCCCTGCGCTCCCACTGCGACGACCGCCTCGCCGGGTTCAAATGCCCGAAGACGATCGGCACCGCCGACGCGCTCCCCCGGACGGCTTCGGGGACCGTCGACCGGGACGCGGTTCGGGAGCGCCTGCTCGAGGACGGAACGGACGTAACCGAATCGACGTAAGTTCGACTGTTCCTCCCCGCAGACTGCCGCCGGACTCGGAATTAAGGCGCTGGCACCCCTACCGCGAGTCGTGTGCACGCTCACGCTCGCCTGGCGGGTCTTCGACGACGCACCAGTCGCGGTCGCCGCGAACCGTGACGAAGCGCTCGAACGCGCGTCGAAGCCGCCCGCCGTCTACGACGACGATCCGGTGATCGTCGCACCCCGCGACGCCGAAGCCGGCGGGACGTGGATCGGCTCCAACGAGCACGGTGTCTTCGTCGGCATCACGAACAAGTGGACTGACGCCGACCTCGCCGGCGAGCGCTCTCGCGGGCTTCTCGTCGCCGACGCCCTCGCGGCCCGATCCGCCGCGGACGCGAAGTCGATCGTCGAGGACGCCACCGCGGCCGACGAGTACGGCGGCTTCTATCTCGTCGTCGCCGACGCGGCCGAGGCGTTCTGCTACCAGTGGGACGGCGATCTCGCCCTGACCGAGTTCGATCCGGGGATCCACGTCGTCGTCAACGTCGCCGTCGACGACGACGTCGATGTCCCTTCGATCCGGCCGGATGTGGGGAGAGAGCAGGCGGCCAACGCTCGAGCGGTTCGAGACGCACTCGCCGCCGAACCGGGCGAGACCGCCGCGGACTGGCTCGAGCGCGCCGGTAGCATCCTCGGCGATCACGAATACGGGGTCTGCATCCACCGAAACGGCTTCGGGACCCGGTCGTCGTCGCTGATCGCGCTCGGTCCCGAGACGACGCGCTATGCCTACGCGCCGGGGCCGCCCTGTCGAACGCGCTACGACGACATCGACTTCCCTGCCCTTGACGGTCCCGGTTTCGGGACCGCCGCCGGTACCGATCCCGAGTACCACACCGGGGACGCCGAGGGCAGCGACGACCCGTCGCTCGAGGGGGAAGGGCACATTTAAGCGGCTCGCTCTCTCTGTTGTGGATATGGACGCACTCCTGCCAGTAGCGACGCGCACGGCGAGGTGGTCACCGTGAGCGTTTCCGCGGCCGAAGCCGAACTCACCGAGGACGAACGGGCCGGCCTCGAACTCGTTCGTGAGTCCGGCGGCATTCACCAGAGCGATTTCTGGAAGGAACTAGATGTCTCCTCGCGGAAGGGCAGCCGGATCGTCGAGTCCCTCGTCGAGAAGGAACTCGTCGATCGCGAGGACACCGTCTACGACGGGCACAACACCTACTACATCACGCCGACCGCCCGCGATCTGGATTTTACCCTACTCATGGCCGGTGACATGCTCTCGCCGTTTATCGGCGAGGAAGAGGTCGATCCCAACAGCGACGCCTTCTCGCAGTGGATCATGAACCTCGCCTACGAGGAGTAACGACTTCTCGGGACCGTTGATCGGTTCCAGAAACAGTGTTCCGCGCTCGAGTCGCCGAGAGCTACTCGTAGAGGTCGAATCGCTCGATGAGAACGAACGGGTCGCGTTCGCGGTTGTAGTGGGGAACGTCGCCGTCGATGGCTTCGATAAGTCGTCGGTGGACTTCGCGTGCGGCCCGGCCTTCGTCGGGCGCTAAGTGGTGTTGGCCGCGCATGTCGGTCCAGAAGCCGCCGTCGAGCCAGAGCAACGTCTCGTCGTTGGACTGGTAGACGACTTCTCCCTGTTCGGTCAGGCCGTCGATCGCGAGCTGGCGACCGGAGAGCTGTGCGCGGGCGAGGACGGCGATGAGCTGACGGCGCGAGACGGGTGCAGACAGCGCGACGTCGTCGATAGTCTCGCCGAAATAGCCCTCGACGAGGTCACACGCCCGCGAGAACTCGTCGAACTCAACTTCGTGGTCCTGTGTGAGGTTCATGACATTCGATCCGAATGACTCGTTCGGTACCACTACTATCACGAAATGGTATAAAAGTTTATCCGTTATGTGGGTGCGGCGGCACCGTCGACTGCAACCGGTCCGCCCCGTGGTCGCCGGCGGTTAGGCGAGCGCGCTCGCGGCCCGGATCAGCCGCTCTTCGCCGAAGGCGGGGCCGACGAGTTGGAGGCCGACGGGGAGGCCGTCGGTTTCGCCCGCCGGAACCGAGATGGCCGGCAGGTCGGCGAGGTTCACGGGGACGGTGTTCGCGTCGGCGAGGTACAACTGGAGCGGGTCGTCCAGACTCTCGCCGAGTTCGAACGGCGGGACCGGCATCGTGGGACTCGCGAGCACATCGGCCTCTGAAAGCGCCTCGTCGAAGTCTTGTTTGACCCACGCGCGAGCGTCCTGTGCTTTCTTGTAGTACTTGTCGTGATAGCCGGCCGAGAGCGCGTACGTCCCCAGCAGGATCCGGCGTTTGACCTCGTCGCCGAAGCCCTCCTCGCGTGCCGTCGCGAAGGCTTCGTTCCAGTTGCCGTCGTAGCCGCCCGAACGGCCGTAACGAACCCCGTCGAACCGCGCGAGGTTCGAGGAGGCCTCGGACATCGCGATCACGTAGTAGGCCTCGACGGCGTGTTCGACCGACGGGAGGCTGACTTCGTGATACTCCGCACCGCGATCTTCTAACTCGCCGAGGGCGTCCCAGAACGTCTCGACGACGCCCTCGTCGGCACCCTCGAGCAGCTCCGTCGGAACGCCGATACTGAGCCCGTCGACATCGCCGGTAGCGGCGTCGGCGTAGCTCTCGTCGGCCTCGAGGGGCGTCTCGCGGGTGGTCGCGTCCCGGTCGTCGCTGCCGGCGATCACGTCGAGCAGCGAGGCGGCCTCTTCGACGGTCTCGCCGAAGGGGCCGATCTGCTCTAAGCTGTTGCCGTAGGCGACGAGGCCGTATCGGGAGACCAGCCCGTACGTGGGCTTGATACCGACGACGCCACAGAAGGCGGCGGGACAGCGGACCGAGCCGCCGGTATCGGAGCCGAGCGCGAGGTCTGCTTCCCCGGCGGCGACCGCGGCCGCGGAGCCGCCCGAGGACCCGCCGGGGACGTGGCCCGGTGCGGCGGGGTTGTCCGTCTCGCCGAAGTACGACGTTTCGGTGGTCGTCCCCATGCCGAACTCGTCCATGTTCGCCTTGCCGACGATGGTCGCACCGGCGTCCTTCAGGCGGGAAACGACCGTCGCGTCGTAAGGCGGGACGTAATCTTCGAGCATCCGCGAGCCGCAGGTCGTCCGGACGCCCTCGGTCGAAATATTGTCCTTGACCGCGACCGTCTTGCCGGCGAGCGGTCCGTCGTCGCTGCCGTCGATCCGCTCTTCGGTGATGAAAATGTTTTCAGACATGGTTACGAGACGTTCGGCCCCTTGAAGTAGCCGTCCTCGGTCTCTGGTGCGTTCCGGAGCGCCTCCTCGCTGTCGAGCGAAGCACGTTCCTCGTCCGGTCGCATCACGTTCGCGAGGTCGGCGTCGCGATCGACTTCCGGCACCTCGTCTAGGGTCTCAAAGTACTCGAGGATGTCCGCGAACTGCCCGGTGAACCGGTCGACCTCGTCGTCTGCGAGGTCGACGCGAGCCAGCTCCGCGACGTGGCGGACCTCCTCAGGACTGACGGCGTCGTCGCTCATACGTATTCGCACCGGCCTCCGGAGAGTAAGAGTTTCGATACCGCCGGCGCGACGCAGTCGTTTCGGCCGTGCTCTCAGCTACCGGCTCTCGCTGTCCCTCTCGAGGGACGGGTTCGTGACGCGGTTGCCCAGCGCGGTCGACGGCCGCTCGAGGCGACTTGCGGAAGCGATCTGAGTCTGCCGCGTGAACCGCTCGAGGGCGAAGTCAAAACGACGGAACGGTTCCCGGGTCGAACCGCACGCCGGGCTTTCGATTCAATAGCGAATTACCGCGTCCTAATTCGGTATTACCGGGACGAGCGCTCGAGTGCAACCGGTATAATAACTGTATACTCAAGACCGATGTTACCGATCGAACCAGTATGCACTGCGATAACTGCGACGCCGACGAGGTCGCGTACACCTTAACGACCTACGTCGAGCCGGACGGTCACGACGACGTCGAACTCCACTTCTGTTCGACCGACTGTCTCGACGTCTGGACCTGACGGCACGCAGGTACGGGTCAGCTACAACCGGGAGACGAGTCGACCGTCTCGAACTTCGAATGAACGACTCTCGGACAGTCGCTCGAGAAAAGGAGCCGGTGTGAGCGGGCGGTGCCCGCTCACGGATTTTCGTCGTAGACGTCGCGGGTGGGTTCGCCGTCGACGCTGACGACGCCGAGTGCGCCGCGGCGGGCGGCGCGGGTCAGCGCGTGGTCGACGATTTTGACCGGGCCGGGCACGGGGAACTCCATTTCGGCGGCAGTGGTGGTTCCCGGTGCGACGGGTGCGGTCTCGACGTTTTTGTCGGGGTCGGTCAGCAGGTCGCCGTCGCGGTAGTAACGGCTCCAGACGTTCCCGATGGGGTGGAACGAACTCAGGAGGTTCGGGCCGCCGTTGGCGAAGTAGACGCGGGCGGTTTCGCCGGTCTCGGCCTGCATGGGCTGGCCATCGTCGGGGGCGAAGCCGTAGGCCTGGCCGTTGAAGACGACGTAGGTCGGTTCTTCGGCCAGCATCGCGTCGAAGTCGAACTCGTGGTGGCCCTCCTCGCCGACCTCGCCGGTGGTGTAGATCTCGTGTTGGCCGAGGTAGTACTCGGTGTCGACCTCGGGGAGGCCGTCCTCGGGCTCGACGAGGATCGAGCCGAACATGCCCGCGCTGATGTGCTGGTCCATGTTCGGGATCGCACAGTGGTAGATGAATACGCCCGCGTAGTCGGCCGTGAAGCTGATCTGGGTCGGGTCGTCCCCGGGTGCGATCGTGGTCGCGTCCGCGCCGCCGCCGGGGCCGTAGACCGCGTGGAAGTCCATGTTGTGGGCCGCCACATTGAGGTCCTCGGGCACGTCGAAGGTCAGGTTCACCCGGTCGCCCCGGCGGACCCGGACCATCGGCCCCGGTACCTGCCCCTCGAAGGTCATGTACTCGAAGGTAACCCCCGGCTCGATCTCGGCGGTCACCCGCTCGGTCTGAATCGTGATGTCGTGTTCCCGGGGCTCGTTCCAGTCGACCGGCTCCGGAATGTCCGTCGGATCCCGCGCAATTCGGTCGACGTCGACCGCTTTGGCCGCCGGTAGCCCCTCCTCGCTCGCCGACTGATCGCTTTCCGCACCGTTCCCCTCGGTCTCACCGCCGAGACAACCGGCCACCGCAGCGACGCCGGTCGCCCCGAGCGCTTGCACCATCTGCCGTCGGTTGAGTCGAGTATGGGTCATCGGTCTTCCCCTCACTTCGTGATTCGGGTGGACATATGATCAACCACGGCGGCGGTTCCCATCGATTAGTAATCCAATCGGCCGTACCCACTATATCACGGTCAATTAAATACCCTCTCGAGTCGAGCGTCGTCCGAAACGGAAATCGATCGCTCGCCAGCGACTTTCGAGCCAACCGTCGACCGCTCGAGGCCGGAGCATACACGATCGCCACCCAACCGATATGGCGATCCGCGGTGCAGACTGCGACGATGCGATCGACCGAACCACCGCTGGCGGAAACGGACCTCGAGTCTATCGTCCCACCGACGGTCGAGGCGGAGTCGAGGATACGGACCGTCAACGGGATCGAGTTACACGTCGTAGTCGCCGGCGACGAAGCCGATCCGGCGGTCGTCTTGCTCCACGGCTTCCCCGAATTCTGGTACGGCTGGCGGGCCCAGATCGCACCGCTCGTCGAGGCCGGTTACCGCGTGCTCGTACCCGACCAGCGCGGGTACAACCGAAGCGAGAAGCCGACCGGCGTCCGAGCGTACCGAACCGCCGAACTGTCGGCGGACATCGCCGATCTGATCGCGACCGAGGGGCGCCAGACCGCACACGTCGTCGGCCACGACTGGGGCGGGATGGTCGCGTGGGACCTCGCGCTTCGGTATCCCGAGGTCGTCGATCGGCTCGCGGTCGTCAACGCCCCGCATCCGACCGCTTATCGCCGGCAGCTCCGCTCGAATCCCGAGCAGCTCCGGCGGAGCTGGTACGCGATGGGGTTTCAACTCCCGTGGCTGCCCGAAATCGCCTGTCGGTACGACGACTACCGTCTGCTCGAGCGAGCGCTTCGAGAGACGGCCGCGCCGGGGACGTTCAGCGGCGACGAGTTGGCCCGCTACCGGCGTGCGTGGGGTCGAGACGGAGCGCTCACAGGAATGCTCAACTGGTATCGAGCGGCCGCGCGGTATCCACCGCGCCCGCCGACGGAGCGGGTCGACGCGCCGACGCTCGTCGTGTGGGGCGAGGAGGATGCGGCGCTCGTCTCCGCACTGGCGATCGACAGCGCGGGGTTCTGTCGGGAGAGCCGCCTCGGGCTACTCCCGGAGACGAGCCATTGGGTCCCCCACGAAGCAGCCGAGGAGGTGACGACGCTGCTGTGCGAGCACTTCGGGGCCAAAGACGGCGTCAGTTCCGCCAGATGACAGTGACGACTTCGTCCTCGAGTTCGGCGGTCTCGTACTCGTAGCCCCGGTCCTCGAGTTTCGGGTAGAGGAACTGTGGCGCACGATCGTTGCGCTGGATTAGCACCGTCTCGTCGGGCAGTTCGACGAGCAACTCGAGGGTTTGCTGGAGCGGGTTCGGCGGGCCGAGCGACCGCACGTCGAGGGTCTCCTGTGGTCGGTCGCCCGGCGCGTCGGTCCGGTCGACGACTGTCGTCGGTGAGGCCATACGTGCCGATTGGATCGCCCGCTAGCTATCTTTCGTCCCGTACGTGTTCGGCGGAGTGCAGCTCAGTGGGAACCGACGGGGCGACGCCGTGGATCGCGGTGCCCTGCTACGCCTCTACTTTCGGGAACGTGGCGACGAACTCGTCGGGAGCGACCCGTTCGACTTCGTAGCCGTCCGGGTCGAAGCTGTCGACCTCGGCCTCGAACTCGTAGAACAACGGCTTGGGTTCGTGGTCGTTGATGATCTTCAGCGACTCGCCCGGCTCGAGGGCCTCGAACGCGTCGTGGATTTTCGGATGGCGGTTCACCGGCGGCACGTCCCTGACATCGAGTTCCGTCATGCAGTTCGTACTCGGAACGAACGATCCATCGACGTTTGGACGAATATGTTCGGTTTCGGTTCGGCCGGCTACGTGCGCTCGATAATGACGTGCCAGATACCGCCGTCACGCTCCTCGCTCTGATGGGCGAACCCGCGGTCGTCGAGCACCTCGTAGAGCGGTTTCGGCTCGAAGGGGACGATCAGCCGCAGTCGTTGCTCCGACCCGAGGTCCTCGAGTGCGGTCGTGATGTCGTCGAACGGCGGTCCGTCGATCTCTCTGACGTCCAGCGTTCGTTCGGTGGATTCGGTTGCCATCGGTTTCGCGTTCGGTTCGCGACCCGTTGGGCGTTCGTCCGAACGTGTTCGCTACTCCTGTTCTTCCCGCCCGGCGGGAATTCGCCGAACATATTCGTAGCCACCAGCATATAGATTCGAACGGAACACGTTCGTATGGCCCAAGCCACGCTCACTCTCACGATGCCAGAGGAGGTCTGGATACAGCAGGTATCGACTGCTCACCCCGAGTCGACCTTCCGGGTCCTCGCCGCCGTCCCCGGCGCTGACTCCGGCTTTGCGCTCGTCCGGGTCGCCGGTCCCGCGGTCCCCGAGGTAATCGAGGACATGGACGATCACCCGCAGCTCACCGAACTCACGCTCGCCCAGTGGAGCGACAACGAGGCAACGATCCACTTCGAAACGACGGCACCGCTCCTGTTGTTCTCCTCTCGAGAATCGGGAATGCCGATCGAGCTCCCGGTCGAGATTCAAGACGGCGAGGCGACGATCGACGTCACCGGCTCCCGGGAGCGGCTGGCCGAACTCGCCGAACAACTCGAGCACTTCGGCCTGCAGTATCGGATCGAGCACGTTCGCGAGCGACTCCACGAGAGCCAACTGCTTTCCGAACGCCAACTCGAGGTGATCGTCGCGGCCGTCGACGAGGGCTACTACGACACCCCTCGAGAGTCCTCGCTGACCGAACTGGCCGACCACCTCGACATCGCCAAGTCGACCTGCAGCGAGACGCTCCACCGTGCCGAGGAGGCGGTCATCAAGCGATTCGTCGAGGATCTGCCGAGCGTCGACAGCGAGGACCCGCTCGAGGAGGAACTCGCGAGCACGTAATCGGGACTCGGTGTGATGGCAGTCGGGGTGCGCCCGATGTCGATCTCCTGTCGATCGTCCATACCGTGGCAGTGAAAATTAATTTTTGTGGAGGTATTTTTCTTCTTCACTCGCAACCCGAAAACCGACGATTCCGGGGCTCCATCGTTCGCTCGTGTCCGGTGCTGCGCTGGCCGCGCCACCGACTCCTATTTAAATGCGCGAATATGTTCGCGTCCATTCTCACACGGTGGAAATTGGGTCGGTATTTCATCCGAGTACGGTTGTGAGACGGGGAACGAGGAGCAACAAATGAACGATTTGAAGTGCATGCTTTCGAGTACAACCAGCATGACACCAGCGTCATATTCAGAGGTGTTCTGATCTAATGAGTACGGACGATGAATCATTCCACCCACTCGGCGAAGAGTGGGAGGACGAACTCGAGACGATGCTCGACGATACCGAGTACGACAGCGACCTCGGTATGGAGATGGCCCAAGACGCGATGCGGGTCACGAAGGGCGAACTCTCCGAGGCCGAATTCCACGAGCGCTATCACGAGGACGTGATGGAGGAGTTCGGCGAGGACGAACGACCGACCAAGGAAGCCTACGAGGCGGCCCAAGAGGAGGCGAAAGGAACCGTCTCCAACATGCTCAACGCCTTCGACGGCGACGGCGGCGAGACCCGCCGTGAGACGATGAAGAAGATGGGGGTCGGCGCAGCGGCCGTCGGGGTGGGTGCGTTCGGTGCTGCTTCCGACGGTCCCGAGAATAACATCGCGGCCGAGGAAGGACACGGGCCCCGACAGGAGACCACCGAGGAGTCCGACACCCAGTGGGGGATGACGATCGACCTCGAGCGCTGTGACGGCTGTCTGAGCTGTATGACGGCCTGTTCCGAGGAGAACGATCTCGACCAGGGCGTCAACTGGATGTACGTTATGGCCTGGGAGGACGAGAACAACCACGGTCAAGAGGGCTCCGAATACGACGTCTACACCGACTTCAATATGGGGAGCGACTTCAACATGCTCGTGCGGCCGTGCCAGCACTGCACGGACGCTCCCTGTGAGAAGGTCTGTCCGACGACGGCCCGTCACACCCGCGACAAGGACGGGCTCGTCCTGACCGACTACGACGTCTGTATCGGCTGCCGATACTGTCAGGTCGCCTGTCCCTACGGCGTCAACTACTTCCAGTGGGACGAACCCGATGTGGCCTACGAGGATATCGACGGCCTCGAGGATCCCGAAAATCCCGACGAGATCACGCACGCCGAGTACGAACACGGCGAGCGCTGGGTCGACAGTCGCGCGCCTCGCGGCGTGATGAGCAAGTGTACGATGTGTCCGTCCATGCAGGACGGCAAACAGGGAGAAGACAAGGTCGGAACGAGCGCATGCGAGTCGGCCTGTCCACCGGGCGCGATCCAGTTCGGGAACGTCAAGGACGAAAAGAGCGATCCGTCCCAACACCGCGAGCACCCGGTCAAGAGCCGCGCGATTGTTCACCTGACGAACAGCACTGACAGCGACAAAACGGCTCCATCGGCCGACCAGATCAACAGCTCCCTCAGCGAAGGCGACGATCTCCAGACCGCGATCGGGCAGATCGAGGGTCTGACCGTGGATATCCTCGCGATCATGAAGTCGATCGAGATGGTCAGCGAAGGCACCGAGCCCGGCGACGAGGAGAACAACACCATCCTCTCGGCCGAACAGGATATCCTCTCTGCAGTCGAAGCCTTCCAACAGTACGTCGACCTCGAGACCGAGGAGGCATACAGCGAACTGGGCCTCGGCGATGGCAGCGAACAGCAGGCCCGTTTCCGACTTGAGCAATACACGGGCGACCCGAGTTCGTTCCAACTGCTCGAGGATGTCGGTACCAACCCGAACATCACGTACCTCGGTCAGCAACCCGGTCCGGAAGCGCACCAGGTCGAAGGACCGACCAAGTACGAGGACGTCGGGCTGCTCGACAAGCGACAGGAGTACCTCGACGAGGGCACCGTCGGCCGCATTGACGGGGTGTCGTTATGAGCACCAAGACTCCCTCTGAGGAGGACATCCTCCGCCCGATCAACACGCTCACGAAGAAGTACTTCATCCTGTACGGCGTTGCGGCCCTCGGCCTCGTGGCCTTCCTCGTGGCATGGGCTTACCAGCTCCAGCAAGGGCTGATCGTCACCGGCCTCGGCGACTGGGGCTCCGGCGGCGGCTCGACGTGGGGGCTGTACATCGGCGCGTTCATCTGGTGGGTCGGCGTGGCACACGGCGGCATCATCCTCTCGGCCGCCGTCCGTCTGCTCAATATGGACCGGTACATGCCGGTCGCCCGGCTCGCGGAGATGACGACGATCGGTGGCCTCTCGGCCGCCGGCTTCTACATTCTGGTCCACATGGGTCGACCGGACCGGATGGTCACGAGCGTCATCGGTCACTACCACATCACGGTCAACAACTCGCCGCTGGTGTGGGACGTGACGGTCATTACGGCGTACTTCGTGCTGTCGGCCACTTACCTCGGCCTGACGCTCCGGTACGACGTCAACCGTCTGCGTGACGATCTCCCCGACATGTTCGAGCCGGTCTACAAGATCCTGACGCTCGGCTACACCGAGGCGGAGGACAAAGTCATCGACCGGATGGTCTGGTGGCTCGCAGCGGCGGTCATCATCATGGCCCCGCTCTTGCTCCACGGTGGCGTCATCCCGTGGCTGTTCGCGCTCCTGCCGGCAATGCCCGGCTGGACCGGTGCGATTCAGGGACCGATGTTCCTCAGTATCGCGCTGATGTCGGCGATCAGCGGCATCATGATCATCTCCTACGCGTTCCGTCGCGCCTACGACTGGGATCACATCATCACTGACGACATTTTCCGCGGGCTGCTCCTGTGGCTCGGGTTCTTCACCCTGCTGTTCCTGTGGTTCCAGCTCCAGACGATCATCAACGGCGTCTTCCTCGGCCCGACCAACAAGGCGGTCGCGATCGAGGCGAAGATCGCCCACCCCATCTACCAAATCGCGATGACGATGATCTTCGGCACGCTCGTCTACATCTTCCTGCAGGGAATCCGTCCGGCCCTGTTCAGTAAGAAGCGAGCGCTCATCGCCAGCGGTATCATCCTCACCGGGACCCTGACCGAGAAGATCCTGTTCGTCGTCGAAGGATTCCTGCACCCGACGTTCGACATCTACGCCAATACGCCCGGGACCTACTTCCCGAGCGCAATCGAGTGGCTCTCGCTCGTCGGCACGACTGGGCTGGTTGCACTTTTATTCCTCAACCTCTCGAAGCTCGTTCCAGTGGTCGAACTCCACGCGATCGAACACCTGCGCGGCGACCACGACCACGGTGAGGAAGCGACCGAACCGGAGGTGGAAGCATGAGCCCAGCACTGACAACGATCCCGTCCGAACTGCTGTACCACGGCTACGACGGTACGGCCGGCTTCACCGGCTTTGCCAACGAGGGGACCTGGATCATCTTCGCCGTCATCCTGGTCCCGGTCTACATCATGCTCGCGGCGTGGTTCCTCGGCGAACCCCGCGACACGAAGACCGGACTGACCGGCGTGAGCTATCTCGTCGGCCTCACGACATCGATGTGGGTCGGTATGTTCGTTCTGACCGTCCTGATCGGTATCGTGTTCTACGGCGGCCCACCGGAGCCGTTCAGCAGCGTCGGCCCGCCGTAACCGTCGTCGAATCGCAGCCGAACTGAACACCGGTTTCATTTTTCGCGGCGGATATCGCTGGCTCGGCAGCGCCGCCGCTCGAGTCCCGAACCATCACACGTATCCCGTTCGACCCCCTCCATTCGGCTAGCACAGAGTCACTATGAGTATCACAGAACACGAACTCGAAATCAAACTCGAGGCGGTCGAAGATCCGGACCTCGGCGAGGACATCATCTCGCTGGGACTGGTCAACGACCTCACGATCGACGACGAGACGGCCCGAATCTCGCTCGCGTTTAACGCGCCGTATGCCCCCTCCGAACTGGAGTTGGGCAACCGGATCCGCGACGTCGTCGAAGAAGCCGGTCTCGAGGCCGACCTGCGAGCGCACGTCGGCGAGGACCACGGTTTCGATGAGGAGGTACTCCCGCAGGTTCGGAACGTCATCGCCGTCTCCTCCGGAAAGGGCGGCGTCGGCAAGACGACGGTCGCGGCCAATCTCGCGGCCGGACTCGAGAAACGCGGCGCGATGGTCGGCCTGCTCGACGCCGACATTCACGGGCCGAACGTGCCCCAGATCCTGCCGCCCGAGAGCGATCCGGGCGTGACACCAAACGAGGAGATCGTCCCGCCCCGTTCGGACGGCGTTCGTCTCATCAGCATGGGGATGATGATGGAAGACGACGACGATCCAGCCATCCTCCGGGGCCCGATGGTCAACAAGTTCATGGTGAAGTTCCTCGAGGGCGTCGAGTGGGGTCGACTGGACTACCTCATCGTCGACCTGCCGCCGGGGACCGGCGACGCGACGCTGAACCTGCTCCAGTCGATGCCGGTGACCGGATCGGTCGTCGTCACGACGCCACAGGAGATGGCACTCGACGACACCCGAAAGGGGATCCAGATGTTCAACAAACACGACACGCCGGTGCTCGGCGTCGTCGAGAACATGAGTTCCTTCATCTGCCCGTCCTGTGGCGACCAGCACGGCCTGTTCGGAACCGGCGGCGCGGACACGATCGTCGACAAGTACGATGTCCCGCTGCTGGGCCGCATCCCGATCCACCCCGACTTCGGGGCCGACGGCAGCGAAGGAGCGCTCGTCAAGGACGACGATAGCGAGGTCCAAGGACACCTCGAGGACGTCGTCGGCGAAGTCGCCGACCGGATCGGCGAGCAGAACCGCCGCAAGGTCTCGGAGAACGTCACCTACGAACCGCAGAACAAGCTGCCGACCGAGACCGAAGACTGAGTCGGCCTGTCGCGGCGTGGGGCACAACGCCGCCGATCTCTCTTCTACTGCGATCTCGAGCGTCGTGAGGCGAGCCGTTCACATCTCGTTGCCCTCTCCGCCGCCGTTTTAGTGGTCCCCGCCGAACCGAACGGTATGCTCGACGCATACGCCGATTCGATCGCCGACCTCGAGCCGGGAGACGGCGAGGTCGCGAGCGCGGAACTGGTCGTCACCGACGACGTCCTCGTGAAGGCCTTCGCCCTCGGCCCGGGCGCGGAACTCGAGGCACACGACCACGCCGAGAGCACGAACATCTTCCACGTGCTCGAGGGGACAGTAACGGTGATACAAGGCGAGGAGAGCGAACAGATCGACGCGCCCGGCGTCGTCCACCACGAACGCGGCGTCGATCACGGCGCGAGAAACGGGACCGACGAGACGGTGGTCTTCACCGCGAGTCTCTGTCCGCTGCCGTCTTAGGTCTCGTTGCGGGCGGTCGGCCCGTCCGAACACAGCGCGGCGACGTACTTGTCGACGTGGTCATCGATCCGGCGCTTGTAGCCGGCCTGCCGAGCGAGCCGGTCGAGTTCGCGGGCGACGAGGCTGCCGTACTGGACCGCCTTCTTATCGCGCGTCGCGACCTCGTCGGGGAGATACCGCGACGCGACCCGGCGGAAGCCGCGCTTCCGTTCGTCCGCGTCGGCAAGCAGGTCATCGGGCAATCGAAGCGCGGCCTCGATGACGGTGTCGTGGAGGAACGGCGCGACCGGTTCCAGCCCCGTCGCCTCGATCGTCAGCACGTCCCGCGGAAGCTGATCGGGGAGGCTCCGGATCTGTTCGCGGACCGCCCCGCGGACGGTTTCGGCGTCGACCCGGTGATCGAGCCGGACGACCTTCTCGTAGCCACCGAACAGCTCGTCGGCTCCCTGCCCGACGGCGAGGGCGTCGAAGCCGTCCGCGGCGACGCGCTCGCCGACCAGATACAGCGGGAGCGCGATCTGGACGTCCATCGCGTTCGTCCGGCCGGTCGCCCGCGCCACCTCGGGGACGGCGCGCTCGAGGTCGGCCGGCTCGAGGTCGACGACGGTCAGGTCGCGGCCCATCGCGTCCGCGGCCGTGCGTGCGGCCTCGACGTCGTGGCTGTCGGGGAAGCCGACGACGTACAGCGGCGCGTCGAGCAGTTCGGCGACCAGCGCCGAGTCGACACCGCC
This sequence comes from Natrinema sp. CRL1, assembly GCF_059162405.1. Lineage (NCBI taxonomy): Archaea > Methanobacteriati > Methanobacteriota > Halobacteria > Halobacteriales > Natrialbaceae > Natrinema > Natrinema sp. CRL1. The sequence goes on along the minus strand of NZ_JBLVOY010000001.1, from coordinate 988,649 downwards.
GGAGAAGGCGACGGCGATCTCGCGGTCGTCGTCGCGGACGGCGTCGGTCGCCGTTCGAATCGCCCCTCCGAGGCCCTCGAGGGCGGCGTCGCCCTCGAGCGGGTCGGGATCCGGCAGCGACCAGTTCGATTCCGGACCGGACAACGGGCCGTCGACGGGCGCAACTGCGCCGGCCGGGAAGAGCGTCGGGTCCTCGAGTGCGGTCGGCTCGAATGCCCACGCCGAATCGCCGTCGGATCCGGAGCCGCCGTCGACGAACAGCGGGACACGGCCGAGCACGTCGCGAACGAGACGGCCGTCGACAGCGCCCGCGAAGCCGGCCGTTCCGGGGAATGGGTCGCCGTCCTCGAGTGCGTCGCGAACCGTCGCCGGGTCGGTACCGCGGAGCGTCGTCTCGGTCATGGGATGAGTTTCAGCACGTGGCTCAGTCGTCGCGTGACGCCGCCGGCGAACTGTTGGACGCTGATCCGCCACGGCGTTCGCTTTCCTTCGACGGTCGTCCGCCCGTCCGCGATGGCCGCGAGAATCGCCTCGGGCGAGCGCTCGTCGGCGTCGACACGGGTGACCGCCTGCCCGACCATCTCGCTGATGTGGGCGTCGCTGCCGGCGGTCATCGGCAGGTCACGCGACCGAGCGTAGCGTTCCGCCTGTCGGTTCGCCCGCCCGGTGAACAACCGGGAGTTATAGACCTCGATCGCGTCGCCCAGCGCGAGTTGCTCGCGGGAGATGCGGGCCATTACCCCGTGGCGTGACTCCTGAAACGGGTGGGGGACGACGGCCAGTCCGCCCTGCTCGTGGATCGCCTCGAGGGTCGATTCGAAGGAGAGTCCGGGCGGAACGGCTTCCTCGAGTCCCAAACCGAGCACGTGGCCCGCCTTGCTCGAGATTTCCATGCCCGGAATCCCGACCAGCCCGTAGTCGGCGGCGCGCTCGGCGGCCTCGAGGCTCGCGTCGATCTCGTCGTGGTCCGTCACTGCGATCGCGTCGAGACCGACGGCTTCGGCCTGCTCCAAGATGAGATCGACCGGGTCGCGGCCGTCGTAGGACAGCGACGAGTGCGTGTGAAGTTCGACCGACAGCACGAACACACGTTTAGGCGGCCTGATCAAAAGCGCCTCGGTCCGCGACTCGACGGTCGCGCGGCCGCTCTTTCTATCCACGAACGTGCATATGGAAACCCATTTACCGACCGACTTTCACCACTTAGATGAATGAGTCTTGCCGATTCGGACCGCGAACTCGTCGTTTCCGAGCTGGGGCGGGAACCGACTCGAGCGGAGGCGGCGCTGTTCGAGAACCTCTGGAGCGAGCACTGCGCGTACCGCTCCTCGCGACCGCTGCTGTCGGCCTTCGACAGCGAGGGCGAGCAGGTCGTTATCGGGCCGGGTGACGACGCGGCGGTCGTCGCGCTGCCCGGAAACGAGCCGGGAGACGGTGACAGCACCTACATCACGCTGGGCATCGAGAGCCACAACCACCCCTCCTACGTCGACCCGTTCGATGGCGCGGCGACCGGCGTCGGCGGCATCGTCCGAGACACGCTCTCGATGGGGGCCTACCCCATCGCGCTCGCGGACTCGCTGTACTTCGGCGAGTTCGACGACGACCACTCGCAGTACCTCTTCGAGGGCGTCATCGAAGGGATCAGCCACTACGGGAACTGTATCGGCGTGCCGACGGTCGCCGGCAGCGCCGATTTCCACCCCGACTACGAGGGGAATCCGCTGGTCAACGTCGCCTGTGTCGGTCTGACCAACGAGGAGCGACTCGTCACCGCCGAGGCCCAAGAACCCGGCAACAAGCTCGTGCTCGTCGGCAACGGCACGGGTCGGGACGGACTCGGCGGCGCGAGTTTCGCCAGCGAGGACCTCGCGGAAGACGCCGAGACCGAGGACCGACCCGCGGTCCAGGTCGGCGACCCCTACTCGGAGAAACTACTCATCGAGGCCAACGAGGCGCTCGTCGACGAGACCCTGATCGAGTCCGCTCGCGATCTCGGTGCCGCCGGTCTCGGCGGTGCCTCGAGCGAACTCGTCGCCAAGGGCGGCCTCGGCGCACACATCGAACTCGAGCGGGTCCACCAGCGCGAGCCGAACATGAACGCACTGGAGATCCTGCTCGCCGAGTCCCAAGAGCGGATGTGTTACGAGGTCGCTCCCGAGAACGTCGACCGCGTCCGCGAGATTGCCGAGCGGTTCGATCTGGGCTGCTCGGTGATCGGCGAGGTCACCGACGATATGTACACCTGCACGTTCGAGGGCGAGACCGTCGTCGACGTCGACGCCTACTTCCTCGGCGAGGGTGCGCCGATGAACGACCTCGCGTCCGAGGACCCGGAACAGCCGGAGACGGACCTGCCCGACGTCGATCTCGAGGACGCGTTCGACACGATCGTCTCGAGTCCCAACACCGCCTCGAAGCAGTGGGTCTACCGGCAGTACGATCACGAGGTCGGCGTCCGCACGAGCGTCGGGCCGGGCGACGACGCGGCGATCGTCGCGGTCCGGGAAGCTGAACAGGGGCTGGCAATCTCGTCGGGAGCCGCCCCGAACTGGACCGCCGCCGCACCCTACAACGGTGCTCGTGCCGTGGCACTCGAGAACGCGACGAACATCGCGGCCAAGGGTGCGACGCCGCTGGCCGCGGTCGACTGTCTCAACGGCGGCAATCCGGAGAAGCCGGACGTCTACGGCGGCTTCAAAGGAATCGTCGACGGGCTCGCCGAGATGTGCGAGACGCTGTCGACGCCGGTCGTCGGCGGGAACGTCTCGCTGTACAACGACTCCGTCGCGGGGCCGATCCCACCGACGCCGACGCTGGCGATGGTCGGAGCCAAGGACGGCTACGACGCGCCGCCGCTGTCGGTCGAGCCGGCGGGCAATCTGGTCCTCGTCGGCGACCTCGGCCTCGAGGCCGGCAACGCCCGCCTCGGCGGCTCCGAGTACCTCGCGCAGTTCGACGGCAGCGACCGCTTCCCGGAACTGCCCGACGACCCCGCGAGCCTGCTCGAGGCACTCGCCGCGGTCGCAGATGCGGACTCGACGCTCGCGGTCCACGACGTTAGCCACGGCGGACTCGCCGTTTCGCTCGCCGAGATGGTCACTGAAAACGCTGGCCTCGAGGTGTCGATCCCGAGCGAGGATCCCGTAGGCGCGCTGTTCGGCGAACAGCCGGGTCGCGCGCTGATCCAGACCGAGTCGGTCGAGGCGGTCCGCGAGGCGTTCGACGGCGTCGCGCCGGTCGTCGAACTCGGCGCTGGGACCGACGATGGGACTCTCACGATCGAAACCGGTGACCGAACGATCGGGACCGACGCGGCCGCGATCCGCGAGCGACGCGCGACGATCGAACGCGAACTCGAGTGAGCCGGGTCGGACGATCGATTGCGTCGGATTCGAGTACCTTTTTCGAGAATATGCCGCGGGAATGCGGCAATACCCGTCAACGCCGCCAGTTTCGCCGTCTATTGTCCGACATATTGATATACAGCCGGCGTAAGTAGTCCAACGAACCGACAGTTCCGGAGGATTCGATGACTACCGACACCCCATCCGTCCTGATCGTCGAAGACGAGCCCGACCTCGCGAACCTCTATGCCGCGTGGCTCGAGGAAGTCTGTGCAGTCCAAACGGCATCGGACGGCACCGACGCGCTGGCGGCGATCGACGAATCGATCGACGTCGTCCTCCTCGATCGGCGGATGCCCGGGCTCTCGGGGTCGACCGTCCTCGAGACGATCCGGGAGCGAGACCTCGAGTGCCGGGTGACGATGGTGACGGCAGTCGAACCCGACTTCGAGATCATCGAGATGGGGTTCGACGACTATCTGATCAAACCCGTCTCGCAGGACGAACTGGTCGCGGTCATCGACCAACTGCTGCTCCGGTCGTCCTACGACGAGCAGCTACGGGAGTTCTTCGCGCTTGCCTCGAAGAAGGCGTTACTGGACGATCAAAAGAGCAGGGCCGAACGCCGCTCGAGTCAGGAATATGCCGAACTCGAGGATCGGCTGGCCGTCCTCCGTGTCGAGGTCGACGACACGATGCAGGAACTCTTGGCCCAGGACGGTTACCGCCAACTCTGTCGCGATATTACGAGCAATTCGGTCGTTCAAGAGTAACGGCGTCCGCTCCCCGGTGGTACAACAGTCTCGTGCGTTCAGTGGGGTCCTGACGAACAAAGTACACACACACACACATGACACAACCGAACCGGACCGACGCCGTCAAAGACCTCGTCCAGCAGCACTGGAACGACCGCGCCGCGACGTTCGACGACGCGAGCCACCACGGCATCCACACCGACGACCAGCGCGAGCGGTGGCTGTCGGTGCTCCGCGAGCGGACCGGCGACGACCCGCTGCGAGCCCTCGATCTCGGCTGTGGAACGGGCGTCGTCTCCCTGCTGCTGGCGGAGTTGGGCCACGAGGTTACGGGCGTCGACCTCGCCCCGGAAATGCTCGAGCGCGCGCGGGCGAAAGCCGAACGGGCCGACCGATCGATCGCGTTCCATCGCGGGGACGCGGAGGTGCTTGCGCTTCCCGACGACGCGTTCGAACTGCTCACGGCCAGACACCTCATCTGGACGCTGCCGAATCCCGGCGCGGCGATCGATGAGTGGCAGCGAGTCGTTAAACCAGGCGGCCGACTCCTCCTGATCGAGGGATACTGGGACCACGACCAGCCGTGGGGCGAGTACGAGGCGATCCACGACGACTTACCGCTGTACGACGGCCGCCCGCCCGCCGACCTCCGCGAGTTCCTGGCGAGCAACGGTCTCCGGGAACTCGAGTACGAACCGCTGTCGGACCCGGCGCTGTGGGGCCGAGAACCACACCACGAGTATTATATCATGACCGGCACGGTTCCCCGGTAACGCGGGACGGGTCGTCCGAAAAGCGGAGAATGCCGCTACTCGAGCCGGCGCTCGAGCGTCGTCACGTCCCGAATCTCGATCCGCGTTCCACCGTTTGCGCCGTTGGAGACGGTACACTCCCAGTCGTGGGCTTCGGCGATCGCCCGGACGAGTGCGAGGCCGAGCCCGTCGATCGCAGTGTCGTCGTCGCGGGTCGGATCGAGCACGCGTTCGTGTGCGTTCGGCGGGATCTCCGCGGCGTCGTCGAGCAGGAAGAAGCCGCGACTGCCGCCGTCCTCGAACCCGACGAGGCCGATCTGAATCGTCACGTCACCCTCGGCCCGCGCAACGGCACTGTCGAAGGCCGTCTCGAGGAGGTGGACGAAGCGGTCGGGATCGGCCCGGAGCGCGGCCGAGCCGTCGACGATAATGCTGTCCTCGTCGAGGCGTGACTCGCCAGCGGCGTCGGTGATCGCTGACTCGAGGCGGAGTCGGCTACGCGGGCCGATTGCGGAGGCGTTGCGGGCGAACTCCCGAACGTCGTCGACGAGCCCCTCGGCGCGGTCGAGGGTCGTTTCGACGGTGTCCTCGGCGAGCGGGAATTCCCACTCGTCGGCCGTGTCGTCCGCGAGCGCGTCAGCGACGGCCGTGAGTTGGTCTTTCAGATCGGTCGAGAGGACGTCGGCGACGGCCTCGAGGCGCTCGGTCTGGCGCTCGAGTTCGGCGGTTCGGTCCCGAAGGACCCGTTCCCGATCGGCTCGGTCGAGGGCGGCTCGCGTGTTCTCGACGAGCGTCGAGATGAGGTCGACATCGGTCTCGTCGAATCGGTTGGGGTCGAGCGCGCCCGTCATGAGGACGCCGTGGGTGCCGATCGGGGCGATGATCTCCGATCGGAGCGGCGTGTCCGGATTGTAGAGTTCGCCGGCGGTCTCGAGGTCGTCGAACCGTTCGACTTCGCCGGCCTCGAAGACGTCCCAGACGAGGCCTTCGCCGGGGTTGAACCGCGGCAGGCCGCCGAAGGTATCGTGTGCGCCGGCGGTCCCGGCCACGGGCTCGAGGTAGCCCTGTTCTTCCTCGAGGAGCCAGACGCCGCTGATGGGGAGATCGAGCAGGTCGCCGCCGGCGTGGACCGAGATCGCACAGATCTCTTCGGGATCGTCGGACTCGAGGAGCCAGCGGGTGATCTCGTGGAGCGACGTGATGACGCGGTCGTACTCGTGTTGGTCGGTGATATCGCGGACGACGGCGGCGACGGTCGCGGTGTCGTCCTCGATCGGGACGAACCGGAACTCGCCCATTCGGTCGTCGCCATCCGGACCGGTGTAGGGGAGTTCGAGCTGTCGACGATCTGCGTTGCCGACATCGACATCAGTGATCGCGCGGCCGATATCGACCGCGTGCTGGTCGTCGATGCCCGCCAGTTCGGTCAGGGTTTCAACGTGCTCGCCGTCCAAGGCCGACCGATCCGCACCGAGGAGCGTTTCGGTCGCGCCGTTGATCGCGACGATTTCGCGGTTGCGATCGAGCGTGATGACGGCGTCGCGGATCGCCTCGACGACGGCGGCGTGTTGGGCCACCGTCGTCTCCTGTGCCCGCCGCTCGGTGACATCGCGCATGTACACCGAAAGCCCGTTCTGAGACGGGTAGGCCCGCGCTTCGAACCACGTCTCGAGGTGCGTGTGATAGATCTCGAAGGACACCGGTACCTGCTCGTCCATCGCGCGGTGGAATCCGTCGGGAAACTGCGTCTCGACGGTCTGGGGGAACTCGTCCCACATGACCCGTCCGATCAGGTCCTCGCGGGAGCGCTTGAGCAGCGTTTCGGCCCGCGCGTTGAGATAGGTAAAGCGAAAGCCGGTATCGAGCGCGAAGAAGGCGTCCGTCACCCGGTCGACGATCGGCACGGATCGCATGGTCACGACTCGCCACCCCCGCCCGACGACGGATGGGCCTTCCCCTCGCGTTCGAGGCAATCGCCTCTCGCGGCCGTTGATCTCATCGACAGACAGTCAGCACATAGTTTGTGAAACCCCTATTTCAGTGTCGTGGCCGAGCGCTAGTGTGTCACTTGGTGGCATGAAATGTTCCCGATCGCGACACCGTTTGCCGTCACCGCACCGAACGAATACCCACGGTCGGCGAGCCGTTCAAAACCGGTCGGTCAGTGCGACCGCCGTTTCGGGGAAGAGTGTCGACATCGTCTCGAGCGAGGCCGAGTCCGTCACCTCGAGTCGTCCCGTTCGCTCGAGAGCGCTCGCGGATCGGAAGCCAACGACGAGCTGGGAGAGCGCGCCGATATCGAGGCGGACGTCGGCGGACGACTCTGTCTCCGAGCGATCGCGCAGTCGGCGGCAGTCCGCGCGGCCGTCCGAGACCGCGAGGCGGAACGTGCCGTCGTTCCACTCGGCGAGCGAGTCCTCGACGGCGAGCGTTACGGTCGCCTCGCGGTCCGGATAGGCGAGCGCGGAGAGCGTCTCCGCAACGTCGACGATGCGGACCATCGGTCCGTTCTCGACGGTCGTCTCGATCCGATCCGGCTCTCGAGCGATCGCTCGAAGCGGAACGTCGTCGGGCACCCGGAGGCGAACACGCTGAACTTGGGACTCGTGATCGTAACAGAATGACAGCAGGGCCAACACGGCGTCGTGATCGACGGCGGCGAGTTCGGAGATGGCCATCGTCCGATCGCCCTCCGACCCGTCCATCGTGTAGACGAGGTAGCCCTGCACTCGCCCGTCACGCTTGTACGCGTAGACGAAGGGGTCGTGCTCGTGGTCGGCGAAGACGCGGTATCGCCACCACTCCTCGTCGCGCTCGAGGGCGAGCGAGTACCGGTCGGCATACGTTTCGTAGGCCGACTCGAGCGCTTCGTACTCGTCGGCCTCGAGTCGACGGAACGACCCCGCGTCCCGGTCGACGGCGTCGGCCGCGACCGAGAGTACACTTGGGTCGCACTCGTGGGTCACGATCCGGGTGCCGGTGTCCCAGCCGTACTGCCGGTAGAACCGATAGCGGAACGGCCACAGGACCGAGAACCGCACGTCGCGGTCGCGATACTCGGCGAGCGATTGGGCGAGCAACTGTCGGACGTAGCCGCGACGGCGGTACTCGGGCGGGGTCGCGACCGATGCCAGTCCGGCGGTTCGATGGACCTCGTCGCGTACGCGGGCCTCGAGCCAGTAGTGCCGACAGACGCTGCGCGGCTTCGCATCGTCTGCCGCTCCATCTTCGTACACGCCGCGCCGAGAGCCGAGGGTGTCCCGGGGCGTTTCGTGAGCCGCGGGATCGTACGCTGGCACCCCCTCTTCGGGCCGGAACGCATAGCTGCGATACTCGTGGAACACGTCCCGTTCGTCCGGAATGGGACGATAGTCGACCATACTACCGAGAGCGCAGGCGACCGAGAAAACTGTTCGTAATACCGCCGGCTCCCCGCACTCGGATCGCGGACGGCGAGACGCGACGATGCTGTTGCGTTCGGTACGGACGAGCGAAAACCGAGGTCGGCTTCAGACGTGCTCCTCGACGAAGGCTTCGATCCGGTTCAGCGCCTTCCGAAGGTCCTCGAGCCCGGTGGCGTAGGAGATGCGCAGGTGGCCCTCGCCGCCGTCGCCGAAGACGTCGCCGGGGACGACGGCGACGCCCTGCTCGCGCAGGACTTCCTCGGCGAACTCTTCGGCGGTAAAGCCCTCGGGTACCTCTGGGAAGCAGTAGAACGCGCCCTTGGCCTCGAAGACATCCAGTCCGATCTCGCGGAACCGCGAGAGGACGAACTGGCGGCGGCGGTCGTACTGGTCGACCATCTCCCGAACGTCGTTTTCACAGGAGTCCAAAGCCTCGAGTGCGGCGTGTTGGGCCGTCGTCGGCGCGGACAGCATCGTATACTGGTGGATCTTGTTCATCGCACCGATGGCGTCGGCGGGGCCGAGGGCGTAGCCCAGTCGAAGCCCGGTCATCGCGTGGGCTTTCGAGAAGCCGTTGAAGACGATGGTCCGCTCGCGCATCCCCTCGAAGCTCACGATCGAGGTGTGCTCGCCGTCGTAGGTCAACTCGGCGTAGATCTCGTCCGAGAGGACCATCAGGTCGTGCTCGCGGGCGAAGTCGGCGATCGGCTCGAGGTCCTCGGCGGGCATGATCGCGCCCGTTGGGTTGTTGGGATAACAGAGAACCAGCATGTCCGCGTCGGCCGCGCCGGCCGCCTCGAGGCCCTCGACGGTGAGTCGGAAGTCGTCTGCCTCCCTCGTGGGGACCGGCAGCACCTCGCCGCCGGCGAAGATGACGCCGGGCTCGTAGGAGATGTACGACGGCTGGGCGATCGCGACCGTGTCGCCGGGGTCGACGAACGCCCGGAAGGCGAGATCGACCGCCTCGCTCGCGCCGGCGGTGACGAGGATCTCCTCGTCGGGGTCGTACCCTAACTCGAACCGGTCGGCGACGTAGTCCGCGATCGCCTCGCGGAGTTCGCGCTTGCCCCGGTTTGCCGTATAGGAGGTCTTCCCCTGCTTCAAGGACGTGATCGCCGCATCGCGGGCCGCCCACGGCGTCGCGAAGTCGGGTTCGCCGACGCCCAGCGAGATGACCTCGTCGCGTTCCTCGGCGATTTCGAAGAAGCGGCGGATGCCGGATGGCGGCACCGTCTGGACGCGGTCTGACAGTTCGAACGTCATTGTCAGGGTGAGAACGAGAGGCGGTCGTCGCCCTCGCCGTCGCCGAGTTCGATCCCGTTCTCCTTGTAGGAGGTCATCACGTAGTGAGTGACCGTCTGGGTGATCTCGGGGACCGGCGCGACCTTCTCGCTGATGAACTGTGAGACCTCACGGATGGAGTCGCCCTCGACCTCCATATCGAAGTCATAATCGCCGCTGATCAGCCGCAGGGCCTTGACCTGCGGGAACCGTGCGAGGCGCTCTGCGATGTCGTCGTAGCCCGTCTCGCGGTCGAGCGTGACGTTCAACTCGACCTCGGCTCGGACGCGTTCGTCTTCCAGTTTGTCCCAGTCGACGACCGCCTGGTACCCCCGGACGACGCCCGCCGCCTCGAGCTCCTCGATAGTCGCCTCGACCTCGTCTTCCTCGAGGTCGGTCATTCGCGCGATATCCGCCGTGGAGTAGCGCGCGTTCTCACGAAGCAACTCGAGCACCTCGCGTTCGCTCATATGCACCCTCATCGCAGGGTGGGCAAAAAGGCGTTGCTACTCGTCGGCGGTTTCGCTCTCGCTCGAAACGCTCGAGAGTGGGTCCGAGTAGAACAGTCTCGGGGAGCGTTTCCTAATGCAAGGACGACTCACAGCGCGGACAGATTCGGGACTGCATCGGCACGCGTCGGTTGCAGCCGGGGCAGGTGATCTCTTCTTCTAACTGGAACCAATGTGGACGACTCATGTACCGCTCCGAAGGTTCCACGTCCGTCGTATAATATCCACTGTGAGAGATGCGTACTGTAACCACGGTGTGTTATTCAGACGCACTGATACCTGTCGGACAGATCGTCCCTGACTGCGAACGCTGTACTGGCGAGTTACCGATAGTTCTTGAACAGCAGCGCCCGCACGTCGTCTTTCGTCTGGACCTGTTCGCTCGAGCCGTCGGGGAGTTCGACGGTGTATCGGAAGTCCGCCGAGTTCGATTCTTCCCACTTGTCGTCGTGGGTTTCGAGCAGGCTCATCATCTCGTCTAACATCTCGTCGTCGTCGGCCGAGCCGTCACCGTCGCCGTCTCCACCGTCATCGCTGTCGTCGGCTGCGGTCTCGTCGTCCCCGTCGTCAGCGTCCGGTTCGCCGTCGGAGTCGTCCGGCTCGTCCGCCGATTCGTCTTCGCTCGAGTCGTCGCCGTCTGCCCCGTCCGTCTCGGAATCAGGGTCGTCGCTTTCCTCGTCGAGGACCTCGTCTGCCGCCGGAGCCTCGCCTTCGACGTAGGAGACTTCCTCGAGTTCGTGGGGATCGTCGTCGCCCTCGATCGCGGCCCCGACGGACGCCGAAACGTCGTCGGTCGCCGAGGAGTCGAACTCGCCGTCGATATCGATCTCCTCGTCGAGGTTGTCGATCAGGAACTGCACGGCGTCCTGTTCGCGGACGAAGCCGTACTTGCCGACGACCGAATCGGAGATCTCCTCGCGGAGGTACTGGATGAACGCGTACTGTTCGTCGGTGACCTCGAGCGTCTTCATACCCAGTCGATGCGGCCGGGGGTACTAATATGTAAGTCGTCCCGATCGTCGCCGACTCGAGCGAGGTCTCCCCCGAACGTGACGATTAAGGACGAACGATGCGAACTGTTCGATATGGTTCTCCAAGAGTCCGAATCCGAACTCGAGGCCGGCGACGCCGCGCCGGCGTTCGAACTCGAGGGCGTCGACGGCGAGACGTACTCCCTCGACTCCTTTGCCGACGACGAGGCGCTGCTGGTCGTGTTCACCTGTAACCACTGCCCGTACGCGCAGGCGAAGTTCGACCTGCTAAACGAACTCGCCGAGAAGTACGACGACGTGTCGGTCGTCGGGATCAACTCGAACGACGCCGAGGAGTACCCCGAGGACTCCGTCGAGAAGATGCGGGAATTCGTCGACGACGGGAGAGTCCAGTACGACGCCTACCTCCGGGACGAGAGTCAGGCCGTCGCCCGCGAGTACGGCGCGGTCTGTACGCCGGATCCGTTCCTGTTTGCACGCGACGACGGCGAGTTCCGACTGGCCTACCACGGCCGACTCGACGATGCTCCGAACCCCGACGACGAGCCGAGCCGGTTCGAGATCCGCGAAGCGATCGACGCCGTGCTGGCCGGCGAAGACGTCGACCTCGAGTGGCAGCCCTCCCGGGGCTGTTCGATCAAGTGGAAAGACGAGTAATCCGTTTCGCTCGCTGTTTTAGCCCGGGCAACCCGGAAACTGCGTCGTTCGGCCCCAGACTTTAGTCGCCCGTCGATGTGGAAGACAGCGGTATGAGTCAGGAACCGCGCGGTAACGCGCTCCGCGAGACGCTCGAGAACGACGAGGTCGCGCTGGGCGTCCTCGAGAACACGTATAGCCCGGCGGTCGTCGAACTCTACGCGGCTCTCGGCGCGGACTTCGTCTGGATCGACCTCGAGCACGGCGGGCCGAGCCCGCGGGACGCGGAACAACTGGAAGCGCTCCTGCGAGCGGCAGACGGCACCGACACGGAGCTACTGGTACGCGTGCCGGACACCGATCCGTCGCTGGTCCGGAAGGTCCTGGACGCGGGCGTTCGGAACGTGTTCCTCCCGCGAGTCGGCAGCAGCGACGAACTCGAGGCCGCAGTGCGTGCGGGCCGGTTCGAGTACGGCGGCGAGCCCGGTCGACGCGGGATGGCGAATCCGCGCGCGAGTCGCTGGGGACTCACGGACGACTACGTAACGAGCGAAGACGACTCGGTCGTCGTCGGCGTCACGATCGAGACCGCGTCGGCGCTCGAGGACCTCGAGTCGATTCTCGAGGTCCCCGAACTCGGCTTCGTCTTCATCGGTCCGCTGGACCTCTCGGTTTCGCTCGGCCATCCCGGCGAGTTCGATCATCCCGAAGTCGAGGAAGCCGTCGAGACGATCCGATCGGCGGCCGTCGAGGCGGACGTGCCGGTCGGCGGGCTCGGGTTCGGCATGGACGACGTCAACGAGAAAGCCCAGAACGGCTACCAGCTGCTGAACATCGGGACGACGACCGGCGCGTTACAGTTCTCTGTCACCGGCTGGCTGGACGACTACGAGGGCGAGTGACCCACCGGTCGAATCGCGTTACCGCTGGACCGCGCGACGGTACTGGATCGGCCACTCCTCCGCGGCCGCCTCGGGATCGCGCTCGAGGTCGCCGGCGGCGCGCAGCCCGAAGTACGGATCGCGGAGGAACTCCCGACCGACGAGGACGAGGTCGGCCCGGCCGTTCCGGACCAGCGCGTCGGCCTGTTCGGGTTCGGTGACGCCGCCGACCGCGCCGACGGCGACATCGGCTCCCTCGCGGACTCGCTCGGCAAGCGGCACCTGAAAGTTCGGCCCCGCCGGGGGCGCTTGGTCGGGATGGAGCCCGCCCGAGCTCACGTCGACCAGATCGACGCCCAGTTCGGCGAGGTCGTCGGCCAGCCGTACCGATTGCTCGATGTCCCACGCGTCGCGGTCGTCGAGCCAGTCCGTCCCGGAGATGCGGACGAAGACCGGCTTACCGTCGGGCCAGACCTCGCGGACGGCCGTGACGACCTCGCGGACCAGTCGCGTGCGGTCCTCGAAGCTGCCGCCGTAGTCGTCATCGCGATCGTTCGTGACCGGCGAGAGGAACTCGTGGAGCAGGTAGCCGTGGGCCGCGTGAACCTCGGCGATCTCGAACCCGGCCTCGAGCGAGCGCTCGGCCGCGGCGCGGTAGGCGTCGATCACGCCCTGAATGTCCTCGGCGTCGGCTTTCCGCATTGCCGGCCGGTCGCCGTCGAACGGCGGATAGGCCTCCGGCGACGGCGAGAGGACTTCCCAGCCCGACGCGCCGTCAGGGTCGGTCTCGTCCGGCCCAATCGGGACGTTCCCGTCCCACGGGCGCTTCTTGCTCGCCTTGTGGCCCGCGTGGGCGAGTTGGATCCCCGGCACTCCGCCCTGCTCGCGGACGAACTCGGTGATCGGCTCGAGCGCGGCCGCGTGCTCGTCGCTCCAGATGCCGAGGTCGTGGGGCGTGATCCGGCCCGCGGGGGAGACGGCGGTCGCTTCGGTCATGACGATGCCCGCCCCGCCGACGGCTCGGCTCCCGAGGTGGACCCTGTGCCATTCGGTCGGCAGCCCGTCAGGGTCACAGGAGTACTGACACATCGGCGAGACGGCGATTCGATTCGGTGCCTCGAGATCGCCCAGAGACAGCGAAGAGAGTGCGTCTGTCATCGACTAGCCGTAGTCACGGCGTCGGGAAAACGCCCGTGGACGGGGAGGGCATTGCCGCCGACCGTGATACTGGGTCGCAGGTCGCGCCCGCAGCAGTCCCACGACCACTTATTTCGGTCGCGGGCAGAAAGCCGGTATGACCGCCTCGAGTCCGTTCGACGCGAGCCCGTTCGGTTCGGCCCTGTTCGAGACCGACCGCCCAGTCATCGGCATGGTTCACCTCCCGCCGTTGCCCGGCGCACCGGGGTTCGGTGACGGTGACGCAGACGACCGCGAAGCGGTCCGCACCCGCGCGCTCGAGGACGCCGCCCGGCTCGAGTCGAGCGGAATCGACGGGATCATCCTCGAGAACTTCGGCGACGCGCCGTTCTATCCCGAGGACGTACCCAAACACGTCGTCGCGGAGCTGACCGCGATCGCGACGGCGCTGACCGACGCTGTCGACGTGCCGGTCGGGATCAACGTGCTCCGCAACGACGCCGCGGCGGCGCTGTCGGTCGCCGCAGCCGCCGACGCCGATTTCGTCCGCGTCAACGTCCACGTCGGCAGCGCCGCGACCGATCAGGGGATCCTCGAGGGCCGCGCCCACGAAACGCTCCGGCTGCGCGAGCGACTCGAGGCCGAGGTCGCGATCCTCGCGGATGTCCACGTCAAGCACGCGACGCCGATCGGCGAGACCGAGATCGGACACACGGCCCACGAAACGGTCGAGCGCGGCGGAGCCGACGGCGTGATCGTCTCTGGCCCCGGAACCGGCGCGGAAACGCCGCTCGCGGACATCGAGTGCGTCGCCGAGTCGCTCGCCAATCCCGACCGCGATCACGCGCCGGTGTTCGTCGGCAGCGGCGTGACGAGCGACACCGTCGCCGACTGTCTCGAGGCTGGCGCGGACGGCGTCATCGTCGGCACCGCGCTCAAACGCGGCGGCGAGACGACGAATCCCGTCTCGCAGGAGCGCGTCGAGAAACTCGTGGCGGCCGCTCGAGCGGCTGGCTCGAGCGACGACTGAATCCGATTTTCGGCGAGTTAGAGGCCCAACATTAGCGGCCCGATCAGCACGCCCATCAGATGTACCCGTCGGCACCGCAATCGAATCGGGACCAGTCCGATCGCGGTCGCTGCAGCGAAGATACCGATACCGAGCGGGCCGGTAAACAGGTACGAGAGAACGAGCAGTAGGGCGAGAACGGCGACCGAAATCTTCCAGTAGGTGAGTCGGCCGACCACCTCGAGGTAGGCGTCCCCGACGACGATCACCAGTGCGAAGCCGAGCAGGCCCGCGAGGACCACGCCCGCGAGCAAGATCGGCAACTCGAGGGGCGCGGCCGTCTCCTCGAAGGCGACCAATACGCCGGTTCGAGGTTGGCCGAGCGCGACCAGTGCGAACAGCGCGAAAATCGTGTTCGCCGTGTCGACGCCGCTGGTTGCGACGATGTAGCCGCGGTCGCTGGCTCCCTCGGGAACGAACACCAGCACTGCGACGGCGGCGATGGCCGCCGAAATGCCCGGAATGTAGCCGACAACGGCTCCCGCCAGCGCGCCGGCGACCGCCGTCGTCCCGACGAACCGCCGCGAGGTCGTGACTGCCTCACCATCTTGTGGCGGAATGCCGGTCCCACGAATCGCGTCGATTAGCACCGGCGCACCGAAGAGGCCGGCAAAGAGGGGCGCGAGGGTACCGCCCGCCTCGAGCGGGGCGTCCGCCGAGAGGTCGAGCGTGAGCGCGTCGAGGCCGGTCGCGAGCGCGAACGAGGACAGCCCGCCGAGCCGGCCGCGCCACGTGGGCTCCGAGGCGATCAGCGCGACCGCCGCCATCGCGAGGACGAGCGACAGGTGTGCTCTGATCGTCGGATAGGCGGCCGTCACGGCTCGCGTCACGGGGACGGCGAGCGGGACCGCCGCGAGCACGGCGAGGATGCTGCCGAGCGCGGAGAGCCGGATCGCTTCGGATCCCCGGCCCTCGAGCACCAGCCGGTGGCCCGGCAGCGCGGTGATCGCCATTTCGGCGTCGGGTACTCCGAGTGCCATCGCGGGGACCGCGTTCAGGAAGGTGTGGACAACGCCCGCGGCGAGCATCCCACAGCCGACGAACAGCGGCGGGCCGGGGACCGACGGCGCGACCCCCGCGAGCAGGAACGCGAAGTTGTTGGCGTGAATCCCCGGGACGAGCCCGCTACAGCTCCCGAGCAGTGAGCCGGCGAGCACCCACGCGAGGCACTGCAGAGTCAGCGACGGCTCGGTGACGATCTCGACTGGAGCGGGCATCGCCGGCTCTGGCCGCGCCCTCGGTTATAGGTTCTCGGACGGCCGTCAGGTCGCCGGCTCGTGATAGACAATCTCCATCGGGAGGCCGGTCTCGTCGTCCGTCGGAACCGCGTCGTCCGCAACCGGCGGAAGCCGTCGGAGATCGCCCGCACGGGCCGTGACCGCGAGCGCGAACGCATCCAGCAGATCGTCGCGATTGGACGCGTGAATCCGTCGTTCGTATTGCTCGAGGTCGTCGATATGTCTCGCCTCGAGCGCCTCGTACTGGTCCCGGAGGTCATCGCCCCACGATCGCGAACTGCGCTCGCCGAACGCCGACAGGATCTCGAGTCGAGCCGCCCGACCGTCCGCCGTGGTCTTCGACTCAGCGACGCCGTCGCCGTCACCCAGCGCCGCGAAGCAGACTTCAGGGTGTGCCTCGCGGACGACGTCCCGTGTGCCCTCGAACTCCAGTAGCAACGCTTCGACTTCGGCGATCCGCGGGGCGATCGCCCACGCCTGTGTGCTCAGTCCTCGCCCAACCTGCCGCCGGTTCGTGTCGTTTGCGGCCCCGTAATTCGATTCGCTGATCGCCTCGCGACAGGGGACGTTGAACACGCTCGAGCGCCGCTCGGGCCCGAGATACGCTTTTGCAGCTCGATCACACGCACGAATGATCGACTCGTCGGCCGATCCCGTCTCGTCATCGGTCCCCGAGGGGAGCCCGATCGGCATGTCGACGAGGATCCGATCGGCCTCGGCGCGCCAGTCACGCCACACGGTCAGCATCGACGGCGAGAACTCGGCCGCAACGCAGACACCACTCTCGCCGTCGGCGTCGCTATCGGTTCGAATACAGACAGCGATCCACCCGCGGCCACCCCAATCGAGTCCCAGATATGTCGACATATGCCACGTTCGAACCGCTCTCTGATAGTCGTTCTGTCACGATGGCGTCGCCACTCGCCCTCGAGTCGAAAGAAAATCGGTGTTGACAGGTCGTCGAAACCGGATCGACGCGACGTTATCCGAAGAGTTCGCCGAGGCCTTCGCCGTCTGCCTCGTCGTCGTCATCGTCGTCGTCGGTCGTGTCCGGCACGTCGCTGGTCTCTTCGGCTTCCTCGTCGGCCTCGTCGCCGCCTTCGTCGGCAGCGGCCTCGCCACCCGCGGCACCGCCTGCGGCGGCTCCGCCAGCGGGAACGGCTGCGGCCTCGGAGACTGCCTCGTCGATGTCGACGTCCTCGAGCGCGGCGACGAGCGCCTTGACTCGGGATTCCTCGACGTCGACGCCGGCGGCGTCGAGCACGTTCGTCAGGTTGTCTTCGTTGATCTCTTCGCCCGATTCGTTCAGGATGAGTGCAGCGTATACGTATTCCATTGTTGTGTCCTCGTGTCGTCGTTATCCGAACATTTCGCCGAGACCGGCCGCGCCGTCGCCGTCGTCTTCATCGTCGTCATCGTCGGCGTCAGCATCGGCGTCTTCGGTCTCAGCGTCGTCTTCGGTTTGGTCGTCGGCCGATTCGTCTTCGTCGTTGGCTGCCGCCGGCTCGGCGGCTGCCGCGACGTCCTGAAGCTCGTCAGGAAGTGCCTCCTCGTCATCGATCTGGGCAGCGATCGCACGCAGCTGTGCGTCGGCCTTGCTGACGAGGTCGGGCATGAGGGCTTCGTCCTCGATTGCGGCCTGCAGGCCGAGGCTCTTGGCCTCGCCCGTGGCCTTCGCGACGAGCGTCGGCGCGGTCGACTCGGTCGGGTAGCTCGCGTTGACCGAGAGGTTCCGTGCGCGAGCGGCCGCCGTCGACACGTCGCTCCGGTAGGCCTCGACATCGATGTCGAGGTCCTCGGGATCGAAGAGGACGCCGTCTGCGATGACGGCGCGAAGGTCGAGACCGACCTCCTTGGGCTCGATACCGAGTTCGTTGAGGACGTTCGCCAGATCCGCGGAGACTTCTTCGCCGGCCTCGAGGACCGTCGAGTCTTCCATGACCTGGATGGATCCCTCTTCGATGCGTGCGTTCGCACCGATACCTTGGAGTTCACCGACGAACGGCCCCGGGTCGACACCGGTGTCCCCTTCGGGGATGACGATGTCGTTCGGGGCGACCTCGCCCTCGTTGATCGGGGCGGGCGTCTTCGATGCCTCGAGTTCCTTGTAGAGCGAGAACGGGTTCTCGTCGGTCGCGATGATCCCGACCTGTCCCCCGATATGCTCGACGAGGTCGCCGAATCCGGCGTCCTCGAGGGCGCGCGTCTGCAGGGTGTTGCGGCTGACGCGCAACACGGCGGTTCCGTGCAGGTCGCGACGCATGTCCTGAAGCTGTTTCGAGGGGATGCCGGCGATGCCGACGACACCGACGCTCTCGTAGTCGTCGATGATCTGGGCGAGCTCGTCGACTTCCTCTCGCTTCCACTGGGGAAGGTTCTCGGTTTTGCGTTCAGCCTGTGCGCTCATATTAGGCTACCTCCACGGACGGGCCCATCGTCGTCTTGACGTAGACGGCGTCGATGTTCTGGGGCCCCTTCTCGAGGTCGGCATGCAGTCGACGCAGGATGACGTCGATGTTGTCGCCGATGTCCTCGGCGTCCATGTCTTCGGCACCGACGAGCGTGTGGAACGTTCGTCGGTCGCCGGAGCGAAGCTGCACGGTGTTTTTGAGTCGGTTGACGGTTTCGACGACGTCGTCGTCGGGCGCGAGCGGGTCCGGCATCTTCCCTCGGGGACCGAGAATGGTACCCAGGTGCCGGGCGATGTCTTGCATCATCGCCTCTTCGGCGATGAAGAAGTCCGTCTCGTCGGCCATGTCCTTCGCGTCGTCGTCGTCCAGATCGGCCACGTCGTCCACCGAAAGGACCTCGTCCGCCGCCTCTTCGGCGCGGACTCCAGTCTCTCCTTCGGCGATGACGACGATCCGAGTTTCCTGGCCGGTTCCGGCCGGCAGGACGATCGACTCGTCAACGCGGTTCGACGGTTCGTTTAGGTCTAAGTCGCGCAGATTAATCGCGAGGTCTACCGTCTCGGTAAAGTTCCGGTCCGGCGAATCCTCGAGTGCGCGGGCTACTGCTGTTTCAATATCCGAATCTGCCATCGTTCACCTCCGTAGTACGCAGGGTGTGCTCCTACGGGTCAGTGAAACAGGCGATGCCTGTCTCCCTTGAACCAAGTGCCATCCCGAACTTAAACCCGTCGAACTGCCAGTACGATCGTCACACGGCACCGTGTACGGTCTCGCCGTCCAACGCGGTGCTGTGCTGGTCGAGACTGAAACCCGATCCGGCGCTGAACCGTCGCGTTCCGTGATAGTATTCGAATAGTAAATCTCTCAATAACCGAAAGTTCTATAATCCGGACTGCTGTAACGTAGTCCATGGGGCCAGTAGACTTATATACTATGACTGGGGCGGCAGCGGTCGACTCGGTCGCGACGCTGGCAGGCGGCGGCGAACTCGAGGCGTATCGATCGCTCGAGCCGCTCGTTCGCGTGGGGATCCAGTTCGCAGGTACCGTCCTCGTTGCGATGATCGTACTCGGATTGTGTCAGCGCTCCGGGACGCAGGCCGTGGCGAAGTCGCGTCGCAGTCCGATCATCTCGAGCTGTATCGGGCTACCGAGCCTGCTCGTCGTCGTCGGACTCGCGAGTACGGGCTACCTGATTGTCGACTCGAGCATCGGGACGTTCTTCGGGATTCCGCTGGTGATTCTCGGCGTCGCCGTCCTGCCCGTGGCGACGGCACTCGGCTTCGTCGCGATCGGCCGCACCCTCGCGTCGCGACTCGGCGACGACCGGCTCTGCGTCGGGGTTCTCGCGGGTGCGCTCCTCTGTGGGGCCGCCGGAGTGTCGCTGCCGGCGACCGTTGTCCTCGCCGGTCTCGCCGGCGTGCTCGGCATCGGCGCGAGCATTCGCGTCGTGTTCGGCGCGACCGGGGCGGCCCGGCCGGACGATCGAACCGTCCCGCCCGCGAACAAGATCTAGTCACGCGCGACCGCGACGCTCGAGCCGGTCTCCGTTTCGTCGTCTTTCACGACAAGTGCCACTCGTTTTGGTCCGGCGATACTGCCGAACGACCGTACTCGATACCCGAGACTGGTCGGTGACTGATCGAGATCGATCGAGAGACCACTGGCTCGAGCGGGAGGTCAAGAGAGAAATCCGGCGACGCGTTTCCGAACGGCCCCGAACAAGCGGGTGCTCGCTCGCGTCTCGAGCGCGTCGATTACGCTTCCGCTTCAGCCGCAAGCACGTCGTCGTACTCGCCGTCGTCGACTCGCTGCTTGAACTCTCGGGCGTCGTTGCCCTCGATCGTGACGCCCATCGAGGCGCAGGTGCCGACGACTTCCTTCGCGGCGTTGATGGTGTCGTAGGCGAGCAGGTCGGGGTGTTTCTGCTCGGCGATTTTCTTGACCTGCTCGACGGAGATGTCCGCGACGAAGTCCTTCTGGGGTTCGCCGCTGCCGGTCTCGAAACCGGCCTCGTCTTTGACCAGTGCGGCCGTCGGCGGGACACCGACGTCGATCTCGAAGGAGCCGTCGTCCTCGTAGTCGACGGTGACGGGGACTTCGGTTCCGTCGAACGCTTCGGTCTGGTCGTTGATCTCCTGTACGACAGCTTGCACGTCGACGGGGGTCGGTCCGAGCTCGGGACCGAGCGGTGGGCCAGGGTTGGCCTGGCCACCCGGAACGAGCACTTCGATGGTTCCAGCCATACCCGTCACAACCCGTGCGCGAGTTTTAAGGGTTGCTAATTCGGGCAGTCATGGTCTGTGAGCGACTGACGTACGCTCCGGCGGCCGCGGTTACTCGACGCTGTCTGCCCGCCAGTCGGCGAACGACTCGAGGACGTCGTCCTCGTCGAAGCGCTCGATACAGGGGACATCGTAGGGATGCAGTTCCCGGACGCGCGCGACGAGATTGTCGTAGGCGTCGTCGGTCGTTTTCGCGAGCAACACGGCCTCGTCATCGCGGTGAATCTCGCCCTCCCAGCGGTAGGTCGAGGTCGTCGAGAGTTGATTGACGCAGGCGGCGAATCGCTCTTCGACCAGCGTCTCGGCGAGTTCGTCGGCCACATTGGGCGGCGCTGTCACGTAGACGGTCGGCATGATAGCGGCTACGCTCGAGGCGGGGAAAAGGACTGCTCTCGGCGACGATTGGTGTCGATCAGCTATCCGTTGCGTCGACCGGCGTGAAGGTGCCGGTGATGTCCCACTCGTGGATACAATGTGGATTGCCGACCTGTTTCTCGCCGTCGTCGCGGGCGATCTGCCAGGCCTCGAGGTCTTCGTCCCACTGTTCGCCTCGACCGCACGCTTCGCATACTCTCGCCATCGGTTTCCGTACCTGTGCGCTCATTACCCAACCGTGAGAACTCGACACATATAACGGTATTCGTGTGCGGCAAGCGCTGCTCCGCAGTCCGGGGGTCGAATCGGGCCTGAAAGCCGGGGTCGTTCGTGCCTCGATACGGCCGAGGGTCGCTCATACGGTTTACTGTACGTCATTTCCGGTGTAACCGCTGCCGGGTCGCGGTTGCGCCGGTAAATCGGTACAGCAATCCGTATCAGTAGACGGCGTCTTTGATCTCCTCGCGGAGTTCGTCGAACTGCTCGAGGTACTCGCGGCGGTCGGCGCGCAGTTCCGCGACCGCGTCGTCGTAGTCCTCGACGTGGTCGGGGACGTAGTAGTCCTCGATGTCGAGTCCCGGGACGGATTCGGGAATCGTCAGCCCCGTTCGCTCGTCGCGGGTCCACTCGATGGTCCCGCGGGCGGTTTCGGTGAGGATCGTCACGGATTCGGTGACGCCGATATCTTGCGATTGCTCGCCGAGATAGCCCGTATTGATCACGTAACAGTCGACGTCGAGGATGTCGATGAGTTCGTGGAAGATGTTCCCCTCCTCGCCTTCGGGGCCGATGATGAAGGGGTTCGTTCCGACGACGCGGATCGACTCGCCGGCTCGCGACGGGTCGCCCGCGCTGGTCTCGATCGACTCGCCGAGCATGAACGCGACGGCGGCCTGTTCTTCGTCGAGTTTGGCCACCGGCGGCATCAGCGGGTTTCGGGTGATGAAGAAGGCCTGATCCATCCGGTCGAGATCGATCTCGTCGGCCGCACTCTCGAGTTCGTCGCGTCGGATGATCGCACGGGAGTTCGACGTGTAGCGGTCCTCGTCGAAGTGGACGGTGCCGTCGTCATCGACCGCGACGTTCTCGAGGATCGCCGACTCGGTGGTCGCGGCCTCGTAGAGTTCCGGCTGCTCGTCCTCGTCGAGGCCGATCGTCTTGATGAACAGCCCTTCGCCCTCGCTGCCGGCGACCGAGCCGTCCGAGAGAAGCCCGCAGACGTCGTCCTGCAACATCGCGGCGTCTTCGGGCTCCTCGAGCCAGCAGCCATGGGAGGTCAGGGTCGATTTGCCGGTCGCGGAGAGGCCCATGAACACCTGTCCGACGGTCTGGAGGTCGCCGGCGGCGTCGCGGACGCGGACCCGTTTGCTCCCCGCGTGAAGCCCGAGGCCGCCCTGCTGTTTGATCCGGTACATGTACAGCCGGAGGAACGACTTCTTGGCTTCGCCGATGTAGTCGGTCCCGAGGACGGCCGTCACGCCGGTGTCGGGACGGACGCGGATCGCGGTTTCGTCGTAGTCGGGCAGGTGGACGGTGTAGAGATCGGGGTCTCGGCCGTCGGTCGGCTCGAACAGGCTCGCCCACGCGTAGGCGATCCGAGCGTGTTCGACGGGGACGAACAGGCGACAGCAGAACGTCGCATCCGAGTGACGCCCCATCAGTCGATCGACACAGAGCATCTCGCGGTCGTCCGCGAGGCCGATCGCGTCGTCGACGAGTTCGTGGTCGCGGTCGGTAAAGTCGTCGTCGACGGCGTTTTTCGTCAGGTCTGCGCTTCGCGAGCGGACGTCGCTGACGTACGACGCCGACCCGAACTCGGTCGTCGTTTCGGCGGGCGCGGCGAGCTCGCGCAGTTCCTCGAGCGACGGATTGTACCGAACGTTCGACGCTGTGGTCGGATCCGGCAGCTGTCGGACCAGCGGGCGGGTCTCCGTCCCGGTTTCAGACATATAGGTGACCAACCACTGCCCTGATGTATAAACATGGAGGATTTTGACCGTCGTGTGTCACGACCTACCAGCGATGCAGTGAGATATGGCGTTTCATACGCTGTATAGGGTTTGAATAACAGTTTCATTATCTACCAAAAACAGTCCAATATCAGATAGGTTTTGAATAGGTACTCGAGTGAGAAATAATTCTACTCGGAATATCCGGGGACGGACTGACGCCGGATGCGGACCAATTTTCACATCTGGTACTGTGGGGCGAACTTCCAAGAGGTCGGTTCGAGTTGCCGAGGACATGGATTACGGTCTCGATATCGGACCGGCGGCGATCCGGGCCGCCACCGACGCTGGCGACGGCCCGGCGATCGAATCGGTCCCGCCGGTCGCGGTGCCGATCGATGACACGCCTGACCCGACGGCGCTCTCGAAGGAGAGTCACACGCTCGAGGTAGACGGAACGACGTACGCGGTCGGCTCGGCCGCTCGGGAAGCCGCCGAGGAAGCGGACGAAACACCCCGATCGCTGTTCGCGAACGGCGTCCTCGAGACGGCGACGACACCCTCCGCGACGGCGGCCGTGGCTGCGCTCCTCGACGACGTGCTGTCGGGAGCGACAGCGGGCCGGCTCTGTTATACGACGCCGGGACCGTTCGCCGACGCGTCGGCGTCGATCGACGCCCACTGCGAAGCTATCGAGTCGGCCCTCGCCGACCGCAGGGTCGGCGCGACGCCGATCAGCAAGGGATTCGCCGTCGTCTACGACCAGCTCGCGGGCGACAACTACACCGGCCTCGGCATCTGTCTGGCGTCCCAGACGACCAGCGCCACGCTCGCGTACTACGGGGTCCCGGCGATGGCCGTCTCGATCCCGAAGGGACGCGAGTGGATCATCGAGCGCGCGGCGGACGACACGGGTCACGCGCCATCGGCGGTTGCCGGCGTGCTCGCGGACTTCACACTCGACCCCAACGCGCCAGCGGGCGGGATCGAGAGCGCGCTCGCGGCGGCCTACGACGACTTGCTCGCCGCATTGATCGAAGCAATCCGGGACGAAGCCGACGAGAGCGACGTCCAGCAGGGACTGTCCGTCCCGATCGCGATCGGTGGCGAGGGCGCGATCGAGGGCGTCGAGTACCTGATCGGCGGTCGGTTCGACGCAGCCACGCTCCCTTTCTCCGTTCGGGGTGTCCGGCTCGCGGACGACCCCGCGACGAGCGCCGCCAGCGGGGCGCTCGCGGCGGCTCGAGACGACGTCGAAGCCGACACGACGATCAGCCGGTCCGCCGCGGATACCGAACGCAACGACACTGCCGACATCGACGACCCCTCGACCGCGGACGAGCCGGCCCCGACGAGCGACGCGACCGAATTCGCGTTCGACGACGGGTCGGCGGGCGACCGGGCGACCGAACGCACCGACGACGCCATCGACCAGTTGTTCGACCGACTCGCGAACCGCGACGCCGAGATCGAATCCGTCCGCGAGGATCTCGAGACCGTGTTCGAGGACCTCGAGTACATCGAGGAACGAACGGCCGCGGCCGAAACGGTCGACGAACTCGACGAGCGACTCGAGTCCTTTGCCGACGATCTGACCGATCTCGAGGCCGAGAGCGAAACCCACGCGAGCGACGACGCGGTCGACGACCTCGGCGACGATCTCGAGGACCTCGACGACGACCTCGAGGCGCTTTCGGAGTCGCTTACGGTACTGACGGACGAAGTGGACGATATCGACGCCGAACTCGAGGCCGTCGAGACCGCCGCGGCCGACGAGCGAGCGACCCTCGAGGGGCGGCTCGCCGACGCAACGGCCGACCTCGAGCGCGTCGCCGAACGGACGGACGCGGTCGAAGACGGACTCGAGGCTGTCCACACAGACCTCGACGAGATTCGAACGTCACTCACCGACCTCGAGGGGACGGCCGCGACCGAAGCGGCCCTCGAGGAAGTGAACGACCACGTCTCCGAACTGACCGGTGACCTCGAAGCCCTCGAAACGGACGTTGATCGCACCGAAACGCGAATCGACGGGGTCTCCGGGCGACTCGAGGAGCTGAGCACACGGCTCGACGGTGTCTCCGGGCGACTCGAGGAGCTGAGCACACGGCTCGACGGTGTCTCCGGCCGGCTCGAGGAGCACTCCGAGCGAACCGACGCGCGGTTCGACGCGCTCGAATCGACCGTCGACGAGGAAATCGCGGCCGTCGATGACGAGATCGAAGCCGTCGACGACGAACTGGAAACCGTCCGCGAGACGGTCGATACCCGTGCTGCCGCGCTCGAGGCCGATCTCGAGAGCGTTCGGGACGCGATCGACGACCTCGAGGAAACCGCGGCGGCCGACGAGCGCGTCGACGTCGTTAGCGAGGATCTATCAGACCTCGAGGCGGCGGTCTCGAACCTCGACGACGCGACCGACGATGTCTCTGAAACACTGGAGGCGCTCGAGTCGCGGGCGGCCACCGCGGGGACAGTCGACGACCTGGCAGCCGATCTCGAGGACACCGACGCGGACCTCGACTCCCTCGAGTCGGAACTGCAATCGCTCGAGGAGACCATCGAGCAGCAACTCGATGAGACGGCTTCGGACCTCGAGTCTCGAATCGCCGCGACAACGGATGCGATCGACGACGACCTCGCGGGACTCGAGGCAACGATCGAGCGACTCGAGGCCGAAACGGCCGCGGACGACGAACTCGACGAGGTGCGCGACTCGCTGGCCGACACGACCGACGAGATCGATGCAGTGACCGCGTCCATCGACACCATTGCGACGGATCTCGAGGCCGTCACAGACCAGGTAGACGACCTCGACACCGAACTCGAGGCGCAGGTACGCGAGATCCGGGCGACTCTCGACGACCGGCTGAGCGACGTTCGATCGACGACTGCCGAGGATATCGACGAGGTAGCGGAGACGGTCACCGGCCGGGTCGACGAGGTCGAGGAAACGGTCTCTGACCGGATCGATGACGTAGCGGCGACGCTCGAGGAGCGAGTGACGACGGTACGAACGGCACTCGAAGACGAGATCGATACTCTCCGAGCCGATCGCGAGCGCGAAACCGAATCGCTCGCCGAGACGGTTTCGGACGTTGGCGATCGAGCCGCCGACAACGAACGGCGGCTAGACGACCACGACGACCGCTTCGAAGAGATTACGTCGGCGATCGAGGCCGTCGAAACCGATATCGACGGCGTGAGCGACGACCTCACGACGCTCGCGGAACGGGTTGACGACGCCACCGAGGCCGCAACCGCCGCCGCGAGCGACTCGGACCTCACAGCGATCGAAGACGACGTTTCGAGGCTCGCCGACCGCCTCGAGTCGCTTCGAACGGACCACGACGATCTCGCAGCGGCCGTCGACTCGCGCTCCGATGACTCGGCGATCGAGACGCTCGATAGCGACGTTCGGACCCTCGACGGCGAGGTGCAGACGCTCAGCGGCGACGTACAGGCGGTCGACGACGACATCGATTCGGTAGACGAGCGGCTGACAACGGTCACCGACCAGCTCTCGGGCCTCGAGCAGCAGGTCGAAGCGGTCGAGAGCCGGGTCGGCGATATCGAAAACCGCGCGGGCCAAAGTGAGGAACTCGAGACGCTCCGGGCGGACCTCGAGGCCGTTCGATCGGACGCGACCGCCGGATCGTCGCTTCCGCAGGCGGTCGTCGCGGGCGGTGGCGGCGCGGGCGTCGTGGCCGGAAGCGTCGCCGCGCTCACAGGCGATGTGGCAGTCGGCGGCGGCGCGGCCCTCGTCGGTCTCGTACTGATCGGTGTCGCGGTGCTGCTCGCTCGCTGAGGGACTGCGATCAGGTGCGAGCTCGCTCCGAGGCGCTGGCGGATCGGCGCGACCGCTCGAGGGGGCGGCTACTGGTGTGGGCGATTCCGGCCGTCGTTAATCGCGGACCAACTCCACGTTTCGCATCTCGCCCCCGCACTGCTGACAGGTGCTGAGGAGAGCGTCCCCGACGGTCTCCCGCCGCCCGCACTGCACACAGACGTATTCGCGTCGCTCCTCGAGTGACATGTATAACTATACTCAGGGGAGTGTGTTAACTCTTTGCACAGTAGTGGCGTCCCGGGTCTGTCCGTCGCAGTAGTAGAACATCGTGACAACGGATCGAGTGCGGATGAGCCAGTCTCCAGCGAAATTACTCCCGGTCGGATAGCAAGAGCAGGCCGGCGAGGAGCGTGGCACCGACGATTGCCGCCGCGAGCAGCCAGAATGCAGCCCTGAAGCCGGCGGTTTCCGAGAGCGCGCCGACGATCGCGGGCGCGATCGCGCCGGCACCCATCAGTAGCGTTCGGACGACGCCCAGTCCGCCACCGGCGACATCGTCCGGGATGGCGGACATCAGGTACGCGCCCCTGACGGGCCGGAAGCCGTGCGAGCCGATCCCGACGGCAACGAGCAGTCCGCCCAGCAGGACTGGGTCGCTCGTTCCGGTCAGCGAAACAAACGCAACCAGCGCGACCGAGGCGAACCCCAACGTCGCGACGATGATGGGCAGTCGCCCCACCCGATCGCTGAGATTGCCGGTCACCAACTGGATCAGACTCGCGAGGAAGAGGCTGCTGTAGAGCAGGCTCGCGGTCGCCGTCGTAAGCCCCGCTTCCGCGGTGAGATATCGCGGCGCGAACGCGACCAGCCCGTTGTAGGTAAACGAGAACAGAATCGTCACCACGGCAAACGTCGAGAACCGCCAGTCTCGGAACAGCGACGCGTACTGTGCGATTCCGCCGCCGCGCCCGCTCGAGACCGGTTCCACCCCGCTCGACTCGTCCGGGAGCCGTCTGGGAACCCGAAGCCGGAACGCCGCCGCGAGCGCCACTCCGACCAGCCCACCGCCCAGAAAGAGCAGCCGCCAGCCCGCAACGGGGCCGAGCACCAGCGACGCGACGCCGACGACGACGGCGGGGGCGACGACGCCGCTGAGCGCGCCGAACGTGTCCAAGACGCCGAGCGCTCGCCCCGTCCGGGCGGGGTAGGCTCGAGAGAGGAGGCGGACGGCAACGGTCTTGTGCGCGCCGGTGCCGGCTCCGATCACGAGCATCGCGCCCACGAGGACGACAAACGGCGAGTCGACGACCAGTGCGAGCGCGGCGGCGGCCGCGACGGCCGCGCCCGCCGTGATGACGGTCACCGAGCCGAGCCGGTCCGCGAGCACGCCGGAGGGAAACTGCATGGCCGCGTAGACGAGCAACAATCCGGAGAACGCGGTTCCGAGGACCGCGTCGGAGACGCCGTAGTTCGCCTGAAAGGAATCGAACAGCGGCGGAAAGGCGTAGCGCAGGAATTTCGCGAGAAACCAGATCGCAGCGGTCAGGACGAGGGCGTCGTAGTGCGCGAGCCGCTTTGCCGTTCGTCGAACCGACATTCGTTCGGTCCGTGAGTCGCCACCGGACGACCGAGTATCCACCGATCCCGGCCCCACCCGTCGGTGGCGGACAGAAGGAAGCAATCGGGTCCGTGGGTCAACGGTCGCGGTGGTACGGTGGCGCAGCGATGTGGAGACGCGACCACCAGCAATAACACAACGCCGAAGGCCGAGCGGTTCGACCTCGCGACGGCGACGACTCGACTCGAGGCGGTCGGCTTCGATATCGCGGTCGCCCGCGATCGCCCGGAGACGTTCGCGGTCGTCGCGACTCGCTGAGTTCCGTCAGCGGAGTCTTTTTGGACATACATCCAGTATTTAATCGAATATAGACACTTGTTGTTGTATTCAGAGTCGTACTTGTCTCCCCGTAACGCTTTTTCGCGATGCTGTCTCAGGATGTGGTATTGTGTACCAAGACCCATACACGCCCGAACAGTCGCACTACGAGTGTCTAGACTGTGGCCACAGAGAGCGAGCGGACTCCCTCGAGTCCTGTCCCGACTGCGGCGGCCGAACCCAGAACATCGCGGTCCCTCGAGAATAGCGGCTTCGTCGAGCGGTCGAGCGCACGAACACGTCCGGCAGCTGCCGATTAGTCGAAATCGGGCAGGTCCTCAGGTGGCTCGTACTGGGCTTCCCAGTCGACGTACTCCTCTTTGAGCGTGACCGAGACGATCTGTCCGAACTCGGTGAGTTCGGCGTTGATCGAGGAGACCGTCCCCCACGTATCGAGGTCGGGGTGGTACTCGCGAGCCTGCCAGTCCTCCGGAATGCCGGGCGCGTGGTAGCCGACGCGGTCGGCGAAGTCATCCCAGAAAAAGTCGAAGCCGGCGAAGAGATCGAGGTCGCGCGCGATCCCGTACTCGTTTTCCTCGAGATCCGTGTCTGCTCGCCACTCGTCGAACGCCTCCGCCCACGCGCCCTCCTCGAGGAACGCCTGTAGCTCTTCGCGGCGATAGTCGATCTCCTCGGCACCATCGGCGCTGATGGTCGCGTCCTCGTACTCGTTCGGGTCGACGAACTCCAACTCCGGCGGCTCGGGGGGTTCGACCTCGAGTGTCATGGTCGGTCGTAGGTCGGGTTCCCGGATAAGAATTCCCACCTCCCGGCGGGTAGTACTAGTCAGTCGCCACGTCCTCGATCGATTGCGAAGGGCAGTCAGGGTCGAGACGGCATCGGCCGACGGTCGTGTACCGACAGCCTGGGTTCGGCGCTCACTCCCACGAATAGCCGAACTCGTTTCCGTCGCTATCGATGTAGTCGCTCTCTAACACCTCGCTTACGATCCGGCCGAGCGAATCCAGTTCCTCCTCGATGTCTTCGATATCGCCGTCGTCGAGGTCGGAGGCCGCTGCCTGCGAACCCGCCGGGACCGTCGGCGACCGGTAGCCAACGTCCGACGCGGACTGGTTCCAGTAGAAGTCAAACGCCTCGAGCAAGCCGAGTTCGCGGACGGCCCGAAACTCGTCGTCGGTCAGGTAGGTGTCCGCGGCCCACTCCTCGAAGCCGTCTTCCCACGCGCCCGCCACGAGCAGGCCGGCCAGTTGCTCGCGGCGGGCCTCGTCGCCCGTCCACTCCTCGGGCTCGTCGACGGCGTCGTAGTCGCTCGGATTCTGCGGGCCGTGGAGCGTCGGCGGGTCTGGCGTCTCGACGTCGAGTGTCATACCGTCTCGTTCGGTCGGCAGCGGTATGGGGCTTTCCCGGCGAGCGACCGGTTTGGACCGTCTCGAGCCGTCCGGCGTCAGCCTCGACGGGTAACCAAACACTCAATCGCCGGCCGGTCGTACCGGGAGACGATGACTGAGTACGAGGCGGTGATCCTCGACGTCGACGGAACGATCGTCCGGGGCGAGGCGTTACTCCCCGGCGCGACCGACGGAGTACGCGCGCTCGAGGCGGCGGGCTGTTCGCGACTGCTGTTCTCGAACAACCCGACGCGGGGAGCCGACCACTACAGCGAACTGCTCGCACCCCACGGGATCGATGTCGATTCGGGCAGTGTCCTCACGTCCGCGACCGTCTCGGCGGAGTACCTCGCGGCGACCCACCCCGACGCGGCGGTGTACCTCGTCGGCGGAGAGCGACTCGAGGCGATCCTCGCCGACGCCGCGGTCGACGTGACGACGGACCCCGAGGCGGCCGAGGTCGTCCTCGGCTCGTTCGACAAGCGGTTCTCCTTCGGCACGCTCTGGGAATCTCTGCGTGCCCTCGAGGGCGACGTACCGTTCTACGGCACCGACCCCGATACGACGATCCCGGTCGACGAAGGCGAGATGCCGGGCTCGGGCGCTATCCTCGCCGCGATGGAGGCCGTCGCCGACCGCGAGCCCGACGCGATCCTCGGCAAGCCGTCCTCGATCGCGGCCGCGGCGGCGATGAACCGGCTGGACGTCGATCCGCGGAACACGCTGGTCGTCGGCGACCGACTCGATACCGACATCGAACTCGGGAACCGCGCCGGCATGGAGACCGCCCTCGTGCTCACCGGCGTCACCGATCGCGCGGATCTCGCGGCGGCCGACGCCGACGCCAGGCCCGATCACGTCCTCGAGTCGTTGTCGGTGGTCGACGAACTCCTCTGAGGTCCCGTTCAACCTCCGGGCTCGGTCCCACCGCGTGCGCTCGAGAGGTATATTTATCCGTAATAGTCACCATTGTCGACACGTGAGAGAACGTATTACCGCAGTGTTGCTCCGTGCCCGATATGCAGCGATCGGCGCTGCCGTCGGCGCGGCGATCGGCGGACTGTTCAGCCGAAACGCAGCGAGTACCGGCGGTGCGGTCGGCGGGCTCGTGGGTGCGACCATCGCTGATACCCGCGGAACCCTCGACACGCTGCTCGAGGACGTCAAAGAGCGCGATCCCCGATCCCAGGAACTCGACACGGAATAAGTCTACGGGCGGGGAAGATCGAACCCGGACCCGCTCAGTCGGCCCGTCCCGCCTCGTCCTCGAGCGCTTCGTCTCGAAGCTGCTCGCCCTCCGCAGTGCTGACGGTCAACTCCGGGACCGTCGTCGGCACGTTGTCCTCGTCGATCGCGACGTAGACGAAGTACGATTCGGTGGTCCGCTCGCGCTCTCGGGTCCGGAGATTCTCGCGCTCGGTGACCAGCCGAACCCGCACGCTCGAGGTGCCTGCATCGTAGACGTACGCGGTGATGTAGGCCGTGTCGCCGACGGGAATCGGCCGCTCGAAGTTCATCTGATTGACTCGCGCGGTGACACACATCTCGCCGGAAAACCGCATCGCACTCATCGCGCCCACCTCGTCCATCCACTTCATCACGTTGCCGCCGTGGGCCACATCGAGCATATTCGCGTGGTTCGGCTGGACCATCTCCCGGTTCTCGATGACGGTCTCCATGAGGTCGGTCATCGGCGGACGTTTCCCGACGCCGACAATCAGTCTTGCTTTCAGCTCCGGGAGTGGGGTTCGGGGCCTCGAGGCGGCCGGGCCGCCGTCAACCGCCACCGCGATGTTCAGTCGTTTTCGGTTTGGTGTCCGATACTGGTAAAAGTCGCCGCCGAGTTGGAGCCAGTAATGAGCGATGCAGGCGAGGCCGACGTGCCGGAGCCGCCAGCCCCACCCGACCGCGAGCGCGGTTCCGTCGAGGTCCTCGGGACGGCACACGTCTCGCAAGCGAGTGTCGACGAGGTTCGCGAAACGATCGACCGCGAGGACCCCGACGTCGTCGCCGTCGAGTTAGACGAGGGCCGGTACCGCCAGATGCAGGGCGGAACGCCCGACGACATCGAAGCGGGCGATCTCCTATCGGGGAACACGGTCTTCCAGTTTCTGGCCTACTGGATGCTGTCGTACGTCCAGTCACGGCTGGGCGATCAGTTCGACATCGAGCCCGGTGCCGATATGCGTGCGGCCATCGAGGCCGCCGAAGCCAACGGCAGCGGGGTCGCCCTGGTCGACCGCGACATTCAGGTGACGATCCAGCGGTTCTGGAGCAGACTTTCGTTTACGGAGAAACTGAAGATGGTCGGCGGGCTGGCGCTGGGCGTCACCGACCCCCGAACGCTCGGGCTCACCTTCGGTGCCGTCGCCGGGGCGCTCGTCGGATTTCTCATTGCAGCGTTCCTCGCCCCGCTGCTTGGCTTTGGTGACCTCCTGCTCGTCGGGCTGTCCGACCCCACGATACTGCAGTACGCCGGCGGCGGCGTGATCGGCGCAGTCGTCGGGGCGTTCGTCGGCCTCGTCTTCCTGCCCTCCCTCGAGTCGGCCGGACGGTATACCGGCGGCTATCTCTCCGGATTCTCGGCACGAATCCTCGCCGGGCTCGCCATCGGTATCGGCGGCTGTCTGGCGCTGGTCGCGACCGAAACCTTCGTCGGGCCGTTCTCGGCGTCGACCCTCGAGAGCGCCGGGATCTACGCGGTCCGCGGAACGACCGGGACCCTGGCCGGTCTCGGGGTCGGCGTCGCAATCGGTGCCGTTCTCGGACTCTCCCTCGACACCGTCGGCGGCGACATCGACGATGTCGATGAACTCGACATGGCGGAGCTGACCGACGGCGACGTCGTCAACGCCATGATGGAGGAGTTCCGCCGGTTCAGCCCCCGTGGCGCGAACGCCCTGATCGACGAACGGGACGCCTACATCGCACACAACCTCCACGAACTCCGTGAACAGGGCTACGACGTCCTCGCAGTCGTCGGTGCCGGTCACAAAGCGGGGATCGAACACCACCTCCTGAACCCCGAGGAAATCCCCTCGCTCGAGTCGATTTCGGGGACCGCCTCGAGCCGCCGGTTCTCACCGCTGAAGATCGCCGGCTATCTGGTCACGGTCGGCTTTCTGGCCTTCTTCTTCCTGCTGATCATGGCGGGCGTTCGGAACACGTTCCTGCTGAAGCTGTTCGCGGCGTGGTTCCTGTTCAACGGCGTCTTCGCGTTCACGCTGGCGCGGCTCGCCGGCGCGCGCTGGTCCAGCGCCGGCGTCGGCGGCGCGGTCGCGTGGTTGACGAGTATCAACCCGCTGCTCGCGCCCGGCTGGTTCGCCGGCTACGTCGAACTCAGACACCGGCCGGTCAACGTCCGGGACATCCAGACGCTCAACGAAATCGTCGGCGACACCGAGCGACCCGTCGGCGAAGCCCTCGACGCGATGTTCGACGTGCCGCTGTTTCGGCTCATCATGATCGTCGCGCTCACCAACATCGGGAGCATGATCGCAACGGGGCTGTTCC
This sequence comes from Natrinema sp. CRL1, assembly GCF_059162405.1. Lineage (NCBI taxonomy): Archaea > Methanobacteriati > Methanobacteriota > Halobacteria > Halobacteriales > Natrialbaceae > Natrinema > Natrinema sp. CRL1. Next base: position 955,041 of record NZ_JBLVOY010000001.1, on the reverse strand, counting down.
CGTTCGTCGTGCTCCCGTGGCTCGCCCCCGAGATCGGGGGCGTCAACGCCCTAATGGGTGAACTGATCGCCGGGGCAGAAAACAGTCTCGAGCTACTCCGGGGGCTTCTCTGATGGGCTACCGCGCTACGCAGCAACACGAACCCGAACCGGAACTACAATTCAGCGACACGGAGGTGCGCGACCTCGCGATGGCGTGGACCGCGCTGAGCGTCGCCTTCGCGTTGTTGCTCGCGCCCGTTCACCGCGGCGGGGCAAGCGTCGGCTTCTTCGCCACGATGGTCGGCCTGAGTTTCGTGACCGTCGGCGTCGGCTTCCTCCTCCACGAGATCGCACACAAAGTGGTCGCGATCGAACACGGCCAACTCGCCGAGTTCAGAGCCGACTACCAGATGCTCTTTCTGGCGATCATGGGGGCGCTGGTCGGCTTCCTCTTTGCCGCACCCGGTGCCGTCTACCACCGCGGACGGGTCACTCAGCGGGAGAACGCGCTGATCGCGCTCGCGGGTCCCGTGACGAACCTCCTGCTCGCGTTGCTCTTCCTCCCGATGGTGCTCTTTCCGGGAATCATCGGAACGGTCGGCCAGATGGGGATCTGGATCAACCTGTTCTTGGCCGCGTTCAACATGATCCCCTTTGGCCCGCTCGACGGAAAATCCGTCCTCAAGTGGCACAAGGGCGTCTTCGCGCTGGTCTTCGTCCCGAGCGCAGCGCTTGCCCTCTTCGTGATCTTCAGGGTCGGAATGTTCTGAGACCCGCCTCGAGACCAGCCTCCGCCGGACCGGTGACCTTTTGCTCGCGCCGGGAGGTCGTTCGAGTATGACCGAGACGGACGACGAGCGAGGCGACGAGGAGGGGCTCACTTACGCCGAAACCGGCGTCGACATCGAGGCGAGCGAGGACGCGACCGCGGCGCTGCTCGAGGCCTTCGGCAGCGACCTGCGAACCGAGTACGCCGGCCTGATCGACATCGGCGACCGCTATCTCGCACTGGCGACCGACGGCGTCGGCACCAAGCTGCTAGTCGCCGAAGCCATCGAGGACTTCTCGACCATCGGCATCGACTGCATCGCGATGAACGTCAACGACCTCGTCGCGGCCGGCGTCGAGCCGGTCGCGTTCGTCGACTACCTCGCGATCGACGAGCCCGACGAGGCGCTAACCAACCAGATCGGTGAGGGCCTCGCGGTGGGCTTAGAGCAGGCCGATCTCACGATGCTCGGCGGGGAGACGGCGGTCATGCCCGAGGTTGTGAAAGGGTTCGATCTGGCGGGCACCTGTGCCGGACTCGCCGGAAAAGACGAGATCTTCGAGGGCGAGGCGCAGGTCGGCGACGCGCTCGTCGGGTTCCCCTCGAACGGCATCCACTCGAACGGGCTGACGCTGGCTCGCGAAGCCGTCACGCGTGACCACGAGTATACCGACGAATTCCCGCTCGATCCGGAGCGGTCGATCGGCGAGGAACTCCTGCGACCGACCCGGATCTATACAGATCTGCTCGAGCCGATGCGCGACCACGAGGTCCGCGCGGCGGCCCACGTCACCGGCGGGGGCTGGACGAACCTGCTACGGATGGGCGACCGCGAGTACGTGATCGAGGACCCGCTCCCGGCCCACCCGATCTTCGAGTTCGTCCAACAGGAGGGGAACGTGACCGACGAGGAGATGCACCGAACCTTCAACATGGGGACCGGATTCGTCGTCGCGCTGCCCGAGGATCGGGCGGCGGATCTGGTGGCCGAAACCGACGGGCAGGTCATCGGCCGCGTCGGAGACGGCGATACCGTCGAGATCCGCGGGCTCTCGCTGGCCTGACCTCGGCAAACGTCTCGGGCTCGGTCTCGAGTGGGAAAGCCGAACTGCTCGATTCACAGCCGATGATCTCTTTTTCAGCCAGCTAGCAGTAGATATAAGTCACAATAGGTCAACGAGTATACTGGAAGCCGCGCTCCGGAAACAGGGGGCTGTCTCGAAATGCCCCGGGTGCTAGAGCCACCCGAGACGTGGCTTCCATCCGAGCGGATTGAAGCCATGTTTGCGTTGATTCTAGCGGGATATAAACGTCCCGCACGACGGCAGAATCGCCCAACACGACCAGCGACAGCGTTGCAGCGCCGATTACGCTTGCGGGGGAGACGGTATGCGTAGCGGTCCCGACGAGAGCGACGACGGCGACGGGATGTCATCGCTTCCCGACTGTCCGCGCTGTGGCAAGCCGGTCGGGTTCGTCACCGCGACCGGCCCCATGACGGCCTCGGCCAGTCCCTGCGGCTGTTCGGTGCCGCCTGGACTGGGCCACCGAGACGACTGAGTTGGGGCCCGGGCTCGAGCCCCGACGATCGGCCGGTCGCTCGGCGATAGGGACCGAACCCACCACACCACCCCGCCGACATCGGTCGTCGAACGGCCGGCTCGGAACCGGGGTCTCGAGTCACCGGTCGGACCCGCCTGCTACGGTTATTTCGAGCGCTCTCTCTTCCCGGTCGACGCTCGAATCGTGTCGTATTCCTCGTCGCTGTAGGCGATGAGCCGCACGTCCGCGAGCGTGTCCGACTCGTAACCTGCGATCTCCTCGCCGATACTCTCCGCACCCGTCGCGAGGTCGAACCCGGCGACGCCACAGCCCAGCGCCGGGAGCACCAGCGACCGACAGCCCAGTTCGTCGGCCCGCTCGAGGCTGTTGTGAGTCGCGTCCCGAATGCTCTCGGTGGTCGCTTCGCCGTCAGCACCAGAACCTCCGGTTCTGGTTAGCTCACGAGACTCCGTCGGAGTCTCGTGAACCCCGTAGTGGGGCATCGCCGCGGCGTGGATGACGTACTCGGCCTCGAGGTCGTAGGCGTCGGTAACCGCGACCGCGCCGAGATCGATCGGGCCTGTTTCCATAGCTTCCTCGTTGATCGACTCGCCCGCACCGCGGCGGAGTGCACCGGCGACGCCGGATCCCATTCGCAGGCTCGTACCGGCCGCGTTGACGAGCGCATCGGCGGACTGTGCGGCGATATCTCCCTGAACGAGATCGTACTCATACTCGAGACTGCCGGATCGAGAACAATGAAACTGATCGTGGATGGTGCCCTCGAGCCTACCGAAGTCGGTTACTCAGTCCGTCCGAATCCAGTCGTCCCGGATCGACCGGTCTGAAATGTCGGCGTTTGCGATCCCGTAGAATTTCTCGCGGCCGACCGGCGTCCGAAGCCGGAGGACGCAGGTGTAGTCGGTTACCTCGAACGCGGTTACCGTTCGAGTCGACCGCTGATGAGCGAACCGAAAGAGCTGCGTTGCCTCCGCGCCGGTGGTAACACGATCGCCGAGCGGCCAACTCAGCGACTCGACGTGTTCCAGCTCGATGTCGAACAGGGAAGCGATCAGGTCCCGACCGTGTCGCCCCATTGTCCCCTGTGACCGGTTCTCGTGTGAGCTCATACACCGATCCTTTCGCTCCGTCCCGAAAAAAGATGCCATTTCGCGTGGCCATCTCTGGCACGGACAGGCCGCGACCGCTCGCTCGAGGACGGGCGAAATACTGCGTCTCGTCGCTTCTCCGTGTCGACTATTCCCGCCGCCAGTGATCACACCGGTGACAGCAGTCCGCTGCTCCCTTCGGCCCGCGGTCTTAGGCCAACCAAAACCTTTTTAGATTTAGGCTCACCTAACTCAACCTGATGGACGTACCCGCCCGCAGGCAGGACCCGGAACCCACCGAGGAACTCGAGGAGTCGGCGGCGGTCGTGACCAGTCACGAGACCCGCCCCGGAAAGATCGTCTTTACCGAACGAGACAACAACGACGGCTGGATCGCGACGGACCTGACCGTCGACCTCGAGCCCTGAACACGTCGCTTCTCGGTCGTTCGGCCCCGATCCAGTCTCGACTCCGAACGGCTCGCCATTTTCCTCTTCCGCGAAAAAACTGATTCGACGGTCCGACGCTCGCCGACGCGATTCTGTGCGTCTCGATCTCAGTGCGTCGCTTCTTCGAGGACCAGCGTGTCGTCCTCGAGGTAGTGTTCGAAGTGGTGGCCGTCTTCCTCGAGTTCGACGAGGATCTCGCGCAGGATTTCGGCGGTCGCGGGGTCGCCGAGGTTCTCGGCGAGTTCGATGCTGCCACGCATCGACTCGATGATGTCGCCGTACATCTCGAGGTCGTGTTCGAACATCGTGCGGACGTCGTAGACGTCTTCGCCCTCGAACTCGACGGTGGCGCGCTCCTCTTGGTTCGACGGGCCGGAGACGGGGACGCCGCCGATCGCCTGTGCGCGCTCGGCGATGACGTCTGCGCCTTCCTCGACGTGTTCGTACGCCTCCTCGAGGAACTCGTGGAGCGGTAGGAACTCGGCTCCCTCGACCACCCAGTGGTGTTTCTTCAGTTGGTGGTAGAGGACATAGGAGTTGGCGAGCTCCGTGTTCAGTGCGTCGACGATCTGCTCGGCCTTGTCTTGCTCGAGGCGAAGCGCGTTCTCCTCGACACTGTCAGCCGACTGGCGGACTGTCTTTTGGGTGCTCATCCTGTTCCATCATACACGCGCACATCACTTAAAGATTTCCCTTGGGAGAACATTTCTTTGGTATACCTAAAGAATCGTTTCTAGTAGAGGTACTACATTTGGGTGTCAGGGGCCATGAACGTGTTGCCGAACGACACCGTCACTATACCCGTTGTTTTTTCGAGCCTGAGTAAACATTTTCAGTGAGGGGGCCCAAGGGACGAGTATGGCAACGAGAATCGCACAGCGGCGAGAGCGGATCTACGTCGACGGCGAGTGGCTCGAGACCGACGACGAACTGTCAGTCTCGGATCTCGCCGAGGGAGAGACCTTCGCGCGGGTGGCCGCCGCGGGCCCGACGGAGGCTCGAGCTGCACTGGCCGCTGCCCACGAGATCAAACCGGAACTGCGCGAGACGACGGTCGTCGAACGCGCGGAGTGGTGTGAGACGATCGCCGACGGACTGCGCGAGCGCGAAGAGGAACTCGCCGAGGTCATCGTCCGGGAGGCGGGCAAACCGATCTCGTCGGCCCGCGGCGAGGTCGGACAGGCGGCCGAACGCTTCGACCGCGCGGCCGAGGAAGCGCGCAACATCGTCAGCAAGGGCGAGTACCGCGAAGGTTCGACGGCGGGCCACGAGGGCTGGCAGGCCATCGTCAAACACGAGCCGATCGGCGCGGTGCTGTGTATCACGCCGTACAACTACCCGCTCGCGACGACGGCCCTACAGGTCGCACCCGCGCTCGCGGCCGGCAACAGCGTCCTGCTCAAGCCCGCGAGCAAGACGCCCATTTCGGCGGCGATCCTCGCCGACGTCATCGCCGACGTCGACGGGATTCCCGACGGCGCGTTCAACTTCGTCCCCGGCGAGGCAAGCGAGATCGGCGATCTGATGGCCGGCGACGACCGCATCAACGCAATCGCGATGACCGGCTCCTCGGGCGCGGGCAAGCACGTCGCCCGCGAGAGCGGCATGGTCAACCTACACATGGAACTGGGCGGCAACGCCCCGGCGATCGTCTTCGACGACGCCGACCTCACCGATGTCGCGGGCAACTGCGCGAAGGGCTCGTTCAAGTACGCCGGCCAGCGCTGTTCGGCCATCTCGCGCGTGCTCGCCCACGAGTCCGTCCACGACGACCTCGTCGAGCTAATCGACGGCCAGATGGACGCCTGGCAGGCCGGCGACCTCTTCGACGAGGACACCGCCTTCGGCCCGCTCATCAGCGCGGAGCAGGCCGATTGGGTCGCTGAACTGGTCGAGGACGCCGTCGACAAGGGCGCAGAGATCGTCCGCGGTGGCGAGCGACGCGCGCCCGACGGCGTGCCGGACGACCTCGCCGACCAGTTCTTCGAGCCGACGCTGCTCGCGAACGTCCCCCACGACGCCCGCATCGTCGACGAAGAGCAGTTCGGCCCCATCGCCGCTATCACCACCTTCGAGGACGAGGCGGAAGCCCTCGAGATCGCCAACAGCTCGGATCTTGCGCTCGACGCTGCGGTCTTCACGAACGACTACAAGCGCGCGATGCGGATGGCAGAACGCATCGACGCCGGTGCGGTCCGGATCAACGGCGCACCGAGCCACGGGCTGGGCGATGTCCCGTTCGGCGGCAACAAGGACTCGGGCATCGGCCGCGAGGGCCTCGACGCCTCGATCCACGCGATGATGCGCGAGAAGAGCATCATTCTGTAAGCTGGCCGATCGCTCTCTATCGTCTCCTCGCCGCTTTTCTCGTCTCGAGACTGCCGGATCCGATCGGCAGCCGAGACAGCCAGCGATGAGCTCCGTCCCCGCCGAGAGTAATCCGCGGCGCGACATGCCTTTCGTACTGTTACGAGCCGGGTGTAATCGACCTCGTATATAGCTTGGCAGTCGACAGACCTACCCCCGTCGGCGGTTCACGACCGAGCATGGCCCGCGAGGTGCTCGTTGCCGGCGAAACACTCATCGACTGCATTCCCGAACGGCCGGGACCGCTCGAGGACGTCGCCGGATTCGAGCGCCGCCCCGGCGGTGCGCCGGCGAACGTCGCCGTCGCGCTCGCTCAACTCGAGCGGCCGCCGCTGTTCTGGACCCGCGTTGGTGACGATCCGTTCGGTCGATACCTCGAGCGGACCCTCGCCGACCGCGATCTGCCGACCCGGTTCGTCGAACGCGACGCGGATGCGAAGACCACGCTCGCGTTCGTCACGCACGATGAGACCGGCGACCGCGAGTTCACCTTCTATCGAGACGGAACTGCCGACACGCGCCTCGAGCCCGGCCGGATCGACGACGCGACGCTCTCGGGCTGCGAGTGGGTCCACGCTGGCGGCGTTGCACTGGCCAGCGGGTCGTCCCGGGCCGCGACGGTAGACCTGCTCGAGCGCGCCGCGGGTGCGGGGTGTACGGTCTCGTTCGATCCGAACCTACGCTCGGAGCTGTGGCCGGATACCGACACGTTCGCGGACGTAGTGACTGAAGCGCTCACACGCGCCGGCGTCTGTTTCGCGACGGTCGAGGAACTCGCGGCGCTTGGCTTTGCGGGCGAGTCGCCGATGGCGGTCGCACGCGCGGCCGTCGATCGCGGGCCGGTTCACACCGCCTTCGTGACGCGGGGCGGCGACGGTGCGGTCGCGGTCGCGGATGGGGACGCGTCGTGGCCCGCCGCCGCGGTCGACCACGCCGGCTTCGCGGTCGACGCGGTCGATACGACGGGGGCCGGCGACGCGTTCGTGGCCGGCGCGATCGCCGCCCTGCGGGAGGGGAGGAATCTCCGGGAAACGGTGACTTTCGCGAACGCGGTCGCGGCGACGACGACCACCGCCCCGGGTGCGATGACGGCCCTGCCGACTCGAGACGAGGTTTCCTCGCTGCTCGAGCGGGAGTAGATCGCCGACGCGGGCTACGACATCCGAAGACCGTGTGGTTGCAAGCCGGGCCGCTATCCGGGGTTCTGACGTATCTAGAGTATGGGTATCAACGTCCGCGGCGCGGTCCCCTTCGCGAAGTCGGTCGTCGCGGGGATCCAAGAGAAGAACGCGACGTTCATGGCTGCGAGTATCGCGTATCAGGCGTTTATCTCGCTGATACCGCTGCTCGTCCTCGTCTTCTTTCTCGTCTCGTTCGTCGGCGATGAGGCGCTTGCCGAACAGGTCTCCTCGACGACCGAAGGGTTTCTCCCGGAGAGCGGACAGATCATCCTCGAGGACGGGATCGAGGGCGACACCGGGAGCGTCGGAACCTCGATCATCGGGCTCGTCGCGCTCGTCTGGGGATCGCTGAAGATCTTCCGCGGGCTGGATACGGCCTTTTCGGAGATCTACTCGTCGACCGAGGACAACTCGCTGGTCGACCAGCTTCGCGACGGGGCCATCGTCTTCGGGACGATCGGCGTCGCGCTGGTCGCCGCGGCGGCGGCCACCATCGCGTTCGCGTTCTTCCCGAGCATTCCCTTCATCGGGTTCCTGAACCCGCTGTTGCTCGTGGTCGGGCTGACGATCGCCTTCCTGCCGATGTACTACTTCTTCCCCGACGTCGACGTCTCGGTCAGGGAGGTGCTACCGGGCGTCCTCGTCGCCGCCGTCGGCTGGGCGGCGCTCCAGTCGCTGTTTCAGGTCTACGTCGCGTTCTCGAGCAGTTCCGACTCCGCGGGGCCGATCGGCGCGATCCTCCTCCTGCTGACGTGGCTCTACTTCGGCGGCCTGATACTGCTCGTCGGCGCGATCGTCAACGCGACCCATTCGGGACACCTCGAGACCGAACCCGACGAGACGGACGACGATCGGCTCGGGGGTGTCCCCGGTGACCCGACTCGCGGCTCGTTCGTCGACTTGGCCCGGCGCGACCGCGAGCGATTCGAGGCCCGACTCGAGCGACTCCGGCGCGAGCGCGATCAGCTACAGAACGACCGCGAAGCCCAGCGCACGCGCCGTTACCGGCTCGAAGATCGTGTCGACGATCTCGAGGCGCGACTCGAGACGCTCGAAGCGGAAAACCGGGCGCTCGAGGACGAAAACGAACAGCTTCGACGCGACCTCGCGAGCCGTCGGGGATCGTCGTGGCGGCGGCGGTTGCGCGGCGCGCTGGCGCGGGTTCGGACCCTAAACGTCGGCGTCGTCGAGAACCGCGAGGAGTAACGCCGCCCCGCCGCGATGACGGCCTCCGATTCGGGACACCTTAGTGAGTTCCCGTCCCACCGAGTACCGTGTCCCATCCAGTCCGGGCCGCCCGGCGTCGAATCCAGTCGGAACACGTGTCGGTCGTCGACGCGATCGACGCCTGTGCCGACGCGATCGCCGAGCCGTGGGATACCTCGCGAACCACCGACGGCGATGCGGTCGCCGACGGACTCCATCGCGCCCTCGAGGAGGCGGGGATACTCCGAATGCTTCCCGGCGTGCTCGCCGATGTCGTCGATGCGGCGGGTTACGAACTGCGGGCCGATCCCGTCCCGGGGCCGCCGTACGTCGTCGTGACCAGCCGCGGCCCCGTCCTCCGGGCGACGATCGATCCCGGCCGGCTCGTGATCCGGTTCGACGCGTTCGAAATCGTTCGTGACGACGACCCCGGTCGAAAGCCCGCCTACCGACGGCTCGACGGGATTGGGATTTCGGTCTCGCTCGAGTGAACTGCCTCGAGGTCAGCCCCGGGGCACTCGGCTTGCTCCGCCTGTAGAACATGGGTTACCGTGTGTGACACGCGCAATCGGATTCCGGCGGCGACGCTCCTGTTGACACCGATAATAACCCAGGTCGATATACGGCCAGATTTTGCTAACAAATCTGGCTTACGACCTTGGTTATTAATAAAATTCTTGGATAAGATACTAACTCTTATACCCCGGTAGGCCAACCCTCGAGTATGAACCTGACACGACGGTCGCTGCTGAAGACGGGTGCCGGCGCGGTCGCAGCCGGCACCGTCGCCGGCTGTCTCGACGATATCGATCCGGCAAATCAAGAACTCGACGCCGGCTACGGGGCTTTCTTCACTCTGTGGGATTGGGCCGAAACGGTAAGCGGCGACGCGATCGCGTTCGAGGACCCGATCGGGGCCGGACAGGCCGGTCACGGCTGGTCGCCGAGTGGCGACCTCACCCGGGAGATCGCCGATGCCGGTGCCTTCGTCTATCTCGATACCCCCGAGTTCTCGTGGGCACAGGATATCGCGGCGACGCTCGAGAACGACTACGATACCGTGACCGTCATCGACGGGCTCGAGGGACTAGACGACCAGTTGCTCGGCTGGGATCACGAGGTCGAAACGGGGAGTCACGACGGCCATGATGGGGAGGATGGTCATGGCGAGCACGAAGAAGAGAGCCATGACGGGCACGATCGTGAGGAAGAGAGTCACGATGGGCACGAGCACGAGGAAGAGGGCCACGACCACGAACACGAGACTGAAAACGAGAGCGGCCACGACGGGCACAACCACGACGGTTCGTCGGTCGACCCCCACGTCTGGCTCGATCCCGTCCTCGCACAGGATATCGTCGAGACTATCGCCTCGGGGCTCGCCGACGCCGACCCGGACAACGCGGAGACCTACGAGGAAAACGCCGATGCGTACATCTCTGACCTCGAGTCCCTCGACCAGCAGTTTCAGGACCTGATCGATGCGGCGGACCGGCAAGTCGCCGTCTTCGCCGGCCACGACTCGTTTAGCTACCTGCAGGAGCGATACGGGTTCGAACTACACACGCCGGCCGGCGTCTCCCCGCAGGAACAGATCACCAGCGAGCAGATCGCCGAGACGATCGACCTCGTTGACGCGGAAGGGATCGAAACGATCCTCTACAATCCCTTCATCGCGCCCGACGGCTCCTACCAGCTGGTCGAAAACATCCTCGAGGGGAGCAACGCCACCGACACCATGCCGATCACCCACCTCTCGGGGACCCTCGCAACGTGGCAAGACGAGGGGTGGGGCTACCGGGAGCAAATGGAAGAAATAAACCTCCCGGCGCTCAGAGAAGTATTAGACGCACAGTGACCGTTGTCGATCTCGAGAACGTAACGTTCGCCTACGGCGAGCAGCCAGCAGTACAGGACGTCTCCCTGACGGTCGAACAAGGGGATTTTCTGGGGCTAGTCGGGCCGAACGGCTCGGGGAAGACGACCCTCTTGCACCTCATGCTCGGGCTCCACCGCCCCGACAGCGGTTCGGTCGACCTCTTCGGCGAACCCGTCGATCAGTTCGACGACGGCGAACGGATTGGCTACGTCTCCCAGCAGGCGACCAGTGGCGGCGGGTCGATGCCGGTTACCGTCCGCGAGGCCGTCACCATGGGTCGATTCGCCCACGCGGGCCACGGACGATTGACCAACGACGATCACGCGACCGTCGACGAGGCCCTCGAGACGGTCGGTATCACCGAACTTGCCGACAGGCAGGTCAACCAGCTCTCGGGCGGCCAGCGCCAGCGGGCCTACATCGCACGCGCGCTGGCCTCCGAGGCCGATCTGCTGGCGCTCGATGAACCTACCGTCGGGGTCGACGCCGAGTCCCGCGACGCGTTCTACCAGTTGCTCGAGTCGCTCAACGAGCGGGAGATCACGATCATCCTGATCGAGCACGACATCGGCGTCGTCACGGACCGTGCAAACCGGATCGCCTGTATCAACACGGAACTCTACCACCACGGGGACACCGAATCGTTCGTCGAAAGCGACGCGTTGACCGAGGCCTACGGCGCGACGGGCCAGGTCGTCCACCACCACCACTGATGAGCCGGACCGGATCTCTCCCCCTTCGTCGACGGCTCGAGCAGGTCGGGATCGGGCTGACCGCCGTCCTCTCGGTCGCGATGATCGCCCTACTCACGATCGATGCCCTGCGGGCGTATCCCGTCGTCGGCGGCGTCTACGATCAGGCTCGGATCGCGGGTCGGATCGCGGACTACTACCTCGGGACGAGCGTCTTCTCCCATCCGTTCATGTGGCGGTCGATCGCGACGGGAATCCTGATCGGCGTCGTCGCGCCGCTGGTCGGCACCTACCTCGTCCACCGGGAGATGGCCCTGATCGGCGAGACGCTCGCCCACACGGCCTTCGCGGGGGTCGCGGTCGGGCTCCTCGTGAGTTCGGTGACCGGCTGGAACGGCTCGCTGATGCTCGTCGCCCTGATCGTCGGCATCCTCGGCGCGCTCGGCGTCCAGTGGCTCGCCGAGCGAACCGACACCTACGGCGACGTGCCGATCGCAATCATGCTGACCGGTAGTTTCGCCGTCGGGACGCTCATCATCAGCTACGGCGACGGGATGACCGGTATCAATATCGAGGACTACATCTTCGGCAGCATCTCCGTGGTCACCCCGTCCGGGGCGCGGCTGATGGCCGTCATCAGCGTTCTCGTCGTCCTCGTCACCGTCGCGACTTACAAACAGCTCCTGTTCATCACCTTCGACGAGCAGGCCGCCCGCGTCGCGCGGCTCAACGTCACGTGGTACAACACCCTGCTGATCGTGATGACGGCGGTCGTCGTCGTCGGCGCGATGCAAATCCTCGGCGTGATCCTCGTCGCTGCGATGCTCGTCGTGCCCGTCGCGGCCGCCACGCAGGTCGCCCACAGCTTTCGCGAGACGCTGTACCTCTCGATTCTCTTCGGACAGGTCTCGGTCATCGGCGGCTTCGTCTTCTCGATTTCCCAAGGGCTGCCGACCGGCGGCTCGATCGTCGTCGTCGCGATCGCCTGTTACCTGCTCGCGGTACTTGCCTCGAGCCGGTCGACGGCCGCGATTTCGACTCACTGACGGCAGTCACACACGAGGTTCCGAACGAAACTCCCCGACGAGGTGGAGGACCGCACCGATTCCGGAACAACCGATACCGACCGGAACGAGCAGGAGGCCGATACCGGTCCCCGACGTGAGAATTGTGGGCGGCAGCCCGCCGACGATCTGTGCGAGCAGCATCGGCACGACGAGCAAGACGACGGAGAAACTGCCGGCAGCGGCTCCGATAGAAAGCAACTGCCGTGACCGTTCGGTCGGATCCCGAAATTGCGTGAGGAGAAATAGAAATCCCGCTTCCGCGAGCGTGAGCACGCCGATAATGAGACACAGGATCACGAAGAGTCCGGTAAGACCGGCCGCAAACCCGTCGCCGGGCGGGTTTTCGGGAATCGTCGTGAAATACAGCACCGCGGTCAGTAGACTGACCACGCCCAGCACTGCAGTAACGGCGGCGATCGAACGGGGAAGCGGGCGGTTCATGGGGACACCGCTCGATTGACATGACATCGTGATAACGGTATCGACGGCGGCGGCCGATCGGATCTCGAGCACGGTGCCCTCGGACGGCTGCGCTTCGCCCGCGGTCTGACCCCGCCGCCGTGGCGCGAATCGGACCGGTACATGAACGGTCCCGCGACTCCCCGCGGGCTGGAACACGCCACACGCTTAACACGCTACTCGGCCAACCTCCGGGCGATGGGACGGTTATCCGCACTCTTCGATCCCGAGACCGTCGCCGTGGTCGGCGCGACCGACCGCGAGGGCGCGGTCGGCCGCGCGATCCTCGAGAACCTGCGCGACGGGTTCGCCGGCGAGGTCGTACCGATCAACCCCTCGCGGGAGGCGGTCCTCGGGCTCGAGTGTTACGAGGACGCGACGAGCGCGCCGCCGATCGATCTGGCGGTGGTCGTCGTCCCGCCAGATATCGTGATCGAATCGATGCGTAACCTTGCCGAGGCCGGCACCGAAAACGTCGTCGTCATCACGGCCGGCTTCGCCGAAACCGGCGGCGAGGGCGCACAGCGCGAACGACAGCTTCGCGAGATTGCCGCCGAATACGACCTCAACGTCGTCGGCCCCAACAGTTTGGGGATCATGGCCACGTCCAGGGGTATGAACGCCACGTTCGGCCCCGAAGACGCCCTCGAGGGCTCGATCTCCTTTATGAGCCAGTCGGGTGCGTTCATCACCGCCGTGCTCGACTGGGCCAACGAGCAGGGGATTGGCTTTCGGGACGTGGTCTCGCTGGGGAACAAGACGGTCCTCGACGAGACGGACTTCGTCCGCGAGTGGGGCGACGACCCAGAGACCGACGTCATCATCGGCTACTTGGAGGACATCGACGACGGACGGGGCTTCATCGACGCCGCCCGCGAGGTGACCGACGACACCCCGATCGTGCTCGTCAAGTCCGGCCGCACCGATGCCGGCGCGCAGGCGGCTTCCTCGCACACCGGCGCGATCGCCGGCAGCGAGCGCGCCTACGAAGCGGGCCTCGAGCAGGCGGGGGTCCTCCGGGCTCGCTCGGTGCAGGAACTGTTCGACTACGCGCGGGCGCTCTCCGGGTTGCCCGAGCCCGAATCCGACGGCGTCGCGGTCGTGACCAACGCGGGCGGCCCCGGCGTGCTCACCACCGATGCCGTCGGCGATTCGACCCTCGAGATGGCCGATTTCACGGACGAGACGATCGACGAACTGGCCGGGGCGATGCCCGACGAGGCAAACGTCTACAACCCGATCGACGCGATCGGCGACGCCGACGTAGAGCGCTTCGGCGAGGCCCTCGAGATCGCGCTCGAGGACCCGAACGTCGGCAGCGCGGTCGTCGTCGCGGCCCCGACCGCGGTGCTGTCCTACGACGATCTCGCCGAGACGGTCATCGAGAAACTCGAGGCCCACGATACGCCGGTCGTCACCTGCCTGATGGGCGGCGAGCGGGCCCGCGAGGCCGAGGCGACGCTGCGCGAGTCGGGAGTGCCGAACTACTTCGATCCCTCGCGGGCGGTAGCGGGACTCGACGCGCTCGCTCGCTACCGAGACATCCGCGAGCGGACCGTCGAGCGCCCCGAGACGTTCGACGTCGACCGCGAGCGGGCACGCGAGATCTTGGCGCGGACCAAGCACCGGACGGACAACCGGCTCGGCGTCGAGTCGATGGAGCTGCTCGAGGCCTACGGGATTCCGACGCCGGAGGGCGAGATCGTCGACGATCCCGACCGCGCCCGCGAGGTCGCCGAATCGATCGCGGGCGACGTGGTGATGAAGATCGTCAGCCCCGATATTTCCCACAAGTCCGACATCGGCGGCGTCAAAGTCGGCGTGGCAGACGAGGACGTGTACGACGCCTACGAGGATGTCGTCGCCCGGGCGCGTAATTACCAGCCCGACGCGACGATCACGGGCGTCCAGATCCAGGAACTGCTCGACCTCGAGTCCGCGACGGAGACTATCGTCGGGATGAACCGCGACCCGCAGTTCGGCCCGCTGCTGTTGTACGGACTCGGCGGCATCTTCGTCGAAATACTCGAGGACACGTCCGTTCGCGTCGCGCCGATCGACGAGGGCGAGGCCCGCGAGATGGTCGACGAGATCAAGGCCGCGCCGCTGTTGCGCGGCGCTCGCGGCCGCGAACCCGCGGACGTCGAGGGCGTCGTCGAGACGGTCCAGCGGCTCTCCCAACTGGTGACCGACTTCCCGTCGATCCTCGAACTCGATATCAACCCGCTCGTGGCGGGCCCCGATGGCGTACAGGCGATCGACCTGCGACTCACCGTCGACGCGGACGAACTCGACACGGAGGAACCATGACCAACACCGACCCAGACTCAGAACCCGCGGCCACCGAACCCGAAACTGCCAGCGAGACCAGCACCGAGACCACCGACGGCGAACGCGGCGCGGACGCGACCGTCACTGACGGCGGCGATACCGACACCCTGCTCGTCAGTTCGCTCGAGGAGAGCACCGGCAAGACGGCCATCACGCTCGCCCTCGCCCGCCTCGCGGCTGCCGAGGGCGAAAGCGTGGGTTACATGAAACCGAAGGGAACCCGGCTGCAGAGCAACGTCGGGAAGACCTTGGACGAGGACCCGCTGCTCGCCCGCGACCTGCTGGATCTCGAGGCCGAGATGCACGACCTAGAGCCTGTCGTCTACTCGCCGACGTTCGTCGAGCAGGCGATCCGCGGCCGCGAGGACTCCGACGAACTCCGCGAGCGCGTCGCCGAGGCGTTCGACACGCTCGCGGCCGACTGCGACCGGCTGTTCGTCGAGGGCGGCGGCCGGTACGACCTCGGCGGGATCGTCGATCTCACCGACGCCGATATCGCCGACCTGCTCGACGCTCGCGTGCTGTTAGTCGCGCCTTACGAGATTCCCGCGGACATCGACGACGTGCTCGCCGCCGCCCAGACGTTCGGCGACCGACTCGCCGGCGTCGTCTTCAACGACGTTCCCGACGCGGCCTACGACCAACTCGAGACCGATGTCGTCCCCTTCCTCGAGGGGCGGGGGATCCCGGTCTACGGCGTGCTCCCGAGCGAACGAGAGCTATCGGGCGTGACGGTCGCCGAACTCGCGGACGAACTCGGCGCGTCGATGCTCGCCGAGGAGGGTCGAGACGCCTACGTCGAGCGCTTTACCGTCGGCGCGATGGGGCCCGACAGCGCCCTGCGACACTTCCGACGGACGAAAGACGCTGCGGTCATCACCGGCGGCGACCGGGCCGAGATCCACACCGCCGCGCTCGAGGCCCCCGGCGTCCGCTGTCTCATCCTCACCGGCGGCCACCGGCCCTCGGGCGCGATCGTGGGACAGGCAAGCGAGAAGGGCGTCCCGATCCTCTCGGTCCAGACGGACACCCTCACGACGGTCGAGCGCGCGGAGGACGTCGTTCGCAGCGGCCGGACGCGAGACGCCGAGACCGTCGACCGGATGGAGCGACTGCTGGCGGATCACGCGGCCGTCGATTCGATTCTGGGGAGGGACTGATCGAGCGTCCGTGTCGGCTTCGTTCTCTCCAATTCCTCGTCTCCGCCGCACGTTCGCTCCGGTGACTGTCGTGTCTGACCAAAAGTTAAGAGTCCGCCACGCATGAGCCCAGACATGGACGACATTCCCCAAGAAATCACGTCTCTCGTCGGTCGCGAGGTCTACTCGAACAACGGCGTCTTCGTCGGCGAAGTCGAGGATCTCCGGCTCAACGTCGACGGCGAAGCCGTCACCGGACTGGCGCTTGCGAACCTGAACGGCGAACTGTTCGCCGACGAGGCCCGCAGCGGACAGGGCATCATCGTCCCCTACCGCTGGGTTCGGGCCGTCGGCGACGTAATCCTGATCAACGACGTGGTCGAGCGTGTTCGCGACCCCGACGAGGAAGAGGACGAACTGCTGGCCTAAGTCGGCTCTCGATTCGCGTTTTCGGTCGGTTCTCAGCTTCCGTTCGAGCCTTCGCTGCTGCCGCCTTCGACGCCCATCGCGTCGAACAGGGTTCGCTTGACCGCTTCTTCGGTCAAGTCGAGGAGGGTGTCCCGCGTGTCCTCGGAGATTTCGATCCCGGTAAAGATGCCAAGCGGGATCTCCGCGCTGGCTTGGGTCGAGTGGCCGGCCGTCTCGCCGATCTCGCCGTAGGCGTCGGCGAGGACCTTGCCGATGTTGATGCGGATGTCCTTCGAGCGACCTGCGAGGAAAATCGTCTCGTCGGCGATGCCGAAGACCGCGGTCGTCGTGACCCCCTCGAGGTTCAGCAGGTGGCTGGCGGCTTGGGTCAGCGCCTCGCGGTCGCGGACGAAGCCGGCGTTGGAGACGAGGTGGCTGCCCTGTACGTCGCGGTTCGTAATCGCCTCCGCGAGCACGTCCAGCGTCTCGGGGGACATCGACGGCGACTCCACCTGCTCTAAGGTGTCGTGGTTCGCGAAGGGATAGAGGTAGGCCGCCGCGGTCAGATCGGCGGGGGTGGTGTCGCGTTTGAAATCCAGGGTCTCCGCGCGGATGCCGTAGAGCAGGGCCGTCGCGACCTCCTCGGAGACGTTCATATCGAACTCCTGGATGTACTTCGTCATGATCGTCGACGTCGAGGACATGTTCGGCCGAATGTCGACGAACTCGGGCTCGAACTCCGACTCCGTCTCGTTATGATCGATGACGATGTCGACCGGGAGTTCCATCTCGCTCGAGGTCGCGTGATCGACCAGGGCGACGGTGTCGTAGACCGAGTGGTCCTCGATCTCGTCCCACTGGACGAGGTCGATTCCCAGCAAGTTGACGAACGCGCGGTTCTCCTGATGGCCGACATCGCCGAGGTAGATGATGTCAGATTCGATGCCGAGGTGGTCGGCGATCGCCTGTAAGGCCGCCGCGCTGGCGATCGAGTCCGGATCGGGACTGTCCTGCGTGATGATCGCCAGCCGGGTCGAGGTCTCCTCGACTAACCCCGCGAGTTTGCCCGCGTTGTACTCGAGTTCCCCGGACTCGAGGGCTCGAAGCGCCGATTCGGCGATGACCGAGGACGGGTTGATGACGATGTCGGCACCGAGATCGGAGAGCTCGTCGCCGGAGACAGGATCGCTCGCACGGGCGACGATGAACTGGGTGTCGCCGTTGTTGCGGATGTGCTCGACGGCGCGCTTGTTCGATTCGACGTCCGAGGCGAGGATGAGGACGACATCGCGGTCGGCCACTAACTCGGCGATCTCGGATTCGCGAATGTCGGCCGTCTGGGCGTCGAGGTCCTGATCCCGGAGCGATTCGACGCGGCTCTCGTCACGGTCGATGATGGACACGTCCTTGCCCTGTTCGACGAGTTCCTCCGCGACCGCGTACCCCACGCTCCCACAGCCCAAGATAGCGTAGTCAGAAATCGACGAAATCGTAACCCCCGTGCTCATATGCCCGAGTGGTCGGACCCGTTGCACTTAACGCTCCCGAAGCGTCCGACGCCGTGAAACTTCGAACCGAACGCTCGAGGGCGGTAACGCCCCCGTGGATCACTGCCACGGTGCCCGCCAAGGGAAACGTATTTGAACGACCGAGGGAAAGTCGGGGGTACAGGGCCGGTAGCTCAGTCCGGCAGAGCGTCTGACTCTTAATCAGACGGTCGCGTGTTCAAATCGCGCCCGGCCCGCTACTCTGCTGCGAACAAATTCGTGAGCAGCAGGTCGCTGAACCGGCGGGATTTGAACGCAGGGAGGTCGTGCGCAACGTAGTGAGCACGTCCGACCGTGTGTTCAAATCGCGCCCGGCCCGCTTTCTGACGGCGAACAAATTCGTGAGCCGTCAGTAACGGATCCGAAGCGATTTGAAGTAGACGAGTCGCAGTCCGCGAGCGAGTGAAACGAGCGAGCAGGAACGTCTCGGCGTAGTTCACAATCGCGCCCGGCCCGCTTTTGCCACGAGCAAGTTCGCGAGTGGCAAAACGATCACAAGCGATTTGAACTAGACCAGAAAGGCGCAGCGAAGCGAGCATTTCTGGGCGTAGTTCACAATCGCGCCCGGCCTGCTTTCTGACGACGAACGGTTTCATGAGTCGCGAGTAACGGATCGAAGGGGATTCGAAGTCGATGAATCGCTATCAGAACTGTTCGACGTACGTTTCTATGACCGACGTCGTATCATGCGTGCTCCACTGGTACTCCGTGAACTCCTCGTACAGTTTCACCTCGTCCGTCTTGGTCGTCCCACCAGGATTATCGTTCCGGGGGACACCCCCGGTTGTAATACCGACGACGTTCCCCTCGAGCGTGACGAGTGGACTGCCACTGTTTCCACTCAGGTTCGGGACCGATGTCAACAGGGTATCGCCGTGGCCATCTCTCACGTATTGCCCGATCGAAACTACCCAGTTTCCGATCGCGAAGGGGTGGCCGACCTGTACGGCGGGTTGATCGGTCTCGAGTGAGCTCGACGATCCGAGCGACAGATCGTTCGGCGGGGAAAAACTCGTCTCCAGCACTGCCACGTCGTGATACGGTTGACTCATGTGATCGGAGGATCCGACAAGTTCGGGAGTGAAGGAGTCGCCATCCACGGTTCGGCATTCGAAACTGGAGTTCCCGTCGACGACGTGACTGTTCGTTATTAGATCGCCGGTATCGAGAAACCAGGCTGTTCCGCCACTTCCACGGTCACCCTCGATCGTTACGACTGCCTCGCGTACTTGCTTTGCGAGCGTTCGCGCCTGTGTTAGTTCCGCATCAGAAAACTCGGCAAACGCCTCGTTCTCCGTTTCCGGCGTCGCCCCCTCCTGCTCTTTCAGTTCTTCGAGCTCGGATTCGAGCGTTTCGATACGGTCGTCCCTCTCAGATAACTGCTCTTTGAGGAGTTCGATTTTCCCCTCGAGTTTCGCCATCCGTTCCCGCAACTCCTGCTTCGTGGCGTCTGTCGTATTCGTCGATGTGTCCGACGGGTCGGATTGGCGTACCCGCGAACACCCCGCGAGACCCGCAACGATTCCCGAAGAACCGATTTTGAGAACGTCACGTCTCGAACGGCCATCCATGAAGCACACAGATCAGTGAAATTGTAAATAGATTCTGGCCTTTTCACATACTCACGCGGAATGGGAGCCGAAATCGTCGGACCGTCCATTGCTACGGGTAGTGACACCGACGTAGGTACGAACACTCGGTCTCGAGGAGGCATCGGTATCCGATTGTCTCGGTGATTGGCATATCCCGATCGCCAGACGGCAAACTGAACAGCCGACCTATAAGACGACCCCTGACGTACTCTCGAGCCACGATGACCGTCACGCACGAGGGACTCGAGTTCGACCGACTCGGCCACGCGAGTGTCCGCATCGAGACCGACGACGGACTCGTCGTCTACGTCGATCCGTGGGGCGAGGTGCTCGCGGACGAACCGGGCGACGGCGACGTGGTCTTGGTCACGCACGACGATATGGACCACTACGATCCGGACGCGCTCGAGGCCGTCGCGAGAACCGACGCCACCGTCGCCGTCTACGAGGGGGTCGACACCAGCGACCTCCCGTTCGAGGTCATCGACCTGCCACTCGAGGGCGAGACGACCGTCGCGGGGATCGACGTGCGGACGGTTCCGGCCTACAACGACCCGGAGGGGGATCACCTCGACGAGGATGGCGAACCGTTCCACGCAGAGGGGGAGGTGATCGGCCTCCTGCTCGCGCTCGAGGGGACGACAGTCTTCTTCCCGTCGGATACGGATTTCCTCCCACATCACGAGTCGATCAGCGCCGATGTCTTCGTCCCGCCGATCGGCGGCCACTTCACGATGGATCGCCGCGAGGCCGCGGCCTTCGCGCGCAGCGTCGATCCCGACCTCGTCTTGCCCGAACACTACGATACGTTCGAGCCGATCGAGACCGACGCGGAGGCGTTCGTCGACGACCTCGCGGCCGACGGGATTCGCGTCGAACTGTTCTGACTCAGTGAGGTGTTTTCGCGCTGCCCGCTCGAGGGTGGCTCTCTCGAGATCGGTACTATTCGTCTGACCCGTAGAGACGCCCCCGTATTTAAAGACCCCCAATTCGGCGGATTTTGGCGGTAGCGTCCCCAACGCGTGGGAACGGACGGGTTCGGTTAAAGAATAGAGTGGATAGGTCCCCGTGTATGCTACCGAAACGCTCCGCCACACGAGGTGGTCGGTGATGAGTCTCTCGCGACGCGATTTCCTGGCGGCGGCCGGGACGGGGTCGGTCGGTGCCCTGCTCGGCTCCGCGTGGGGAGCGACGCAATCGGTCGATACGATCACGCAGGTCGACAACCCGCTCAAATCCTATCCGAATCGGGACTGGGAGCAGGTCTATCACGACATTTACTCGTACGATCGGGTCGACTGGACGGTCTGTCACCCCAACTGTACGCAGTCGTGTGCCCTGAACTTCTACATGAAAAACGGGGTCCCGATTCGGGCCGAACAGATCTACCACGAAGAGGAGGGCAGCCCCGGACCGGGAAGTCCCGGCGGGTACGAGGAGGCGGGTGTGAGCCGCCACTGGAACCCCCGCGGTTGCATGAAGGGGCTGACGCTCCACCGCCGAACGTTCGAGCCCAGCCGGATCAAGTATCCCATGGTCCGCAAGGGCTGGAGTCCCGACGACCCCAACCCCGAGGGCCGCGGCGAGGACGAGTTCGAGCGCGTCTCGTGGGACGAGGCCATCGACCTGATCGCCGAGAAGATGGCGAGTCTCGAGGACGAAAAGCGGTTCCACATCTTCAACGCGATCAAGTCCGACGGCCTGATCACCCGCCACGGGGCCGGGCGACGGCTGGCCTCGATCTTTGGCGGCTGCGAGTGGACGGAGTACGACTGGTATGCCGACCTACCTCCGGGCCACGTCATCACGACGGGCTACCAGACCAGCGACGCAGACGCGTCGGCGTGGCGGGCCGCCGACTACACCATCATTCAGGGGAAGAACCTGATCCACAACAAGCTCGCGGACAACCACTTCTTACAGGAGACCCGCGAGCGCGGCGGGAAGATGGTCGGTGTCTACCCGGACTACTCGCCGACGGTCCAGAAGTGCGACCGCTGGCTCCCCGTCCGGCCGGGCAGCGACCCCGCGTTCGCGCTGGGTGTCGCCCACGTCATCATCGACGAGGAACTGTACGATGCCGATTTCATGCGGAAGTTCACGACGCTGCCGCTCCTGATCCGGCAGGATGACGGCAAGTACCTCCGCGCACACGAGGTGTTCGCGGACCACGAGCCGCCGGCCGAGGACAGCGAGCAGCGCCACGAGGAAAACGACTGGGGCGACTTCGTCGCCCTCGACGAGAACGGCGACCCCGTCCCCGTCACCCGAGAGGAGGTCGGCGACGAGACGCCCGTGACTCCCCAACTCGAGGTCGACACCGAACTCGAGTTGGCCGATGGCGCGTCGGTCGGCGTCCACACCGACTTCACTCGGCAGAAGGCGAACATCATGGACAACTACGATCCGGAGACGGTCGAGGACATCACGACGATCCCGGCCGACGCGCTCCGGACGACTGCTCGAGAGTTCGCCGACGCCGAGAAGGGCCAGTGGTTCACCGGCGAGGGGATCAACCACTGGTTCCACTCGAACGACTCGCTCCAGCGGACGATCTTCTTCGTCCAGTCGATGCTCGGCAACATCGGCGAACGGGGGGCCGGCTACTACAACTACTCCGGCCAGTACAAGATCGAGTTGCTCGACGGCTACCCGTCCTACGTCAACCCCGACGGGAACGCCGCCCACGGGATGTATCCCGGCTACGCGTTCGCGTTCTTCGGCGGCGAGCAACTCGACGCCCACGAGATCCGCGGGGACTTCGACCGCGAACTCGATCTGGTTCCACAGGGCGACGCCGAGGAGCCGGTGATGCCGACGAACGCGGAGTCGTACACGATGTCGAAGCCGACGATCCTGTGGACGATGAACTGCAACCTCCTGAACCAGACGAAACATCAGGAGCACGTCATCGAGAACTTCGTCAAACATCCGGACACGAGCAACGAGCTCTCGATCGTCTCGGACATGCACATGACCTACTCCGCGCGCCACGCGGACATCGTGCTCCCGGTCCCCTCCTGGCTCGAGTGTGAGTATCCCGACATCACGGTCGGCCCGGAGAACCCGTTCATCCACATGGACCACGGGGTCATGGACTCGCTGTACGACACGAAACAGGACGGCGAGGCCGTCGCGCTCGTCGCCGAGAAGTTAGACGAGAAGATCCCGCCCGAAGAGCGCAACGTCGACTCCTACCGGGCGTACTTCGATAAGTTCCTCGACGACGACAAGGACGTCCGCGACTACATCCAGCAGACGCTGGACGCGGGCATGACGACCCGCGACATCGACGTCGAGGACATCGAGGACGGCCCCGAGCGGCTGCAGCTCAAGACGTATCCGCGGATTCCCTTCTACTCCCAGATCAACGAGGACCGGCCGTTCTACACCAAGACCGGCCGCATGGAGTTCCACAAGGAGGAAGACCGCTTCCTCGAGCTGGGCCGAGCGGATCTGGATCACATCGAGAGCCCCGAGGGAACCCCATACGGGGTGAACCAGAAGTGGGAAGACGCGAAAGACGAGGAGAACCCGCTGTATCACGACGAGGAGTACCAGTTCTACTACAACACGCCCCATCCGAAGTACCGGACCCACTCCTCGTGGGGGATGACCGACTGGAACCTGATCTGGTCGGCGCGTGACTTCGGGTCGACCAACGCCGATCCAGAGGGGACCGAACGGTTGGTCGACGACTTCTCGTTCCCGCAAGGCGAGGGCGAGACGGAGGAGACGCCGCCGCTGGGCGAGGCCTTCGTCGAGATGCACCCCGAAGACGCCGCGAACATCGACGTCGAGAACGGCGACTACGTCCGGATTACCGGTAAGCGCGGCGACCTCGTCGTCCGCGTGATGGTCAGCGAGCGCCAGCGGCCGCGCTCGGCCGGTGACATGGGTCAACTGACCCTCTGGCACGGCTGGTGGCCCCAGCAGTTCCCCGACGACGAGGAGAAAGAGGACGGCATCAAGGGGTACAACGTCACGACGAACATCTGGCTCGATCCGGCCCAGGAGACCGACGACCTCGTCCACAAGGCCGTCTTCGGCGATCCGAACATCTCCGAACACGTCGAGGACGACATCGCGTGGAAGGGGGCCGAACTCGAGCACGGCTACGAGGAGACCGTCTGGGCACCGACGGGAACGAACCGTGACGACCTCGTGGAGGTCGAGAAGTACGAGGAAGCGGACTGGTGGCCGGGCGACGCGCGGAAAGACGAGTTGGTGCAGGACTACATCGGCGGTTCGTTGCAGGGAGGTGACAGCTGATGCCGGAAACGTACAATCCACAACTCGGGCGCGAGCACAGCTATCCGTACGAACACCGCGAGGAGGAACGCGACTGGCACTGGGGGATGATCATCAACATCAACCGGTGTATCAACTGTAACACCTGCTCGTTCGCCTGCAAGTCCACGTGGACGAGCGGGGAAGGCGAGGAGTACATGTGGTGGATGAACGTCGAGACCGAGCCCTACGGCGGCTACCCGATGGGCTGGGACATGCGATTGCTCGACGACCTGGGCAAAGACGAGACGATCTTCGAGGCCGCCGAGGAGGGCGAGGCGGCCAAGGGCTACGTCGCCCAGAAAGAGGAGTGGGAGTACCCCGCGCTGGGTGACGACCAGGTCCACGGCGAGTACCCGACCGGCGACGTCGTCGAGAGCGACCTCGAGGAAGACGAGTATCACGACATGTGGCAGTTCTACCTGCCGCGGCTCTGTAACCACTGCAAGAACCCCGCCTGCCTCGCGGCCTGCCCGCGGAAGGCGATCTACAAGCGCGAGGAGGACGGCATCGTCCTGCTCGATCAGGAGCGGTGTCGGGGCTACCGCAAGTGCGTGAAATCCTGTCCGTACCACAAGCCGATGTACAACCCCGAGACGGGCGTCTCGGAGAAGCCGGTGGGCTGCTTCCCGCGCATCGAGGAGGGCAACGTCCCGCGGTGTGTCTCCTCGTGTATCGGGAAGACGCGCCTGCACGGCAACATCAACCGCGGTCCCGACGCCGGCCATCCCAACGGGAACACCGACGCGGCGGCCGGCCGGAGTCCGGTCAACTACCTCGCCAAGAGCGACGAGAAGATCGCGCTCCCGCTGTACCCGCAGTTCGGGACCCGGCCCCAGGTGTTCTACATGCCACCGTACCACGTGCCGCCGGAGTTCCTCACACAGATGTTCACGCCCAACACCGAGGACAAGCAAAACGAGTGGCCCGGCAGCACCTTTGAGGAATCGATCAAGATCGTCCAGGACCGCGTCCGAAATCCGAGCCACCACGTCCTCGGTATCCTCCAACTGTTCGGCGCGACCACCCGCCTCATCGAGACCTACACGGTCAAAGAACACCGCGTGAAGGGGTGGGACCGCAAGGGGAACAAGGTCGTCGACATGCCCTTCGAGGAAGAGATGGAGGTCCGCGAGGGCGAGATGTGGACCAATCAGCCCTAACAGACCGATGACACCGAGTACTACCACAGCCGATTCCGACTACCACGCCGCGCGGGCCACGCTGTACTGTGCCGCCGCCGCGGCGCTTACCTACCCCGACGAGGACACCGTTCGCGAACTGCTCGACCCCGAGGCCTGCGAGGGAATCGAACGCGCCGCCGCGGAACTCACAGTTGCCGAGGAGGCGACCGCGCTGCTCGAGGCCCTCGAGGAGACCCCGGTCGAGGACCTGCAGGTGGCCTACAACCAACTGTTCGGCCTCCCCAGCGACGACGGGACCTACGCGGTGATCCCCTACGAGGCCCACTACACGACCCGCGACGAGATCAGCAGCGAGCAGCGCCGGATCGCGACCGTCGTAGGCCTGATGGAGGAGTTCGGCCTCGAGCCGAGCGACGACTTCGCCGAGCGCCAGGACCACGTCGCCGCCGAACTCGAACTCGCGCAGGTACTCGCCGGCCAGCGAGCGGTCGCACTCGAGTCGGGCGAGATCGCGGCCGCCGAGCGCGTCGGGAAAGCCGAGGCGACGGTGCTCGCCGACCACCTGGTCGAGTTCGTGCCGGCTCTGGCCCACGACCTGCGGCGGGCGACCGAGGAAGACGCCTATGCGGCCGCGGCGGACCTCCTCGAGGAACTGGTCACCTACGACAACGGCCAGCATCCGGAGCCGACGGTGTCGGCGGAGGCGGCCAATGGGGGTGAGGCCCCGTGAGTTCACAATCGTTCGAGATTGGCTCGGTTTCGATCGACCGCAGCGCCGCGCGCTACGCGACGAAACTGGCCGTGATCGTGCTGTGTCTGGTGCTGGTCGCCCAAATCGCGGTGGTCGCGGTCCTCACGGGCGGCCCGCTGCCGTTCACCTCGGTCGACACGGTGCCCGCGGAGCCGGACGCCGCCGCGTGGGACGACGCATCGACGAAAACGGTTTCGCTCGATAGCCAGCAGATGGCCCAGCCCCACGGCGGCGGGAGCGTCGACAACGTGACCGTCCAGGCGGTGACCAACGACACGCACGTCGCCTTCCGCATGGAGTGGGAGGACCCGACCGCCGATACGGAGATCAACGAGCCAAACGCCTACAGCGACGCCGCGGCGGTCATGCTCCGGAGCGGCAGCGAGCCGCCGGTCGCTATGGGCGCGGCCGGTGAGCCGGTCAACATCTGGTACTGGCGCTCGAGCTGGCAACACTCCGAGTCCGATCCGGGCGGCGACATGTACTCGTATCCCCACCCGGACAACCAGACGAAGCCGGGCGAGGCCGCGGGGAACCCGCTCTCGCAGTCGAACTACAACCGCTACGGGCAGAACTACTACGCTACCGGCTACGGCTCGCTGACCAACGCGGAGACTCAGCCGGTGGCGGCAAACGGCGAGCGAACTGAGGACGGCTGGGCGGTCGCGTTCCAGCGAGAGCACGACGCCAGCGGCGAGTACGACGCCTCCTTCGAGGAGGGCGAGCAGATGTATCTCACCTACGCGGTCTGGAACGGCAGCGCCGGCGAGGCGAACGGCGAGAAGTCGCTGTCGTACCAGTTCCTCACCCTCGACACCGACGACGGGACCCTCAGCGCGGTGGACTCCGACGGCGGCGACAGCGCCGACACGGAGAGCAACGACGGTATCGTGGCCAGCGCGACGGCGTCGGCGAGTTGGCTGGCCGGGGCTGCGACCAACTGGCCCGCCGCGATCGTCCTCGCGACGGTCGGCGCGTGGCTGGTCAGCTACTGGAGAGCGAAACCATGACCGAATACGCGAACCGAAGTGCCCGCGGCCGGGCACCCGACGACGACGAATCGACGCTCCGGACCCGACTCGAGGCTGATCGGGAGCGCGACCGCCGCCGCGCCGTACTCGGACTGATCGATCTGGCCGAGGACGGCGGGCTGGCACCGACAACGATCGGCCAACTAGCCGAACTGGCGACCGATGACGGCTCCGAAGACGTGCGGCAGTTCGCCGTCGAGGCGCTCGGGCTCGCCGCGGGTGCCGCCGAATCGGCCGCCGAAGACGCGGCCAGCGAGGCGATCCGGTCGGCACTCGCCGACGACCGCGAGTGGGTCCGCGCCGAAGCCGTCGTCGCGCAGTCTCGAGCCGCGCCGGGGAACGAAACCCCGCTCCAGGCGGCACTCGAGGACGACAGCGGCTGGGTGCGGCGCAACGCCGTCATCGCCCTGTCGAAGACGGGCGCGGCCTCCCAGGAGCTGCTGATCGAGCACATCAAGAACGATCCCCACTCCGGCGTTCGGGAGTACGCGGCCGACTATCTGCGGGAGTACGCCAACGACATGAGCGAGAGCGTTCGCATCCTCGCCGCGGTGCTGGCCCGGGACCCGGAGGCGTTCGTCCGGGCGAAGGCCGCGACCAGTCTGGGCGAACTCGGGACCGAGCGCGCCGAGGCCGTCCTCGAGCGCCACGGACTGAACGACCGCAGCGACGACGTGCGGCGGTCGGCAAAGCAGGCGCTCGCGACGGCCCGCGGCGTCGATCCCGACCAACTCGACATCGAACTGGATGACGAGGCCGCGCCCGGCGGCGGCCCCGGCTCGCGGCGCGAGCGCGAACGACAGGGGCCCGGTCCGGGACGTGGTCCCGCAAATTCGATTGACGGCCTCACACAGGGACAGCGTGATCGACGATGACCTACGAACTCGATAGCACACCCACGGACGAATCGCAGCCGGCCGACGGTCCACACGCGACCGGCGAATCAAACGCGGCCCCCGACCACGAGCACGAAAGCTCGGAGGAGGGCTGTACGACCGAGAGCAGCGCCACGGGGACGGGCTCGGGCCTCGAGGAGTCCCTCGGGGTTACGATCCCGGACGACCACGTCGGCGCGTTCGTCGCGCAGGCGTTCGAGGACGTCGAGCGCTCGACCGAGTGGACGGAGGCCGTCGAGGCCGTCGTCGCCGACGAGGCCCGCGACGCGTGGCGGTCGCTCTCCGCACAGCAACAGGTCGTCGAACTGCTGACGATGGCAGACCGCTACGACGAGCGAGCGACCGAACTGCTCGAGGGGATCCCCCTCGATCGGGGCGGGCTCGACGACGACCTGCGCGAGCGGTTCGAGGAGGCGACGCGACTGCGCAGAAACGCCGACGTCCTCCGGGACGGCATCGCCGCGGGCTACGCCGAGGGCCGCGTGACCGACGACGACCTCGTCGCGGCCGTCGAGGACTTCGAGTTCGATACCGCGTCGATCGCCGAACGCGAGGACGCGCTCGACACCGTCGCGAACACGTACGATCTCGACTTCCGGCCCTACGGCGGGACGTTGATGACCGAACGGGAACCCGACGAGGACGCCGACGAATTCGAGGCTTGGTAACATGGCAAAACACGATATCGTCCCCGAGGAGGTACCGACCGACGACCTCGCCGACCGCGTTCGCGCCGGCCTGCGGTCCGTCGAGGACCCGGATCTCGGCGGAAGTGTCCTCGAGTCCGGCCTGGTAGCGGACGTGTCGGTCGATGATCGGACCGTCCGAATCGCCGCCGATCTCGTTGGCTTCGACGAGCCGACCGCCGAAGATGTCACCGAGACGCTCCGGCGAAAGGCCCTCGCCACCCCCGGCGTCGAGCGTGCGACGGTCGAGGGCGAGACACCCGCAGACGCCGCGGCCGAGGATATCGACGGCGCGGCGGGCGTCGACACCGTGATCGCGGTCGCCAGCGCCAAGGGCGGCGTCGGCAAGACGACGGTCTCGACGCAGCTCGCTCGAGCGCTGGCGGCCGACCCCGACCGCGAGGTCGGCCTCTTCGACGCCGACCTCTACGGGCCGAACGTGCCCGAACTGCTGGATCTCGAGGGGCCAGTCTCGGCCAACGCCGAGGGCGACGCCGAACCGATCGATGACGGCGACCTCACGGCGATAAGCGTCGGGCTCATCGCGAACGACGAGCCGCTGGCGTGGCGCGGCGCGATGGCCCACGAGGCCGTCAGCGAACTCTTCGAGGACACCGCGTGGGGCGATCTCGACGCGCTCGTCATCGACCTGCCGCCGGGGACCGGCGACATCGTCCTGACGGCGCTGCAGTCGCTGCCGATCGACGGCGCGGTGCTGGTCAGTACGCCACATCCCACGAGCGTCAGCGATACGGCCCGCAGCGCCACCCTGTTCGAGGAAAACGGCGTTCCGCTGCTGGGCACGGTCGTCAACATGCGCGGCTTCACCTGCGAGTGCGGTCGCGAACACGACCTCTTCCCCGAGGCAGACATCGAGGCCGAACTCGATCAGCCGGTGCTGTGCGAACTCCCCTTCGACGAGCGGGTTCGGGACTTCGGCACGGAGGTGCCGGAGGAGACCGCGGCGCTGGCCGATACCGTCCTCGAGCGACTGGAAGACGTCGGCGACCTCTCGGTGCCCGACCACGCGCTCGACCTGCGCGGGCTCCCGAAGTCGATCCGCCACGAGCAGGCGACCGAGGAGTTCCGCGCGACCGAGCCCGGCGAGGCGTTCTACCTGATCAACGACCACGATCCGTCCCCGCTCGCGGCCGAACTCGTGACGGCCGTCGGCCGCGAGGGGCCGCCCGGCGACGCGTTCGCGGAGTACGCGGTTCGTCGGCAGGCCCCCGACGAGTGGGTGATGGTCGTCGAGCGATAGCGCCAAGTCGGCCGTCGAGCGGCCGCCTCGCGGGATCGTCCCCGGCCGCACCATCGGTCGGTCGAACGGATCTTGTCGGTATGACGGTGATCGAAACACATGTCTCAGGACTCGAGGCTGCGGGTCGTCTGTCTGGCCGGCCCGAGCGACGCCGGGAAAACGTCGCTCGTCGAGAGCCTCGTAGACCGACTCGCCGCGGACGGTCGCGTCGCGACCGTCAAGTCGATCCACCACGACATCGAGATCGATACGCCGGGAACCGATACCCATCGCCACCGGACCGCCGGTGCCGAAACCGTCGTCGGCATCACGCCGACCGCCACCTTCGACATCACGACGCGCGGAAAGCGAAATCCGCCTGTGTCCGCGATCGAGCCCCGCTTCGAGTCCGACGACCCCGAGATTCGGGCGCTGGCGAGCACCCTCGAGCGACTCGCAAGACGGGGTTACGGTACCGTGCTCGTGGAGGGGTTCGCCGAGTCGCCGCTGCCGACGATCCTCGTGGGCGATCGAGAGCCCGCAGCGGTGGGCGGGCCCGTCGTCGGCTGCGGCGACGACCCGATCGACGAACTGGCCGAGACGATCCGCTCGCTCGAGGGGCTCGCGATCGATGATCGGGAAACCGGAAAGCCGGACGACGACGCGGAGTAGCCGGCCGAGTAGGTCGCGGTTCGACGGCCGGTTGCGGACGGAATCGTCAGCAGTACGTAACCGAATTCGGTTATCTTCTCACAATATAGGAACCAAAACCAGTTGTATTTATGCAGGGGGTCGAACGGGACGTATGCACAGTCCCGACGGTCGCGACGACCGCGCCGGACCGTCCTGCTGGAGCCGGCGGAACGCGCTCACCGCGGCGGGCGGACTGACGGCGGGGCTCGTCGGTACGGCGGGTTGTCTCGGCGGCACCGCCAGCGTTCGCGTCCTCGCCGCGGGCAGTCTCGCCGTCGCGCTCGAGGACGGCGTCGGGCCGGCCTTCGAGTCCGAATCGGGGCTGGGATACGAAGGCGAGTACTACGGGACGAACGCCCTGTTGCGGCTGATCGTAGACGGGACGAAACATCCCGACGTCGTGATCGGAGCCGATGTCGATCTCCTGCGGGAGCGACTCTATCCCGCGCAGGCGGACTGGGACGTCGAGTTCGCCGCCAACGAACTCGTGATCGCCTCCGCGCCGGAGACGGAGCCGGGCGCGCGGCTCGCGGACGGCGAGCCGTGGTACGACGTCTTCGCCGACGCCGAGGAGGGCGCGATCGCGATCAGCGATCCGGACCTCGATCCGCTCGGCTACCGGGCTCTCATGCTCTTCGAGCTCGCCGAGCGCGAACACGGCCTCGAGGGCTTTCGCGACGCGATGGCCGACCGAGTCACCCGCGTCGCCGACGAGCCGCAACTGCTCGCCGGCCTCGAGAACGGCACGCGAGCCTGCGCGGTCGCCTACGGCAACATGGCCGCCGAGCGCGATGTCGCCGTCCGCGAACTCGACGACGCTTACAACTTCGGCGATCCCGCCCTCGCGGACCAGTACGCGACGGCGAGTTACACCACCGCCGACGGCCAGACGGTCGAGGGGTCGCCGGTCGTCTACAACGCGACGGTCCGAACCGACGCGGACGACCCGGACGCGGGCCGGGAGTTCGTTTCGTTCCTCCTCGAGAACGGCGACCTGCTCGCCGATCACGGGCTTCGCGTGGACGACTCCTTCCCTCGATTCCACGGTGAGCCGCCGGAGGGGATCGACCCGTGAGCCGAACGGATCGGGGGCTGAATCGGGACCGAAATCAGAGCCACGTCCGCGATTGTGACGGCGACGGCGAGTCGCCGGAGCCGACCGCGGACGCGCCCCGGTTCGACGCGGGTCTCGAGCGACTCTCGAGCGGGCTCGCCGTGCCGGCGCTGCTCGGCGCGGTGTTGCTCGCCTATTTCGTCGTCCCCGTCGCGGTCTTTCTATCTCGAATGCGAACGATCGACGTTCTCGGCGGGCTGGCGGATCCGACGATTCAGGACGCGATTCGAACCTCACTGGTGACGGCACCGGTTTCGACGGCTATCGCGACCGTCTTCGGCGTTCCGCTGGCCTACGTCCTCTCGCGGGGGTCGTTCCGCGGGAAGCGGCTGGTCGAAGCCGTCGTCTTGCTGCCGCTCGTGGTTCCGCCGATCGTGGGCGGCGTGATGCTGTTGACCGTCGTCGGCCGGTACACGCCCGTCGGCGCGGCCGCCGCCGCGCTCGGGATGCCGCTGACCGACAGCCGCGCCGGCGTAGTCCTCGCACAGACGTTCGTCGCCGCGCCGTTTCTCGTCGTCACCGCCCGCGCAGGCTTCGACGGTGTCGATCCGCGGCTCGAGGAGGCCGCACGGACGATGGGGTACGGACGGCTCCGGACGATTCGGCTGGTATCGCTGCCGCTCGCGCGCAACGCCATCGCGGCCGGGGTCGTACTGACGTTCGTCCGGGCGCTCGGCGAGTTCGGCGCGACGATGATGGTCGCGTACACCCCGCGGACCATGCCCACCCAGATCCGGGTCTCGTTTATCGCCCGCGGAATCGACGCGATCGTCCCGATCGCGCTCACTCTGCTCGCCGTCGCCGCGATCGTCGTCCTCGCCGTCCAATTGCTGGTCGGGACGCCCCGCCGACACTAACTCGTCGCGTCCGCGACGCTGTCGCTGTTTCCACCAATCGAACCGATCAGAACGCGTGTAATTCGCTCAAACCGCTTCTAAGTGCTTTGGAAGTGGGGTTATGGATGTCGTCGCCATACCCATAGATGAGACTCATGACATCCATCGCAGACATCGAGATCCCGGCCGACGGAACCGGAACCGGCGAGCTGTTCGAGGCCGTTCCCTCTCTCGCGTGTGAAATGGAGCGCGTAATCGCCTCGAGCGGCCACGGACTCTGGCTGTCGGGGCCGTCCCAATCGGAGATCGAGGACGCCCTCGACGAGGCCGGCGCGATCGGTGCGTACTCCCAGATCAGCAGCGACGAGGACCGCTGGCTCTACGACATCGAGTTCGAGCCGGACACCGTCGACCCCTTCGAGATCATCCTCGAGGAGGGGGGGACGGTCCTGAGTGCCTCGGCCTCGAACGGCACGTGGCTGCTCAGTGTGCGCGTGGTCGACCGCGAGAGCGTGAGTTCACTGTATGACCGCCTCGATAACAACGACGTGCCGCCGACTATCGTCCGACTGTTCGATCTGGCCGAGGAGAGTCACTCCCAGTGTGGCCTGACGACCCGCCAGTACGAGACGCTGGTCGCGGCGATCGATCACGGCTACTTCGAAATCCCCCGCGAGGTCTCGATGCAGGAACTCTCCGAGGAACTCGGTATCTCCCACCAGGCGCTCTCCGAACGCCTGCGCCGAGCCTACCGCGCGCTCGTCACGTCCGAACTCAATGTGACCGAAGAGGACACTGCCGCGCCGCCAATCGCGACGAACTAACTCACGGCCGAGTAGCCGACGCCCGACCAACCGGCCAGACTCGATGCTTTTCAGCGACCGCCCGATCGACTGCGAGTCGAACCGCCGTCCCGGCTGACGATCGCTCGAGCCAGCAAACGGGCTCCGATGCCGTGTGACTCGCGGACCGCCGACCGTTAAGAGCCGGGGCCCCGTCGATTCGGGCATGCAGATCGATACCGACGACGGCGTGTTGCGACTGCGGTTCGATCGACCCGACGCACGCAACGCGCTCACGACCGAGACGGCCGACGAACTCGCCGACGCGATCGAAGCCGCGACGCCCGAGGAGTACGACGCGATCGTCATCACCGGCGAGGGAACGGCGTTCAGCGCCGGCGGCGACCTCGAGTCGCTGGCCGAAACCCCGGAGTCCTCGCAGGCGGCCTACGAGGAAGTCACCGAGACCTTCGGCCGCGTCGTCGAAGCGATGCTCGAGTGTCCGGTGCCGATCGTCGCGAAGGTAAACGGCGACGCTATCGGCGCGGGGCTCTCGATCGTCGCGCTCGCGGATCTCGCGTTCGCCGCCGAGGACGCGACGTTTTCCTGTGCGTTCGTCAGGGTCGGGTTGATCCCCGACACCGGCGGGACCGTCATGCTGCCCCACATCGTCGGGCTGCGGGCCGCAAAGCGACTGGCCTTTACCGGCGAGTTCTTCGACGCCGAGCGCGCGGCCGACCTCGATCTGGTCAACGAAGCGGTTCCGGCCGACGAACTCGACGATCAGGTCGCCGAGACCGTCGCGGGGCTCGCAAACGGGCCGACGGCGACGATCGGAATGATGAAGCAAGCGATGCACGAGAACATGAGCCGTTCGTGGGACGACGCGCTCGATTACGAGAACCTGCTCCAAGCCCAGGCCCGCACGTCCGAGACCCACGAGGAAGGCGTCGCCGCGTTCCTCGAGGATCGCGACCCGGACTTCGAGTAGCTATAGTAGCCACTGAAACGATGTACAGCCCCATTCATCAACTGGAAAACACGTCCGCAAGCACCAGCAAGCACCACCGCCTTGCGGGAATATACCGTTAGTTAGACTGCAATGTCCCCACAGTTTACCGACGACGACATCGGCAAGCACGTCGTCAACGCCGACGGTGACGAGGTCGGAATGGTCGCCGACGTCCAGCAGGGTACAGCACACGTCGAACCGGATCCGGGCATCACGGACACGATCAAGGCGGCACTCGGCTGGGGCGGCGGGAGCGAAGACACCTATCCGCTTCAGGACGAAGCGGTCGGTCGCGTGACCGACGACGAGGTCCACCTCGAGGGCGATCTCTCCGGGAGCGGGACCGGAGCGACCGGCGGCAGTACAGGCGCAGAAACCGGAATGACGGACACAGGAACCGACACCGGGATGACTGACACCGGAACGACCGGAGCCGGCGGCACCGGAACGGGCACCGATCGGGGAATCGATCGGGACGAGGACGATATCAGCGGCACCGACGACGAGGGCGTTATCCGCGACGATGACGACGACGGTCTCATCGGTGACGACAACGATGATGGCTTGATCGGCGATGACAACGACGACAGACGCGGCACCGACGACGATGATGGGCTAATCGGTGATGACGACGACAGTCTCATCGGTGACGACGACAACGACAGGCGCGGGGCGAACGACGACGACAGCCTCATCGGTGACGATAACGACGACAGCCTCATCGGTGACGATAACGACGACAGGCACGACACCAACGACGATGATGGCCTCCTCGGTGACGATGATGACGACGACGATGGGCTGCTGAGCGACGATGACGACGATACCCGCACCGGAAGCAACACTCGATAACCCCGGTTCTCAGTGCCTCTCGAGCCGAACTCCTGCGGCTCCGAGTCGGAATCTGATTTTGTTTCTGTGATGGCGCAGTCGACCGACTGCGCCCGCTCCCAGCGATCGCCTCGAGCGGCGGGGCGGCGCGGACGACGTCGCGTCAGTCCGCCGAGACGGGACGGCGATTACTCCTGATTCGGGCGGTCCTCATCGCTACGGCTGCTCTCGTTCGACTGGGGCTGCTCGGACGTGATATCCGTTTCCTCCATGGCGCGCCGTTCGGGTGGACCCGTCTCGCCGCGATTCCGGTCGCGGTCGGTCCCCTCGGAGTCGTGGCGCTGGGTGCCCTGTGCGGACGACTGCTGGCCGCGTCGTTGGGTGTCCCGCATGGCCGATCGGTTCGGCTCACTCCCTTCCTGTCGGTCCGTATCGATCCGCTGTGAGTACTGATCGCGCAGCCGACCCTGACCCGTTTGGCCCGGCGTAGCCTGGTTTCGATCCGTCGGCTGGTCGTACTCCCGGCCGCGCTGCGACCGGTCGCCGCTTCGGGACGGGGCGCTCTGTTGACTCGAGCCCCGTTGCGATTCGGACTGTGGCTGTGCTCCCTGCGATCGAGTCCGGCGTCCCTGCTGGTGGCCCTGCTCGAATTGGCCGCGAGACGGTCGCTGGGAACCCTGCTGCGGTCGGTCGGAACCGCCGTATTGAGGCTGGCGGCCGCCCTGTTGGGGCTGTTGTCCGAACTGCTGGGCCTCGTCCCCTCGAGAGTGAGCGGGCGCGGCGGTCATCGGCTGTTGCTCGGTGCCGGTCGCACCGGCTGACTCGCCGCCGTATTCGTCCGGTGAGACCCACTCGCCGGTTTGGTGGACCTCTCGAGGCTGTTGGGGGAGTTGGGTCTGGGACTGGCCGCCCTGTCCCTGCTGGCCGCCCATCTGTTCGTGCGACTGCATCTGCGGTTGTGGCTGTGTGTTCGTCGGCTGTGATTGTGGCTGTGTGTTCGTCGGCTGCGTTTGCGGTCCCTGCTCGCTCAGTTGGTGTCCGCTGCGTTGCTGACTTCTCATCTGCTGGCTGCCCATCCCCTGCATCTGACTCCCCATCTGCTCCATCTGGTTCAGCTGGGGCTGTGTAGCGGCCTGCATCCCCCGTTCCATCACCTGCTCCATCTCCGGCATGACGGCCTCGACCCCTTGGAGATAGCTCTCGACCATCGACTCCGTAAACTGCGGGCCCGGCGCGCTCTCGAGCATCGATTTCGTCATCTCGAGGCCCTGTCGCTGGGCGGTTTCCTGCCACTCGAGTGCGCTCAAGGTCATGCGGGCCATGTTGCGCTGGAGGTCGATCAGTTGCTCTATGGCCTGCTGGCTCTGGTTCATCGTCGATTCCGCCATTCGCTCCGTGTCCGTCTCGGTGGACTGTTGGGTCTGTCGGTCTCTCATATGTATCACCTGAGGATCTACAGCCGGGGTCGCTCGATCCTCGGTCACGACTGAGGGCGACCGAGACGCAAATAAAGGCCGCCGTCAGTTGCAGTCGGGACTCGAGCCCAATCACCGGTAACCGGCGGCCGCAAGCGGCGGCCGCGGCTCGGCGAGACGACCGCGCTGTCGCCGAGTAATCGGGGATGGGACCGCCGCCACAGGGCATAATACCCGCTTAGGGACGATTGGCAAGAACTGAGAATCGACCGTCTCGGTCGGCGGCTCGCGGTTACCCGTCCGAGTCGGAGTCCGGTTTGCCGTGTGTTACGCCGTCGCGCTCGTCGGCTTGCATCCGGCGCAACGCCGCGCGCCCGTTGCTCGCCTCGTAGCCGAAGAAGACCCCGTTGCCGTACTCTTCGGCGACCTCGACCGCGTGGATCAGGTTGTCGACGTCGACGTTGACCGCGTACAGTTCGATATCGAACGGCGTCTCGAGTGCGCTCTCGAAGCCCTTCGCGATCGTCTCGAGCCAGTAGGTTGTCCCGTAGGCCGTATCGTACAGCGGCACGACGAACTCGTCGACGTACTGCTCGATGGCCTCGAGATCGATCCCGGCGCGCTCGTAGAGGTGGCCGGGGTAGGGATCGGGGTAAAGGGTCATGTAGACCGTTCCGGGGATGCGATCGGTGGCTTCCGCGACGAACTCGGTGATGACGCTGGCTCGCCACTCCATGCGGTCGTCGTACTCGCTCTGCTCGAAGTCACGCTCACAGACGCCACAGCGGCAGTACTCCGCGCGGGGAAAGCCGATATCGTCGAGGCGGACGTCCTCGTTTGCGGCGACGCAGTCGTCGATGATCTCGAAGAGCCCCTCTCGATAGTCCTGTCGAGAGGGACAGATATAGGCCCAGTCGAAGTACGACCGCTCGCGGTCGGCCGGCCGCCCCATGTCGTCGACGGGGAGCAGCGACGGGTCGGCGTCGGCGGCGGCGTTGTCGCCGAAACAGGAGACCATATTTACCCCGTCTTCGATCGGTTCGGCGGACCTGCCGGTCACGTCTTTGACCTCGTAGAAGCCGCGATCGAACTCCGGCCACCGTACTTCTTCGGCGTTACGGGTGACGACGCCGTACATAGCTCAGTGTACGCCGCCGTCCCCCTAAGCGATTCGGAATCGAGCGCTACTCTTCGGCCGGTTCGAAGTCGACTTCGACATCCGACGAGCCGCCGAAGGCGACTTTATAGAGGACGGCGATGACGAACAGGGCGAGTACGATCTTGACGGTACGTGACATGTACGAGTAGAGAATGCGTCGGCAAACACTTAGCTATTCTGGATGGTCTTCTGACCGTGAAAGACCTCCCACGAGCGCCGCGGTCGCCCGACTCAGGTATCGATCAGCGACGCGATCTCGTCGCGGACGATCGTCTCGCAGTACGAGCAGCGAACGCCGTCCTCGAGGACCGAAAACCGAGAGGTCACGGGCTCGTCACCGGTCGTGATACAGCCGGCGTTGGGACAGGAGAGCACGCTTTCGACGATTTCGGGGCGTTCGACGCGGTGTTTCTCGACGACATCGTAGTTCCGAACGATGTTGATCGTCGCGTCCGGCGCGATTAGCGAGAGGACGTCGACCTCGTCCTGGCTGAGCTCGCGGCCCTCGACCTTGACGATGTCTTTGCGCGCGAACCGGTTGGAGGGGACGTTCATCCCGACCGAGACCTCCTCGCCGTTGGTGCCGTCGATGCCCAGAATCGCGAGGACGTTCAGCGCCTGCCCGCCGCGGACGTGATCGATGACGGTACCATCACGGATCTTGCTGACGCGCAGTTCGTGGTCGGCGTCGCCGTCGTGGTGGTCGTGTTCGTCACTCATCGGTCTCACCCCAGATTCCCTTGTCGTCGCTCAACAGGAGGTCGAGCAGTGCCATCCGGACCGGGACGCCGTTGTGTGCCTGTTCGAAGTAGGCCGCGTGATCGGTCTCGTCGATCTCTGGCGCGATCTCGTCGACGCGAGGCAGCGGGTGCATCACTGTCAGATCGTCGCTCGCGGCTGCGAGCGTGTCGGCGTCGATCTGGTACTCGCCGGCGATCTTCTGGTACTCGTTCTCGTCGGGGAACCGCTCGCGCTGGATCCGGGTGACATAGAGTACATCGAGCGAGGGCAGGATCTCCTCGAGAGAGTCGTGTTCGCGAATCCCCGCGCCGTCCTGTTGCTGGTGGAGGTCGTAGACGACCTCGCGGGGCAACTGCAGGCTCTCCGGACTGATGAAGTGCTGGCGGGTGTCGAAGTTCGTCAGCGCGTAGGCCAGCGAGTGGACGGTCCGGCCGTACTTCAGGTCGCCCATGATGCCGATCGTTAGATCGTCCAGTCCGGCGTTTTCCCGGATCGTGTAGAGATCGAGCATCGTCTGAGTCGGGTGATGACCCGCCCCGTCGCCCGCGTTCAGCAGCGGGACGTCGACGAACTCGCTGGCCATCGTCGCCGCGCCCTGCTTTGGATGGCGCACGACGAGCGCGTCGGCGTAGCCCTCGATGACCCGGACGGTGTCGGCGAGCGTTTCCCCCTTCTTCACGCTCGAGGAGTCGACCGGGCCCATGTCGACGACATCGCCGCCGAGGCGCTTCATGGCGGTTTCGAAGCTCATCTTCGTCCGCGTGCTCGGCTCGAAAAAGAGCAGACCCAGCAGCGTTTCCGCGTGCCGTCCGGTGACGGACGACGGATCGGCGTCGATCTCGGCCGCGTGGTCGAGGATGGTCTCGATGTCCTCCCGAGAGAGTTGTTTGCTCGTGATGAGGTGATCGTGGCGCATTCGTTCGTGTAGGCTGTGGCGTGCCCCTTGAATCTCTCCATTCGGTGACGCCCGGGTTGCGGACCGAAACCGAACCGATCCGTGGCCGGCCCCAACGGGCCATGGTACCAGTGTTCGTGAACATAAGGCAAAGAGTTATACAGACACTACAGCTATTGACCATAATTGTATGGTCGGTCGGCTAGAGACGGGAATCGACGTGCTCGATCGGAAACTCGACGGCGGGCTTCCACCGGGGTGTATCGTCGCGTACACCGCCGAGCCGGCCAGTCAGTCCGAACTTCTCTTGTACGAACTCACGGCCGCACGCGGAACGCTGTACCTCTCGACGGAACGCTCCGACGACGCCGTGCGCCACGCCATCGAGACCTCTCCCTCTTCGGTCGGCAGTCCAACTGTCAGACACGTCATAGGTGACGACCCCCTCGAGGAGGCGACTCGACTCATCGGCGCGCTCCCCGACGGGGCCAACCTCATTATCGACACGATGGACGTCCTCGAGCGGGCCGACACGGACGCGTACGTCGCCTTCCTCAACGAACTCAAAACGAAGATGCTCGAGACTGGCAGCCTCGCCGTCCTCCACTGTCTGAAAGCCGACGACGAACCCGAAAACCGGTCTCGGACCTACCACGCCGCCGACGCTGTCTTCGATCTGCGGACCGAAATCGCCGGCACCGAACTCGAGAACCACATGACGATCCCGAAGTTCCGCGGCGGGAGCCAGCCGACCGACGCCATCAAACTCGAGCTCACTGAGGAGGTTGCGATCGACACGAGCCGCGACATCGCGTGAGTTACAGCCGGCGGCGATCGCAAACCGATTGCCGTCGAGGAATAGCCACTATTTGAATCGGCCGCTCCGGGTCTCGGATGCCGGTCTCGCCCTGCCCGCTCCTTGAGCCGACCATCGCGGTCGCTCGGCGTGTCGGCCTCGCGGGCGAAAAAGTCGATCTGCGTAGGTTCCGGTCGACGGAGACCGGTGACGACGGGTTGCGTTACTCTTCTGCGCCTTCGAGTTCGTCGACGATTTCGTCGGCATCGACATCGGCGTCCTCGAGGGCCTCCTCGATGTCGCCGCCGCCCATACCGCCCATGCCGCCCATCATACCGCCCATGCCCATGCCACCCATGCCGTCGATGACTTCCTGGACGATGACGCGGTCGACGCCGACCTTCTCGATGATGTCTTGGCCGATCTGCTGTTTGCCCATCATCCACTGCTGGTTCATGGTCATCTGGGGCGTGGCCTCGAGGTAGAGCGTCTCCTTCTCGACGGTTTCGGTCTCGAACTCGGGCTCTGCGTCCTCGTCGTCCTCGTCGGGTTCGACGGGGACCTCTTCCTCGACCTCGTCCGTCTCGATCCAGAGTTCGGGCTCCATCCCGAGGTACATCTCGAAGAGGCCGGCGGCCTGCTGCTCGCGGTCGTCGACCTCGTCGGCGACGGTGTACTCGTACTCGACATCCTCGCCGGCCAGCGGGTGATTGAAGTCGACGCGGGCACGGCCGCCGATGATCGTGCTGATGTAGCCCTGCTCGCCCTCGATCTGGACGTTTGCACCGGGGTAACGGTCGTCCTCGTCGATCTTCTCGGCGCTGACGGTCTGGACGTCGTCCGGGTCGTACTCGCCGAAGGCGTCCTCGGCAGCGATCGTCACGGTGCCGGAATCGCCGGGTTCGGAGCCGATGATGGCCTCCTCGACGCCCTCGAAGATGTGGCCCTCACCGAGAACGATCGTTCGCGGCTTGAACTCCTGGCCCTGATCGTCGACGCCCTCTTCCTCGGCGACCTCCGGGTCGGTCGTGTCGACGAGTTGCTCGTCTTCGGTGGTGTACGCCGTGTATTCGAGTTCGACGAAATCGCCTTCCTGAAGCCCCTCGGCTTCGTCGGCTGCGTCCTCGCTTACTTCTTCATCGACGTCATCGGCCTGCTCCTCGAGCTCGGCCTCTTGTTCCTCGGTCATACGTGGTACGTCCGGCCGTCTACATTTAAGTACCGCGTTTTCGAGCGAGAGCGACCGATACTTACGACCCCCGTCCGTCCACCCGCCCATGTACGAGGTCGAAGTGAAGGTCCCCGCCGATCTCACGGTCGTTCGGGACCGTCTCGGGGCTCTCGAGGCGACGCCCGAGGGCGCGGTCGTCCAG
Source organism: Natrinema sp. CRL1 (assembly GCF_059162405.1). Classification (NCBI taxonomy): domain Archaea; kingdom Methanobacteriati; phylum Methanobacteriota; class Halobacteria; order Halobacteriales; family Natrialbaceae; genus Natrinema; species Natrinema sp. CRL1. The sequence continues at coordinate 913,637 of NZ_JBLVOY010000001.1, read as the reverse complement.
GTCGACACCTACTACGACGCGCCCCATCGGGAGTTCGCCGAGACCGACGAAGCCCTGCGGATCCGCTCGGAGCGCCCCGAAGACGCCGCCGCGGAGACGCGGGTCACCTACAAGGGGCCGCTCGTCGACGACGAGTCGAAGACCCGCGAGGAGGTCGAGACGAGCGTCGCGAACCACGAGAAGACCGACGCGATCCTGACGAACCTCGGCTTCGAGCCCGCCGCGACGGTCCGCAAGGAGCGCGAGCGGTTCTCGCTCGATGGCTACACCGTCACCCTCGATTCGGTCGAGGATGTCGGCGAGTACGTCGAGGTCGAGACCGAGGTCGAAAGCGAAGCCAAACTCGAGGCGGCTCGCGAGGGTGCCTACGACGTCCTCGAGCGATTGGACCTCGACCCGGCCGACCAGCTCCGAACCTCGTATCTCGGGTTGCTGCTCGAGTCCTGAGCGGGCGAGCGCATAACTCAGGGGTATTTTCTGACCCGTATCTGTTTCCGCAAGTTATACGACTCCGCTCCGTCAAGTCCCGGCAATGAGCGAGCGGAACATCCGGATCGAGTCTATCGATCGACAAGCCGTTGAGGACCAAGAGGTCGAAATCGTCGAGCGAAAAGGGATCGGACATCCCGACTCCATCTGCGACGGGATCGCCGAGAGCGTCGCGGGAGCGCTCGCACGCGAGTACTTGGATCGCGTCGGCGAGGTACTGCACTTCAACACCGACGAGACCCAACTCGTGGCGGGCGAGGCCGCCCCCGCCTTCGGCGGCGGCGAAGTCATCGATCCCATCTATCTGCTGATCGTCGGCCGCGCGACCAAACACTACGAGGGCCAGACCATCCCCGCCGAAACCATCGCGCTGCGGGCCGCCCGCGAGTACCTCGAAGAGTACATCCCCCAGCTCACCGTCGGCGAGGACATCGTCGTCGACGTGAAACTCGGTGAGGGCAGCGGGGATCTTCAGGAGGTCTTCGGCGAGGACGAAGTATCCGTTCCGATGGCAAACGACACCAGCTTCGGTGTCGGCCACGCGCCCCTGACCGAGACCGAACAGATCGTCCTCGAGGCCGAGCACCGGCTGAACGGCGAGTATGCCGACGAAAACCCCGAACTTGGGCCGGACGTGAAGATCATGGGCAAGCGCGAGGGCGACGAGATCGACGTTACCGTCGCGGCGGCGATGGTCGACGACTACATCGCCGATCTCGACGACTACATCGCGGCCGTCGAGGATGTCCGCGAGTTCGTCGACGGCGTCGCACGCGAACACACCGACCGCGCGGTCGATGTCCACGTCAACACGGCTGACGACTACGACGAGGGCTCGATCTATCTCACCGTCACCGGCACCTCCGCCGAGCAGGGTGACGACGGGTCCGTCGGCCGCGGCAACCGCGCGAACGGGCTCATCACGCCCAACCGCTCGATGTCGATGGAAGCGACGAGCGGGAAGAATCCGGTCAACCACATCGGAAAGATCTACAACCTGCTCTCGACGGAAATCGCCGAGAGCGTCGTGAGCGAAGTCGACGGCATCCGCGACCTGCGCGTGCGACTCCTGAGTCAGATCGGCCGGCCGATCGACCAGCCCCACGTCGCCGACGTGCAGGTCGTCACCGACGAGGGCGTCGCGGTCTCGGATGTCGAAGGCGACGTCGAAGCGATCGTCGACCGCGAACTCGCCGACGTGACCGGGATCACGCGTAGCGTGATCGAGGGCGAGCTGTCGACGTTCTGAGCCGCGGGTTTTCCGTACACGTTGTCTCACGTTCCCGGCTCGAGCACCGGCCTTGGTCTAGTCCGTTACCGCGAGTTAGTACCCGAAACCGGCACGGCGAGTGTGCTGCCCGAATACTCAAGAACGGGCCCGGCGTACCGGGTTCCGAATCGAAATACGGAGGCCGCTAATGGCAGACTCGAGTTCGGAATCGACCGCCCGTCCCGTCGTCTACGCCGTCGTCGCGAGCACCTTCTTCGTCGGCTTCGGCGGCGGCGTCGTCTTTCCGATCCTGCCGAACCTCGGCGAAGTGTTGGGAATCTCGGCCTTTCTGGTCGGCGTTATCCTCTCTGCGAACCGCTGGACACGGCTGGTCGCGAACGGGCCGGCCGGCGTATTGGTCGACCGAATCGGCACCCGAAAACCGTTCGTCGCCGGGTTGGCGATCGAGGGGCTCGCGACCTTCGGCTACGTGATCGCGATCGAGTCCGCGATGCCGGAGGTTTGGTTCATCCTCGCGCGGGTCATGTGGGGAATCGGGAGTTCGCTCGTGTTCGCGACGGCTTATACGATCACCGCCGACGTCAGCGAGGCCGCCACGCGGGGGACGAGCATGGGCATCGTCCGTGCCGGAATCACCTTCGGTTTCCCCGCCGGCATGGTGCTCGGCGGAATCGTCAGCGAACTGCGTGGGAACGTGACCGCGTTCGTGCTCGCGGCCTCCTTCGCTGCCCTCGCGAGCGTCATCGCCTTTTTCATCGTCCCCGAAACCCACGTCGAGTCCGCGGACTCATCGATCAAACCGTGGGACCTCGAGATCACCCTGCCCGCGCTCACCGTCGGACTGGTCAACTTCGGGCTCTATTTCGCGTACATCGGCGTGCTCTTCTCGACGCTCGTCCTATACCTCGAGGTCGAAACGCTCACCCTCTCGCTGGACTTTGCGGGCTACGGTATCGACTACGGGGAACAGGGAACGTCCGGACTGTTGATGGCGGTGTCAGCCCTCTCCGGCGCGGTCTTTACGGTCTCCGGCGGGAAGATCAGCGACGCCGTCGGGGCTCGCATGCCCGTGCTCCTCGCTTTCCTCGCGACCAGCTGTGCCGGGTTCGTCGTCCTCACGGTCGCGCCCTCTTTCGGTGCCGTCGTCCTCGCTTGTGGCCTGATCGGCGCGGGACAGGGCGGCGTCGGCGGTCCCCTGACGGCCCTGCTCGCGGACCTCACGCCCGAGGATCGCATGGGCAGAGCGATGGGGACGAACAACATCTTCGGCGACGTGGGCGGCGGCCTCGGGCCGCTGATCTCGTTGCCGTTCGCCAACGCGGTCGGCTTCGACGTACTGTACGCCCTCAGCGCGATCGTTCCGTTGGTGGCCGGCGTCGTTCTCATCGCCGGCATCTACAGCTACACGGGAAGTCTGAGCCCGACGGTCGAGGAATCCGTCGTCTGAGCCCCGCTCCGTCGTGGCTCGAGCCCGATCCCGTCCTCGTAACCCCCTTATAGCCGCGGCCATCTATCACAGTCCATGCACCCGCCGGGAGCCGAGACGGTCCTCATCCGTCACGGGGACCTCAACACCAAGAGCAACACCGTCAAGCGGTACATGGAGGGGCTCCTCGCCGAGAACCTCGAGGCCCTCCTCGCGGAGCGGTCGATCCCCGGCGAGGTCGAGCGCCGGTGGAACCGGCCGCTGGTCCACACTGACACGGACGCCGTCGAGGACGCGACCGCGGCCGCAGCGGACACCTTCGGCGTCGTCTCCGCCAGCCCCGCCCTGACTGTCAGCACCGAAAAGGCGCGGATCCTCGAGGTGCTCGAGGAGACCGCCCGCGAGCACTACGACGGCGGGACGTTCGCGGTCGACGCCCGCCGCTCGGACAAGAGCCTGCCCTACGACAGCGAGGACCTGGCCCGCGAGGCCGGGACCGCGATTTGGGAGACCGTCGAGGACGAGTTCGAGCCCGAAGTCGACCTCGACGATCCCGACCTGACCTTCGGCGTCGAAGTCCGCGAGGACATCGCTTTCGTCTACCTCGAGCAGCGCGAGGGACCGGGCGGGCTCCCGCTCGGTTCCCAGGAACCGGTCATCGCCCTGGTCAGCGGCGGCATCGACTCGCCGGTCGCGGCCTACGAGATGATGAAACGCGGCAGCCCGGTCGTCCCGGCCTACGTCGACCTCGGCGACTACGGCGGGATCGACCACGAGGCCCGCGCGATGGAGACGGTCCGACTCCTCTCGGAGTACGCGCCGAACCACGACATGCAGGTCTACCGGATTCCGGGCGGCGAGACAGTCGACCTGCTGGTCGACGAGATGGAGCAGGGTCGTATGCTCTCGCTCCGGCGCTTTTTCTACCGCGCCGCCGAATCGCTTGCCGAACGCGTCGACGCCAACGGCATCGTCACCGGCGAGGCCGCCGGCCAGAAGTCGAGCCAGACGATCCGGAACCTCGGCGTCACCAGCCGCGCGACCCGGCTCCCGATCCACCGCCCGCTATTGACTCGAGACAAACAGTACATCGTCGCGCAAGCCCGCGAGATCGGGACCTACACCGACTCGACGATGGACGCCGGCTGCAACCGCGTCACGCCCGATCAAGTGGAAACCAACGCCCGACTAAAACCGCTGCTCGAGGCTGAGCCGGACGACCTGCTCGAGCGGGCCGAAGAAGCCGCAACGCGGGCGGAACTGATTGAGCCCTAACCACTGTGACTCACCGTTTTCCCGTCTGCTCGTAGCCGACGCAGCTAGCCACTGCCGGGTGGGACTGAAAGGGGCTGCTCCGTTCGGCGAAGACGGGCGATGCAAGCACTGGAGCGGTGAACGCAGTGAACCGCGAAGCGCACAGCGAGCCCCTCGAGTCGAACGGAGCAGGGGCTTTCATCATCGCTGTCGTTGCAGAGGGGTTCACGCGTCGAACGTGGCAGCTCCCGAGAAACTCAGCTAGAAGCCGAAACCGACATTACACCGTCGCTCCCACCACACGATAGTGACCCGCGTCTGTCTCATCGGCGAGGCCGGGACCAACCTCCAGTACGAACTGCTCTCCCGCGAGACGGCTCGCGAAGCGCTGGCGACGTACGACTTGGCGCGGCCGTTCGAGAACTCGCTCGCCCTCGACACGGTCAGCGTCGGCGCTGCCGTCTCACTGCTGAACGACCTCAACTGGTATCTGACCCGATTCGTCGACGAGGCGCTCGTCCAGGAGCCGAGCATTAGCGACGACGAGTGGCTCTCGCGGCCGCTGGCCGAAGCGCTCCGAAACGGCGACATCGAACCCGCAGCGACGGCCGAATTCTGCAAGATCTACGGCCTCGAGCGAGCCGAGCCGAAAGCCGAGTCAGCTGACGACGCCGGGGACGGGGCCGCCGACTCGAGTCCGGACGCTGACACCGGCCCGGACGCTGACACCGGCCCGGACGCTGAGTCCGGCCCGAACGCGGCTGCCGACTCCGAAGGCGGGGTCGACGGTGGGACGGCCGCAGCCGGTGACGGCTCCAAGGAGTCCGACCGGCCGGGCGTCGCCGAGCCGACGTATCGCCTCGTCGAGCCGCTGTACGTCCGCCGGACCGACGGCGAAATCCCGGAGTACGATCTCCGAGATGTCGAGGACACGCTCGTCGTCCGGCTGACTGAGGCGGAATACGCACCGTAACTCGCCGCTCGAGCTGTCGGCCGCGTTACTCGCTGTCCGAGTCGCTATCCGTAGAACCGTTCGTTTCGCTCGTGCTCTCGTTGTCGGTTCCGCCGTCGCTCTCGCTCGTGCTTTCGGACACGCTCTCGCTTGCCACCGCGATCCCGTGGGCCTGTCCGTGCCGGTCCGTGATACTGACCGAGAGCTTCGACAGCGGCTCGGACTCGAACGTCGCCCGGACGAGTCGGCCGACGGTCGTCTCCTGTGTGGCACAGGCTTCCGTCTCGTCGGCCGTCTCCTGAACCGTCGCCCTGAGCGCGAGCGCGTCGTCGTTTTCCTCGCTCTCGTCGATGTCGATCGAGTCGAGAGCCATCTCGTAACACGGGGTCGGCGCGCCGGCCTCGAGTTTGGCCAGCACCGACACCTCGAAGTCGGTCTCTTCGACGAAGTCGGTCAGCGACTCGGGCGGGGACTCTTGTACGGCGAGCCAGTCGTCGACCGCGTCGCGATCTTGGAGCAACTCTGCGCTCGGCGACGTCGTCCGGTCCGGGGTCTGGAAGGCCTGGGTTTCGTAACTGGCCAGCGCGTCGGGGAGGTCGTCGCTTTCGCCGTCGCCGTCGTCCTCGGGATCGCCGGTTCCGTCGTCGCTGGGCGACCCTTCGTCCGCATCGCCGCTGAGACAGCCGGCCGAAAGCGCGATTACCGAGGCCGTTCCGCCTAATACCGCTCGTCTGGAGGGGCATGTCATCGGATCTGAATGTACGGCGCAGTTCCTAAAAGGGGTTCGGGTAGGTAAAAGAGCGCTTTTCGTCGCGGGTCAGTCGAAGAGCCCGGTCGAAAGGTAGCGCTCGCCGCTGTCCCAGAAGACGGTGACGACCAGCGGGCAGTCGTCGGCCGCTCGGCCGCCGTCGGTTTCCGGCGATGCCGGTTGCGTCCCCTCGTCGAACGCGGTCGGGACCTCCGGACACTCGAGGTCCGGTTGCGCGATCTCCCGAGCGATGCGTTGGGAGACGAGACTCGTCGCGCCGCTGGATTGGCCCACGAGGACGCCCTCGTCGCGGGCGAGGCGACGGCACTCGTCTTCGGCGTCCTCGAGTTTCACGGTCTTGACGCGGTCGATGAGGTCCAAATCGAGGTTGTCGCTGACGAAGCCGGGCCCCATCCCCTGGAAGTCATCGTGACCGGACTCGCCGGTCGAGAGAACGGCGTTTCGCGCGGGTTCGACCGCGACGATCTCCATCTCGGGGAACTCTTCGCGGAGTCGGCGTCCGATGCCCGAAATCGTGCCACCGGTGCCGACGCCGGCGACGAAGGCGTCGATCTCCCGGTCGCCGACCTGCTCGAGAATCTCTGGGCCGGTCGTCTTGTAGTGGGCCTCGGGATTCGCGGGATTCTCGAACTGGCCGAGTTGGATCGCGCCCTCGGCCTCGAGCGTCTCGGCCCGGGCGCGGGCGTCTTCCATGTCGCCGTCGACTAACTCGAGGTCAGCGCCGTAGGCGGCCATGACTTGCTGGCGCTCTTTTGACTTGTCCGAGGGCATGACGATCGTCAGGTCGTAGCCGCGGGCGGCGGCGACCAGCGCGAGGCCGATACCGGTGTTCCCGCTCGTCGGTTCGACGAGCCAGTCGCCGGGTTCGATCAGCCCGTCGCGTTCGGCGGCCCGAACCATCTCGCGGGCCGGCCGGTCCTTGGCCGAGCCGCCGGGGTTGAACGATTCGATCTTGGCCGCGACCGTTGCACCCTCCGGCGAGTCGACCTGGACGAGCGGCGACCCGATGGTATCCAGGATGCTCCCTTTCATTGGCCAGCCATAGGGAGTCGAGACGTATACTGTTTGCTGTAACGAGTTACACGAAGTCGGCAGTGTCGTTCGCGCTCTCTTCGAAGCGAGACCGGGGACCGCAAACACCTCGAAAGCCCCTTTCAGTCCCACCCGGCGGTGGATGGTCGGCCGGTTACGAGAGGGCGGCCAACCACTCGAGCGAACTCCCCTGTCGGAAACACCGCGGTTAAGCCCGCCGAGCCATAATCCGTGCGTATGAGTCTCGAGACCATGCGGCCGAACCCCACGTGGGACGCGGCGTCCTACGAAGACGCGGTCGATACGCTCGCAGCGCACAACGACGAACTGGTGTACAAGGTCTGGGGCGGCGACTGGTGTAAGGACTGTCGCGCCCTACTGCCCGATTTCGGTGCGGCACTCGAGGCCGCCGAGGTTCCCGACGACCGACTCGAGGAGGTCAACGTCGATCAGGACAAACAGGGGCCGGGCGTCGAGGAGTACGGCATCGAGTACATCCCGACGATCGTCGTGGAGGACGACGACGGTGTGGAGATCACCCGCTTCGTCGAGGAAGAAGACGTGCCGCCGGCGGTCTGGCTCGCCGAGCAACTCGAGGACGAACTGGCGTAAGCGACCCCGTTGTCCCCGTCGCTGTTCCGGCCGTTCGATTCGGTTCCCCGATACTCGGATACCACACCAGCGACGCGTCTCCGGAACGGGCCCAGGACTATCCGTTTCGACGTTGGAGAAACGTCATGGCAGCCGACGGCAACGGTCCGGTCTACTACGTGATCAGCGACCTCCACATCGGCGGCGACGAACAGTTGGGCGAAGTCGACTTCCTCGACGAATTGCTCGAATTCCTCGAGCGATTAGCGACGACCGAGGAGGACGCGGAACTCATCATTAACGGCGACGCGTTCGGGCTGTGGGAGTTCACCGACGTCGACGGGCTTGCGAAGTTCGACGTCCTGACCGACCGGTATCCCGAGCTGTTCGAACAGTTGCGCGAGACGGGCGATTCGGTCCCGATCACGCTATTGCCGGGCAACCACGACAACGAACTCGCGGCCTACGACGAGTACGTCGAGCGGCTGGCCGCGTACAACGTCAACCTCGTCCGGGCCGAGTCGATCACCCGCCCGGTCGGCGATCGGACGATCTACTTCGAACACGGCCATCAGCGCGATCCCAACAATCGGTTCGAGGACTTCGGCAATCCCTACGAGACGCCGCTGGGCTACTACTACAACACCAACGTCACGAGCAGGGCCGGCCGGCTGTCCGAACGGGGGCGGTTCAACTGGTTGAAAGACGTCCAGGCGGTGACGCCGACCGAACGGGTCCCCGGCTGGCTCCTCTCGAAGTACTTCTACCGCGAGATGAATCCCCTCTTGCGCTACGCCGTGATCCCGATCCTGTTACTGTTCAATATCAGCGTTCTGCTCGCGGTGCTCGCCGGACTGGACGTCGCCGGCGTCTGGGCGATGCCCGTCGAGACGGCGGACGCGGCCCTCGCCCGGCTGGGTCTCGTCGGGGAGGCGGTCCACTTCCTCCTCGTCGCGAACGCGGCGATCGCCGGCGTCTTGGTGCTTGCAGGCGTTCCGCTCTACTTCATCCTCCGCGATGTCGAGCAGACAGTCGATCGATTCGGCGTATTCGAGACGGACCTCACCGTCGACCCCGACGAACCGTACGCGGCGGCCGCCCGCGAGGTGTTCGCCGAGCGCCCCGAGACGGCGGTCTTCTGTTACGGTCACACCCACCGTCCGCTGCTAAACGACGTCGAGGGCCGTGTACTCGTCAACACCGGCACGTGGCTGAAGCGCCTCCACCGTCGCGACGTCGTCGCGGGGGTGCTTCCGCCGGTGTTCTATCCGTCCTATCAGCTGTGTGTCGTGCGGATCGCCGCCGAATCCGACGGCGTGGCCGTCGAATTCGAGCGACTCGAGAAAGACGATTCTAGTCCGAACGAGATCACGCGCACCGAACGCCTACTCACGCTGGGCCGAGCGCCGACGCCGACGCTGCCCGATCGAGCTGTCGTCACCGACACAGGCCTCGAGTCACCGTCCGATTCCAACGACTGAGCGGGCGGGCGAACGTCCCGCTCGACCGGTCAGAACGGGCTTTCGTCCTCTGCCAGCGTCCCCGCTTCCGAGCCCTCGGCCGCCGCGTTCTCGCCCAGCCACTCGAGGGCCTCGGTCACCTCGTGGGTCGGCGGCGAACACGTCCGATCGCGACAGACGTACAGCGTCGGTTCGCCGTCGCGGGCCTCGCGGCCGGCCCAGATCGGCGGGGCGTCTTCGAGTCCCAGCGTCTCGAGCCAGTCGTCGAGCCCCGCTTCGGTCGGCGGCCGTCGCGCGAACAGCCGGTCGGGCAAGTACCGCGACGCGAACCCCTCGCGCCACTCGGTCGGCAGCGCCTCGGCGGCGACCGTCACCTCGAGCGCGCCGGCCTCGAGCCGGTCGGCGGCGAGACAGAGCGTCGCGTGTTCCAGCGCGCTCGACTCGAGTTTGTTCGCGTGGGTTTCGAGGACGGTCGCGGCGATGTCCGCGAAGTCCTCGTCCGCAAACTCGTCGAGCTCGAGCAGGGCTTCGACCGCCACGCCGGCCGCGGAGGGCGTCGATTGGTCGCCGAGTTCCTGGGGCCGAGTGACCAGCGACTCGCCGCTCTCGGGCGTGAAGTAGAGCGTGCCGCGGTCTTCGTCCCAGAACTCGGCCTCGATGACGCGGGCCAACTCGAGGGCGAACGCGAGATGGTCGACCTCGCCGGTGGCCTGATAGCAGTCCAGTGCGCCCCGCGCGAGGAAGGCGTAGTCCTCGAGGTAGCCGTCGACCTTGACATCCCCGTCTTTGTAGCGTCGCGAGAGCCGCCGGTCGTCCTCGTTCCAGAGGCGATCGCGGACGAACTCGAGGGCGTCGACGGCGGTCGCGGCGTAGCCGTCCTCGCCCAGCACGAGCGCCGCCTCAGCGTACGTCGAGATCAGTAGCCCGTTCCAGCCGGCGAGGACCTTCTCGTCGCGGGCGGGTCGCGGTCGCTCCTCGCGGGCCTCGAACAGCCGCTGTCGGGCCGAGTCGAGTCGCTTCAGGATCTCGCTTTCCTCGAGGTCGAACTGGTCGGCGAGTTCCGAGACGGTGGCCACGCGGTTGGGCTGGTTCCGTCCCTCGAAGTTGCCCGACTCCGAGATGTCGAACCGGGCACAGAAGAGGGCGGCGTCGGTCTCGTCCTCGAGTACCTCGTGGACTTCCTCGGGCGTCCAGACGTAGAACGCGCCCTCCTCGTGCTCGCCCGTTTCGGGCGACTCGCTCTGGGCGTCGAGGGTACTGAAGAAGCCGCCCTCGTCGTGGGTCAGCTCCCGATCGACGAACTCGAGCGTTTCCGAGACGACGGTGGCGTAGCGGTCTTCGCCCGTCAGTTGGTAGCCCGAGAGGAACGCCCGCGGGATCTCGGCGTTGTCGTACAGCATCTTCTCGAAGTGGGGGACCGTCCAGTCCCGATCGACGCAGTACCGATGGAACCCGCCGCCAACGTGGTCGTAGAGCCCGCCCGCGGCCATCGCGTCCAGCGTCTCCTCGAAGACCTCGCGGTACTCCTCGCGACCGGTGCGGTCGTAGGCCCGTGCGAGCACGCGGAGACGCGAGGGTTGCGGGAACTTCTGGCCGGATCCGAACCCACCGTGTTGACGGTCTGCGCTGCGGAGTACCATATCCGCGGCCGTTTCGAGTACATCGCTCGAGGGCGGTTCCGAACCGGTTCCCGCTCCCGCGGTGTCCGGGGTCTCCTCGAGTTGGTCTTTCGCCGCGTCGGTCCACTGCTCGGCGCGGTTTTCCATCTCGGAGCGATCCTCATCGCTCTCCCACGAATCGCTGATCCGCTCACAGAGGTCGAGGAATCCCGGTTGGCCTTGTTTACCCTCCCGCGGGAAGTAGGTCCCCACGAAAAACGGCTTCCCCTCGGGGGTGAGCCACGCCGAGAGCGGCCAACCGCCCCGGCCGGTCACGAGTTGGCAGACGGTCATGTAGATGCTGTCGACGTCCGGGCGCTCCTCGCGGTCGACCTTGATCGGGACGAAGTTCTCGTTGAGTACCTCGGCGACCGCCTCGTCCTCGAAGCTCTCGTCTTCCATGACGTGACACCAGTGACACGCCGAGTAGCCGATCGAGAGGAAGATGGGCACGTCCCGCTCTTTTGCGGCCTCGAGTGCGGCGTCGTCCCACGGCTGCCAGTTGACGGGGTTATCCGCGTGCTGGCGCAAATAGGGGCTCTCCTCTTCGTCGAGCCGGTTGCGCCGGGTCTGGGAATTCATGCTGGAACCTAGGTCCGCGACCGATAAAAGACACGGGCTCACGGAACTCGATGATCGGGTCGGACTCGAGTCGGACGGTCGCCGTCCGTTGCTAGTCGCCGTCGTTCTCGCCGGGTGGCGAATCGATACGACGGACAGTCGTCTGCAAGAGGGACAACTGCGTACTGAACACCTGCGCGTTGGCTTCGAGCATATAGTACGCGCCGTTCTCGAGCGATTCGCGCGTGAACACGACCGTCGTCGAATGGACCTGCGTCTCCCCAGGTTCGGATCGGACGACGTAGCCAACGTACTCGTCTGGCTGTGTCAGGACCGGGACCGTGTCGTCGTTCGGAAGCCTGAGGAGTTCGACGACGATCGGCGCGGGCAGCCGATCAACGACTCGGACGGTCACTCCCGGCCGATGTTCGCGTATCGGTATCAGTACCGATCGATCCCGTTCGGATTCGTTCCTCCGCTCCGAAACGCAATCGTCGGATGGACGCACGTCGGACGGGCGCACGTCGACGGTGATGTCCGTCGATCGGTTCGCTTCTTTCGAAGCACCGCCGACCGAATCTGTCGTCTGCCGGTGCTGTTTCGCCACAGTACTCGAGGAATCGGTTTCAGCCGCTGGACCGTCGGAGTTGCCCGAACCCCTCGGTGTCTCGTTTATCATATGTCGAAAGCGTACGGTTGTTCGGTATGTTTCCGAAATGTCAACGATGCGAGTGCAGATCCATCGGCGACAAGGAAGAGGCCGCTGCCTGCAAGCCCGATAAAAATAGATCGCGATAAGTTACTCGATCGACGTGGAGATGAGATTCAGTCGGGTACTGAACATCTGAGCGTCTTCACCGAGGGTCGCGGAGTCACCGCTGCTGTAGCTCTGATCGCGGGTGAACAGGAGGACAGACGGGGCCTGTGGCCCGTCATCGACCGAATATCGGACGACGTGACCGGTGTACTCGTCCGGTTGCGAGATTTCCGGAACGGTCTCCTCGTCGGCGGTCTGGAGGATGCTCACCGTCGTCCCTGTCTCGAGTTGTGAGACGACGTCGAAGCTTTCCCCGGCTTCGTAATTGTACGTGAACACTAGCACTTGTCCGTCATCATCATCTTGAACCATTATTATTCACCTCCGTTTGCGGCGGCCGACTCGTTTCCGCTCTCGGTCTCGTTTCCGCCGTTCGTCTCAGTCTCCGTCTCCGTCTCCGTATCGCCGTTTCCACCGCCACCGCCGTCTACCGACGTATTCATGAGGTTCAGATCGGGACTCAGCACCGACGCGTCTTCTCCGAGCGTTCCGCTGTCACCCGAGCTCAGGCCCGCGCCGCGGGTGAATAGGAACGACGTAATTCCCGATTGCTGACCGATGTCGTATCGGATGATGTGCCCAGTCCACTCGTCGGGCTGGGAGATCTCCGACACAGTTTCGCCGTCTAGCTGTAGGATATCGACCGTCGTGCTCGCCTGAAGCTGCGCGAGAACGTCGAAATCAGCGCCGGGATAGAGATCGCTTGCGAAGACCGCTACTTGATCTTCCTGTGCTCCAACCGTGGCGGTCCCGAAAGCGCCCGTTCCGAGCGTGAGTGCGCCCGTTGCGAGGGCACCCTTCGTCATGAACGACCGCCTTGAGTCGCCTGTTGTGTCTTGTTCGCTCATTATTCTCATACACCCCTAGCGGGGTGGACGGACCTTGGCCGAGTTATCGAATAAACGCCGCCGACCGTTTCTTTCCGTATCAATTAATTTAACCAGTATGGGAGTATCCTCGAGTGGTCGCGTTTGAAAGACGTTCCGTGCCTCGGACTCGCCGTCTTCAGGGAGACTCGATCACTGACAGGTCTTCGCTCGAAAACCCGAATTCGCGGAGATCTGTCGTGGGCTCTTGAGTATCAGAAATCGAACTAGTACGGTTGTTGAGCGGAAAAAGGAAATTACGTCGTCCACGGAACGGAGCGATAACCGTGATGGCCGACTGCCGTACATCCGCGAGTGGCGGCCCAGTACGTCCACTGGGCCTGAACTCGAGGAGACAGCACACGCGGCGTCAGTTCGTAATCATCGTCAGCCGTGAACGATCGGCCGGCGCATCCTGAATCGATTTCCTCGATCGTGTCGACTACCAAACCAACCGTGATGGCATAGAGTGGTCGGTCCGGGCAATTGCCACATTCCGAGGGAACGAAACGAACGTGACAGCGTATACTCCAATCGTGAGCCGAACGCGCGTTCCTGCGACAGTCAGGCGGTATGAGAGACGGACCGCGACGGAGAGCGCTCACCCATACTATAGTAGCTCTTGAAAGTCAATGCACACCCGATCGCAGGATAGCGTTGCGATCGGTGTGTAAATCGTTTCAAGAGCTACTATAGTGTCCGAACCCGTGTGCTTACGATCTCGATCCGAACGACATCCTCACCGCCGGAATCGGGACGATTCGTCCCGGATCGTCGCGTTTCGTATCAGGACCGCTCCGGGAGACGATTCTATCGACCTCGGTACGTGTCTCGGTTCCGACATCGGTGCTCGAGGCGCGGTCAGTTCTCCGAGGAAAGTCGATTTTTGGAGCAGTAATAAACGGCGTATCGAGTGGTGCGTGGAAACAACAGCGACATACGTCGGAAACGGTAGTGGACTTTATCGGTTTCCGCCGTCGACCTGTCCCAACTATGGTAACTAATAACAATGAAGGAGGGCCGCGCGACCGAGCAGTCCGTCGTCGACAGTTCGTACAGACTGCGGTTGCCGGAGTTGGACTGGGAGTCATCAGCGGACGTTCGTCGGCGCAACGAGGGACGGGCGATACCGCCGTGACTGGTACTCCGACCGCTCGACGCACAGCAGTCCGACGGTTCGACGAGGAGGAAGCGGCCCTCTACACCTACCGGAAGCGGCGCGCGCTCGAGGTGCTCCTGTCCGATCCTGAAGTCCACGCCGCCGCTGAAGACATGATCTCGAGTTACGAGGCGTACGAACCGTTGACGGGTCGCCTCGATACGGTCAGCGTGCAGGGAAGTCCGGACATAGAGATCGAGGGCGGGGTCGACGAGGGCCGGTTCGACGTCACTGCCGTCCAACGGCAAGTCGCCTACGGACAGGTCGATCGGCAGACGGACGACCTCGTCGCGCTGACGATCACCGAACCACAGGACGTTTCCTGGCGAGCGTGGGAGGCAACCGAACCCGAGACGGAACAGCTAGAGCGGGTACTCGACGATTCCCGCGTGCAAGCGTTCGTCGACGACACCGACTGGTTTCCGCTGGTTACGATCTCCGAGTCGATCACGTCTGCCAGAGGGATCCGACACGGCGGCGTGAATCCGATCGTCCTGTTCCTCGCGGATGCGGAAGACGACTCGACGCAAGCGGTAGTCGCCTACGTGGACATCCGAGACGGCGTCGGCGAAGTGATCGACGTGAGTCCGGTAGACCGGTTCGTCGAGTATCCACCGCACGAACTGGCTGCCGCTCTCGTGCCCGCGGACGAGAGCGTCGTCGACGCCGTCCCCGACGTCCCGGTTCAGGGGCGACCGTGGTACACCGCGGACGACGGCGTCCACCGGACCGAGGACATACAGGCATCGTTCGACCGGTCCGGATGGACCATCGACTGGGAGCCACCGGGCCAACACGGCGTCGAGATTACCGCCTCGTATCGGGAAACGCCGGTCTTTGCGAGCCTCGAGTCGCCGATGACCGTCACTGGATATGGCTTGCCGGAACGCACCGGAGAGACGACGCTAGACTGGTTCTTCCCGGAGGATGAGCCGGTCTTCGCCGGCGAACTGCTCCGCTGGGATATCCACAGTATCGAATTCGGCGGGCCGGGGCCGCTCGGCGTTATCGAGCACCCCGAAGCGGGTGACCGTCCCTCGGGGTTCCGGTTCAGATCACACTACGAGACGGGGGCGCAAGCGCCCGACGGGCAGGACCACCACTCCGGATACCGGTTCGGCCAGTCAAGCCACGAACTCGCCTACGACTTCTGGGCAGACGGTGCCATCACGCCGGTCTGGCGACGAAAGGGGCCCGGATTCGTTACCGAGTATGTGACTGACGGGGGCGACGATGAGGACGGGGCCACCGACGACGATGGTGACCCCGAGTACGCCGTCGCTCACCACTCCATCTCGACGATCGCGATGGACCCCGTTCCGGGGACCACGGACGGCGTTGAGGTGGGAATCGTCGATGATACAGGGCGGTCGACGCCCCGGACCGAATTCTATCTCGTCGGCGAACCGGGGACGGTCCTCCAGTTTACGAATCCCGAGGGGGCGGAGACGATCGAACTGCCGCTCGACGACGGCACGGAAGTCGTCGTCGTCCGTCGGAGCGCCGGCGAGATCCCCGGACAACAGCGACTCGAGGAGCCGTCAGTGGAGTCCGGGTTCTACCATCCGGCGCAGTACATCGGAGAGGAGCCGATTCAAGGGGAACGCGTCGTCGTCTGGCTTTTGGTAGAGGCCGCGACGGCGGCGCTCCCCCATCCAACCGGAACCACATCGTTCGTCGCCCGGAGCGAAATAAACCTGTCCGGGTACTGAATGGTCCAAGACGACGACCGTCCGATCTTTTGCCGGCCCGCCGTCGCGTTCTCCATCCCCCTCGCGTTCGGGTAGATTCCACGAGTCCGGGCTCCTTTTCCCTATAGTAGCCACTGAAACGATTTACACACTGACCTCGACGTAGTCATGCGGTCAGGTGTGCACTGACTTTCAGTGGCTACTATAGTCCAACGGTGATCACGTCCTGACGTACTCGACGAACGCGAATCCGTCGTGCTCGTCTCGAGATACCTCGTCCCATGTCTTCCGATCCCAGTCAGGGAAATAGGTGTCCCCGTCGGGGTCGTCGTGGACCTCCGTTACGACCAACCGGTCGACTACGGGAAGGAACTGCTCGTAGACCGTCGCCCCGCCGGCGACGAAGATCCGCTCGGCGTCGTCGTGGTGCTCTCGAGCGGCCGTCTCAGCCGCGTCGACGGCGTCCTCGAGATCGTGGGCCACCACGGCATTGCCCGGCGTCTCGAGGTCCCGATTCGTCAGGACGACCGTCGTCCGGCCGGGCAGCGGTTCGCCCAGCGTCTCGAGGATCCCCTCGTAGGTCACCCGACCCATGATGACGGGGTGGTCCATCGTCGTCTCCTTGAAGTGCTGCAGATCGGCGGGGACGTGCCACGGCATGTCGCCGTCGGCCCCGATAATGCCGTTGTCGGCGACGGCTGCAATGGCGACGAGTTCGCGGTCGGTCGCCGACAGCGCGTCTCGGTCTTCGCTCATTCGGCCACCGAAAACACGAGTCCGTCGTGTGACTCGTAGTCCCGAAGCTCGACATCGTCGACGGAGAGGTCGTCGATCGAGACGTCGGCAACCTCGAGGGTCGGGCGCTCGAGTGGCTCTCGAGAGAGTTGCTCGAGCAGGCCGGGGACATGGTCGAGGCGTTCGTCGCCCTCGGCTTCCGCCGGCGCTTCGGACTCGAGCCAGTCTTTGATCTCCAGATAGTCCCCGCGCTCGTCGGCGCCGGCCAGTCTGGTCTGCAGGGCCTCGAGATTGTCGGCATACCAGTCGCCCCGGTCGCCGCGGCCGCAGTAAACGTGGGTGTCGACGACGGTGTGGGCGAAGGTGCCCGGTTCGAAGCCGGTCTGCTGAGCGATCACTTTGGTCAGCAGCGCGTAGGCCGCGATGTTGAACGGAATGCCGAGTGCGGTATCGCCCGAGCGCTGGGTTAAATGGCAGTTCAGCCGGTCGCCTTGGACGTTGAAGACGAACGAATAGTGACAGGGTGGCAGCGTCGACACGGCCGCGTTGGCGGGGTGCCACGCGTTGACCACGAGCCGTCGCGAGTTCGGCGAATCCGAGAGCGTGTCGATGACGGACTGCAGTTGATCGAACGTCCGGCGGCCGTCTTCCTCCTCGGTGACCCACTGCTGGGTCTCGTCGGGCCAGGACTCGCCCTCGAGTTGGGCGTCGCCCTCGGGGACCGGGAACCGACGCCAGAAGCGGCCGTACGCGGTATCCAGTCGCCCTTCCTCGTCGGCCCACGCGTCCCAGATCTTGGTCTCTTCCCGGAGGTTCCGGATGTGTTCCTCGCCGGAGAGATACCAGCAGACCTCGTGGAGCATCGAGTTCCAGCGGTAGCCGTCCATCTCCTTGGTCGTGAGCAGGGGATACCCCTCCTGTAAGTCGACCTCGTAGTGCTCGCTGAACGACGAAATCGTGTCGACGCCGGTCCGGTTGGGCTTGTGGGTGCCCTCGGAGAGGACCGTGTCAACGAGATCGAGATACTGTTGCATTATCGCCCCGTTTCGTCCGCTGGTTCTTTAGCGTTGAGTTCTGGGACCCGCCACGGTCTCAGTAGGACTCGATATCGAGGCCGTCGATCCGTCCGAAGTGATCGACGTTTCTCGTCAGAACTGGCTCCTCGTGGACGAGCGCCGTCGCGCCGACGATCGTGTCTCCGATTCCGATCGCCCGCCCGTCCGAAGCGAGGCGGCCGTCGATTCGACCGGCCTTCTTCATCACCGCGCTGTCGGCCGGATAGGTCTGCTTCGTCTCGAGGACGGTTTCGATCTGTCGCCGTCGCTCACTGGGATCGTCCACTCGCTCGAGACTGTAAAAGAGTTCGAACTCGGAAACCGCCGAAAGGCGAAGCGGGGCGCGCCGGTCTTCGAGGTCGGAGACCGCTCGTTTCGCCCGGTCGGCGTCCTGCATCAGGTCGATCAAAACGTCGGTGTCGACGATCACGAGTCCATTCGGTCGGCAAGTTTGTCGAGTTCGCCTCGAGATCGGTCGTCCCGCTCGCGAATCGCGTCGCGCATCTCTTGGGCCTCCTCCTCGGAGAGAATCCCAGCGAGGTCGAGGAGCGAGCGCTCACCGGCGATTCGTTCGACGGTATCGGAGAACGATTCCCCGGCCTGTTTGCGACGTTTGAGCCGTCGATACGCGTCCTCGGTCAGCCGAACGTTTCGGTACTCCGTATCGCCCATGTATACATGTGTGCGCAGATCACGCTTAATTGTTTCGGCGCTCGGTCAACTCGACTCGTTTCAGTACGGGCTGACGAGATGATAGCCACGAACGTGCATATTTCCGCTCGAGGAAAGAGCAACGCTTACAGGTTCGTGCGTTCCGCTATCGACCATGCGAGAGAACGTCCTACTGATCGGGGGTGGCGGTCGCGAACACGCCATCGCCCGCGCGCTCGAGGACAGCGAGGCCGACCTGTACGCCTGTGCCGGCAACAAGAACCCCGGCATCGCCCGCATCGCGTCCGGGTTCGAGACGCTCGAGACGACCGACCCGAAGGCGGTCGTCGACTACGCCGAAGAGATCGACGCGACGATCGCCGTCGTCGGTCCCGAGGCACCGCTCGAGGCCGGCGTCGCGGACGAACTCGAGGCTGCGGGGGTCTACCCCTTCGGTCCGAAGGAAGACGATGCCCGCATCGAGACGGACAAGGCCTTCCAGCGGCGGTTCATGGCGGAGAACGACATTCCCGGTTGTCCCGACTTCGAGACGTTCGACGACATGGAGGCCGCCTGCGAGTTCATCGACGAGTACGACGGCGACCTCGCGATCAAGCCCGCCGGCCTGACCGGCGGCAAGGGCGTCAAGGTCATCGGCGATCAGGTCACCGCCGAGGAGGGCAAGCAGTACATCCGCGAGTCCGGCTACGACCGGATCGTCCTCGAGGAGCGGCTGATCGGCGAGGAGTTCACGATCCAGGCGTTCGTCGCCAACGGCGCGTTCGAGACCGCGCCGGCGGTCCAAGACCACAAGCGCGCCTACGAGGGCGACGAGGGGCCGAACACGGGCGGGATGGGCAGTTACTCCGACGCGACGAACGAACTGCCGTTCATGTCCGAATCCGACTACGACGACGCCGTCTCGATCATCGAGGCGACCGTCGATGCGCTCGAGGACTATCGCGGGATCCTCTACGGCCAGTTCATGCTGACCGAGACTGGCCCCCGCGTGGTCGAGTTCAACGCTCGCTTTGGCGACCCCGAGGCGATGAACACGCTGCCCGTTCTCGAAACCGACTTCCTCGAGGTCCTTACCGCCGCCCGCGACGGCGAGGCCCCGCCGGAACTCGAGTTCGCCGACCAGGCGACGGTTTGTAAGTACGCCGTGCCCGACGGCTACCCGACCGATCCCGAAGCCGGTGCGAAGGTCCAGGTTGATGAGGAAAGTGCGGGTGACGCGTTGCTCTACTACGCCAGCGTCGACGAACGCGACGACGGCATCTACACGACCACCTCGCGGTCGTTCGCGCTGGTCGGACTCGCGGGCTCGATCACCGAAGCCGAGGAGATCGCGGAAGACGCGCTCGCGGTCGCCGGCGAGGAGGGACTGCACGTGCGCCACGACATCGGCAAACCCGATCTCGTTCAGCGGCGGATCGACCACATGAGCGAAATCCGCGGCGAGTGAGGAAGAGACGAACGTTCGCGTTGTTCCGCGTCGTCGCTTCGGACGGCTGATATCCGCCGGTTTGACTGTACGCCCGCGATAACTTTCATCATCCCATCAAGCACCGTGGAAAGAAGTGGCTACGGGACCACAGTACGAGGGAAACGGGTGTTCGAGAGCACGGACATCCGAAGGGATTCCGATGGAGGTTATCGATCCGCTCGGACACCACGAACTGCTCCTCGTCATCGTCCAGCTCGCGCTGTTGCTCTTCGTCGCACGGGCACTGGGCGAGGCGTTCGGTTCGATCGGCCAGCCGACGGTCGTCGGCGAACTGCTCGCGGGCGTCGCACTCGGCCCCTCGGTACTCGGGCTCGTCGCACCGGGGGTCTACGAATCGTTGTTCGCGGTCTCGCAGGGCCAGTTTCACCTGCTCGAGGTCGTCTCCTGGATCGGGCTCATCATGCTGTTGATCGTCACCGGCCTCGAGACGGACGTCGATCTCATCCTCAGTAAGGGGCGAACGGCTGTCATCCTCTCGCTGGGCGGCATCATCGTACCGTTTACGACCGGCTTCGCGCTGGGGAGGGTGCTTCCCGTGGCGTTCATCGGCTCGCCCGACCAGCGGCTCGTGTTCAGCCTCTTCATCGGAACGGCGATGAGCATCTCCGCGATTCCCGTCATCGCGAAGGTGCTCATCGAACTCGACGTCGTTCGTCGCGACGTCGGGCAGTTGATTCTGGCCGCCGGGATGGTCGACGACACGATCGGCTGGATCCTGCTGGCCACCGTCGCCGGCCTCGCTCGGACCGGCGTCCTCGATCTCGGAGCCGTCGCGACGACCCTCCTCTCGGTGCTCCTCTTTCTTGCACTCTCGTTTACGATCGGACGCCGATTCGTCGCCGAACTCGTCCGCTGGGTCGGGAACGTCTTCGGGAGCGACGTCGCCCTGATATCGACGGTGATGGTACTCGCGCTCGCGGCGGGAGCGATCACCCAGTACATGGGGCTCGAGGCGATCCTGGGCGCGTTCGTCGTCGGTATCTTGGTCGGCCAAGTCAAGCGGTTCACCTACGATCTTCGACACATGCTCGAGGTGATCACGCTCGCCGTCTTCGCGCCGCTTTTCTTCGCGATCGCCGGCCTCCGGATGGACGTCGCCGCCCTGTTCGATTCGACCGTGTTCACCGTGGGGCTCGTCGTCCTCGGGGTCGCGTGTTTCGGGAAGTTCGCCGGGATCATGGGTGCGTCGTGGCTGGCCGGCCTCTCGCGGTGGGAAGGGATCACGATCGGGGGCGGGATGAACGCTCGCGGCGCGATGGAGATCATCGTCGCTACCGTCGGGCTGGGCGCGGGCATCCTGACGACGGAGATGTACAGCATCATCGTCGCGGTCGCCATCGTGACCTCGCTGATCGCGCCGGCGATCATGCGGTGGTCGATCCCCAAGATCGAACCGAGCGAGGACGAACGCGAGCGCATCGAGCGCGAAGAGTTCCTACAGAAGAGCTTCGTCAACAACCTCACGAGGATCCTGCTCCCGACGCGGGGCGGTTCTGGCGGCCAGTACGCCGCCCGACTCCTCGATTCGCTCGTCCGCGATCGCGAGATCGATCTGGACGTGATGTACGTGAGCGACGACGACGCGAACGGCCGGCGCGGCGTGCTCCGCCGCGTGTTCCGGACGGGGCGGAGCACGTCGGGACAGCCGAAGCGGCGCGAGCGAACGACCGACACGTCGGACGAAGTCGATAGATGGTTCGAATCGATCGACGGTCAGCTGCGCGACCCGGAGCAGCCGTCGCGAACGTTCGTCCGCAACGCCCGCGGCGGCGTCGCCGGGACGATTCTCGACGAACTGACCGCCGGCTACGACCTCGTCGTCCTCGGCGAATCGGCCGCTGACGACCGCCCGGACGAGTCCCTGTTTACCCCGACGGTCGACCGCGTCGTACAGGAGACGGCGTGTCCGAAGTTGGTCGTCAGCACGCCGGACGGGGCGACGCCGTCCGATTCGGCCGACGACCCCATCCGCCGAATCCTCCTCCCGACTGTCGGGACGGTGTCAAACCGCCACGCCGCCGAGATCGCGTTCGCCATCGGCGCGGAGGAAAACGCGCTCGTCGAGGTCGTCCACGTCGTCGACGAGCCCCACACCGACGACCGGTTCGCCGCTCGGCCGGACCTCTCGAGGGAGATCCGAATCGGCGAGCAGATCGTCGAACGAGAGGCGGAGTTCGGCAGACGGCTCGGAGCCAGGGTGCTGACGACGGTGACGCTCTCGGCGTCGCCCGAAGCGGAAATCGTCGACCTCGCCGATCGGACCGACGCCGACGTCATCGTCATGGGAGCGAGCGTGCGTCCGATCTCGCGACGGGCGTTCCTCGGCCAGCGCGTCGAGTACGTCGTCCGGAACGCGCCGTGTCCGGTCGCGGTCCTCAGTTTGCTGTGACTCCGGTTCGCCGTCTCATTCGGTCGCGAACGCCGCGGTAGTTCCGGTGCCACCACATCGATGAAACCACTTCGGACGGACGTATTCGCGACGCCGGACGATCCGACGGAAACGACACGTCGACATTCCCACCGAACGCGGGTAGAGCAGTTGCACGGCGGTCGATCCGGAGCGCGAATTCGCCGCGATCTTCGCGTCGAAACCGGCGGTGGCCTCGAACGGCCTGAGAAGGAGTGGTATCCGCGATCGACGCCGATATCGACTGTCGGCCGATCACTGCTACGACCGGTCTTCCGAAACGGCCTCGGTCGCCTCGAGCAGCAGTTCGGCGCCCAACTCGATTTCGCGTTCGGTGGCATCCAGTGGCGGAAGCAGGCGAAGCGTCTTGTAGCCACAACCGAGCGTCAACAGCCCGTTCTCGAAGGCGGTCCGGAGAACGGCGTCCCGCCGCTCTGTGGTGTCGAACTCGACGGCGAGCATGAGCCCGCGACCGCGAACGTCGATCATGCCGGGCGCGTCGCCGTCTTCGACGGCGTCCTCGAGTCGGGCGCGGAACTGCTCGCCGCGCTCGCGGACGTTCGCCAGCAGGTCGTCCTCGTGGATGACGTCGATGGTGAGCACGCCTTGCATGGCCGCGATGAGATCGCCCGCGCCCCACGTCGAGGAGAGGCGGCCCTTTTCGCCGGGGAAGACGTCCGAGCGCGAAATCGTCGCGCCCACGCGCAGCCCTTTCCCGCTCGTGATGATGTCCGGCGTGAGATCGAGGTGATCGACGGCCCACAGCTCGCCCGTCCGTCCGATTCCCGACTGAATCTCGTCGGCGATGATCCGGAGGCCGTACCGCTCGCGGAGATCCTCGAGGTCGCGGGCGAACTCGGGGTGGGCGACTCGATAGCCACCCTCGCCTTGAATCGGCTCGAGAATGAGGTAGGCGACCTCGTCGGGGTCGACGACGCCGCGCTCGGGGTGGATGGCATCGGCGACGACGTTGCCGCCGGGACCGTCGGTCCGCCAGCGGGTTTCGTAGGCCTCGTCGGTCGCGGGATAGGGGACGCTGACGACGCCGGGAATCTCCGGGTAGCCCTTGCGGTGGACGGCCTTCGAGCGGTTGAGCGAGAGCGCGCCCAGCGTCCGGCCGTGGAAGGCACCGTCGAAGGTAAAGCCGCGGTGGCCGCCCGCCGCATAGCAGATTTTGATGGCGTTCTCGACGGCCTCCGCGCCGGAGTTCGAGAGGAAGACCCGGTCCATGTCGTAGTGGTCCGTCATCGCGACCAGCCGGTCCATCAGCTGGGTCGGGCCGGGAAACTCGGGATCCTCGGGTCGGCCGCCGCCGCTGACGTAGAAGTCCTGTCCGGCGATCTTCAGCGGGTCGACGAGGTCGAACTCCCGAAGTTTCTCGCGGATCGTCGGGTTGTTGTAACCGAGCGGCGCGGCCGCGACGTGGCTCGTGAAATCCAGCAAGACGTTGCCGTCGACGTCGGTACAGAACGGGCCGACCGCCTCGCGGCTCGCGTCCCAGACGAACTCGTAGACGTACGTGCTCGGGGCGGCGAACCGGTGGTGGTAGTCGACCCACTCCCTCGCCCGTTCGCCGGGCATCGCGTCTACCTGCGGTTCGACCGTTGCTCGGTCCATACGGTATCTTCGATCGCCGGCGGCTAAAACTACTCGATGGTCTAGATGACGATGAGAATCGACGCGATGGCCCCGCCCAGCAGCAAAATTGTGCTGTAGGCCGCGACCCGGTTCCGGAAGCCGTCGTTCGTCGAGGTCGCCGCCAACAGCGCCTTGACCACGATGCTCGAGACCGTCGCGAGCAGGATGGCGATCGTCGCCTCGGCAGGGCTCAGCTGGCCGCCGCGGTAGAGGACGACCGCCGAAGTCGTCGCACCGGCACTCGAGACGAAGCCGCTGGCGACGGCCGTCGCGTAGAAGCCAAGCGTTCCGAACCAGGTCTCGGCCAGCGACCCGAAGACGAGGACGACGAGGAAGACGGCCCCGAACGCGAGGGCGTTCTTCAGCGAGAAGGGACTCTCGAGTTCCATCGGGCCGGACTCGCGCCAATCGGCGGTGAGCGCGGCGACAGCGAACGCCAGCAGGATGACGGCACCGAGCGGGACGACGGCCTCGATCAAGATGTCACTCTCGCTACCGGCCGTAAAGCCGACCGCGATCGCGAGGTTGCGGGCGGCCATGGCGGCGTTTGCGAGCAAGATCGCGGCGACGGCGTAGGAAGACGCTTCCGGCCGCTGGTCGACGTGATCGAGCATCGTCCCGACGACGGCCGTCGAGGACGCTAACCCACCGAAGAAGCCGGTGATCGCGATGCCCCGGCCGCCGTAGGTCGAGACGATCGCGTAGTTTGCGATCCCGATCCCCGCTACCGCGACGACCATCAGCCAGATGACTTGGGGCTCGAGCGGGATCGTGATGCCCGCAACTTCGGGTTCGTAGGTCGCGGGGAGGATCGGGTAGATGACGAACGCGAGGATGGCGAACTCCGTGGTCGAGCGCATCTCCTCGCGGGAGAGCCCCCACGCGAACTCGTGGAGTTCCCGCTTCAAGATCAACAGGAGCGAGGAGAGGACGGCGACGGTGACCCCCTCGATGATGAATCCGACGGCGACCAGCGAGCCGACGCCGTAGGCGACGAGCATCGACACGGAGGTCGTCAACGAGAGACCGGTTTCCGCCGGATCGTCCTCCATGAGCCCTTGGACGGCAAGCAGGATTCCCTGCACGATGACGAGCAGTCCGCCCAGTAAGAGGAGGCTCTCGCCGACCCCGCCCTCGTTGACGAGGACCGTAAAGACCGCGCCGAGCAAGCTGATCAGCGAGAACGTCCGAATCCCGGCGGACTTCTGGGACCACTCTCGCTCGAGCCCGAGGAACATCCCCAGCGCACTCGCGAGGGCGAGCCGGACGACCGTCTCCTCGAGGGGCGGATCGGCGAGTTGCAGCGCGACCTCGTTCACTGCAGATCATTTACCGTGATCGCATATAAGCGACGTGCCGGGATCTCGGCGAGCGATAGCGATCCTGCAGGTAGCCAGTGGTCGTGACGGAATCGACCGTTCCCGACGAGTCGGGTTACAGATCGACGTACTGGGTCTCCCACTCGCGGCGGGCCTCGAGTTCGCGGCGGCCGCGGCGGGTGAGCGTATAGAAGTTGGTCCGCCGATCGCGCCGGCCCTTTTCGACGAGTCCCTTGTCGACGAGGGTGTCGAGGTTGGGGTAGAGCCGCCCGTGGTGGATCTCCTTCTCGTAGTACTGCTCGAGTTCCTCCTTGATCGCCAGTCCGTGGGGCTCGTCCTCGCCAGCGATGACGTAGAGCAAGTCACGCTGGAATCCTGTCAGGTCGTACATTGGGAAAGTACCACTCTCACTTACTGTCGAATTTTAATAAGGCTATCGGGTTGTTACGATCGAAAGAGGGCTATTACCAGTGAGACATCTCGTTTTCAGTGCTGACGACCCATAACACCCGTGACGAATCCCCTGTCGAACCACACATAATGCGCAGTTCATGTTTACAGTTCACCAGTTACGTTTCGGTACAATTATATTGAACGAGCACGATAGACAACGGGTCGAGATCGATCGAGAGAAGCCGAACGTCGCCACTCTGGTGGTTGCATTCGAAACAGGAAAGCAGATCGCGTGACGGAAAATGTCACGCGATCGCTTGCCGCCCTGAATTGGTCCCCGCTGACGCTTCGGCCCTCCAAGCGAAGCGTCACGTGGATGGTTCCGCTGAGTGTACTTAAATGTAACGACACAGATCAACCTCGAGTCGTGTCGGGTCCCGCCGCACAGGCGCGATTAGATGTGTTCTTCCTCGAGCACCCAGCCGATCGCGCGCTTGTAGTAGGTAAACATCTCCTCGACGCCGTCGTGGCGCATCTCGTCGCTCTCGAGATGTTCTTTGAGGAACTCGTACTGCTCGCGGATTTCGTCTTCGTCACGCATGCCCGTCACTACCGACCGAGAGGGGAAAAAAGTCGCCACGCGGTGGTTCGATCGGCGAGCGAAGCCGCCGGCAGCCCGCGGACGCCGTCGCTTTCGCCGTTTCGCTCGAGAAGGTCCCTGTTTCCGGCGTGAAACGATTGCGAACGGTCGCTCTCGCGACGGGACAACCCCTGTGCCGATCCCGCGGAGCCGCCGCTCCGTGCTGTGCACACCGGAAAAGGAGGCCGAACAACGGCCGTTCTCGAGTGAATACTTTGCTCGAGTCGCTACGACACGACGCAGGGCCGAGAATCGATTACCCGCTCTCGTTACTGTCTTCGCTTTCGTTGCCACTCTCGGTTTCGTTACCGTTCTCGGAGTCGGTCTCGTTCCCGGCACCACCGTCGCCGAACATCAGCGTGACTTCCTCGTCGTCGCCATCGATCTCGACGTCGTCTTCGGTTTCCTCTCCCTCGTTTTCGGCGGTGACGGTGTACTCTCCGTCCTCGAGTTCCTCGAACTCGACTTCGCCGTTCTCGTCCGTCTCGTCTTCCATCGGGAACTCCTGACCGGTGTCGGTTCCGGTCGTGGACTCGTTGTCCGACTCGTTCATTCCCGACTCGTTATCCGATTCGTTCATTCCCGATTCGTTGTCGGCCATCGACTCGTTGTCCGACTCGTTCATCCCCGACTCGTTCATCCCTGTCTCGTTGTCCGATTCGTTCTCGGACTCGTTGCCCATTTCGCCGTCGTCGGACATCCCCATACCCGCTTGCTCGAGGGTAACCGTCGCGCCTTCGACCGCTCCCTCGGCGTCTTCGACCGTGACGGTTAGGGTGTACGTTTCGTCGCTTTCGGACTCGTCGCCTCCGCTCTCGTTTTCGGTATCGTTCGTATCGTTTCCGTTGCCTTCCGATTCGTTGTCGCCGCCGGGACCGCTGTCGGCACAGCCGGCCAGCGCGAGCGCACTTGCTGTTCCTGCCGCGGTTACGAACGTTCGCCGGTTCAGTCGTTTACGGGACATATATCCCAGTAGGACGGTCCGTCTGGTTTCTATGTGGCCTGCACCTGCCGTCCGTTAATCACCTATTGAACGACGCCCAGAAACTGATGATCGTCACCGCTTGCGCACCATCAACGAACCGGAAATAACACGGAAAGCGACACTCGCCGAAGGACGACCGGTGTCGGTAGCCGGACTATCCGGCCGCTATTCAGTGTCGCTCGCGACTCGAGGGGCTCTCCGTAGTTCTCCCTCGAGTCGCCGTTCGACCCATGTCGCACGGATCGGGGTCGCGTCGCGACGGGTCCGGTGAGACTTTCGGTGTCCCGACCGTACCGCCGCCCATGAAGATCCGGGGTGAGCGCGAGTGTACGGAGTGTGGGACCCGTTGGTCGTACTACGAGACCGGCAGCGTCGGTTGTCCGGCCTGTGGCAGTCTGCGCAGCGTCGGCGTCGACGAACGCACCGAGCACACGGACCTGCAGGTCGCGTTCGATCTCACACCCGTTCGGAACGCGATCGACGAGACCGCAACCGACGAGCTCGCCGAACGGGCCCGCGATCGCTGTCGCGAGTACGTCCGCCGGCGCGGCTTCGTCAATGCCGGCACCCTCCGCGACCTCGATGATACCTACCTCGGGGCGACCGAACTACTCCACGTCGCGGACATCGTCGCCCGTGAGATCCGACTCGAGGACCGCGAAGAACTGTACTTCCTCTCACTGCTTCGGGACGCCGACCAGGGCGAGCGTCCGCCCGTCGAGGACGTCCCCCGAACCTTGCGAGCGGCCCGCGGGCTCGCGTACGCGAACGCCGTCCGGGAGTACCGCCGCGATATCCGGACGTGGGCCGAGGACCGCAATCTGACCGCGAGCGAGCGGACCGCCCTCGAGACCCTCGGCGAGCACGTCAAGCGGATTCGGATGCTCGACGGCGACGTCGACCCGCGGACCGCCGAACGGCTCGTCGAAGCGACCCGCGATCTGGCAAACGGCCTGCGCGGCGACGAGTTCGCGTTTTCACAGGCCCAAGAGCGACTGGACAGTCTCGAGTTCGGTTCGATCGACTAACGCGGGACTCGGCGGGTGGTGATCGGGTAGTTGGAGCGCAACTTCGACCCGATCCGATGGCGGCGGCGATCGAAAAACAGGCTCGAGCGACGTGTATCGATCGATCAGGGGAGCTCGACGTCGACGTCTTCCTGCAGGCTCGCGGCTTTGACCGTGTTGTAGAGCAGCATTGCGCGAGTCATCGGGCCGACGCCGCCGGGGACGGGCGTGATCGCGCTGGCCTTCTCCTTTGCGCTCTCGAACTCGACGTCGCCGACGAGTTCGTACCCTTTCTCCGTATCGGCGTCGACGCGGTTGACACCCACGTCGATGACGACGGTGTCGTCCTCGAGCATCGAGCCATCGACGAGTTCCGGGACGCCGGCGGCGGCGACGACGATATCCGCGTCCCGGGTCTTGGCCGCGAGGTCGTCGGTTCGGGAGTGACAGACCGTCACCGTCGCGTTGCCGTCCTCGGCCTTCTGGATCAGCAGGTTCGCGAGCGGTTTGCCGACGATGTCCGAGCGGCCGACGATGGTCACGTCCTTGCCCTCGGTGTCGATATCGGCGGACCCGAGGAGCTTCTGGACGCCGTGGGGGGTACAGGGACGGAAGCGGGCGTCGCCGGCGACGAGTCGGCCGACGTTCTCGGGATGGAAGCCGTCGACGTCCTTCGCGGGATCGACCCGGCGGATCACGTTGCGGTAGTCGACGTGGTCCGGGACCGGGGCCTGGACGATGTAGCCGTGGACGTCGTCGTTCTCGTTGAGGTCGGCGATGGTGTCGAACAGTTCCTCGGGCGGGGCGTCGCCGTCGACGTCGACGTGGTGGCTCTCGATGCCGACCTCCTCGCAGTCGCGCTGTTTCATGTTCACGTAGGTCTGGCTCGCGGGGTCGTCGCCCATGAGCACAGTCGCCAGTCCCGGCCGTGACCCCGCGTCGGCGAGCGTCTCGATCGCGTCGGTCAGATCGTCCCGGATCTCGCTCGCGACGGCGTTGCCGTCGATGATCTCGGTCATTACCTGAGTGGGCGGCCGCGAGGCTCATTAATCCCCGGATTCGTGCCCAGAACCGTCCCGAATCTGGTCGGAATACACACATCCGTGTACAACACCTATAGACTATCGGACGGAAGTGAGCACCCGCCCGATCGCGTCTCGACGCTCTGGGCGTTCCGCGACGACGTCTCGAGTGCGATCGGTCCGAGAATCGGTTCGTCCGACGGTATCAGAACCGCTCGTCGAGGAACGATCTGATCGCGTCGGTCACCGGCTCCGGGTTCTCCAGCGTCGAGGTGTGACCGGCCTCGGGAATCAGTTCCATCTCGGCGTCGGGCAGTTCCTCGAGCATCGGCTCGGCCCGCGACGGCGGGAGCGTCGAATCCTCTTCGCCGTGGACGATGAGCACCGGAACGTCGATTTCGGACAGCCGATCGGTCACGTCCTCGCGGCCGAGCCACGAGTTGAGTTCGTGGTAGACCGCTTTCCCGGGATAGGTCGCCCAGCGGTCGACCCACGCCGCGACGAGTTCCGTGTTCTTCTCGAGGGTCGTCTCGCCGAACAGTTCGGCCGTCGACCCCTCGGCGATCTCGCGGGGCAGCGCCTCGAGTGTGTCCTCGTAGGGCGCTACCAGCGCGCTGTACTCTGCGCGCTCCTCGTCGGGATGCGGGGTCGCGATCGAGTCGATCAACACGAGCCCGTCAACACGGTCCGGATAGGCGAGCGCGAACCGGAGCGCCGTGAAGCCGCCCATCGACATGCCGGCGATGACGGCGCTGTCCTCACCGAGGCCGTCCAGCAACGCCGCGCAGTCGTCGGTGAGATCCCACAGGTCGTAGCCCGGCGCGTACCGGTCCGTCCGCGCCCGCAGATCGTAGGCGACGGCTCGGTACTCCTCGCGCAAGGCCTCGAGTTGCGGCGCGAACATCGTCCGGTCCATCAGCGTCCCGTGTGCGAAGACGATCGGTTGTCCCTCACCGAGGTCGGTCGTCAGCGCGTCGGTTCTGGTCCGGTACATCTCGGTGGCCGTCTGGTTTCCCATGTGGGTTGATAACGATAATCTCTCTGAAAAGGATACGTTATGCGGAAGCACACACCATTCGCGCGCGACGCTGGCCGCTGTTCGAGACGGCAAACCTCCCGACGCTCGAGTCAAACGGGAAGCGCTACCGATTCAGACCCGGTTCGGCCACGTCCCACTCGGTCGTGTCCCGCGCGTCAGTCACAATCAGCGCGTACTCGTCGGCGAGCCCCTCGTACTCGGTCGTCTCGGCCGCGTCGATCAGGAGTCGGGCCTGTCGCTCGTGGACCGCTCGAGCGACCGCCAGCGCGTCCGGGTCCACGTCTACACCCTCGGCCTCGAGTTCGGGGCCGAGCCGCGCCGTCCAGACGTCGTCCTCGAGCAGGCAGACGGCCCGTTCGTCGGCCGACAACGGCGGGACGCCGGCGACGTGATCGCCCGTGCCGACGAGGTCGAAGCGCTCGATCGCCTCGAGAATCCCGATCACGTCGATCACCGAGGCGTCGCGGTCGGCCTCGACGATCGCCGACTCGAACGCGTCGGCGTCGATCGGCGCGCTCATCGTCTCGGGTCGCGGCGTCGGATCGCCGCGGTCCTCGTGCTCGATGACCCCCTCCGCGACGGGGTCGCTGTCGTCCGCGACGCCCGGCAGCGGGTCGGCGCGGTAGGTCTCCCCGTCGTCGAACCGAACCGGGACGAGTCCGATCGTCTCGCCGGTCGTGATGGCGTCGAACAGCAGCGGGTCGTCGGCATCGTAACTCTCGAGGTCGAGACCGAGCCCCTCGGGCGGATCGGCCCGGATCAGGGGGTCGGGGACGGGGGCGACGATTTCACCTCCCTCCTCGCGGAGTTGCCGCGGATACGGCGCGTCGGCGGTGGCCGCCGCCTCGATTCCGCTGCAGACGAGCATGGGAACGTCCGCGGCGTCGTCGACGTCCCAATCGATGTGGTCGCCGCTCGCGGCACCCATGGAGTCGGCGACCGGCGTCACCACGACCGCTAGCGCCGAGGCCGCCGTCTCGTCGGTCTCCCGGAGCTCGAGCAACCGGTCGTCGTCCAGCACCGTTCCGGTCGGACGTGTAGCCATTGCTCGCGGTACGATCAGGCTGCGGAAAAGCCGCGTGCCGGCGAGTGACAGGCGCGGTTGCGAGCGACTCGAACACTGAGTCGAAGCGTACGTTCTTCCCCTCGGGGTTCGAGGGATACCTATGGCCTCGAGATCGACGACGCGCGAATCGGTGCGCTCGCTCTCACCGGTCGTCGGGCTCGGTCTCACCGTGGCGATCACGCTGGCCGCGGCGATCGCTATCGCCGTCCTTGCAATAATTGTCGTCGGGTGAGAAGGTGGACGATGATCCGGTCCGAGAGAACCGGTCGGACCGATAGCAACTCTTCTACTCGTACAGCGGGTTCTCGTCGCACAGCGTCGCGACTTCCTCGCGGACCTCCTCGATGACGGCCTCGTCCTCGGGGGCGTCGATAACGCGAGCGATCAGGTCACCGACTTTGCGACAGTCGTCCTCGTCGAAGCCGCGCGTGGTCAGCGCCGGCGTCCCGGCGCGAATGCCGCTCGGGTTAAAGGGCGAGCGCGTCTCGCCGGGCACCGTGTTCCCGTTGAGGACGATGCCGGCCTCCTCGAGTGCTTCCTCGGCGTCGCCGCCGGTAGTGTCGGGGTGACTGTCGCGGAGGTCGACGAGCACGAGGTGGTTGTCCGTGCCCTCCGAGACCAGCGAGAACCCGTGCTCGGAGAGGCTCTCTCCGAGTGCCTTCGCGTTCGCGACGGTCTGTTCGGCGTAGTCCTCGAACGCGGGCTCGAGGGCTTCCTTGAAGCCGACGGCCTTGCCGGCGACGTTGTGCATGAGCGGGCCGCCCTGTCCGCCGGGGAAGACGGATGCGTCGATGTCGTCGGCGTACTCCTCGCTCGTCATGACGATGCCGCCCCGACCCGAGCGGATGGTCTTGTGGGTCGAGCCGGTGACGAAGTCGGCGATGCCGACCGGCGAGGGGTGGACGCCGGCGGCGACGAGGCCGGTGATGTGGGCGATATCGGCGAGGTGGAGCGCGTCGACGTCGTCGGCGGCGTCCTGAATGCGCTCCCACTCGATCTCGCGCGGGTACGCGGAGTACCCCGAGACGATGATGTCGGGGTCGAACTCGGCGGCGTGGTCGGCGAGGTCGTCGTAGTCGATGTAGCCCGTCTCGGGGTCGACCTCGTACTGCTCGACCTCGTAGAGCTGGCCCGTGAAGTTCGCCGGGTGGCCGTGGCTCAGATGGCCGCCGTGGTTGAGATCCAGCGACAGGATCTTGTCGCCGGGCTCGAGCATCGCGAAGTAGACCGACTGGTTTGCCTGCGTGCCCGAGTGCGGCTGGACATTGACGTGCTCGGCACCGAACAGCTCTTGTGCTCGCTCGATCGCGAGTTCCTCGACCTCGTCGGCGTACTGACAGCCGCCGTAGTAGCGCTCGCCGGGATACCCTTCGGCGTACTTGTTCGTCAGGGCGCTGCCCTGCGCGTCGATGACGGCCTCGCTGACGTGGTTCTCGCTGGCGATCATCTGTAACGTCTCTCGCTGGCGGTCTACCTCGCCCTCGAGGGCGTCGGCGACGGCGGGATCGACGTCCCGAACCTGATCGTGGTTCATGTTCGAAATGCGGTCAGGCGGCTGTATAAGTGTACCCTTCCCCGGCAAGTCGGGCCACTATCGTTGACCGCCGCGGCGACGGCGTCGGTCGATTGTGCCCGCGTTTGTCACTCTATCACACCCCGATACAACTAACTTGTCCGAGTGACATTCATCCAACCGAATGATCGAGTGGGCGGTAGACGGCGACACTCTCCACGTCACCGATGCGGATACCGCCGAGCTAACCGTCACCGGTGACGAACTCGTCGTCGACGGCTCCGGCGACGACATCTCGCGCCCGGTCGACGACACCGTCGTCCTGACGGCGAGCGAACTCCGGTTCCCGCACGCGGTCGTCTACGCGTTCTCCCGCGGTCTCGAGGAACAGTACGAACTCGACCCCAGCGGAGAGCCGCTGGTGTTGTCGCCCGACGAGTACGTGATCGATATCGACACGGAGATCAAGTCCTACCTCAGCTTCGCCGGGCGGGCCACGATCGAAAAGACCGACGACTACGAATCGATCGTCGTCTCCTTTCCGGAGCGAACCCGGGTCACTCTCGGGGTCCGCTGTCGCCACGAGTTCCCCGCCGGGACAATCACCGTCCCCGACTCCCCGTCGGCGATCGCCGAGGCGGTTACACACATGGCCGCCTCGCACAAAACGGACGGTCCGGACCGATCCTATCCCACGCTGCGGGGCCACCCGTCGCTGATCGAACACGGCGACGAACTCGAGATCCCCGACTGCATTCGATCCGACACCGCCGACCACGGGATCGAGTTGGTCGTCCCGCCGGACTACGAGTCGCTATTCGTGACCGCGCCGTTGGCGTACTACCTGCAGGCAACCGTTCGGACGACCGACGCGGTCCGCGGCAATCGTACGGGTTCGACGCGCGACCGGCCGCGACTCCGACTCCGTGATCGCGGTCTCGAGGAAGAACTCTCGCCGATGCCCGACCTGGAACGTGACGTCGAGCGGCTGTTCCGGAAGACGTTCTTCCTCGACTGTCTCGTCCGAAACGTCGGCCCCTACGGAACGACCCTCTCAGAGGGCAGCCTGCTCGAGGCGCTCGATCTCGACGCCGAGGCCCTCTATCACGCCTCCCCGCAAGAGCGACTCGCGACCTACCTCGGGGTTCCCTACGCGGCGATCGAGCACCGTCTCCCCGACTGGCATCTCTCGACGTACGTCGCGCCGACCTACGACAGCGTCGAAACGCTCCCGTTCCTGCTCGACCGGTTGAGCATGATCTACACGCCCCGAACCTCCGAACTCGAGGGTCAGGAACTGGTCGAACGCTCGCTCGAGGACTTCTATCGGGGCCCAGAGCCCGGCGCGGGCGAACGGAGCGAGGCCAGTCCAGCGCCCAGAGCCAGCGCCGGACAGGTCGCTTCGGTCGATATCGTCAAGCCCGACCTCCGGAGCGGTCGAACCCACGGCTGGCTCGCCGACGGCGTCCCGATCGACGTCTTCAAATCCACCGCCGACGCCTATCACAACCGCCTCGAATTCCTCGAGCGGACGAGCGATGCGACCTCGATTTGTGTCGTCCTGAACGATCCGGAGATGGCCGGCGAACACGACGACGTCGCCGAGATCTACCGCCAGCGCTCCGAGGAATTGTCGATGGACGTCACCGTCGCAGAGTCCCTCGAGACGGCCGAACTCGCCCGCGTCTTCGAGGACAACCACGACTTCGTCCACTACATCGGCCACTGCGAGACCGACGGTCTGTGCTGTCCCGACGGCACGCTCGCGACCTCGAGCCTGGACCGCTGTACCGTCGAGACCTTCTTTCTCAACGCCTGTGGCTCCTTCTACGAGGGACTGGAACTGATCGAGAAGGGCAGCGTCGCCGGTGCCGTCACGGTCAGGTCGGTGTTGAACGACCACGCGATCAAGGTCGGCTCGACGTTCGCCAAGCTACTCGTCCACGGCTTCAGCATCGAACGCGCGATGGGCCTCGCCCGCAGACGAATCATGATGGGCAAAGACTACGCCGTCGTCGGGGACGGTACGCACTCGCTCGCCCAGGGCAAACACCGGCTTCCGACAACCGCGACGCTCGAGGAACTCGAGACGGATGGCGACCGGCGGTACTCGCTGACCCTCGACTGTTACTCGACGCGGGCGATCGGCTCGTACTACTTTCCCCACACCGAGACCAACGAGTACGCCTACCTCTGTGGCAACGAATCGAGCTTTACGCTGACGGAGTCGGAACTCGCGACCATGCTCGGAGAGACGGAAGCGTCGGTGATCTACGACGGCGACATCTACTGGTCGGCGGATCTGAGCCGTCGATTCGATCGCTAGCCGCAGTTACGGACCGCCGTACGTACTGACGCGCTTTGCCCGCATCACGAACCGTCGCGACGATCGATCGGTTTCGGTTTTCGCTCGGATTCCTGCGCCATTGACCGATTCCTGACCGGCCTGCCACAGCCGCCCGTGTCGAACATCCATACAGGACGATACTACCGAACTGCTTGCATATAGTTATTTCTGATAGCTATCGCCGCCGGGCTGGCGATTCGGACCTGATCCGCGGCGACGGCGATCCGTACCGCCTGACGCATGTAAGTGTTATCGATATTTCATCGGCGAACTAACGATTTAACGGACAAAAATTACCGCTTCAGGCTCCAGAGGAGAAGTTCTGCCGTGCAAATGGCCACCAAAATTAAGTAGAGTGCTCTCGATTACTTCTGTATACACATGACCTCGAATTTACTCAACCACCAAATTGACGATATTCTCGAGTCCGTGCTCGAGGACGCAAGCGGCGACATCTACATGGTCAACCCGTCCCGCGATGCCATCGAAGAGTTCGTTTCGGTCGCGACCGGATTCGACGGCGAGCTGCCGTCGGTCCACATGCTGGCCGACGAACGGACGCTGAAAGACGTCATGGACGACTTCATCGTCGCCTCGAACGCCGCGGACCTCATCAGCGAGGGCGCACTCGCCCTGCGAACGCTCGAGGCGGCCCCCGAAAACTCGCTGGTCGTCAGCGAGGACCGCGTCGTCGCCATCGTCCACGCCGGCGACCGCGTCGGCGGGCTCATCACCGACGACGAGAGCTTCGTCGCGGACACCTACGACACCTACGCCGACCGCTGGGCGGACGCCGCCGATTTCAACCTGCGAACGCCGCCGATCACGGACGTTCGCGAAACGCTCGCCGACGAGATCAGCCCCGCCGCCGAGGAGGATTTCACCGCCATCCTCGACTCCCTCGAGACCGCTCGCGGCGATGGCGACGGCCTCGACGAGGTCACCATCTCGCTGCTCGTGGCCGCCAAGAACGAGGCCCTGCTCTACGACATCAGCAAGTGGGGCGAGGACGTGGGGATCGCCTCGAAGGCCACCTTCTCCCGAACGAAGACCAAACTCGAGGACATGGGCCTGATCGACACCGAGAAGGTCCCGATCGATGTCGGCCGCCCGCGCCTGCGTCTCAAGATCGGCGACGACCGGCTCAACGAGGCCGACAACGGCCAGCTCGCGACGGTCGCGCAGTCGATCTTAAACTAACAACCTTTTACTCTGCGGTCTGTCACGCTGGCGGCTTCGCCGCACAGCGTGACGTCCCTCGGTAAAAGGTTGATCAAAAGCACTCCTCATTCCTCTCCGCTCGTTTCACTCGCTTCGAGTCATTCGTCGGCCCGCTCGCTCACTGCGTTCGCTCGCGGTCGTGACCGGGTGAGCGCCTGCCCTCCCCCGAGTCGCGCGACTCTCACTGTCGTTCGAGCCACGCTCCCGGCCGTTTAGTTTGGCGGTCCATTCTCGAGCTACCCCATGACGCAAACCCCAAGTCGCCGCCGCGAGACGACTCGAGTATGTACGAGGCCGTCCACGCCCGTCCCGACGGAGAGAGCACGGTCGCCAGAGTCGCGAAAACGGCGGCCGACTACGGCTTCGAGGGCGTGGTCGTCCGCAATCACGCCGACGCTCGAGCGGCGTACGATCCCGACGAAATCCGCGACGAGTACGGGATCGATGTCGTCGAGGGCGTCGAGATCCGGGCCGACGACCCACAGCAGGCGAGCGGGTCGGTTGGGAACTTTCGGACCTCACAGACGATCGTCGGGATACACGGCGGGACGACAGCGCTGAACCGCTTTGCCGTCGAACAGGCGAAAGTGGACGTGCTCGCCCATCCGATGACCGGCAACGGCGATTTCAATCACGTCTTGGCGAAAGCCGCCGTCGAGAACGGCGTTCGCATCGAGTTCAACCTCAGTGGGGTCCTCCGAGAGAGCGGCGGCCGCCGCGTCCGAATTCTGCAGTCGTTGCGAAAACTCCGGGAAATCGTTGACCACTACGATGCGCCCTACGTCGTCAGTGCAGATCCGACTTCCCACCTCGAGTTGCGGGCACCTCGAGAACTCAAAGCGCTCGGCGAGGAGATCGGGTTCGATCGCGAGTTCGTCGAAGACGGGCTCGCAGAGTGGGGGCGGCTGGCCGAGCGAAACCGGCACGTTCAGTCCGAGTCGTTCATTGAGCCGGGGGTCGAACGTGGCAGGTATGAAGAAGAGTCTTGAGGAACACGCCGCCCGGTTCGACGAGAAGGCGGGCGAGTACGACGAGTCGAAGTCCGAGGAGTACCACGCCTGTGCGAACCTCGTAGTCGAACACGCCGCCCCCGAGAGCGACGACGTCGTCCTCGATCTCGCCACCGGAACCGGCGCGATCGCGCTCGCGCTGGCCCCCGACGCCGGCCGCGTCGTCGGCCGCGACATCAGCGAGGAGATGATGGCCGAAGCCGAGCGCAAGGCCGCCGACGAGCGGCTCGAGAACCTCGAGTTCGGCCAGGGAACCTTCCGCGAGCCGGACTACGACGGGAAGGTCGACGTGGTCACCTCGAACTTCGCGCTGCACCACCTCTCGGACGAGGAAAAGCGCGAGGCAATCGCGGTCATCGCCGCCCTCGAGCCCCGGAAGTTCGTGCTGGGGGACGTGATGTTCTTCGGCGAGCCGGATCCCGAGGAGCCGTTCTACTCGCCCGAGGTCGACGATCCGGCGACGGTCGGCGTACTCGCCGACGCCTTTACCGACGCGGGCTTTTCGCTGACGGCGGTCGAGCGCGTCCACGATCAGGTGGGCGTACTGGTCGCCGAGCGCAGTCCGACCGCGAACGAGACGGCCGCCGAGTAACGCATGAAACACCTCCCCAAACACCTCCGACCACGCTGGCGGTACCTCGCCGTGGAACTCGAGACCTGGCCGGACGAGCGGATTGGCAGGCGGTCGTTCCAGCGGGAGCTGTGGTACGCGGGCCAGAACTTGCTGGGCGATCCGGGCAGCGCCGACGCCGATCTCAGCGTCGTCAGGTTCCGGTTCGCCGACGGAACGGGGGACGCAGTGGTCAAAGTCCGCCGCGGAGAGACCGAATCCGCCCGCGCGGCAGTGGCCTGTATCGACGAGATAGACGGCGCTCCCGTCGGAATTCGGGTCAGCGGTATCAGTGGCACGATCCGGGCGGCTGAAGAAAACTATTTAGGACGGGACGGGCAAGATTCCGAAGAGAGAAACGTCGTGTTCGGGAACGAGGAGCGAGTCGCCGTCCTGCGGGACGACGTTGGGGACGTGCGACTCGATGAGGCGTTCGTGGGCGCGACAGACCTCGATTACCATTTAGTGTGATACTATGCAGGGACAACAACAACAGCAGGCGTACGACCGCGGCATCACGATCTTCTCGCCCGACGGCCGACTCTACCAGGTCGAGTACGCTCGCGAGGCGGTCAAGCGAGGCACGGCGAGTATCGGTGTCAGAACGAAAGACGGCGTCGTGCTGGCCGTCGACAAACGAGTCCCCTCCCCGCTGCTCGAGGACTCGAGCGTCGAGAAGATCCAC
Organism: Natrinema sp. CRL1; assembly: GCF_059162405.1. NCBI lineage: Archaea > Methanobacteriati > Methanobacteriota > Halobacteria > Halobacteriales > Natrialbaceae > Natrinema > Natrinema sp. CRL1. The sequence continues at coordinate 874,828 of NZ_JBLVOY010000001.1, read as the reverse complement.
AAGGCCGACGACCACGTCGGCATCGCCAGTGCGGGCCACGTCGCCGACGCCCGCCAGCTGATCGACTTCGCCCGCCGCCAGACGCAGGTCAACCAGCTGCGCTACGGCGAGCCCATCGGCGTCGAGACGCTGACCAAGGAGGTCACCGACCACATCCAACAGTACACGCAGGTCGGCGGTGCCCGACCGTTCGGCGTCGCGCTGATCGTCGGCGGCATCCAGAACGGCGAGCCGCGCCTGTTCGAGACCGACCCCTCCGGGACCCCCTACGAGTGGAAGGCCCTGGCCGTCGGCTCCGACCGCGGCGAACTCCAGACCTACTTAGAAGAGAACTACGACGACGAGGCCGACCTCGACGGCGGCATCCGACTCGCACTCGACGCACTCGCGTCGGTCAACGACGGCTCCCTGCTCCCTAACGAAGTGGGGCTGGCGACCATCGACGTCGAAACCGAGACCTTCGAGCAGTTCGATCAGGACCGGATCGCCGACCACCTCGAGGAGAACGACGTCCTCGACGACGGCGAGGACGAGCCCGAAGACGACGAGCCCGCCGAGTAATCGAGACACCGTCGGTTTCCGACCGCCGTTTTCCGACTTCTTCGCTATGTGTGGGTGTGTGACTCAACCGTCTACGAGCCGCGATCAGCGACCGGATCGCCGCTCAAATCGGGAAACACTCTTTTCATTGGCGGCGGAACCGTCAGGTATGATTTCGCTTGACGAGGCAGTGACGGCGCGACTCGAGTCACACGGGGCGCGTTTCGAAGTGTTAGTCGATCCCGACGCGGCACTCGAGATCAAACGCGACGAGTTCGATGGCGACTTAGAGGACGTCATCGCCGCCGAGGACGTCTTCGAGGACGCCTCGCGGGGCGACCGGCCCGCCGAGTCCGACCTCGAGACGGTCTTCGATACCACGGAGCCACTCGAGATCATTCCCGAGGTGATCAAGCGGGGCGAGATCCAGATCACGGCCGATCAGCGCCGCGAGATGCAAGAACAGAAGCGCAAGCAGCTGATCGACACGATCACGCGCAACGCGGTCAACCCGCAGATGGACAACGCGCCCCATCCGCCGGAACGGATCGAGAACGCTCTGGAGGAGGCCGGCTTTACCGTCGATCCGATGGAGCCGGTTCAAGAGCAGGTCGACGACGCACTCGACGCCCTGCGGCCGATCATCCCGATCCGGTTCGAGGAGATTACCGTCGCGGTCAACGTCCCGGCCGACCACGCGGGCAGCGCGCAGGCGAAGATCCGCCAGTTCGGCGACTTAGAGCGCGAGGAGTGGCAAGGCGACGGCTCGTGGATCGGCGTCCTCACGTTCCCGGCCGGGCTCCAAAACGACTTCTACGACACGGTCAACGAACACACCAGCGGCGAGGCGGAGACGGAAATCGTCAAAGACAAAGACGACCTGCGAACGCGGTAAGTCGAGTCGGTCGGCACACTCGAGACGCCGTGTCGGCTATCCGCGGTGAAACCCGATCAGGAAGCCGCTGGTAAAGCCCACGCCGATCGACAGCGTCGAGATCATCGACTGGAGCCAGTGGATGTCCGCCGCACCCTCCGCTCGCGCTTGGGTCTTCAAAATCCCGGCCGAGAGCCGGTTCCAGTCGACGATAACGATCCCCTGTGACTCGAGGTAGCGAAAGGCCATCAGTTGGACGCCAACGATGATCGCCAGCAGTTTCGCGATTTTCTTCGCAGCGAACCCGATGAGGCCGCCGACGACCGCGCCGCCCCCGAACTCGAGGCCCAGAGTCGTCGGATCGAGATCTAGCATTACTCGGTCCCATTCGAGTCGGTTCGTATGACTGTTGTGGTCGACTACACGGTCTCCGCCGGTCGCGGGAGTTGACCGACAGTAGCAGAGGTGGCCGTCGTTGATCGTCTGCCGGCGGCCACTCGGCGGCCGTCGCCCGTCGGTAACTCGCCGTTCGATCGTCGTTACTCGAGTGTGCGAACAGCGGTTCCCGGAATCGCGAGATGGCGTCGGGCGCGGGATTCAAGACGGTCCGTCGCGTACGGGTGAGCATGAATCACGTGCGTCTAACGGAGGTGTGTGGCCGGCATCATTAGCGTCTTCGGGGTCACGCGGCGGTGTCAGCACCGCCGACGCGGCCCGCGCGGCCGGCGCGTGCGACCGACGAATCGCAGACTCGACCAGCGGCGGCGCTCGCGCGAGCACGACAGACCACGCCCGGCGGCAAGACAGCTCCCTGCATGAACACGATCATCGTCAAGCGCGTCGATTCCGGTACGGCCGATACGAGCGAGATTCGCGATCTGGCCCGCGCGGCGGGATACACCGTCGTCGGCGAGGTCACACAGTCCAGACGGGCGGATCCTGCTCTCCAGATCGGCGAGGGCAAAGCCGAAGAGTTAGCCGACTTAGCCGCGGAAACTGACGCCACGACCGTCATTTTCGATAACCGGCTCGGTCCCTATCAGACCTACAACCTCGGCCAGCTCCTGCCGGACGGCGTCGAGGTCATCGACCGGTTCACGCTGATCCTCGAGATCTTCGGTCAGCGCGCCCAGACGCGCAAGGCCCAGCTCCAGGTCGAGTTGGCCGAACTCCGATACGAACTCCCGCGGGCCGAGGCGAAGACGAGCCTCGCCAAACGTGAGGAACACCCCGGCTTCATGGGTCTGGGCGAGTACGACGAGAGCCGCGAGCGGGACATCAAAGACCAGATCAGCCGGATTAACGACGAGCTCGAGCGGATCGAGCAGACCGAGCAACACCGGCGGGAACGCCGCCGGGACTCCGGGTTCGATCTGGTCGCGCTCGCCGGCTACACGAACGCCGGCAAGTCGACGCTGCTGCGCCAGCTCGCGACCGATCTCGAGGTCGAAGAAAACGAGGATCTCCATCAGGATCTGGATCCGACGGCCGAGTCACAGGACAAACTGTTCACGACGCTGGGAACGACGACCCGGCGCGCGGCGATCGACCGCCGGGACGTGCTGGTGACCGACACCGTCGGCTTTATCAGCGATCTGCCCCACTGGCTGGTCGAGTCGTTCAAGTCGACGCTCGACTCGGTCTACCGTGCGGATCTGGTCTTGCTGGTCGTCGACGTCAGCGAGCCCATCGACGAGATCCACGAGAAGCTGGTCACCTCCCACGACACCCTCTACGAGCGCAACGAGGCCCCGATCGTGACCGTGCTGAACAAGATCGATCAGGTGAGCGACGAGGAACTCGCCGAGAAGCGAGCGGCCCTTTCGTCGCTCGCGCCGAACCCCGTCCCCGTCAGCGCCGAGGAGGGACTCAACGTCGATACCCTCCTCGAGCGGATCGACCACGAACTGCCCGACTGGGAGGAAGAGCGGCTAATGCTGCCGATGACCGACGACACGATGAGCGTGGTGTCGTGGATTCACGACAACGCACACGTCGACGACGTCACCTACGGTGACGGGGACGTCATCGTCTCCTTCGAGGCCCGGCCCGCGGTGGTCTCGCAGGCACGTTCTCGTGCAAGCGATCTCCGGACGGCGGCTGCCGAATCGGCCTAACGGACCGGTCTATTGCCCGGGTTCGGCGCTTGCACACCGATCCGGCCGACGGTGCGCAGCTCGATACCGATCCGACACGTTTTGCCGTCGCTTTCGGGAAACCAGAGTCGGCCGGCCGACTGTTCGACGATCCACTTGACGAGCCAGAGGCCGAGCCCGCTGCCGTGTTCCAGCGGCGTTTCCGTCCCGTGTTGTAACGCCTGCTGGTCGCTTTCGGGGATGGGGTCTCCCGGGTTCTCGATCTCGAGGCCGACGAACTCGTCCGTTCGGTTCGTGACCGTGATCCGCACGGTCGGCTCGGCGGCGGACTGGTGGACGACGCCGTTGGTCAGCAGTTCGAGCAGCGCCTCGTCGAGGGCCGCGTCCGCGAGCACCGTCTGGGACGGCTCGTCGCCCGTGACTTCGATCTGTGCTCCGGGCGCACGCTCTCTGAGCTGGCGAACTGCGCTATCGATGACCGAACCGAGCGTCGGGGTTTCGACCTCGCTCTCGCCGACGGCCTGTTGGATGGCCCGCGCTTTTTCCGCGGTCTGGACGAGTTCTCGGGCACACTGTTCGGCGATCTCGAGTCGCTGGCGGGACTGATCGTCGATCTCGTCGCGCTCCCGAACGAGCGAGAGGGTGCCCAAAATTGTGTTGAGGTCGTTGCGAACGTTGTGCCGGAGCACGCGGTTGATGACGGCGAGGCGTTGCTCGCGGCGTTCGATCTGGCGGCGACTCCGCGTGAGATCGTACAGTTGCTCCAGCATGAGCCGGGAATCGAGGTGGACATCCGCCGAGGACTGGTACTCCGAGGGCGGCACGTAGTAAGGGTTGTCACAGATCGTATACCGGTAGATGATCTGTTTGTGCGTCCAGAGCGCCTTGGCGATCGACTGTTCGCCAAAGCGATCGAGGTCGTACTGACAGAGCGCCGTGACCGGCAGCTCCGGACAGGTGGCGTCGAACTCCGCCTCGAACTCGAGGACGTGGTCGAACGACTCGTCCGTGTGAAAACACCACGTGTTTTCGCCGGCGACGCTGAAGCCCTCGTAACCATCCTCGATGCTCGCGGTACACGCCGCCTCGAGCGTGTCGATCATCCCGTCGGGGTCGAAGCCGTCCGCGAGGTAGGCTTCCGTGGCGTCCCGAATTTCCAGATCACCAGCCTCGAGGCGGCTTTCGACGTCGATATCCGTCGTTTCGAGGGCGGCCCTGATCTGAGTCGGGGTGTTCGTGTCCGTTAGGTAGAGACAGCGCCGGCCGTCGCGGAGCGCGTCGGCGACGAACGCCGCCGCGATCTCGAGTTGGGCCGTCGGCGAGTCGTAGAACAGCGCGAGATGCCGGTCGAGATCCGTCCGTGCGAGGTCGGACCGGATACCGGCGTCGCTGCCCGCGACATCGTCTCGGCGGCCAAGTCCGGGATCGACCGAACGCGCTTCGTCCCGCATTCTATCACCATTTATAGTCACCTCGGGTGAAAGAACCTTCGGCTATCGTCGCCACTGAAACGAGTTACAGGCTGATCGCAAGCCTCCGGCGATCAGGGGTACAGTGACTGTCAGAGAGGGTGTCATAGAACGGTTGGCATAGCCCTATTCCAACTCTCTAGAATCGGTCAATACAGTCTGCTCATATAGCGATCCCGTAATGAAGACCCCGTCTTTTTTGCAGTTATCTGTGGGACTCAATCTCATGGTGGCGACCAATCAAATCCTGTCCGTTTTCATCATCTTTGGCCTCGCACTACTAGTGGTTCGAATCGGAGCGATTGCACTTCGAATGACTGGTCTCTCATCGGACGTGGCCACATTTCAGGCAGCATCAGCATTTTCGGGAGCGGGGTACACAACCGAAGAAGCAGAGTTTACAGTCTCGGAGTCGAGCAGACGAACGATTGTCATCTGGCTCATCCGAATCGGAAGCATCGGGGTTGTGAGTGTGCTTGCGTCGGTCCTTCTATCGTTCATCAACGCCGAGGGCGAGGACTTTCTTACCCTCATCTACGTTATTGGTGGCGTTGTCGGGATTATTCTTCTCGCTCGAAGCCGACTATTGAATCGAGCAGTGACGCCAATTATCGAATGGGCACTTGACCAGACGACGGATCTTGCCATCCAAGATTACACGAAGGTACTCGGTCTGCAGAGTGAATATCGCGTCGCCGAAGTTGAGATCAACGAAGACGAATGGTTGGCAAATGATACAGCCAAAGGCTTGAATCTCTCTGACGAAGGAGTAATCCTGCTCGGGATTGAGCGAAATGGTGACTATATTGGTGCCCCCGGTCCTGATACAGAGATTCAACCGGGAGATACCGTTGTCCTCTATGGAAAAGAAGATCGATTACAGGAACTCTCAGACCGAGACGAAGGGGACGTTGAGGCACACGAGGAGGCGCGTGACGAACACGAAAACCTCCTCTCTGAACAAGAACAAATCATCGATCAGTAAGCAGATCTCCTTACCAGTGTGTTCAGTCAGTTGTCCAGTGGAAACAACCACCATGTAAATAGTTCTATGACACCCGCTTTCAGTGGCGACGATACCGATCGCAACGACAGACTGCCGACGCGGCGCGTTGCGTTTTGGCACCCGTCTGCGCAAGCGGCGGACGGCCCCGTCCGCGGCGACGACCCGCAGTTATAAATTACTGACTCGAGTCCGGTAGGATATGGAACGTGTTGCAATCATTGGTGCCTCGATGACCCAGTTCGGGCAACGCGAGGGGGAGTGGATTCAGGACCTCCTCGCGGAGGCCGGGATCGAGTGTCTCGAGGACGCGGGCGTCGCGGCCGACGATGTCGAGCACCTGTACGTCTCGAATATGGCGAGCGGCGAGTTCGAGGGACAGACGGGTGTTCCGAACGCCTTGGCACACGACCTCGACGCGATGCCGGCGTACACCCAGCGAGTCGACCAGACGAGTTCCAGCGGCGGTGCGGGCATCTACGCCGCGTGGCAGTCGGTCGCCAGCGGGGCCAGCGATATGACCCTGCTGGTCGGCGGCGAGAAGATGACCCACAAGACGACGGGGGAGGCCACCGACGTCATCGCGTCGCTGACCCACCCCGCGGAGTACAAACACGGCGTCACGCTGCCGTCGTTTGCGGGACTGACGGCACGGCACTACTTGGAGCGATTCGACGCACCTCGAGAGAGCCTCGGGAAGGTCGCGGTTAAGAACCACAAAAACGGCGTCGACAACCCCCACGCCCAGTTCCAGAAGGAAGTCGATCTCGAGACGATCCTCGAGTCGCCGATCGTGGCCGATCCGCTGCGACTGTACGACTTCTGTCCGATCACGGACGGCTCGGCGGCGCTCATGCTCTGTCCCGAGTCGGTGGCCGAGGAGTACGCGGACGAGTACGTCGTCATCTCTGGCATCGACGGGGCGACGGACACCCACGTCGTCCACGAACGCGAGGACCCGACCGTGATGGGCGGCGTCGTCGAGAGCGGTCGCGGGGCCTACGAAATGAGCAATACGAAGCCCGAAGACATCGATGTGGCGGAACTCCACGACATGTTCACCATCCTCGAGTTCCTGCAGATGGAGGGACTCGGCTTCGCCGAGCAGGGTGAGGCGTGGCAACTCGTCGAGGAGGGCTACACCGAGCGAGACACCGGCGAGTTGCCGATCAACACGTCGGGCGGGCTCAAGTCGAAGGGCCATCCGCTCGGAGCCAGCGGCGTGGCACAGGGCGTCGAGATCTACGAACAGCTCGTCGGCGAGGCCGGTCCCCGACAGGTCGACGCGGACGTGGGGCTGTGCTGTAACGTCGGCGGCTTCGGCAACTGCGTGATTACGACGATCATGGAGGCAGCACAATGACGATGGACGCGACCCGCTACGACGACGGATCGATCACCTACCCTGGCCACCCGCGCGGGCCCGGCGGCGCGGAGCCGGTCGAGACGATCGACCTCAGCGAGTACACCGCCGAAGTCGTCACCTGGACGACCAGCACCGCGACGCCGCCGGGCGTCCGCGAACCCAACCACCTCGCGATCGTCGAGTTCGACGTAGAGGGAGAACCGGTCCGCGCGATCGGCCAGCTGACGACCGGCGATGTCGAGACCGGCGACGAGGTTCGGCCGGTCTACGCCGAGGAACTCCGCGAACCCAGCGCTGGCATCAGAGAGCCCGACAGTCAGGAGTGGGACGGCTACCGGTTCGAGCCAGTCTGACGGGAAAACACGCGGTCGCAGTTTCACACCGCATCGATTTCGCGTCGCCTCAGTTCGTCAGTTTTCGTCGTCGCCGTCGTCGGACCCGGTAGCACCAGCGTCGGTGTCGTCTGCAGCCGTACCGTCGCCATCATCGTCTGAGCCTGCGTCATCGCTTCCAGTCTCGCTCGAGTCGTCGCCATCACCCTCGTCGGCGTACTGATCCCGCAGCGTCTCGAGTTCGGCGTCGACGTCGACGGCGGAGTCGCGGCCGTCGTCGGCGTCGCCCGCTGCTGTCTCGTCGTCGGTCAGCGGCCCGTCGTCGATATCGATCGTGACCCCGCCTTCGGGTTCCGGTCGATCGGGTCCGGCGTCGCCCGGCTGTGACTCTCGGTCGGCAGCGTCCCGGAGGCGACTGTCCACGTCGTCGCGGAGGTCACGCGCCTCCTCGAGAAGGTCTCGAGCCGTCTCGTCGGCGGGCAGCCCGCCGTCGGACGCGGCGCGCTGGAGTTCCGCCAGTACGGTATCGAGCTGAGAGAGCGTCGTCCGCCGGAGTTCGCTCGCGCGCTCGCTCGTCGCCTCGACGGCCTCTCCAGTTCGGTCGCGGGCCTCGCGTTCGGTTCGGACGACGCGGAGGCCGCGCTGGAACGCCTCGAGCGCGCGGACGCTCGTCTCGAGGACGGCGAGTGCGGCGGGCAGCGCTACCTCGTCGGTGAATCGGAAGAGTTCCCGCGGGGTCGGCGGGCGAAGCGGCGGCCGCCGTCGGCTGTGCGGTCCGTCGAGTTCCTCGCGGAGGTCGTCGATCGTTCGCGCGAGTTCGCGAACGGCGTCGACGAGTTCGTCGTCGTGGTCGTCCATGCGCGTGCTACGACCGCCGGTATCAAAAGTCGGACGATTGAACGGATTTCCGAGCGGTACGACTCACCGCTTGTTCGGCCGTTTCCGACCGATGCTGCCACAATTTTTATGATAGAACCGAGTGATGGATAAGACGAATGGAAGACGAGGGTGGGGCAGTCGTGTCGGACCGTGCGACGTTCGCGCGGACCCTCGACGCGCTCAAAGAGGAGGGGAGCAACGTTTTGCTCGTCGGGGCGTCGACGGGGACACACGAGCGGGTCTGTCGACGGCTGCTCGGCGGGACGAACCGGGACACACGGTATCGACTGTTTGTCACCACCGAAGACGATCGCGTCGCCTGTGAGAACGCCGACAGCGACGGAGCCGAACGGGTCCGCACGATCGACTCGAGGGCGGTGCTTGAACCCGGAGCGGAACCGGCGGGGGGTGAGGGGGCGTCGCTCGGAGCGCTTGGGATCGAAATTATCGAGACGATTAACGAATTCGACGACGACGCCGACGGGCTCGAGCCGTCGGCGCTTCGGGTCTGTGTCGGTTCGCTCGTGCCGCTGCTCCAGGAGTACGACGCCGAGACGGTGTTTCGCCTGCTGCACGTGCTGACCGCACGGGTCGATCGGTCCAGCGGGATGGGCCACTATCACGTGCCGCTCGCGCCGGACCACGACGCCGTCGCACTTTTCGAACCGCTGTTCGACGCGGTCGTCACGGTTCGATCCCGACAGGGGACCGACGAACAGCGGTGGCACCTCCGGGAAGCGGACACGACCACCGATTGGCTTGAGTTGTAGGGTGGCCCGGTTGCGGTTCGAATTGTTGTAACATATCGGACAGATACTTGATCGTGTATATCAGGTGGGATCCGGGGGAAGCGAATAGAGCGGCGCGTTCGTCGGTCTCCGGCCGATCTCACTCCAGTGTTATCGGTGTTACGGCACAAGGTCTATATATCGAACGACCTATCGGTTCAAAGAGTAGCATACATGGTCGAAGCTAGTACTGAGCTTCTCGGTGGAGCCGCCGTTACCGTTTTCCTCGCACTCTTGTTCTTCGGCGTCGTCGTTCTCTGGGACGTGGCCCTCGCTCTGCGGAGCGTCGGCGACAAGATCGACAAACTCGAGGACAATATCGACGACGATCTGACGGATATCGCCCACAGCTTGGATGGCATGTCGAACGGCCCCGGCGGTGGTGGCGGGACCCAACTCCATCTGAGCGGCGGGACGATCAGCTCCGGCCCGGGCGCGAACCAGCCCCAGCAGGCACAACACGCCCAACAGGCGGGACAGCAACAGGCAGCGGGACCACAGCAGGCGGCTCCCGGCCGACAGGACGGGCCGAACGCCGGACCGCAGCCCGCGTCCCATCCCCAGTATCAGCAACAATCGGAAGCGGCCCGGCGGGAGTCCGAATCGGAGGCGGAGCCGGCCGCAGACGATCCGGCCGCTGATTCGGCAGCCGCTGAGCCGACAGAAGTGGACGCAGACGATGACGAAACCGGCGATGAGAGTCCACAACTGGATGACGAACCGGAGCGCGAGCAGCCAAACGAAGGGCCAGCAGCCGAGGAATCCGATGCTCCGGAAGAGCCGGCCGAACAGCCACACGCCGAACGCAATCGCGGCCGATTCATCACCTCACCCGATCGAACGGCGTGGTACGCCACGCCGCTCGACCACGAGGCGATCGACGCGGCCCGCCCGACGATCGCCGGCGCCCTCCCGGACGGCTCGGAGTCGGAATCCGACGACGCCGGCGTGATTGCTGCGGGTCCGGGCGACGCGAACGAGGCGGCTGCGAGCGACGAGAACGACGCCGTGGCGACGCCGATGCCGGGCGCAGCGCCGCCGGCAGACGAGACTACAGCTGACCCCTTCGAAGAAGCGGACTCCGCGGACGACGACGCTGATGCGCTCGAGGAGGGCGACGAAAGCGAGGCCGAAGACGGCGATGGAAGCGACGCTGCAAACGCTGACGAAAGCGAGGCTGAGCCCGAGACCGCGGACGATCCTGACGCCGGACTCGAGGCGGACGAATCGGCGGAGGCGGCCACCGACGAAATCCCGCAATCGCCCGACGAGATCGACGTGCTATCGTTCGAGGACGGAGATGAAGCGGACGAGGCCGATAGCGAGGACGAAACCGGCGGTGAGGAAGGAGCCGCCGAGGCAGACGCTCGCACAGACGTTCCTGATCTCGTCGATGACTCGAGCGAAACTGAACTCGCGGCCGCCGAGTCCGACACCGGTGCCGATGCGGACGACGAGTCCGACACCGACACTGGACCCGATGCGGGTGACGAGTCCGACCTCGAGACGGCTGGAGACGAACCCGAACCCGCTGGGGCCGACGGGGAATCCGAGACCGACGACGCCGACGAACCGCCTGGAGACGCGCTCTCCGGGTTCGAATTCGACGACGAGGAGTTCAAATCCGAGGAGGAAGACGTGACCGTCGAGGAGGCCGTCGACACGATGAACGAGGACGCCCCGGCACCGGAGCTCTCGAGCCACCGATTCGACGTCACGGCGGAGGAGACCGACGACGGAAGCGCGGTGCTGACCTTCGAGTTCGACGCCGAGACCGTCGACATCACCGGGTCGACCGAACGGCTGCTCCAGTACCAGATGCGCAGCTTCGCGGATCAGGCGTCGACGCCGGACGGCGAGGTCACCATCGGTCGGGACCGGATCGTCATCGAGATTCCCGATTCGGACGGGGCCGCGATCCAGCAGTGGGGCGAAGCCGCGGTCAGCATTATCGATCGGACGCTGTATCTCTCCGACAACAGCAACTGACGGCTGCAGTCGCCTCCGCGTCCGATCCAAGCGTTTTTACCTGCGCCGTGCACCCGAACAGGTGTGCGAATCGAGAACAGTTTCATTCCCGTTCACGGGGTCGGAGAGGCCACCGAACGACGCCTCTGGGAGAACGGTATCACCCACTGGGACGAGTTCGACGGCAGCGTCGTCGGCGCGACGCTTTCCGACCGCATCGAGACGTTCATCGACGAGGGCCGGACCCACTTGGACCGCGGCGACGTGTCCGTCTTCGCGGAGGCGCTGCCGGCCGCGAGCCGCTGGCGGTGCTACGAGAACGTCCGCGAGGAGACGTGTTTTCTGGACATCGAGACGACCGGACTCGACGCTTCCTGTAACGACGTGACGACCGTGAGCCTCCACCGCGGCGGCGAGACGAAAACGTTCGTCAAGGACCGCGATCTCACGAGCGACCGCCTCGAGCGAGAACTCGAGGACGCGGCGCTGCTCGCCACCTTCAACGGTCAGCGGTTCGACATCCCCTTCCTCGAGACGTGTTTCGACGTCGACGTCGACGTGCCCCACGTCGATCTGATGTACCCCTGCAAGAAGGTCGGCCTCGACGGCGGACTGAAGGCGATCGAACGCGATCTCGGCATCGACCGGGACATGCCGGACATCAGCGGCCGCGACGCCGTCCGCCTCTGGCACGAGTACGAAGCCGGCGACGAGAGCTCACTCGAGACGCTGATCGAGTACAACCGCGCGGACACCCGCAACATGGAGCCGCTGATGGAGATCGTCACGGACCGGCTTCACGAGAACGTGTTCGAGGCGGCGGTGGCCGACAACTGAGTGCGTTTTCTTCTCGATGACTGCCGTTGATGCCCGCCGCTCCGCTCACCGCTCCGGCTGAACTGCATGCAGGCGACTATCGCCACGAGATACCCTTTCACTCCGTGAGAGTGGCTGTCTTGACCTCGTTCTGACGCGGCTTACTCGAGCGGAGAAACGTCGACATCGCCCTCGCTCGTGACGACGACGTGATAGCCACAGAAGGGGAATTCGACGCGGCCGGTCGGCCGGTCCCGTCCGTTTTCCCGGGCTGCAAAGAGCGCGTCGAGCGCTTCGGGATTGATGACATCGTAGAGAGCGTCGTACTCGGGTGGCTCGAGTTCTACGGGGTCGATACCTTCCTGTTCGGCGACGGCAGCGATAACGTCGAAACTGATAGACTGCTCGGCTGAGGCTTCCGACCGATCGACTGAGAGTAGCATTGACCGGACTCTTTCTTCGATCCAATATAAATCCTCTGCCCCAACACCGAAGTTAGTTACCAATTCTGGTTGTGATCGGACACATCTGAACATTGTTGTATTTTTTCGGGCCCAATTATATACTGATCCTATGTCAGTCACGCCTTCTAAAATGGTTCAGGGACCCATGGCTATCGCACAAGCACTGGTTGTAGCCGCTAGTACGACCGTTCACGGTGACTCGAGTTGGGTATCAAACCCCGTTACATGTTCGGGGGGAGCTACTGGGCGATCCGGGCCATACCCCGTCGTACGATGAATCCCTTCTCGAGCGGACGATCGGCGGACGCCGACGGCGATGGTAGCTTCGACGAACCGGGGGCGTTCGTCCCGGATCACCTACCGGACCCGGGGCCGTTCCTCGAGGGCCACGACGTGCTCGCGGGCGAGGCACACGTCGCCTTCCACGACATCACGCGGGACCTGTTCGAAGAGCGGGGCGTCTACGACGCGACGTTCGGCTACAATCTGGCGCGGCTCAACCTCGACCGGCGACACCCCGAGGCGGGCTACCGGTACGCGGTCGACGCCGACGACCCGACCGTCCTCCGGGCGGAGTTCAGTCCGACGACGGAGTTTTGCCCGCAGGCGGACGCGCTCGTCAAGGGCTCGTTTCGCGCGTGGCACGGCCTGAGCGAGTGCCACGAGTACGACCTCGTGCGCGTTCGCGTGCGGCCGTCTCACCACCAGTCCGACTCGCTCAACGAGACCCTCGAGTCCCTCGAATCGCAGTACCGCGAGTCCGGCGAGGTTCCGTCGGAGCCGAACCGGGAAGCGCCGAGTACCGGAGCGGCCGATCGGGGCGGAGAGGACGACGGTTCGACCGTCCAATCGCCGTTCTGACCGGCGATGGCGACGGGGTCTGCAAACGCGGCCGCGACCGTCACGCGCTGGTCGCGTGCGTTCGTCGCGGTCGGCATCGGCTTCTTTCTCGCGTGGCAGGTCGCCGTCGCCGCGGGCGCGTCGCGGGCGGCGACCGTGCCGCTCGGCGTGTTCGGCTTCGTTCTGCACGTCGTCTTCGGGAAGGCGTACGCGCTCGTTCCGTCGTACTTCGCGCGCGAACTGGCCGTTCCGCACGCGCCCGCGGTCCACCTTCCGCTCGCGCTGACCGGTGCGATCGCCGCGTTCGCGGCCAGTGTCGGCATCGGCCCGCCAGTAGTTGCGCTCGCGGGCGCGGTAAGCTGGCTCCTCGGCAGTCTCGTCTTTGTCGCGACGCTGTGCTGGACCGTCCGGACCAACCTCGCGGGTCGGGAAACCGGCACCGGAACGACCGATTCCCACCGCGAGCCCGTCGACCGACTCGCAAACGCCGCCGTCCCCGTCGTCCTCGCGTTCCTGCTCGTCGCCTCAGCGTTCCCCGTCGCGAGCGAACTCGGCCTCGAGCCGCCGATCCTCGCGGCGACCGGGCCGGCGGCGACCCACATGCTCGCGGCCGGGACGGCGGCCCTGTTGGTGTTCGCGATCGGATTCCGGTTGTTGCCGCGGCTGCTGGTCGCGTCCGTCGCGCGGCCGCTGGTCGCGATCGTCCTCCTCGCCGGCATCACCGGCCCCGTGCTGCTCGCGGCCGACTTCCGCGGCGGCTCGCTGTTTCGCGTCGGGGCCGGCCTTCAGGCGACCGCACTCGTCGGATTCGCCGTCGCCGTGGCAACGCTCGCCCGCCGGAGCGACCGCCGCCGCGTCGGCGATCGGGCGATCCTCGCCGCCGCTGGCTGCGGCGCATTGGTCGCCATACTGGGACTCGCCTTCGCGTTCGCGCCCGCTGCGAGCCCGGCGACCGCGTTCGACGCCCACTACCGGCTCGCCGTCGGCGGGTTCCTCGGGTTGACCATCGTCGGCGTCACCTTCCGCTTCTACCCGCCGGCCATCGCCTCCGCTCCCGGAATCGGCGACCGGACTGCGAAGGCGTCGGTCACGGCGTTGGTCGTCGGGCTAGGGCTCGAGGTCGGGGGGCTACTCGTATCGGTGCCGTCGCTGGTCGCGCCCGGTCGCTGGCTGTCGGTCCTCGGCGCGGCCTGCTACGCCGCGGTGTGCTGGACGATCCTGCTCGAGCGAGCGGGCTAAGGCGAGGACGGGCGGTCTTATTCCGCTCGCGCCTCGAGCCAGCGGACCGCGGGCGTCGCGGTGATGCCGTGGACGATGATCGAGATGAGGACGACCGCCCCGACGGTGGCCCACAGGAGATCCGCATCGGGGAACGCCGCTTGGTTCAGGCCGTATGCGAGGTAGTAGAACGAGCCGATCCCGCGCACGCCGAAGAAGGCGATCGTCGCCCGTTCGGCGGGGTCGCGGTCGAAGCCGAGGAATCCGATCAGCCCCGCGAGGGGCCGGACGAGGAAGACGATCGCGACCGCTGCGGCGATCGCTTCGAGGGTCAGCGGCTCGAGGAGGCCGCCGACGATCGCGCCGCCGAAAAAGAGCATGATCAGCGCCATCATCACCTGTTCGGCGAACTCGCTGACCTCGTGGAGCGATCGGTTGTAGTCGTGTGAGCGCTCGTAGTGGCGGACCATCAGCGCGGCGACGAAGACCGCGATGAAGCCGTAGCCGCCGACGAGTTCGGTCGCCCCGTAGACGAGCAGGGTGCCGGCGATCGCCTCGAGCCCTCGGACCGACTCCGCGACAGGGGTATCGGGCTCCGTCGCGAAGACGAGCCGTGCGGTCAGATACCCGAGGACGACACCAGCGATCACGCCGACGACGATCCGGTAGCCGACGTCGATGAGGAGCCACTCGCCGACCCAGTTGCCGGGCGCAAGTCCGACGAGGGCGATCGCGATCGCCAGGTTCGTAAACGGGAACGCGAGCCCGTCGTTCAGTCCCGCCTCGGAGGTGAGCGCGAACCGGACCTCGTCTTCCATCCCCGCCTTCTCGTCGGCCGACTCCGCCTCGGTCCCCATCCCGGGCCCGCGGACCTGAACCTCGGAGGCCAACACGGGATCGGTCGGGGCGATACAGGCACCAAGCAGCACCGCGGTCGGAATCACGAGCCCGGTCCACCACCCGAGCAGCGCCGCGCCGGCGATCGACAGCGGCATGGTGATCGTGAGCAGCCGCCACGTCGACACCCACGCGCGCAGTCCCGGCACGCGGTCGATCTTCAGCCCGACGCCCATCAGGGCGATGATGACCCCCAGTTCCGCGAGATGTTCCGTCGTCGTCCCCTGCTCGAGCGGGTCGGGCGCGGGGAGGCCGATCGGCAGTCCGAAGGCGAGCATCCCGAAGGCGACGAAGAAGATCGGCAGCGAGATCGCTCGATCGGAGACGAACCGGGGGAGCACGGCGACGCCGAACAGTCCGACACCGATCACGACCAACCCGACGTTGTACAGCTCGAGGGCCATCTGGGGCAGTCCACCCTACGGGAAATCGCCCCTTCATCCCAATGCAGGCGTTTGCAGAACGAACCCATTTGCGCCGGGAGAGCAACCCCGTATCCATGGTTCGGAACGCGGGAGATGGACGCGAGACTTCGACGCGGCGGCGGTTCCTCCAGGCCGGGTCCGTCGTCGCGGCCGTCGGGCTCGCCGGCTGCATCGAGGAGATGGGCACGGAGTTCCCACAGAACACGAAGTGGCCGGTCTCGGAGTACGTCCCCGACCTCCCCGTCGCGGAGCGGACGGACATCCTCGAGGACCGAATCACGGAACTCGCGGAGAGCGATATCACCGATCCCGAGGGGCTCACGTCGACGCTCGAGGAGTACGATATGACCGTCGAGTCGATCGAACGTGACCGGGACGTGCTCGCGCTCGAGTACGTCAATACGGATCGGGACGACGAAGGGAACGTCCACGACATCGCCCTGATCGCGGGCGGCTACGCGGCGCTGCTCGACGCCGGCTACGACGCCGTCGCGCTGGGAGCGACGATTCTTGACGACGCGCCCGCCTCGTACGGTTCGGCGACGGTCGAGACCACCCACGCGGCGGAGTACAACGCGGGCGAACTGACGGCCGCGGAGTACGGCGAACTGGTCGTCTCGACGATCGAATCCCAGCGGTACGAGCCGGAGGTCGGTGTCTCGCCGGAGGAGTAGGAGCGGCCCACCCCGCGATGGTCGCTCTCGGTCACTGATCGGGCGACACGTCTACGTCGGGTTCGCCGCCCCCCGCTGCAGCGGGGTCGTCGCTCGACTCGAGCGCGCTTGCGAGAACGCCGCTGATTCCCTCGGGACCGTGTCGGTGGATCGTCAGCAGCATGTTCGCGACGAAGAGGCAGACGCCGAGGGTCGCGAGGACGCTGCTCGCGGTGACCGCGATGGCCGGGAGCCCGACCAGTGGAGCCGCCGAGAGACCGCCGAAGCCGACGAGCGTGATCCAGAAGTCCGCCCGCTCGAGGCGGTCGTCGTAGAGATCGTCGATCATCGGCACCTGCTCGAAGCCGAGCCGGTCGCTGTAGCGCTCGATCCAGATGATGAAGGGGACGATATGGTAGAGCGAGCCGATGACGACGAAGCCGAAGACCCCGAAGAGCAGGAGTTGCCGCGCGTCGGGGTGGCCAAACAGCGACCCGTAGGCAGTCGGCTCGGCCCACCACGTCGGCGCGGCGAGGGCGATCCACGCAGCAAGTGCCGCCGCGACGACCCAGTAGCGGGCGAGCATCGGTGATCGATCGACCGTCGCGCCGGCGAGCAGTCGGCCGATGACGATTACGAACGCGGCGAGCCCGAGGAGGAACGCGACCGCACCGACACGAGCAAGCGCCTCGAGCGCAAGTGCCCGTCCCAGCACGAGCGCGACGAGCCCGGCGGGGAAACACAGCTGCTCGAGGGTCAGCAGGCGCTGGCTGTGCCGGTCGGGCTCGGCTTGGGTAAACATCTTCGCGAGCTGGAAGAGTGCACCGACGACGGTCGCGAGCAGGGCTCCGAACAGGGCCAGCGTCGCGTGGGAGAGGTGGACCTCGAATCGGGTGACTGCGAGCGAATCGAACACGGGCGTCGTGAAGTCGACCGCCAGCAGCGCGCCGAGCGGTGCGACGAGGGAGAACGATGCGAGCGCGACCGCGAAGTGTCGCTCCGTGAAATCCAACGGGCGCGCACGGGCGAGGGTCCGCCCGACGTTGTAGACGAACAGCCAGATCCCCGCGAGCAAGAGCGCGCCGCCGACCGGCAGCCACTCGAGAGCGCCCGCGAGCAGCGCCGCTGCGAAGGCGGTCAGTCCGGCAGTGACGAGCCACAACTGGGCGATCGCCAGCCGCTTCGAGTGAATCGTCACGCCGGACCAGACGGGGACGAACTGCGTCATCGCGCCCATGATCGTCACGGCGATCCAGCCCACGAGCAACGCGTGGAGATGCGCCAGACTCGAGCGTCCGGGAAGCGTTCCGACGGCCATCGCCGTGCCGCCGCCGACCCCGACGACGAGGAATCCCAGCGCGAGCACGAAATGGCCCAACGGGATCGCCATCGGCGGCTGCTGGTCGGTCCGCAACCCGCCCGGTATTCCGTTCATGTCTCGCAGTTCGGCCCGCACGGCCGTGCCGTTCGTCCCGAACACGTTCGGAACTGAGGGTTTGCCGACTCGTCACGTACCGTCGACCGAACCATGGATCCCAATCGAGCCGCGACCGCCGCCGAGGAGCAAGCGGGCGGGACCGCCGTCGATCGACCGTCGGCCTCGCCGACCGACCGAGACGCCGCCACGACGACCGTCACCGTCCGCTGTACCGGCCACGTCCGCGACGCCGTCGGCACCCACGAACTCGAGTTCACCTTCGAGGGCGACCGCCTCCGAGATTTCCTCGAGTCGTTCTTCGAGGAGTACGACCTCGAAGACATGCTCATCGCCGAGACGGAAGCCGACGCGACTCACAGCGGGTGGGCACCGGTGCCCGACGACCTGCCCGGCACATGGCGCAAGAACCCCGAAGGAGAACAGACGCGGCCGTACGCGCGAGTCTGCATCAACGGCCGGTTCAACGAACACCGCGGCGGATTCGAGGCGGAACTCACCGAGGGCGACCGCGTCGCACTGATCTATCCGTTCATGTTCTGTTGCTGAACGGAGAGCGGTGCGGCCGATCGCCGAGGCCGACGATCGAACCCGGGCGGACAGCCGAATTCGTTCGCCTCAGGTCTTACGCTCGTTCGAGACCGAGTGACGACCATGACCGAAGACGTCTCCGGCGTCGAACCCGTCACGCGCAGCGAGCACGAGGCTTCGTGGTCGGCGAACCTCGAGGGCCCCGAACACGCGATGGATCGGGACCTGATCGTCGAGCAGGCGAAAGACGCGATCGAGGCGACGAGCGCCGGCTACCACGTCAACCTCGTCACCCACGGCGACCACGGGCACCCCGAGACGTATCTCTGGGACGAACTCGAGGCCACATTCGACGGGATTCGACTCGAGTACGTCGATCGGTGTGGCTGTGGCGGACACGTCACCCGCGTCCACGTCGGCGACGAGTGACCGGTCGGCCATCGCAGCGAAATCAGCAGACAGCCCGCGATCCCTTGCAATGGTCAGGCGGAGCGATATTTGATCGCGGTTGCTACAACCGATGATGAGTACTCGAGCGACCACGATCGACGAACCCGTCACCTGCCGGATCTGTGGCACCGAAAACGAACACTGCTACACCTACTGCCGGCACTGTCTCGGCCAGCTTCCGGCGAGACCCGACTCCCGGCGTTGAGTTACTCGCGGTCGCCCGAATCGGAGCACAGTGCCGTCCGTTCCGAAACTGAGGGTCTTCATACGGTTTACTGTAAGTCATTTTCGGCGCAACCGCGACCCGGGCGGCGGTTGCGCCGGTAGATCGGTACAGCAATCCGTATCAGTCCGCCGCACCGCCGGCGACCGGTCCCATTCCCGGTTCCTCACCGGACACCTCGTCGTCGGTGAGGTAACACTGCGGATCGGGGGCGAAGAGATCGCCCGTCGTGGCGAGCGCCCGCAGCCGCGACGCGCCGCGACAGATCGACTGGTACTGACAGTCCGCACACTTGCCTTTCAGCCGTTCCTCGCGGTTCCGCAGCGCCTCGAGCAGCGGGTTCGATTCGTCGCTCCAGATCTCGCCGAACGGGCGGTCGCGGACGTTGCCCAGACTGTACCCCTGCCAGAACTGCGTCGGATGGACGTTGCCCTGATAGTCCACGTCCGCGATCCGCTCGCCCGTCGGGTCGCCGCCGTTTCGCTCGAGGTGCTCGTAGACCGCCCGCGCCTTCGCCTCGCCGAAGTTCTCGCGGGCGTACTCCACGAGGAACGCGGCGTCGGCGTAGTTGCCCACCAGCAGCGTCTCGATCTCCTCGCCGCGGTCGTGGTACTCGAGGGTGAGATCGGCGACCTGCTCGATCGCCTCGCGTTTTGCCTGCGGCGAGAGGTCTGCGTCGACGATCTCGGCCCCGCGGCCGCCGTAATCGAGGTGATAGAAACAGAACCGGTCGAGACCCTTGTCGACCAGTAGCTCGACGACCCCCTCGAGGTCCGGCGCGTTCGCCTCGGTGATCGTGTACCGCAGCCCGGTCTTGAGCCCGGCCTCGAGACAGTTTTCGATGCCGCGGACGGCGGCGTCGAACGCGCCCTCCTCGCCGCGGAATCGGTCGTTTCGTTCGGGGAGGCCGTCGACCGAGATGCCGGCGTACTGCAGCCCGGCGTCGCGAAGCGCCGCGGCTTTCTCGGGAGTGAGCAGGGTGCCGTTCGAGGAGAGGACCGGCCGGAGCCCGCGGTCTGCGGCGTAGGAGACGAGTTCGACCAGATCGTCGCGGACGAGCGGTTCGCCGCCTGAAAAGAGGATGACGGGCGCGCCGAAGGCCGCCAGCTGGTCGAGGAACGACTTCGCTTCGGCGGTCGTGAACTCGCCGGTCGCGGGCTCGGTCTCGGCCCCGGCATAGCAGTGCGAGCAGTAGAGGTTACACCGGCGGGTCGTGTTCCAGACGACGACCGGCCGCTGCTGTTTCTCCTCGGTAATCTGGGGCTTTTCGGACTCGTCGGCCGCGTCGTAGCGCAGGCCGTCGCCCTCGGCGTCGAGATCGCAGAGCAGTTTGCTGATCGAGATCACAGGCTGTTCACCTCGGAGGCACCCGCAGTTTCCTTGTAGACGCGCGGTTCATCGCTCTCGTCGCCCTCGCCGCCGTCATTGTCGCTGCTGGACTCGTCGGGGCGATCCGCGGCGTCGTCCGCGAGGCCGCGCGTCGAGTACCGTTCGACCTCCTCGGCCGGGCAGAGCCAAACGTCGGCTGCGTACCAGCCGAACAACCGGGACGCGTGTTCGTGCGCTTCGGTCCCGCTGGCGGCGGCGACGCTGCCGACGTGGCGCATCGGGTCGCCGTCCTCCTCCCGGACGAAGACCTCCCACTGCCGAGTCGGGTTCCCTCGTTCGTCGCTTTCGACCGCCGACCGGCGTGCTTTCTCGACCATATCGGGACCTTCGGGACGAGAGCCAAGGTCGTTGTGCGACCTCCCAGCCCGCGGGAACACCGGCCGGTATCGGCGAACATCTTCCCGTCTTCCCGAGCCGCGGGAACGAGAGGGGCGCTTTCGGTCGCCCGAGACCCAGCTGCCGGTATGCGCCCCGGCACTCTCGATACGTCCGAGCGACCGTTCGTCCTCATCTGGGAGCTCACGCAGGCCTGCGGACTCGCCTGCGATCACTGCCGCGCCGACGCCAAGCCCCAGCGCCACCCCGACGAGCTCTCGACGGCCGAAGGAAAGGAACTGCTCGAGCAAGCCGCCGAGTTCGGCGACGGCCAACTGGTCGTCCTCTCGGGCGGCGACCCGCTCGTCCGCGACGACGTCGCGGAGCTGATCTCCCACGGCGACGACCTCGGGCTTCGGATGACGATCACGCCCAGCGGGACGGGTTCGCTGACCGCCGATCGAATCCAAGCGATGGCCGACGCGGGGCTCAAGCGGATGGCGGTGAGCCTCGACGGTGCCTCGCCGGAGAGCCACGATGCCTTCCGCGGCGAGGATGGTAGCTTCGAGGAGACGATCCGCGCCGTCGAGGACGCCCGCGAGGTCGGCGTTCCCGTCCAGGTAAACACCACCGTCTGTCGCCAGACGGTTTCCGAACTCCCCGAAATCCGAGAGCTACTGACCGAGATCGGCGCGGTCATGTGGAGCGTCTTCTTCCTCGTGCCGATCGGGCGCGGACGGGTCCTCGAGCCGCTCGAGCCCGAACGAGCCGATGCGGTCATGGAGTGGCTGGCCGAGGTCAGCGACGAGGAACCGTTCGGCGTCAAGACGACCGAAGCGCCCCAGTACCGGCGGGTCGCGATGCAGCGCCAGCAACGGCAAGCGGACGCCGACGCGGACGACGGCGACGGGACACCGGCCCCCGATATCAAGCGCCGGACCGGCATCGTCGCGGGCGACGGCTTCGGGTTCGTCAGCCACACGGGAGAGGTGTTCCCCTCCGGATTCCTGCCCGAATCGGCCGGCAACGTCCGCGACCGGCCGGTCACCGAACTCTATCGGGACTCCGACCTGTTCCAGTCGCTTCGGGATCGCGACCAGCTCTCGGGGAAGTGCGGTGCCTGTCGGTATCGCACCGTCTGCGGCGGCAGTCGCTCTCGGGCGTTCGCCCACACCGGCGACCCGCTGGCGAGCGATCCGCTCTGTCCTTACGTACCCGAGGAATACGATGGGCCGCTGCCGTGGGACGACGCCGGCGGCGAGACGCGTAGCGCCTCGAGTGGCGACTGACGGCGCTCGCTCTCAGAGACGACCTTCGAGAAAAACGACTCGAGCGGCGTCCGAGACCGTCTGGCTGTCGAATAGCCGAACGGGAACGCGGGGGCGACCCCGCACGGTCTCGAGCGCCGTCGACGATAGCTCGGTGGAGCCGCCGCATCGAGACGCCGGTGTCGGACCGGTCCTCGAGTGCACGCGCCCCCGTGGCAGGATGTATGGATGGTGGTCGTGGTCGCGAGGCAATCGTCCATCGACCGCTCGCAGGGTTCGGACCGGTGGCGCGTGCGATTACGCAACGGACCGGAACCGCCTTCGGCGTTCTCCCGAAGACGTTCGCCGGCGACTGTGTGGCCGTCGTGTCGCGCCGGGCGTTACTCGAGGACGACCAGCACGTCGCCCATGTCGACGCTTTCGCCTTCCTCGACGGCGATCTGCGTGACGGTGCCGCCCTTCGAGGCGACGATGTCGTTTTCCATCTTCATAGCCTCGAGGACGACCAGCACGTCGCCGGCCGCGACCTCGTCTCCCTCCTCGACCTTGACATCGAGGATCGTCCCCTGCATCTCGGCGTCGACGGTCTCGCCCTCGCCCTCGAGTTCGGACCCGCCGCCGCTTTCTCCGCCCGCCGGCTCCGGTCGGCTCGCCTGTGCGCCGCCGGCGTCGACGTTGCCGGTGGGGATCGCTGGCGCGCCGTGTTCCTCGAGTTCGACCTCGAAGCGCTTGCCGTTGACCTCGACGGTGAACTCGCGCTCGACGGACTCCTCGTCGTCGCTCGCGCCGCCGTCGCCGGTGTCGCCGCCCCACTGCGCTTGGGCTTCCTCGATGCGGCTCTCGTCGAGTTCTTCGTCGAGATACTTCGTCGTATGCGTGCTCTGGACGAACTCCTCGTCGGTAAGCATCAGCCGGTGGAACGGGATGATCGTCGGGATCCCCGCGATCTCGTACTCCCGCAGTGCGCGCAGCGAGCGCTCGATACACTCGTCGCGGTCCTCGCCCCAGACGACGAGTTTGGCGATCATCGAGTCGTAGTCGGTGACGAGTTCGTCGCCCTGTCGCAGGGCGTCGTCGAGTCGGACGCCGACGCCGCCCGGCGGATCGTACGTCTCGAGGGTCCCGCCGGTCGCGGGCGCGAAGTCGTTGGCCGCGTTCTCGGCGTTGATCCGGAACTCCATCGCGTGGCCGTCGATGTCGACATCGTCCTGTGCGAAGTCGATCTCCTCGCCCGCGGCGACCTTGATCTGGCGCTTGACGATGTCGATCCCGGTGATCTCCTCGGTGACGGTGTGTTCGACCTGGATCCGCGTGTTGACCTCGAGGAAGTAGAAGTTCGCGTCGGGACCGAGCGGGCCGTCGCGGCCGGGTTCCTCCTCGACGAGGAACTCGACGGTGCCGGCGTTGGTGTAGTCGGCGGCGGCGACGCCCCGACGGGCAGCCTCGCCGATTTTCTCGCGGAGTTCGTCGGTCAGCGCCGCCGACGGGCCTTCCTCGATGACCTTCTGGTGGCGTCGCTGCAGCGAGCAGTCGCGTTCGCCGAGGTGGCGGACGTTGCCGTGCTGGTCGGCGACGATCTGGACCTCGATGTGGCGGGGCTTCTCGAGGTAGCGCTCGAGATACACGGAATCGTTGTCGAAGTAGGCCTCACCCTCGCGCTGAGCGCTCTCGAGTTGCTCTTCGACCTCACCTTCGTCCCAGACGACCTTCATCCCGCGGCCACCGCCGCCGCCTTCGGCCTTGATGGCGATCGGGTAGCCGTGTTTCTCGCCGAACTCTTTGACCTCCTCGGGGTCGGTGACGGGGTCCGTGGTCCCGGGGACGATCGGCACGTCGGCCTCGTTCATGATCGTGCGGGCCTTGGTCTTCTCGCCCAGCGACTCCATGGCGTCGCTGGATGGGCCGATCCACGTGATCCCCTCGGCCTCCTCGACCTTGCCCGCGAACTCGGCGTTCTCCGCGAGGAAGCCGTAGCCGGGGTGGATGGCGTCGGCATCGGCCTTCCGCGCCGCCTCGATAACGGCCTCGTGATCGAGATAGGAGTCGGCAGCGCGCGCCGGCCCCACGTTGTACGCCTCGTCCGCGTAGCGGACGTGTCCCGAGTCCGAATCGGCCTCGGAGTAGACGGCGACGGTCCCGATGTTCAGCTCCTCACACGCCCGCATGACGCGGACGGCGATTTCCCCGCGGTTTGCCACGAGAACCTTCCTAAACATTCCTGTGAGAACCGTCGTCAGGGCGCTACCTTACTTTTTCGCAACCGGTTCGGGAACGCGTCAGTTTTTGCCACACGACGGCTCGGATCGCCGCCAGTCGAGAACCGTGTCAGTCACCGCCGACTCGAGCCTCGACTGCGTCCCATGGTAGTTATGGGCAACCGTTATCCGCCGTCGACCCGTGATACGGACATGTTCGCGTTCGTACCCGGACCGTTGCAGACCCAGTCGCTGCTCGAGGACCCCCTGTTGCTCATCGGCGGAGCCGTGCTCCTCCTCGCGGTGGTCACGGTCTGGCAGATGATCGAAATCGTGGACGCCTACGACCGGGCGGCACTGACCGTCTTCGGGGAGTACCGCAAGCTGCTCGAGCCGGGACTGAACATCGTGCCGCCCTTTGTCTCCCGGATCCACACGTTCGACATGCGGACCCAGACGTTGGACGTGCCCCAACAGGAGGCCATCACGCGGGACAATTCGCCGGTTACGGCCGACGCCGTCGTCTACATCCGGGTGATGAACGCCAAGCGCGCCTTCCTCGAGGTCGACGACTACCAGCGCGCCGTCTCGAACCTGGCCCAGACGACCCTGCGGGCCGTCATCGGCGACATGGAACTCGACGACACCCTCTCGCGGCGGGAGATGATCAACGAGCGCATCCGGCAGGAACTCGACGAACCCACCGACGAGTGGGGGATCCGCGTCGAATCGGTCGAGGTCCGCGAGGTCACGCCCTCGGCGGGCGTCAAGGGCGCAATGGAGGAACAGACCTCCGCCGAGCGCCGCCGCCGCGCCATGATTCTCGAGGCCCAGGGCGAACGCCGCAGCGCCGTCGAGAAGGCCGAAGGAGACAAGCAGTCGAACATCATCCGCGCCCAGGGTGAAAAGCAGAGCCAGATCCTCGAGTCACAGGGTGATGCGATTTCGACCGTGCTGCGGGCCCGATCTGCCGAATCGATGGGCGAACGCGCGGTCATCGACAAGGGGATGGAGACGCTTTCCGAGATCGGCCAGGGCGAGTCGACGACGTTCGTCATGCCCCAGGAACTCACTTCGCTGGTCGGGCGCTACGGCAAGCACCTCTCGGGCAGCGACGTGAAGGGCAACGGCAAAGACCTCGAGAGCCTCGAGTTCGACGACGAGACGCGCGAACTGATCGGATTAGACGATATCGCCGACATCATCGGCGAGATCGACGAACAGGCCGAGATGGACGTCGAAGCGATGGAACAGCAGGCCCAGGCGATCAAGGAAGGACAGGACGTGGGCATGGACGCCGAAGAGCCGATCACCATGTCCGATACCGACGAGGAATCCGCACTCGGTTCCGATTCGGAGTAGTCTCGCCCGCCGCGAGTGGCCGACGACTCGCGGTCGATCGGCGCTCACAGCCACAGGTTGGCACCGATCGTCGCGGCCACATCGCCGACGCTTCTCTCGAAAATTCGATCTCGCGAATCGGCGAACCGAAAACAGCGTTGCCGGCGCTCAGAACCGCTTCGTGCGTCCCGCGGCCGACCACGGATCGGTCGGTGCGTCCCGAGGGACGCGGACGGTCCGGTGTTGCTGTGCCCGGACCTTGCCGCCGAACGCCCAGCGCTTCTCGTCCCACGTCTCCTCACCGTCGGCCGCCGCCGCAGCGGCCGCGAGCGCCTGATCGTGGAGGTGTGCGCCGATGGCGGCCGCGATGGCCGCGGCCTCCTCGTCGTCCGCGTCGTCGGGCAGATCGAGGTCGATGTCTGTCGGCACCGCCGCCTCGAGACCGAGCGAGCCGCCGGAATCGCCGCTCGAACCGTTGGCACTGGCGCTCTCGAGTCCCTCGCCGTCGTCGGCCGTCGGCTGTTGCTGGGAGGTCATCTGACTACAGCGGGATGTTGCCGTGTTTCTTGTCCGGGTTCGACTCGCGTTTCGTCTCGAGCATCTCGAGGTCGTCGATCAGCCGCGGGCGGGTCTCGGTGGGGACGATGACGTCGTCGAGGAAGCCCTTGTCCGTCGCGGTGTAGGGGTTGGCGAACTCCTCGCGATACTCCTCGATGAGTTCGTCGCGGAGTTCGTCGGGGTCGTCGGCTTCTGCGAGTTCCTCGCGGTAGAGGATGTTGACCGCGCCTTGGGGACCCATGACGGCGATTTCGGCGGTCGGCCACGCGTAGTTGACGTCTGCACCGAGGTTCTTCGAGGCCATCACACAGTAGGCCCCGCCGTAGGCCTTGCGCGTGATGACGGTCAGCAGCGGCACGCTCGCCTCGGCGTAGGCGTAGAGCAGTTTCGCGCCGTGGCGGATGATGCCGCGGTGTTCCTGATCGGTCCCGGGCATGTAGCCGGGGACGTCGACGAAGGTGACGATTGGGATATTAAAGGAATCGCAGAAGCGGACGAATCGCGAGCCCTTCATCGAGGCGTCGACGGTCAGCGTGCCGGCGTTGACCCGTGGCTGGTTGGCGACGAGACCGACCGAACGGCCGTCGAGGCGGCCGAAGCCGACGACGAGGTTCTGGGCGAAGTTGTCCGCGACCTCGAAGAACGAGCCCTCGTCGACGACGCTGTCGATGACGTTCGTCATGTCGTAGGGCTTTTGCGGACTCGGCGGGACGATGTCGGTCAGCGCGTCGTCGCGGCGGTCCGGATCGTCCCACGGCTCGACTCGAGGGGGGTCCTCGACGTTGTTCTGTGGCAGGTACGAGAGGAGTCGCTTGATATCGTCGAGGGCCTGTTCCTCGCTCTCGCAGGCGAACTGGGCTACGCCGGTCTTGTTGGCGTGGGTCATCGCACCGCCGAGTTCCTCGTGTGTGACCTCCTCGCCGGTGACGGTCTTGGTGACGCCGGGCCCGGTGATGTACATGTGGCTCGTGTCCTTGACCATGAAGATGAAGTCCGTGATCGCAGGGGAGTAGACCGACCCCCCGGCACACGGCCCCATGATACCCGAGATCTGTGGGATGACGCCGCTGGCCTCCTGATTCCGGCGGAAGATCTCGGTGTAGCCGGCGAGGCTCTTGACGCCCTCCTGAATGCGGGCGCCGGCGGAGTCGTTGAGCCCGATGACGGGCGCGCCGACCTCCATCGCCATGTCCATGACCTTACAGACCTTCTCGGCGAAGACCTCGCCGAGCGAGCCGCCGAAGACGGTAAAATCGTGGGCGAAGACGAACGTGGTCCGCCCGTTGACCTCCCCGTAGCCCGTGACGACGCCGTCGCCGGGAATCTTCTTTTCCTCCATCCCGAACTGGCTCGTCTGGTGGGTCCGGAGCTGGTCGAACTCCGTGAACGTCCCGTCGTCGAGGAAGTAATCGATCCGCTCGCGGGCGGTCATTTTCCCCTTGTCGTGTTGCTTCTCGATCCGCGCCTCGCCGCCGCCTTTCCGTGCCTCCTCGCGGAGTTCCTCGAGTTCGTCGATGCGGTCTTCCATCGTCATGCCGGGAACACCCCTGCTCGATTCATACGCCGTTGTGCGAGGACCAACAGGAAAAGGATTCCGTAATACCTTCACGGTTTATCACTCCTCGAGCCAACCGGTCGCATCCGATCGGGGCATCGGCCGACGATAATGTATAAGAGTATCACGGACGGACCAGTTTGGAATTTTACCAGTCTCAACAGCGAATCGTCGTCTTTAGCCGACGTTCCGCATTCGTGAAACCATGAACAGTTATATAGTGGCTGTTTCAAATCGACCAACATGGCACAACGAGAAACATGGGCCACAAGAGCAGGATTCATCCTCGCCGCGGTCGGTAGTGCGGTGGGGTTAGGTAACGTTTGGAGGTTCCCGTATCAAGTCGGTGAATACGGCGGAGCAGCGTTCCTCGTCGTATATTTGGCTTTGATCGCGGTCATCGGGTTCCCGGTGATTTTAGTCGAGTTCACTGTCGGCCGGTATACGGAACGGAATCCCGTTGGTGCCCTCAAGCAGATCGGAGAGGGTGTGTGGACGAAAATAGGGTGGGTGTTCTTCGTGGCGGGCTTCGTTATCCTGTCGTATTACAGCGTCGTGGCTGGCTGGGTCCTGCAGTACACCGCCTACGGACTGCAGGGGAACTACGCCGCAGACGGTGCGGCACAGTTCGGAGCGACCACAGGGGGAATGATGTCGATCCTCACACACGCGATTTTCATGGCGGCAGTCATCGCCGTCGTCGGATTCGGCATCCGCCAGGGAATCGAATTCTCGGTTAAACTGATGGTTCCCGCGATCATCATTCTCCTGGTCGGGCTGGCAGTCTACGCCGGCACGCTTCCGAGCGCCGGGGAGGCCTACACGTACTACCTGTCGCCGGACCTAGGCACGATCGCCGCGAACTGGACTGATATCTTACCCGCGGCCGCCGCACAGGCGTTCTTCACGCTCTCGCTTGGGATGGGTGTAATGATCACCTACGCATCCTACCTCGGTGAGGATCGGAACCTCGCCAAGGACGCCGTCATCATCGTCGGACTGGACACGGCGATCGCGTTCACCGTCGGCCTCGTCGCGTTCCCGGTCCTCTTCTCCGGCGACCTCGCCGTCGCCGACATCGTCGCAATCGGCGACGGCCCGGGCTTCATCTTCATCGCGCTCTCGCAAGCGTTTAGCAACATTCCGTTCGGCAGCGTTCTCGGGGCGGTCTTCTTCGGTACCGTCACCATCGCGGCGCTCTCGAGTGCGATCAGCATCATGGAGGTCGTCGTGTCCTACCTGATCGACGAACGCGGCGTCGATCGCGTCCCGGCGACGCTCCTCATCGGGACCGCGATCTTCCTCTTCGGCGTTCCCGTCGCGTACGACGGAAGCCTCTCGTGGCTCACGGTCTACGATGAACTCGCCAACAACATCCTGCTCATTCTGGGCGCACTGTTGTTATCGATCTACATCGGCTGGGTCGGGACCGACATCGGACTCGAGGAACTCGGCAAAGGGATTCGGAATCTCGGCGGGTGGGGAACGGCGTGGATCTGGGCCCTTCGAGTACCCGTCCTCGTCACGCTGGTCGTGATCCTCGGGCTAAACGCGATCGGAGCCTACGAGGCGATCAGCGGTATCATCGGCTGATTGGCGGGATCGTTTCGTCGATTGGACTCCGTTTTTTCAGGCCTCGCCGTACACCGGCACAGCAGCGCCGCTGGTCACCGCGGCCCCGTCGCTACAGAGGAAGGCCAGCATATCTGCGATCTCGAGCGGCTCGACCCACGAGTCGTGATCCGCGTCGGGCATCATCTCCCGGTTCATCGGCGTGTCGATGACGCTCGGCATGACGCTATTCGCCCGGACTGACCCGCTGTTTTCCTCGGCGATCGTCTCCATCAGCAGGCGGATGCCGGCCTTCGTGATCCGGTAGGGGCCGTCCTCTTCGCCGCCCTCGAGCGAGGACCGAGCGCTGATACTGACGATCGAGCCGTTCGTCTCCTGGAGGTGCGGAAGGGCGTGTTTCGAGGCCAGAAACGCCGTCTTCAGGTTGATATCGACGAGCAGTTCGAATTCCTCGAGATCGGTGTCCTCGACGTGATCGCCGCCGCGCCACGTCCCGGCGATGTTCAGCAGGTGGTCGATCCGGCCGTGGTCGTCGACGATGGATTCTATCAGCGCTGCAACGTCGCCCTCGTCGGTCAGATCCGCCTCGTAGAACGCGAAGTCGGACTCGTCGTCGGGATCGCGCTCGAGTTGGCTGTCCTCGTCGGACGGTGCGATCACGTCGACGGCACAGACGGTCGCGCCCGCCTCGAGAAACCGGTCGACGGCGGCGCTGCCGAGTGCGCCGCTCGCGCCGGTGATCACTGCGACGGTTCCGCTGAAGTCGACGTCGAACGCGGTCGTGACTGCCATACGGGGTGTTCGCGGGCCGGTCGCATCAAAGGACAGGGCCGTCGGCTCGCCAGTCACAGTCGCGTCGCGCTACGAGGATTTCGTCGGCAGCGCGGCTCGCTTGAACCAGAAGTCCGCGACTGCGTCGACCATCTCGGCGTACTCCTCGGCGCTGGTCGGTTTCGTGAGGTAGGCGTTGGCCGTGAGTTCGTAACTCTCGTGGATGTCTTCGACGGTCGCCGATCGGGTCAACACGAGCACGGGCAACCGCGCGAGCGCCGGCTCGTCGGTGAGGGTCTCGAGGAGATCGAGGCCGTCCATCCGCGGTAGATCGAGGTCGAGCAAGACGAGATCCGGAAGCGACGGCGACGAGTCGCCGCCGGTCAGACGCGAGAGCGCTTCTTCGCCGTCGTTGGCGACGTGGACTGAGATGTCGATGTCCAACCCCTCGAACGCCTCACGGAGGAACTGCACGTCCTCGGTGTCGTTCTCGACGAGGAGCACGTCGATCGGCTCGTCGCGTCGGCTGTTCATAGTAGTCTCACGACCGACACGGCAGTGACTGTCTTGTCCACTCCAGTAATCGTGTCGTCTTAGTCATGGTATTCGTTTAAGCCTACTTGCTAAGTGATTTGGAACATCGCGGCGTATCGCGCGCAGACGCGGAGAGTGCAGTCCAGCGGACGACTAAAGCCACCGGGGGTCGATGGGCAACTGAATGCGACTCATCGCGCACCGGGGCTTCGCCGCGACCGCCCCCGAGAACACGATCGGTGCCGTTCGATCGGCGGCCGACCACGCCGACGCCGTCGAGTTCGACGTGCGACGCTGTGGTTCCGGGGAACTCGTCGTCGTCCACGACGATACGATCGACCGCGTCACCGACGGCTCCGGGGCCGTCGCCGAGGCCACCGTCAGCGAACTCACCGCTCACTCGGTCCTCGAGTCCGACGAGTCGATCCCCACCCTCGACGCGATGCTCGCGGCCCTGCCGCCGACCGTCGAAGTCAACCTCGAGCTCAAAGAAACGGGTATCGCGGCCGACGTGCTCGCGGCGCTCGCGGACGCAGACCTCGATACCCGCGTCGTGACGACCTCCTTTCTCGCCGCCGAACTGCGGACGATCCGCGACCGCGATCCGAGTCAGCCGATCGGCTTGCTGGTCGACCGCCACCTCGAGACGCCGGTCACGACGGCGGTCGAACTCGACTGCGATGTCCTCGGCGCGAGTTGCTGGCGCTGTCTGGCGACGCGGATCGTGCCGCGGGCGACGGCGGTGGGACTCGAGGTCCACTCGTGGTCGATCGAACGGCAGCCGATGGCGACGTTGCTCGACCGGCGCGGCGTCGACTGCGTCTCGGCGGATCGACCGATCCGCGTCTGACCGCTCGGTACGGAGTTTCCGTTCTGCTGCGAACGGGCTCGGGAAGCCGATTGTCCGAGAGCGACGGTGGTTCGGTCGTCGACGACGAGACTATCCATTCGGGAGACGAGCGTCAGTCGCCGACGATCGTCGTGGACACCGTCCGCGTTCGCGGGCCGTCGCACTCGACGAGCAACACCGACTGCCACGTTCCCAGCGCCAACTCGCCGTTTTCGACCGGAATCGTCACGTCGGGGCCGATCAGCGACGCTCGCAGGTGTGCGTCCGCGTTCCCGTCTAATTGGTCGTGTGCGTGTCCCTCGTCGGGCACCAGATCCCGCAGGAACGACTCGAGGTCGCCCCGGAGCCGCGGTTCGTCCTCCTGGACGACGAGGCCGGCCGTCGTGTGCTCGACGAAAGCCGTACAGGTGCCCGACGCCAGATCGTCGGGAACGGCCGCGGCGATGCGATCGGTCACGTCGACGGTCGTCAGTCGGGACTCGGTTTCCACGGGAAAGCCCATGCGCGAGTCCACACCCGCGAGACTCGAGTGCGTTCCGGTCGCTACGAAAACCGTGCGACGGCCCACGCGGCGCGGTCGCGAACCGTCGGTGCCGGGTCCTCGCTCGCGAGGTCCTCGAGACGGGATTCGGCCGCATCGACGCGACCGTACCCGAGCGCGAGGCAGGCGTTCGCCCGAACCCGCGGGTGATCGTCCGCGAGCAACTCGAGGACCGGTCCGCGGACCGATTCGATCGCGGACTCGCTTTCTGCGGCGAGACGGGCGACCGCATCCGCCGCGATGGCTCGCGTATCCGGATCGGCCCGCAACAGCGGTGCGCCGAGTTCGTCACAGACCGATTCGACGGCGGCGGAATCACAGCGGGCCGCATCGCCGAGACAGCCGATCGCGGCGTGGCGCAGGGCCGCCTCGTCGTGATCGACGAGCGCAGCCGCGCGGGCGACGAACTCGAGAGAGGGCGGCGTCGTGCCGGAACGTGCCAGCCGCCCAAGCGCCCGAAGCGCCGGGAGCCCGTACTCGTCCGGGTCCGACGCCAACGCGTCGGTGAGGACCGGTACCGCGGGTTCGATCGCCGTCGGTTCCTCCCTCGAGACGTGCGCTAGCGCTTGTATCCCCCACCGATCGTAGCCGCGTCGCTCCTCGAGTACGTCGGCGATCGCCGCGGCGTGATCGGCCACGACGTCCGGCCGCTCGTCGGCGACGGCGGCGATGCATCGAAGCAGTTCTTCCGTGACGGGCTGGTCGGCTCGTTCGACGGCGACGCCGAGGATGGCCCCCGTCGACGGCGCAACGTCTGTTGGCACTTCGGCCGCCAGATCGGCGAGACAGGCGGCCACCTCGTCGTGAAAATCGATTTCGGGCCGCTCGAGCAGCGCTCGGAGCTTCGGCACCGTCGGCGCGTACGCGGCGGTCTGTCCCCGGTCGTCGATCGCGGTTCGAATTCGTTTCACCGC
This sequence comes from Natrinema sp. CRL1, assembly GCF_059162405.1. Taxonomy (NCBI): domain Archaea; kingdom Methanobacteriati; phylum Methanobacteriota; class Halobacteria; order Halobacteriales; family Natrialbaceae; genus Natrinema; species Natrinema sp. CRL1. Next base: position 841,758 of record NZ_JBLVOY010000001.1, on the reverse strand, counting down.
GGTTCGTTGTGTCGTCGGTTCCTCTGCCTCGAGTCGCGTCAGGATCGCTGGCAGATCGACTCCGGTGGCCCCCCGGCCCCGGGGCTCGACGGCCTCGCCCCCGTCCCCAGTCATCGTGTCCTGCATTGGAGATTGGCTATAAAATCGTTCTGGCCGATTGGCCCCGAACAGCCGGTCGTTCGCGCCGAATGTCGGCGAAACCGAACTCGTTCGGATCCGGAAGCGAGGAACAGGAGCCGAGTCGCCTTACGCCAGCCACTCGTCGGGCTTGGTGTCGTAGTCGACATCGTCGGCCGCGAGGTGTTCGACCTCCTCCCACGGCACGTCCTCGGTCGTCACCGTCTCGCCGTTGTACCGGATGAGCTTGCCCTGCTCTTCGGGTTCGGGCTCGCGGTTGCGGCGCTTGGCGACCTCGATGTCGTGCTCGTCGACTTCCTTGACGATCGTCAGGAGGTTCACCGGCCGCCCCCACAGCTCGAAGATCCGCTTGAGCGTTTCTTTTGCCTGCCCCAGATCGAGCATGACGCCGTTGTACTGGTGGCCGAGCAGCAGTTCGTTGGCGTTGTTGTAGTTCCCGTCGTAGACCGCGATGGTCGGCTTGCCGAAGTTGGTAAACTGCAAGAGCAGTTTCTTCTTGACGTCCTCGGCCGCGTCGCTGGCGACGTGGAACTGGCCGGTCGCCTGCGAATGCTCGTAGGTGAAGTAGTTGTTCTCCGTGATGAACTCCTGGGTCAGGAACTCGTCTAAGAAGGTCACGTCGTTGTGACTCTCTCGAACGTCGAACATCCGGTCCCAACCGGCCGTAAAGTCGACGTCCTCGAGCGCCTCCTCGACCGAGGCGTACCGAGCGTCGTCGAACAGGTAGCGGCCGATCCGCTCGAGTTCGTTCTGGGTGACCCGCGCGAGGAAGCTCCGATGCTGGCGCTTGACCAGCGAGTAGTGCCGGCGGGCCAGCCCCTCGTCGGTCAGCACCTTCCACGGGTATTTCGACACGTCGATCTCGCCCTCGCGGGCCCGCTCGAGGGCCTCGCGGTCGACCCACTCCTCAGGAACCTCCTCGAGGTCGTCGAGCGAGTCGGGCTCGATCGTCTCGATGGCTTCGGGCGGCTCGAGGGTCTCGAGGACCGCCTCGAAGTCGACGACATCGGTGAGGTTGCGCCACGAGACGCCCTCGACGCGCAGGAGGTGCTCGAGCACGTCGCGGCGGTTGGTCGTGTTCTCGACGTACTCCCAGAGTTCCATGCCGAGGCTGTAGGGGTTCAGACCGCCGGAGGCGAGCACCTTCGCCATGTGGTCGGCGTAGTTGAGGAACTCGTCGTCGCCGGCGAAGGCCTCGTCGGTCATCATCGTCGACTCCCAGTAGGCGGCCCACCCCTCGTTCATCACCTTCGTCATCTTCTGGGCGGCAAAGTAGTAGGCCTCAGCGCGCATCATGTCGAGGATGTCGCGTTGCCACTCTTCCATCTCGACGCCGCGGCCGGCCTCGTCGTCGTACTGCTTACCGTGCTCGCGGACGAACGCCAGCACGTCCTTCTGGGGCTGTTCGGGGAAGTTCCCCGTGATCTCCTCGTCCTCGAGTTTCTCGACCCACTCCTCGTTGAACACTTCGCCTTTGATCTCGTCGGAGAGTTCGAGTTCGTCTAACTTCTCCGCGAGGTCCTCGTCGATCTCCTCGGCCGGGCCGTCGACCTCGAGCCGGCGGCTGAACACCTGATGCTGGTCGATGTTGTCCTCGAGGGTCAGGCAGTGGTCGATCCACTTCTCGACGTCGGCGCGGTCGATATCGGGATCGGACATGTACTCGTCGATGGCCCGCGCGTGGCGCTCTAACATGGCCGCCGCGTTGACCTGATCCTCGTCGGCGCGCCCGCTGGTGAACATGCCGAACCAGTCGTTGTTCGCGAAGAAGTCCGAGTGGGCCTCGACGTGGGTGATGACCGCCTTCTGGTCGGCCACCGTGTTCGACTCCTGCAGGAAGGCGTGGGCCGGATTGTCGTTGTTGACGATCTCGAAGGCCTTCCCGCCGCCGTACTGGCCCTGCTTTTGTTGCTTGTCGTACTGCATCCCCCACCGCCAGTGGGGGTAGCGGCTCTGGAACCCGCCGTAGGCGATGAGTTCGTTCATCTCGTCGTAGTCGATGATCCAATACTTGACCGGGTAGGGCTCGAGTCCAAGTTTTTCTGCGAGATTCCGGGCTTCTTCGACCGGCTCCTCGAGATCACTGGCGATCGCCTGTTTGCGGAATCGGTCCGCGTTCGAATTTGACTTACTCATGAAAACCACCGGGTTTCGTGAGTTCGAAGCGAACGACGTTTGCTTCGTTACTCATCTTGCTCACCTTCCGTGCTGAGGATGTCGTAGATCGCGTCAGTCACGTCCGCTTCGCCGTTGACGTAGGCCACCGCGACGTCCTCGGCGTCGGTGCCGAAGTGGCGCTCGAGTTCCTCGGCGTGGGTGGCGTTGATCGCGTTGCCGCTGGGTTGAGTCTCCACGTAGGCGTGGAGGTTCGCCGGGATCTGCTCCATCATCGGGATGACACGTTCCTCGGTGTCGTTCGAGGAGTTCTCGGAGTCGCCCGCGGCGAAGACATAGCGGTTCCAGTCGGTCCACGGGTACTCCTCTAACAGTTCGTTCGCGAGCTCGTACGCGCTCGAGATCTTGGTCCCGCCGCCCGATCGAATGCCGAAGAACTCGTCGCGCTCGACCTCCCACGCGTCGGCGTCGTGGGCGATGTAGACGAACTCGGCGTTGTCGTACTTGCCCTGCAGATACCAGTCCAGCGGCGTGAAGGTCCGCTCGACGAGTTCGCGTTTCTTTTCGCGCATCGAGCCGGAGACGTCGCGGATGTTGACGACGACGACGTTCTTCTCTTTCTCCTCGATGATTTCGGGGTGGCGGTAGCGCTCGTCCTCGCGGCGGAAGGGGACGTGTTTGACCCCCTCGCGGCGGATCTTCTGTTGGACGCTCTCGCGTTCGACGTTGTTCTCGACCTCCTCGATCGAGTCCCACGTGCCGCGCTCCTCCTCGGGAACGTCCTTGTAGGCCTCTTGAATCCAGGCCATCGACACCGGGAGGTTCTCGCCGCGGGCCCACTCGAAGACCTCGCGGGGCGAAATCCCCTCGACCTTGCAGAGTTCCTTCAGGAACTCCTCGTCGAAGTCCATCGCGAGCTTGCGCTTGAGCCCCTCCTTGAACATCCGCTCGAAGTCGAGCGTGCTGTTGGGACCGCTTCGCGTGAGGTCAGTGAACGGGCCTTCCTTTTCTTCGACGACTTTCTTCCCCTTGGGATCGAGGTCGAGCCCGAGTTCCTCGTCGAGTTCCTCGGCGAACTCCTCGGGGTCCATCTCGTAGTACTCGTGGTCGCCGCCCTCCTCGCCGGGCTCGCCGTCCTCGCCGTCGTCGTCGTCGCCCGGCTGGGGCTGGGGTTGGCCGACCGGCTGGCCGGCGTCGGGCGTGCCGTCCTCGCCTTGGCCGACCCCGCCCTGATCGCGCTGGTCGTACTCGAACTCCGGCAGCGAGACGATCTTGACCGGGATGTTGATCTCGCCCGGCCGGCTCTGTCCGAGGTCGCCGTACTGGATGAAGTCGGCCAGATCCTCGCGGCGCTGTTCGCCGACTTCGCGGAATCGCTCAAGGTCGTCTCTCAGTCCCATCTGTAGCTCACCTGTCCCATGACGTGTCTGCTGGTCAGTTCGGCCGACGCAGCCGAGTAGCCGAAGAGGTCGACCATCGTGTCGATCGTGCTTTCTTTGACCGCGGCCGTCTCGGTCCCGCTCGGCGGATCGCTCCATTGGCGCGGGTCGAAGTCCTCGAAGGTCCGCTCGACGTCGTCCCAGTCGTGGCTCTCGAGGACGGTCTTGATCACCGGGATGGCCGTGAGGTCGACATCCTCGACCGAGAAGTCCTCGTCGCGGTGCTCCCACGCGTGACGGTTCAGTGACGTGATGACCTTCTCGCGGCGGAAGTTCCGGACGCTCTCGCGGGGGCGGTTCCCCTCGTACTCGGACTCGGCGAACCGGCCCAGATGCTCGATCTCGAACAGCTTCATCGTCAGCGGATCGGGTTCGACGCGCTCGCCGCGGTCGTTGTACAGCGGCTCGTCGGTCTCCCACGCGTAGACGTGTTCGACGTACTCGGCGACGGTCTCCTCGTCGACGCGTTTGTCGTGCATGATGGCCTCGATGACGTCTGACTCCTGTTGGTCGTAGATGTAGTTCTTGACCGGAACGACGCGGTTCTCGAACTCGGAGCGTTCGCCGGTCGAGAAGACCGGCGCGTCGATCAGCCCCTCAACCATGGCGTTGAGCACGTCCCGGGGCATGACGATATCCTCGACCGACAGGTCGGCGTGGTGGCGGTCCCGATCGGTCTGGAGGAGTTCCGCGAGCCGATCCCGCGTGTAGGTGACCGGGATCCCGTGATCGCCGTCGTTGCCGTCGTCGTCGAAGTCGAACTCCGCTTTCTCCCGGCGGCTGTCGCCCTCCTGTAAGAAGCCCTGATCGTAGATCAGCGCCTTGTCGACGAGGTCCAGCCCGTTCGGGAGGTTCTCCTCGTCCAGTCGGGTGACGACCGCGTACAGCGCCGCCGCTTCGATCGCGTGCGGGGCGAACTCCTGGACCCGCGTCTCGCCGTCGCGGTCCTTGACCGTCACCCGGACCGGTGCCCGGATGCGATCCGCGAGTTCGTCGTAGCTCTCGGCCTCCCAGACGTTCGTCTCGTTGGTCAACTCGCGGCGGATCAGCTCCGTCTCGAGGCTCAGGTTCGTCAGGTAGCCAAAGCGGTGCTTGTCCAGCCGCCGTTTGAGCGCCTTCAGCGGGTCCATTCCGTTGCGATCGGAGTGCTGGTTGAGCTGGGCTTCCAGATCGGGGTTCGAGATGATCAGCAGCTGGGAGTCGACATCCATCCCGATCCCCTTGTCCAACTTCACGGACTGCTCGTCGGGGACGTTCAACAGCTTCTGGAGCAAGTCGGCGTGTTGGGCCGCGTCCTCGACGATCGTGAGGACGCCGTTGCCCTGCGAGAGGACGCCGTCGTAGCTAAACGCCTGCGGGTTCTTGCGCCCGCGGGAATCCAGTTCCTGTAGCATGCCGTGCATCCACGAGCCGACGAGTCGCTCCTTGGGCGGGCCGTCGTCCTCCGAGTGGAGGACGCCGACGCCCTGTCCCGTGTCGACGACGTAGTTTTTCACGCGGAGATGGCTCTCGTCGGTGATCGCCGAGAACAGCGCGTCTTCGCCCTCGCGGCGGTAGCGCTCTTCGAGGAAGTCGTAGGCCTCCCGGGAGAACGGGTCGAGTTGAGCGTCGACCTGAATCGGAACGTGATCGTCGAGTTCCCCGTTGAGTTGCTCGAGCAGGTCCTCGCGGACGTCCTCGGGAAATACCGACAGCGGGTGGGCCTGGACGGGGCTTTCGTACCAGTTCTGGTCCTCGGACGCGCTCGCGGCGTCGCTGCCGTAGCTCAACCCGCGGTCGCTGCCCTCGGCGGTCGAGATGTTCCACTCGACCGTGTAACGCCGTCCCTCGGGCGTTTTCGAGTACTCGCGAATCCCGTTGACCAGACAGCGCTTGAGCTCCGATTTGCCCGTCGCCGTGGGGCCCTCGAACCAGATGATCTTCTCGTCTTTGGCCCGGCCCGCGGCGATCGACCGCAGGTCGTCGACGAACCCGTTGAGGACCTCGGTGTTGCCGAGGATCGCGTGCTCGCCGTCGTTGTGCGGATCGTCGAAGAAGCGGTAGCGCTCCTTCTCTTCGCCCTCCTCGACCACGGTTCGGGTGCCCGCGGCCTCGATCGCCTCGAGCAGGTATTTCGACGCGTGGGAGGCGATCTGTGGGTTCTCGAAGATCCGATCGACGTAGGCGGCGAGGCTCATCGGCTCCTCGTAGGTCTCCTCGAGGGCGCGGTCCGCCTCGGTGACGTAGTCGTGTCCGGTCATGCTAGTCTTCCATCTCGGCCTTGGCGACCTCCGCGCCGGCGAACTCGAGCACCTCCTTTGCTCCGCCCTCGGAGTAGCCCTGTTCGATCAGCGCGTCGATCCACGCCGAGCGCTCGTCGTCGTCGAACTCGTTTGCCGACACCAGCGCCGAGAAGTTGATGTTGTGTTTCTTGTCCTCCCAGAGTTTGCGCTCTAAGGCACGACGCAGGCGCTCGTTGTCCTGCGGGTTGAACGCCTCGCCCTCGCGAGCGCGCCGGGAGACCCAATTGCTCACTTCCTGCCGGAAGTCCTCCTTGCGGTCCTCGGGGATGTCGAGTTTCTCCTCGACGGAGCGCAGGAATGTCTCGTCGGGTTCCTGCTCGCGGCCCGTCAACTCGTCCTCGATGGTGTCGTCGTCGATGTAGGCCATCACGTGGTCCATGTACTTCTCGCCCTGGCGCTGGATCTCGTCGATGTCGTAGGCCAGCGCGTGGCGGACGTCCTCGATGGCGCGTTCCTTGTACTCCTCGCGGACCGTCTCGAGGTAGCGGTAGTACTTCTCGAAGTTGTCCTCGGGGATCGAACCGTGGTGTTCGAGGTTCTCCTCGAAGAAGTTAAAGACCGTCAGCGGCGAGAGGAAGCCGCGCTGGCGGTGTTTCGAGTCCATGATGGCCTCGGCGATCTCGTCGCCGATGAACCGGGGCGAGACGCCGACCATACCCTCGCCGATCTCGGCTTTCTGTTCGGCCTCTTCGCGGAGTTTCTTGATGTCGAGGTCGTCGCCCTCGTCGATCTCGCCGTTGTAGGCCTTGGCCTTCGAGAGCAGCCCGACGGTCTCGGTGTCGGGTTCTTCGATCCGGGTGAGAACGCCGAAGAGGCCCGCCATCTCGAGAGTGTGTGGCTCGACGTTGATGTCCGGCACGTCGGCGTTGGAGAGCATCTTGTTGTAGATGCTGGCCTCGTCTTCGTAGCTAAGGACGTAGGGGAAGTCGATCCGCTTGGTGCGGTCGTTGAACGCCTCCATCTTCTCGTCGCCCTTCTTGTCCTTGTACTCGGGCATGTTCGTCCGACCCACGATCACCTGATCGATGTCGATCCGCGGGTTGTTCTTGGGCTTGATCGTCTGCTCTTGGGTCGCGTGCAGGAAGTCATAGAGGAACTCCCGCTGGAGTTTCAGCAGTTCCTCGCCGGAGAAGATGCCGCGGTTGGCGTTACAGAAGGCCCCCGAGTAGTCAAATGCCCGCGGGTCGCTCTCGCCGTAGATGGCGATCTTGGAGTAGTTGACGTCACCGGTCAGCTCCGTCTCGTCCTGGTTCTTCTTGTCCTTGGGCTCGAAGGTCTCGAGGCCCTGTCGCTTGTTCTCGTCGGCGACGAAGCGGACGATCTCGATGTGATTCTCGAGGACCTGCTGGAGGTCGTCGTCGTAGTACGCCAGCAGCCTGTCCATGTAGAACTCGCTTTCGGGGTCCAGTGACTGCTCGTTTTGGATCGTGTACGGCGCGTCCAGGTTCTCGTTCAAGTCGTCGATGACCCGCTGGCGCTGCTCTAAGGGAAGGAGCACGATCGGATCCTGATTCATCGGGGACCGGACGGTGTCGTCGGCCGGGTCCTGATCCTGAATCACGTCACAGAGGTTGGTCCACCGGAAGGTGTACATCCGGCCGTCGTCCCGGAGCGTGTAGTCCTCGAAATATTTGCGGACCTGCTTGTCGAAGTGGGACTTCCCGGAGCCGACCGGGCCGAGGAGGAGCTTGATCCGGCGTTCGGGGCCCAGCCGTCTGGCACCAGACTTGACCTTGTTGACGAACTCGTGGATCGACTGGTGAATCACCTTTCCGTAGAACGTGTTCTCGCCGTCGCCCAGCGGATCCTCGCTCGCGAGTTGGTACTCGACCATCCCTTCGGTCTCGTCGTAGGTAGTCCCGTAGTAGTCGAACATGTCCGCGACGCGCTGGTGAGCGTTGCGGGCCACCTTCGGGTCCTCGTAGACCTCTTCTAAGTACCAGTCGAAGGACTTGGTTTCCCGCAGGTCTGCGGGCATCGATTCCTTGTAATCCGTACTGAGCTGCTCGAGTGTTTCGATGTCACCGGTCATGGTATCATGGGGTTCCCCCGTCTGCTGTGCGGTCGTCCGCGCGAGTGCGGAGCGTGAGCGGACGTCGTTCGACCAGCTGCATCTCGTGGCCGAACCGTCGGAATCCGTCGCCTCGCGTCACCCGACGTGAACGCGTCGTACTCGTCGAACTCCTCGAAGGGCGCTCGGGGAGCGCGACCCTGTTGTGGGCGGCGATGTGCCGTGTCATATGTCATCTCGTACCACTTGACGTTGCGCGATGCCTCGTCAGGGCTCGGGCAACGATGCGCCGGGGACGGGCGCGGAGTGGATCGGTCCGGCAAACGGATACCGATAGTATTTAATGAGTGAGTAATCCAGCTACTTAGCCTTAGCCCCAAAAGGTATTTATCAGGACTTTATTACAGGAAAATACTGCCAGAACTCTGTGTTGATGTTCGGTATCACACCCCACATTCGGGAGTTTGCGGCATAAGTTCCCGGCCTGCAACGGCCACGTGAGTTCGCGCGCGCTGGTCGAATGATAGCACGACACGTCAATTGTCTCTCGGAGCACACCCGCTAATGTGAGCACGACGGATCGACTCGGCCGATCGGGGTCGACCTGCTGTGACGGAGCCGACCCACAACCGGCGGCGCTGACGACGAGGATTTAGGGCGGGCGGTCCTACCGGCGACCATGTCGGACTCGGATGCGGAAGAGGGAGTAGACCGCTCGCGGCTGCCCGACGGCTGGACCGTCTGGAGCCGTGGCGAGGACGGTCGGCTCGTGCTCGCGTACCGACCGGACATCTTCAACGCCGCGGACTTTCCCGCACCGTGTCTGCCGACGCTGTATCTCACCCACGGCAAGCGGACCCGCCGCCCCGGCGTCAACCCCGCCGACACCGCCGACTCCGCGGACTGGTTCGTCACGCTCTACCTCGAGCCGGACGTCTCGCTGAACGAGACGCTACGATTCCCGACGCGAGACGCCGCCCTCGAGCGGACCGTCGAACTCGCGAGGGAGTTCGACGCGGGCGAGATCGACTACCGGGGGCTGTATCAGGTGCCGCGAGCGCCGTACTTCGAACGGCTCGATGACCTCACCGGCGACGGCAGCGACGACTGACTGCCCGGTTTTCGGGCCATACCGGTTCCGTACCGCGTTTCGGGCTCACGTACTCGGGACGTGAACCTTAACCGCCAGTGGCGAGTACCGTCTCTCATGTCGACCGTTACGCTCATCGGCTCCCGGCTGGCCGAGCCGGGAACCGAGTTCGTCTACGAGGGCGAAGCCGACGCCTGTGCCGGCTGTCCCTACCGCAGTCAGTGTCTGAATCTCTCCACGGGTACGAAGTATCGTGTTACCTCCATCCGGGAAAACGCCCAGACGCTCGAGTGTGCCATGCACGACGGCGGGGTTCGTGCCGTCGAGGTCGAACCCGCCCCGACGCGGGCCAACATCACCTCGAAAGGGGCCTTCGCCGGGAGCAAAACGAGTCTGCCCGGTCCCTGCCCGTACGTCGACTGTCCGAGCCACGAGTACTGCGAACCCGACGGCGTCGAGTTCGACGAGGAGTACCGCATTTCGGAGATCGTCGGCGAGCCGCCACACGAGGTCTGTCATCTCGATCGCTCGCTCGAGTTAGTCGAACTCGAGACCGAGGGGTAGGGAACGGGCACGCTCTCCGCTCGTTCGCTCCGGCACGGCCGCTGGTCGGGTACTTCCCTGTTCTGTAGTGAGAAATTCCGTCCGATCGGCTCTGGTGAATCGCCATACAGCTCCGGGTTCTATAGTAACTGTTAGAATTTTCCGCTCAGAGATTGTTGCTGTAGTCAATGGACCATCTCGACGAAATCTCTGTCGAAGAACTCCAAGACGCCCTCGACAACGTCGAGGGAAACAAGCCGATACAACGGTTGTTAGCGGCGATCGCGTACAAGAACGGTGTAACGAATCCGAACTTGCCGAGTGGCACGATACTGGTCGAAGAACAATCTACAGCGGGCTGATGCGACTTGATACGAACGAACCGCTTGAGAAAGCTGTATCTGATGCTCATAGATCCGGAAGAAAACGAAAGCTCTCAGAATCGCAGCAAAAAGAGTTCGAACAAACCGTTCACCAACCGCCCGACGAGGTCGGGATTGACGCGTCGGCGTGGACGCCGGCGCTCGTCCAGGAGTTTCTTGAAGACATCTACGATGTCGAGTACTCCTACCCGAGTTGTCGGCGGTTGCTCAAAGAAGCTGGACTAAGCTATCAAAAGCCACGCCGTAGAGCCGCCGAAGCCGAAGAATCCGACCAAGAGGGATTCCACGACGAGATCAAAAAAAAAAAGCGATCGGAGATGGACGCCAAAATAGTCTGCATCGACCAAACCAAGAAATCCGTCCAAGTCGAGCCACGTGCCGCGTGGTTTCCGCGCGGCACGCGGCCGAGCGTCGAACTCTCCAGTCAACGCGACTGGACGTGTCTGCTCGGCGCGATCACCGAAGACGGCGAGTGCTTCTTCTCACGATTCACCGAGTACGTTACCGCCGATCACGCGAAACATTTCATTCTCGCGTTATGCAACGAATTCAGAGAAGACTTGATTGTCGTGCTAGATGGTGCGCCGTATTTCCAGGCGTCGGCCGTCACGGACCTGGCGGCCCGTGACGACCTCGCCTTCGTCACGTTACCGTCGTATTCGCCGTAATTCAATCCGGTCGAAGAGTGCTGGCGACAACTCCAAAACGCTCTCAGCAACCGATTCTTTGACTCGCTTGAGCAACTGACCACCGCGATCGATACCGCTCTAGACCAACTTTTCGATTCCAAAAGTGGGCAATCATTTCTAACGCTTACTATAGTGTTCTGAGGCATTGTGAGAGCGACTATCTGCTTCGTCACTGCCGAAATCTTCTACGTCACAGTCTAATCATCCCAGTATGACGCCTCAAGCAGCGTAGTTTCTCACCGAAGATCTCCGCCGTCCAGCGATTCACCAAAGCCAAATCAACTACAGACGTTATTCCCGAAATCTACGGATTTATCTCTGAGAATACTGACTGTAAGCAGCTGTTCCTCACATCCTTGGATTTCTAACGTATGCGTGTACCACTCGGACTCATTTACAGTTGCAGTTACAGTATAACGTCTTCCAGTGGCAATACTATTTTCGCGTATTTCACTACCGGGTTCTAAACTATAATTGTTCGAATAAACTTCTCCTCCTTCATGGGATAGTGATATCTGCAGACTAATTTCCTCGTCTGATCTATTCATTATTGCAATAGATACGGAACTCTGATCAAAATAACTGCATCCACCGAAAAGAGAGCATACTGATACCGAACTTATTTTTTTATTGCTTCTCTTCGGTCCATATAAAATGATGTTTTCGATCCTACTTCTATCTGTCGTTCAATGGAGTGACATCAACATCAAGATCAAATGTTTTTCCTTCATCACGAGTGTACAACGTTTCCCGCCCACTCCTAGTAGTTTTGGTTACGTAATATCCACGATCCCACCCTGCAGTCATCTCAGCCGTTACATCATTATTCCCTCCAACAACATCAAATACAACGCCTGCAGCATTGTCTTGACCATCTGGCATATTATTCACCGCGTAATCCCATTCAGTGTAAGAGTTATCTTTATGATCAAACCCAATATTCGTTGTACCAGTTATCGCTTTACCTACACCCACTGAGACCGGACCGAACCCAGCTCCAATAGAGAACGAGATCCCGGGATCAGAGGTATCCTTAGTTGGGAAGTGGTTATCTGTATTCAGGTCATCGTCAAAGGTATTATCTCCAAAGTCAAGTTGGAATTCTGCCCTATGTGTCTTGATACTATAATAAGGCATCTGGGGCGAGTCTCCAGGAGCATATTTGTCACTAAGCTCAGGCGGATCTTCATAATGCCACATAAGTGCCCACCTATTGGATCCATTAGCCCAAGGGACTGACGGCTTTAGTGGCTTATCAAAAGAATCAACGTCGCTCCTTGCTAGAATATAAGAAGCAACTTTAGGGCCGTGGTGAATCGCCTGACGTGGCAGATTTCACGGTGTCACGGCAGGCTTGATGTTATGAACAACACATTTTAGCACGATTTCAGGGAACTCACGAAACCACGCTCGCGCACGCTCGGCGTCGCCGAGCGTGCGCTTGATCGTTGAGAAGACGGTTTCATACGCCGATCGTTGGCGGTAGCGAGGCCCATCGATCCGCGCGTTATGCGCGTAATCGATGGGCCGGAACTCGCGTGTTTGATCAGCGGTCTCACGCCCTCTTTGCGGAGTTTCTCGCGTAATTGCATCCAGTCGTAGCCTTTGTCCGCAGCGAGGCTGGCGAGGTCGCCCGCGTTGCGGCGGGCGACCGGCCAGCCGAGCTGTGTGTCGTGCGTTTTCTCGGTTGTACAGTGAACGTCCAGAATCGCGTGGCTGTCTGTGTCGACGAGAGCGGTCGTTTTGAGCGTCTGAACGCGGTAATTCGTCCGCCGGCAGTAGTGTTTGCTGGCGGTTTCGCGGTCGAAAAACGTCGCGTCGATTGCGGCGTGACCGCTCGGGCCGTGCAGCTGCGCCGAAAGGCGCAGCAGCACTCGCCAGAGTGCTGTCTTGGTTCTATCAAACTACTTCACTAACGTCGAGTGATCGGGGAGATCGGCCGCGTCGAGGCCGATCTCCCCGAGAATATGTGGCATCTCGCTCAGCAGATCAAGTGTTTCTCGATACGATTTCTCGAGGTAAACCTGCAGACAGTGCAGCGACAGCACCGCGTACTCGGCGAAACCGCCACCCCCTTCGGGGGCGGCAACTTTGCCTCGTCCACCAACAGCATTTTTAGCTAATCGCACTGCTTTCTTTGTGAAGCGGGAAATCTTCGACATGGACATCGGCGGTTTCCCGCTTCAACTTCCTAGTTCTGACGGTCGAAGCCGACGCCGTACAGCGATTCATCAGAGTCGTCCGATCGAGTCCCGGCAGTTCACCGAGCGATATGGCCGTCTCTCAGGCCTCGAGCGCGCTGTCCTCGAGCCACGAGCCGGCCCAGCACTCGATCTCGCTGAAGACCGGCTCGAGGGACTCGCCCTTGTCGGTGAGGCTGTAGTAGGTGGCGACGGGGGCGTCCTCCTCGATGCGCCGTTCGACGAAGCCCATCTCGCCGAGGTCGTCGAGCACGCGCGAGAGGGTGCGCGCGTTCGCGCCGGTCGAGCGCTTGAGTTCGTTAAAGCGCTGCTCGCCGTCGAGCAGTTCGTGGAGCACCGCCAGTCGCCACTGGGAGCCGATCTGCTCGAGCGAGGCGATGACCGGGCAGGCGTCGTCGAGTTGCTCGCGGGATTTTGTTTGCGGGGATGACATCGATTGGTTCTGCCAGCGATTACGTCGCGAACTGCTTTAGTAGTTCGGATGCGAACCGGCTAACATCGTGTTAGTAGGTTGCGGCAGTAGCTCTGCGACGCCACGGCCGGGATATCAGTCACCGGAGGGGCGTCGATGACGGACGACGATTCGCCGACCGGCGGCGAGACCGACACCCTCGAGATCGACGTCGACGAGCGCGCCGGCTCGCTCTATCGAATCCTCTCGAGTGCAGTCGTCCCGCGGCCGATCGCGTGGGTGAGTACGAAAAGCGAGACCGGCGTCGACAACCTCGCGCCGTACAGTTTCTTCACCGTCGCCTCGGTCGACCCGCCGGTCTTGCTGTTCGCGCCCGTCGACGGTGCCGAGGGTCTCAAGGACACGCCGCGGAACGCCCGCGATACCGGCGAGTTCGTCGTCAATCTCGTCACCGAGGACCTCGCCGAGGCGATGAACGAGACCAGCGCCACGCTACCGGCGGGCGAAAGCGAGTTCGATCACGCCGCCCTCGAGCGGGCCGACTCGACGGCGGTCGACCCGCCGCGGGTCGCCGGAGCGAAAGTAGCCTTCGAGTGTACCCTCCGCGAACTGGTCGACGTCGGTGGTTCGACGCTCGTCCTCGGCGAGGTCCGCCACGTCCACCTCGCGGAGTCGGTCACGACTGACGGAAAAATAGATATCGACGAGATCGACGCCGTCGGCCGGCTCGCTGGGAGCCTGTACGCGCGCACGGACGACCGGTTCTCGCTCGAGCGGCCGCCGTAGTCCGGATCCTCGACGCGACCGGCAACTCGAGTCGGGTGCGTCGATTTCCCGGCTCCGTCTCGGCACTGTCTCAGTCCTCCCGCAGATCGCCAGTAATCTCGAGAAATGCGTCCTCGAGGCTGGTGGTATCACCGTGTTCGGCACGGGACGCGAGCGTCTCGGGGTCGCCCTCGGCAACGAGGGACCCGTTATGAAGGACACCGACCACGTCGGCTAATTCGTCGACGACGGGAAGCGCGTGCGTCGAGAGGAACACGGTGGTTCCGTTCGCCGCGAGGTCGACGATGGTCTCGCGGACCGTCCGTGCGGCCCGCGGATCGAGCCCGCTGGTCGGTTCGTCGAGGAAGACCACGTCCGGTTCGTGCATAATCGCCTGTATGAGTCCCGTCTTCTGTCGCATTCCCTTCGAGTAGGTGACGATCCGATCGTCGGCGTCGGCGGCGAGGTCGAACCGCTCGAGTAACGTCTCGATGCGACCCTCGAGTTCGGCCGGTCCCATGTCGCGCAGGCCGCCGTGGTACTCGAGTTGCTCGCGGGCTGTGAGCGTCTCGCGGATCGGCGGCGATTCCGGGAGATAACCGATGTGATCGATGACCGCCTCCCGGTCGGTAATCGGTGTGTCGGCGACGTAACCCGACCCGCTGGTCGGCGAAACCAGTGCCGTCAGTAACCGGATCGTGGTCGTCTTCCCCGCACCGTTCGGGCCGAGAAAGCCGTAGACGGTGCCGGGATGGATCGCGAGCGTCAGATCCTCGACGGCGGTCGTGTCGCCGTATTTTTTGGTCAGTCCGTTCGTCACGATCGCCGGCTCGTCGATCGGTTCTGTCATCTGAATTCACGTGATTCGGTACTGTCGGTATCGTCTGACTGCGATTCGGAACGCGACGCTCGAGATCGCGACGGCAACGAGAGCCGACAAGAGGAGCGAGCCGACCCGAACGGCGGTCGCCGGCGCGCCGAGCGCGGCCCCACGTTCGGAGACCGCCGGAACGGTGCCCAGCGCCGCCGGCAGCCCCGCGATCGATGCGATCCCGAATACGACCGCGAGCCTGTAAAACGGTGCCCAGCCACGCTCTGCGTACGTGGGGACATCGGTGAAGAACGCGGGGACGGGGCCAAGCACGTCACGATCGACTCCCAACCCCATCGCGGCGGCGACCGTAGCCGCACACGCACAGAGGGCGACGCCGACGAGGGAAACTGCCACCGTCTCGAGGAGCGTGGCGGAACTGAGCAGTCCGATCGGGATGACGACGGCAATCACGGCCGGGACGCCGGCGACGAGCGCTGCGAGCACCAAGCCGGCGACGAACTGCCGTCCGCCGATCGTCGTGAGAAGCATCGGGAAGATACGGTATGTGACTGCGACGGGATCGGAGCCGAAGGCGACGCCGGCCGCCAATCCGAGCGACGCCGCCACCAGCACCAACAGCGGCACGCCGACGATTCCGAACACGGGGAACACGATCACGCTCACGAACACCAAGACGTACGCCATATTCAACAGGCTCCGCGGGGCGCGGCGTTCGACGAGCCACCGCTCTCGAGCGACCGTGCGAACGGGCCGAGAGATTCGACTCTCGAGGAGGCGGTCCAACCGCCCGTCCCGGAGGAGGGGTTGTGACCCGCGGGTGCCGTCGGAACCGACTGGGTCGGCATCCCAGAGACGGCGAACGAGGACGGGCGTCGCGCCTGCAAGAAGCGCCACCGTTGGAACGAGGACGCTCAGAGCCGCCAGTCCGCGACGGGCTTCGATACCCGTCCGGTCGCCCGCACCCAGAAGCGCTAGGTCGACGAGCCACGCTCCCGAGAGGGAGCCGAAACCGGCGAAGGCGGGAACGGCTGCTGCCACCGCGTCCCGAAACGCGATCGCCACGGTGAGTACCGCCGCCCAGCCGAACAGCGCGATCAGGTCCCCGTAAAACTGCCCACGCGCGAGTCGCGTGCCGACGAGCTGTGCGGCGAGCCTGCCCGCGACGCCGACCGCGACTGCCAGTGCCGTTGTCCCTGCGGCCGCGGCGACGACAGTGAACGCGACCGCCGGCGACCGAAGTCCGATCGCAATTCCGACGGCGACGGCGAACGTCGGCGCGGCCAGCGAGACGACAACTCGCGCGAAGACGAATCCGAGCAATCCCAGCCCGGCAGCCCCCGCCGAGACGGTCGTCAGTAGCATGTCGGGCTCGAGGCGGGAGAACCGGTCGTGGGTCAGCGTAGCACTTCGCAAGACCGGCCACGCGAACGCGAGGAGGCCGGCGATCCACAGTTCGGGAAGCGGCAACGGTTGGCCCGACGCGAGATTGCCAGCGACCGCGTGGGCGGCCATGCCGAGCACGATGGAGACGGCGAGTCCGGCCCCGACGAGGAGCCAGCTGCGAGCCCGCGATCGACCGACTTCGCGACGGTAGCATCGCCACTCCGTACGGGCGATTTCGACGCAGTGATCGAGCAATCGGCGGGCGCTCGTAACGCGTTCCGTTGCCGTACTCGTCATCGGTCCGGTGGGTTACGATTCGCTAGGTCATTCGATGGGCGGACGACCGCGTATCAGTGGGTTTCTGGCGATGGTTAGTAAAATTATGTGTTCGTGACAGGCGATCGGCTTCGGCGTCCGGCTAGGCGATATCGCCGCTACTGAACTGCGGTCTCGCTTTCCTCGAGCACCGTTTCCAGATTCTCCAGCGCTCGCAGATAGACGGGCACGTACCCCGTGGCGTGTAGCGGCAGTTCGAAGGCGATCCGACAGCGAGTCGCGCCGAGGTCGTCGACCCGGTGGCCGGCGGCTGGAATCCCGGTTACGCACCACGTCCAGCGGCGGGCCGTACACGAGGTGATCCGAAACGGCAGCCACGCGCCGGGGACGCGAATCCGCCCGGTCGTGTCGGGCCGAATCCGGCGGTCGGTCGCCTCCACGCCAGTGACGAGCGGCGACCACGCCGGCCACTGTGTCGTATCGACGAGAGCGTCCCACGCGTCTGCCGCGGGGACCGACAGGACGTGCGAGACCTCGAGTCGACGCCCGTCCGGGGTTCGGGCGGTCCGGATCTGCGTCATCGGTCGGAACTACGGGGCCCACGATAATGGGGGTTTCCACGACGTGAGCGATTGTCGTCCGAGCCTGACAGTCACCGGCCGCTAGACTTTACTGGAGCGGCTCCCTCCGTCGGCCTATCCAATGGCCATACTCGAGGTAGACGACCTCCGGAAGGAGTACGGCGGCTTCACGGCGGTCGAGAGCAGCTCCTTCGAGATCGAGCGCGGCGAGGTCTTCGGCGTGGTCGGTCCCAACGGCGCAGGCAAGACGACGACGCTGAAGATGCTGGCCGGGCTGATCGAACCCACCGCCGGAACCGCCGTCGTCGCCGGCCACACGCCCGGCGAGCCGGCGATGCAGCGCCGGCTCGGCTTTCTTCCCGAGGAATCCCCATTGTACGAGGAGATGACCGCAATCGACTACCTCGAGTTCTTCGCCGATCTCTACGACGTGCCCGCGGACGTGGCCCGCGAGCGGATTCACGACTCGCTGGATCGACTGGATCTCGAGCACCGCGACCGGCGGATCGGCAACATGTCGAAGGGGATGCAGCGGAAGGTCGCGATTGCACGGGCCTTGGTCAACGACCCCGACGTGCTGATCTTCGACGAGCCGGCGTCGGGACTCGATCCGCTGACGACCAACTACATCATCGAGTTCACCCGCGAGTTGAGCGATGAGGGGAAAACGATCGTCTTCAGCGCGCACAACCTCTTTCACGTCGAGAGCATCTGCGACCGGATCGTCATCATGAACGACGGCCGGATCGTCGCCCGCGGCACGCTCGAGGAGATCCGGGACGCCCATGGGGGCACCAAGTACCACGTCTACGCGACCGACGACGGCAACGCCAGCCTCGACGGGACGGCAGCCCCAATCGAAGTCACCCGCGAGAACGGACAGGTCCGCCACGTCGTCGCCGACATGGCCGCCGTCGACGCAGTCCGAGACGCCGTCGAAGCGGCCGGCGGCCGCGTGACCGATATTCAGACGGAAACGCCGAGTCTCGAGGAAATCTTCCTCGAGGTCGCGAGCGAGCCGGCGGAGGAGTCCGAAGCGTGAGCGACGGTCGCCTCTACGGAATTGCCGAGCGATTTCGGCTGTTCGTCGCTCACCTCCGCAGGGTCCTCGCCCGCACCGCCAGGATTGCCCGCTGGGAAGTCACACGGAGCGTCGGGACCGTCGACCGGAAGACGGCACTTGTGCTCCTCGTGATGGCGCTGGCGATCGGCACCGCCGGGTTCACGGCCGCCGGCGAGGGACTCGGCCTCGAGCGGGAGATCTACGTCGTCGGCGTCGACGAGGACAGTCGCTATCACGATGTCGCGGCCGACAGCGAGCAGTTCCGGCCGGTGTCGCTTTCGGAGATCGAGGTCGAGGGCGACGGCGATGCGAACGCCGATAGCGTGACGATTCGCGGCGACGCAAGCGTCGACGTCGTGGTGACTCGAGACGGACGGATCGGCCACACCGGCGACAACGGCGAGGCCGCCTACGACGCCTTTCGCGACGCCGTCGGTGAGTACAACGCGAAGCTGATGGACGCGGAGGACGATCAGGCGGCCGCGTATCCGGTGCTCGTCTCACTGGAGTACCAGCAACGCGATCTCGCCGGCTCGAGCGATTCCGGGACGGGCGGCGATGACGGGACTGGCGGCGGAACTGGGACCGGTGACGGAACCAGCGACGGAGACGGAGCCGACGGAAGTGCGGACGGCAGCGGGGGGACCCAACCCGCGACTGACGGGGGAACGGACGGGACCGACGGCGGTGGGGACGGCCCCCTGCAGGTTCCGAACGTCGGCGACGGGTCGACGGCGTCGACGGCACCGGGCACGCCCGGGTCGATCGCGCCGCCGTTTCCCTTCCAGTCGCTCGTGCTCGCGTTCCTGTTTGTCGTCCCGATGAACTTCGTCATTCAGGCTTACGGGAGTACGATCATGGACGAGCGGGTCAAGCGGCGGGGCGAACTGCTGTTGGTCTCGCCGGTCTCCCGCCACGAAATCGTCGCGGGGAAGACGCTGCCGTACCTGCTCGGGCTGATCGGTATCGTCGTCGCCATAGCGCTCGCGATCGGCGGGGGACCGATCGCCGTCGCGGCGGCGCTGCCCATCGCGTTGCTGTTCTTGGCGGCGACGTTCGCCGGCGCGATGCTCGCCCGCTCGTTCAAGGAACTGACCTTCGTCACGGTCACGATCAGCGTCGTGCTGACGACGTACACGTTCATTCCGGCGATCTTCACCGACGTCCACTCGATCGCGTTGATCTCGCCGCTGACGCTGGTCGTGACGGACCTCCAAGACGGGTCGATCCGACTGGGCGAGTACCTCTTCTCGACCGGGCCGTTCTACCTGTGTGCGGCCGTACTCTTCCTGCTCGGGATCGGCGTCTACCGCGAGGAGGATATGTTCGCCCAGAAACCGATCCCGACGAAGGTCGTCGACGCGATCGCGAGCCGCATCCGCGGCCGGCGGAGCGTCTTCGTCCTCTCGATCCTCTTCATCCCGTTCGTCTTCGCGGGCCAACTCCTCGCCGTCGCCCTGCTGTTTGCCCTACCGGAGTCGTTCGCGGTGCCGGTCATCATCGTCGTCGCCGCCGCGATCGAGGAGGCCGCGAAGAGCGTCCACGTCTACGCCGGCTTCGCTCGCTCGCGATTCGACGCGACACTTCGGACCGCCGCCGTCCTCGGCGTGCTTTCGGGGGCCGGCTTCTTCGTCGGCGAGAAGGTCACGCACGTCGTCCAGTTCGTCGGGCTGCCCGATCTCTCGGTCGGCCTCGCCGCCTTCGGGCCGGCCGTCTCGAGCGAGCCCCTGATACTTGCCGCGGTGTTTCTCGCGCCGCTTGCCTTGCACGTCGTGACCGCCATCTGTTCGGCGGTCGGCGCGAGCCGCGGTCGAACGGGCTACGCGGCCGGCTTCCTCGCTGCGACGCTCGTTCACGCGGCCTACAATCTGGGGGTGATCCTCCTTGTCGCGTGATCACGACCGCGGTCGTGGTCGCGAGCAGCAATCGGACTCGAGTGCGAGTCGACGGGGCCCGAACCCGCCGGCTCGAGCCGACGGCGGCACCGAATCCGGATCGACGTGGGGTGCCCGCTGGGCGGTCGCTCGCCGGGAGCTTCGCTCGCTGCGCTCCGAGAAGACGATCGTGCTAGCGCTGGCGATTCAGCTGTTCATCGCGGCCTTTTCGTCGTTTCTGGTCGTCGGGCTCGTCTCGCTGTACGATCCGGGCTCGGTCGACGGCTACCAGACCGAGGTCGCCGTCACTGGTGACGACACTGATACCCTCCTTTCGATCGCAAACCAGCGCGACGGCGTCACCGCCCAGCGGTACGACGACCGCGCGGCCGCCTACGAGGCCTTCGAGACCGGTGCGGTGTCGGCCGTCCTCGACGCGAACCGGAACGACGACGGCCGGCTCAGTGTCAGAGTTACGGCACCCGAAGAGGGGTTACAGACCACCCTGCTCGTCGTCCAGCTTCGAGACACCTTAGAACACGTCGAGCGCCTCGAGCGACAGCAAAACGCCGACACCGGGCGGCTCGAGCAGTCGCCGGTGCCGGTCCCGTCCCAGATTCAGGCGAGCCCCTACGCCGGCTTTACCTACACCATCTTGCTGCCGCTGCTGTGTTTCCTGCCGGTGTTCATCAGCGGCTCGATCGTCGTCGATTCGCTGATCGAGGAGCGCCAGCGGGGGACCCTCGAGTTGCTCCGGGTTGCGCCGCTCTCGCTCGCGGACGTGATCGACGCGAAGCTGCTGGCGATCGCGGCGCTGGCACCGCTGCAGGCGATCGCGTGGCTCTTCTTGCTGACGGCCAACGGCACGTCGATCGCGGGTCCCGCGGCGCTGGTCGTGTTGGTAGCAGCGCTCTCGCTGCTCGTCGTCACCGTCGGTGTCGCGATCGCGCTGTGGGCACCGGACCGTCGACAGTCGCAGTTGCTCTACTCCGTGGCCACCGTCGGCGCGCTGGTCGTCGCGACGATCCTGCCCGAGCATCCGGCGAACACCGTCGCGAAGTTCGCGATCGGAAATCCGACGGGGACGACGTGGGCGTTGCTCGTCGGCTACTGCCTGCTCGCGATCGGCGCGTTCGTCGCGCTCAGGCGGTGGATCGACCGGCTCGAGCCGGATTCGGTGTAGGTCCCGGACAGCCGTGGGGACGCCGGCTCGAGACGGGATAGACCGATCGCGGGGCCTGACAAGTGGTTCGACGCGGTAGATCCTAAACGCTTAGTTCCTTTAGGGCCGCGTACCTGTTCATGAGCAACCCCGATCGACCCGGACAGGGTCGAACGGATCGGGAACCCCCCGGTCACGAGCGAGCGGAATCTGCCAAACCCGATCAGGAACAGGTCCGCGAGGCGGTCGAGCGATCCAGAAGCGGCGCGCCGGCGGTCGGCGCGGTCGTTCGCGATCGCTTTTCGTCCGACGAAATCTTCCAGCGGATCGTCGCCGCGGCCGACGAGGAGGTGACCTCCGGGGGCCGCGAACTGTTCTTCAGCGGCCTCGCGGCCGGCTTCGCGATCACGATCACGTTCCTGCTGTACGCCACGCTGACGGCCTCGACCGACGGCCACCCGGTCTTAAGCAAGCTGTTGTACCCGCTCGGGTTCATCTACATCATCATCGGCGGCTACCAGCTCTACACCGAGAACACGCTGCCGCCGGTTGCGTTGACCTTGGAACGGCTCGCCAGTGTCCCCGCGTTGCTTCGCCACTGGACGATCGTACTGGCGGGTAACTTCACGGGCGGTGCGCTCGGGGCGATCGCGCTCTCCTACGGCGGCGTGTTCGACGACGATTCGGCGGCCGCCGCGATGGACCTCGCGCGACACGGCGTCGAGACGCCGTGGTGGACGCTGTTCTCGAAGGCGGCCTTCGCTGGCCTGATCGTCGCCGGCGTCGTCTGGATCGTCTACGCCTCCCGGGACACGATTTCGCGGCTCGTCGTCGTCTACATGGCCTTCCTCGCGATCCCGCTTGGGGACCTCTTCCACGTCGTCGTCTCCTTTACCGAGATGCTGTACATGGTCCTCGCCGGAGAGCTCGCCTTGCTCGTCGGCGTGACCGAGTTCGTCCTCCCCGTCCTGTTGGGCAACACCATCGGCGGGATCGCCCTCGTCACCGTCGTCAACTACTTCCAGACCAGCGAACACCGCCTCGAGTCTGCTCGCTTCGAGGGGGCCGATCGGCAGCTCTCGATCTCGGAGTGGCTGTTCGGCAGCTACGCGGGCCGGTCGTACGTTCCGCTGATCGATACGGCCGAGAGCCACGGGAACGGCAACGACGACTACCGCGTACTCGTGCCAATCTCGAACCCGCGGACCGAGTCGACGATCGTCGACCTCGCCTGTACGCTGGCAAGCGACCACGAGAACGCGACCGTCCACGCGGTTCACATCGTCCAGATGCCGGGTCGGGCGTCGATGCGGTACGGCGCGGGACAGACCGATCGGATCGTCTCCGAATCCGAGCAACGGATGGCGAGCATCCGGGAGCGGGCCCGCTCCTACGACGTCGACTGCGAGACGTCGACGGTCGTCTCCCACCGCTCGTTCGAGGACGTCTTCGACACCGCGGAGCGAGAGCGCGCGGACCTCGTGGTGCTCGGCTGGGGTGACGACCGACCGTGGGGCGAGGGCCGCGCCGAGGGTCGGATGAACGAACTGACCAGCAACCTTCCCTGTGACTTCCTCATCCTCAAAGACCGGGATCTGGACACGTCGCGGATCCTCCTCCCGACCGCGGGCGGTCCGGACTCGGACCTGAGCGCCGAGGTCGCGCGAACGCTTCGCGAGCAGACCGGGGCGGAGATCACGCTCCAGCACGTCGTCGCCAGCCCGGACGACCGCGAGCGCGGCGAGGAGTTCCTCACCGAGTGGGCCGCCGAGCGCGGCCTCGAGGACGCCGAAATCCTCGTCGACGACACGGGCAACGTCGAGCGTGCGATCTGCGAGAACGCCCGGGATCACTCGCTGATACTCATCGGCGCGACCGAGGAGGGCGTCATCTCGCGGCTGATGAGCGACTCGCTGCACATGGACGTCGTCAATCAGGTCGATAACTCGGTCCTGCTCGCGGAGCGCCCGAGCGACCGCAACGTGATCGAACGGCTGTTCGGCCACTGGTAACGGCGGAGTCCTAACGGTCCTCGATTGCCGCCCCACGTACTGTTTTCCCGCAGTTTCGCGTAGAACCGGTATGGAGTACACGACCCTCGGTTCGACCGGCATGGAAGTCAGCCGGCTCTGTCTGGGCTGTATGAGCTTCGGCTCGAGCGACTGGCGCGAGTGGGTCTTAGACGACGAGGAGAGCAAGGCGATCATCGACCGCGCGATCGACCTCGGAATCAACTTCTTTGACACTGCAAACCTGTACTCGAAGGGCGAATCAGAGCGGATTCTGGGCGAGGCGCTCGAGGGCCACCGCGAGGAGTCGGTTGTCGCGACGAAGGGCTACTTCCGGATGCGCGAGGACGACCCGAACTCGGGCGGACTCTCCCGTAAAGCGATCGAACAGGAACTCGCCGCGAGCCGCGAGCGGCTGGGAATGGACACCATCGACCTCTACCAGATCCACCGCTGGGACGACGACACGCCCATCGAGACGACGCTGCGGGCGCTCGACGATGCTGTTCGACGCGGCCACGTCCGATACATCGGCGGCTCCTCGATGTGGGCCCACCAGTTCGCCGAGTCGCTGCACGCGAGCGACCGACTCGGCCTCGAGCGGTTCGTCACGATGCAGAACCACTACAACCTCGTCTACCGCGAGGAAGAGCGAGAGATGTTACCGCTCTGTGACAAGGAAGACGTCGGCGTCCTCCCGTGGTCGCCGCTGGCTCGGGGCTATCTCACGCGTCCCCACGAGGAGATCGACGCCACGACCCGCGGCGAGACTGAAGAGCACATGTACGACCACCCCTACCGCGAGGGCGGCGGCCGCGAGATCAACGAGCGCGTCGCCGAAATCGCCGCCGAGAAAGGCGCGACGATGGCCCAGATCTCGCTCGCGTGGTTGCTCCACAAGGACTGGGTCGACGCGCCCATCGTCGGCACGACCAGCGTCGAACACTTAGAGCAGGCCGTCGAAGCCCTCGAGATCGAGTTATCCGAGTCAGACATGGCGTACCTCGAGGAGCCCTCTGAGCCGGTTCCGGTGTCAGGCCACAGCTGAGCGAACCTGGACTCGAGAGCCGCTCGGGAGCGCTTACGGAAGCTCTTCGGCGACCGCGATCAGGTCGTCCTCGGTGTGCCACTCGTGGAGTCGGTCCGCCGACTCGAGCAGGTCGAACACCCCGTCCTCCATCCAGCCGTAAGGGTGGGCCGCCTCGGCGTCGGGGTAGGCCCGCTTGAGCACGTGGGTCTTTTCGAAGTACTCCTCGGTGCCCGCGAGCAGCCCCTGTTCGACGAGGAAGCCGCTCGGGTCCCGCTCGGCGACACCGACGACGTGGCTCACGAGGTCCGCGAGCAGGCAGAACTTCTGGATCCCGTTGTCCCACTCGCCCCGGACGTCGACCATTCGGAAGGCGTAGGCGTCCGGACGGCGATTCAGCCGGTCGACGACGAGGTTCAGCCGGCGGATCGGCTCGCTGTCGTAGTTCCCGAGGACGAAGTACGACCGCTCGTTTTCATAGACCGGCCGGAGTTCGCTCACCGCGTGGAGGATTTCCTCGTTGTCCGCGAGCGAGAGTTCTTCGGTCTCGAGTCGCTCGGTCGCGCTCTCGAGAACGTCCTCCGGAACCGGCGGATCGTCGCCTGTCATACCCTCTGATTCTCGGGAATTACTGATAGTGGTTTCCGTGTCGTTTCCGTTTCCGATACCGTCGAGAAAGAGGCGGTTTACTCCGAGGTAATTTACTGCAGGGTAAACTACTTGGTGCCGCGATCCGTATCCGAGGGTATGAGCACCGACGTGGGGACTCCCGAGGGCCAGACCACCCGCGAACTCGTCCGTTTCGTGACTCAGGAAACGCGCTTTGCGCTGCTTTCCAATATCCTGCAACACCCCGAGGGGCTGCCGTCGATGTACGAACTCGAGCAGTTGAACCCCAGCGTGAGCGACGCGACGGTCTACAAACACGTCCAGAAACTGATCGACGCCGGGATGGTCGAGGCGGTCGCGTTGCCCGAGGACGAACGCCAGCAGGGTTATCCGTGGAAGTTCTACCGCCTGACCGACGAGGGTCGCGAGTTCCTCGCAAACCACAACCTGCTCGCGGCCGAGGAAACGCTGCGACGGATCTACGAGACGATTTCTGATAAACCCGACAAGATGGTCCGGTACGAGAACGCCCCCCGTCCCGACCTCGAGTGAGTCCCCAGCACGGGTCACTCTCACAGCGATGATCGGTGATCGGCCGTCGTCTCGAGGCGGTTCCGGTTCAGTCCGGACCCGAGTCGCCGCCCGCGCCGACGGTGAGCACCGGTACGTCCGCGTGCCTGACGGTTCGTTCGGTCGTACTCCCGAGAAGATAGCGCTCGAGTCCGGTTCGGCCGCGGGTCCCCATCGCGATCAACTCGATACCGTGCTCGTCGGCATACTCGAGGAGGCCGGTGGACGGAATTCCCTTTCTGACAGCAGTCACGGCGTCGACCCCGGCGTCTCGCGCTCGCACCGCGATCGCTTCGGTCGCCGCCTCTCCTTCGGATTCGAACGCGTCGAGGACGTCGCTCGGTGCGGCGACGTGCGGGCTGGCTGCGAAGTTGCTGACATCGACGATGTTGACCGCATGCACGCGTGCGCCCGCCCGCTTTGCGATCGCGAGTCCGTGCTCGACCGCGGCGGCCGCGGCGTCGCTCCCGTCGGTCGGCAGGAGGATCTCGTCGTAGTTCTCGATCGACTCGTCACGGTCGGTCGCTCGCGTGGTCAACACCGGAACGGGCGACTCGCGGACGACGCGCTCGGTGACGCTGCCCGCGACGTAGCGGTTCACTCCCGTTCGGCCGTGGGTCCCCATCGCGATCAACTCGATACCGTGCTCGTCGGCGTACTCGAGGATCTCCTCGGGCGGGTGCCCCCTGCGGATCTCTGCGCGGACGTCGTCCGACCCAGTTGCCATCGCTTCGATTCGCTCGATCGCCGCCGCGCCGTCGTCCTCGAGGCGGGCGATGAACTCCTCGTCGACGCCGCCGGCGTCGAAGAGCCCACCCGCGGCGGCCACGTCGACGACCGTGAGGACGTGAACCGGCGCGTCGAACCAGCGGGAAATCGCCAGCGCGTGTTCGGCGGCCCGAACCGCGTGGTCGCTGCCGTCCGTCGGGACGAGGATAGCGTTGTACATCGTCGATACCGTGTTTCCGTTCGGTCGCCCGGGCCTTAAGCCACCCCGCAATTCTTGTGAATCGGAAACATGTCTCTCGGCGAGCGGCACAGTGCATCCACGTCAGCCGGTACACCGCCGCGACTACCAGACCTCGAGGACGAGGGAGACGAAGAGTCCGCCGTGCCAGACGACGATCGCGGCCGCGTACCGCGGGTCGGCCGCCGGGACCGGCGGGTGGCGGACGACCGCCTCCCACAGGAACAGCGTCGCCAGCAACGCGCCGCCGAGGAGCCCGTACCGGGGGGCGAGTGCGGTGTAGAGCCCCGCGACAGCGCCGAGCAGCAGCGACGCGAGCATGCCGGCGAGCAGTCGATCGTAGTGGTCCATCGGTATCCGATACTAGGGGATCTCCCAAGAAAAATCGTCAGCCGATTCCGATTCGGTCGGAGTCGGGACGCGGTTCTACAGGCGGAGCAGGCCGAGTGCCTCGGGGCTTGACCCCGAGGCGGTTCACGTTCGGTCAGTTCGGACCTCACATATCCGCTCAACGTCCGGTCGGATGAACTACTGCTCGTTCGCCGAAATCTCCCACCCTTCCTGCCGGTAAGCCATCTCCCAGAATCGATACTCGAGTCGGGCGCTCGTGAGGAAAGCCGCTTCCATCGCCTCGTACTGGCTGGGGTGGCGTTCGCCATACCGGTCGACGAACGTCCGCATCCAGTCGACGACCTCGCGGAACTCGTCGCTCGTGTACGTCTCGATGAAGGGCGTGTATCGATGGTCCTCGTCGGGTGCCAGCTCGGCCATGTGCTCGGCGATGTCGAGGTAGCCCTGCCCGCAGGGGTAGATCGCGGCCGCGATCTCCGGCAGTGTGCCCTCGTGGGCGGTTCGGACCAGAAAGTTCGTATAGGCGACGCAGGTCGGCGCTTTCCGGACGGACTCGAGGTCCCCCGGGGAGAGCCCGTAGTCGGCGGCGAACTCGCGGTGGAGATCCATCTCCTCGTCGAGCGTGGTGTGTGCGACCCCGAACAGGTGGGTCATCGTGTCCTCGTCGCGCGCTTTCGTCCCCGCGATCGCGAACACGCGCGCGTAGTCGAGCAGGTAGCGGTAGTCCTGTCGAACCCACGTTCGGAACGCGTCGTCGGCGAGCGTGCCGGCCGCGAGTTCCGTCACGAAGGGATGGTTCTTCTGTGCGTCCCAGACATCCGCGCCCGCCTCGAGGAGTCGATCGCTGGTTGCCATGATCGGAGAGACGGCCGCCGCGCTAATATTGGTGGGTGGTATGAGTTGGTTGTCGACAGAGGAAGTCAGGTCCGGTCCGGCCGAGTCGATCGATTCGACAGGGAATCGCGGGGTGCTTAGGACAGTCGCGCGGCGATGTCAGCTTCAGTGATGATGCCGACGGTTTCGCCGGCTTCGGTGATCATCACGGCCTTGTAGTGCTCGAGGAGGTTACTGATCTCGTCCAGCGTAGCGTCTTTCGAGACGGTCGGGAAGCTCTCGCTCATGTGTTCCTCGATGGGTTCGTCGCGGTCCTCGGAGTCGAGGTGGACGAGGTCGGTCTGGCTGATCGAGCCGACAGGAATGCCGTCCTGAATAACGGCGAGCTGAGAGTAGGCTTCCTCCTCCATCTTCTTGGCGGCGTCGCTGACGGGGTCGTCGGGACCGACGCTGACGACGGCTTCGTTCATCAAGTCCTCGGCGCGGATCACGTCGCTCTCGGCCTTTTCCAGGGCGTTGACGATCCGGCGGAGCGTCGAGAGACGCGGATCCACGTCGCCGCCCTCGATCCGGGCGATCAGCGGCTGGGAAACGTCGGCCGTGTCCGCGAGTTCGCTCTGCGTGAGCCCGAGTTCGGTGCGGCGCTGTCGGAGATCCGCGGGCGTCGGGAGTTCCATACGAATGGATAACTACGGGTTATAGAAAGTACTTTGGGTTGGTTTCGACTTCCGTCACGGATCGATGAATCGGGCGACCGGATTCCTCGAGTGCCGTCGCTGGGTCCCCGTGGCGTTCCGGTACTGAAACGGAACAAGAGTCGGTTCAGTAACGACAGCGCGGCCCTACTCGTCGTCTTCTTCGGTCTCGACCATGTCGACGACCGACAGCGGCACGTCACGCAGTGCCCCGCCGACCTCGCTCTTTGCGATTCGGGATGCGTGTTCCTCGCTGTCGGCGTTGAAGACTTCCATCTCGAGTGCGAGTCCGACGAGCGCGGTATCGGCCGCGATAAAGGCGGAGTCGAACGGTTCGCCGCAGGCGGGACAGCCCGTCGCGCCGACCTCGACCTCGACGTAGTCCATGTCTTCGCTGTTGAGTCGCTTCCCGGCTTCGCTGACGGCGACTCCGATCGCGTCGTCGATCGCGTCGACGTCACGAACGAGCCATGCCGCTTCCATCGCGACGAGATAGTTTCCCATATGGGGTGGTGGGTCCGAGGGGTTTCCTGCTTTGCGGTTCGTCCGCGCCGTCTTCCCCAGCGTCGGCCGCGGCCCAGCATGCGCACGAGAACCGGATAATTCTCATAAGTTACGAGAAATCCCCCCATCGATTGCCACCGACATACCCGTACATCGACTCGAGTACGCCTCCAGTTGTTCCCGTCGCAACTATAGTTTAATCGCAAGCAGGCGGTGACCCGATAGCGATGTGACGATCATTACATACTCAATTTTTCAAGAAGGCTTATATACACCCTCCGTCTGGGCATCGATGAACGCTGATGATATCCCGCGCGTACCACGCGACCCTGTTCGCACTGTACCAACTCTGTATCGTGGTCGGCATCGTCGCGATGCCGGTCGCGATGGCCGCCCGTCAGGCCGGTCTCACCCTTCCGGTCCACCGCGTCCTCGCAAACATCGAAACGGCCTACGAATCCACGCAGCGCTAAGGACGGTACTGGCCGACGACTGATCGCTAACTGGTTTTCCCGCCCGCCGATCGTCGACCCGCAGGACCCGAAATCGCGGCCGGCTCGCCGCTCGAGCCGGGACCGATCTCGACCGAGGGAAGCGGAAACCGCAATGGTGACCGCCGGTGTTTTATACCGTCCCGGTCGTACGGTACGATCAATGCGTACGCCCACACACGACTCCGATTTCTCTCGGACGGTCGACCAGTTGACCGACGATCCGAACCCCTACGAGCCGGAGGTCGGATCGATGCCCCAGAACGACCTCACGCAGGCCGACCTGGACAACGTCAACAAGACCGGGACGACGACGATCGGCATCTCCACCGCCGACGGCGTCATCATCGCGACGGACATGCGCGCCAGCCTCGGCGGCCGGTTCGTCTCGAACAAGAACGTCCAGAAGGTCGAGCAGATCCACCCGTCCGCCGCGCTCACGCTGGTCGGCTCGGTCGGCGGTGCCCAGTCGTTCATCTCGACGCTCCGCGCGGAGGTCAACCTCTATGAAGCCCGACGCGGCGAAGGAATGAGCATCGACGCGCTGGCGACGCTGGCCGGGAACTTCGCCCGCGGCGGCCCGTTCTTCGCCATCCACCCGATTCTGGGCGGCGTCGACGAGGAAGGGAGCCACGTCTACAGCATCGACCCCGCTGGCGGCGTCATGGAAGACGACTACACCGTCACCGGAAGCGGGATGCAACTCGCCTACGGGCACTTAGAGCAGGCCTACGAACCGGACATGTCCAACGAGGAAGCCAAAACTGTCGCCGCCCGCGGCATCAAGTCCGCCGTCGAGCGCGACACCGGCTCGGGCAACGGCGTCTTCCTCGCGGAGATCACCGACGAGGGCGTCGACATCCACGGCCACCACGACTTCGACGAAGTCCTGTAACTCCGTCCTGCACATAACGCGTCCTCTTTACGAGTTCGTCGAGCTACTGACGCGGTAGTACTGAACCTCTCTATAGAGCCACTGACAGTCAGTGCACACCTGATCGCACGACTGCATCGCGATCAGTGTGTACATCGTTTCAGTGGCTACTATAACCCTCGTAACGTGTCGCCTTAGTACCGAGAAGCCGCATCGCTCTTCTCGAGAGCACTGTTCTCCCAAACGTTATTATCACGGTAGTTAGAAGATTCGTGTGATGAGAGGACAGATCGGAGGGGGAAGCGAATGATCGGGGTAAGTACGCTTATAATCGGGGCTCTCAACGGAATCGGCGTCTGGGTCGCTTATAAGGCCGCACGCACGGGCGGGAAAACGGGATCGTATCGTCTCGCGGGTTTGCTCGCCGTCATGGCGGGTCTCGTATTCGTACTCAGTATCCCGTCGGTAGCTGCCGATAGTATTATCACACTGGGAGTGAACGCGGTAGTGTTGTTTTGGGGTGTGGCTGCCGTCTTTACGATTCCGTTCTACGTGACCGTCGGCAAAGGCACAAAGGCGGGCGTGAAAACGGTAAAAGAAAATCCCGAAAAGACGAAAGGGGCGATCGGGGCGACCTTCCATACGGTAATGGCTGCTCTCGGAATCGTTGCTACCGTTGGCAAGGCACACGAAGAATACCGGGACGAGAAACAGCAACGACAACGGCAACGACAACGGGACCAGCAGGAAAAGAAGAAGCAACGACAGCGAGAGCAAATGCAGAGTCAAACCGACGAGACACTCCAGGAAGCGAAATCCACAGCGTTGGGTTCCAATAATGCCAACGTACTGTGGGAAATGAACTGTCCGAACTGCGGGATAACTTGGGCGACCACCCAAGACAAGAAACTGGTCCGGGGCGATAACTTCGAAACACACAATTTCACGATCGTAAACGAGCGCGAGTGGACTCACCATCAGGATGAGGTACGCATCCAGTGTGGAGCGCCCGATTGTGAAAAAACCGAGGAGTTCACGAAAGCAAGTCTCTGGTAGTTGTAATCCACTTTCTGAATAGCCTTCCGCTGACGAGATACCGCCAGCCACGCCACCTGCCACGATACCGCTCGTACTATCGTCTGCTGTCTCGAGCGGGAGTCAATCGATCTGCGGTCGCTGTTCGGCCTCGAGTTGCGCCTCCGAGATTCGAGATTCCTCGAGTTGGATCGCCCGGCCGGATTCGCTCGAGCGGTAGATCGCGTCGATGACCCGTTGGACGGTCAGGGCCTCTTCGACGGTATTCGACTCCGGCGTCGCGCCCACGGCGATCGCCTCGAGGAACTGCTCGTCTTGCTTGCCGTAGCCGGTCAGGGTCTCGTCGCCGGTCATGTTGACGTCGGCGAAGTGGTCGCACCCGGCCGTGCCGGCCTCGAGAATCCGGAGATTCGTGTCGCCGATATCGAACTGGGCTCCCGCCTGCGTGCCGCGGACCTTGAAGTCCATGCTCTCCTCGCGGTTGGTCGCCCACGCGGCCTCGAGCGAGATGGTCTGGCCCTCCGCCGTGCGGATGAAGGCGCTGACGGAGTCGTCGACCTCGTAGGTTTCCGCTTCAGCGTCCCAGTTGTCGCCGAAGCCGTCGGGATCGGCGTACTCCTCGTCGGTGCCAAACGTCGTCCGGGCGACGCCGCTGACTTCGGTGATCTCGGGGAAGTCGAGCGCGTAGAGCGCGAGGTCGAGCGCGTGGACGCCGATGTCGAGCAAGGCACCGCCGCCGGCGAGTTCGGGGTCGGTGAACCACGAGCCGGGACCGGGGACGCCGCGCCGGCGGACGTAGTCGGCCTCGACGTGGGTCAGGTCGCCGAAGCGGCCGCGGGCGTGTTGTTCGTCGAACATGGCCATCGACGCGGCGTGGCGGTTGTGAAAGCCGACCATACAGATGCCGTCCGATCGAGCCGCCGCCTCGGCGATCCGTTCTGCACTCTCGAGAGTGTGTGCGAGCGGTTTCTCGACCAGCACGTCGAGTCCCTGCTCGAGGGCGGCGACGGCGATCGGTTCGTGGAACCGGTTGGGCGTGGTAACGATGACGGCGTCGACAGTGTCGTCGACGACGAGTTCGTCGTGGGTCTCGTAGGTGCGCGCGCCGAACTCGTCGGCGAAGCGGTCGCGTTGCTCCGGGACGAGGTCGACGCCCGCGACGACGTTCGCGCCGAGGTCGCGAATGCTGCGCGCGTGGAGGTTCCCCATGCCGCCGAGGCCGACGATACCGACCCCGATCCCGTCGCCGATCATGTGTCGGCCCCCGATTTCGGTCCAGCAGAGAGAGAGGTGCGCTGAGAAACCGTTCGTTTCGATGGCAGTTGTATCCGGTTCCGTTCCATACGGAGAGGCAGTCGGCGATCGAAATAAGGGTTGTGACCGATTAATCTGTACAACCATTTCGTATTTCACGTATTACGATACTATTACACCACCTCTATTCAGATATATTGACTAAATCTAGTATTTCAATTCCGTATTTCTGCCGCGCGGATCGACCGGATGATACCGCCGGCACGCCAGCGGAGAGCCGCCGTGATCGGTCGGCGGATTCGAGCGGGTAACGGCCGACAGTATAAGCATCCGGCGCGCCGACCGGGCGGCCATGGTCGCAGTCACGATCTGGAACGAGTTCCGCCACGAACGCGAGGACGACGCCGTCGCAGCCGTCTACCCCGACGGCATCCACGAGGCGCTCGCCGACGTCCTTGCCGACGACCACGAGGTTCGGACCGCGACGCTCGACGAACCCGAGCACGGGCTCACCAGCGACCTCCTCGAGTCGACCGATGTTTTGCTGTGGTGGGGCCACGAAGCCCACGACGAGGTCGCGGACGAGATCGCCGATCGGGTCCAGGAACGGGTCCTCGGGGGGATGGGCTTTCTCCCCCTGCACTCGAGTCACTACGCGAAGCCGTTCAAGCGGCTCATGGGGACGACCTGTAGCCTGCAGTACCGCGAGGACGGCGGCACGGAGCGGCTCTGGGTCGTCGATCCGGGGCATCCGATCGCCGACGGGCTCGGCGAATCGATCGAACTCCCGAAAACGGAGATGTACGGCGAGCCGTTCGACGTGCCGGAATCCGACCGACAGGTGTTCATAAGCTGGTTCGAGGGCGGCGAGGTGTTCCGCAGCGGGTGTTGCTATCGGCGCGGAAAGGGCCGGATCTTCTACTTCCGGCCGGGCCACGAGACGTATCCGATCTACGAAAACGAGGACGTTCGGCGGGTGCTGCAAAACGCCGTCGACTGGGCCGCTCCAACCAATGGCTCGCCGCGGACGTTCGGAAAGCGCGCGTAACCGGCCTCAGCTACAACTCTTGGCGACCCTCGTCGGTAACCACGCTCTCGAGCAGTTCGACCGGCGTCGCGTCGTAGGCGGGATTCTCGACGGCGAATCCGTCGGCGGGCTCGGGCATGACCTCGCTGCCCGGCCGGTGCTCGTTTTCGAAAACGAACCCCTCGCCGACGATCTTCGAAGCCGAGCCGAGGACGGTAACCGGCACGTCGAGTTGGGCGGCCGTCGCCGCGATCGGGAACGTCCCGACGCGGTTGTACAGCGTGTCGTCGACGATACAGTCCATGCCGACGACGACCCGATCGCACTCCTCGAGGTAGAGCCCGTGGGCGCTGTCGGTGAGTAGCGTCGTGTCGACGCCCTCGAGATCAGCCAGCGTGCGGGCGGTCTTGCGGCCGATGAACCGCGGCCGGGCCTCGGTGACGTAGACCTCGAACGTCTTGCCGGCCGCGGTCGCCTGCTCGAGGGTCTGGATCACCGTCGAGGAGTAGTCGTGGGTCAGCAGCGTCGCGCCGTCTTCGAGGACATCGGCGGCGTTTTCGGCCGCCAGCCGCTTGCCGGACTCGATCCGCGAGACGACCTCGTCGATCTTCTCGCCGGTGAGTCGCTGGGCCGCCTCGACGGTGTCGAGGTCGGCATCAGTCACGTCGCCGACGACCTCCCGCACGGCGTTTTGCAGCGAGGCATGGGACGGGTTCGCCCGCCGGAGTACGGAGCCGTTCCGCTCGAGGGCGCGAGTGTACTCCTCGACGGTGGCAAAGTCCCGCTCGAGTAACTCCTCTAAGGCGTGGGCTGCGCGGACCGCAACCACCGAGGAGCTGTGTGTCTGCATCTCTCGAATTTCCTCGGCCGTCTCGTCGATCATACGCAGATGTTTCCCGTCAGCCCAAAAGGTGTTCCGGGTGCTCTCATCGGTTCTGTCACGCGGCTTGCCGGTATCCGACGGCCGTTCTCACGCCTCGCCGTCGACATCGAATAGCCGCTGTAACTCGGCCTCGATTCGGTCGACGAGTTCCTCGAGGACCGTCTCGAACTGCTCGTGGTCGGCCGCCGCACCGGCTCGTTCCCGCGGGTTCTCGGGGAGTTCGACGCGGAACTCGCCGTCTCCTTCGTAGAACGGTTCGCTCTCGCTCAGTACCTGCCGGTCGATCGCTTTGAGAACCGTCGAGTCGTACTGGCCGTGGAGTTGCTGATAAGCCGCCGAATAGGCCTCCTCGAGTTCCTCGAAGTAATAGACGTACTTTTCCTCGAATTTTTCTGGGTCAAACTCGGTCATAGCCGTCCGTCAGCGCGCGGCCGGGTAAACGGTTCGGGACACCGCTGCTCTCGGCCCCACAGTCTCGCCGCCGCCCGCACGCTTACGTCCTCGAGACCCCTAGGACCGACGATGACAGTCACCGTCCGGTACACCTGTCCCCACTGCGGAGCCGTCGTGAGCCTCGAGCGCCCGCCGGATCTGGCCGACCGGTCAGTGACGAAGGTCCGCCAGCCGGGCTGGGAGTACGCCGCCCCGGACGATCCCGACCGCGAGTCGGCCGACGGGATCGAGTTCATCTGCGGCGAGGACGGCGACGTCACCGACCGCGAGGGCGAGCCGCTCGAGGGCTGTGGCCGCCCGTTCTATCTCAATTTCGTGCGCTACGAGAAGGGCGTCGAACTCGACCCTGATCCGCCGACCTACGGCGGGCCACGGTTCGACTTCAACGCGTAGAACCGCTGCTATCCGTCGCGGTTGGAGTGCAAGCGATGCACCCGCGAGCGACCAGCGAGAGCGAGCGGCTTTTTTGGTCCAGATTTTTGCAAGCGGTTCGACCGAACGTAGTGAGGGAGGACCCGCAGCAAAAAGGTGGGAACACAACCCTTTTCGACGCCCGGAAGTAGCTAGTGACATGGACGAAAACGCCGTTCGCGACCATCTCAGGACGGTCGAGGATCCGGAACTCGGCGACGATATCGTGTCGCTCGGACTCGTCAACGACATCACCGTCGACGGTGACCAGGTCGATATCGACCTCGCGTTGGGTGCTCCCTACTCACCGACCGAGAGCGACATCGCCGCCGAGGTCCGCGAGGTACTGACCGCCGAGGGCCTCGAGCCGGACCTGACCGCGAGCGTCCCCGATCGCGACGATCTGACCAGCGAGGAACAGGTGCTGCCGAACGTCAAGAACGTCATCGCCGTCGCCTCCGGAAAGGGCGGCGTCGGCAAGTCGACCGTCGCGGTCAACCTCGCCGCCGGGCTCTCGCAGTTGGGTGCCCGCGTCGGTCTCTTCGACGCCGACGTCTACGGACCGAACGTCCCGCGGATGGTCGACGCCGACGAGCCGCCGATGGCGACCGAGGACGAGACGCTCGTGCCGCCGGAGAAATACGGTGTGAAGCTGATGAGCATGGCCTTCCTCACCGGCGAGGACGACCCCGTCATCTGGCGCGGTCCGATGGTCCACAAGGTCATCACCCAGCTCACCGAGGACGTCGAGTGGGGCCACCTTGACTACCTCGTCGTCGACCTCCCGCCGGGGACCGGCGACACCCAGCTGACGATGCTCCAAACCATGCCCGTCACCGGCGCGGTCATCGTCACGACGCCCCAAGACGTCGCCTTGGACGACGCCCGCAAGGGCCTCGAGATGTTCGCCAAACACGACACGGTTGTACTCGGCATCGCCGAGAACATGTCGACCTTCGCCTGTCCCGACTGCGGCGGCGAACACGACATCTTCGGCTCCGGCGGCGGCGAGGAGTTTGCCGAAGAGCACGAACTGCCCTTCCTCGGCTCGATCCCGCTCGATCCGGCCGTCCGCGAGGGCGGCGACGGTGGCAAGCCGACGGTCCTCAAAGACGCGGACGGGACCAGCGACGCCCTGCGGACGATCACCGAGAACGTCGCCAACAACACCGGGATCGTCCACCGACAGGGGATCTCCCAGACCCGGCGCAGCGAGGCCGCCTCGCCCGACCGATGAGTTCCGGCCGCGACGACGGCGGGGAAGAAATCGCCGGCGGCGACGACGGGTTCGATCCCGATCCCGAGCGCGTCGAGCGCCTCCGCGAGATCGCCGACGACGTTCGCGGCGAGACCAGCGAGAGTAAACAGCTCGCCAACATCCTGTATCGGACCAGCGATCTCTACGACGAGAGTGAGGAGACCTCGCCCGAAGAGATCGTCCGCAACGTCAAATTCATTCTCGAGGTCAACGACCGCGGCGGCCTCGGTCGCTGAGTTCGCCATCGAATCGCTCTGTCCTATTCTCTCCGACCGCAGAGCAGACCGAGCGCGTCGCTTTTGGGGCTGCCACGCGAGAGACGAATGTGGACGCGAACCAACGGTCTCGAGCGAACCCCTACGGCATGGACGAGGAGTGTACGAACTGTCCAGCACTCTGTGAGACGCGGACACAGGTCGTCCACGGCTACGGCGACGTCGGCGCGGACTTCCTGTTCGTCGGCGAGCGCCCGACTGCACGCGCGGACGAGACTGGCGTCCCCTTCGCCGGGGAGGGCGGTAACGACGGCGACGGCGGGCTGCGACGTATGCTCGAGCGGCTGGGTCTCTGTGACGTGACCGCGCCGGCCGACGACCCCGAACTCGAGAACGTCTATCTGACGAATCTCACCCGCTGTCGCGATCCCGATCGACAGCCGACCGACGAGGAGATCGGCAACTGCGACCCCTATCTCAACGCGGAAATCCGGATGATCAACCCCGAAATCCTCGTTCCCGTCGGCGAGCGCGCACTGGTCGAACTCGGCACGGAGTACACGACGACGCCGGTCGAGGACCTCGCGCTGCCCGACGACCACGCCGAGCGGATCCGCGGCCGCGGGTTCGAACTCGTCCCGATGATCGACCCACGCGAGCAGACCGACGCGCAGATCCAGGCGTGGCTCGAGGGCTTCGCGGAACTGATGGCGACGGACTATCGACAGACGAAGGGACGGCAAAATCGGTGAGAACAGCGGCGGACAGTTACCAGTAGGGGTTCTCGCGCCAGCGCCTCGAGCCGACGCCAGAGGCGATCAGGCCGCCGAGTGCGAGGGCCGTGACGGCGAGTACGCCGATCGTCGGTGCGAGGAAGTCGCCGGGCGAATCGATCAGGTAGCCAGTACCGAATCCGTACGCGCCGAAGACCGCCAGTGCGGCGACCACGAGCGTCGCGAACAGGCCGGCGATCGAGCGTTCGTCCATACCCGCTCGAAGGCGCTGCTCCGTTATAATTCACCTTCATTTTCGTCTGACTTGATTTCCAGAGGCCGAGAACGCCGCGTTCAAGGACCGCGGCCGCGGACTATCTGCTATGATCGTCGTCGTTCCGGTCGACCCGCCGCGGGACGGGCTCGTTCTTTCCTCGCTCGTCGACCAGACGCCGCTGACCGACGCCGAGGCGCGCTCGCTCTACGAGGCCACTGTCGCCGACGTCTGCTGGGCCGTCGCAGGGAGCGGCGGCGACCTCCTGATCAACTACCGGGACACCGAGACGCTGCCCGAGGCACACGCCGACGGTGACCCCGAGGCCGAGGTTCGGGCACTCGTCCTCGACGCGCTCGGCGAGGATGCAGCGGTCCGGTTCGAACGACAGGTCGGCTCGAGTCGATCGGCTCGCGTCGGAAACACCATCACGCACCTACTCGAGCAGGAAGGAGCCCAGAGCGTCGGGGTGCTCGAGCCGACGGTGCCGCTGGTGAACCGAACCGAAATCGACGGCGCGGCGATGTCGCTGCGCCGCCACGAGGTCGTCCTCGGGCCGTCCGACGAGGGGGGCGTCTACTTCGGGGGCTTTGCGGAGCCGATCGATTTCACCGACGCCTACGCCACACCGGCGCTCTCGACGATGAGCCGCCGTGCGACCGAGGGCGGGCTCGGTGTCGGCTTCGCGCCGATGCTCCCGACCGTGGCGACGCCGGCCGGGCTTCGGGCGACCATCGCCGGGCTCGAGGCCCGACAGGCGGCCGAGCGGCCGGATGCGCAAGCGACGGCGGCGCTGGTCGACGAACTGGGGCTGACGCTTGGGGACGACGGCGGCCTCGAGCGCGAGTAGACCGACAACCCTTTTTGAACGTGTGGCAAAGCGGGTGGTGAGGTGGGGTGGCAGAGCGGCCCAACGCGCCTGCCTTGAGAGCAGGTGGCTGTCAAGCCTCATGGGTTCAAATCCCATCCCCACCGTCTTCTCACGAGCACTATACGACGAGCACCGCGAGGAGTATCGCGAGTGAGAAGACGACACGTTGGGATTTGAATCAGGGAGTGAAACGAGCGCAGCGAGTGGAACGACCGTGGTTCAAATCCCATCCCCACTGTTATTGTCGCGAATAACGCCGTGAGCGACGCAACCGAGATCATTCTCGAGAGAGGGAAAGCGATCAGACCGAAAGCCGTGTAGACAGAGATGAGCCAAAAGAGCGGCTGTCTCGAGAAACCGAACAAACCAGTTCTCGACTACGCGAACGGGAACAGTGTCGAGAGCAGCAGACTCGTGAGCAGCCCGGAGATGGAGATGATCGTCGTCAGCACGGTCCACGTCTTGAGCGTCTCGGCCTGCGTGAGCCCGCCGATCTCCTTTACCAGCCAGAAGCCGGAGTCGTTGTACCACGAGAAGATGTTAGCGCCCGCGCCGATTACCATCACGAGGTAAGCCGCGTGGACCTCGAGCTGGCCGGTAAGCGGGGCCATGATGCCGGCGGCGGTGAGCATCGCGGCCGTCGCCGATCCCTGCGCGATGCGGACGATCGCGGCGATGAGCCACGCGGTGACCAGCAGGCCGATACCGACGCCCTGGAGCGCACCCGCGAGGTAGTCGCCGATTCCGGAGGCGGCGAGGAGTGCACCGAAGGCACCGCCGGCGGCGGTGATCGCCGCGATGTTCCCGCCGCTTTTCAGCGCCTCGGTGAGTTCGTCGGCCCACTCGTTGTGGGAGAGGTCGTTGTGCCGCATGAAGGTGTACGCCGCGGCGAGGGCAGCGATCGTGAGCGCGACGTTCTTGTCGCCGAGGAAGGCGGCGATCGGCTCGATGGCCGCGAGCGCGGGCACGACTTCTTGGAACCCGTCGACGACGGTCAGCGACGCGATGAGGACGACAGCCAGAATAATCGGAGCCGCGGACTCGAGCATGCCCGGGAGGGAACTCGTCGGTTTGTCGGCGACGGACTCGAGTTCCTCGGTCGTCGTGGACATCGTGTCCCGAAGCGGGATGTCGAGTCTGGCGTTGAGCCACCGTCCGTAGACGAGGCCGGCGATAATCGCCGCCGGGATCGCGGTCGTGATTCCGATGGCGATCGTCATCCCCAGATCGGTCTCGAGTTCGGCCGCGACGGCAAGCGGTCCGGGCGTCGGGGGGACGAAGACGTGCGTGGTCGCCGCGCCGGCCCCGACGACGACGATGAAGAGGGTGTAGTCCCGACCGACGCGGGCGCGCATCGATCGTGCGAGGGGGGCCATGAGGTAGAAGACGCTGTCGAAGAAGACGGGGACGGCGAGGAAGGAACTACTGCCGAGTAGGGAGATGTCCGAATTGGACTCGCCGAGGAGGTTCTGAAAGCTCCGGACGATCCGCTGGGCCGCCCCACTCTCGAGCATCGATTTGCCGATGACTGCGGCCATCAGGATCGGGATCCCGATCCCGGCCATGTTGTCGCCGAACGCGGTCGCGACTCGAGAACCGGCATCTGCCGCGCCGAAGTCGGCGAGAAAGACCGTGTTGACGACGCCGACGGTGAACGCGGCCATGACCAATCCGATAAAGGCCGGGAGGTCGAGCCAGACGAGCAACGCGATGACTGCGAGCAGCCCGATGACGAACGTAATTAACGGACTATGCGCGAACTCTACCGCCTGGAGCGGTATATATGCCATACGTGAATCGTACCCAACCTTCACCCATTGTTAATGTTTACGATCATAGTAAATTATTGTATTCTGTCTGTCAGAAGTGATAGAAAGTCATTTCGGCGATAGAGACACGGAATCGTCACTATTGGCGGAGAACGCCGTAAACGATGATCGTCTCAGGTACCGATCCCCGACGACGAAAAACGAAATCGATCGGTCAGCGATGCAGTTCGGGTCGATCGATCAGCGGTACGATAGCTCGAGGTCGCGCGCTCGGTCGAGCAGGGCTGCGTCGTAGTAGTCCTCGGTCTGTGCGGGGCGGATGTCGTCGATCGCGCGGACCTGCTGGACCGTGTTGCGGAAGTTCTTGAACGTGGCCTCGTCGACCATCTGGCCGTCGAGGGTGACCGCGCCAGTCCCCTCGCGTTTGGCCTCGTTGAAGCGCTCGATCTTGTGGACGTCACGCTCGAGTTCCTCGGGCGTGGGCATGTGGACGGTGTTGGCCTGGACCGTCTGTTTGGGGTACAGCGACCACGAGCCGTCGAGGCCGAGTTGGGCTTCGTGTTCGACTTGGTCGGCGTACTCGTCGGCGTTGTAGTAGGTCAGGCCGGCGCGTTCCTTGAACAGGTCGTCGAAGGGGCCGCCAATCGAGAGCAGGTCGCCGGCGCTGGCCTCGTTCGAGAGGGCCTCGAGCAGGCCGTCCCAGCGGGGCATGCCGTCGCCGAGGTCGCGGCCGCCGAGTTCGGCGGCGTAGTCGACGGGGCCGAAGACGAGCGCGGTGAGTCGGGAGTCTTCGCCGAACTTGGAGATCTCGCGCAGGTCCGAGCGGGCGCGGCCGCTTTCGATGATGATCGAGAGGCCGATCGAGCCGTCGTCGTAGCCGTGTTCGGCTTCCGCTTCGGCGACGACCTCGGCGGCGCGTTGCACGTCTTCCAAGCGGCCGACTTTGGGGACGACGACGCCGTCGATCTCGTCGCCGAGTTCGCCGACGAGGCGGTCGATCTGATTGCGCCCTTTCTCGCGGTACTCCTCGTCCTCGTAGCTCCACTCGACGCGGGGCCAGATTTCGCCGGGGAACTCGTACTGGGGCACCTTTGCGATCGTGTTCTCGAGACCCTCGGCTTTCATGTCCGGCGCTGTGCCGTCTTCCATGTCGGGGACGAGCCAGTCGGGGGCCTGGAAGCCCTCTGCCTCGAGCGCGGAGGTCAGGTACTTCGCCGAGTCGTCTTTCGGAACGGCGGCCGGTGCAGTCTGGAACGTGCGGCAGAGTCGAATGTCTTCGCTCATGTGTCTGTGGTCGTGTTGGTTTCTGAATTCGCGGGTAGCTGTCGGTCGGTTCTGCTGTGCGTTCTCTCAGTTCGGTCGCGTTCGGATCTCGGCGGTTCGGGTCCCCGAGTAGACCGGTTCGTCGTCCTGATTGAACGCAATGTGTTCGAAGGTGACGGTACCGGCCTCGTCGCTCGAGGCCTCATCGTCGGCCTCGAGTACGCGAGTGAACGCGTAGACGGTGTCGCCCACCGCCACGAACGTGTGGAACGATTCGTCGTCGAAGCCGACCTCGCGCCAGGTCCGCTCGTCCGAGCGGGCATGACCCAGCGCCGTCGATCGGGTTACGTCGCCGTAGGTGACGATATCGCCCGACGGCGAGTCGGCCATTACGTCGACGTTGTGGTGTTGTTTGGCCGTGTTGAGCGTCGCCAACGGCAGGGAGGCGACGGTCACGTCGTCCTGCGTGCGACCCCGCTCGTGGCGGTAGGCGACGGCCGCATTCTCGTCGTCGGCCCGCTCGAGGGCGTCGACGAAATCTTCGAAGTAGCCGCCTTCGGGCGCGATGAACTCGTCCGGGAGTTCGGGTTCGTCGTCTTCATTCTCCGTGGCCGCAGCGCCGCTCCCGTCCGTCGCCACGGGCTCGCGGCGCGGAATCATGTTCGTGCGCTCGTAGGAACAGAGCACGTCGCCGGTATCGGCGTCTTTCCCGCGGGTCCGCCACGAGACGATGCCGTACTCGGGTCGGGAACTCGAGGTCGCGCAGTTGACGACCTCGCTCTCGACGTGGAGTTCGGTGCCGGCGTAGACCGGCGTTCCGGGGAACCGCACGTCGGTGCGGCCGAGGAAGTAACCCCCCTTCTCGCTCAGATCCTCGACGGTGATGCCGAGGGTGGCGGCGGTGAGGTAATCCGGGTGGATCGGCGACTCCTCGAACCCGCGTGCCGCCGCGGCGTCGCTCCGCCAGTAGGCGGGGTCGTGATTGAGCGTCTGGCTCATCCACTGTTCGTTGCCCCACTCGGTGAGGGTGAGTCCGGGGTCGTGCTCGACGAGATCGCCCTCCGCGAAGTCCTCGAAGCAGTTGCCCTTCTCCTTGGTCTCGGCTCGCTCGAGCGCCTGTGCGAACGTCTCTGGGTCCGTCCAGTCAGTCATCTGCGGTCACCTCATCGGTCTCGGTCCGCTGGCGATCCCGCTCGCGACGGGCGATGGTCCGTCGCATCTCGTTTTCGACGATCATGTACCCCTCGTCGAAGCCCATCCCGGGCTTTGCGAGCACCTGCGCAGCGTTGGTCGCGAGCGCGACGTGGGCGCAGGCCCGCGCGGAGGTTTCCGTCTCGTTGCAGGTGCCGCCGAGGTAGGCCCGCGTTTCGGTCCCCTCGCAGTAGCGAACCGCCTGTCCGCTGCGGTGGATCCCCCCGAGGTCGGGCGTCTTGACCTGCACGAGGTCGGCCGCTTCGGCGTCGACGAACGCCCGCACGTCCTCGAAGGTGTTACACCACTCGTCGGCCACGATATCGACGCCGACGCCGGCGTCGGCCAGTCCCTCGCGGAGTTCGACCATCGCGTCGATCTGGGCCGCGCGGTCGCCGGCGTCCATCGGTCCCTCGATCTGGATCGGGTAGGGCGCGGCGGCTTCCTCGAGCGCGGCGAAGTAGTCGACGACCTCGTTGCGGTCGTAAGGCGCGCCGAAGATCTCGCCGATCATGCCGTAGACGTCGATGTGGAACCGTGGCTCGTAGCCCTCGGGGCCGAGTTCCTGCGAGCGCTCGACGAGCCACTCGACGTACTCGAGCAGAACCGAGCCGTCCTCGCCGATCTTCTCGACGCTGTTGATCAGCGCGTGGGGCAGGACGGGAACGCCCTTGACGAACATCTTTTCCGTGTTGGTGTAGCGATCGTCGCCGGACTGGCCGAAGACCGGCACCGGCTCCGTCGCGGGCTCGGTGCCG
Source organism: Natrinema sp. CRL1 (assembly GCF_059162405.1). Taxonomy (NCBI): domain Archaea; kingdom Methanobacteriati; phylum Methanobacteriota; class Halobacteria; order Halobacteriales; family Natrialbaceae; genus Natrinema; species Natrinema sp. CRL1. The sequence continues at coordinate 798,210 of NZ_JBLVOY010000001.1, read as the reverse complement.
AAGGCGTCGGCAATGACGTCCGTCTTCGTCGTGTTCTCGGCTTCGGCGGCTGCGCCGAGCAGCGCCTGCGAGACCCCGTAGCGGATCGCCGTGTGAAGGCGGTCGCCAGCACCAGACGCGTTCGCGTCTGGTTGGCTCGAGGAAGCTTCGCTTCCTCGAACGTCGACTTTCATCTCCTCGAGCAGTTCGGCGTTGTCGAGGAACTCGGTGGCGTCGCGGCCCTCGAGTTGGTCGGCGATGGGGCCCTCGATGACGGGGGCGTACTCGTCGGCCTGGAAGAGCGGGTCGCGCCCGCCGGCACCGGAGTACTGGACCGCGGCGCAGTCGCCCCGCACCACGGTGCCGTCGGCGAGTTCGATGTCGACGATGATCGTCTCGCCGGCCTGGCGAATGTTGTCGAAGCCGTCGGTGACGGGCTCGCCCTCGTAGGTGAAGCCGTCGTGTTCGGCACCTTGCTTGATCGCGCGCTGGTCGTCGAAGAAGAACCCGGAATAACCGGGCGTGGCGTGTATTCCTGTGATTTGCATCTCAAACGTCACCCTGTGGTCGGCCGATGAGTTTCCCGTCGCTGATCGCGTCGACGTCGTCTGCGACCATGCGGAACGACTGGTCGCGGCCCTCGGTGTCGGCGCGTTGGGACAGTCTGGCCTTGTGAATCTCCTTGATGTCGTCGTCCATCGCGAGGTCGGCCCACTCGAAGATTCGGACGCGACCGTCGTCGTCCCGCGCGGGCAGGACAGCGCCCCGTGCGCTGTCACTGGGTGCGAACGGCACGTCGAGCGCGCCGGAGTCGAAGGCCTTGAGCGTTCCCTGGACGACATCGCCGTCACCGTGCTCGAAGATGGTGTCCATCAGACACCGGGTCTCGCGCTCGATGAGGTCCTGTTCCTCCTCGATACCGTCGATGTCGATTTTCTGCTCGATCGCCATGTCGATGACCTGTCGTGTCGTGCGCAGGCCGGCCGAATTGGCCTCCTTGGTCGGCACCCCTTGGAACTCCTGTGGGGACTTGGTGATAACCTTGTCCGGCTGTGCGATGGCGGCGGTCATGCCGCCGAGGCTGATGACGCCGTTGGCGCGAGCCTCGTCCGGCGGGAAGCCGCCCATCCACTCGTGGAAAACGGTCGTGACGACGACCTCGTCGGGCAGATACTCGTTGCCGAGTTTCTTCAGGGCGTTCAGAGCGGCCACGTCCTGGACGACGTTGCCGACCTGGCCGTAGCCGAGCGTGATCGAGCGCACGCCCTGCGTGGCCGCGAGTTGGCCCTCGACGATCATAATCGCGATCGCGATCGACGGCGGGACCAAGGTACCGGTCAGCGGCCCGAACGGCTCGCGGTTGATCCGCACGCCGCGCTCGGTGTAGGCCCCCGCCAGCCGGTCGACGAACTGCCACTTCTCGATCGTCTCCTCGAGGCCGTGGCGTTTCGTATACGGGATGTTGTAGGAGATCGGGCCGCCCTCGAAGCTCTGGAAGCCGCCGGCGAAGGTGATCGCCGCCAGCAGCCGGGCATCCGGGGTACCGTGACGGACCTCGATCGGCGCGTCGATCGCGTCGATCAGTTCGCGACAGCCGTCGACGCCGTGGTTCACCGCCGGGAAGCCGTTGAGCGTGTCGTCGCCCGTCTCGATGGCCTTGTCCAGCCCCTGCTGGGCCTTCTCGTACTCATTATCGCGCGTGTACGAGTCGATGGTCGTCGGCAGGAGGTCCGCCTGCCCCTCCTGATGGAGGTATCGCAGCAGTTCGATCTGGTCGTCGAGCCGGGGAACGCCGGCCCGGGGTTGGAGGAGGGGTTTGTCGGCCGACTCGAGGACGTCGGCGAATCGCTTGTGTTCCGGCAGCGATTCGTGGTACTCGATGGCTTCCTCGAAGTCGACGTCTTCGCCCGTCGGCCAGTTCGACCGAATTTCCTCGTCGATACGCCGTAGCTCGTCGGACGGAATCCGTTCGTCTCGTATCATTTAGACATTCAAGAGGTGATCGTCGCTCGCTCCGACTCCGTCGGCGAGATCTGGAGATCCTCTCGGAGCGCGGCGATCGCGTCTTCGGGATCGGTTTCGGAGTCGAAGACGCGGTCGAACCCGAGCTCTCGGAACGTCTTCCGGGTCTGCTCGAAGTCGTCCTGTCCGACGGCGAGGTTGCCGCCGATGTAGCTGACCGCGTCGACGCCCGCGTCCTCGAGGACGCCGTGGAATCCCTGACAGTCCTGCTCGGCGTGGCCGTAGAGCGACGAGACCAGTACAGCCTGTGCGTCGTGGGCTACCGCAGCCTCGGCGAAATCCTCCTGGGAGGTCTGAACGCCGAGGTTCACGACATCAAAGCCGGCTGCACTGAAGGCTTGCTCTAAGATTGTGATGCCAACGACGTGGGCATCGGAGCCGATCACGCCGAGGACGACCGTTTGGGACATCGTGTTCGGAACCATGATGAACTCGGGTATAAACTTAATGATCTTCCATGATAATACTCCTTAAAGATCCTAACAGGGTTTCTATGTCGATCGTTCACAGTCGACGTGGCTCTCGAGAACAACTACATGATCGATGGTAAAGTTTAGGTACTGGTTTCGCAAGGTGGCTACACATATGGGTGCACTCTCGAACCTTCGCGTCGTGGATCTGACCCAGGTGCTGGCTGGGCCGTACTGTACGATGTTGCTCGCCGATCTCGGAGCGGACGTCGTCAAGATCGAACGGCCGGGCGGCGATATGATCCGCTCGAACCCGCCGTTCGTCGACGACCCCGAGGACGAAGCCTACGGCGGCTACTTCCAGAGCGTCAACCGCGGCAAGAAGAGCATCGAACTGGACTTCGGGGAAGAGAAAGACCGCGAGGACTTCCTCTCGCTGGTCGAAGAGGCCGATGTCGTCGTCGAGAACTACCGGTCGGGTACGATGGAGAAGTACGGGCTGGGCTACGAGACGCTCACAGAGTACAACGAGGATCTCATCTACTCCTCGATCCGCGGATTCGGCGACCCGCGGACGGGCGAAACGGACCGGCAGGGCCAGCCTTCGTTCGACCTCATCGCGCAGGCGCTGGGCGGCGTCATGGAGACCACCGGCCAGCCCGACGGCCCGCCGACGAAGACCGGCCCCGGCGTCGGCGACCTCTTTACCGCCACGCTAAACTGTATCGGGATTTTGGCGGCGGTCAACCACCGCGAACAGACCGACGAGGGCCAGTACGTCGACACCGCGATGTACGACTCGATGCTCAGTTTCACCGAACGCGCGATCTACCAGCAGTCCTACACCGGCGAGGCCCCCACCCGCCGGGGCAACTCCCACCCGACGCTGTTCCCCTACGACGCCTTCGAAACCGCCGACGGCTACGCCGTCGTCGCCGCGTTCAACAACAACCACTGGGCCGAACTCTGCGACGTGATGAACCGGGAGGACCTCGCCGAGGAGTACCCCACGACCCCCGAACGACTCGAGCACCGCGAGGCCCTCCGCGAGGAACTCGCCGCGTGGGCCGTCGAACAGACCAACGACGAGCTCGTCGGTGCGCTCGAGGGCCGGGTGCCCGCCGCCCCGGTCCAGACCACCGAGGAAATCTTCGACGATCCACACGTCGCGGCTCGAGACATGCTCGTGCCCGTCGAACAGCCCGGAGCCGACAGGGACGTCGAGATCGCGGGCACCCCGATCAAGATGAGCGAGACGAACCCCGAACCGCGCGGTCGCGCGCCCCTGTTGGACGAGCACCGCGAGGAAGTGCTCGGTGAGGATGTAGACGCCGAGGCGGCCGACGACTGATACGGTTTACTGTACGTCATTTCCGGCGCAATCGCCGCCCGGGTCACGGTTGCGCCGGTAAATCGGTACAGCAATCCGTATGAGTCAGGCGACGCTGTCGGACCGTCCGTGCGCGAATTCGAATCGCTTCTCCGGGTACTATCTCGACGAGCGGATTCAGGAACGGGACGAGTGGGACTGTGACGAGGCTGCACACGATGCGATGGACCGGCTGCAGTCGTTGTACGAACTCGAGTCGGGACTCGTCGACGGCTTCACTACCCGTATCGAAATACTCGAGCCCCGCTTACGGACCGACCGATCGACGGACGACGGTTGACTGGTGGTGTGGTGGTCGTGATCGACACGCCGATCGGCCGGCTGCCCGCCGGGGCTCGAGTCCGAGCCCTGACCTACTCCTCGCGCTCGAGCAGTCCGGGCGGTACCGAACAGCCACACGGGCCCGCGATGCCGGTGTGGGGACCGGAGACGGTCACGGTCGTGACGGGCTCGCCACAGCGGGGACAGTCGGGCAGCGACGACGAGTCGGCGTCGGGACTCGAGTCAGTGTCGCCGCTCGAGTCGATATCGCTACGCATCGCGAGCACGCCTCGCATCCATCTGCAGCGCCGATTGAGGTTGTGTCATGCGATTCGACGGTCGTGCGGGATGTTTATATCCCGGTAGAATGTACGCAATCATGGCTTCGATCCGCGCGGATGGAAGCCGAGTCTCGGGTGGTTCCAGCACCCGGGACGTTTCAATCGCGTCCCCCGATTCTGGAGATCGGCTTCCGTTCTATGCGTTGACTTGTTGTAACTTATATCTACTGTAAAGAGCGTGAAAGAGACGCCGATCGAGTCGACTGCGAGCGGCGACCGCGCGACCTCGAGTCGGAGAGCGGCGGACTCGTGCCGGCAGCGACTGCCAGTGCTCTTGCGAGCGAGCGAGCGCGCGCTCGCGCCGCGGGTCTGGGGCGGTCGCGGACCGCGCTATCGTTCGATATCGGGATCGGACTGCACCGACCGCTGTGGTCCGGCGTCCGAAACCGAGACCGTGCCGTCGCCGCTGACGGTAATCTCGTAGCCGTTGTACTCGAAGGAGACGCGGACGGAATTGGCGTCGCCGTCTACCGACGATACGAGCGCGTTTACCGCCTCGGGATCGATCACGTCGTACAGCGGCGGGTGGAGTTCCGTCGGCGCGACGCCCTCGCGGTCCGCGACTGCGTCCACGATGTGGGTGATGGCCGTCTCGGAGGTCGCCGAACGGGTTGTGTGAGTACTCTCCATTACTCCACTCCAGCCGACCGGGAGGGATAAACCTTCGGTCGGCGTTCAGCGGTTCCTCAATATGTCGGATACAGTCTAGCATCCCGGTATAAGTACCTCATTCTGTTCTCCCCGGAGACAGTATCACTGTCGGCTCCCGAGTAGACGCCGCTATCGAAAACGCAGAGCCGTGACCGCTCGAGACAAGTCCGTCGGGGCGCTTCGATACCCTCGGGCCGCGTCGTCGCCGACCGGCCGATTCGCGACCGCCCTCGAGTGGCCAACGTGCAGTGTCGGCGGCCGGAGCGACGATCGCCGAGAGAGCCGACAGCCGCGGAGAGTAATCCTTTTGCGGGTCCCCTGCACACGTCGGAGTATGAGCAGCAACTGGCCGGTCGATCCCGACGGCGAGGAGGGCAGCGAGGGGATGCGCAAGTACGACATGCGGATCATCGCGGACAAGGTCGACGAGGAGGAGGACTTCCCGATGGACCGCGACGAGTTCGTCGAGGAGTACGGCGACTACCCGATCCGGATCAACCACGAAACCGTCGTCGCGCTCAGCGACATCTTCGACTACGTCGAACCCGCGGAGTTCGAGACGATGGTCGACATGCACAAGGCCGTCGGCGCGGCGATGCGCGCCGGCGACTTCTGGAAATACCACCCGCAGGGCAAGAATCCCGAAAAGAAACACGCGTAACGGGCCACGCTCCGCATCACGAATCTGGATTACGTATCACTTATACGACGGCGTTCGAAAGAGTCGGTCACCGTGACTAACACGCAGGTGACGCTCGTTCAGATCGACAACTACGGGCCGTGGACCGTGACGCCGGAGCCGCGACGGGAAGCAGACCTCCAGACGATGCAGTCTCGGCTGTTCGCGGATATCTCTCAGTTTATCGGCAACCGCGGCGGCTACACGTTCTTCACTCGCTTCGACAACATGATCGCCGTCACGAACGGCTGCTCGCTCGAGGACCACGCGCTCCTCCAGGAATCGGTCGGGAACCGCTATCCAGTGACCCTCAGCCTCGGCGTCGCGACCGGCACGAGCCCGGTCCAGGCGCTCTCCGACGCGACCGAGCGCCTCCAGGAGGCCGGCAGTGCACAGGACAAGAACCGCCGCGAGTGTCTCGAGGGGCGGGTCATCGAGGACGACCACCGGACCGGCGACGACGTCCAGATCGCTCACTTCGACGTGGTCAACGCGACCGGCACCTACACGGACGAACTCAACGCCTTCGACACCTTCATCGAGATCGAGCAGGGCTATGCGGAACTCATGCGCCACATGCGCCACGCCCACGAGAGCCTCTCCTTTTTCGTCGGCGGCGACAACGTCATCGTCGTCTGCCCCGACCTCGCCGAGCCCGATTACGAGGAGGCGATCGCCCACGTCGAGGCGGCAGTCGATGTCGAAATGCAGGTCGGCGTCGGCCGCGGGAAAAGCGCCCACGAGGCCGGCTTCGAGGCCAAACACGCCCTCGAGACCTGCCGGGCCGACGGGACTCGGGTCGAACTCGAGTGGGAAACGGCCTGAGACAGTCTACAGGAAGTCATTGCCGGTGGGACCGTGACCGCCCTGCGGCCCCACCGCTAATCGGTACAGTAAACCGTATGAGTCCCGGATCTATTGGACTTCGCCGTCGTGTTGCTTAAGTGTAGTGGAGGTAGCTTTTAGCCCGTCCGTGGGTTTCATTCACACATGGAATCGGAACTGTCCGTCAGAGACGTGTTGACGACCGATTACGTCGGCGTCAGTGAGTCCGACGCGATCCGCGATGTCGTTCGGCTCATGCGCGAGGAGCGAACGAGTTGTGCGTTAGTCGTCCGCGGCGCGGAGCCGGTCGGTATCGTCACCGAGTGGGACGTGCTCGGGCTCGTTGCCGACGCCAACGACCCGGCCGAAACGACCGTCGGCGACGTCATGACGACGCCGGTCATCACGGTCAGTCCCGACCGGTCGCTCACCGATGTCGCGACCACGATGGCCCGCCAGAACATCCGCAACGTCGTCGTCGAAGCCGGGGACGGTATCGTCGGGTTGGTCACTCAGCGCGATGTCATCGCCGCTGCGGGCTCGTTCCAGGCGACGATGACTCCCGCCCGCTCGAGCGAGCCGCCAGTCGACCGCAAACCCGGGGTCGCCGCCGCGACCGGCGGCGTCTCCGAGGAGGGTGACGCCCAACTGCGGCCCAACGGCGGTGACGAGTACACCACTCAGGGCGTCTGCGAAGCCTGTGGCTCGCTGGCCGATTCGCTGTGGGACGCAAACGGGCAACTGGTCTGTGCGGATTGCCGGACGGTCTGACGGGTAGTCGCCCCCTACAGCGGCATGTCCCGTGCCAGCAGCCACCGGTCCGTATCTCTCCGATAGAAAGACCTTTCGGGTGTCGCGGTGGAGGGGTCGATAATGATCGAGACCCTCGACGACCTGAACGTCGAAGGGACTACCGTCGGTGTCCGCGTCGACGTCAATAGTCCGATCGACGACGACGGCAGGCTGGCGGACGACGCCCGACTCCGCGCCCACGTCGACACCCTCTCGGAGCTGGTCGACCGCGGCGGTCGCGTCGCCGTTCTGGCCCACCAGGGTCGCCCCGGCGGCGACGATTTCGTCTCGCTTCAGTCCCACGCCGATCGCCTCTCGGAACTGCTCGGCCAACCCGTCGACTACGTCGATGCGACCTTCACCGAGGCCGCCCGCGAGGCCATCAGGGGCCTCGCGGACGGCGACTGCGTCGTCCTCGAGAACACCCGATTCTACAGCGAGGAGTACATGGAGTTCGACCCCGAGCGCGCCGCACGGACCCACCTCGTCGAGGGCCTCGAGTCCGTCCTCGATGCCTACGTCAACGACGCCTTCGCCGCGGCCCACCGCTCCCAGCCCTCGCTGGTCGGCCTCCCGACCGTCCTCCCCGGCTATGCCGGCCGCGTGATGGAGTCCGAACTCGACGTACTGGGCTCTATCGAGGAGACCGACGAACCCCGCGTCTACGTCCTCGGCGGCGCGAAAGTCCCCGATTCGATCGACGTTGCATGGTCGGTCTTGGAGAAGGGGCTGGCCGATCACGTCCTCACCGCGGGCGTCGTCGGCAACGTCTTTCTCATCGCCGACGGCGTCGACCTCGGCGACGCCAGCTCGGATTTCATCTACGATCAGGGCTACTGGGACGAGATCGACCGCGCCGCGGACCTGCTCGACGCCTACGGCGACCGGATCGCGCTCCCGCGAGACGTCGCCGTCGCCCGGAACGGCGAGCGCCACGAACTCGGCGTCAACGCCCTGCCGCCCGGCGACGAGGAGTCGGCCATGGACATCGGCGCGTCGACGCTCGACTACTACCGGCGGATCCTCGACGACGCCGAGACGATCATCCTCAACGGCCCCGCCGGCGTCTTCGAGGACGACCGATTCCAGACGGGCACCCGACGGCTCTACGGCGCGGCCACGGAGATCCCGACGAGTATCGTCGGCGGCGGCGACACGGCCTCCGCGCTGCGACGGCTCGGCATCGACGACTTCTCTCACATCAGCACCGGCGGCGGCGCGGCCCTCCGAATGCTCACTGCCGAATCGCTCCCCGCCGTGACCGCACTCGAGAATGCCCCCCAGCAACCCGCAGCCGACGATTGAGCCCGCCGATCGGGACGATCTCGATACCCTCGCGGACATGTGGGTTCGCCTCGCTCGCGATCAGCGCCAGTACGACTCGGCCGTGCGCGCCGACGCGAACCGCGACCCCATGCGCGAGACGCTCGCGGCCTATCAGATCAACGACGGCCTGCTCGTCGCCCGCCTCGAGGGCCGACTCGTCGGTTTCGCTTCCGTGTCGCTCGAACGCGGCTCGCTCGACCTCGATACCACCCGCGGCCTCCTCTCGAACATTTACGTCGAACCCGCCGCTCGCGGGCAGGGCATTGGCTCCGCGCTGCTCGAGGCCGCCGAGGACACGCTCGCACGGCGTGGCGCGGACAGGATGCTCCTCGAGGTGATGGCTGACAACGAGGCCGCCCGCCGGTTTTACCGTCGCGAGGGGTACGACGAGTTCCGGGTGACGATGGGGCGATCGCTCGAGGACCGGGACGAAAGCGATACACACTCAAAGGAGGACGGCTAACCCACGACCTGCGCCAGGGGAGCATGGGCGGTTCATGCACTCGACTTGTAATCGAGACTTCCGGGGTTCAAATCCCTGCCCTGGCTTCCTGCCACGACTGTATTCGCGAGCGACAGCAGCGAATGCGGGATTTGAGCCACAATCGCCTCTTTGCGTCGGACGGTTTCCTCCCCCTGAAATCGCGTTCTGCACACTCTCGGCTCGAGACCGTCTTACTATCGCTGGTTAGTACCGCGGCCGAAGCCCCGTCGTTGCGGGTCTCCGTTACCGGGCGGGCGACGCTACCAGAGTCCGATCAGGTTTCCCGTGGCGAGGGTAAAAAGCAACAGCAGCGCCAGTGCCGTCAAAACGAGCGGTTCAGGTGAATCGACCGATCGAATTAGTCCCACGAGCCGCCCCGGTTTTGTGGCCACCCCGCTGAAAGGCTGCCCCTCGCCCTTCTTGTTTGCCATAGTATACCATACGGTACCGAATACTAAAATGTGTTCATAGCGGAATTCTCAGGCGAGTTGATGCGGCGAGACACACGCCACTAGTCGGCGGCCGCGTTTCGCAGGACGGCGACGGTCTGCGGGTATACGCGCGTGGAACGGCCGAGATACTACGTGAATAAGTTTATAGTTCGGGATCGATCTGGTACAACTGTCCGTGGGTCGCACTCGAAACCACCACCTACCGCCCCACGGACGACGCGCTTCGACCGGCCGTCTGTCCTCGATCGTTCCCCGCAAAACCGACAAGCGACAGCGTTGGACGCGATCTCGAGCGGAACACAAGCAGTGGCATCTCGGCGGGCCGAACGCGAGGTGCTGGCCCTCATGGTTGCGATAGTGTGCCTCGAGCGGAGTAGCGACCGCATGCGATGGCTCCGATCCTCGGCGGTGTCGTCCCCTATCAGTTCGTTCCGCGGACGGTGACCGTACGCTGGGCCACACAGCCCTCGGCCGCAACGCGGACGGGGAACGACTGATCGTTCGCGACGACCGCCGTTTCGAACTCGAGCGTGACCGATTCCGACCCACTGCCGTCGATCGAGAGGCGGCGCGTGTCCACGACCGCGGGGTCGTGCCCGACGATCAGTTCGACATCCCGGGCAACGGCTCGGTCAGTCGCGTTCTCGAGGGTCGCCGTTACCTCGAGGACCTCGCCGGCATCGACCGGATCGTTCGTCCCGGTGATCGTCACTCGGCCGCCCGCGTCGGCCGTTCCGATCACCTCGACAGTCCGTTCGGCGACGGCGTCGCCGGCTTCGACGCGGACGGGGAACGCCTGTGTCCGGTCGACGACGGCGGTTTCGAACGTGAGGGTGACCGTCTCGGTTCCCCCGCCGGCGACGGAGACCGATCGGGTGTCGACCCGCTGTGGGTCGTGACCGACGACGAGGTCGACGTCTCGAGTTACCGTGTCAGTTCCGCCGTTCGCGAGTTCGGCGGTCACCTCGAGCACGTCGCCGGCGTCGACCGGGTCATTCGTCCCGGTGATCGAGACGCTCAGCCCGGTATCGTCGGAGCGAGTCTCGTCGACCTGCCAGAGCGATTCCGACGCGAACGTGCCGTCGTCAGAGATCACCCATGCGATCACCGAGCACGTGTGACAGAGGCCGCCGTCGACGGTCAACGACGCCGTATCCGTCGTCCCGCTGACGGCGGACGTGCCGAGGATGAGATCCGCCTGGCTGAGCCACCAGACGACCCGGTCGAGCGCGCCGTCGGGATCGGTGACGTCGATCTCGAGGTCGATCGTTTCGCCGGGATCGGCGGGGAGTGTCCCCCGCTCCGGGCGAGCGGCCTCGATCGTCGGCGACACGTGCCCGTCGGGCGTCACGGTCACGGTCCAGTCGGCCCGGTAGTTGCCGTCCTCGGTGTCGATACCGGCGGTGACCACGTTGGTGCCCTCGGTCTCGGCGGTGTACTGCCAGTAATGGGCGTTTTGCTCCGCGTAGTAGACGGACTGCCACGCGGGACCGACCAGCGAGTCGCCGACGCGCTCGCCGTCGACCCACCAGCCGGTGAACTGCGACCGGTCCGCGTCGGGATCGACGGCTCCGGCCTCGAAGAAGACTGTCGTACCCGGCTGGACTGCGACGGGGTCGTCCGGGCTCGTCAAACTGTCCTCCAGTTCGTCGACTCCGAGTACGGTGACCGTTCGTGTCGCCGAATCGCCCTCGGTTCGGACCTGCACCGTCACCTCCCGATCGCGAGCGGCGGGTTCGATCCGGTAGCTGCGGGGGAACGGCCGCTCCGTCTCCCCCGGCTCGAGCGTGAGGGTGACGCTCCCGACCGACTCATCGTCGACGAGGTACTCGACGGTCGGACGGATCGGTCGATCGGTCGGGTTCTCGAGTTCGGCGGTCCACCGGAGTAGGCCGCCGCCCTCGACCGGGTCGGTCGCTTCGACGAGGCGGACGGTCACGGCCGACCCGCCCCCATCAGTTCCCGCAGTTGCTCCGTCGGACTGTGAGTAAGCGGTGCCGGAGACGACCGGGACGGTACTACTCGCCGCCGCCCATCGCAGCAGTCGTCGGCGGTTCACGGAGTCTCTCATTCGTGCTCGCCAACCCGAATTGCAGTCAAAAAGTAACGTTACCGTTACGGCCGAAACGGTGCGTTTGTCCCGTGTAAGCCCATCCAGAACGGCGATGGCGGTCCGTACCCTGTTGTTGGCTCCGACTATACTCCCGCCGGCGCGTCCAGTCTGGCTCGATCAGTGTGCCACCTGCTGAGGCGGGCTTATTCGGTCTCCGGTCCCCGCCCGATGCGGGCCTCGCTCGTGATCGCATCGACGTGGACGTGAACCGGCCCTGCGTCGGTCTCGAGCGGGACGATCCACGAGGCGCTGGTTCGATGCGGGTCCTCGAGGACGGTCACCTCGTCGTAGCCCTCCTGTTCGGCTGTCTTTCGAGCGATCCGGGCCGCCTCGTCGGCGTCTTCGATCCGGATCTCGTCGTTCAGTCGGACAGTCACGACGGGCACGTCGGCCATCCGGACGATTCGCTCGGTGACGCTGCCGACCAGCACCCGGTCGAGTCCGGTCCGGCCCTGTGTCCCCATGACGATCATGTCGATCCCGTGCTCGTCGGCGTAGGCGAGGATTTCCTCGTGGGGCACGCCTCGTTCGACCGCCGTGACGGCGTCGACGCCCTCCCGCTTCGCTTCGGCCTCGACGCGCTCGACCGCCCGTTCGGCGGCCGGAATCGCTTCGTCGGTCTGGAGCGTGCCGAGCGGTCCTTCCGGCACGATCGACAGCGCGTGGACCGTCGCGTCGAAGCGGTCCGCGATCGTCAACCCGTGCGTAAGCGACTGACGGGTCCCGTCGCTCCCGTCCGTCGGGACCAGGATGTCCTGATACATGACACAGCGGGATTCGGAGCGCGGCGGTAAATACCCTCGAGTCCTCACCGGCGACTGGCAAACGAGTCGACCGGCGGGTGATCGCGGGCTCGGGTGCGCTCCCGTCCCAGCGACGACTGACCGCTACCCATGTTATCGCTGGTAAGAAAAATCGCCGATAAGACCGAACGATGTAAATCTTTTTTACGATACACGGAAACGTATCGCACGGAGCATGACAAATCTTGTCACTAACGTCGCGGACGCCGTCGCGGAACACGGCGACAACACCGCGATCGGGTATCAGGGGTCCGAGACGAGCTACGATGAATTCTGGGGACAGACGGGGGCGTTCGCGGCCGCACTCGAGGAACGGGGGGTCGGCGAGGACGACCGCGTCGCGCTCTATCTCCCGAACGTTCCGCCGTTCCTGATCGCCTTCCACGGGACGCTTCGCGCCGGCGGGGTCGTCGTCCCGATGAACCCGCAGTACAAGGCCCGCGAGATCGGTCACTTGCTCGGGGACAGCGAGGCGAAAGTCGTCGTCGCGCTGGCCGATCTCGTCCCCTTCGTCACAGAAGTCCAAGACGAGACCAGTGTCGAACACGTGGTCAGTATCGGCGGCGAGGCCGAGGGCGCGACCGAACTCGAGGAATTCCTCGAGCCGGCCGATCCGGACATCGCCGACCGGGCCGACGACGATGTCGCGGTCCAGCCCTACACGTCCGGGACGACCGGGCAGCCGAAGGGTGTTCAGCTTACCCACGAGAACCTGTCGTCGAACGCGAAGGCCGCGGCGAAGCTCATCCCCGACGGGATCCGACCGGACGACAAATCGCTCGGCGTGCTGCCGCTGTTCCACATCTACGGGATGACGGTCACGATGAACGCGGCGCTGTTCAACGGCGGGGCGTACTATCCGATGGCATCCTGGGACGCCCAAGACGCCGTCTCGCTGATCGAGGACGAACAGCTGACGATCATGCACGGCGTGCCGGCGATGTACAACGACGTCATCAACCAGCCCAACGCTGAGGAGTTCGACATGTCCTCGCTGCGGCTCTGTGGCGTCGGCGGCTCGGGCATTCCGGTCGAAGTTCTGCGCCAGTTCGAGGAACTCTACGAGCCGAAGATCTACGAGGGGTACGGCCTGACCGAGACCAGCCCGATCACCCACTTCAACAGCCCGATCGAGGGCCGTCGCGTCGGCAGCATCGGGAAGACGGTTCCCGGCGTCGACTCGAAAGTGGTTGACGACGACTTCGGCGAGGTCCCGCCAGTCGAAAAAGGTCCGGTCGACGAGGAGGAGGCCGACCTTCACGAGATCACCGGCGAGATCGTCGTCGCCGGGCCGAACGTCATGAAAGGCTACTACGGCCTGCCCGAGGCAAACGAGGAGGCCTTCACCGAGGAGGGGGGCCGTCGCTGGTTCCACACCGGCGACATCGGCTACCACGACGAGGACGGCTTCTTCTACGTCGTCGACCGCGAGAAACACATGATCGTCACCGGCGGCTACAACGTCTACCCGCGGGAAGTCGAGGAACTCCTCTTCGAACACGAGGACGTGGCCGACGCCGCCGTGGCCGGCATCCCCGACGAGCGCCGCGGCGAGACCGTCAAGGCCTTCGTCGTCCGCACGCCCGACGGCGACGTGACCGAGGAAGAAATAAAGGAGTACTGTCTGACCAATCTCGCGGAGTACAAACACCCGCGTGAGGTCGAGTTCGTGGAGGAACTCCCCCGAACGACCACGGGCAAGGTCCAGAAGTTCAAACTCCGCGAAGGGGAGAGCGACGACTGATGGCGCTCGGTGATGCGGTCCGCCTCGAGATCGAGGCGGACGGAGCCGCGACGATCACGCTCAACCAGCCCGACCGACGGAACGCGCTCTCCGCGGAGATCAGCACCGGGATCTCCGAGGCCCTCGACGAGATCGAGGGCAGCGACGCCCGCGTCGTCGTCCTGCAGGGCTCGGGCGGCTCGTTCTCCGCCGGCGGCGACATCGAGCGGATGACTGAGGCCATCGAGGACGACATCCCCGCGGACGAGCGGGTGCGCCGCCTCGAGCGGTCGACGAACGAACTGATCGGGCGACTGGTCGAGTTCCCGATCCCGACGGTGGCGCTGATCGACGGGGCCGCCGTCGGTGCCGGCGCGAACCTCGCGATCGCGTGTGATATCCAACTGGCCAGCGAGGACGCCGCCTTCGGTTTCGTCTTCCGACAGGTCGGCCTGAGCGTCGACGCCGGCACCTCCTATCTGCTGCCCCGGATCGTCGGCGAGAACGTCGCGAAGGAACTCGTCCTGACCGGCGACATCTTCGGCCCCGAGCGCGCGGCGGATCTCGGCCTGGTCAACCACGTCTACGACGCCGACGAGTTCGACGAGCGGGCCGACGAGTTCGTCGAGAAGGTCGTCTCCGGGCCGCCGATCGCCCTGCGCCACGCCAACCGACTGGTCGGCGAAGGGCTGAACAAATCCCTCGAGCAGGCCCTGACCGACGAGGCCGTCGCACAGGGGATCGTCTTCGAGACTGAAGACCACGAAGAGGGCGTCACCGCCTTCCTTGAGGATCGCGAGCCCGAGTTCGACGGCCGATAGGCGCGCTCGCAGTCGAGATTTCGCCTCGGCGTTCTGTTAGCGGTCCGAAATTATTTTCACGAAGCTGTTAGAACGTAGACCTATGCCGCCAGCCTCGCTTCGGGAGCAGATACAGTCCCCCGCGGGCGTTGCCATCGGGCTCCTCTGGCTCGCGAGTTCGGTATACGGACTCCTCAGCCCCGGAAGTGTCCTCGTGTTTTCGATCCTCCCGCTCGCCCTCATCCTGTCCGTGATCCTGCTCCAACTGTTCTATCGGCTGGTCGTGGCCGTCGAGCACCTCGCCGACGACTCGTAGCCGCGCCCGCTCGAGACGGTCCGTCGAGCCGGCAGCAAGCCAGCGGTGAGCCGGCGCTGGCCGGCGGTCGTTACTGCGCGTCTGCACCGAGCGCCACCAGCGTCGACACCCGCGCGTTCTCCTTGAGTCGGAGGCCGCCGTCGGCCACCGTCAGCGGGATCAGGGGCAGGTGGTCTCGGACCTGCATCGAGGGGTGGGACCCGCCGCGGGCCAGCAACTCGTTGCGCGGCTGGAGCTGTGCCGCCCCCTCGAGGTCGGTGAGGAACTCGTTGTGCTGGATCACGTACTGGCCGCCCTCGAGGTTCCACCAGCCGTACTCGTCGTGGGGATTTTCGAGTTCCGTCGGCACCGGCTCGAGGTCGGCGTCGGCCAGTTCGTCGCCGCCGAAGTCGAGTCGCCCGGGAGCGGCCACCTCGTAGACGGCGCTGACCGTCAGATCGATCCCGTGGTCGTGGACCTGTACCGGCTCGGATACCAGATTGTCGACGGCGTCGGCGAGTGGGTGTTCGGCGGGCATATCGGTCGACATGACGGTTGCGAGAACAAAAAGGATACCGTGCCGGCGGCTCGGACCGGACTGAGCACAAGTGTTTTGCCGCGAGCCTATCAATCCGCTCGAGTGAACAGACTCCTCGGCTGGTGTGGGCTGGCCGTCGCGGCCGTCGCCGCCGTCGCCGCGAACGCGGTGCCGGCGCTGGATCCGGCGTGGCTGTCGATCGGGGAAATCGCCGGAGCCGTCATCGCCCGGAAAGCCCTGTTGGTGGTTGCCATCGTCGCCGGCAGCTACGGGCTCTATCACGTCACGCGGCATCTGCTGGTCCAACGGATCGAGAGCAAGCGCCGGGCCCACGACGCGCGGAACGTGCTCCGGTTCGGACTGGGTGCGGTCGCCGTCATCGGCCTGCTCGGGGTCCTCACCGAGCAGTGGCTCGGCGTGCTCTTCTCGCTCGGCGTCGTCGGCTTCGCGATCACCTTCGCGCTCCAGCAGCCGCTGTTCTCGCTGATGGGCTGGTTCTACATCATGATCAAGCGGCCCTATCAGGTCGGCGACCGCGTCCGGATCGGCGACGCCAAAGGTGACGTGATCGAGGTCGACTTCCTCGTCACCACCCTCTGGGAGATCAACGGCGAACTCGTCTCCTCGAACCAGCCCTCCGGCCGCGTCGTCACCCTCCCCAACAGCACCGTGCTCTCCTCGGAGGTCTACAACTACTCGTGGGACAAGTTCCCCTACGTCTGGAACGAGATTTCGATTCAGCTCTCCTACGAGACCGACCTCGCCTTTGCCCGGCAGGAACTGATCGACGTCGCGGACGACTATCTGGGCGATCGCATGGCCAAAAACATCGCCCGCTACCGCGAACTCTTAGAGGAGACGCCGGTCGAACTCGAGGTTCGCGACCGGCCGTCGGTCAACGTCGTCCAGCAGGAGTCGTGGGTCGAACTCCGACTCCGCTATCTCGTCCACCCGCGGCGCGGACAGGCGGTCAAAAACGACCTCTACGAGCGCGTCCTCGAGCGATTCAACGAACATCCCGATCGCGTGTCCTTCCCGGTGAGCCGAAACCGGTAGCGAACACCGTGCCGCCGGCGCGGTTCCCGCTCCCCGAAACCTATGGGCTGGCGGACGTATACGGGAGTATGACCGACGTTCTGTCCGACGAAATCGCTCGCTTCGTTCGCGCGGCCGGTCCGAACCCCGACGAGACGCTGCTCGAGATGGACGAGTTCGCCGCCGCCGAGGGATTCCCCCACGTCGGCCCCGGAGTCGGCGCGTTCCTCCGGTTCGTCGCCCGCCTGAACGGGGCCGAGCGCGTGTTCGAGTTCGGCTCGGGCTACGGCTACTCGGCCTACTGGTTCGCAGAGGCCCTGCCCGACGACGGCGAAATCGTCCTCACCGAAGTCGACGAGGACGAACTCGACCTCGCCCGCGAGTACATGGCCGCGGGCGGCTACGACGGCGTTGCGCGATACGAACTCGGCGACGCCATGGCGACGATCGATCGCTACGACGGTCCCTTCGATATCGTTCTGATCGATCACCAGAAGGAACGCTACGCGGACGCGTTCGAAGCGGTCTGCGAGGACGTTCCCGTCGGCGGTGTCGTCGTCGCGGACAACGCGATCACGGCCAGCGTCGTCGACTTCGACGACTTACTCGAGTGGGCCGAGGGCACCGCGCCGGCAGCGGTCAACGAGCACACGCAGGGCATTATCGACTACCTCGAGGCGGTTCGCGCCGATCCGGCCTTCGAGACGATCATCGTCCCGCTGGGCGAGGGAATCGCGGTGAGTTACCGCGTCGAGTGAGCCCGAAGCCGCGAGGAGAGCGGTCTCGAGTCTGTCGGCGGTTCGCCAGCGAGAATCCACCGTCGGTGAGAAAACAGCGATTGTCGCTCAGAGCGAGTCGGAGGTTTCGCCGTCGAGCATCCGTTCGTCGGCCGGAGCCGGGGAGCCGTACTCCCGAAATCCGAGGAAGATCGTCGAGCCGGCGGCGGCCAGCAGCGTCGCCCACGTGACCGCGGTGAGCGCGACGACCGTCGCCCCCGCGGGGCCCGGCGCGACGGAGCCGATCGTCTCGAGGCCGACGGCGTGCCCGCCGGCGACGCCGAGGAACGCGAGCCAGAACCCGAGTGCCGTCAGGGCGAGCGCTCGCCGGGTAACCGATTGAGCGTAGCGAGCGACACAATAGACGCCCGCGATGGCGAGTGCGGTGGCTCCGAGGGATAATCCGGCTCCGTCGACGGCGGCGTTTGCGACGCCGGCGACGGCGAAACAGGCGAGCGAGGCGGCGAGCAGGGATCGGTCCGAACCGAGTATTGTCGGAATCACGTCGTGCACCGCTTTGCCGGGTTGAGTAGGCGGTCGGATATATAGCTGTTGGCTGACCGCAGCCTTCGAACCGAGCTACGCCACCGCGCCGTCGGCGGCCGGCAGCGTCACGGAGAACGTCGCGCCCTCGCCCGGTTCGGAGTCGACGCTAATCTCGCCGCCGTGGCGCTCGACGATCCGGTGACAGAGCGCGAGGCCGATTCCGGTGCCGGCGTGTTCCTCGTGGCTGTGCAGGCGCTGGAACACCTGAAAGATCCGCTCCTGATCGTCGGGATCGATGCCGATCCCCTCGTCGCGGACGGAGAGTTCCCAGTTCCTGCCGTCGCGCTCGGCCCCGACGTGAATCCGCGGCGGCTCGTCGCCGCTGTACTCGATCGCGTTCGACAGCAGGTTCTGGAACACCTGCCGTAGCTGGCTCGCGTCGCCGGTCACGCGGGGCAGTGTCTCGACCGTTATCTCGGCGTCCGCTTCCTCGATCCTGAACTGCAGGTCCTCGCGAACGTCTTCGATGACCGCCTCGAGGTCGACGGGCTCGAGCGGGTCGCCCTGCGTTTCGACCCGAGAGTACTCGAGGAGACCGTCGATCATCTCGCGCATGCGCTCGGCTCCGTCGACGGCGTACTCGATGAACTCCTGGCCGTCGGCGTCGAGATCCTCGGCGTAGCGGTTCTCGATCAACTGCAGGTAGCTCGTCACCATCCGCAGGGGCTCCTGGAGGTCGTGGGAGGCCGCGTAGGCGAACTGCTCCAAACGCTCGTTCGATTCCTCGAGTCGGCGCTGGTACTTCGTGCGCTCGGTGATGTCTTGGATGACGAGCATGCCGGCGGTAACCTCGTCTCCAGCCCGGACCGGGAGGGTGTGGGCGCGAAGCTCTCGACCGTACTGCTGGATCTCGAAGGTGCGTTCCTCGCCCTCGAGGGCGGCCCGGAAATGGGGTTCGATCTCGGCGAGCAGGTCGTCGGCGTAGCGCTCGTGGATCGTCTGCCCGACCGCTGCCTCCCGGTCGATACCGAGTTCGCCCAGGAGCCGGCCGCCAGCGGCCGTGTACCGCAGGTCGTCGTCGAACAGCGCGACGATCCCGTTCGGGAAGTTCTCGGCGAGCGTGCGGTAGCGCTGCTCGCTGGCCTCGAGTCTGCGCTGGCGCTCTCGGCGCTCGGTGATGTCCCGGACGACGCCGATCCGTCCGGTCCCGGTCTCGGCGCTCGTGATCGACGTGACCGTCGCTTCGATCGGCCGCTCCTCGCCGGACTTCGTCTCGAGTGTCGTCTCGAGCGTCGGCTCGCCGCTCTCGTCGGTCGCGACCTCCTCGGCGAGGGCCATGATGGGTTCGTCGACGACGACCGACGCGTGGTTTCCGAGCAACTCGTCGCGATCGTAGCCGGTGAGCTCGGCATACGCGTCGTTGACCATCGTGAACCGGTCGGCCTCGTCGAGCGCGTAGATCCCGTCTTCGACCGTTTCGATGATCCGCTCGTACTGCTCTAGCTGTTGCTCCCGCTCTTTCCGGTCGGAGATGTCCCGGAAGTACACCGATAGGCCCGTTTCGGAGGGGTAGGCCTGAATCTCCATCCAGATGTCCAGCGAGTCGGAGTAGCGCTCCCACGACTGGGGCTGTTGGGTTTTCATCGCCCGCTCGTAGCGATCGATGAGATCGGACCGCGTCCCGCTGGGGAATCGCTCCCAGATCTTCTCGCCGAGGAGTTCCGTTTCCGAGTAGCCGAGCAGTTCCGTGGCGCGGTCGTTGACGAGGGTAAACCGCCACTCGTCGTCGAGCGCGTAGAACGCGTCGGAGACGCGGCCGAGGATCTCGCTCAGTTCGGTCTCGAGTTCGCGCTTGCGGCGTTCGAGGCGGCGCTCGTGTTCTTTGAGCGCCGTGATGTCCTCGCCGGCGGAGATGACCCGCTCGAGTGCGCCGTCGCGATCGAAGACGGGGACCGCGGTGACGGAGTACCACGTCCGCGCTCCCGTCTCGTCCTCGAAGACGAGTTCCTCGTCGGTGACCGGGTCGCCGGTTTCCCTGACCCGGGCCGAGGGGCCGCGGTCGGGCTCGAGCGGGTTCCCGTCGGCGTCGGTGACGGTCTGCTGTGCGAGTAGTTCGGTCTCGCCGAGTGGCTCGCGGTCGCCGAGACCGAGGGTCGTCTGTGCGTGGCGGTTTGCAAGCACCGTCTCCCCCTCGTCGTCCTCGACCGAGATCGCGACCGGCGCGGTCCGGAGGATGGTTTCGGTCTGGGACCGCTCGCGCTCGAGGGTCCGTTCGTGGCTGATCCGGTCGAAGGTCACCTCGAGACTCGAGGCGACGATCTTCGCGAGCGAGCGGTCGCCGTCGTCGAACGCTGTCCGCTCTTCGGAGCCGATGATGACGATGCCGTGGTCGCCGATCGGCAGACAGATCTCGCCCCGTATCGGCGTGTCAGGATTGTACACGTCGGAATCGTCCGTGACATCGTCGTAGATAACCGGGTCGCCGGACTCGAAGACGCGCCACGCGATCCCCTCGCCCGCCGCGAACGTGGGCAGTTCGTCGAACAGGGCCGCGGCCGGCTCGGACCACGCGACCGGCTCGAGGACATTCCGTTCCGGATCGTGGAGGAAGACGCCGTTGATCTCGAGATCGAGAATATCGACGAGGTGCTGACAGGCCTGCTCGGCGGCCGCCTCGCGCGTGTCGGCACCGAGCCACTCGCGGACGGCCTCGTTCAGCCGGCGGAGCTGATAGGCACGCCGGTGCTGTTCGGTGACGTCGTAGTAGAGTTCGACGCGGCCGCCAGCGTACGGGCCGGAGTCGATCGGCTTGCTGCGGTGCTCGAGCCAGCGTTCCTCGCGACGTTCGCCCGCCGTGACGTGGCACTCGAAGCGCTCGGAGTCGCTGTTCGTATCGTAGGTCGACTCGAGAATCCCGGCGAACCGCTCCGGGTCGGCGACCCGCTCGCTGATCGTCTCGTCGATCAATCGCCTTTTGTTCCGGCCGATCACGTCTCTCGAGTCGAGCCCGAAGTATCGTTCGGCGGCGTCGTTGATCCACGCCACCTCGAACTCGTCGTCGAGGACGAAGACGCCCACGTCGGCCTCCTCGATCACCGCGGTAATCGGTTCGAGCGGTGGTGCGAGGGAGTGCTCCGGCTTCAGTTCCGGGTTCGGGTCCGACTCCGATGCGGATGTGGCCCGGTCGGCCGCCTTCGTCCCCGTCTCCGGTCCCGTGGCATCCGTCACCGTTTGCGATCCTCGGTCACTCTCTCGGGGCTCGAGTTCGCGAACGATGCCGATCGTCCCTCGCCGGCCGTCGGCGGCCGGAACTGTCCCGAGCCGTAGTTCGCAGGGAATCGCCGTGTCTGCAACCGTTCGAACCGATTGCTCGAACGTGGCAACGCCCGATTCCGGGGCGCGCTCGAGGGCTTCGACGCCGTCGCCGCCGAGCAGCACCGAGACGTGTTCGCCGCGGAGCGCCTCCCGGCGGGCGGCCGTCAACTCGAGGAGCGCGTCGTCGACCGCGACGATCCGGTCGTCGGCGTCGAGTTGGAAGACGCCGCCCGGAACCGTCTCGACGAGGGTCCGGTACCACTGGCAGGCCGCCCGCTCGTCGCCGTCGTTCCAGGGGGCTAGATCCGCCGGCTCAGCCCGTTCAGTCATTAGAGAGAGGAAGCCGTTCTGACGGATAAGTCCAGCGCTGCCACTCGTCTCAGGGACGGACGCGACGATAGCGCCGATTCGACTGACTCGAGATGGGGGGCTCGTCGACGGTCGGCCGACAAACGCCGGTCCGGCGTCAGACGGTCTACTGTCCGTCAGTACCCGGGCAACCCCGACCGCTCTGGGCTTTCGCCGGGAAATCGGGACAGTAATCCGGCTCAGTCGTCGCCGCTACCCGAAAGAACCCGCTCCTCGGGCGTCGGTCGACCCGGGTGGATGCCGTACCGGGCGAAGCCATAACAGACGGTCAGTGACACCGCACAGAGGACCGCCGCGCCGGCGATCGACTCGAGGGTGAGGCCAACGATCGGGCCGGAAAACGCGCTGCCAACCGCCGCGGCGGACTCGCTCGCCGGGGCCGTCGCCAGCGCGTAGGGGAAGAAGGCCGCGAACGCGAGGAGCCACCACCGTTTCGCGGCGCGCCGGAGCCGGGCCGTCCCGGAGTCGCTTTCGGCGCTCGTGACGCCGGCGATACCGAGCGCGATCAACAGGAGCGCGGGGACCGTTCGGAGCGAAGCGTCAAAGCCGGTATTAACCGCGACGCCGACGGCGACGAGCGCCACGGAGCCGGCGAGGATCGAACGCGAGGGGCGGTTCCCTGAACGAGGCATACTGACCCGAGGTAGTGGGTGATTGTACAAAACTCTCGCGAACCGACGGTGCCGTCCGCCGACCGGCGACTGCCGGTCGGCCTCGCGGCCACAACAAAGGACGTATTACCGGTGCCCGCAACTCGCAGGTGAGAACGAATGAGGGAACGCGACCGAGCCGAATCCCTGACGACCCTCCGAGGACGCGTGTCGACCGCGACCGATCGAGCGACTCGTGCGCTCTCTCGAGCGCCGGGCGTCGGAACTGCACGGTCCCTGCGACGACTCTGGCAACGCCACGTCCGGGCCGAACCCGACCGGTATCAGGCGTCGATCACTTTTCCGACGGCACCGGACCGCCCGACGGTCGGCGAGATCCACGACTGGATCGAGGCCCTCGAGCACGCGTTCGAAGGACGCCTCGACGTCTACGCCCGGCGCGGGAGCGTCGCGGTCGTCTCGGATCCCGTCGCCGCCGAACAGTTCGACGGGGAGGCCTTCGAGGCGATCTGTGAGCGAATCGAGGACGGCTACGCCGGAACGCACTCGCTATCACATCTCAAAAAATGGCGACGGAACGACGGGGGACTCGTGCGAGCCCACGTGATCGTCCCGGTCAAACCGCTGTTTCCACCGGAGAAAGCCGAGGAGTCGGTACGGGACCGACCGGCGGCCGAAATCGAAGCGAACTGACCGCGGAGCGCGGTCGATAGCGACTGCGGGCGATCTCACGTGATCGGTCGCCGTGCGATCAGTCGTCGTCGCTCGGTCCGGGACCGGGTTCGGAGCCGGGTTCGCGATCGGTGCTCGGACTGCTACCGGTCCGCTCGCCGCTGCGAGAGCGGCCGGCGGTGTCGCCCTCGCTCGGTGCAACTTCGCTGGTCCGGTTCATCCATCGGCCGATGTTTTCGGAGACGTAGTCCTTGCCGCCCCAGCCAAAGGCGACGCCCGCGCCGATGGCGAGGGCCGCGCCGAGTCCCCATGCGAGCGCTCGCGCGAACACGTAGAGGATAGCGACGTCGATCCCCATCGTATCGAGGCCGATGACGATCGCCGTGAAGTAGAGGAACATCCGCGCCCCGTTGGCGAACCAGCTGGTGTAGGCGGTTTCGGTGGCCGCGCGCGTCCGTTCGATGGCGTCGCCGATGAAGTCTGCCACGACGAACCCGAACGTGATGACGAGCAGCCCCGCAATAAAGGCCGGCAGGTACGAGACCGCCGTCGAGATCCACTGCGAAAGCGTCGCGATCGCGAGCGCGTTCGCGGCTGCGAGGATCGCGAGACCGTAGACGAACCACTTCGCCAGCGAGCCAAATGCGCTCGAGACCGCTCGTTCCGTGCCGCCGAGTATCCGGCCCAGCGGCGTCTCGAGGACCATCCGATCGAGTTCGATCCCATCAGCGAGCCGTCGGACGATACCCGCTGCGACGCGGCCGAGGACCCAGCCGATCGCGAGGATGATCAGCGCGCCGACCAACCGCGGGAGGAACGTGATCAGTTCCGCTACTGGGTCTTGGAGCCAGTCGGGAACCTGTGCTTGGGCAAGGTACGGTGATACCATGTCCGAATCAGTAGTCGTCGGTCGCCCTTCGTAATTGAGTGCATATCAAATGCTAATGAAACCAACGTGTAACGCCGGCCGCGACCGCGACGATTGAAGTGTCCGTTACCGCGAATTGCGGGCCGACTGTACCGTGACGGATCGATAGGGGTCCCGACCGAACTCACGAGACCGATCGCGATCGCTCCGGGCACGACCCCCGCTCCGTCAGTCGATAAACGCGTATTGGAAGCCAGCGCGGCGGTGGAACAATGAGCCCCGTCGAACGATCGGGAACCGCCGCCGTCGTCGGCCGACCGAACGTGTCCGATTTCACTCACTGCAAGACGACGAACTCCGTCTCGAGTGCGGGCCGAACAATCGGGTCGCGCGCGATCGGCCGCGACTCGAGGCGGGTGCAACCGCTCCCGAATTGGGTTGTTTTCGATACTGATTAGTCGTGGTGAAAATGCAAACGGACCGCTACGTTCGGGTGCCCGATTTCGAACAGAACGCCGAATGCGCGGCGATACCGGTCGATTCGTCGGAGGAAGGCAGTAGCGAACCGGCTACGCACCCCCCGCAAATCCCGTCCGTGGTAAGCACGTATTACCGGGGTCGTCCGTTGGCGGCTTCGTTACCCCCTGAAATTGCGGTTTCCGACCGTCGTCGGATCGCGGACCGACCACTCTCGTCTCGTTTCAGTCGATCGCGGGCCGAATTCCCGCGGTACGCTATTGGTGATCCGGACACGACGGATGAGTATGTACCTCGCCGACGAAGCGTGGCCCGACCTCGAGACGTACTTCGACTCGGAATCGCTCGCGCTCGTGCCGCTCGGTTCGACGGAACAGCACGGGCCGCACCTGCCCGAGGCGACCGACCACTTGATCGGAGAGGCGTTCGCCCGGGAGGTCGCCGGCCGGACCGGCTACCTCTGTACGCCGACGATCAATATCGGCGTCAGCGGTCACCACCGGCAGTTCCACGGCACGATGTGGGTCGAACCGCCGGCGTTTCGATCGTATATGGAGTCACTGACGCGGAACCTCACGTCCCACGGCATCGACCGGGTGATCTACGTGAACGCCCACGGCGGGAACATCCCGCACCTCCGAGAAGTGGGAGCCCGGCTCCGACAGGACGAGGTCGCCTACGCGATCGAGTGGATGTGGGACGAATCGATTTCGGACCTCGTCGATGACCTCTTCGAGCAGAACGGCCCCCACGGCGGCCCGAAGGAGACCTCGCTGATCCAGTACCTCGAACCCGAGTTAGTCCACGATGACCGACTCGAGGAGGCCAGAGACACCGGGATTCCAAGCGTCGAAGCGGCCGAGACGGTCAAACACGGGTCGCGGACGTTCTACGACGCGGCGGACAACACCGAAAACGGTGTGCTGGGCGATCAGACCGATGCCTCGGCGGAGAAGGGGCGACAGCTGTTCGAGGCGGCGAGTGACCAACTCGTCTCCCTCTGTGAGTGGCTCGCAGCGCAGGAGTTCGAGGACCTGCTCCCACGGGACCACGTCTAAGCCGTCGCGTTGGAACGCTCCCACGGCCGCCTCGGGACGCCGCTCGCGGTCGACGGTGATGATAATCCTTAATAGAAATCGTCCCACAGGTTATTATATGGCAGTCGTCAGCGTCTCGATGCCGGACGAGCTCTTGGAGCGACTCGATCAGTTTTCCGAGGAACACGGCTACACCGGTCGAAGCGAAGTCGTCAGGGAGGCCTCGCGCAACCTCCTCGGGGAGTTCGAGGACAGCCGACTCGAGGACCGAGATCTCATGGGGATCGTCACGGTGTTATTCGACTACGAGACAACGAGCGTCGAAGAGCGGATGATGCACCTGCGCCACGAACACGAGGACCTCGTCGCCTCGAACTTCCACAGCCACGTCGGCGACCACTACTGCATGGAACTGTTCGTCCTCGAGGGCGAACTCGAGGACATCTCGACGTTCGTCGGGAAGATCCGGGCGACCAGGGACGCGCTGACCGTCGACTACTCCGTCATCCCGGTCGATAGCTTCAACCCGCTCGCACAGGAGTAGCGCCGGCGCTCGGTCGGAATCTCACGAATCGGAGGGTGTCCGCTGTCGAAACAACACGGACCGAAACGGAACGCGTAGTTTTACTGTCGTCCCCCCGAATGAGGACACATGTCATACCGGAAAGTCAACTACGAGGAGGTCGAGCAGGTCTCGAGTGCGATGCACTTTCTCAGCGATCCGCTCGAGACCGAGCAGGTGGGGGTCACGGTGGCTCGGTGTGATCCCGGCTGGAACAGCAAGCCCCACGACCACACCGACAACGAACACGAGGAGATCTACGTCCTCATCGAGGGCGACGCGACGGTCGTCGTCGACGACGAGCCGGTCGCGATGGAGACCGGCGACGCGCTGTGGATCCCGCCCGAATCGACGCGCCAGATCCGCAACGGCGACCGCGAGAGCGCGTTCGTCCTCGTGAGCGCGCCGAGTATCGCCGACGAGGACGGCGACGGCGACGAATGGTTGCTCTCCGGCTTCGCCGGCTGATTTCGGCTCGGGCTCGAGGCTGTGGTGAGAGTATTTTCGGTCGATTCCGGACTGCCGACGGACGACTCTGCCCGCCGAATCGAACGGCGGCGGGACGGTTTAGTGGGATCGCGTACACGTCGTCCGTAGGTGAGCCCAGATTTACTCAAAACACCACGCGGCCGTGTCGGTCGTCGTCGCCGGACTCCTGACCGTGTTGCTCCCGCCGGTCTCACTTTTCGGCTACGCCGTCCCGGCCGCGGTCGTCATCGCCTACGGCACCGCTGTCGGCGTCTTCATCGATCTCGATCACTTCCTCATCGCCCGGTTCAAGACCGGGGACTGGGAGGCCGTTCGGTTCTGTCTGGCCAATCCCGGCACGGCGGCGACCGATCAGTCCGAGATCTTCGACCCCGGTGACGTCGGCGTCCTCTCGCGATTGCTGAGCCACGTCCTCATCGCCGGGGTCGCTGTCCCGGCGGTCGCGCTGGCCAGCGTCCCGCTGGCGATCGTGACCGGAGCCGTCCTCTACGTGCACCTGCTTGCCGATCTCGTCTGGGATATCTATCTGCTCGAGGGACACGCAGACGCCGCGGATTCGCTGGCGGAATTCGTCCGGATGGTCCGATAGCACGGGCGGGAGACCGCGATTCGCATCCGCCGAAGTCCGTCGCGGGTTGCGATATTGTCCCCCGAATATTTCCACCGAGCGCCCGTGGGACGAAACATGGAACTACTCGACGACAGCATCGTCCCGGAGCACGCACGCGATATCAAAGCCGAAGCCCGCGAGTTCGCGCGCGAACACATCGAACCCAACGCACAGAAGTATTTCCAGTCGGGGGAGTATCCGGAGGAGATCCTCGAGGCCGGCCGGGAGGCGAATCTCGTCGCCCAAGACATTCCAGAAGAGTGGGGCGGTCGAGGACTGGATCTGGCCCAGTTGCTCGCGATGACGGAGGAGTTCTACCGGGCCGACGCGGGGATCGCACTGACGCTGCAACTCGCCAGTTTCGGCTGCGAGATCACCTACGAACACGGCACCGACGAGCAGTGCGAACAGTACATCCGCCCGGTCGCGGAGGGCGAGCAACGCTCTGGGCTTGCAGTCTCGGAGCCCGACACCGGCAGCGACCTCGCGGGGATGCAGACCACGGCCGAGAAAGACGGCGACGAGTACGTCATCAACGGCGAGAAGTACTGGATCGGCAACGGCGTCGAAGCCGACTGGATCACGCTCTACGCCCGCACCGGCGACGACGAGGACAACCGCTACGGTAACCACTCGATGTTCATCGTACCGACCGACACGGACGGCTACGAGGCCGAACACATCCCCGAGAAGATGGCGATGCGCGCCTCGAAGCAGGCCCACATCGAGTTCGACGACTGCCGGATCCCCGAGGAAAACATCATCGGCAGCGAGGGAGACGGTTTCATGCTGCTCGCGGACTTCTTCAATCACGGCCGTATCGCTGTCGCCGGTCACGGGCTGGGTATCGCCGCGGCCGCCATTGAGGAGGCGTGGGAGTTCACCCACGACCGCGAGGAGTTCGGGCGGACGATCAGCGACTTCCAGTCGGTCCAACATGGCCTCGCCGACATGCTCCTCGAGTTCGAGAGCGCTCGGACGCTCACGTGGCGCGCCCGGGAGAAAGTCACAAACGAGGACAACGCAGGCTACTGGGCCGCGATGGCGAAGACGAAGGCGACCGAGACCGCCGTCGACGTCTCCGAGCAGGGGATGCAGTTCCACGGCGGCCGCTCGGTCTTGGACGAGCGCCGGATCGCCCGCGTCTTCCGCGATGCACGAATCCCGGTGATCTACGAGGGGGCAAACGAAATCCAGCGCAACCTGATCTACGGACAAGCGCCCTGAAACCCGTGAAATCACCCCCGAGAGACCGGACAGCACGTTCCCCCGGTCGATACCGGTTGGGCAAAAGAACAATCACGTTCGGCGTCGTGTGTCTCGATAGACCACCCGTTCAATGGAGATGTCCGAAATCAGGATTCGGCCGGTATGAGTCGGCCACGTGTGCTTTGTGTAAGTAGCGATCGATCGACACGAGCCTCGATTACGCTATCGCTGACGGACGCGCCGGTCGATGTCGTCATCGCCCAGCGACCCGCCGAGGCGATCGAGCGACTCGAGCGGGAGTCGATCGATGCCGTCGTCATCGACGCGAGCACCGTCGCGGACGTACCGGCGCTCGTCGAGGGCGTCGAGCGCAAGGCCCCCGAGACGCCGACGATGGCCTACTGGGCGGACGACGGCGAAGAGGGTGCCGTCGTGGGGGGCCTCAGTGCTCGAGCGACCGACACAGACTCCGCGCCGTGGCTAGCAGACGAGATCGTCGAGCGAACCGACGCCGTTCCGAACGCCGCGGTCGCGGCCGGTACCGGCACTGAAACCGCCGCACTCGGTGCGAACGCCGAGGGCGCTTCCGCACTCGAGAACCGGTCTGACGATCTCGAAACCCTCGTTAGTCGCATCCGCTGTCGGTTAGTTGACGCCACGTCACCGCTCACCGTCGAGCGGGTGCTTCGCGAGGAGTTGACCGACGGCGATCGGTTCGCCTTCGCGTGGGTCGGCGAGTACGACCGAGGCGAACGCGCGATCATCCCGTGGCTCTCCGATACGGACACCTCGGAGTGGCCGCTCCAGCGAACGTTCGATGTCGGCAGCGGTACCCAGCCGCTGCTCGAGCGGGCCGTCCGGACCGGAGAGATCCACAGTACACAGTATGACGAAGGCGAGCGAGACGCCGTTCCGTTCGGCGACCTCGCGTTCGAGCGCGGCGTTCGGTCGGTCGCCGTCGCACCGCTTGCCACAAGCGACGAGCCGTACGGGGTGGCCGTCGTCTACGCGACGAAGTCGATCTCCGAGCGCGAGCGGGACGCGATTCGAGACGCGACTGCGGCGGCCTCTCACGTCCTCGAGACGATCGCCCTCCGCGGCCGGCACGAACAGCAGGAACGAGCGCTCCATCGGTACGAGCGACTCGTCGAGACGGCGGGCGACGGAATGTACGTGCTCGACGAATCGGGGCACTTCACGACCGTCAACGACGCGCTGGTCGAGATCACCGGCTACAGCCGCGAAGGACTGCTCGGCGAACACGCGTCGATCCTGTTCGATCGCGAGGACGTCACCGCCGGCACAGAGATCATTCGATCGCTCATCGAGACCGGGAGAAGTACCGATACCCTCGAGTTGACTCTCGAGACGAAACCCGGAGAGACGATCCCCTGCGAGGCCCAGATCGCCGTGCTCGTTCCCGACGGGGAGTTCCTCGGCTCGGTCGGCGTGCTTCGGGACGTAACCGAACGGAAGCGCCGGGAACGCCAACTCCGCGAGCGCAACGAGCGCCTCGACGCCTTCGCCCGGATCGTCAGTCACGACCTCCGCAACCCGCTGAGCGTCGCACAGGGCTATCTCGACCTGTTCGAGGACAGCGGTAACCCCGACCACGCCGCCAAGACCCGCGAGGGACTCGACCGCATGGAGTCGATCATCGACGACGTGCTGGCGATCGCCCGCGAGGGCGAGTGGGCGGCCGACACCGACCCTGTCGACCTCGAGTCGACCGCACGCGAGGCCTGGGAGTACGTCTCGACGGCCGACGCGACGCTGTCAGTCACCGGTACGACGACGCTCGAGGCCGATCGATCGCGACTCCTGCGACTCCTCGAGAACTGTTTCCGAAACAGTATCGAACACGGTGTAACCACCGAGACGGTTCGCGTCGGGCCGCTCGAGGCGGACGAAAACGGCTCGTGCGACGGCTTCTTCGTGGAAGACGACGGCGAGGGGCTCCCCGATGAGCAGCGGGGGACCCTTTTCGATCCCTCGGTGTCGTCGTCGACGGAAGGGTTGGGAATCGGACTCTGGATCGTTAGAGAAGTAGCTACGGGACACGGGTGGTCGGTCGGCGCGACCGAAAGCGACGACGGAGGGGCCCGCTTCGAGTTCGAGACGACGGATTAGTTTTCGGATTGGAGGTCCTGAAACGCGCCGACGAAGTCGTCGTGAGAGGACATCCCGGAGACCGTTTCGTCGACTCGTTGCTCGAGTTCATCGACGCGGTCACAGAGGTCCTGGTACTCCTCGTTGTCCGCGAGTTCGCGGTCTGCCTTCTCGGACTCCAGCAGCGCCTTCTTCGAGACGAGCGCGTAGTACTCCTGGATGTCCGACTCGTAGTCCGAGCGGTCGGCAACGTCGTCGACCATCTCGACGAGTTCGTCCTTCGAGACCGGCTTGACGAGGTAGTCGTCGAAGCCCATCTCGATGATGTCGAAGTCCGGATCGACCGCCGTTACCATGACGATCCGGGAATCGTAGCCGTCGTCGCGGATCTGCTCGAGGACCTCGTCGCCGGACAGTCCCGGCATCCGCCGGTCCAATAGGACGACCTCGACGGAGTCGGTCATTTTCTCGAGCGCTTCCTCTCCGTCGTACGCCGTCGCGACGGGACGCTCGTCTTGGAGCCACGCGGCAAACAGGTCCGCGAGACGAGCTTCGTCGTCGACGACGAGCACCTCTGGCCCGTCACTCATCGGGTAACCCTCCGTTCTCTTCATCGATTACAGCCACGGGACACCAATGGTACCTCTTCGTGATAAATCTCGCGACCAGATGTCAGAAATGCCACATATATCGCACCCGATAGCGGATAAATAGAGGGAATAGACACTGAAATTCGAACGCAGTCCGACCGGTATCCGGTCGCTGGTTACGCAGTCCGACTCGCTACTGGCCTTCGAATTCCGGCTCCTCGTCTTCCATGAAGGCCGTAATACCCTCCATCAAGTCGTCCGTCGCCATCAGGTGGCCGAAAGCGGAGGCCTCGTACTCGAGGCCGGCCTCCGTGTCGTCGCGGCCGGCGAGCATCGCGCGCTTGGTGAACGTCTGGGCGATCGGTGGGCCGCCGGCGAGGTCGGTCGCCAACTCGAGGGCGCGGTCCTCGAGGTCGTCGTTGTCGACGACCTCGTTGACGAAGCCGTAGTCGGCCATCGTCTCGGCGTCGTAGCGCTCGGCGGTGAGGATGATCTCCTTAGCTCGGCCCTCGCCGACGATGTGCTTGAGCCGCTGGGTGCCGCCCCAGCCCGGAATGAGGCCGAGGTTGAGTTCGGGCTGGCCGAACTGAGAGCGCTCGCTGGCGACGCGCATGTCCGCACAGGTCGACAGCTCCATCCCGCCGCCGAGACAGAAGCCGTCGATCCCGGCGACGACGGGCATATCGCAGGCCTCGAGGTCGCCGAACGTCGACTGGCCGAGCCGCGAGAGCTCCTGACCCTCGATCGGGTCGGCACCGCTGCCGGCCATACTTTGTACGTCGGCACCGGCCGAGAAGGCCTTCTCGCCCTCGCCGGTGAGCAAGAGCGCGCGGACCTCGTCGTCGGCTTCCAACTGCTCGATCGCCGTCGAGAGTTCCGCGAGCAGTTCGTCGCTGATGGTGTTCATCCGGTGTGGCCGGTCGAGGACGATGTGGCCGACGTAGTCGCCGGGATACTCGAGGCGGATCGTCTCGAAGTCGACGCCGTCGGCGTCCGCTGCCGACTCGTAGAAGCCGCCCGCGTCGGCCCGCTCCGCGAGGTACTCGTCGGGCGCATAGCGCTCGTGGCCGGTCTCCTCGTAGGCCTCCTCGAGGGTCTCGTGGAGGGTGGCGAGGCCGTAGTCGTCGACCAGTTTGACCGGGCCGTCGGGGAAGCCAGCCCCGAGCTTGACCGCCTCGTCGATCGATTCCGGCGGGGCGACATCGCCGCCGATCAGCTTCGCGGCCTCGTTGGCCATCGCCGCGAGGAGCCGCTCTTTGACGAACTCCGACTGCTGGTCGGTCGGGATCTGGACGCCGTCACCATCCTCGTAGTCGTAGAAGCCCTTCCCGGTCTTCTTGCCGAGTTCCTCGTTCTCGACTTTCTCCTCGAGCAGCGGAGCGGGTTCGTAGGCCTCGCCCAGTACCTCGTTCATGTACTCGAGGACGTGGTAGCTGACGTCGTTGCCGACCTGATCGCCGAGTTCGAAGCTGCCCATCGGCAGCCCCATGTCGTACTTGGTCGTCGAGTCGACCTCGGCGATGGTCGCCTCGTCGTTGCTGACCAGCCACGCGGCCTCGTTCATCAGCGGCACCAGAATGCGGTTGACGATGAAGCCCGGCGAGTCCTTGTGGACCCGAACCGGCGTTTTCCCGAGGTCCGCTGCAAGGGCTTCCGTGAGCGCCAGCGTCTCCTCGGCGCTTTCGGCACCCGAAATCACTTCGACCAACTGCATCCGCACTGGCGGGTTGAAAAAGTGCATCCCGCAGAACCGCTCGGGGCGCTCGGTGAACTCGGCGAGGTCCGTAATCGAGAGACTCGAGGTGTTCGTCGCGAAGATCGCTCGATCGGGGGCGTGCTCTTCGAGTTCCGTGTACACGTCCTTCTTGATCTCCATCTGCTCGGGGACCGCCTCGATGACGAAGTCGGCGTCCCCGACGGCTTCCTCCATATCGACCAGCGGCGTCACGCGCTCTTTGGCGGCCTCGGCCTCCTCGTCGGTGAGCTGGTCGTTCTCGGCGAGTTTGCCCAGCGACCACTCGATCGACTCGTAGCCGTTCTGGACGAACTCCTCTTTGATGTCGCGCATGTGTACGTCATAGCCGGCCATCGCGGCGACCTCCGCGATCCCGTGGCCCATGTTGCCCGCACCCAGAACTGCGACGGTGTTGATATCCTCGAGTTCCATGCCTAATCATCCTATGTGTTCCCGTTTCAACGTTTCCCTCTCCCCTCATAGAAACGATAGTTCTGTTTACTGTCGGTTACAAACTTCTTTATCGCTCCGTTAGTAACGATTGTCCATGGAATTCGGACTCAGCGAAGAACAGCAACAGATCCGCGACGAGGTCCGTCGGTTCGCCAAAAACGAGATCGTCCCCAACGCCGAGGAGTACGACACCGAGGAGAAGTTCCCCCACGAAATCGTCGACGAGGCCGCCGAAATGGGACTGGTCGGCTCCTCGATCCCCATCGAGTACGGCGGGGCCGGCTACTCCACCCTCGAGTCGGCGCTGATCGCCGAGGAACTGTTCTCCCACGACCCCGGGATCGCGCTCTCGATCATGGCCTGCTCGTTCGGGACCGAGGCCATCCGCGAGTTCGGGACCGAAGACCAGAAGGAACGCTTCTTAGAGCCCGTCGCGCTTGGCGAGAAGATCTCCGGCGCGGCGATTTCGGAGCCCGACACCGGCTCGGACGTCTCCTCCGTCTCGACCCGCGCCGAGAAAGACGGCGACGAGTGGGTGATCAACGGCAACAAGATGTGGATCACCAACGGCACCGTCGGCGACTTCTTCGTCGTCCTCTGTAAGACCGATCCCGACGCCGAGAGCCGCTACGACGGCTTCAGCCAGATCATCGTCGAGTCAGACCGCGACGGCTTCAGTTCCGACAAGATCACCGGCAAGCTCGGCATCCGCGCCTCCGACACCGCCGAACTCATCTTCGACGACGTCCGCGTCCCCGAAGAGAACCTCGTCGGCGACCGCGACGCCGCCTTCCTCCAGCAGATGCAGTTCTTCGATGCCACCCGGACCGGCGTCGCCGCGCAGGGACTCGGCATCGCGAGAGGCGCACTCGAGGCCGCACTGGACTACGCCGAGGACCGCGAGCAGTTCGGCAAGTCCATCTCGGAGTTCCAGGCCATCCAGCACAAACTCGCCGACATGGCGACCAAGACCGAGGCCGCGCGCAACCTGACCTACAAGGCCGCCTGGAACGTCGATCAGGGCAACGACATCACGAAACTCGCCTCGATGGCCAAGGAGTACGCCTCCCGCGTCGCCGTCGATGTCTCCAACGAGGCCGTCCAGATCCACGGCGGTGCCGGCTACGTCAACGACTTCCCCGTCGAGCGCTTCTATCGGGACTCGAAGATCACTCAGATCTACGAGGGCACCACCGAGATTCAGAAAAACGTCATCGCGCGGGAACTGCTAGATGACTAACGAAATTTTGCCCTGCGGTCTATCGCGGTCGCGATACCGCGACCGCGATGTCCCTCGGTAAAATCTTCAAAAGAGCGCGAAGCGCTCTTTTGGACAGCGAGGGACCGGAGGTCCCTCGAGCAGGCGGCGCGAAGCGCCGCCGACCTCGCGAGATCTTCGATCCCGCTCAGTTTCGATCAAAAGCACTCCTCCTTCCGTTCGCTGACTCGCGGTTTCACCGCTCGTCTGTTCGCGGCGCGTAGCGCCGCGCAACCGCTCTTCCACATCAGTCGTCGGCCCGCGAGCGCCGAAGGCGCTCGCGGCAGTATCGGGTAACTGCCTGCCCTCCCCCGGGTCATGCAGCTCTCACGTTCGTTCGAGCCGCATTCCCGGCCATTCGAATCGGTCGATCACTGCTTAGGCGAGTTCGTACCGTCCGTCTCGCCGCTCGAGATAGCCCCGATCCCGAAGCGTGCCGGTGATCGAGAGGATCGTCCCTTTGGTGACCGCGAGGTCATCACAGAGGTCGTCGGCGGTCGCGCCGTCACTGGCGGCCAGATACAGATACACTAGCTTCGCGCGAGCGGAATCGAGATCGGTCGGGATCGACACGTCGAGGTCCGTCGTCGCTGTTTGGTTCATACACGAAGCTGTGTGTTTCGACGATAATAAACGTCATCTACAACGATTGTCGAAATATTGTGGAGAAGTCGGCCGCCAAGACTGTCGATACGGGATGCGTCGATCGTCGAATGCCTGCCGAAGAGACGAGTCAGTCGCTCGAGTCGATGATTTCGGCTATAGTCGATCGTCGTACCACTGAATCGTGATACCGCTTCGCAGAGTTCCTACGGCCGGTGAATTCGGGCGGACCGCTTTTGTGGCCTCCCTCGCGAGTACTATCAAACCGATGTCGATACAACTCACGCTTCTCGCGCTCCTGACCGGATTGCTGACCGGCGTACTGTTTGGGTCTCTCAACGTTCCGATCCCCGCTCCGCCGGAACTCCCCGGAATGATGGGTATCATCGGCATCTACGTCGGCTACCGGCTGATCGAGCACCTCGATGTCGGCGTCAATCTCCTCGAGATACTCGGCGTGTAACGGAAGCCGAGGCTCACGTGTGAGCTATCGTGGGACTCGTCAACCGAACGCCTGATGAAAAATTCGCCGCAACTGCGGTCCGGGTTAGTAGCTGCGCTCTTTCGGCTCGTAGGTCTTGTTCTGGCCCTCGAGGATGACCGGGCGGTAGAAGATCGAGGGCTCGCCGTCGTCCCACGAGATGAGCGTGTGCTTGAGCCAGTTCTCGTCGTCGCGGATCTGGTTCTCCTGGCGCCAGTGGGCGCCGCGGAACTCGTTGCGCACGAGCGCGCCGAGCGCGATCGTCTCGGCGACGTCGATCAAGTTGCGCGTCTCGATGGTCTGCTGGAGGTCCGTGTTGAACGTCTTCGAGGGGTCGTCGACGTAGACGTCCTGGTACTCCTGTCGACACTCGCGGATGATCTCGAGTGCTTTCTTGACGCCCTCCTCGGTGCGGAAGACGTTGACGTAGTCGGTCATGGCCTTCTGGAGCTTGGCGCGGATCTCGGCGTGCTGGACGCCGTCTTCTTTGTCCATCAGGGTGTCGACGCGCTCGCGGGCGGTCTCGACCTTTCGCTCGAGGACGCCCTCGGCGTCGGCGGTGACGCCACCGTCTGCGGCGACGCCACCCGTCGTATCGAGTCCTGCATCGCCGGGCTGGACGGGGAGTTCGGTCTCGGTTTCGTCCTCGACATCGTCGCCGTAGCCGGTTCGGATCTCGGGCTCGCCGAGGTCGTCGCCGGCGGCGTGGCGGCCGGCGCGCTTGCCGAAGACGATCAGTTCCGGCAGGGCGTTCCCGCCGAGACGGTTGCCGCCGTGGACGGAGACACAGGCACACTCGCCGGCAGCGTAGAGGCCGCTGACGCAGGTCTGGCCGTTCTCGTCGACCTCGATGCCGCCCATCGCGTAGTGCTGGCCGGGCTTGACCGGCATCGGCTCGACGAGGCCGTCGACGCCCTCGAAGTCCTCCGCGAGGTGGAGGATGTTCTCGAGGCGGTCCATGATGCGCTCTTCCCCGAGGTGGCGCATGTCGAGGTGGACGTACTCGTCGTCGACGCCCCGGCCCTCGTTGACCTCGGTGAGTTCGGCGCGGGCGACGACGTCCCGCGAGGCGAGCTCGCCGGAGTTGTTCGCGTAGCCGTGCTCGAACATGAACCGCTCGCCCTCGTTGTTATAGAGGATCCCGCCTTCGCCACGGACACCCTCGGAGATGAGGACGCCCGTCGACGGCAGCGACGTCGGGTGGAACTGGATGAACTCCATGTCCTCGAGCGGTGCGCCCGCACGATATGCCATCGCGTGGCCGTCGCCGGTACAGGAGACGGCGTTAGTGGTGTGATCGAAGGCCTGCCCGGGGCCGCCGGTCGCGAGGACGACACCCTGACTCGCTTTGAAGCCCTCAATATTGCCGGACTGGACGTCGTAGGCGACGACGCCGTGGCACTCGCGGTCGTTCGGGTCCGACTCGTTGGTGGTCGCCAGATCCATCACGTACCACTCGTCGTAGACCTGAATGCCCCGTTTGACGACCTGCTCGTACATCGTGTGTAGCAGGTGGTGGCCCGTCTCGGCTCCGGCGTAGGTGGTCCGCGGATACGAGAGTCCGCCGAACGGACGCTGGGAGACTCGACCGTCCTCCTCGCGGGAGAACGGCATCCCCCAGTGCTCTAAGTTGATGGTCTCCTCGGGGGCGTCCTGTGCGAGGGTCTCGACCGCCGGCGCGTCGCCGAGGTAGTCCGACCCCTTCATCGTGTCGTAGGCGTGGAGTTCCCAGTCGTCGCCCTCTTGGAGGGCGGCATTGATACCGCCTTCCGCCGCGCCGGTGTGGCTGCGGACGGGGTGGAGTTTCGAGACCATCGCCACGTCGGCTCCCGCTTCGTGCGCTGCGATCGCGGCTCGGAGGCCGGCACCGCCCGCGCCGACCACGATAACGTCGTGTTCGTACATGATTACCAGAATTTCAGGTTTTTCTTGACTGCTTCCCGCTTGAGCTCCTGAATGTGCTCGGTGAGCGGAATGTCCTTCGGACACACCTCGGTACAGGAGAACTGAGTCTGGCACCGCCAGACGCCGTGTTCCTGCTCGAGAATGCGGAGTCGGTGCTCTTTGATCTCCTCGCCCTCGCGGTCGTCCATGGCGAACTTGTAGGCCTTATTGATCGCTGCGGGGCCCAGATACTCGTTGTCGCCGGCCGCGATGTTACAACTAGACATACAGGCACCACACCAGATACACCGCGAGGACATCTTGATCTTCTCGCGGTTTTCCGGGCTCTGGCGCTGTTCGTCGAGGTCTTCGACCGGCGGCGTGTCCTCGTCTTGGAAGTACGGCTCGACCGTGTGCATCTGGTCGTAGAAGTGGTCCATGTCGACGACCAGATCCTTGACGACCTCCTGATGGGGTAGGGGTTCGATGCGAACCGGCTGCTCGAGATCCGAGATCTGGGTCTTACAGCCCAGTCGCTGCTTGCCGTTGACGAAGAAAGCGTCGGAACCACAGACGGCCTGTCGACAGGAGTGTCGGAAGGTAAGCGACGAGTCGTACTCGTCGCGGGCGTACATGACCGAGTCGAGGACGGTCATTCCCTTCTCGAAGGGGACGTGGAAGTCGTCGAAGCGGGGTTCCTGTTTCCCCTCAACTTCGGGGTCGTAGCGGAACACCTTGAGGTGGACCGTCTCGCCCTCGAGTTCGGCCTTCTTTTCGGCGTGTTCGTCGACCATGCCGCCGCCTTTCTGCTCTTCGGCGGCCGGCGACTCCGCGCCTTTCATCTCCGGGTCTTCCGGTGCTTCCTGCGTTTCGGGTTCGGCTTGTTGTGTACTCATATCAGATCATCCCTCGCATCGTGAGTGCGACGTAGGTGCCCTGTGCAACGAGGGCGAGACTCGCGATGGTCAGCACTGCCAGCACGACCTTCTTTTGGGTTCCTTCGAGGCCCTGATTGACCAGAGCGTTGTAGACGCCGTTGACGCCGTGGAACGTGGCGGTAATCAGGAACAGGACCATCGTCAGGAAGTACCCGATGTTCTCCATTCGGGCCTGCGTACCCATGAAGGTTATCTCGTATGCGTGGTTGACGAAGTGCAAGAGGAAGAAGTGGAAGGCGAGAACGACGACGAGAAACGCCGCCGTGACCCGTTGGAGGAACCAGCCGGTGCCGCCGGGGGTAAAGGAGGAATATCGTTCCGCCATTAGATCGACACCCCCGTCAGGAAGGTCGGGACGCTGGCGACGGTGATCGCTCCCGTCAGGATCAGCGAGGCGTAGAAACTCTTGTCCTGTGCCTCGAGCCCGATGCCGAGATCGACCATCAGCAGGCGGAGGCCGTTCAGGATGTGGAAGACGGCCACGGCCAGCAGGCCCACCTCGAGCAGTCGGATGAGGAACAGCCCCTCGAGCCCGCCAAGCGTCGTGGTGTAGACGTCCGTCTCGTTTGCGATTTGCATTTCGTTCCCCGCTGCGCCGATGGAGGTGCTCAGCACGGCGATGTGGGTAAACAGGTAGCCGATGAGGATCCACCCGGTGAACTTGTGGAAGATCCACGCCCACATGCCGGCCGAGAACTCCTTCCAGCGACCGAAGTCCTCGATGAGACCGCGATTGTAAGACTGACTCATGCGCTCATGTGGACCGTTTGACCGTGAGGGTATAGAAGTTACTTTTATCTCTCCTGTCCCGACTTCCATCCGCGACAGTATGTTCAGAAGGAAATCTGTTTGCACCCCGGATACCCGAATCGGTTCGGGGCTCGGCCTCCGACCGTTTGACGACTGGCCGGTCAGTCGTTCTGGCGGAGTTCGGACCGCGAACTCTCCATCGTCCGCTCGCGCTCGAGCGCCGTGAGCGTATCCGGCGAGAGACCGACGAGATGACAGAGCGGGTTCCCCGGATAGACGACCGGATTCTCGAGGACGCCGACGATGAGGCCGGTAAAGGGGGCCTCGACGGTGACGATGTCTTCCTCTTCCTTGAAGGGGTTCGTGACGGTACAGATCACTTCGCCCTCCTCGACGAGCGCGCCGCGGCCGCGTTTCATGTCGACGATGCCGCCGGCGTCGGCGCGGAGCCACGTCTTCTCGTTGTCGTCGTCGATGATGGTCCGCCAGCCGGGCCAGTGAACCGACGATTTCCGGTGGAGGCCGAACTCGGCGAGGACGCTCGCGACGCCGGTGAGCGCGCGATCGATCAGGCGCCGCTGGAACCGGTGGGCCTCGCCCATTTCGACGGTGATCGTCGGAATCTCGGCTTCGGTTGCCTCCCGCCGGAGCGTGCCCGAAGGGCCTTCTCCGGCGATGATGACGTTCGAACTGAAGGCCTTGGCGAGTCGGCCCACGTCCGAGCGTTCCATGTTGGCCCGGACGTGGAGCATGTTCGTTCGCCCGCGCGTCGACGTGTGGAAGTCGATCCCGAGGTCACAGGGCTCGATGAAGTTCGTAAAGATCCGGTGGGCCATCCGTCTGGCGCTGGTCGACCCTTCGCGGCCGGGAAACGACCGGTTCAGGTCCCGATCGTAGATCGGTAGGTACCGCTCCTGGGCGAGGAATCCGGGGACGTTCATCACGGGCAGACAGACCAGCGTCCCATGGAGCACGGAGTGGTCCCAGTCGTGTGCGACCTCGCGAACGACCTCGATCCCGTTGAGTTCGTCGCCGTGGGCCGCCGCCGAGAGGAAGACCGTCGGTCCCGGCAACTCGCCGTTGATCACCGTGACGGGAATCCTGACGGGGTCCCCGAGGTACGTCTCGCTGATGCCGTAGCGGATGTTCGCCGACTCGCCGGGATCGACCCGACCGCCGTTGTACGTGAAGGGTTCGGCCGTCGCGTCGGAGTCGGGCTGATCGGGCGGTTCGGTCGCCGCCGCGTCGTCGCTCATATCAGGTTCTCCGGCGGCACCACCGTGAATCTTCTCCCTTCGGTTCCGAACGGTTCCGTGTGTTGGACTCTCGAGCGGTTCCGTGCCACTTTTTTCGGCAACATCGCGTTTCCCTCGAACACCACCGATCAGTCGCTGGGACTGTGGGCATACGTTTTGTATCTGGCCGTGGTATGATACCGCATGGAGATCCGTGAAGCTACCAGTTCGGACACCGACGCGATTCGCTCGATCGCCCGCGACTCGCTCAGCTCCACGTATACGACCTTCCTCGAGGAGGAGACCATCGACGACGCGATCGAGCAGTGGTACGGCGACTCGCTCGGCGAGGAACTCGACGACGACCGCGCGCTTTTCTTGGTCGTCGAACGCGACGGGGAGATCGCCGGCTTCTCCCAGAGCGAACTGGTCGGCCAGCAGTCGAAGACCGGACACCTCCTCTGGTTGCACATTCACCCGGACCACCGGGGCGATGCGACGGGCGTGCGGCTGCTCGTCCGCACCCGCGAAGCGTTACTCGAGGAGGGGGCCGACGCCATTCGGTGTTTCGTCCTCGCGGACAACGAGGGCGGCAACGAGTTCTACCGCAGTCACGGCTTCGAACAGGCCGGCCAGCGAGAGGTCGAGATCGGTTCGGAGACGTTCACCGAGAACGTCTACGTCGAATCCGGCCTCGAGGACGACGACGAGTGGGGGGCGATCGACGAGGTGTCGGTCGACGGGGAGACGGTCTACGTGAGCTACGGCGAGGCAGCCCGCGGCACGCGGTCGCCGTTTTACACGGCCTACAAGAGCGCCGACCGACACGATCGATACGCGTGGTTCTGCGGGAATTGCGACTCGATCGACAACGCGATGGACGCGATGGGGCGGATCGAATGCAACGGCTGTGGCAACCGCCGAAAAGCGACCCGGTGGGACTCCTCGTACCTGTAGGCTCCTGTCGAAGCGTGATCGCGGTTCGAGCCATCACACACTCGTTCTTTGTCTCTCGAGGCAGTATATCAGTTCGAAGCGAGTATCCGCTCGGCCGCTATCTCATCGGCACTACATAATCACTCTCTCCGGAGTGACATGCTCGATTAGCTGTACGGCCGAATTTCGGCCGTTTGAGTCGCGTTACAGCCCGGCTCGTGCCCGTTCTCGTCGAACTGCCGAACTGTCGGCCTCGTCGGGATCAGGTGACTATTTTCGCACTCTCGCCACTGTTGCCGTCGGTTTCGGACTGTTGCCCCCGCATTACAATTGATCGATCTCTCGAGTCCTCGAATACGTTGGTCGCTATCCGCTTCACGTCGGGCCACCGCGGGTGTCCCGTCGGCCTCCATCTACTATGAACAGGGAAGACCACATCGTCAGCGGCTTCAAGGCAACGCTCGTCGCGCGCGCGATCTACATGGCATCGAGCGCGCTGCTAATGTTCGTCCTGTCGCGGTATCTGCTCGAGCCGGACGGGTACGGCGCGCTGTATTGGGCGATCGGGGTGTTGACTATCGTCCAACTGTTCGCGGATCTCGGACTCAGCAAGTCCGTTGCCCGGTACATCTCGGAATACCGCGAGTCCGATCCGGGGCAGATTCCACACCTCATCGAGACGGTTATCACGGCCAAGATCATCCTGCTCACGGTCGTCGGCTACGTCCTATTGCTCTTTCACGAGCAGATCGCGACCGCACTCGGCGATCCGGGCGCGGCTCCGTTTCTCGTCGCGGGCGTGCTCTATCTCGTCGTTTTTTCCGGGAGCACCTTCTCGCAGGTCGCGCTACAGGGCTTCAATCACCTCGGCTACAGCGCGATCGTCCAGGCGGTCAGCGGTGCCGGCCGGTTCCTCTTTGCCGTTGCCTTCGTTCTCACGGGACTCGGTGCGCTCGGTGCGCTCTTCGGCTACATCGTCGGCTACGCCATCGCGGCCGTCGTCGGACTGGCGCTTCTCTACTACGGGTTCTATACGCGGTACGACACGGCCGAGGAGTACGAGGATGGCCTCGCGCGCCGACTGATCGAGTACAGCATCCCGCTGACGGCGACCCGGAGCGCGAACGTCATCGACAAACAGATCGACATCGTGCTGGTCGGGGTCTTCCTCAACCCCGCCGCGGTCGCGTTCTACACCCTTGCAAAGCAGATCACGGATTTCGTCCTCGCGCCGGCGGAGTCGCTTGGCTTTACCATCTCGCCAAATTTCGGCGAGCAGAAAGCCGCCGGCCAACTCGAGGAGGCCAGACGGATCTACGAGACCTCGCTGACGAACATCCTGTTGCTCTACATTCCGGCGGCGGTCGGCCTCGCGATCGTCGCGGAGCCGTTCCTGACGATGGTGATCGGAAACGACTACGCGGGTGCGGTTCCCGTCCTGCAGGTGCTGGCCGGATTCGTCGTGTTGCAGGCGATTACGAACCTGACCAGCGACAGTCTGGACTACCTCGGTCGCGCCCGATCGCGCGCCATCGCGAAGGGCGGGACGGCCGTCGCCAACTTCGGACTGAACGTCCTGCTGATCCCGACGATCGGGGTCGTCGGGGCCGCACTCGCGACGGTCGCGACCCACTCGGTCTACGTCGCGGTGAACCTCTACATCGTCCACACCGAACTCGGACTGAACGTCACACGGATCGCCCGCACGACCGGCCTCATCTGCGCGATTACGGGCGTGATGGCCGTCTCGGTGTTGCTCGTGACCCCCCTGGTCTCGAGTCTGGTCATGCTGTTCGGCGCGATCGCCGTCGGCGCGATCACGTGGGGGGTGCTCGCGGTGATGAGCGGGCTGGTCGATCCTGGGCAAGTGCGATCAGTCATCGGGTGAGATCGTCGCTCCTGCTGACTGCCAGTCAGTTTGACCTGACTGACTGAACTGCCAATATTTATCCGACGGGTCGGCGTCTACTTCGTATGGCTGTTGCCGATCCCGTGACGGTCGGGGTATTGAGTCTTCATACGAGCAAGGAAACGAAAGCGATTCTCAACGCAGTGGAGGATCTCGGCCACGACAGCGAGTGGCTTCGCGCCGAGAACACCTCGATCAGCGTCCGCGACGGCAGCCCCGTCCTCGAGCCGGACGTCGACGTGATCGCGAACCGAATGCTGCTGTCGAACACCGAACAGCCCGCCGAGGAACTCGGGCTCGCAAATACGTTCGCCCAACTGGTGCCGACGCTCAACGAGCCGAACGCGGTGTTGACGGCCATCCACAAGCTCTCGACGGCGGCCGCGCTGGCGTCGAACGACGTGCGAACGCCCGACGTAACGCTCGCACTCAGCGGCGACAAGTTAAACGCCGCACGGGACCGCTACGGCGAGGAGGCCGTCTACAAGACCGCGATCGGTACCCACGGCGGCGGCACGTGGAAGGTCGGCCCCGACGACCCGATCAACGCGAAGGTGGGCAACCGGTATGCCTTCCTGCAGGAACTGGTCGATCAGGAGGACGTCCGCCACCGCGACCTGCGCGTCTACGTTGTTGGCGGCGAGGTCGTCGCCGCAATGTACCGCTACGCGCCGGACAACGACTGGCGGACCAACGTCGCGCTGGGCGGCTCCGTCGAGAACGCGACGGACGACCTCCCCGAGGAAGCCCGCGAGATGGCCCAGCGGGCGGCCGATATCATCGATCTCGACTACGCCGGCGTCGACCTCGTCGAGGGCGACGAGGGCTGGTTCGTTCTCGAGGTCAACCCGACGGCGGGATTCAAGGGGCTTTACGAGGCGACCCAGCTGAGCCCGGCACCCTACATCGCGAAACTGGCGATCGAACGCGCCGGCGGCGAGGTCGACGACGATCGAGTCCAGGATCTCGCGAACGTCCTCGACGACTCTCGGCCGGCCGCTCAGCCGACGGAGGCGATCACAACGGACACGGAACCCGCGATCATCGGGTACACCGAAGAGGTCGTCCTCTCCGGGACGAGCGGCTCGAAGTCCGTTCTCGCCAAGTCCGACACCGGCGCGACGCGGACGAGCATCGACACCGGCCTCGCCGCGGACATCGGTGCCGGGCCGATCAAGTCCATCACTCGCATCCGATCGGGCAGCAGCAAGCAGTCGAAGAGTCGCCCCGTTGTCGACGTGGTCGTCGGCG
Source organism: Natrinema sp. CRL1 (assembly GCF_059162405.1). Classification (NCBI taxonomy): domain Archaea; kingdom Methanobacteriati; phylum Methanobacteriota; class Halobacteria; order Halobacteriales; family Natrialbaceae; genus Natrinema; species Natrinema sp. CRL1. The sequence continues at coordinate 753,678 of NZ_JBLVOY010000001.1, read as the reverse complement.
TCGGCGGTAACCAACACACCGTCACGGCAAGCGTCGAGGACCGCAGCCACATGGACTACCCGGTCTTGCTCGGTCGGGACATCCTCGGAAACTATCAGGTCGACGTGAGCCGTCGAATCGATAGCGACGCCGCCGATACGCCTGAAGAGGAAGAGGAGTAGTCGACCGAGAGGGCGACGGAGCGAGCGCGACGGCATGCTCTACCACCCGGCATCGCCGGTTCCGGTTACTTTATTGATCTGTTTTCCGAATGGTGACTCGCATGACAACGGTCCTCGCCTCCACTCTCTCCGAGACGCCGGTACTGGGAGCCGACGGGACGGAGATCGGCACGGTTTCCAACCTCACGATGAACGTCGAGACTGGCGAACTCCAACGGGTACTCGTTACTCCGGCAAACGACAGTATCCGCGGATTCGACAGGAACGACGACGGGAAGCTCATCGTTCCGGCCAGCCGCATGAGCGATCTCGACGATTACCTGATCATCGATCGAACGACCCGCGACTCGGACGTATAGTCGACCGGTACGGTCGGCCGCTCCGTCTTCGATCGATGGTGACCGCCCGCTCCGAGACTCGAGGTCGAGAGGCGATCAATCAACGGTTTCGATGATCGATAGCGTACGGTGTCGATTCCCGTCGTCACCGACTCTCGCACCACCACTATATTTTCTACTATCGAAAATTTAGTGCCCGAAACCTGAAGCTGAAGTTGTGATCGGTACATATATTATTCTCTGATTCGTTTGCCTAACCGTACGAACCATACATGAGCGACAACAAACGCCAGCGAAATCACGAGTGGTGGCCGAACCAGTTGAAGTTAGACGTTCTCGATCAGAACACCGAAAGCGTCGGTCCGTACGACGACGACTTCGATTACGCCGAGGAGTTCGAGACGCTCGACCTCGAGGAGGTAAAGGCTGATCTCAAGGACCTGATGACGTCCTCGCAGGACTGGTGGCCGGCCGACTACGGCCACTACGGCCCGCTGTTTATCCGGATGGCCTGGCACAGCGCCGGCACCTACCGTACCACCGACGGCCGTGGCGGTGCCTCGGGCGGGACCCAGCGTTTCGCGCCGCTCAACAGCTGGCCCGACAACGGCAACCTCGATAAGGCGCGGCGACTGCTCGAGCCGATCAAGCAGAAGTACGGCCGCAAGCTCTCGTGGGCCGACCTGATCGTGCTTGCGGGCAACACCGCCCTCGAGTCGATGGGTATGCAGACCCTCGGCTGGGCCGGCGGCCGCGAGGACGAGTTCGAGCCCGACGAGGCCGTCTACTGGGGCCCCGAAAGCGAGTGGGAAGCCCCGCAGGACCAGCGAATCGACGACAACGACGAACTCGACGAGCCGCTGGGTGCCACCGTGATGGGGCTCATTTACGTCGACCCCGAGGGCCCCAACGGCGAGCCCGAGCCGCTCAAGTCGGCGACGCGGATCCGACAGGCCTTCGGCCGCATGGCGATGGACGACGAGGAGACGGCCGCCCTCATCGCCGGCGGACACACGTTCGGGAAGTCCCACGGTGCCACCGACGACGACATGGGTCCCGAGCCCGAAGCGGCACCGATCGAGGCCCAGGGCCTCGGCTGGACCGAGTCCGGTACGGGCTCGGAGACGACCACCAGCGGCATCGAGGGCGCGTGGAACCAGTGGCCCACGATGTGGGATACCTCCTACCTCGACAACCTGCTCGACTACGAGTGGGAACTCACCGAGAGTCCCACCGGCGCAAACCAGTGGCAGCCGGTCGAGGAGGAAGCCTACGACACCGTGCCGGATGCCCACGACCCGTCCGAAAAGCACGCCCCCATGATGATGACGACGGACGTCGCGTTGAAGCGGGATCCGGAGTTCCGGGAGATCATCGAGAACTTCCGGGACAACCCACCGGCGTTCCTCGAGGCCTTCGCACGAGCGTGGTACAAGCTGATCCACCGCGATATGGGCCCGCCGGAACGGTTCCTCGGTCCGGATGTCCCCGAGGAGACGATGCTCTGGCAGGACCCGCTTCCTGACGCCGACTACGATCTGATCGGCGAGGACGAGGTCGCCGAACTCAAAGACGAACTCCTCGAGTCGGAACTGTCCCGCTCCCAGCTGGTCAAAACCGCGTGGGCGGCAGCCTCGACCTACCGCGACAGCGACAAGCGCGGCGGCGCAAACGGCGCTCGCATCCGCCTCGAGCCCCAGCGGAGCTGGGAAGTCAACGAGCCGGCCCAGCTCGAGACCGTTCTCGAGACCTACGAAGGGATTCAAGCGGAGTTCAACGGTTCGCGATCCGACGACGTGCGGGTCTCGCTTTCCGACGTCATCGTACTGGGCGGTAACGTGGCCGTCGAACAGGCCGCAGCCGACGCCGGCTACGATGTCGAGATTCCGTTCGACCCCGGACGCACGGACGCCTCACAGGAACAGACCGACGAGGAATCGTTCGAGGCACTCAAACGGAACGTCGACGGGTTCCGGAACTACTTCGGCGGCGAGTACGATCAGCCGGCGGAGGACCTGCTAGTCGATCACGCCGACCTGCTCGACCTGACGGCATCGGAAATGACGGTGCTGGTCGGCGGCCTGCGCGCCCTCGACGCGAACTACCAGGACTCCGACCTCGGCGTCTTCACCGACGAGCCGGAGACGCTGACCAACGACTTCTTCGTGAACCTGCTCGACATGGGCTACGAGTGGGAGCAGACCGCCGAGGACGAGGACCGCTACGAACTGATCGACCGCGAGACCGGCGAGGTCGAGTGGGAGGCCAGTCGTGTCGACCTCATCTTCGGATCGAACTCCCGGCTGCGGGCCATCGCGGAGGTCTACGCGAGCGAGGAAGCAACCTTCGTCGAGGACTTCGTCGACGCCTGGCACAAAGTGATGACCAACGACCGCTTCGACCTCGAGTAAGCCGCTCGAGCGGTCGCGACGGCACTGAACCCACTACCGGGTGAAAACCGCGGTCGCTGGACCGACCGTCGCTGATCGGAACGCTCAACCGGTTTTACATTATTCGCTACGGATGACGACCTCGTCGTCCGTGATTTCGGTTATCTGTGACGACTCGACCGGATAGTCGTCGTCACCGTGGCTGCCCCAGTCCAGTCGCGCCTTGAGCCGATCCGCAAGCCCCGGTTCCGGGTCGACGTACGCGGTCTGGTCCTCGACTTCGGCGATCATGCCGATCTGCTGCCCGGACTCGTCGAGGACGACCTTTCCCTGATCGTCCCGCGAGAGTTCGACCGTCGATGCGTCCATCGGCGTGTCCATCGCCTCATCTCTCGTTCCTGTGCCGGCCTCGGTGCCGGTCGTCGCCGTCGCGTCGCCGCCCATGGCACCGCCGGCATCGGTCTCCATGCCAGCGGTTTCCGCGGCTCCGTACTCTTCGACGTCGATGATCTCACCCTCGATCACGTCGCTGCCGATGATCTCGGACTCGACCAGTTCGGTCTCCTCGAGGCGATAGACCATCCGCAGCCGTTCGTCTAGCTCCTCCTCGACGGTGCGGCGCTCGATGAGTTCGCTCCGAACGGCGTCGCCTTCGGTGCGCTGGCTCTGGATGACCTCTCGCTCGAGCACGTCGTCGGGGGTGACACTCGAGCGGACGACGTCGCTCTCGAGGATCGATCGCTGAACGCTCTCGAGTTCGATGTCCGTCTCGATCTCGTCGCGTTCGATCTCGTCGTCTTGCTGAATGTCGATGTCGACGACGCGGCTCTCGACGATGTAGCGTTCGATCTCCTCGATGGTGTCGAGGCGGGTTTCGTCGACGGTTACCTCGAGCCGGTCCTCGTCGACGAACTCGGTTTCGACGATATCGCGGGAGAGCAGTTCGGAGTCGACGACGTCGCGCTCGACCAGTTCCGTGTCGACCACCTCGCTCTCGATCGTGTCCCGTTCGACGATCTCGGTCTCGACGACCTGCGTCTCGACGATTTCGGTCGTCACCGTCTCGCCGCGTCGCAGCGAGTCCTCGAGTTCATCCCGGCCGAGGTCGGCCCGCTCGAAGGCCTGCTCGCGCTCGACGATCTCGAAGAAGCCAAGCTCCTCACCGGTCGGCTCCTCTTCGTGGTAGACGAAGACGTAGTCCTCGTCGTCGAATCGCCGCTCGAACTCGTCCCAGGAGTACTCCTCGTGGCTCTCGCCCACCTCGTCGCAGCGGGCGAAGGAGTGGCCGTGGTCCTCGCTGTCCCGGATTCGGACCGGGACGGCGTCGCGGGCCTCCGCCCACTCCCTGATGCGTTCTGGATCTCGGGTCATCCGGCGCTCGTTTGGTGCGTCCGGATCGGTCGGTGGTGTCTCGTTTGCCATCTCACTAGGCCTCCCGACCGACCTGTACTTGAGTCGGGCGGGCCATCCCGTCGGCTCAATAGCTCGTTTCTCGAGACCCCGTTTCCGGCCTGCATACTCGGGTGTGTAATAGCGAATTAGCGAACATGTCCGGCGGTTCCTCACCCGGCTTTCGGTCTCCAACACCGGATTACGCCACGCGCGATAGTCGAGTGAGACCGGAACCACCAGTTAATCGCGGTCCGCGGGGTGAGCTACTCGGACTCGTAATCCGCCCAGAGATACCGCGTGGCGACGCTACGGTACGGCCGCCACTGTTCGGCGACCTCGCGCATCTCCGCGCGGGTCATCTCCTCGCCGTCGCCGTACAACCCTTCGATCGCCCGACGGATGGCGAGGTCGCCGAGGGGCAACACGTCCTCGCGTTCCAGGACGAACAGGAGGTACATGCGCGCCGTCCACGGGCCGATTCCCTTGATTTCGGTGAGGGCATCGACGACTGCCTCGTTCGAGTGGTCGGCCAGCCCCTTCCGCGTGAAATCGTGCTCGCGGAACGCGCGGGCGGCGTTGTGCATGTACTCGACTTTCCTCTGAGAGAGACCGGCTCCGAGGAGCGCCTCGTCCTCCGCGTCTAACACCGCTTCGGGCGTCACCTCGCCGCGGAACAGTTCGAACACGCGCTCCCGGACGGCCGCGGCGCTCGCCGTCGAGAGCTGCTGGTTGATGATCGAAATACAGAGCCGCTCGTACTCGGTCCAGTCCGGCTCGACGTAGGGGTCGTGGCGGTCGAGCAGCCCGGCCATCACAGGGTCCTCACGGAGAATGTCGTGTGCCTCGTCGTTCATGCGCAGGTGTAGATCGGGTGTAGGGGACCGGAGCCAAATAGACGTCCCGGTGGTTCTCTCGCGGCTCACTCGAGGTGGTGATAGTCGAGTTCGTGGCCCGCCTCGAGGGCCGCGCGGACGGCCGGGCTGGGATCACCGACGCCGCGCCGACTGAACGAGAGCCCGGCCGGTTCGGCCGTGACCACGAGGTTCACGCGCCAGTCGTCGGCCGTCTCGGGGTAGTCCGTTCGGTAGTGTGCGCCCCGGGACTCGGTGCGCTCGCGGGCGGCCCGGAGCATCGCCTCGGCGACGGTGAGACTCATCGAGAGGTCCACGGCGTATTCGAACGACTTCGAGGTGCGGTCGCCCTCGACGCGGAGATCGGCGGTGCGCTCCCGGAGGGTGTCTAGCTTCGCGAGCCCCTCCCGAAGCCCCGATTCGTCGCGGAGAATGCCGGCGTGGTCCCACAGCAGGTCGCCGAGATCCTCGAGCAGCGCCGTCGGTGTGACGGTGCCGTCCGCGGCGGCGAGTTCCCGCAGCGCCTCGAACTCACGTTCGGCGAGCGCTCGCTGGCCGTCGGTGAGGGCCGGGTCCGCGTCGGCGTCAGTCACTGCGGCCGCGACGTGGTCGCCGACGAGTTTGCCGATCGCGACGGTTTCGGCCAGCGAGTTCCCGCCGAGGCGGTTCGCGCCGTGGACGCCGGCGACCGTCTCGCCGACGGCGTAGAGGCCGTCCACGCCCGTCTCGCCCGTTCGGAAGTCGATGTCGACCCCGCCCATCGTGTAGTGGGCCGTCGGGCCGACCGTCATCGGCTCCGTCGTGATGTCAACGCCCAACGACTCGAAGCGTTCGACCATCGACGGCAACCGGTCGCGGACGTACTGGTCGTCCCGATGGGAGATGTCGAGGAAGACCCCGCCGTCCTCGGTCCCGCGGCCCTCGCGTACCTCGCGGGCGATGGCTCGCGCGACGACGTCGCGGGCGTCGAGTTCCATCTGGTCGGGCGAGTACCGCTCCATGAACCGCTCTCCCTCCGCGTTGTACAGCCGCCCGCCCTCGCCGCGGACCGCCTCCGTGACGAGCCGGCCGTCCCACTCCTCGCCGTAGCGCTCGCCGACCATCCCGGTCGGGTGGAACTGGACGAACTCGAGGTCGACGAGCCGCGCGCCGGCCTCGAGGGCCAGCGCCTGGCCGTCGCCGTTGTTCTCGTCGTCCCGCGAGGAGTGGCGGTGATAAAGCGCCGAGAACCCGCCGGCCGCGAGGACGACGTGGTTCGTCCGGAAGAGCAACCCCTTGCCGGTCTCCATGTTGAAGCCGACGGCCCCGTCGACGCGCTCGCCGTCCGAGAGCAAGCGCGTGATCATCACGTTCTCGCGGTAGGGAACCTCGAGGTCGCGAGCGCGGTCGACGAGCGCCCCGAGCATGGCCTCACCGGTCCGGTCGCCGACGAAGCAGGTCCGCCGGTAGGATTGTGCGCCGAAGTAGCGCTGGTTGATCTCACCCTCTTCGGTCCGGTCGAACGGCATGCCCCAGTCGGCCAGTTCGCGGATCCGGTCGGGCATCTCCTGAGCCGTCAACTCGACTGCTTCGGGGTCGTTCAGGTGGTGGCCCTCGTTGAGCGTGTCCGCCGCGTGGATCGTCCAGTCGTCCTCGGGATCGAGCGAGCCCAGCGCGGCGTTGACGCCGCCGGCTGCCCACGTCGTGTGGGCGTCGCCGTGATCGCGCTTGCCGATTACGAGCGGCTCGATTCCCGACTCGGCGAGTTCGATCGCGACGCGGGCACCTGCCGCGCCCGCACCGATGACGAGTACCGGGGTTGTCACGACCTCGTACTCGAGGCCGGCTGCGGAGCCGGGGTCGCCCTCGGTCTCGAGGCGGTTCTCGATCCCGGCGGTCGACTGCTCGTGATTCGTCGGTCGGCGGTTGTCGTCGGTCGTCTCGCTGCCGTTGGATGGTGATTTTGTCATCGAATAGATGTAACGGCCGGCCGGATTTAGGCCTCGCCCCGAACGATGCAGAAGTCTTCTCTCACAGCTACGGGACGCCATATTCGACTTTGAATACTCCTCGAGTATCGCGGATAAAGGTCGGTTCGGAAACCAGTCTTTCAATTGCGGCGGACCGTCCGCGGAGTCGATACGAGTGATCGGTCCAGTCACCACCGGGATCGCGCCCGTTCTTCCCGTTCCGAACGGACGACGCGGCGTTACCAGCCGTCGCGGGGCGGCCCCGCCGCCCACAGCGACCCACCTTTATCGTCTCGAGGCGACATTCGGTAGCAGATGGACACTCACGCACACGAGACTCGAGCGGGCGGCGCGGATTCGCCGGGGATCACCGGGCGACGGTTCGGCGTCCTGTTCGCGGTCGGTTTCCTCGGAATCGTCGCGCTCGCGGCCACGACGCCCGCACAACTCGAGGCCCTGCCGGAGGTACCGGATGTCCCAACGGCGGTCCTCGTCGCCGCGGCCCTGCTCCAGTCGTCGATCCTGCTGGCCGTCGCGGTGCTGGTCGGCCTGTATACGGCACCGCGGCTCGGCCTTCGCTCGCACCTCCTCGAGCGCGTGTCCGAGGGCGCGCCGCTCTGGTCGCGACTGCGCGCGGAACTGCCGGTCGCGGCCGGGTTCGGCGCTGCGGCGGGGGTCGCGATCGTCCTCGCGGAGGCCGTCTTCGCGCCCGCGGCCCCGGCCGGAGCGACCGGCAGCGAGGCAACCGTCGGCGCGGTCCTCTCGAGTCTCCCGCTCCGATTTCTCTACGGCGGGTTGACCGAGGAACTGCTCCTGCGCTGGGGGTTCATGTCGCTCGTTGCGTTCGGGCTCTGGAAAACGGTCGGTCGCGGGACGGCCCGCCCATCGGCGCGACTGATGGGCGCGTCGGTCGCCATCGCGGCGGTCGTCTTCGGGGCCGCACATCTTCCAACGGCGGCCGTCCTCTACGGCGGCCTCAGCGCCGATGTCGTGGTCTGGATCGTCGCCGGCAACGCGATCGGCGGCCTTGTCTTCGGCTGGCTGTTCTGGCGGCGGAGCCTCGAGGCCGCCATGATCGGTCACGTCTTCGCGCACGTGGTCTTCGTCGCGCTGTCGCTGGTGATCGTGGTCGTCTGAGATGAGACCCACAAATTGGTTGGCCGAGAGCGCGGCTCGAACACCTGTGAGAGCCGCGCGATCCGGGGAAAGGCAGGCATTTACCGGAATTCACCGCGAGCGAACCCGACGGGTGAGCGAGCGGGCCGACGACTGACTTGGAGCGAGAGAAACGAGCAGAGCGGAAGGTGGAGTGCTTTTGGTCCAGATTTTGCCGAGGCCGGCGAAGCCGGCCCACAGAGCAAAAGGTGGGTTTTAGAGTTCGATCCGCTCGACTAGCTGCTCGCGGTTCTCGTTCGTGTTGAGCGCGACGATCCGGATCTCGTCTTCCAGCCCGGAGTCCTCGAGTTTGGCCTTGAGCAGGTTGTCGACCTGATAGACCCCGGCGGCGTTGGTCATCTCAATCTCGACCATGACTGGCGTGGTGTCGCCCCGTTGGAGTGAGACGCGGCTGATGGCCTGACTCGAGAGCGTGTTGATGCCACGGCCGCCGGACTCGTAGGGGATCCGTGAGCGGCCGCGTTCCATATCGAGGGCGTCGGAGACGCGGATGACGCCGGCTTCGGTGGTCAACGGCGTCTCGGCGGTGTGGTGACAGAGAATCGCGTGCAGGACCTCGCCTTTCATCTGGACCGTCTCGGCAACGTCGTAGAACTCGGGGAGGATCCGATCGAGGATGTCCGCAGCCAGCGGGATCGAGTAGTAGGCGTGGCTGTCGCGGTGGACGATATGGCCGACGTCGTGGAGCGTCGCCGCCAGCGCGACGATGACCGATTCGTCTTCCTCGGCCAGTCCCTGCTGGCGTGCGCCGTTGAAGTCGACGTCGCCCGCCTTGAGCAGGTCATAGAGACACAGCGCCCGATTGCGAACGATCTCGATATGTTTGGTGCCGTGATCGTTGTACCGCATCCGGTCGACGGCGTTGATGTTCTGGGCCTCGAGATAGGCCGCGATCTCCTCGTCGTTGTCGATGAACTCGAGGACCGAATTCAGTTTCTCGTCGGGAAAGCTGTGATCGTCGTCGGGCGTATAGACGCGACGGGAGTCCTCGTCGACAGCGGGGTCGCTCATACCGGTAGGTCGGTTGCGGACTAAAAAAGCCCTGCGACGGTCGAGTGTCCGTGCAGCGTTAGGAGAGGTCGTCGACTGCGGCCTCGACCTCGTCGTAGTCGGGTTCGACGCCGGGGTCGTCGCTGACCCACGAGTAGGCGATTTCGCCGTCAGCGTCGACGACGAAGACCGAACGCTTGGCAACGCCGTAGACGCCCAGATCGGCGAAGTCCATCGGGATTTCGTAGTCGTCGATGATCTCCTTGTTGTAGTCGCTGAGCAGCCCGAACTCGAGGCCGTTTTGCTCTCGGAACTCGTTCAGGGTAAACGGCGAGTCGCGGCTGACGCCATAGACGGTGGCGTCGAGGTCGTTGAACGCAGCCAGCCGGTCCTGGAACGTACACATCTCGGTGGTACAGACACCGGTGAACGCGCCGGGGAAAAAGGCGAGGACGATCGGTGCCTCGTCCTCGAGGCGCTCGGAGAGCGTGAACTCCTCGATGTCGCCGTTTGCGAGCGGTGCGGTAAAGTCGGGTGCAGCATCTCCAGTTGTTACCATCGTCCGGCTATTGTGTACAAGCCGGAAAGACAGTTTCGTTCGCGGACCAGTTGACCGGGTATCGGGTCCACCCCACACGTGTATACAGTGAGATGAAATTTCTACTCGGCGAGAGAAGTCCTTATAAATGAACGTCCTAATAAATTAGGTGTGCTGGTCGCTGAATTCCAGCTCAAATCAGCGATATTGGCAGACACACTCGAGACGTTTCCATCGATTACAATTTCCGTTGACTATCAGTATAGTGCCGACAGCGATACCATCAGACTCTTATTTTGGATGAACGGTGTCAATCGAGCAGACTTCGAGGATGCCATCGCTCTCGATCCGACCGTACGAGACCTCGAACACCTCTGTGAACTCGATACCCGCCAGTTCTACCGGGTCAATGTTACCGACGCGGGCCGTGAGATGTCGACCGTCCCGTCGTGGTATTCGGACAATATCGTCCCGCTCGAGGCAACGGGAACACACGACGGCTGGCTGATTCGGCTGGCTGTGCCCGACCGCGAAACGGTCACTGACTATCGGAATCAGTACGTCGACAGCGGCTGTTCGTTCGTTCTACTCTCGCTCTACGACCGGACCAACGCCGAAAGCGCCAGTGGGGCCTCGTTGACGGATCCACAGCGAACGGCGATGGTACAGGCCTACGAATCCGGCTTCTTCGCCATTCCGCGTGAGATTACACAAGCGGATCTGGCAGAGCAGTTGGAAATTTCCGCACAATCACTCTCGGAACGGTTGCGACGTGCGACAGCTACGCTCATCGAACTCGCGCTTCGACGGAACTAGTAGTTAAAGGCCTGAGTCGTCAGGCAGCTTCCTCTCCTAATATCCGATAGATAGTAGAGATAGCATGCAAGCGCATCAACTATTCGACCCGGTTTTCACTGCGCTCGCCGCACAGGAGCGGCGACAAGTCTGTCAGATCGTCCGCGAGCACGAATCGGCCATTACAACCGAGGAACTCGCGCGCGAGCTCTGTGGAGACACTTCACTCTCGAATAAGGTGTCTGACGACCGGCAACGACAGATGATACTCTCGCTGCATCACAGTCATCTTCCGATTCTGGATGACGCCGAGATCGTCGCGTATAACGCTTCAGCTGACCGTATCGAATCGGACACGAACCTGCAGTTCGCCCAATCAATCCTCGAAGCTGCCACAGCGGCCGAATGCGATGTGAGATGATCGCGGTGTGATGTCCGAGAAGGGCGACCGGGCTCCGTTACTCGAGTTCGTGAACTGAGTGTGATTCGGCCACCGATCGATGCGGTCAAACTATCCGATTGGTGTCCTCAAACGGACTGTCGCGGCTTCTTGGTTACCTAAGTGGTCCAAAAAGGTTATAATTGCCAGCGGGTAAGCAACGCATAGAGATGGTAGCCGAAATTGCACCGCTGTTCATTCCCGGCGGCATGGGGCCTCCGGAACTCGCCATCATCCTCGTCATCGCAGTCTTGCTCTTCGGAGCCAACAAGATTCCGAAGCTGGCACGATCGACTGGTGAGGCGATGGGCGAGTTCCAGAAGGGGCGCGAGAAGGTCGAAACGGAACTCGAGGAAATGCGCGAAACCGGCGACTACGACGGTGACGCGACCGACTCCGACCTCGAGGAAGACGAGGACTTCGTCGACACGGAACCCGTCACCACCGACGAGGAGACCGAGACGGAGCCCGAAACGGAAACCAACTAAATTCTTTTCGCGCCGGGGCGTGTGGCCTAGCGGATAGGGCAGGAGGTTCCTAACCTTCTGATCGTGGGTTCGAATCCCGCCACGCCCGTTCTGCGAGGAGCGGACGCGACGAGCGAACGGGCCCGGAGTTCGAACCCCACGAGACGAGCGAAGCGAGTCTCGTTCCGGTTCGAATCCCGCCACGCCCGTGCAGCGAACGTAGTGAGCGAACAGGCATGGCGGGATTCGAAGCAGGGAGCAGCTTCGCTGCGACCGTGGTTCGAATCCCGGCTGAGTCGTTGCCGAAAAGCCACATTCGAGACACGACACGAAACTCGGGAGAGACTATAGTGGCCACTATAGCGACCGACGGGACTCAGAGCGGAGTGATTGAGCAACGCCGATCGTACCACATCGTTCTAGCCGATCGTTCCATGCGAACAGAAGACAGTCGGACGGACAACGAAACCAGTACGGAAACGACCGACAGCGAGCGCGTCGTTAGTGATCGGCACGTCGGTCTCGGTTCGGGGCACCAAAGCGGGTGAGCGGCTCGAGTTCTTCTTCGGGAACGTCCTCAAAGGCTGCGCGAGCGATGACCCGCCGGTGGACCTCGTCGGCACCGTCGACGATGCGGAATTGTCGGACCGATTCGTAGAAGTCCGAGAGCGGGAGGTCTTTGCCGATGCCGTTGGCACCGCAACACTGGACTGCGAGGTCGATCGCGTCCTGCGTGGCGGTTGCGGTGTAGACCTTACACATCGAGACGGGGACGCGGGCCTCGTCGCCGGCGGCGATCCGGTCGGCAGCGTCGCGGATGCCGGTCCGGGCCATGTGGAGTTTCGTTTCGGCGTCGGCGATCCGATGGCGAAGCGATTGCTTGTCCGAGAGGGTGGAGTCGAAGCCCCGGCGCTCGCTGATGTAGGCCTTCGCGATGTCGAGCGAGCGTTGGGCCATCCCGGAGTAGCGCATGCAGTGGGTGAGGCGGGCGGGACCGAGCCGCTCCTGGGCGTGGGTAAAGCCCTCGTTCAGTTCGCCGAGCAGGTGTTCCTCCGGAACGCGGACGTTCTCGTACCGGATCTCGGCGTGGGATGCGCCCCGATTTCCGCCGCCCATGTGAGGCACGTCGCGGATGACCTCGACGCCGTCGGCGTCGGCGGGAACGAGGAAGAGCGAACAGGCCTCGTAGGGGTGAGCCTCCGGATCGGTCCGGGCGAGGACGATCAGGATATCGGCCTCGACGCCCTGTGTCGTCCACCACTTGTGGCCGTCGATAACCCACTCGTTGCCGTCTTTCTCCGCGGTGGTTTGGATCATCTTCGGATCCGACCCCGCACCCTGCATCGGCTCGGTCATCGAGAAGCCGGACTTGAGCTCACCCGCAACCAGCGCCTCGAGGTAGGTCTCCTTCTGTAACTCGTCGCCGGCCAACTCGAGGAGGTGCATGTTCCCCTCATCGGGGGCGTCGACCCGCATCGCGACCTGTCCGAGCAGGCTGCGGCCGGCCTCCTCGAAGGCCGGCAGCGAATCGCGGAAGGACAGTCCCAGCCCGCCGTACTCCTCGGGGATCTGTGGTGCATAGACCTCGTACTCGCGGGCGGCCTCGCGCAGTTCCGCGATGGTCCCGCTCGAGACGGCCATTCCACCGGCTCGCTCGCGTTCGATCGGCAAGACGACCTCTTCCAGCAAGGCGTTGGCGCGATCGGCGACCTCGCGCGCTCGGTTGCTATCATTGTATCGCATAATGGTGGTAGCTCGGAGCAGCGGCTAAGGATTGGGAGAACTACCACGCGGTCACAACAACCACCACGATTTTTGCTGATGGGACGGAGCGGCCGAACCTGATCGGTTCGGATCGGGAGGTAGAGATGGTCCCAAACGGGCAACCGGCTGAAAACCGGTCCCTATCGGGCCGTCCAGCCGCCGTCGGCCGCGAGTACCGAACCGGTCACGTAACTCGAGGCCTGGCTCGCGAGGAAGACGACCGGGCCGGCGATCTCTTCGGGGTCAGCGAACCGCTCTAGCGGCGTGCGATCGACGATCGACTGGCGCAGTCGCTCGTTGCTCTCGAGGTCTTCGGTGAGTTCCGTCGAGACGTACCCCGGTGCAACGGCGTTGACTCGGACCTCCGGAGCCCAGTCCAAGGACATGCTCTTGGTGAGCCCGACGAGTCCATGCTTCGACGCGACGTAGGGGTGCTGGCGCGGCAGCCCGACTAGCCCGCCGACGCTGGCGACGTTGATGACCGAGCCGCCGTCGCTCTCGTGGAGGGAATCGGCGGCGGCGTGGGTGACCTCGTAGGCCCCGTTCAGGTTGACGTCCAGTACCCGATCGAGGCTCTCGGTCTCGACGTCTTCGGGTCGGCCCAGCGCGTCGTCGGGGTTGAAGCCGGCGTTGTTGACGACGACGTCGACGCCGCCGAACTCGTCGACCGCGCGGTCGATCACGTCGCCTACGGCGTCGGGATCGGTCACGTCCGCGGGGGCGGCGATCGCATCGCCACCCGCGGCCTCGATATCCGCGGCGACGGACTCGATTTCGTCCGTCGACCGAGCACTCGGGACGACGGCCGCGCCCGCGTTCGCCAGTTCGACGGCGATTGCGCGGCCGATACCGCGGCCGCCGCCGGTCACCACTGCGACTCGCCCCTCGAGGTCGAACAGATCGCTCATCGATCCCCGTTTCGTCGTCGGCCACGTCAAGCTTTTCGCGCACCGGTTCTTGTCGACTCCCGGTCGCTGTCTTGGGGCTCCGCTCGATGACGCGGATTTCGCCGGGGCGTCACCAGTTGGGTTGTATGGATCCGTCTACTAGTTAGTTAATGTAGGATGGAGACCATATTATAGAAAGCCTGTCGGCGCGTACACGAAATCGTCCGGCATAGGATTATCAGAAATGGTAATGGGCGGATGAATTTTTTGAAGGGTGAGCGTTCGTGTAGACGCAATGGCTATTGACGAGGCCGACCAATCGGATGCCGGGGACTTTTCTGAGGGGGAGGCATCCGACGCTGCGTCGGAAGACGAGCGGTCTCATGAGGCTGGCCCGATATCGGATTCGGCGGTCAGCGTCGGCGAGTACACGTGGGAAGAGTTCATGGACGAGTACGGGCACGGTGACGAGATCTCCGACCTGTACCCGGATCCGAGCGTAACCGACGACCAACTCGGGCTCGATACCGACGAGAACGTCGGCTCGAGGGTGCCGACCGGAGACGACTGGAATCAGGTCGAGTTCGATCCGGCATCGTATCTCGGCCACCACCCCGACGACCTCACAGATCGCGTCTTGCCCACCGCCGGCGACGACGCCGACACGCTGTGGGAGATCTTCTGCGAGTATGTCGATCCGGAGACGACGCCGGTCGTCAAGGACACCTGGACCTGGGAACACTACAAGTGGGAGTACTACTACGACGAGGACGGCAGTCGCCCGCGAGACGGTGACGGCGAGATCATCCGTCACGACGAGGAGGAAGCCCTCGGCTTCGATCCCGACACGGTAGAGTCACGTCTCGCGGCCGGCAACGATGCCGCGCTGGAACTCGACGATATCGTCGAGGAACGGACCGTCAACGTCCAAGAAGACATCGAGGAAGACGAGTTCTTCTCGACGGCTGCGGGCAACACGACCGTCTCCAATCGCTACGACCTCGAGAAGGCCGTTCCCTTCGAGAAGAAGACCCACTTCCAGGAAGTCGAGCGCTACTGGGTGAACAAGCCCTACGCCTACGTCGTCATCTTCCACTCGGAGAAGGAAAACGAGAAGAAGTACTACATGATCGAGCCCTACCGGAACGAGATCGAGATCGAACTCCAAGAGTTCCTCTCGGGCAAACTCCGGAAGGCGATCAAGTACTCCGAAGACGGTATCAAGGAACAATCGAACGAGGACGGCCGCCGGACGGTTATCGAGGACGAGACTCGACGGCTGTTAATGCGATACGATCTCTTCGAGGCGACCTCCGGCGAAACGGCCGAAGGAATCCTCGAGACACTCCGTGGACTGCTCGACGACGACGAAACGGAGGTCGAGGACACCGGACCGAGTCAACTCGAGGGGCTCTCGGTCCGGCCCGAGCCGGCGGTCCTCGCGGACGATCCGGACACGCTGAGCGAGTATCAAGTCGAGAAGCTACTCTACCTGCTCAAGCGGGACTTCATCGGCTACGAGCGCATCGATGGGATCAAACACGACATCAACGTCGAGGACATCTCCGTCGACGGCTACAACTCGCCGGTGTTCGTCTACCACTCCGAGTACGAGCAGATCATCTCTAACATCTACCACGGCGAGGACGAACTCGACGACTTCGTCGTCAAACTCGCCCAGCGCTCGGGCAAGGGGATCAGCAAGCGGCTGCCACAGGTCGACGCGACCCTCCCCGACGGCTCCCGCGCCCAACTCACGCTCGGAGAGGAAGTGTCCGACCACGGGACCAACTACACGATCCGACAGTTCAAGGACGTTCCGTTCACGCCGATCGACCTCATCAACTGGAACACGTTCAGCTTGGACGAGATGGCCTTCCTCTGGCTTGCCATCGAGAACCACAAGAGCCTGATCTTCGCCGGCGGTACTGCATCCGGGAAGACGACCTCGCTGAACGCCGTCTCGCTGTTTATCCCCTCGAGTGCGAAGATCGTCTCGATCGAGGACACTCGGGAGGTCGAACTGCCCCAGCGAAACTGGATCGCAAGCGTCACCCGACCGTCGTTTTCCGACGACGAGCAGGGCGACGTCGACGAGTTCGACCTGCTCGAGGCCGCGTTGCGCCAGCGGCCCGACTACATCGTGATGGGCGAGATCCGTGGCGAGGAAGGTCGGACACTCTTCCAGGTCATGTCGACCGGGCACACCACCTACACCACCTTCCACGCCGACTCCGTCGACGAGGTCCTCAAGCGATTCACGACGGACCCGATCAACGTCTCGAAGACGATGTTCACGGCGCTGGATCTGGTTTCGATCCAGACCCAGACGCGAGTTCAAGGGCGGAAGGTTCGCCGGAACAAGTCCCTGACCGAGATCAACCACTACGAGGCCGAACACGACGAGATCAACGTCCAGGACGTCTACCAGTGGCAGGCCGAAACTGACGAGTACCTCAAGATGGGTGACTCGAACACGTTAGAGGAGATCCAGTTCGACCGCGGGTGGAGCAACGAAAAGCTCGAGGAGGAACTGTTCAAGCGGGAGGTCATCCTCGCATACCTCATTAAAAACGAGTTGAACACGTACGCGCAGGTCGCCGCGACGGTCCAAGCCTTCATCAACGACCCCGATACGATCCTCACGCTCATCGCGAACGGACAACTCGAGGACAGCCTCGAGGACCTCCGCGAGATGGAAAGCGTGCTGATCGACGTCGATCCGGAGAAAGAGGAACTCGTGCCCCGGCCCGAGTCGACCAGCGAGACGTACAACCTCTCGATGGATATCTTAGAGCGGGCCGAGGAATCGGTCTTCGAGGAGTTCCGCGGCGAGGTGCCAAGCGGGCTCGCGAGCGCGCTCGGCGACGTCGAAGAAGAGAGCACGATCGATGTCGACCGCGCCGACAGCGAGGAGTTCGAGTTCGGCGGCGATGTCGACGAGACCGTCGACGAGGACGCCTGGGAGTTAGGTGACAATTCGGCCGAGTTCGCGATCGACGGCGACGACGGAGGTGACGAGCCGGCGTGGCTGAGCGAAGACTCCGGGTTCGATGTCGAACCGACTGACAACGAAACCGCAGATGCACCTGCCACTGGTGAGAGTGATTCGTCTGCCGACGGGACGGCCGCTGTCGCTTCCAGTGCCGACCCCACGACAGCCTCGAGTAGCGAACCGCAGGACGGCCCGGCTGCCGACGCTGGGGCGACCGCGGACCCAAAGACGGAGTTGCCGACCCGACCGGAGTCGGAAGCCGATACGACCTCCTCGAGTGCGACGAGTTCGGCGGCTGAACCGGACGAGAGCACCACGAACGGAATTTCGGGCACGAGTTCGGACGACACGGACAGTTTTGACAACTCGAGCGGTTCGGATGATTCGGGTGGGTCGACGATTCTCCCACATGACGACGCCGAGGACGGGGATCTCGGCGGGTTGTTCGACGATATGGGCGGACCGATAGACGAGATCGACGGCCCCGGTTCCGAGGAGGCCGCCTCGACCGGCGATTCGACGGCTTCCGCCCGGCCGGATACTTCCGGATTCGATTCGATGTTCCCGGAAGACGATCTCGATTCGATCTTCGATCCGGAATCGGACGGGAAGTCGGACGCTGATGATTTCAGCGAGCAACTCGCTGACGAGGACGGTTCAACATCGGAGGCGACTGACGAGGCATCGACGACAGAGAGGCCAACCGATTCGACGAGGGACGCGAACTCCAAGAACGAATCCGACGGGTCGGAGCCGTCCACCGTTGACTCGGCGGCTCCTGATGAGACGAATACGCAGGACTCGAGCGACGAGCGGGAACCGCCGACGATCGATATCGACGACGGGACTGCAGACCCGCCGGACGGGTCCGACGACGATGACGAACCGATAGCCGAGGCCGGGCCGGAATCGAACCCGGATTCGGCCGAGTCAGTCGACGACGAGCCAACTGCCGACGAGCGACGATCACCCGACGCCGGCGACGATGGCGAGGCCGACTCGATATTCGGCGGCGGCTCGGACTCCATTTTCACCGACGACGACGCGGACGAAGCCGACGATGACGGCTCGCTGTTCGACGACGGAGACAGTGACTCGAGCGACGACGAGTCGATTTTCAAAGGGGACGCCGACGAGGAATCGACTGAGAACGATGGCGGTATCTTCGGCGCTGAAGACGGCGACGAGGACGACGACTCATGAGCCTCCAGACCGACGACAGCGGCGGTTCGGGCATGTCGGCCAGCTCCGACGGGCTCGGCGATCGGTTCTACCCCCTCTACGACCGGCTGTTCGGCGAGGACAGCGAGTTCGTCAGCGACGTCGAGACGAAACTGGCACAGGCCCGGATGACGGATACGGTCGAGCTCTATCTTTCCCGAGCACTCGGGATCGGCTTTATCAGCGGGCTTAGCCTCTGGCTGATCGGCCTGCTGCTCGGTTACGGCATCTTCGCCATCGGTCTCCTCTCGAACGAGGCGCTCATCGGGATCCCGGTCGGCCACGGACTCCTCCTCGATATTATCGAGATGATTCGCGTTCCGGCCGTCGTCTTCGTTACCGGACTGCTATTCGGATCGATCGGCTTCGCGATCGGCTTCGGATCGATGGTCGCGATCCCCTACTCGCGCGCCTCAGCCCGCAAGCGCGAGATCAACATGCTTCTGACCGACTCGGTCTCGTTCATGTACGCCCTGTCGGTCGGTGGGCTGAACCAACTCGAGATCATCGAAGCGATGGCCCAGGCCGACGACACCTACGGCGAGGTCGCAAACGAGTTCCAGAGCATCGTCAAGGAGACCGAATATTTCGACATCGACTACCGAACGGCGATCCGAAAACAAGCGCTCGAGACGCCAAGCGACGACCTCTCGCAGTTCCTGACTGACATGCTCTCGATCGTCAACAGCGGCGGTGATATGGAGAGCTTCCTGCAGGACAAGAAAGAAAAGCACATGCGTACCGCAAAGCAGGAACAGGAACTCACCCTCGAGACCCTCGAGTTGTTCGGCGAGATGTACATGACGCTGTCCCTGTTCCCGCTGCTGTTGATCATCATCATGGTCGTCATGAAGATGATTCCGGACGCGACCGTGACTGACAACATGCTCTATATGGTCGTCTACGGCCTCATCCCGATGATCGGCGTCGGCTTCATCGTCCTCGTTTCGACGGTCAAACACGACGAGCCCGGCGACGGCTACCTCTCGATGGGAAACACCGATCAGCGGACCGAAACGGGGCAAGAAGACGGATTGTTGAGCCTCGGACTCGTCGAACAGTTCACCGGCGAACACAGCGTCTTCGATCGGATCAAGAACCGCGAGGGGACCTACGAGACGATGGAGGTCCTGCGAAAACCCCACCTCTTCTTCCGCGATCATCCGCTGGTCACGCTCGCGATAACCGTCCCCCTGACGCTGGTCATCGTCGTCACGGCCGTAGTCAACGGCGAAGCGCCGCTGTCGTGGGGGGAACTCCTCGATAGACCGATCTGGGGGACGTTCCTCTACATCTACCTGCCGCTGTATATTACCGCGATTCCCCTCGCGATCTTTCGCGAATGGAACGTTCGTCACAGAAATTCCGTCGTCAACAAACTCTCCGAGGACCTCCGCAAACTCTCGAGTTCGAACGACACTGGGCTGACGCTACTCGAGTCGCTCAAGGCCGTCTCCGACACCACGAACGGCAAGCTGGCCCGCGAGTTCGAGATGATGCATACCAAGGTCAACTACGGGATGAGCCTCAAGGAGGCGCTCATCGAGTTCAACAACAAGTACCACATTCCACGACTCGCCCGGACGACGCGCCTGATCACCGAAGCCCAAGAGGCGTCGAACCAGATTTCGGATGTGCTTCGGACGGCCGCGACAGCGAGCGAGAACCACGACGACATCGAACGCGAGCGAAAATCCCGAACGCGGATGCAGATCGTGATCATCATCATGACGTTCATGACGGTGCTCGCGGTGATCGCGATCCTCAAAACCCAGTTCATCGATACGATGGCTGGCCTCAACGCCGGCGGGAGCGGTGCCGAAACTGGCGGATCCGGTGCCGGTGCCGGTGGCGGAGGCGCGACGAGCGGGGCGAACCTCAGCGAGAACATCGACGTCGACATGCTCTCAGTGTTGTTTTTCCACGCCGTGACCCTCCAGGCGATCATCTCCGGATTCATCTGTGGGTACATCCGGGACGCCGATCTGCTGAGCGGGCTGAAATACGCGATCGGACTCGCATCGATCGCGCTCATCGGCTGGATACTGGTGGCCTGATATGAGACGCAAACGAACACACGATCAACGGCGAGGCAACTCCCAGCGACCACGAACGATTTCGGTCTCGCTGGATCGACGGGGCCAGACCACGCAGGATTTCGCCATCGGTATCGGCGTCTTCCTGCTAGCGATCGCCTTCGTCTTCTCGTTTCTCCCGTCGGTCGTGACCCCCTTCGACTCGTCGGTCGGCGGCGCGGAGACGGCACAGGCCGATCGAATTGCGGATCGCATCGTCCACAATGTGTCGACGGGATCGGGCAACGAGATCAATTCGACGGCATTCAACACGACGTATGCGGAGGGAAATCTGACCGAAAATCTCAGCCTTCGCTCGAGCAACGGGAATCAAATCGATCGGGTAAACATCAGTATCGAGACGCTCAATGACGGTAACACGATCGATACGCAGGATAACCGAACGGCCGGTGACGTGTACGACGACCAGGCAGCGGCTAGCTCGGCACGGATCGTCACGATTACAGACGGTTCCGGGAGCTGTGACCCCGCGTGTCGGATCGTTGTGAGGGTATGGTAATATGCGGGGATCCGACGGCCGAACCGAGACCGACCGTGGCCAAGCCTACACGCTCGAGGGATTCATCAGCGCGATGGTCGTGTTGATGGCCGTCCTGTTCGCGCTGCAGTCGGCCGTGATCACGCCGACGACGGGCGGGTTATCCGACCGGACGGTACAGGCACAGATCCAACAGGAGGCACAAGACGCGCTGATCGTTTCGAATCAGGGCGGGAATCTCTCCGAGGTGACCCGAAATTGGGATCGAGATGGTGGCTTCGAAAATACGGACCAACCGCCGGCACCCGAGGAAAATAACCAGACCTACTCCGTGGAACAGTTCGCGAATGAGTCGGAACTCGGACAACTATTGAAGGAGCGATTCAGTGAGAACGGCTGGAGCTACAACGTCGAACTGTACCCGGAAGAGGGCACGAAGCGAACGTTCGTCTATCAGGGTAGTCCGCCCTCGAGTGCGTTGACCGCGAGTTACACCGTCACGCTGTACGATAATCAGATCGTAACGTCTGACTCGAGCGACGAGCTTCGGGAGGCTGCCGAGGAGGATTACGAGATGATCCCCCGCAGATCTGGCGACGAAACGCCACTCTACAACGTCGTGGAAGTGCGGGTGATACTATGGTAACTCGACGGCGCGAGCGAGCGCAGGTAATTCTCATCGGTGCGGTTTCACTTGCGTTCATCATTCTGGGAATCGTCGTCGTCTTCAACGGAGTCCTCTATACGGAGACACTGTCCTCCGGTGGGACGAGTCAAAGTGCGGGTAATGCCCATGTGGTCGAACAGGAGGTCAACCAGAGTGTCGGTTGTCTGCTCCACTATGTGGAGACCCAATCGGGCGCAAGTGATAACAGCACGTTGGAGTCGCAGGCAGAGACCAACATCTCGACGTTCAAGACGGCCTATCAGAACACAACGGTGAACTCGACACCGGCGGTCGTAGACATCAGCTACATTAATGCGACCGCGACCGACGCACCTAGCCCTAGTTTTGAAAGTGCTAATGTGACTGTTTCGTACGACTCGAATTCCCTCAGCTACAAGCAAAACCTGACCGTCGAACCGGGGTGTCCCTGAAATGCTCACGGTTGGCCAGCACGACGAGCAAGATCGCGCTGTCTCGATCACGATCACGCACGTCCTCACGATCGGTATCACGACGATTCTCATCGCCATGCTGTTGACGGCGTCCGGAACCATGCTCGAGTCAGAGACCGAACGGAGCGCTGACTCCTCGCTCGAGACGGTCGGCGAACGGATCGCCGACGAAATCGGCAACGTCGATCAGATCGCGAACGAAACCGATGACACCGTGACTCTCACGACTGAGCATCCACGGACAGTCGCAAGTTCTCGGTACACCGTCGAGCTACAGGCGGACTGCAATAATGCCCCGCTGCTTGAGGAGAACACTGCCTGCGTGAAACTGACTGCACAGGACACTGACGCCGTTGCTCACGTACCGATCAAGACTGACAACGATATCAACGAAACGTCAGCAACCGGCGGTACGATCGAAATCGTCTACGAAAGCGACGAGATACAGATTAGGAGCTGGGATCAATGAGACGCAGGCAATCTGTGTCAGGACAACGGGATTCCCGTGCGGTATCCGACGTGCTCGCGTTCATCCTCGTGTTCGCGATCATCCTCAGTTCCGTCACGTTGCTGTCGATGACCGGGTTCCAGGCCATGCAGGACTATCAAGAGGCCGAACAACTACAGAACGCCGACCGGGCGATGGAGGCTCTCGCGGTAAACTTCAACGACGTCATCCGATACGACGGAATCGAGCAACGCTACGGCGAACTCGCGCTGCGAGAGGGGACGGTCAGAACCGGGGATAGCGGAACGACGTTGACCATCTCGATCGAGGGGGGTAGTGACTATGACGAGTATGACGACGGAAAGACAGTCAACCTCGGTGAATTCACGTACACATCTGAGGGAGATCGAATCGCGTACGAGGGCGGTGGTCTTATGCGAGGCGACGAGTCGGAGACTTGGAGTACCGTCAGCAAACGACCCCAATTACGATGCGGTGAGGAGGCAGCGGTTATCTCGCTTGTGAGGGTCACAGCAGATAACCGGTCGATACAAAGCAGCGACGGGCTCGGGTTCACGATATCCGTCGAAAACCGCAGTAGTAGGGTCTACAATGAGGTAGATACTGTCGATATCTCTGTCGAAGAGAGCGATTACGAAGACGCATGGAATTCGACGGTCGATAGCGGAGGCTGGGGCTCAGAAACGTGCGATGTTGGTGACTCCGGACGAGTCGTCGTAACCCTCGTTGACGTCGACATCGAGTACTAACCGAGCCGGTCCGACTTCCGATTACGCTTCTTCCCAGTCGCCGGTCAACATCGCCCGCAAACCAGCGCGAGCGGCCAGTGCCTCGACTCGAGCAGCCCGATCGTCGACATCGCCCGCAGTTTCAAGATAGAGACCGTTCGAGAGCTGTGTCGATTCGGCCATCGGCGAGCCGTCAGCGTGAGCGGGCTCGGTGTTCAGGACCGTGTCGTCAGCGTCGTCGGGGCTCCACGGGACCTGGACCCCGGAGAGGCCGCGTTCGAAGAGGTATTCGGCGGTTTCGATGAGCGCTCCCTCCGCAGTGGAGTGACCGATCGCCCCGATCGAACCGCGCTCGTTGAAGAACCGGACGACGTATTCGCCGTCGGCTTCCGCGGTGGCCCCGTCGCCGTCTCCGTCTTCATCAACATCCGCCTCAGCGTCGGCAGCAGACGAGTTGCGAGGGATGTCGTCTCGAGCGGCGGACGTTGCGTCGCCATTCCTCTCGGATTCAGTCGCGTCGTCCGTATCTGTCTCGGAGTCGGAACCTGTGTCCGCACTCGAGCCCGGAGCCCTCTCCAGGTCTGCCGTGTTCGTATCGGATCTGCCTGTGTCATTGCTACCGGCTGTGGCATCGTTTGATTCGGATCGTGAGACGGAGTCGCTTCCGGCGGCCGTCGGCGTCCCATCGTCGGTGAGCGCCGATTCGCTGAACCGAACCGAGACATCCGACGTGGGCTCCCGTCGTTCCGGCTCGTCCTCGGCGAACGCGACGACCAGCCGGTCGAGGAAGCGGTCAACCGCGGATTCGAACTCGTCGGTGTAGACATCGCCCTGAACGGTAGCCGCCGACAGTCGATCCGCGATCGAATCGACGAGTTGCGGTCGCTCGACGGCGAGTTGGCGGGCAACGTGGGTCCGAGAGTGCTGTTCGAGTCCGCGGCCGAGGGTCTCCCTCGAGTAGTTAGCGAGCGTCGCTTCGCTGTCGATGAGTTCGGACAGTCTGAGCGCGCGGTACTCGATGTCAGTCGTACCCGCAAGCAGCAGGTACTCGCGGCCATTGGTGTAGATCGCGCGGTCGACGCCGGTCCACGCCATCGCTTTTCGAAGCGCGTTCGCTCGAGATTCCTCGAGTGAGTCGTCGTAGGCCTCGATGGCAACGAACAGCGCCGGAACGGAATCGATCGACGGCACGTACTCGAGTCGGGTGCCATCGACGGACCGGTCCGTGAGACACGAGTCGGCACGGCAGTCCCAGCCGAGCGTCTCGAGGAAGGGGTCGACGAGCAAGGTTCGGGTCTCCCGGCGGGTGGTCGGCGGTGAGGCGTCGACCAGTGCCCCGACGCGGGTGACAAACGAGTGGAGGTCGGGCGAAGGCATCCACCAGAAACTATTCGACGGACCGTCATGTAACGAGTGGTTGTCTTCCAGTGTGCGAACAGGACAGTCCGGTTCGGGAACTGTGACCCACGCAGGGGCCGCTGGCCGTTCTCACCGCTCGCGCTGGTAGATCCGCAATCGGGCCTCACGGACGGTAAAGGATGACTGGAGGGTCGGCGGAATCGTCTCGGCTTTGCCGATAACGAGATAGCCGTCGGTTCGAAGCGATCGGGCGATCGTCTCGAGCATCGGCCGTTTGTACTCGTTGTCGATATAGATGAACAGGTTGCGACAGATGACGAGGTCGAAGCCCGATTTCGGCTCGTCGTTAATCAGGTCGTGACGTCGAAAGCGAACGTTTTGCTTTACGTCGTCGGTGATCCGATAGGATCGACCGTCGACATCGACGTACTGCCGGTACTCGTCCAGAAAGGAGAGTTGCTCGTCTAGATCGACGGTCCGTGATTCCTCGTAGACGCCCGCTTGCGCCGTCTCGAGTGCGGGGGTGCTAATGTCGGTCCCGAGGACGTAGACGTTGGAGCCGTCGATCTCCGGATCGTCCCGAGCGAGCATCGCGATCGAGTACGGCTCTCGACCGTCCGCACACGCGGCGCTCCAGATTCGAACGGGAGATCCATTTTTCGAGAGGGTTCGGAGGACCGATCGAATCCCCGACCAGACATCTGGGTTCCGAAAGAAGCCGGTGACGTTGATGCTCAACGCCTCGAGCAACGCCTCCTGCTCGGCCGGCTCGGTTCGCAGTTTCTCGAAGTACGCGCCGTAGGTCTCACACTGCGTGCGGCGCATTCGCGAGGAGACGCGTCGGTCGAGGTAGCTATTGTTGTAGTGACTCGTCGCGAACGCCAGTTCGTCCTCGACGAACGCGAGGAGGTCGGCGAAGACCTCGTCGTCGCCGCCGACTGTATCGGTCTCGCCAGCGATGGCGTGGCCATCGGAATCAATGCCGGTGTCGCCGGCACCGTCGCCGATCACAGTTCCGTCACTCCGTTGTCCCCGTCGGACGTCTTGACGGTGAGTACCCCCGCCCCGGGTGTGAACTCGACGGTCCGCCCGTATTCGCCGCCGACATCTTCCGCCTCGAGGGGGACGCCGAGTTTCTCGAGTTCCGCCTTCGCGGCGACGATGTTTCGCTGTCCGACGCCGTCGCCGAAGCTCTCGAACTCGAACATGTCGCTGCCGCCGGCAATTTTCGCTTCGACGGCGGTGTAGTTTGCTCCCTGCTCGACCATCCGTCGGAGCAGTGCACGAATTGCCGTGTCGGCGTACTTGCCGGGCTTGCGGTCGCTGTTGTCCGCAGTGTCTCCGTCGGGCAACATGACGTGTGCGAGGCCGCCGATTCCGGTGTTCGGATCGTACAGCGCGATGGCGAGACACGAGCCGAGCCCGTAGGATTTGAGCGTGTCGTCGCCGTCGCTGACGACCAGTTCCGAGATGCCGACTTGGACCGGCGTCGGTGCGCCCGGTTCGGTGCCGTAGGTTTTCATGCGTTATCGACTTCATGGAACTCCGCCGTCGTCTTGGCGTCTTCGATCCGATCGACGTCTAAGTTGTTCAGCGCCCGCTCGAGGTCGGATTCGTCGGGAATCGCGTACACTTCGCAGTCGAACTCGCGGCCGTCGGCCATGACGACTGTGTCGAAGACGAATGCAAAGTCTTGGTTCTCGCCGAGTTGGATAATTACTGGGTCGACGGCGGCCGCGCCGATGTCGTGGATGAACTCCGGCGTCGAGTGGTCGATCGTCGTATCGAGGACGTTCGCCCAGCCGTCGAGGAAACCGCTGGCCATGATGTTGCCGAGTTCTTTGATCGCGCTGGTCCCCATCTCGCCGAAGCCGTCCTCGTCGACCTCCATCGGCACCATCGCGTCGACGATTTCGTGGGCGGACTCCTCGTCGAACAGGAAGAGGAGATAGCCGCTTGGCATCCCGTCGAACTCGAAGGCCACACCGACGAGTTTCTCGTCTGCAACCTGCTCCGGAATCGCCTCGAGCGAGACGAAGTTCAGCCGACGGATGTCGATGCTGGTGTCGATGCCGGTCAGCGTCGTCGCCGTCTTGGCGACCTCCTCGGCACCGCGTTCGGCCATCCGGTCGAAGCCGTCGAGTTTGTCGTACTCGATGCCCTCGCTCGTTCGCAGTCGCTCTAGGAGCTTCGACATCGACTCGCGTTTCGGGAAGAGGTAGTGGCTGAAGCCGACCTCCGTCCCGACGGTTTCGATCCGGCTCTGGAAGAGCAACGCGAGGTCGTCGTCGGCCGGTGCCTCGTCGATATCGCCGAAGAAGGGCTCGGCGGTCTGGCCCTCGACGAACTCCGGCGTCGAGACGTCGATGACGGTCTCTAAGACGTCGGCCCAGCCGTCGATGAACCCGCTGTTCATGATGTGGCCGACTTCGGTCGCGGCGCTCTCGGTCATCTCGTCGAAGGCGTCGACCTCGCCCAGTTCGGTATCGACCTCCGAGTTCGGGTCCGCTTCGGCGAGTAGGGTTTGGACGATCCGGAGCGCGTTCTCGCGGTCGAACACGACGACCGAATAGCCCTCGATCCCGCCAGTCAACTTGACGCGAACGCCGACTTTCTCCGTCGAATCCTCGAACTCGCGCTGGATCTCCTGGCCGCGCATGAAGTTGAGTTTCGTTACGCCGACCTGCGTCTCGACGCCCAACATATGGGTGAGTCGGCCCGCCGCCAAGCCAGCGCCCTCTCGAGCCATCCGGTAGAACGTGCCGAGTGCGTTGACGTCGAGTTTCATGCGGGTTGGACTTCGATGCCGTTGACCATTTCCACGAACTCTTCTAAGTCGGGGAATGCGTAGATTTCGGCTTCGATCTGGTAGCTGGGGACGGATAGATCCGAATCGAAGAACAGGGCGAGGTCGTCGCCGCCGAGGCTGGCCGTCCGGGTGACGATATCCTCCGTCGGCGCGTAGACGAGTTGCGGTGCGGCGATATCGATCGCGCGACCGAGCACGTCGGCCCAGCCGTCGATGAAGCCACTGGCCATCATGTTGCCCATCTCCTCGACGGCACTACGGGCCATCTTTCCGGAGACGTCGCCCATGTCGTCGACGACGTCGCGCAGCATGATCGCCGTGATCTTCTTGGCGCTGGCCTCGGGGAAGAGGATGAGGATGTGTCCGTGCGGTGGGTCGAGCAGTCGGACGCGGACGCCGACCCGCTTCCCGCCGTCGAGTTGGGACTCGATGTCCTCGATGTCGATGAAGTTGGTCTTCGTCACCTCCATCTGGGCGTCCTCGCCGGTCAGTTTGCTCATGTTGTCGGCGACGCCGTTCGTCCCGACTTTCGCCATCTCGTTTATGAAGCTCAGCTTTCGAATATCGACCATCATCGTCATAGGTTTCTCCGTGGGTGTCGGTGTTTGCGTTCGTTCATAGTGTCGTCACATCCAGTATGTTGACTACTTCCCCTCGTCCCCGCACCGTCGCACCGCTGATCCCCGGAATGCCGCTCATAACGCCCTCGAAGGGCTTGACAACGACTTCCTGCTGTCCGTGGACGTGATCGCAGTGGATCGCCACGTCCCGGACCTCGTCGCGAATGCGGACGACCATACCGTCGCCGTTCGAACCGGGCGTCGGCGTCTCGAGGACATCGGACAGCGAGAGAACGGGATAGTCGCCGTCCTCGCCGGGGAGGACGGGATCGCCATCGATCGTCTCGATCGCGGCCACCGTTTCGATATCCCTGACTGCCTTCGTCGGGACGCCGAACTCCTCGCCGCCGCTCTCGACGAACAGGATCTCGTCGATCGCGACCGTCACCGGAAGCCGCATCGTGACGGTCGTTCCGTCCCCCTCGTCGCTGTCGATCGAGACCGTGCCGTCGAAGTCCTCGACCGTCCGCTTGACGACGTCCATCCCGACGCCGCGGCCGCTGACGTCGGTCACCTCGTCGGCCGTCGAGAGACCGGGATGGAAGATCAGATCGTAGGCCTCCTCGTCGGGTAGTGACTCCGCGACCGACTCCTCGAGGATACCGGCCTCGACGGCTTCGGAGCGGAGCCGATCGGGGTCGAGCCCGCTTCCGTCGTCCTCGACGGTGATAGTGACGCGGTCGCGTGAGCGGTCGGCGTGGACCTCGACGGTCCCGTCGCGTGGTTTGCCGACCTCCTCGCGCCGCTCGGGTGGCTCGATCCCGTGGTCGACGGCGTTGCGAACCAGGTGGATCAGCGGATCGCCGATTCGATCGAGAATACTCCGGTCGAGTTCGACATCCTCGCCGGTCATCTCGAACGCAACTTCCTTGTCCTGATCCCGGGCGATGTCACGGACGACCCGCGGGAGGCGGTTCGTCACCGACTGGAGCGGCACCAGCCGGATGTCCATCACCGTCTCTTGGAGGTCCGTCGTCAGATCCGACAGCGCGTCGAGTTCCGTCTCGAGCGCCGAGTTGCCGTCGTTTTCCTCGGCCGCGTGCCGGAGTCGAACGCGACTCGTCACGAGCCCCTCGACGAGGGTCAAAAGCGAGTCGATCTGCTCGACGTCGACCCGGACCGACTGAATCTCGTCGGTTTCGGCGTCGGCGTCGGCATCGGATCGATCGCTCGTCTCGGGTAGGGAGATATCCGGAATCTCCATTTCCGGCTCG
The DNA here is from genome assembly GCF_059162405.1 of Natrinema sp. CRL1. Classification (NCBI taxonomy): domain Archaea; kingdom Methanobacteriati; phylum Methanobacteriota; class Halobacteria; order Halobacteriales; family Natrialbaceae; genus Natrinema; species Natrinema sp. CRL1. The sequence goes on along the minus strand of NZ_JBLVOY010000001.1, from coordinate 724,433 downwards.
TCGACGATCCGAACCACGTCGTCTTCGTCGCCGTCGTCGTCCGACGCGGTCGAATCGTCGCCGAACGACGCGGCCGAGGGCAGACTCGAGTCGTCGGCTTCGGTGTCTGAATCCGGCGAGTCGAAGCCAGCATCAGCCGTGTCGAATTCGGCAGTATCGGCGAACGTCTCGTCGGATTGTTCGTCGAACTCGGCCTCGAAGTCGTCGTCGGACTCCGGTTCGGATTCGATCGGATCGGCCGAGAGATCGTCGAACGAGTCGTCATTGATCCCGAAGTCCTCGTCACCGAAGGGGTCCGTGTCGTCGCTTGCGGCCTCGAAGTCGTCGTCGAAGGCCGCCGTCGGCTCGAAGTCATCCGCGGCAGAGTCGCCGAACGAGTCGGTCGTCGGTTCGTCGTCTGCACCATCGGCCGATCCGTCCTCCGCGGCCGCCACAACGTCGCCCGATTCCGCGGCCGCCGTAGTATCGTCGGCTGTCTCGGCTGTCGCAGTATCGTCGCTTTCGAGGGGAGCCACCTCGCCAGCGTTTGCGGATTCGGAATCGGTCTCGACCGCTTCGGGGGCGGCATCGTCGACCGAATCGACGGCGTCGTCAGCATCGGTTCGAGCGGCGGCTTCGGCCGACCCGGCCGCATCGGCAGCGCTCGCGTCCGCTGGCTCGTCGGGAGCCGTGTCAGCTCCGTCTTCGTCGTCGATTTCGCTCGCCGGCGACGCCTCGAGCAGGTCCTCGTCGGACGCTGCGTCGTCGATGTCCGTTACTGCCGTCACATCGTCTTCGTCAGCCCCTGCCGACGCGTCGTCCGAGTCGAACTCGAGGGCGTCGACGGCGTCGTCGAGGTCGTCCTCGGTCGAGCCGACCGCCTCGTTGGTGTCGCTGTCAGCGGTCGCCTCGTCGGCGATAGCGGCCGATTCGTCATCGCCGTCACCATCGGACGGGGCCGCGTCAACGAGCATCTCGTCGATCGCATCCTCGGACGGATCCGTTCTCTCGTCCGGTTCCGCGTCGACTAAGATGTCGTCGACCGCACTCTCGGACGGCTCGGCATCGTCGAGAAACGAATCGTCGTCGGCGTCATCGCCGAGGAGTTCGTCCATGTCGACTTCCTCCTCGTCGTCGAACTCGTCGAACTCGAGTTCGTCGAGTTCGTCCTGTAACTCGTCGAAGCCGACCATCTCGACCTCGTCTTTGAGTTCGTCGAAGACCGCACCGGCGTCGTCGACCTCGTCGTCCGCGTCGGCGTCCGTCGCCGCCTCGGGTTCGGAGGTATCGGGGGCGGTCGCGTCGTCTTCCTCGAAGGAGTCGGCCGGCGGTTCGCCGGGTTCGGCCTCGAGTTCGGCGACGTCGTCCTCGTCGAGCAGGTCGTCGAACGAGCCGGCTTCGCCCATGTTCTCGAAGGCGTCGAGTTCCTCGTCCTCGACGTCTTCGACCATCTCGTCTAAGTTGTCGAACTCGTTGAACTCGTCGAGCAGGTCGTCGACCTCGAGGTCCTGGGCTTCGTCGGACGAAATGTCGTCGCCGGGTTCCGCGGCGGCCGACTGGTCCGGCTCCGCGGCCTCGTCGCCGTCGAACCGATCGCTGACGTCGACGATTTCGAAGTCATCGACCTCCTCGACCGGCTCGAGACCGGACGAGATCGCGGTTTCGCCGACCGCGGTCCCGAAGACCGCGTCGAAGGCGGTGCCGTAGTCCGCGGCCTCGATTGCCTCGCGGGGCGGGTCGGTGCCGATCAGATCGAACGCGTCGATCAGGGCGTCGACGACCAGTTCGCCGTTGTTGACGCCCTCGCGCTGTGTGATCGCGAGCCGCGCGAGGTAGACGTTGTGAGCGTCGTCGGCCGGCGGATCGAACCGGGAGCAGACGTCGTCGATCTCGCTCGCCGTCGGCGTCCGGATTCGAGCCCCCGCGACGTCCGTGTCCGTGAGGTGGTCGCGAAGCGCCTCGATCGTCGCCGACGGATCGGTCTCGATCTCGCCGGTCTCGGCGACTTCGTCGACCATCGTCTCGAGTTCGTCGACGGCGTCGAAGACGACGTCCATCAACTCCGCCGTCACGTCGAGGTCGTCGCGGCGGACGGCGTCGAGTAGATCCTCGATCGCGTGGGCGAGGTCGCTGGCCGACTCCAGCCCCATCGCCCCGCAGTTCCCCTTAAGGGTGTGTGCAATCCGGAAGATGTTCTCCATCGCCTCCTCGTCGTCGGGCTCGCGCTCGAGCCTGAGCAAGGCGTTGTTCAGTTCCGTAATCCGTTCTTCGCTCTCCTGCACGAAGTCCGTCAGATAGTCACTCATCGTTCTCACCGTCCGTCGTGAACGCGTCGACGATCGCGCCGACGATGTCGCCGGCTGGCGCGACCCGTTCGACGCAACCCGTTTCGATTGCCTGACAGGGGATACCAAAGACCGGGCTCGTCGCCTCGTCCTGTGCGATCGTGTGACCGCCTGCGGCCTTGATCGCCTCGATCCCGGCCGCACCGTCGCGGCCCATTCCGGTCAGGACCACGCCGCAGAGTCCGTCGGAGACCTGTTCGGCGGCGCTTTCCATCGTCACGTCGATCGCCGGCCGTACGCCGTGGACCCGGTCGCCGTCGCCGTCGAGTCGCAGTTTGAGGGCGTCGCCGGCGTTGCTCGCCACCTCGAGGTGGGCGTTGCCCGGCGCGACCGCGGCCTCGCCGGGACGGAGTTGATCGCCATCTGCGGCTTCGTTGATGTCATACGCGCTGTGGGAGTCGAGTCGATCCGCGAACCGTTCGGTAAAGCCCGGCGGCATGTGCTGGACGACCAGCACCGTTGCCTCGAGATCGGCCGGGAGTTGCTCGAACAGTCGTTCGACGATCTTCGGGCCGCCAGTCGACGCGCCGAGGACGATTGTCGGCGCAGTCGCACGCTCACCATCGACGGCGATCGGGGTCGTCTCCTCGTCGGGTTCGGAGTCGGTTCCGATGCCGGGCGTGGCGTTCGGCCCGGTCGTACCGTGGTCGGACAAGAGCCGGGCATCCGAGCCGCCGCCCGCGACGGCGTTTCCGGTCGCGGTTCCACGTGCCGGGTTGCCGGACCGTCTCGTTCGGGTCGCGTGGGCCGTCGCGGCCGCCCGCGCGAGGGCGATCGACGATACGTCGGCCTCGGCGAGTTCGTCGACTTTCGCGACGACTTCGTCCGTGAGGTGGGCGACGTTGCGCGAGTCCGACCCGTCGGGTTTGTGGAGGAAATCCACGGCCCCGCGTTCTAGGGCGTCGAGTGTCGCCTCCGCGCCGCGTTCGGTGTGAACGCTGAGCATGAGGATCGCGGTCGGATTCGACGTCGTGATTCGCTCGACGGCGTCGATACCGCCCATCTCGGGCATCTCGACGTCCATCGTCACGACATCCGGATCGAACGCGTCGACGCTTTCGACCGCTTGTGAGCCGTTCGCTGCCGTTTCGACGTCGTAGTCCGCCGCCTCGAGCGCGTTGCCGATGACTGTCCGCATAAACTTCGAGTCGTCGACAACGAGTACTCGCGTCATGCAGCGACGACGTCCGAAAGGGCCTTTCTGACGCTGGGTTCTTCGAACGGTTTCGTGACGTAGCCGTCCGCGCCAGCCTTCACGGCGAGTTTCATTTTCTCACGCTGTCCGACGCTCGTACACATGATGACGCGGGCGTCCGGGTCGATCTTCTTGATCGCCGCGGTCGCCTTGATGCCGTTGCATTTGGGCATCACGATGTCCATCATGACGATGTCGGGGTCGTGTTCTTTGTACAATTTGACGGCTTCAGCGCCGTTGGACGCCTCTCCGAGGATGCGGTAATCTTGTTCCAAGATCTGACGCAAGAGGTTCCGCATAAAATGAGAGTCGTCCACGATGAGCACCCCTGTCGACATTCAGTAGTACACCAAATTCTCGTAGAGATACAACTACCATAAATGCTGTCTCCCGATTATCAGTCGTGATAAGGTCCGTATACGCCCCGGAGACACCGCTGAAACGCTAGATCGAGAACGGCCCGTCGACGGCGATCACTCGGATTGGCTCGAGGCCTGTAGCAGCCGATCGATATCGATCAGTGCGGTCGCCTCGACGACGACTTCTCGCGTCGATTCGCCGTCGTCGTCCCCGTCGTCCGGCTCCACGGTGTCATCCTCCGTCGGTTCGATTTCGAACGCCTCGACGACCGTCTCGCCGATCTCGCCGCTCGCCGCTCGAGCCGACGAGAGCGCCGCAGAACTGTCCGCACCGCCGAGTCTATCGATCCCGAACTCGGACGTCGCCCCGGCGTTGTCGGCCGGCGTATCGGTCACTGCACTCCCGGTATCGGCACGCGACTCCCGTTCCTGCGTGATGAGCGCGACGATCAGGGGGTGCTCGAGAGCGTCCCCGGAAAGGTCACTGTCCTCGATCGCGTCGGCGTCGATGACGTTGCTTTCGGGGACCGTCTCGACGCCGATGACGTCGTCGGCCCGGATCGCGATCGACTGCTGGTCGCTTGCGCGCTCGAGGACGAGCAGTCGATCGCGGCCCGACCGGGACTCGGTGACGGGGAAGTGAATGCGGGGATCGATGACCGCGGTGATCTCGCCGCGGAGGTCCATCAGTCCCTCGATCGCCGGCGGCGACCGTGGCACTCGCGTCAACTCGGTCGGCGGTTCGGTCAGCGTCCTGACGGCGTCGACCGGAAGCGCGAGTCGGTGTTCGCCGACGCCGACGAAGACGAACTGAACGAGTTGCTCCTGTTCGTCGTCGCCGTCGGTGTCGCCAGTCCGACCGGCGTCGTCGCTATCGATTCCGAGCCGCGTGTCCGAGAGATCCGGGGCCATGTCTTGTTCGTGTATCAGAGCCCACCAATAAAACGTTGACTCCGCCGTGACAGTCTCGAGGCGAACCGTACCGCGAGTGAGGATCGCTCGAGTAGGGTTCGAATGGGAGTCCCAACGCCTGTACCGCCAACTATCGCCGCGCCGTATACTGCATCGGAACGCTTATTTTTCGATCGGTCATCCGTCAGGGAGAATGGGATCGGCATCGAACGACGGCGGAACCGACGGACATATACTAGTACTTACATTCGGCCTCGAGGAGAAGCGCTACTGCGTTCGTGCCGAATCGGTCGCCTCCGTCCTCAGCGTCACGGACGACGACCCGCTCGCGGCTGCCGACGATCCGTGGGACGCGGGGACGCTTTCCGCCGCCGGCGAACGGATCAGAGTCGTCGACCTGCCGCGGGTGTTCGGCTCGTCGTTCCGCACGGCGGCCCGGGTCGACGATCCAAAGCTCCTCGTCTTTTCGGTTACCGACGACGACGGCCGCTACTACGGCTGGCTCGTCGACGACGTCGACGTGACCCAACGTGTCCACGCCGCCTCGCTCGAGGCACCGCAGCTGAACACGACACACGTCAAGGGACGGCTCGAGATCGACGGCGACGACGTGGTCTGGCTCGACGAACGGACGATCCACTCCTAACCGATCGAAGGCGACGGTAACGGCGCGGCAAAAACAGACTACGGGAAGCCCGGCGGCCCGCCGTCCGAATCGTCGTCAGTGTCGACGTCGAGGCCGAACTCTTCTCGCTGTTCTTGAAGCCGTTTGACCTGTCGGTAGTAGTAGCCGATGCCGATGCCGCCGAGCAGGACGGCCGCACCGACGAGGCCGAGGAACAGCGGGATATCTCGTGTGAGATAGTACCGTAGCGAAATCGTGCTGTCGAGTTCGTCCCAGGTGAGTTGCTCTCGGTCGTCAACGACCTCGCGTTCGTACCCGTTCGGTGAGACGTCCCCGAACAGGAAGTTCGTCGTCCGGTGGCCCTCGGGAAGGCTTACCTCATAGGAGCCCTCGACGTAGGCCGGGAGCTGGAACGTCTTTCGTCCGGCATCGCCCGAGAACGCGAGCGTGCCGTTTCCGTCGGGCACCTGCACGGTGGTCTCCGATCGACTCTGCTCGATCTCGAGTTCCGAGCCGGTCAGTTCGGTCCCGTTGGGATGCCAGTAGCGAACGCTATTGATCTCCAGTGGCTCGTCGCTGAAGAGGGCCGATCGATACAGCGACAGTTCCTCGGTTCCGTTGAGGTCGTAGACCGCTCGGAATTCGCCGCTCTCGATGGCGCTCCCGTCTTCAACCTCGATAGCGACATCGGCGTTGCTGTCGCGCAGATCGCCGTAGTCTTGCTCCTGATCGAGTTGCTCGTCCGAGATGCCGCCGAAAATCGCCGAACAGCCGGCTACCGTCATGAGCAACGCGACCGCAATCGTCGCGAAAACGAGCCGTCGATTCATGCTAGGGGACGACACAGCGGAGCTCCGCCGGGAGGTATTCGCCAACGCTTGCGAGCAGCCCCGGCGGATCGGTGGTTTCCGTACAGATGACGCTCTGCTCGAGCAGGCCGAGTCGTTCGACGGTCACGTAGTCCTGTGCGTGGCCGGCGCGGTTGAGCGTCGCTCGGACCTCGGCTCGCGTCGCGCTGTTGACGTTGAGCCGGCCGTCGCCGCGGGTCCACTCGTAGAGTCGATCCTGCTCTGCCTCGGCGAGTCGCGACGGCTCCTCGCCGTCGCCGCCGTAGACGAATCGCAGGGGCAGATGCTGGACCAGCCCGTAGCGCTCGCGGATCTGCAGCGCCGATCCCGGGCCGAGTCCGAGTTCGTCCGCTGGGATCCGCACGCCATCTCCCTGCCCGGCGTCGAGGACGAACCCGTCTTCGTCCCACGACTCGAGGGTGCCGACGTAGGTCTCGCCGGCCTCGAGGTCGGGGACGATTTCGCCGAACTCCTCACCGAGGACGTTCCGTGCGGCGGTGGCGTCCTCGCCCTCGATCGTCACCGAGGGGAAGTCGTCGTGGCGGATGCCGATCTCGAACTCGACGTCGAGTTCGCCGATCTCGTTTGCCACCAGCGAGCGCAGCGAATCTAGCGAGCGCTCTCGAGCGTCGCCCTCGACGTACAGCTTGGTTGCGAGTACGACCATCAGGCGTCCGCGTCGATGTTGAGTTCGTCCTCGAGGGCGTCGAGGCGGTCGTCCATCGCAGTGACCAGTCGGTTGTTGTCCATCGATTCGAGCGGCGACCCGCATTCCGGACACTCGAAGTTGAAGTCCATCGCCTCGCCGAACTCGAAGCGAATCGAGCAGATCTCACAGAGGTAGAACTCGTGGTTGCGCTCGTACTCCCGGCGCTCGTCGAGCGCCTCGTGGAGCCGGTACATCTCCTCTTCCAGATTCTCGGGAATGTTGTCGTACTCGAAGGTCCAGAGGTAGGTCAGCCACCCCGAGTCCTCGTCGCGCAGTCGCCGGTACGTGGCGAGATCGTTCTCGTAGAGAATGAACAGCGCGCGCCGCACGTCGTTCAACTCGAGGTCGAGCTCCTCGGCGAGCTCCTCGTCGGTCACTTCCCCGTCCGGGGGTGCCGCCGCTACGGGCATCCCCTTGGGACCGACCAGCTCGTGCAAATATTTCTGGATCACCGGGTCCTCGAGCAGGTCCTCAAAAGCCATTACCTACGTGTAACGGCATGAGGCCATTAAGTCTTATCAAGTACCCCGCCCGCGGTAACACGGGGCTGGTGTCACAGCGAGGTGATTGCGTGCGTCGCGGCCGAACGAGAGACGTGACGACGGCGACCCTCTCGATGCGATCGGACGCGACGTTTATAGTGCTGGCTGGCACGTTTCGAGACGATGACTACCGATGCGTCGTGTGGTGCCGTGCGGGCCGACTCGGATCTATCGTGCGTTCATCGCCTCGAGTTCGACGTGCCGTGGCCGCCGAAACACGTCGCCGCCTACCTGCTCGAGGGACCCGAACCGATCCTGATCGATGCGGGCGCACCCGGAGAGACGGGTGAGTCGGAACTACGGGACGGGCTCGCCGAATTCGACTACGAACCGGCCGATATCGACCACGTCCTCGTGACCCACGTCCACAGCGACCACATCGGCCAACTCCCGGCGCTCCGGGACGCCGGCGCGACGGTACACGTCTCACAGGCGGCGATTTCGCGACTCGAGCGAGATCTCGAGACGGTCCGTGGAGGACTGCGGGAAACGGCGCAATCGGCGGGGTATCGCGGCGAGGACCGCGACGATGTCCTCGAGGAGGAACTCGAGTCGCGCCGGCGGGACCGGCGATTAATCGCTTCTGAAACCGTCCAGCCGTTCGATCCCGCGGATCCGGTTTCCGTCGGCGGCCGCGAGTTCGCGGTCTTCGAGACGCCCGGCCACGAGATCGACCACTGTTGCTACGAGACGACTATCGACGGGACGACGGTCCTCTTCGCGGGCGATACGCTCATCGAGCCGTTCCGCGCCGGGGCCTTTCAGGTCGGGTTCGACCGCGGGGCCTACGAGGGGGTCGAAGCCTACTACGAGGCCATGGACCGGCTGGCCGAGACGACCGCGACGCACGTCTTCCCCGGCCACGGCCCCGCGTTCGAGGACCCTCAAGGAATTATTCAAACTACGCGCGAGCGGCTGGATACGCTCCTCGAGGAGACGCGGGCGGCGCTCGAGGCGATCGAGCCCGCGACGCCGCTTGCGATCGCCGAAGAGCGGGTCGGGACCGTCCGCTATCACGCGCCGGTTCTCGACACGCTCGGGGCGCTCGGCACACTCGAGGACCGAGACGCAGTTTCCTACGAAACCGACGACGGCGTCCGCTACTACGAAGCGCGGTGAGAGACCGAGGGGCTCCGAGAGATCGCGGTTACTCGTCGCCCTCCTCGAGTTTGTACTTCTGAATCTTCCCGCTGGTCGTCCGCGGCAGTTCCTCGATGAACTCGATTTCGCGCGGGTGTTTGTAGCTGGCTACCTTCTCGAGACAGAACTCCGTGAGTCCCTCGGCGGTCACGTCGCTGCCGGGTTCGCTGTCACCGGCGGGGACGACGAATGCCTTCGGCACCTCGTTGCGTCGGTCGTCCGGAATCCCGACGACGGCGACGTCCGCGACGGCCTCGTGCTCCAAGAGGAGGTTCTCGAGTTCGCTGGGGTAGACGTTGTAGCCGGCGGTGTTGATCATGTGTTTCTTGCGGTCGACGATCTCGTAGTAGTTGTTCCCGTCTCGGCGGGCGATGTCGCCGGTCCGGAAGTAGCCGTGCTCGGTGAACGCCGCCTCGGTCGCGTCGGGCAGGTTGAGATAACCCGTCATGACCTGCGGCCCGCGGACGACGAGTTCGCCCTCCTCGCCCGGCGGGACTTCCTCGCCCGACTCGTCGACGATCTTGCAGTCGGTCATCCGGAGCGGTTGTCCGATCGTCCCGTGTTTCAGGCCGAACGTGGAACCGCTCTGGGTGTGGGTCGCGCCGTGGGTCTCAGTGAGGCCGTAGCCCTCCGAAATGTCGACGCCTGCGGTCTCTTCGAACCGCTCTTGGACTGCCGTCGAGAGCTTCGCGCCGCCCTCGGAGGCCGACTCGAGGCTGGTGAGATCGTACTCGCCGAAGTCCTCGGAGTCGACCATGTCCGCGTACATCGTCGTCACGCCGACGAAGTGGGTGATCTCCTCGTCCTCGATGAGTTGCATGCACTCCCGGGCGTCCCACTCGAGGGCGCTGCGGAAGTAGAGCCGGCCGCCGCCAACCAGCGGCTGGAGGGCGGTGTGGGTAAAGCCGGTGATGTGATACAGCGGGAGCCAGGTCAGACTGCGGACGTCTTCGGGGTCGACGTCGACGTTCGAGGCGGTCAGCGGCCACATGAGCTGTGCCCGCGTGTTGCCGTGGGTGAGCTGGACCCCCTTCGGGTCGCCGGTCGTTCCGGAGGTGTAGGGCAGTAGCGCCACGTCGTCGTCGGCGCGGTCGACCAGCGTCGGCTCGCCGCGCAGTTCCTCGAAGGCGTGATCGTCGGGATCACGAGGCCAGTCCTCGCTCCGAATCGTGATGATTTCGGGCTCCATTCCGGCATCCGTGATCGCCTCGTCGACGATCTCGCGCAGCGCCGGGTGGGTGACGATCCCCGTCGCTGCCGTGTCCTCGAGCTGGTAGGCCACCTCGCGGCGCTTGTACTGGGGGTTGACCGGCGAGATCTCGACGCCGGCCTTGAACGCGCCGAGGGAGGCGACGAGGTACTGCGGGCAGTTCGGCAGGAAGACCAGCATCCGGTCGCCGGGCTCGAGGCCGAGATCGTGGAGGCCGCCGGCGAGTTCGGCGGTCCAGTCCCGGATCTCGTCGTGGGTCCAGCGGCGGCCGTGGTGTTCCATCGCTTGGCTCTGCCCGTGGTGTGCTGCGGTCTGGTCGAACAGTTTCGCGACGTTTCCCGTTCGCGCGGACTGATCGACCGCGTCAAGATCCATGATTTGTGGTATCGAGGATCATGCTTAAAATTGTACCCCTCAGATTAGCCGCCTGGAGCGTTCGGTCGGCCTGATGAACCGATCGCTCGAGTGAAACACTTACCACTGTTATTGTACTATTACCAACAAAAATCTCCGAGTACGGGACGCGGTTCCGCGATAAGATCAATACCTCCACCATCGACACGACGGGCGGATTTGCCAGCGCTCTTTTCGTCCTCGATGTCGATGCATCTATCATCGGGATGGGCCTCGCGACCGCCGCCGTCGCATCGCTCGGCGAAGCTGCAGTCGACAGGGCCGGCATCGCTCCGTCTGCTTCGAGTGAGTCGCTGAGCCGACAGCGACTCCGCGCTACCACAGGACCGATCGTTTCGTGCGTCGCTAGTCCCGCTCCGTGTCGGCATCCGGGTCTGCCGACTCGACACGCTTGCCCGTCTCCATCGGGATTACCTCCCGATCGGCACCGCTCCACTCCTGCTCGAGTTCTCGGCCCTCGAACACTCGGTCGAGGAAGACGGCGAGGCCGGCCACTTCGGAGTGGGGTTGGTTGGTGACGCCGACGTTCCAGTCGGCTTCCTCGTAGACGTCGAAGGGAACCTTTTCGGAGCCGACGACCAGCAGAAGTTGCTCGCCCTCACCCGCGTGGGCTGCTCGAATGTCGGCTTCGACGTCTTGGACGCGCTCGCCGTACATCGTGAGGTGGACGACCCGGCCGTCCCAGTTGCGGATGACGGCCTGTGGCGAATCGGTGAGTTCTGCCTCGAAGGGGCCGCCGAACCGATCGGTGATGTCCGCGACGGTCTCGAGGGACTGGCCGGCGTTGTCGGGAAAGAGCACGCGGTCGGCACCCAGCGCCCGCGCGGTCAGTCCGACGTGGGTCGTCATCCGATCGTCCCGGCCGGGGCGGTGACCGAGTCGGAGGACGGCGACCTCGCTATCGTCGTGCATGTGGGGACTCACTCTCGGGCGGGGTTAGGGGGTTTCGTTTTCCCACCGAAGTTTTTGTGCGAGTGATGACGAACGGAGTGAGTCTCCCGAGCGGAAAAACTTCGATGAGAAAGGCCGAGTGCGCCGAGGGCGCACTCGGTGAACCGCTCGCTACGCTCGCGGATGCTGCGCTGCACCCACCGATCGGTTCGTTCCCCTCTCGTGCCCCGATCAGTCGTGACCCGACACGATTCGCGTCTCGAGAACGCTTATACTGTTGTGCCTGCCAATAACAGGCTATGGAGAAGGTCAACGAATCGACGCTTGACTGGAAAGAGTACGATCACGGGGAGACCGCGTTCCGACGAAAGGAACTCTCGAGTGCCGTCGACGCCGACGACCTCGGCTGTAGCCTCTACGAACTGCCGGTCGGCATGCGGTCGTGGCCCTACCACTATCACACGGCCAACGAGGAGGCGCTCTACGTGCTGGCGGGCGACGGCCAACTCAAAACCAAAACCGGCCTCGAGCCGCTTTCGGCCGGCGACTACGTGACGCTTCCGGCGGACGAACGCGGCGGCCACAGGGTCGTCAACGACGGCGAGGAGCCGCTCCGATATCTGGCGATATCGACGATGAACGAGCCGGATATCACCGTCTATCCAGAGATGGAGAAGTTCGGCGTTTTTGTCGGCTCGCCACCGGGCGGCCGCGACGAGCGGTCGCTCGAGGGGTACTACCACATCGACGATGAGACGGCGTACTGGGACGAGTAGCGGGTCGAAGCGGCCTCGACAGCGGTGGCCGATCGGCATCTCCGATAGGCTTTTTCGGTCCCCTGCGAAAGGATCACACTATGGTCGCTTTCAGGAACCGAGTGGTGTGCCGATGACGGGGGCTGGCGAGTGGCTCCGGACCGCACGGCAGGAGCGGTGGGGAATGCTGACCGACCTCGCGTTCGCGATCGTCTGGGTGACGATCGTCGAGACGGTCAACTACCTGCTCGGGCCGCCGACGCTCGTGTACTACATGCTCATGCTCGCGGGAATCGTCGCGTACTTCGGGTTCATCTGGAACTTCGAACTCGCGACCAAACTCCAGAACCGGTCGAAGTAGCCAGCACCGCCGACTGTTCTCGCCGCCGCTCGAATCGACGTTGCCGCCGCTACCCGAGTTGCGTCGCGAAAAAAGCTGCCGTCAACCGTCGACTAGTCGTCTTCGTCTGTGTCGATGACGAGGACCGGGGCGCGAGTCGAGCGCAGCGTCCGTTCGGTCACGCTGCCGAGCAGCGCCCGTCTAACTCCCGATCGGCCGTGCGATCCCATGACGACAAGATCGATACCGTTGTTGTCGACGTAGTTGGCGATCATGTCGTGGGGCCGCCCCGCCGAAACGTGCTCGACGGTTTCGATTCCCCGTTCGGCCGCGCGGTCGGCCACGTAGCCGGTGGCGCGTTCGGCGCGTTCTCGCACCTCGTCCATCTCGCCGTAGTGGCCTTGCTCGATGCGATCGAGTTGCTCGCCGCCGAGGCTGAGACTCATCGCGTTTGTATCGACCACGTACAGGGCGTGTAGCTCCGCCCCGTACTGTTCGGCGAGGTCGAGCGCGTGCTCGACCGCGATCTCGGCCGTTTCGCTACCGTCGGTCGGAACGAGTATTCGGTCGTACATTGGCTCAGTCATCCGCGGGGGTCTCGCCCCCGTCGGTCACGACGTCTTCGGCGGTCTGTTGCTGTCGCATCGGCTCGGGGCTGTGACACTGCCGGACGACCCGCTTGGTCTCGATCGGCGGGTCATCGGTCGCCAGCGAGACGATGATGGTAACCGCAAACACGATCGGCAGCGTGATGAGCGCCGACCCGATGGCCGGCATCCACTGTGCCAGTCCCGCCGACAGCGGGGCCTCGAGGCCGCCCACGTAGTTCGGAACGATCTCGTTGATCATCGGGATCGACCAGCCGACGAGTCCGGTGGTCATCCCGGCGAGTGCGCCCGGACGGTTGGCGTTTTCCCACCACATGCCGAGGAAGAACATCGGGAACAGCACGGAGCCGGCCAGCGCGAACGCGTAGCCGACGAGTGCGGCGATCGACGACGCGGGGTCGAGCGCGGCGAGCGTCGTCAGCACGCCGAGCGCGACGATCGAGAGGCGACCGACGAGGATCTGCTGGCGCTGGGTCGCGTCCTCGTTGATGATGTTCGTGTAGATGTCGTGGCTGATCGCCGAGGAACCGGCGATGAAGAGGCCGGCGACCGTGGCGATGGCGGCGGCGATACCGCCGGCCGCGACGATGCCGACGAACCACTGTGGCAGCCCGGACAGCTGGGCCGCCAACACGACGATGACCTCACTGGCCGCACCGGTCATGCCGGGGTCGCCATAGGTCGGAGCGACGTTCTGCGAGTAGAGGTCGGTCCCGAACGCCGCGAACGCTGGTGCGCTCCAGTAGAGGATACAAATGAAGAACAGCCCCCAGACGGTCGACCAGCGGGCCGTTCGTTCGCTCTCGACCGTGTAGAACCGCACCAGCACGTGGGGCAGTCCACAGGTCCCGACGATCAGCGAGAACGTGGTCGCGACCCAGAGGTAGTAACTCGAGGTCGCGAAGGGTTCGCTGAACTCGCTGCCGAGGTCGTCGATCAGCATCCCGTACTCGAGTTGAGGGAGCACCGTCGAGTAGCCGTTCGTGTAGCCGACGACCAGCAGGCCGACCACGAACGCCAGAATGAGGATGACGTACTGGACCGCCTGATTCTTCGTCGCGCCCATCATGCCGGATAGCGTGAGGTAGCCGACGGTGATGATCATCATGGCGACGACCATCACCTGGTAGCCGTCGAGGCCGGGGATGAGGCCGCCGTAATCGCCGAAGATGTACAGGCCGACGAGTGCCATCCCCTTCGCCTGTCCGATGGCGTAGACGAACCCGATAAGGAACGTCGTCACGGCCGCGATGGCGCGTGCGCTGTCGGAGTTAAAGCGGTCGCCGACGAAGTCGGGAGCCGTGTACTTCCCGAACCGGCGCAGTTGCGCCGCCATGAAGATGAGCAGGATGAAATAGCCCGTCGTCCAGCCGACGACGTACACGAGCCCGTAGAATCCGGCCAGTGCGATCGAGGCCGCCATCCCGAGATAGGAGGCTGCCGACATCCAGTTCGCACCGATCGCCATCCCGTTCTCTAGGTTCCCGATGGAACGGCCGGCGACCCACATGTCCTCGGTGTCGGCCACGCGGAAGACGAAGCCGATCGCGAGGAACAGGCCCAGCATCCCCACCACGAGGAGTGCGGGGAGCGTCTTGAAGGAAATGTCCAGCGCCTCGGGAAGGAGACTCTCCTGTAACGGAACGACCGGAACGCCCGTCATTCGTCGACACCCCCGTCAGCCGCGGCGGCCTCGCCGCCGCGGCTGGTTCCGTCGGCGGTCGCGTGATCGATGCCGTACTTCTCGTCTAACGCGTCGCGCTTGCGCGAGTACCAGAACGACAGGATCAACGCGCTGGTCGGCGCGCCGAAGGCGACGAGGAAGTAGTGCAGCGGGAAGCCGAGTACCGGCATCTGGACCGTCATCGCGTCGGTCGCGAGGTACGTCGCCGTCACCGGCCCCCAGACCGCGAGGACCCAAATGGCGAAGCCGGTCCAGACGATGCGCAGGTGATCGCGCATAAACGGCGTACTCGGATTCAGCAGGTTCACCTCTGAGCCGAGATAGTCGGTGTTTCGATGGGCTTGGCCGGCCTGTCCGGCCACGCCACCGTCCGTTGCGGTTCGGTTGTCGGTCGAGTCGTGAGTGTTATTATCTGGCATATGTATGCGAATCGTGTGAGTGTGTCGTTCGTTGAATTTCGAAAATCGAACGGCGGTCGGTTAGTCGGTTGCTACCTGATCTGCGATGTCGTCGACGACGTCGGGGTTGCGCAGCGTCGAGGTGTTCCCGAGTTCGTTGCCGCTCGCGATGTCCTCGAGCAGGCGACGCATGATCTTGCCCGAGCGCGTCTTGGGCAGTTCGTGCGTGAAGACGACCTCCTCGGGCTTGGCGATCGGGCCGATGGAGTCGAGGACGGCCTCGACGGCCCGCTCCTCGAGTTCCGCGTTGCCCTCGTAGCCGTCTTCGGGAATGGCGTAGACGTAGACGGCCTCGCCTTTGACGTCGTGGTCGCCGCCGACGACGGCGGCTTCGGCGATCCCTTCGACGCCGACGACGGCCGACTCGATCTCCATCGTGCCCAGCCGGTGGCCGGAGACGTTGATCACGTCGTCGACCCGGCCGAGGATGGTGATGTAGCCGTCGTCGTCGATCTTCGCGCCGTCTTCGGGGAAGTAGACCCACTCGTCTGCGTCCTCGTCGGAGTACTCCTGCCAGTACTCCTCGAGGAACCGCTCGTCGTTGTTATACAGCGTCCGGAGCATGCCGGGCCACGGGTTGTCGACCGTGACGTAGCCGGCCTGTCCGGCGTCTACTTCCTCGCCTTCGGCGTCGACGACGCGGGCGTCGATCCCCGGCAGCGGCGGCCCGGCGGAGCCGGGTTTCATGGTGTTGACACCCGGCAGCGTCGTGATCATCATGCCGCCGGTTTCGGTCTGCCACCACGTGTCGACGATCGGGCACTCCTCGTTGCCGATGTGCTTGTAGTACCACTTCCACGCCCGCGGGTTGATCGGCTCGCCGACGGTGCCGAGCAGCCGCAGCGAGGAGAGGTCGTGGTTCTCGGTGTACTCCGAGCCCCACTTCATGAACGCGCGGATGGCCGTCGGTGCGGTGTAGAAGATGTCGACGCCGTTCTTCTCGACGATCTCCCACAGCCGGTCCTTGTCGGGGTAGTCCGGGGTCCCTTCGTACATCACGCTCGTCGTCCCCAGCGCGAGGGGGCCGTAGACGATGTATGAATGACCGGTGATCCAGCCGATATCGGCCGAGCACCAGTAGGTGTCGTCGGCCTCGATGTCGAGCACTGCGTGGCTGGTCCACGCGGAGTAGGCCAGGTAGCCGCCGGTGGTGTGTTTGACCCCCTTCGGCTGGCCGGTCGTCCCCGAGGTGTACATCAGGAACAGCATGTCCTCGGCGTCCCGGGAAACCGGCTCGACCGTCGACCCCTCGTGTTCGGCGACGAGGTCGTCGTAGTCGTGCTGGTTGTCCGTGAGCTCGTGGTCTAAGTCGTCACCCAGTCGGTCGACGACCACGACGTCGGACACCTCGTGGTCGACGCCCTCGAGGCCCTCGTTGGTCTTCGAGATGTGATCGAGCGCGTCACCGCGGCGGTAGTAGCCGTCGCAGGTGACCAGATACTCGCTGTCGGCCGAGTTCATCCGGGTCGCCAGCGCGTCGGCCGAGAAGCCGGCGAAGACCACGCTGTGGGGTGCGCCGATGCGGGCACACGCCAGCATGGCGATGGGCAGTTCCGGTACCATCGGCATGTACAGCGTGACGACGTCGTCTTCCTCGACGCCGAGGTCCCGCAGCGTCGCGGCGAAGTCCTCGACTTCGTCCAACAGTTCGTCGTAGGTGAAGGTGCGCGTCTCGCCGAGTTCGCCCTCCCACTCGATCGCGACGCTGTCGCCGCGACCCTCCTCTACGTGCCGATCGAGACAATTGTACGACGCGTTGAGTTTCCCGTCGGTAAACCACTCGTAGAACGGCGCGTTGTCGTCCTCGAGAACCGAATCGTACTCCTCGTCCCACGAGAGGAGGTCGGCCGCACGCTCCCAACACTCCGGCCAGTTCTCCTCGAACTCCTCGTAGATCCCCGGATCAGAGACGTTTGCCTGCTCGACGAACGACTCGGGGGGCTCGAACGCCTCCTGCTCCGCGAGTCGTGCCTCGAGGTTGGCATTGTCCTGTGACATGGTACACCCACTCAATCGAGTACGTCCATAGTAAAGGCGGCCTCTAGTTGTGCAAAATCGACCCGATACTCGGAGGGGAACCTAGCATATATTGACTATATTAGGTCCTGATAGCCGTCTGCCGCCCCGAAAAAGTCGTGTTTTCGCCGGCGCGACGAGAGTTCCGGGCAGGATTCCGTGGCAATAATTGTGATGATATGGCCGAATCGGTTCGGATCGACGCAACTCTCTAGAGACTTAGTCTCACCGGCCAGCGGAGACCCCGCCCTAGCCGTCCGGGTCCTCGAGGAACGTGCGAAGCAACTCGTGTTGGCCCTTTCGGAGATGGTTGTGCAGGGTCGGCGAGGAGACCCCCATTGCGTCGGCGACTTCCTCGGCCGTGCTCTCCCGGGGCCAGTCGTAGTAGCCGCCGAAGTAGGCCGCCCGGAGCGCGGCCTCCTGTCGGTCGGTCAGCCGGTCCTCGAGGCCCTCCCGGAACTCGCGGGCCGTCTGGACGGTCCGTTCGGCCTCGCGTTTCCCGAGCAGTTCGGAGTCGGGAAACGCCGAGCGGAGGCCGTCGAGGATCGTCCGAAGGTCGGCGTCGGCCGCGCAATCACCGGTCAGCGTCGCCGCACCGGCCTCGAAGATCGCCTCGTGGACGGTGACGCCGTACTCGGTCAGCGTGACGATCGGACAGGAGCCCTCGATGACGAACTCGACGCGCCAGCCGTCCTCGTCGGTCTCGACCAGCCGACAGTCCTCGATCCCGGGCGCGGAATCGGCGAGGTCGAAGACGTCGGCCGGCGACGCCCCCTCGAGTCGGACGTAGTAGAGTTGGGTCGACTCGTCGATCGGAACCAGCGAGTCGAGCTCGAACCGGCAGTCGAGCCGGTGCGAGGCGTCGACGAAAAACGAGCGGTCGTCCCGGCAAGCGATCTCGAGTTCGATCACCCGATCGGACAGCAGAAGGTTCCGCCGGCGGATAGCGGCGATCGCGTAGCCGACCTGTCTGCCGATCGTCGCGAGCCACGTGCGTTCGTCTTCGCCGAACGCCGCCGGGCGCTCGGTCGCGACCGAGAGCGTCCCATAGACGGTATCGCCGTACGTCAGCGGGACCTTCGCGACGGCACCCTCGAACGACTCGTCGTCCTCGAGGGTCGCCGTGACATCTTCCGCGACCGTAACCGCCTCGTCCCGCGATCGGGCGGTGTCCGCCGGCTCCGCATCCGGGAGGGGCTCGTCCGGTTCGTCTGCCCCCCACTCGTCGGGAACGAGTTGCTCGACTGCGTCGGGATCGACCCCGCCGGATGCACGCCACTGGCGGCGACGGTCCGAGATCGTCGCCCGGTCGATCCACGCGGCGTCGTAGGCCCGCCCGTCGGTGAGCGCGGTACACGTCGTCGTCTCGATCTCCTCGTGATCGGTCGACTCGAGCAAGGCGTCGGTCACGTCCCGGTGTCGCCGGGCGACCGCGTACAGCCCCTCGAGTTCGTCGCGGCGCTCCCGGACGGTTTCGAGTTCCTCGTGGGCGGCCGTCCCGTCGCGGACGAAGACGGCGAAGCCGCGATGGCGGCCCTGATCGTCCCGCAGCGGCGAGACGACCTCGGTCGCGCGAAAGCGCGAGCCGTCCTTGTGGACCCGCCAGCCGTCGGTTTCGCAGCCGGACTCCTCGACGGCCCGCGAGAGGGTGCGGTCGGGCGCGCCGTCCTCGACGGCGTGGTCGGTGTAGAACGCGGAGACGTGTGTCCCGACGATTTCGCCGGCGCGGTAGCCAAACAGCGCGGCCGCGCTGCGATTCCAGCGCTCGACGTAGCCGTCGGCATCGAGGCGAACGAGCGCGTAACGGTCGCTTGCAGCCAGCAGCAGCCGGACGACGCTGTCGTCGCTCACCGCGGGCCCGGTCTGGGGATCGCCGGACCGGGGACCTGAGGGCTCCTCGACGCCGTCGAAGGCGTCGACGATCTGGGAGTCGGTCGGCTCGGGCAGGTAGGACTCGAGGGCTTCGAAACTGCGCCAGCCGCCCGCGGTCTTGACGACGCGCGGGTTCACGTCGTGGTCGACCAGCGCGGTGTGGGCGAAGTACTGCCGGAGATCGCTCGTGGAGACGTCGGCGAGGCCGGGATCCTCGGCCAGCTCGCTCGCTCGCTCGGCGACCTCCGAGACTAGCATCTGCAGCCGGCGGGGCGTCACGGTGAAGATTCGGTCGTCCGTCGAGAGGTCGTTACTGCGGGCGTAGCGCCGGAGTTCCCGTTCGACGCGAGTCGGCAGGTACGCGGTTCGGGAGCCGCGCTCGTCGTCGGTCGGCACTCGGATCAGGTACCGCGGCGGATCGATTCTGACCTGGTCGATGTCGTCGATCGTGAGCCGCGTCAGCTCCGCCGGTCGAAGCCCGACGTCTCCGCAGAGCCGGATGACCAGCGCCTCTCGATAGGTTTCGGCCACGTCGAGCAGCGATTCGTACTCCCGCCGTGCGAGTACGGTCCCCACACTCCCCTCGAGACTCATCGATTCTGTTCGCCCATTCTGGCGGTGCGAACATAATTGTATCGACGCTGAACGATGTTTTCAACTGATCTTCGATTTCAGCGGTTGCTCCCCGAGAAAGAGACGTTTCGCGATCGTAGAAAAACCGAAACGCTATCGGATCGACTCATCGGGGTCGCTGTCCTCGCCGATTTCGGCCTGGATCTCGCCGACGATTTCCGGGTTCCGGAGCGCCGACGTGTCGCCGAGTTCCTCGCCGTTGGCGACGTCCTCGAGCAGGCGACGCATGATCTTCCCCGAGCGGGTCTTGGGCAGTTCCGGCGTGAAGATCACCGCTTCGGGCCGAGCCATCGGACCGATCGCGGACTCGATGTTGTCGAAGATCGCGCGCCGGACCGTCGCGTCGGCATCGTGGCCGCTCTCGGTGCTGACGTACGCGTAGACCTCGGTGTCCCCGGTCGGACTCGAGCGGCCCACGACGGCGGCCTCGGCGACGCCGTCCACGTCGGCGATCGCGCTCTCGATCTCCATGGTGCCGAGCCGGTGGCCGGAGACGTTGATCACGTCGTCGACTCGCCCGAGGACGGTGATGTAGCCGTCCTCGTCGATGCGGGCCGTATCGCCGCTGAAGTAGCGCCACGTGCCCTCGTCGGGATCGGAGAACCGCCGCCAGTACTCCGTGACGAACCGCTCGTCGTTGTCGTACAGCGTGCGGGCCATCCCCGGCCACGGGCGGGCGATCGTGAGGTAACCGGTCTCGCCGGGATTGACCCCGTCGCCGGCCTCGTCGACGATTCGGGCGTCGATCCCCGGCAGCGGCGGGCCGGCGGAACCGGGCTTCATCTCGTCGATCCCCGGCAGGGTCGATATCGTGACCGCACCGGTTTCGGTCTGCCACCACGTGTCGACGACGGGGCAGTCGCCCCCGCCGATGTGTTCCCGATACCAGTTCCACGGACGCGGGCTGATCGGCTCGCCGACGGTGCCGAGCAGTCGCAGCGAGGAAAGGTCGTGTTCGCCGGGATACTCCGCACCCCATTTCATGAACGCCCGGATGGCCGTCGGTGCGGTGTAGAAGACGTCGACGGCGTTCCGATCGACGATCTCCCAGAGTCGGTCGCGGTCGGGATAGTCAGGCGTCCCCTCGTACATCACCGTCGTCGTCCCCAGCGCGAGCGGGCCGTAAACGATGTAGGAGTGACCGGTGATCCAGCCGATGTCAGCTGCACACCAGTAGGTATCCTCGGGTTTCACGTCGAGGACGGCGTGGCTCGTCCACGCGACGTGAGCGAGATAGCCCCCCGTCGAGTGGACGACGCCCTTCGGCTCGCCGGTGGTCCCCGAGGTGTACATCAGAAACAGCATGTCCTCGGCGTCCCGCGAGACCGGGTCGACCGTTTCGCCGGCGAACTCGTCGCGGAGGTCGTGATAGTCCCACTCGTCGTCGCCGAGGACGTGGGGCAGGTCGTCGCCGAGCCGATCGACCACGACTGTCTGGACGTCTTGCTCGAGGCCGATGCGGGCGTTGTCGGCCTTGCTCTTCTGGTTGAAGGCGTCGCCACGGCGGTAGTAGCCGTCGCAGGTGACCAGATACTCGCTGTCGGCGGCGTCCATCCGCGTCGCGAGCGCGTCCGCCGAGAGTCCGGCGAAAACGACACTGTGGGGTGCGCCGATGCGAGCACACGCCAGCATCGCGATCGGCAACTCGGGGATCATCGGCAAGTAGATCGTCACGACGTCGTCTTCCTCGACGCCGAGGTCCCGCAGCGCCGCCGCGAACTCGTTGACCTCGACGTAGAGGTCCCGATAGGTGTAGGTCCGACGCTCGCCCTGTTTGCCTTCCCAGCGGATCGCGGCGTGGTTCTTACGCCCCGACTCGAGGTGTCTGTCCAGACAGTTGTACGAGGCGTTGAGCCGGCCGTCCGCGAACCAGCGATAGAACGGCGCGTCGTCCTCCTCGAGGACGGTGTCATACGACTCGTCCCACGAGAGGAGGTCGGCCGCGCGGTTCCAACACTCCGGCCAGTTCGTCTCGAACGCCTCGTGGATCCCCGGATTGGAGACGTTCGCCTGCTCGACGAACGACTCGGGCGGGGTGTGGGTGGGTCCGATGGGTGCGGACGCGTCTCGGTCCCACCCGTTCCGATCGACCATATCTCGTCCGAACCGTAGGTAGTCAAAGGAATAAACGTTCCTCCAAACCGCAAGCCGGTGGGCAGAGATCGATGGGTCCCACCGCCCCGCTCCAGCGGCGTCAACTCCTTCAACAGCCCCCGCCCTCGCGGCAACGCTGCCGATCCGGTGTTTGGCTCCGACTACAGTTCGTCCGTCGAGTCGATATCGACGATCTCCTCGGCGTCGTCGGTATCGTGCCGGCGAACGACGTAGACATCGTAGCGCTGGTCGTTCGCAACCGGGCTGCCGACGCTCGACTGCGGTGCGATCACCGAGCCGGCGTTCTCCGAGCCGATGAAGACGACCGATGCCCCGACCTCGCCGGCGACGCGGCGGATCTCGCGGACGACGTTCGTCGTCGACGTCGCGGTCGGTTCGTCGGAACTGACCCGCTCGATCCGAACGGTCGCTTCCGGCGCGATTTCCGCGGCGCGGGTCTGCATCCCCGTCGCGATCGCCTCCGCATCGAACGGTTCGCCCCGCGTGATCCAGCCCCGCTCTCGCGCGTAGTCGGCGTCGTCCGGAATCACCGTCAGGACGACGACCTCCTCGTCGAGCAGATCGCCGAACGTCGAGGCGCGCTCGAGCGCGTGTGTCGCCAGTTCCGAGCCGTCGAATGGGACGAGCAATGACATACGACTACGTCACACGACAGCGGTGGTAAATGTTCGGCCTCCAACAGCCGTCGTTCGCGGCCGACACTGCCGTCCCAACGGTCCGCGAACGGACACAGCCGTCGGCGTTAGCCGATAACCAACACCGGGCGATCGGCCGTTCTGACGACTCTGTCGACGGTGCTCCCGAGCAGCGCACCCTTAAACGACGACCGGCCACGGGAGCCGAGGACGACCGCGTCCGCCTCGACCTCGGCCGCGTACTCGAGGATTTCTTCGTGGGGAACGCCGAACCGAACCGCCGTCTCGACGGCTACGTCGCCCTCGGTCGCCGTCGCCTCGAGGGCCGCGAGCCAGTCGTCCGCGCGCTCCTCGAGGTGTTGTCGGGCTTCCTCCGGATCGACGATACCGCTGTCGTAGTCGGTTCGCTCGTCGACGACGGCGATCCCGTACAGGGGCGCGTCGAAGCGCTGGGCGAGCGCGACCGCGTGGTCGACCGCGGTCGCCGCGGCCTCGCTCCCGTCGGTCGCGACCAGAATAGCGTCGTACATGGGCGGCGATACGGCCCGCCTCGAGAAAGGCGTGTGGTTCGAGCAACTCGATCGACCCCTGCGGTTCGCCCGATAGTCGCTCAGGTTTCGGCGTCGTCCCCGTCGCGGTCGCCGCTCGAGACGCCACGCGCCGCCGTCGCTTTCACCGAGGCGACGACCGATCGGCCGAGCTCGAGTTCCAGCGCCTCGACGCTCCGACGAGTGACCAGCGCCACGAGTTCGGTGTCGTCTACGGTCCTCCGCTCCTCGCCCTCGACAGCCTCGGCGGCCTCGAGGTCGATCCCGATCCTGGCGACCGCATCCCCGGCCTCGAGCCACGAGACGATCCCCGGAAACCGGTTTCTGACGCTCGTCCCCTCGGCTCGGGGGACGTCGCTGGGCGCGTGGAGACTGACCGCGTCGGATCGGATCGTCACGGAGGCGCTCGCGGCGTCGGACGGGACGACCGCCAGTACCTCCCCGACACCGGTCGCGACGGTCGCGAGTTCGCCGTCGCGGTCGACGACCGGCCCCGAAAGCACCGTCTCGTCGACGCGAGCGACACCCTCGTAGGCCGCGACCAACCGATCGAACCGCGCCAGCAGATCCCTCGCCGTCCCCGTCAGGGAACTCCCGCCGCCGTCGGCACCGCCGCGGGTCCGCTCGACCAGCGGGCCGATCGACTCCTCGAGTTCGACCACGCGCTGTTGCAGCCGCGGATAGGAGCGTTCGAGGGCCTCGGCCGCGCCCGACAGCGAGCCGCGATCATCGATCGCGCGCAACATGGCGACGTCGCTGCGGTCGACTGCCACGTCGTCGATCCGCAGGTAGGGGTCGAACTCCTTTTCCATTCGACTCGCTCTTCGCGGTCAGGCTGGAAGTTCGTTTTCATCGTACAACAGATCGCCGCGGACGAAGCGGGCGGTCCGCTCATCCCGCGGGTCGTCGAAGATCCGGTCCGGCGGACCAACCTCGACGAGTTCCCCCTCGAGCAGGAAGGCGACGCGGTCCGAGATCCGCTCGGCTTGGTGCATGTCGTGGGTCGCGAGCAGGACGCCGTGGCCCCGCTCTCGCGCTCGGTCGATCGCTCGCTCGAGGATCGCCGTGTTCCGCGGGTCGAGATCGGAGGTGGGCTCGTCGAGGACGAGCAGGTCGGGTTCGGCCGCGAGCGCGCGAGCGAAGGAGACCCGCTGGGCCTCGCCACCGGACAATGACCCCGCAGCGCGGTCCCACGCGTCGCCGAGCCCGACCTGTTCGAGGGCCTCGCGAGTGCGGTCGTCGACCCGTGGCGTCCCGCGGAGCAGACGGTTGAGAGCACGAACGACGAAGTCGCCAAACCGCCGTCGCCATCCCCGGCGGAGCCGTCGTCCGACGTCGACGTTGCGCGCCACCGAGGTCTCGAAGAGGCTCGCCCGCTGAAACACCATCCCGATCCGCCGTCGGAGCGCGAGCCGCTCCTCCCGTGATAGGGACCAGGGATCGGTCCCGTCACAGCGAACCGCGCCGCCGGTCGGCCGCTCGAACAGGGCGGCCAGCCGCAACAGCGTGGTCTTGCCGGCCCCTGACGGTCCGATGACCGTCACCACCTCACCAGACCCGACCGACAGCGAGACATTGGTCAGAATCGACGTGCCGTCGACGCCGTAGGCGGCGTTCTCGAACTCGAGGTTCACGGGGCAGTCACCCCGGTTGCGTCTCGCCACGCATCAGTCTCATCCATCGTCATCGCCCCCCGAGCCGCATCACGATCCCATTGACGAGCAAGACGAGGGCGAGCAAGACCGCGCCGAGTACCAGTGCCGTCTCGAACTCGCCGCGGCGCGTCTCGAGGGTGATCGCGGTCGTGATCGTCCGGGTCTTCGAGGTGCCGTCGGCGTAGGCGATGTTGCCCCCGACGATCAGGACCGAGCCGACCTCGCTGATGGCGCGGCCGAAGCCGGCGAGGATGCCGGTGATGACCCCGTATCGGGCCTCCTTGAGCGTGATCAGGGCCACGTCCGCCCGCGTCCCGCCGACGCCGTAGGCGGCGTCCCGAACGGTGCCGTCGACGCTCTCGATGGCCGAGAGCGCGACGCCGGTGATCACCGGCGCGGCCAGCACGCATTGGGAAAGGATCATCGCTTCGGGCGTGTAGACCAGTTCCAGCGAGCCAAAGGGACCGTCGCTCGAGAGCGACATGAGGACGAGCAGGCCGACGACGACGCTCGGAAAGCCCATTCCCGTGTTGATCGCCGCCGTGACGAGCCGTTTGCCCGGGAAGTCCGAAAACCCGACGGCGAACGCGATCGGCAGGCTCAACGCCGTACTCAACAGGACGGCGGTCAGACTGACCGTCAGCGAGACCCGGATTATGCTCCGGAGATACGTCGGATCGGCGAGAGACTCGAATGGCATCTGTAGTGGTTCGATTCGTGCGAGCGGTAAACCCGACGGTTACTCCTCCCCGTCGTCGGGTTGCCACCCTTCCGGGACGTACTGCTGAAAGTTCGGGTCCTCCGACAGCGCCTCCGGGTAGAACAGCTGCTGGCCGTTCGAAGTGTAGTTCGAGATCAGGTCCTGTCCCGCCGGGCTCGTGAAGAATCCGATATACGCCATCGCCAGCTGGTAATTGACGTTGTCGTGGACCTCGGGGTTGACCGCCATGATCCCGTAGGGGTTCGCCAGCAGTTCCGGGCCGCCCTCGATCGGCCCTTGGAGTAGGATCTCGAGGTCGAGGTTATCCTGCATCGAGAGGTACGTGCCGCGATCGGCGAGCGTGTACGCACCGGACTCGGTCGCATTGTTCAGCGTGTCGCCCATTCCCTGGCCGAGTTCTTGGTACCACTCGCCGCCGGGCTCGACGCCGGCTTCGTCCCAGATGGCCAGTTCCTTCGTGTGGGTCCCGGAGTCGTCGCCGCGGGAGACGAACGTCGCCTGCGCGTCCGCGATAGCCGTGAACGCCGCCGTCGCCTGCTCGGTATCGCCGACGCCCGCGGGGTCCTCGCTCGGCCCGACGATCACGAAGTCGTTGAACATCAGGTCCCGCCGATTGACCCCGTGGCCGTCCCGCATGAAGTCGTCTTCCTGTGACCGGGCGTGGACGAGGATGATATCGGCGTTGCCGTTGCGAGCCGACTCGATGGCGGCCCCCGTTCCCTGTGCGTTGGCCGCCACCGGCGTCCCGAACCGCTCCTGAAACTCGGCGTTGATCTCGTCGAGCAGCCCCGTATCGTACGTGCTGGTCGTCGTCGCGAGCGCGAGTTCCTCGCCGACGATCGATCCCTCCTCGTCGTCACCGCCCAGTCCGAGACAGCCGCCGACGGCCGTCGCGATCCCCGCCGCGCTCGCCCCGAGCACCTCCCGGCGTCGATATTCCATACTGGGAATAACGATGGAATACAATCGTATAAACGTGACGACCGGGGCCCGAAGACAGTTACACGGCACGCTCGAGGGTCGCCAAGAGACGCTATCGTAAGTGAACTACCCTACCCTACTCGCTCACGGCTGACGCCGTTTGCTCCTTGAGGGAGGGCTTCCTGCTTCCACGACGCGCTTTGCAGATAGAGGCGTATCCACAGGGAGTGCAGTCTCCGCAGGCGTTGATTCGGACTAAAAGCGGTTACTCGAACAAACTCGAACCCGACCGATTCACGCCGATTCCGCGACCGCCGCGACGACGTTCTGGACGTACCGCATGCTCGTCGCGACCGACATGATCCCGTCCATCAGGGCTTGCTGACTGGCTCCGTCGGGGTAGACGCGGTATTCCACCTGTACCGTTTCGGCCTCCCGCAACTGACAGGAGACTCCCTCCTCGTCGAGAAAGGTGTAGAACCCAGGCGTCGCCGCCAGCATCGGCCCGACGTACCGGAGTAACTCGGCGCGTTGCTGATCGTCGCGGAGCAGATTTCTGGTTTTCTCGGTATCGAACCCGCTGCGGCCGACGATTCGAATCGGGCCGAACTCGTCTTCTTTGATCACGTGGATCGGCAGGTGCGAGAGTTCGACCTGAAAATTGAATTCGGTGTCCTCGTCGGTATGGGCGGTCACGTTCCGGATCGCCGTGTCGTCAAGCCAGTGCTGGACCTGCGTCTCGCTGATATGGGTTGTCACACCCGCTCGTCGACGGCGAGGCGAATAAGACTTCAGCGCGAGCACGCATGGCCCGTCTCGCTCCGCCTCGAGTGGGCGTCCCCGGGCTCGGCCGTTCGGTCTCGATCGAGCCGGGCCCACGCCGCTCTCCTACCTGTGCTTGTCCGGCATCGTCGAGTGCCGTGCGGTCCCGCGCATGTCAGCCCGCTTCGACGGCGGCGGTGCCATCGTCGAGTAGCGGCTCGGGCCGCCCGACGCCGACCCGCGGTTCCGGTCGCTTCCGAGACCGAATCCGAGAAGTCCCTCGTCGTCATCCGCGTCCGCGTCGTCCTCGGCCGCTTGCCCGTTCTCGGTATCGGCGGCCGATTCGCCGGCACCGTCCGTATCGCCGGCGGGGTTATCGCTGGCGGCCCCCACACTCGCTGACTCGAGTCGTTCCTTCAGTTCGGAGACCTCGTCGCCGAAGTCAGCGAACGAATCGCTCATCGCCGACCGGAGACGGTCCCCGATGTCGCCGGTCGTCTCCGACTCGCCCGGTTCGTCGCTCTCAGCCGTCTCAGCTTCGTCGCTCGTCGATTGGTCCCCCTCGTCTCCGTCAGCCGCCGTCTCAGCGTCCGGTTCGTCGCTGCCGGTGTCGCTCTCCCCGTCGTCATCGGCGGCCTCGGCCCGCTCACCGATCGTCTCCCGGAGGTCGTCGATGGCACCCTCGAGTCCCCCGTCGTCCGCCCGGTCGGCGAGTTTCGAGAGGTGGAGCAACCGCTGGAGGTCCTCGAGGTTCTCCTGTTCGCCGCGGGCGATCGCCTCCGGAATCGAGTCCGGTTCGGACCCGTCCGCGAGGGTGTCCAATCCGACCGCCGCGAGCAACTCGTCGGGGTCTGCCGACTCGAGGAGGTCGCTCGCGTCCGTGGCGGCCTCGAGCAGATCCGTCTCCGACTCGTCGTCACCGTCTGCGTCGCCTCCGGAAACGATCGAGCCGCTGGACGCGTCGGCCTCGGTCAGTATCTCGTGCACTCGGTCGTGTAGTTGCGATTCGCTCATTGATTTCACCGAGATTGCCGCGTAGTGTCCGCTAGCGTGTTTTTCCGGCTTCGAAGCGAGATCGAATCCGTATCAGTCGACTACTCGGCTTCGGCTTCCGCTTCGGACTCCGAGTTCGAGTTCGACTCCCCGTCGGTCACCGTTCCGATGATCTCGTCGGTCATCTCCTCTCGGCTCAGGTTCGCTTTGACGCCGACGTCCTTCGCGACCGACTGCAGATCGCTGTAGGACATCACTCCGAGGAAGTCCTCGAGCGTGTCCTTCCGGAGGTCCTCGAGGTCCGCTACGGACGGCTCGGACTCGGCCTCAGTTTCATCGGCCCCCTCGCCGTCCTCCTCAGCCTCTTCGGACGCTTCGCTGTCCGGTTCGTCGCTTTCATCACTTTCGTCATCCGCATCTTCAGTGACCTGACCGTCACCGCCGTCTTCATCTTCCACCTCGTCCGCGGATTCCTCGTCTTCATCTTCGGACTCCGCCGGCTCCTCGGCTTCGTCCGCCGGTTCCGAGTCCGCTTCGTCCGTCGATTCGTCCTCGGCATCGTCGCTCTCTCCGCCGCCGATTCCCTCGAGAAGCCCGTCGACGCTGCTTCCCTCGGTGACGCCTTTGGCCATCGACTCGAGGGATTTGCGGCCCTCCATCTCCGAGATCGAGTCACGGATAGCGTTCCGAATCGCCGTCGGGAGTTCCGACTGCAGGTCACCGATGTTTTTCCCTTCTTCGACGCCTTCGTCGATCGTCTCGTGAATTTCACGGCCGATCGCGGTCCCAAGTTCGCGGCCGAGTTGCTCGCCGAACTGGCGGCCGACCGCGGCACCGATCTCGCTCCCGTCGATGCTGTCCTCGATGCTGCCGTCGCCGAGCATATCGGCCACGTCGACCTGATTGCTGACCTCTTCGGCGACCATGCTCTTCAGCCCCGAGCCGTCACTCACGGCGACCACCTCGCGTGCGATCGATTACGGTAGTGTTGCGATTCAGTGTCACGGGCTTACTCCTCCTCGGCTTCCGCTTCCATCTCTTCGTCGTCTTCCGTCTCCTCGGTCGCATCGTTCTGATCCGCCGTCTCTTCCTCGCCCGATTCAGCGTCGCCCTGCTCGTCGCTCTCGTCTTCGGCCTCGGCTTCCGCGTCGGCCTCTGCGTCGCCGTCCTCGGCTTCGTCCTCTTCGGATGCATCGTCCTCGGCGCTTTCCTCGGTTGACTCCTCGTCGTCAGCCTCGGACTCCGACGGTTCTTCGTCGGCCGTCTCCTCGTCTTCTGCATCCTCCTCTGATTCGTCATCCTCGCTCTCCGACTCCGTCTCGTCGCTACTGAGCAGTTCTTCGACGACCATATCGCCGATCGTCCGGCCGAGGGACTCGCCGACCTTCCGGCCGACGAGCGCGCCGATCTGGCCGCCCAGCGCCGCGCCGAGGGGCATGTCCTCGTCGATCTCCTCTTCCCACTGGGTCCCTTCGACCAGTTGATCGACGTCGATGTTTTCCGTGATCTTCTCCGTGTCAATCCGCTGTGTGAGTGATTCGTCGCTCATGATGAAGCCTCCGCCTGTGACGTCGCGTCGGGTCCGCCGCCGGACTCGCCCTCGTCTCCCTCGGGCTCGAGTTGCTCGACCAACTGTTCGATCACTTCGCTGACGACCGCCGCAACGAGTTCCTCGACCGGGAACCCGGGGATGAGGCCGGCGAGTCGTTCCTTCAGCCAGCTAGCCGCTCTGGAGAGTGGACCGGGAGTTTCCTCCGCCGTCTCCTCCTCTTCTTCTGCCTCCTCAGGTTCCGCGGCTTCCTCGTCTTCCGCTGAGGTCGCTTCATCGGCAGTGTCCTCGGCTTCGGCGGACTCTCCGCCGAAGAGCCCGCGGAGCCACTCCACGGGCTTTGCGAGGATCGATTTCAGCCACCCGGCAGCCGACGAGAGCGGTCCGGTGGACTCGTTCGCCTCGCCCTCTCCCTCGGCCTCCTCGTCCGCTCTGTCGGCGTCGCCCTCCGCTTCGTCACCGCCGATACCGAGCAGACTGGTGAGCCACTCCTTGGGCTTGCTGAGCAGTCCGGTGAGGAACTCCTTCGGTCGCTCGAGCAGTCCGCTGAGAGCCTCTTTGGCCTTCCCCGGGAGCTGCTTGAGAAACTCTATCGGCTTGCTCAGGAGCGACTTCGCCTTGTCCAGCATGGCACCGGGACCGTCCAGCAGCCCCGTCACCGCGGAGAGCAGATTCCCGAGCAGATTGTTCTCGCCCGGTCGCGCCGAAATGTCGAGTTGGACCGGGTTGAGGTTCACCTCGAGGCCGAGCACGTCGAGAAAGAGACCATCGAGGTCGAGGTGGAGGATGCCGGACGCGTCGTCGCCCTCGTAGACGGCTTCGGCGTCCTCGGCGTGACCCTCCGCGCGGTCGTCCTCGACGAGATCCCCGGTGTCCTCGCGTTCGTCCTCGTCTTCGCCGGCCTCCGCTGTTTCGGCTTCCGCGTCGATCCCGTCCTCGTCGGCCTTTTCGTCGGCTTCAGGGGATTCCTCGTCGACTTCCTCCTCAGCTTCGTCCTCGATTTCCGAGGACTCTTCTTCAGCTTCTGCTTCAGGCTCTTCTGTAGCCTCTTGGTCCTCCTCCTCAGTTTCCGCTTCAGTCTCCTCTTCGGCCTCTTCGGACTCCTCTTCAGCTTCCGCTTCATCCTCTTGGGACTCTTCCTCAACTTCTTCTTCGGCTTCCTGCGATTCGTCCGCACTCTCTTCTTCAGCCGTTTCCGCCTCGTCGCCCTCGGACGTGTCTTCCGCTTCGGTGTCATCATCAGCCTCCTCCATCTCCGCTTGCCCACCGTCGGTCATCACCCGGGGTGGCGGTCCCGCCTCTCGGGCGTCCTCGTCCGGACGGCTCGAGGAGCGCTCGACCCTCTCGGGATCCGAACGGTCCCCACGGCCGTCATGTGCGAAATCCTTGGTCATTATACGGACGAAGAGACGGCAGTGAGCGTTGTGGTGGTTGGCCTTGCGTATGCGACTCTCCGACAGGTATGGGCAAAGAGAGTCGCGGCGGAAAACAGGTCGAACCGACGACTGTCGCTACTCGAGCGAACCGACCCGGAGCGCGTACTCGCCGCGGGTCTCGCCCTCGTCGTGGTACTCGACAGGCTCCTCGACGGCCGCGACCGTCCCGTTCGCGACGGCAGCCGCAGTCGCGATGCCGTCGACGCGCTCGCGGCCGCCATCGCCGGACTCGAGGCCGAACCAGCGGACGGCGTGCGTGTTGGGGTCGCGAACGCGGAAGTTCTGAGCGCAAGGTGCGACTAACTGCTCGCCGTCCGCGGCGAGACCGTGGACGAAGCCACGGACCTCGTTGGCCCACAGGAGTTCGCCGTCGGCGTCGAAGGCGGCGACGCGGTGTTCGTTCGGGTGCCGAGACTCGGTCTCCCGGCTCTCGACCGCGTAGGTGTTGCCGGTCACGAACGCCACCCGACCGTCGTTCGCGTACGCGTGATTTGGATAGGCGTACAGCCGTTCGCCGTCGATTTCGGTCTCCGTGGCGAGGTCGACGCGCCAGCGCTCGGCACCGCCGGGACCGAGCAGGTAGCCGCGCTTATCCCCGTGGCTCGAGACCGCGATCGAATCGCCGTCGAACGAGACGTCGCCGACGCGGCGGTCTCCCTCCGTGCCGGGGTCCCACGTCCACTCGAGGTCGCCCGTCGCCGTGTCGAGGACGACGAGCCCGGTGTCGTGGTCGCCCATACAGCGGTTGTAGCCGACCGCGAGGCGCTCGCCCGCAGCGTCGAGGTCGAGGGCGATCGGCGAGGCGTCGGTCTCGTAGGTCCAGCACACTGAGCCGTCGGCGCCGAAGGCGTAGACGGTGCTGTACCACTGCCGCCGTTCGCCGTCGCGTTCGTAGCGCCGGGCGGCGGCGTAGAGCCGCTCGTCGCCGTCGGCGTCGGTCCCCGTCTCGAGCGCCACGACGTAGGGCAGGTAGAAGACGGTGTCTTTGACCGCCTCGCCGACGTCGTCGGCAGTGTCGTACCGCCAGCGCTCCTCACCCGTCTCGGCGTCGTAGGCAGCGATCGTTCCGGACTCGCCGCGACCGGCGACGACGATCGTCTCGTCGCGCTCGGCTCCGTCGCCCGCGAGCGACCCGATTCCGACTGCGTGATCCGGATGATCGACCGTCCACCGGGCCTCGAGCGAGTCGGTTTCGCGGGCGGTAACGGTCCCGTCCCACTCGCCGGTGACGACGAGATCGCCCGAGTCGGCGACGCAGACCGCGGATCGGGTCCACATGTGGCGGCTGCGGGCCGTCTCGATCTCGCCGAGCGGGACCGAGCGGAACTCGCGGAGCCGGTCGCGTTCGGTATCGGCAGTTCCGGCCATCGTCACTCCTCGACGGGGAAGGTCTCGTGGAGCGTGTCGTGGGCGTCGCCGAGTCCGCCGACGATGTGCTCGCCCTGCGAGCTCAGTCGTTGCACGGCCCGTTCGGCGTCGCGGACAGCAAGCAGTCGCCCCCGCGTGTAGTCGTACTCGGGGTCGTCACTGTCCATCGACGCGACTTCCTCCTCTAAGTCGACCAGCGCCGCATCGAGGTGCCGTTCGACCTCAGCGAGGCTATCGGCCTCGGCGAGCCCCCGAATGGGACCCTCGAGGTGGCCCTCGAGTTCTGTCTCCGCGTGATCGCGGGCGCTGTCGTCCCCGACGCCGAGGACGTTCATCAGTCCGAGTCGTAGTGCTTCGATTTCGTAGCAGCTCATGGGTGTGTCTAGTTGATTTCGCGTATCGAGTTCTGGTTGCGTCTCAGTGCTACAGCGTCTGATCGACGAGGTCGCTGACGATGCGGTCCCGGTCGAGATGGTCGCCGACGATCCGTTCGGCGTCCTCGTCCTCGACGCCGCCGTACCAGATGCCGTCCGGGTAGACCGCGACCATCGGCCCGTCGCCGCAGCGACCCAGACACGAAGAGCGAGTGATGCGGGCATCGCAGTGTTCGGAGTCCCGGACCTCTTGGCGCAAGCGCTCGAGGACCGCCGGCGAGCCCATCTTCGCGCAGGTCTGGTTGGTACAGACCGCGACGTGCTTTTCGGGCGCGTCGTGGCTGTGGGGTTCGTTGTCGATATCGTCGCGGTCGGCGTGGGTCTCCTGATGGGCCAGTGCCCGGAGCATGGCGCGAGCGCCACCAACGTCTTCCTCGTAGCCCTCGAGGTCGACCTTGTACTTACACGTGTCACAGGACATCTCGACGCTGTCGGTGCGGGCCTCCTGCCAGCGGTCGGCGAAGACGTCCAGCAGCCGCGAGTCGGTGCCGAGCGGGTCGCCCGCCAGCGCGTCGACGTAGGGGTAGTCCTCGTCGAACTCGGCGGTCCAGTCCCGCACCCGCTGGGTGAGCACGCCGTCGCCGAGCATGTACGGCAGGACGACGACCGCGTCGGGGCGGTGTTTCGAGAGCCCGTGCAGGCTCTCCTCGAGCGTCGGCTCCGTCACACCGATAAAGGAGGCCTCGACGCGGTCGAACTCCCGGCCCTCGTAGAGCAGTCGGGCTAGCTTGTGAACGTCGCCGTTTGCGTCCGGATCGCTCGAGCCGCGACCGCAGACCACGACGGCCACGTCGTCGTCCGTCCGATCGACGCCGAGTTCTGCCTCGACTGCAGCAGCGCGGTCGTCCAGCAGGTCCAAGATCGCGGGATGGACCCCGAGATGCGACCCGTTGTTGATCTCGAGGTCGTGTTCGGCGCGGGCTTGCTCAATTGCCAGCGGCACGTCGTTTTTGACGTGGCTCGCGGCGAACAGCGAGCAGTGAACGACGGTTACCTGCGACGTGACGGGCGCGAGTTGCGCGAAGGCCTCGTCGATCGCCGGCTCCGCGAGTTCGAGGAACGCGGCGTCGACCGGAATCCCCAGTTGGGACTCGAGGGAAGCGGCCAGTTCGCGGACCTGTTCGTTGGACTTCTCGCGCCGGGAACCGTGGCCGATCAGGAGGACGGCCTCGTCGTCGAATCCGGCTGTCGATGCGGACGTGGTCTGGTCGGGTGTGCTCATCGATGTCGTGGGTGTCGGTCGGGTAGTTACTCGTCGTCGTACGCCGTCGCCTGCTCGAGGCTCCGCTCGAGTTTGCGGCGGCGACTCGGGGCGAACAGCCCGGTCTCCTCGCAGTTCTCGTAGAGCCACGTGCCGAAGTCGGGCGCGGCGTCGTCGTCGACGCCGAACCAATAGCCGCCCGACGAGGTCTCGGAGAGGTCGTCGTAGGGGGCTTCGACCGGGCTCTCGTCGATCAGGTCCTGTGCGAGTTCGAGCAGGTCCGCGTCGTCGTGAACGAACGAGATGCCGACGGTCCCGCTCGAGGACTTGAAACAGACAGTGCCACAGCCCTCGAGCAGGCCGCGGAGCAGTTCACGGTCGTACTCCGAGAACGCGCCGAACCGGTAGTTCCCGCGGCCGTCGACGGGGAGGCCGAGCGCGCCGCTGCGGCCGAGCAGTCCCGACTCGTCGCCCGCATCGTCCTCATCTCCGTCACCGCCGATCGACAGCGTGTACTCGTCTTCCGTGCGCGTGATCGAGGTGTCGTGGACGTAGTCTCGAGTCGTCGTCTCGTGCTCGAGGTCGCCGCCCGCGACCGCCGCGAGCACCTGTGCGGACGCCTCGTCGTTGGTGACGATTTCGATACCGCTATCCGAGACATCGCCGCTCCCGGCCACATGGCCCCAGAAGTACGCCGTCGCGGCGTGACCCGCAAGCGGGTCCGCTGGGACTTCGATCTCAGTCGCGGGTTCCGCGTCGCTCATTCGCCCACCTCCTCGACGATGATGGCGTCCGTCGGACAGGCCGCGGCGGCCTGCTGGGCTTCGTCGATGCGGTCGTCGTCGAACGTCGCGACGACGCGCTCGTCGTTGTCGGTGACCTCGCCCTCGCAGTCGTAGACCGGATCCGCGCCGGGGTCGACGGTCGCGAGGCCGTCCTCGCCCTCGATAAAGCGCGGGTCGCGGGTCAGACAGGCGAAGATGCCGTCGCAGGCGTCTTTCTCGATGGTAACTTCGTATCGTGGCATTGTGGATGTCGTTCGAATTTCGCTCAGTAGTCGTACTTCGTCTCGTAGCCCCGCGGCGTGACCATCCGGTCGTCCCAGACGTAGGTGTCCTCGTTGCCGACGACGATCGTCGTCGTCATGTCGATGATCTCGCTCTCGCCTAACTCCTCGAGTTCGCCGAGTTCGGTGATCATCACCTGTTCGTCCTCGCGGCCGGCACCGTGGACGATGCCGACCGGCGTGTCCGCGTCGCGATGGGCCGTGAGGATCTCACAGGCCTTCTCGAAGTTCTCCCGGCGCTTGCGGCTCCACGGGTTGTAGATCGTGATGGTAAAGGATTCCTTGGCGGCGGAGTGGAGTCGCGACTCGATCTCAGGCATCGGCACGAGGTGGTCCGACAGCGAGATCGAGACGGTGTCGTTGACCAGCGGCGCGCCCAGCCGGGCCGCACAGGACTGGGCCGCCGGCACACCCGGCACGGCCTCGAAGTCGACCATCGACGCCGTCGCGCCCTTGGACTCCAGAATCTCGAGTGCGAGTCCGCCGAGCGCGTAGACGTTGGGGTCGCCGCTGCCGACGATGGCGACGTCGTTGCCCGCGAGCGCGCGGTCGATCGCCTCCTCGGTGCGGGACACTTCGCCGCACATCGGCGTGTCGTACAGCTCGTCGGCTTCTTCGGTAATTTCGTCGGGAATGAGGTCGATGTAGGTCGTGTAGCCGACGATGTGGTCGGCCTCGAGCAGCGCGGTCTTCGCGCGGTCGGTCATCCCTTCCGGGTGGCCGGGACCGAGGCCGACGGCGCTCAGTTGGCCCGGTTCGGCGTCGAAGTCGTCGACCGTCGAGCCGACCTCCTGCTCGTTCGAACTGTCGTCGTCGGAACTCGCACCGCAACTCGAGGACGAGGAGGAACTGGAACTCGAGGAGGCCCCACACTTCGAACCGCTCGAGTCGTCCGTACTCGTGTTCGACGCGCCACAGTTCGAACTCGAGCTATCAGTGCTGGCCTCGCTGGAATTGCGCTCCGTGCTGGAGGAGGCACCGCATTTGGAAGTCGATTCGTCGTCAGCGTCCGCGTTGGTGTCCGTACTCATGGTGTGTGCTGTTGGGTTCAGAAGTCGTCGACGTCACGCCCGCCGCGGGGGGTGACGAGGTACGTTCGATCGTCGTTGCTCCAGGTTTCGGTCTCGTGGTTGCCGATGATCAGCGAGGTGCCCATCCCGGAGACTTTGTCGTCATGGTCGGCTGCCTCGCCCAGCGTCGTGATGTACTGGCTCTCGCCGTTGCGGCCGGCGTCCGCGCGGCCGGCGTCGTTGACGATGGCAACGTAGGCGTCGTCGGTCCGCTCCTCGCGGACGATCTCGACCGCTTTCTCGTAGTTTCGCCAGCAGTTGTAGAGGACGATTACGAAATCGGAGATCGCCGCCGCCCGCAGTTTCTCCTCGATTTCGTCCCAGCCGCGCCACTTGTCCGACAGCGAGACCGTACAGAAGTCGTTACACAGCGGCGCGCCGACGTTCGCCGACCCGCCCAGCGCCGCCGTCAGTCCGGGAACGATCTCGATCGGCACGTCCGTCGCGCCGTCCTCCTCTGCCATCTTGAAGATGAGGTCGGACTTGCCGTAGACCGACGGATCGCCGCCGGAGACATGGGCCACGTCTTTCCCCTCGCGGACGTGGTCGAACGCCGCTCGAGCGAGTTCGATCTGTCGGCCCATCGTCGACCGGACGATCTCTTGTTCGAAGCCGTCGTCTCGGACCGCGATGCCGTCCTCGTCGGTTTGATCTTCCGGCAGCAGCGTGCCGTCCTCGCGCAGGAACTCCTGGTAGAGGCTCGAGGCGATGACGACCTCCGCGGACTCGATGACCTCCTTGGCCCGCTTGGTCATGTGGTCGGGCAGGCCGGGGCCGATGCCGACGACGTAGAGGGTGCCGTGGTCGTCTGGCGTGCCGCCGGCCGTACCATCGGCCGATTCGCTCTCGGTCCCGCTCATTCGCCGATCGCCACCGTGACCTCGTTCTCGTAGCTGATCTTCTCGAGGAGCAGTTCCTGTTCAGCCCCGCCCGCGATCGCCGACGCTTCCGAAACGCCCGGCCAGCCGATCAGTTCCTTCGACTTCGAGGGGGTCGGCCCCTCGTGTGCGAGCAGCGTCTCCTTGTCGAATGCGACGACGCCGAGGTCGAGTTCCTGGGCCGCCTCGAGCAGGCCCTCCTCGTCTTCCTTCCGCGTCGCGGTCCCGACGAACTCGACGTCCGCGAAGTCGTAGTCAGTCTGCTCGAGTGCTTCCTCCCACGCGGCGAGGAACGACTCCTTGCTCGCCCCCGAAACGCTGCCGGTTCCCAGCACGATCCCGTCGTCCGTGTTGCGCTTGAGCACCGTCACGTCGTCGCCGACGAGAACGGCCTTCGGGCCCTCGAGTCGCTCGACGGGGCCGAGATTGTCGTCCAGCACGGCGAGGTTCGTCTTCACGGTCGAGTCGCCGTTGACAACGTGGGTGTCCATCGCCTTCGCGCGGGACTCGACGCCCTGCTTGCCCGCGGCCTCGCTGGCGGTGGTCATCGCCGGGACGGCACCCATCGTCGCCAGGTCCTGTGCGACCTGATTCGCGCCGTGGTGGCCGCCCGTGATCGGGATGGCCCACGTGAGTTCCTCGTCGACCACACAGATCGCGGGGTCCTCCCACTTGTCGTCTAACAGGTGGGCCGTCTTCCGCATCGCGATCCCCGAGGCCATCAGGCCGATGAAGCAGTCGTACTCGCCCCAGTGCTCCTCGAAGACATCGCCGTGGTACTCGATGATGTCTATCGCCTCGTAGCGATCGCCGATCTCGGCTTTGATCTCCTCGGCGGTGTCCATCTTCCGCCCGAAGGAGATGATCGCGATCTCCTCGGCGACCTCGCCGTCCGAGTCAGCCGTCGAACAGTGGCCGCCGCCGGAGTCCGATCCAGAATCGTCCGTCGTCTCCGCGTTCTCAGTTCCTGAACTCATTGTGTAGCTCCTCTCGTACCGAAATTGTCCGTTCCACGTCTAATCGACCCGTCCAGTCCACCGCTCGGGTGGGACTGAAAGGGGCCAGTTCCCTCGGCGAAGGCGGACGAAGCAAGCACCGCAGGGAGGGAGCCCTGCGACCGACCGAGACGCGCAGCGAGGCCCCCGAGTCGAGGGAACTGGGGCTTTCACCGTGGTTGCGGTCTCGAGTCCGACTCATCTCAGTCATCACTCGCCTCCGTCTCGCCTGTATTTTCAGACGAGCCTCGATTCGCCCAGTCGCCGTAGAGGAACGAGCGTTCGTAGCCCGCGCCGGTCACGGCATCACCGATGACGACCAGCGCCGAGGCGCGGTAGCCCGCTTCCTCGACCTTGTCCGCAATCGTCCCGATATCGCCGATGATCACGTCCTCGTCCGGCCACGAGGCGTGGTAGATCACCGCGACCGGAGTCTCGGGGTCGTGATCGTCCTCGAGCAGCCGGTCCATCGTGTCCCGGACCGCGTGGGTCCCGAGGTAGATGCAGGTCGTCACGTCGCCCATCTCGACGAAGTCGGAGATGTGGTCTTCCTCCGGCGTGAGCGTCTTGCCCTGCGGTCGTGTGAACGCGACGTGATTCGAAACCTCGTTGAGGGTCAGTTGGGTCCGCAGCGTCGCGCTGGCCGCGAAGGCCGACGTGACACCGGGCACGAAATGGGTCGGGACGCCCTCGTGTTCCAGCGCGTCCATCTGCTCGAGCGCCGCGCCGTAGATGGCGGGATCGCCGCTGTGAAGTCGCACCACGTTGTCGCCGTCCTCGTAGGCGTCCCGCATCAGCGGGATCAGTTCCTCGAGGTCTTTCCCGACCGAATTCACCAGTTCCGCGTGGCCGCAGTACTCGTCTAAGAGTTCGCTGTTGACAAGCGAGCCGGCGTGGACGACGAGGTCGGCGTCCTCGAGCAGTTCCTTCCCGGCGACGGTCAACAGGCGCGGGTTGCCGGGCCCGGCACCGACGAAGGGAATCCCCTCCTGTTCGTCGCCGGCGCTGTGCTCGAAGATCCGGTCGTCCAGTTCCTCGCGGCGGCGTTCGCCTTGGGAGTCGATCGCGTCTTGGGGATCGTTCGGTGTGTCCTCAGTCATCGGTAGCCTCCGCCGTGTCCGCAGTCGTCGCCTCCTCCGGTCCGGACTCCTCGGACCCGAAGGCGGCCGTCGCCTGCTCGACCTCGAGGTCCGCCTTCTCGGCGTAGGCGAGCGTGTAGTAGTCCCGTTCGTCGATCTCGCCAGGGTCGTCGGTAACGAGGGTTTCGCCCTGTTCCATGAACAGCCGGCGACCGTAGGTCACGTCGTAGCCGGCCGCGACGAGCCCCTCGTGGGTCGCCGGCGCGTCGGTGACCTTGAACAGGATCATCCGATCCGGACCCGTGGGGCTGTGGCCTGAGGCGGCCTCCCGCAAGGAAAGCCCGGCACCGGCCTCGATCTCGACCCCCATCGCGGTCGCGAACGCGGTCACGGCGCTCACGCCGGGGACGATCTCGAGGTCGATATCCGAGTGAAAGGCGTCGATCGTTCGGCGCAGATGACCGAACGTCGAGTAGACGTTCGGATCGCCGAGCGTCACGAAGGCGACGTCGCCGTCGCGGGCGTTCGGGGCGATCTCGGCGGCGGCTTCCTTCCAGGCCGCTCGCAGCTTTTCCTCGTCTTTCGTCATCGGGAAGTCCAGGTCCCCGATCTTCGACTCGTCGACGTGGTTCAGCGCGACGGTCCGAGAGAGTCGGCCCGGCGAGTAGACCACGTCTGCGTTCTCGAGGACCTCCTGCCCGCGAACCGTCACGAGGTCTGCCTCGCCGGGGCCGAGTCCGACGCCGTAGAGCGTCATTGACGTGAGCTCCCCCCGTCGGCCGCGACTTTCTCGCCGTCGTCAGTCTCCTCGTCGGGCGTCGCGCTCCCGACCAGCATGTAGACAGGGTTGTCCGAGTTGAAACTCGTCGCCCCGGCGAGTTCGTAGCCGTGGCTCACCTGGAACTGGACGACCTCCTCGAGCAGGTCCCGCTCGCGGAAGGCCTCGGTCGCTTTCCCCGCGACCTCGAGTCGCGAGACGTTCATGACGACACGGTCGATTTCGGTCTCGACGGCGTGGTCGAGTACTGCTTCGAAGTTCCGGCTCCCGCCCAGAAAGAGCGCATCGGCGTCGTCCGGCAGCCCCTCGGGCGCTTCCGCACTGCGCAACTCGACGTCAGCGCGTACCGATTCCTCGTTCGCCGCGAGGTTCTTCTCGGTCGTCTCGAGCCGTTCGGCTTTCCGCTCGAGAGCGGTCACCCGCCCGGCTCGCTGTGCGGCTTCGATCGTGACGGCCCCCGTACAGGAGCCGACCTCCGCGAAGTGGTCGTCCGGCTCGAGTGCGAGCTTCGAGCCGACGACGGCGCGGACCTCCGATTTCGTCGGTCCGGCCTTCGCGTCGTGTGGAAGCGCGATGGGTGGCATCATCCGTTGGAACAGAGCCCGTCCCTAAAACAATTTTGTTTGGGGTAGAACAACTGCGATTGCCCAGGTGGAGTTGGAGTAGGACAACGGGAGTTGTTAAACGAAGCGGATCGGTCGCTCAGACTGAAAACATCGCCGAGAAGCCACCCAAGCGGGCGGTCACCACTCCATGCCGCCGTTGATACCCAGCACCTGCCCGGTCATGTACTCGGCCTGATCGCCGGCGAGGAATCGGACCATCCCGACGATGTCTTCGGGTTCGGCGAACCGATCCAGCGGGATGTCCTCGCGGATCTTGTCCTGCACGCGGTCGGGTACCTTCTCGAGCATGTCCGTCTCGGTAAAGCCTGGTGCGACGCAGTTGGCCGTCGAGCCGTGGCTCGCGAGTTCGAGCGCCAGCGTCCGCGTAAAGGCGAAGAGCCCGCCCTTGGAGGTCGCGTAGTTGGCCTGCCCGTAGTTGCCCTGTTGGCCGACCACGCTCGAGATGTTGATCAGCCGGCCGTGATCGGAGGTTTTGATGTCCTCGTAGAACGCCTTCGTGCAGTTGAACGTCCCGTTCAGGTTGACATCGATGACCGTCCGCCAGTCCTCGTAGGTCATGTCCTCGAACGTCCGGTCGACGGTGATCCCCGCGTTGTTGACGAGCACGTCGATCTCGCCGAGTTCCTCGCGGACTTCTGTAGCCATCCGCTCGACGGCCGCCGGGTCCGACACGTCGGCTTGAACCGGAACCGCCGTCTCGCCGTTTTCCTCGATCGTCTCGGTCACCTCGCGTGCCAGATCTTCGGACGAGCGGTAGTTGACCGCCACGTCGGCACCGCAGCGAGCGAGTTCGAACGCGATTTCGCGACCGATCCCGCGCGAGGATCCGGTGACGAGACAGGTCCGATCGGTCAGCGGGCGACGTGACAGGGGCTCGAGGCGCTGGACGGTTTCAGCCATACTTGCCCCTACGCACCCATTCGTGTTAATTATTTGACCGTGTTTCAGATTTCGTGAAAGACGCGAAGACTGTTATATCTCGCTCGTCCCGACGG
Organism: Natrinema sp. CRL1; assembly: GCF_059162405.1. Classification (NCBI taxonomy): domain Archaea; kingdom Methanobacteriati; phylum Methanobacteriota; class Halobacteria; order Halobacteriales; family Natrialbaceae; genus Natrinema; species Natrinema sp. CRL1. The sequence continues at coordinate 683,073 of NZ_JBLVOY010000001.1, read as the reverse complement.
CCTCGAGGAACCGATCGAACGCCCCGCTTTCAGCGTGTACGTGAACGTAGGTTCCCAGCGAGTCGTACTCGGTCAGGCCGTCGTGGTCGCCGTCGATACCGTCGCCTCGTACCGTCTCGAAGGCAAAGCGGGCGTCCCCGTCGATATCGGCGTTCGAGTAGTGGAACTCGTGGCCCCGAATCGTCTCGCCGGCGTCGGCGGTCAGCGTCCCCTCGGTGGCCTCGAGTTCGACGTGGTCTAACGCCTGATAGCGGTCGTGCATGGTCACGTCTGCGGGGAGAATACCGGCCATCTCGTGGCGCTCGCCTTCGGCCGTCGTCAGCGACTGGCTCATGGCCATCAACCCGCCGCACTCGCCGAGCACTGGCAGTCCGTCGGCGGCGCGGTCGCCGAGTTCGGCGAGGGTGCCGGCCGACTCGAGTTCGGGAGCATGGAGTTCGGGATAGCCGCCGGGGAGGTAGACCGCGTCGGCATCCGGGACGGGGTCGCCGGCGACCGGCGAGAACGTGACGACCGCGCCCCGCTCCCGAATCCGCTCGATGGTCGCAGGATACCGGAAGCAAAACGCGGCGTCGCTGGCGACGGCGATCGTCGCGTCGACCGGCTCCGAGTTCGCGGCGCTCGGTGGTGGCGAGTCGGCTGCCGGCGGTTCGCTCGCGATGGCGGCCAGTTGCTCGGCCTCGAGCGATTCGGCTGCCTCCCGCAGCGCGGCGGTCGGCAGCGCGGCCTCCTCGCCCATTTCAAGTCCGAGGTGCCGATCGGGAATCTCGAGGTCGTCGTTCGGCGGAATCCGACCGAAGTACGCGAGATCGTCGGGCAGTGCGTTGCGGATCCCCTGCTCGTGGCGGCCGCCGTGGGCGCGCTGGGCGACGACGCCGGCGACCTCGATATCGCGACCGATGGTGTCGGCGTAATCCTTGAATCCCAGCGCGGTCGCCGCGACGCTCTCCATGCCCGCCTTGGCGTCGACCACGAGGACGACCGGCAGGTCGAGCGCTTCGGCGACCATGGCGGTGCTCGAGCCGTCGCCGTCGTACAGTCCCATGACGCCTTCAACGACGCAGAGATCACCCTCACCGCGCCGGTAGTTTCGTCGCAGTCCGTCCGCGCCGCAGAGCCACAGGTCGAGGGTGCGGGAGGGACGGCCCGCGATCGCCTCGTGGTGGCTCGGATCGATGAAGTCCGGCCCCGCCTTGGCGGGCTGGACCTCGTGGCCGGCGTCCTCGAGCGCCCGAATGATCGACAGCGTCGCGACCGTCTTTCCGACGCCGGAGCTGACGCCGCCGAGGACGAACCCCTTCATTGGTCCCCCTCTGGAACGCACTCTCCCCACTTCCCGACTCGGTCGGCTACGATACCCGAAGATCGCACGACGTTCATTACAGTTGAATTAGTACAATTCGACTTGAATCCGTCGGTGACCGCGATTCCCCTCGCGCTGGCCGCCGCCGGATCGGATCAGGTCGTCTCGAGTCGGAGACGGAGTCGGCGATCGAGCAGTCGAAATACAGTTGAAACTGCTCTCCGTTGGCTCGGGGTATGAACGATCTCGAATCTGCGACGACCCCAGTTCCCGCGCTAAAAGAACGCGCCGGCGTCGTCAACGCCCTGTGCGACGGCGCGCAGACGGTGCTCGTTCGTCACCCGACCCTGGATCCGGGGACGATCGACGAGCAGTTCGCGCTGTATCCGGCCTACACCCATCAGGAGCCGGATCGCTATCAGCCCGGCAACGAGGACTACTACCACCGGGCGAGCACCAAACCGAACGCGGGCGTGCCGATCCGCGCCGTCGCCGAGGTCCGCACGGAGTACACCGTCTCGAGCGCCGACCTCGAGTCGCTCGCCCGCCACTACGTCTACACGCCCGACGGCCTGCGGGACAAATACGATCTCGAGGAGGATCTGCGGGTGCTGTTGCTCCGGGTGCGCGAACTCGAGTCGCCGCGACTCATCGAGGAGCGCGGGAGCTACCGTGGGTGCCGTGCGTGGATCGAACTGGCCGACGAGGTGGCTGTCGACCCCGACGCAGCCGTGCCCGTCCTAGACGACGCAACCTTCGCCGAACGGCGGGCGGCGGTTCGAGACGCGCTCGAGTAATGTCCGTTCGGGGTTCTGACCACCGACGAACTTAACCGCTCGAGTCGGGTACGGTTCGCCGCTCGAACGATGACCGAAGACACAGGATCCGATACCGAACGACACCTCCGCGAGGCGCTCAGACACTTGGGAGAGACACGGGACGACGAGGACCTGCGGAAGACCCATTCCGTCGCGCTCGAAGAGGTCGAGAACACCGTCTCGACTGTTCTTCGGGAGTACGAGCAAGACGAGTGACCGGGGCCATCGGTCGCCGTCCCTGACTGCGCCGTAGCCGCCGGTCGCAGACACAGTCGTTTGCGGGCACGCGTAGAATCCGTTCCCCGTTCGCGAAACAGTTATTTTCTTCACCCGATAAGTGCAGCGAACAATGAAATTCGAAGACCGTTGCTTCGGGTCACATCGATCCGCGGATCGGAGGAGGAAACAGTCGTGACGGATCCAGATGAAGAGGCCGTCAAAGACCGCGTCCAGCAGTACTGGAACGACCGCGCGGAATCGTACGACGGAGACAGCCACCACGCCGTACACAGCGACGAGCAGCGCGAGGCTTGGTTGTCGATCCTTCGGGACTGGTTCGGTGACGGTGACTCACCCCAGCGGATTCTCGATGTCGGCTGTGGAACGGGCGTCATCTCGCTGATGCTGGCCGAACTCGGTCACGAGGTCTCCGGTGTTGACCTCTCGACAGACATGCTCGAGCGCGCTCGAGCGAAAGCCCGCGAGCGCGACCGGTCGGTCGAGTTCCGAAACGGGGACGCGGAATCGATCTCGGATCCCGAGAATACGTACGACATGCTGACGGCTCGGCACCTCATCTGGACGCTTCCGAATCCGTCGGCGGCGCTTCGGGAATGGCAACGGATCGTCCGTCCGGGCGGCCGGATCGTCCTGATCGAGGGCCACTGGGACTTCGAGGAGCCGTTCGACGGCTACGAAGACATCCACGACGAGTTGCCGCTGTACGACGGCCGCCCGCCCGAAGCGCTGGTCGACGCACTCGAAGAACACGGACTCGAGCGGGTCGAATACGAGCCGCTGATGGAGTCGGTCCTCTGGGGCGAAGAGCCGAATTACGAGCAGTACGTCGTCGCCGGCGACGTTCCGGAGTAAACTACCCCACCCTACTTCGCTCAGGGTCTACTGACCCGCTCGCTCGTTGAGGGCGGGGCTTTCGCATGGACTCCCGTTCTATGCCTCAACAGAGGCAGGGGGTACATAGTCCCCACTCACGTTCAGCGTCCCGCGATTCAAGCGCACGTCTACGGGTGCGCCTCCATCGTCTGCGTTTTGCCGACGACGGAGATACTGCAAGCCGATGTTCTTCGAGGCATTGTAGTCGGCGTGGTTCTCGTACCCACACTGCTGGCACTCGAATGACTCTTGGTGGCGGTTCTCGTCGTGGGTAAACCCGCACGTCGAACATCGCTTCGACGTGTTGCGCGGATCCACCTGGACCACCTCCAGGCCGTATTCGTCTGCCTTGTACTCGACGTACCCGTACAAGCGTCGGAACGCCCAGCGGTGTTGCCACGTCGCCTCGGGGAGGTTCTCCCTGATGTGGGTTAGGTCCTCGAACACAATGTGCGAACACTCGTTCTCGATGGCCTCCTGGATGAGGTTGTTCGCAATCGTGTGCAGGTGGATGCTGAAGCGTCCATCCGCCTTCCGACCAACACACTGGATGTTCTCGTGGGCTGCTCGTGATCCACACTGGCCGAGCGAACCACGTCGTTGCTCGTACTCTCGATTCCAGTGGTTGAACTCGTCCGCACTCCAGAACGTGCCCGTTGAGGCGACAGCGATATTGTTGACACCCAGATCGACACCAAGGACTGTTCTGTGCTCAGTATCGGGTTCGGCGTCTTCCTCGACTTTCCGCATCGATGCGTGGAGATACCAGTCACCATCGCGGTACTGGAGATGGCCCATCCGAAACTCGTAGTCATCATCGGAGACGTACTTCGTCGGGGGCGTCTCCGATCCGTCTGGAAGGATGTAATCGCACTCGACACGACCATCGGGGGTCGAGAGTGAGACGTGATCGCGGTGGAACGTCGCACTCCGGTTGTCGTAGACAACACTGTCAGCCGAAAACTGGGTCGAGACGTGGGTTCCCCGCGTTCGAGCCGGCTCACCCCACTTTTGATGGCCTCGACGGCCCGCCGAATGCCTTTCTGCACGAGGTTCGCGGTAAGTTCGGTCTCGTCGCGAAGGCGGTCGTAGAGTGCGCGTTCGGCCTTGGCTTTCGAGGTGACGTGGTAGCCATCGTCGCCGTGCCAGCACCACTCGCTCGCGGTGTTGGCGCAGTGTTTGAACTGTTCGACAGTCTCTCGAAGGAGCGAATCGGCTCCATCGGGTGTGTCGAGCTTGATAACGGCGGTACGACGGCACTCCACTATATTTCACATATTGTGGGGCAGTTATTTAATAATTGGGAGTCTGGTTGCTGTTGTTCGTAGGCTGTGGTAGGTGCTGTCGATTTCCTCCCCGCTCTACTCGCTCACTACGTTCGCTCCTTGAGGGGCATCCACCTCGGTATTCTGGTGAGACGATAGCGGAGACCGAACGGAGACGACGGAGAGATCGCCTGCGATACCCGTGATCGATCCGTGCTGCCGTTCGGCTACGCGACCGGTTGCCGAACCGCGAGCACGACCAGATCCGAAAACGGCGTGTCCTCCCGTCCGGTCCCGCCGGCGTGTTCGGACAGTTCGGCCAGCGTGAACCGATGGATTTGCTCGTCGTCGTGGGTTAACTTCTCGAGTACCAGCGCCTCGAGATCCGGATCTGCGCCTTCCTCGAGCAGGAACTCGGCGAGGTAGCCGGGCATCCGGTCGTAGGGACGGGGAAGCACGAGCAGGTGCCGTTCGTCGTCCGTCGCCGCCCTCGCGAGTCGGTCCATGTCGGCCTCGAGGTCGCCGCTCTTGTGCAGCGTGACGAACTCGGTGTCCTCCATCGGCGTCCGGGCGCGGCTCGCGGCCATCTGAATCGAGGAGATGCCGGGGATCACGCGGACCGGTACCTCGGGATCCTCACGCTCGACTGCATCCTGACGAGCCTGCGAGTCAGGGCTCGTGGAACAGCGTTCCACGGCGTCTTGGACCTTCCCGACGAACTGGTATCCCGAGTGGTTCGGGTCGCCCATCGCCACGGCGGTCCCTGACTCGCCGGCCGCGACGCGCTCGCCGAAGGCCTCGAGTGCGTCGGCCTCGTCCTTGTAACCACACGTCAGCAGGTCGGCGTCGGTCAGGTCCGCGACGAACTCCACGACGGTAGTGAAGCCGACGACGACGTCGGCCTCCCGAATCGCCCGCCGGCCTCGCGGAGTGAGATACTCTTGATTGCCCGGGCCGACGCCGACGGCATAGACGGGCTCGTCCGTTTCTTCCTCGATGTCCGTCTCCGCGGCTCCCGCCGCGAATGTCGCCGGATCCGGCCCGCTCTCGAGGTCGTACTCGCCGCTCATCGGTTCCGGCCGTCTGCGGCCCGCGTCTCCGCGTCCATCTCGAGATCGATCTCGTCGGTCCGAACGTCTTTCGCGACGTGGATCAGTTCGTTCGTTAGCGCCGCGGCGAGGCCACTCCCGCCGCGCCGGCCGACGTTCGTGATCGCGGGCACGTCGTATTCCTCACTGATCTCGCGAATGCGTTGGCGGCTCTCCTCGGCCTTGACGAAGCCGACCGGGGTCGCGACGATGGCGGCCGGCCGGGTCCCGTCCTCGATGCAGTCCGCCAGCGCGAAGGCGGCGGTCGGGGCGTTCCCGATCGTCGCGATCGCGCCGTCGTAGACGCCCTGTTTGTCGAGTTCGAGCACCGAAGCCGCCGTCCGGGTCATTCCCGTCTCTTCGGCCAGTTCGGCACCGTTGCCGATCGCCTTGCGCTTCTCGCAGTTGTGGCCGCGGCCGGTGATCCCGGCCTTCGACATCGTGATGTCCGTGACGATCGTGGCCTCGTCGAGGACGGCTCGAGCGCCGGCCCGAACCGGCGCGTCCTCGTCGTCGCCGAGGTCGTCGCCCCCAGTGAACTCGATCAGGTGCTGGAACTCGATGTCGCCCATCGAGTGGACCGATTTCTGTCGCACGCGGTCGGCCAGCGTCTCGTCGGGGACGAACTGGCGGACGATATCCATGCTCGTCTCCGCGATGTCCATCGCGTTCTGTGTCGTCGCGCCTAAATCGGCGTACTCCTTCTCGAACTCCTGACTATCACTCATGGCTCTCACTCTCCGAGGTTCGCATGTCGGTTCTCGTCCGAACTCGTTCGCTTGTCGCTGCGGATCGCTCAGTCATCGGTGGACACCTCCGCGCCCACCGCATCGTTAGTCGTCCGCGCTTCGAGGTCGCCTTCTACCTCGAGGTTCAGGTCGCGAAGTCGGTCGATCGTCTCGTCGTCGGCGTCCCACAGATCGCGGTCGATCGCCTCGAGTAAGGTGTCCGTGATCGACTCGAGCGCCCACGGATTCACGTCGCGCATCCATTCTTGCCGAGCGTCGTCGAAGGCGAACTTCTCGGCGACTTCCGCCCAGAGGGTGTCCGAGACGACCCCGGTCGTCGCGTCCCAGCCCAGCGTCACGTCGACGGTCGTCGAGAGGTCGCCCGCGCCCTTGTAGCCGTGTTCTTCCATCGACTCGAGCCAGTCGGGATTCAACACGCGCGAGCGCATCGCCTTGCGGACCTTCTCCTCGTTCGTGTAGACGTCCACGTTGTCGGGGTCCGAGGAGTCGCCGACGTAGGAGGCCGGTTCCTCGCCCGAAATTTCGGACACTGCGGAGATGAACCCGCCGTGGAAGGCATACCAGTCCGAGGAGTCGAACTCGTCCTGTTCCATCGTGTCCTCGATCTTGACGGTAGCATCGACACTCGAGAGGCGGCGTTCGAAGGCGTCGTGGGCGTCGGAAACCCGACCGCGCGAGCCCATGGCGTAGCCGCCCCACTGGACGTAGACGGAGGCGAGGTCGGACCGGTCGTCCCAGTTGCCCTCGTCGACGGCCTTGTTCGTCCCGGCACCGTAGCCGCCGGGTCGGGTCGTGAAGACGCGGTGTTTGGCCGCCTTGCGGGCGTCGGATTCGTCGAGCCCTTCCTCGGCCTCGAGTTCCGCCTGCTCTTCCTCGACGTGTTTCTTCACGTAGTTCATCTCGAGCGGTTCGTCGAGGTCGACGACGGCGTCGACGGCGTCGTGGATGACACCCGCGGCGGCGGGGAAGGCGTCGCGAAACAGTCCCGAGACGCGGGTCGTCACGTCGACTCGCGGCCGATCGAGGTCCTCGAGCGGGATCGGCTCGACATCGTCGATCCGGCCGGCGTCGGTCCACTGCGGTTCGACGCCCATCATCGCGAGGACCTGTGCGATGGTCTCGCCGCGGGTGCGTACCGTCGGGGTCCCCCACGCGACCACGCCGATCTCTTCGGGGTACTCGCCGTTCTCCGAGTGGTGGCGCTCGAGCACCCCCTCCGCCACTTCGCTCCCGACCTGCCACGCGGCTTTCGCGGGGACCTTCCGCGGGTCCAGCGTGTAGAAGTTCCGCGCGGTCGGCAGCAGGTCGACGCCGCCGCGGGTCGGCGCGCCCGAGCCGCCCGGCGGCACGTACTCGCCCGAGAGGGCGTCCGCGGTCCGGGGAATCTCGTCTTCGGCCCCCTGCACGCGGGGCTGGGCCTCCTCGCAGATGTAGGCCAGCGCCTTCCGCAGGTCGTTGTGGGCACCCGACTTCGCGCGCCCGTCCCCGATGGTCTCGAGGTCGACGACGAGCAGATTCATGTTCACCTCGTCGTCGGGGCCGGCCTCGCGCTCGGAGACGGGGATGTCGAAGTCGTGGTCGGCGAGCGTCTCGATCAGGTCGACGCTGGTCTCGTAGACGATGTCCGCGGCCTCGGCGTAGGTCATCCCGAGGTCCGCGGCGTACTCGCCGGGCGAGTCGAGCATCGTTTGATAGTCGACGCCGAGCGCGCCGGCCACGCTCTCGCGCAGGCTCGGCGCGCCGGGGTTCTCGAGTCGCGTGAGCGCGACCAGATACTCCGTCAAGCGCTCGCCTTCGGGCGGCTCGGACATGGTGTGCAGCCCGAGGCGGATCTGGGTCGTCTTCACGTCCGTGAGGTACTCGTGGATGCGCTCGACCAGTTCGTCGATGTCGACCTCGTCTCCGGTCACCTCGCCTTCCGCGAGGCTCGAGCCGGCCTCGTCGGGGCCGCGAACGTCTGCCTTCTCGTCGATGGTGCCCGAGATACCGAGTTCGACGGCGAGATCGAGTTCTTCGACTTTCTCCCGCATGAGGTCCGCGAGGTGCTCGCCGTCGTCGGCGCGGGCGTCCTCCATCCCGGCCTCGCGGTACTGGTTGGCGAGTTCCTCGAGTTCCGATAACTCGTCGTAGGTGCCCGCGTTCCGCATGACGGGGGTCAGATAGTCGACGATCGCCGCATACGAGCGGCGCTTTGCCTGTGTCCCCTCGCCGGGGTTGTTGACGATGTAGGGGTAGACGTTCGGGATGTCGTCGATCAGCTGATCCGGCGCGCTCTCGCCGTTCAGCCCGACGGTTTTCCCGGGGAGCCACTCGAGGCTGCCGTGGGTGCCCAGATGGACGACCGCGTCGGTCTCGAAGGCGTTCCGGAGCCAGCCGTAGAAGGCGAAGTAGTCATGTGGCGGCTGGAGATCGGAGTCGTGGTAGACCTTCGAAGGGTCCATCCCGAACCCGCGCGGGGGCTGGACCGTGACGAGGACGTTGCCGAACTCGACGCCCGGAATCGCGAACGGCCGGTCGGGGACCTCGCCCCACTCTTCGATGATATTTTCCTGAAAGCGCTCGTCGGTGTCGGCGAACCACTCTTCGTAGGTATCCGGAGAGACGACGTCGACGGAGAGGTCGCGAACGTCCTCCGGTGCAACCCAGCGGTCCTCGAGCGTGAGCTGAGCGGTGAGTGTCTCGACCAGCGACTGCCCGCTGTCCGGCATGTCGTCGCCTAAATCGTAGCCCCGGGCCTCGAGTTCCTCGAGCAGGTTGACGGTCGATTCGGGCGAATCGAGGCCAAAGGCGGTGCCGATCCCGTCGTCGCTGGGCGGGTAGTTGTGAAGGACGACGGCGATCTGCTTGTCCTCGTTCGGAGTGTGGCGCAGTTCGGCCCAGTTGACCGCCAGCCGGGTCGCGTGGTCGATCCGATCCTCGATCGGGAAGTGATGTTTCGGCGCGGAGCCGATACCGGCCTCGTCGTCAGTGCGTTCCTTGCCGGAAATCGGGTGGGTGATGACGTTCCCGTCGAACTCCGGCAGCGCCACGGAGAGGGCGAGTTCGAAGCCCATCACGCCCGTGTCGCTGGATTCGTACCGCGATCGGGAGCGCATCGTGGTGACTGTCTGGAGGACCGGGACGCCGAGGCGGTCGAGGAAAACGTCTTCTGCACTACTGCCCTCGTCGTCGGCGCTGCGGCCGCGCTCGTCCATCGAGAGAGAGAACATAAACGAAGAGAGCACGGCGTCGACGAGCGGCTCGCCCGCGTCGTTTAGGAGCCAGTTGTCGGTCACCCACTCCGCGTCTTCCTGCTCGTCGGTGTCCGTTGCCGGATTACAGAAGATCGGCAGGGCATTGGCCCCCTGTTCCTCGAGCGCGCGGACCTGTGCGTCGACGTACCGAGTGTTCTCGTGGGTCCAGTGTGACTCGTAGAACCAGACCGCGACCGTCGGCTTGTCCGGGTCGTGAGTCGCGAGCAGATCCTCGTATCCGATGCCCGGATGGTCGGGATGGTAGACGCCCTCGGTGGGGAGTTCGGTCGGCTCGTCGTACGCGAGGTCCCGCCCCTCGTACTCGGCGGCGAGGAAGCGACACAGGTTCGCGACGTTGACCGTGCCGCCTTTCTCCAGATAGTCGTAGGTCAGGTCGCGGTGTTCGGCCGAGACCGTCGTGTCCTCGACGGCGTAGGCGTCGCCGGTCGCCTTGACGACCAGCGGGACGCCGGCCTCCTCGAGCGCGCCCGTCGCGTAGTCGTAGCCGGGCATGCTGTCTTCGGCCCCGTGCAGCCAAAGAATCGCCGCCGCGGCGTCGTGCAATTCCTCGACGAACTCCTCGACGTCGGCCTCGTCCTCGAGGTCGCTCTCCGAGCGGACGACCAGCTCGACGCCCTCGAGGCGCTGTGCGGCCCGGCCGATCGAGCCGAGTTCGTTCTCCGTCGCGGTGTAGATCCCGATCCGTGTCATCGTACTTTTAAACCTCTATTGTATTAGCTCAAGTATGGTTGCAAACGCCGGGGGCAAAAAGCTGTCGTCACTCCCCTTTCCGGCGATCGTCGGACAGGACGAGTTAAAGCGCGTGCTGCTCGCCGTCGCAGCCGACGACGGCCTCGACGGAGCCCTGATCGTCGGCGAGAAAGGCACCGCGAAGTCGACCGCCGTTCGGGCGCTCGTCGATCTCCTGCCCGAGCAGCGAGCCGTCGCGGACTGCCCATACGGCTGTTCGCCCGACGACCCCGACCTGCAGTGTGCGGACTGTCGGGATCGCGATTCCGACGACCTGCCAATCGAGACGAGACCGGTTCCCCTCGTGACCCTCCCGCTCGGCGCGACCCGCGATCGGGTCGTCGGCACCCTCTCGGTCGAGGACGCGCTGGCCGGCGAGGCCGACTTCGATCCCGGCCTGCTGGCTCGGGCTAATCGCGGCATCCTCTACGTCGACGAGGTCAATTTGCTCGACGATCACCTCGTAGACGTCATCCTCGATGCGGCCGCAAGCGGCGTCAACACCGTCGAGCGCGACGGCGTCAGCGTCTCCCACCCCGCCGAGTTCACGCTGATCGGGACGATGAACCCCGAAGAGGGCGATCTGCGGCCTCAGTTGCGGGACCGCTTCGCTCTGCAGGCCAGCGTCGAGGGCTGTCGGGAGATCGACGACCGCGTCGAAATTATCGACCGCGCACTCGAGGCCGATAGCGGCGCTGGCGATGACAGCGCTCCCGACCCGCAAACGGAGTACGCCGACGAGGTCGACACCCTTCGCGACGATCTGGCCGCCGCTCGAGACCGCCGTTCGCACGTCACCCTCCCTGCCGAATTCAAAGAAGAGATCGCCGAACTCTGTCTCGAGGCCGGCGTCGACGGCCACCGCGGCGACGTGGCGACGGCCCGGACCGCGATGACGCTGGCCGCGCTCGAGGGGCGCGAGACGGTCATCGAGCCCGATATCCACGAGGCCGCGACCTACGCCCTCCCCCACCGCCTCCGGAGCACGCCGTTCGAGGACGAACCGGATCTGGACGACCTGCTCGAGGACCGGTTCGACGATGAGTCGCCGGACGAGGGAAACGGAGACCGCGAGCGCGACGCGGATGACGGTGACGGCGAGGACGATGGGGATCGTCCGGACAAAGAAGCCGAGTCGGAACCCAGCGACGGGGACGAACCCGGTGACGGCAGCAAGGGTGATGGGAGCGCGGACGGAGACGGGTCGAGCAACGAAGGGAGCTCCGACGGCAACGAGTCCGAACCCGGTGACGACTCGAGTCCCGAACGCCGACCCGACGACGGCGAGGCCCCGGCATCGGCGAACCAGTCGCCCGCCGAGACCGGCGACGGCGGGGCGGACGACAGCTCGAGCGAGCGGAAGTCGGAATCGGACGAGTCGTCCGAGGACGGCGGAGACGACGGGGACGACGAAACCGCCCAGCCACTTGTCCCCGGCCAGCAGCGGGCCGGCGTGGGCGAGGCGCGGGCTCCGGACCTCGAGACGCCGACGGCCGAACACAGCGGGAACGCGACGGCGACCGGGTCCCGGGCGAGCACGGCACCGAGCACGGACAACCGGGGCGCTCGGGTCCGCACCGAACCCGCCTCGGGAGATGGATCGATCGACGCCGCGGCGTCGGTCCGATCGGCCGCCGCTCGAGGCGAGTCCCGCGTCGAGGAGCGAGATCTACGGCAATCAGTACGCACCGGCGACACGTCGGTGACGATCGTCTTCGCCGTCGACGCCAGCGCCTCGATGCGCCCGGCGATGCGCACTGCGAAAGGCGTCGTCCTCGAACTGCTGCGCGACAGCTACGAACACCGCGATCAGGTCGCGTTCGTCGCCTTCGCCGGGGAGGACGCCGACGTCTTGCTCCCCCCAACCGACAGCGTCTCGCTGGCCGCTCGCCATCTCAAAAACCTCCCCTCGGGCGATCGAACGCCGCTTCCGGCCGGCCTCGAGACTGCGAGACGAGTGCTCGAGCGGGCCGAGACCGACACTTCGGTCGTCGTCCTCGTGACCGACGGGCGGGCGAACGTCGCCGACGGGAGCCCGACCGAGGCGACCCGGGCCGCGGCGCGAGCGCTCGCAACGAGTGATACTCGAGTCGTCGTTGTCGACGCGGGCGACGACTCTCGAGCCGGGCTCTCGGAACTGGTCGCCGGCGAAACCGAGGGCGAACTGGTCGACCTCGCTTCGCTGTCGGTCGGCACGGTGCGGATGGCCGCCGAGCGAGCGGCCGAGGAGACACAGCGGTAGTTCGCTCGAGGGTGGTCGACGCCGGGCGCGAGGGCGGACCAACACCCCTTTGAACACCCTCGGTCGTTATCCGACGAGAATCGATGACGGGGGACGAGCCAGTCGCCGACGAATCCGTCGGTGACGGCATCGAATACGGGATCGACGAACAGCCGCCGCTGGGCGAATCGATGGTGTTGGGGATTCAGCACTACCTGACGATGGTCGGCGCGAACATCGCGGTGCCGCTGATACTCGCGGGAGCGATGGAGATGCCGCCCAGCGTGACGGCTCGATTCATCGGCACGTTCTTCGTCGTCTCGGGGATCGCGACGCTGGCCCAGACGACGTTCGGAAACCGGTATCCGATCGTTCAGGGCGCGCCGTTTTCCATGCTCGCGCCGGCGCTGGCGATCGTCGGCGTCGTCACCGCCGGCGGCGTCTCGGGCGGGTCGGGCTGGGAGACCGCACTGGTGCAGTTACAGGGGGCGATCATCGTCGCCGCGGTGGTCGAAGTCGCGATGGGGTATTTCGGGCTGGTCGGCAAACTCCGCCGGTTCCTCTCGCCGGTCGTCATCGCGCCCACGATCGCGCTGATCGGCCTATCGCTGTTCAGCGCACCGCAGATTACGATGGCAAACCAGAGCTGGTGGCTGCTCGGGCTCACGCTCGGCCTCATTCTGCTGTTCTCGCAGTACCTCGACGTCAAACACAGGGCGTTCCGGCTCTATCCGGTCATTCTGGCACTGATCATCGCGTGGATCGTCGCCGCCACATTGTCGGTGTTCGGCGTGATCGGCGGGGGCCATCCGGGGTACGTCGAACTCGGACAGGTCACCGACACCCGGGCACTGCTGCCGATCTACCCCTTCCAGTGGGGAACCCCGCAAGTGACAACCGCTTTCGTCGTCGGGATGTTCGCCGGGGTATTGGCCTCGATCGTCGAGAGCATCGGCGACTACTACGCGGTGGCGAACATCACCGGCTCCGGCGCTCCGAGCGGGAAGCGGATCAACCACGGTATCGGGATGGAGGGACTGATGAACGTCTTCTCGGGCGTGATGGGCACCGCCGGCTCGACCTCCTACTCCGAGAACATCGGCGCGATCGGACTGACCGGCGTCGCCTCGAGATACGTCGTCCAGATCGGGGCGGTGATCATGCTGTTCGTCGGCTTCATCGGCTACTTCGGTCAGCTAATCGCGACGATTCCGGACCCGATCGTCGGCGGCCTCTTCATCGCTATGTTCGGGCAGATCGTCGCCGTCGGGATCTCGAATCTGCGCCACGTCGATCTCGACTCCTCGCGCAACACCTTCGTCATCGGCTTTGCGCTCTTCGTCGGGCTGGCGATCCCGGCGTACATGGGCAACTTCGAGAGCACGATCGCGTTCCGAGAGGCGGCCGGCCTCGAGGCCGGAATCGACTCGCTGCTCACGGCGCTCGGGGTCGCGGGGACGGCCGCTGCGGGGCCGATCGAAGCCGCCGCACAGGCCGTCGTCGACACCGTCTTCATCATCGGCTCGACCGGGATGGCCGTCGGCGGGCTCGCGGCGCTCGTCCTCGACAATACGATCCCGGGTACCCGCGAGGAACGCGGCCTCGCGGAGTGGAACCGGCTCACCGAAGACGAGTCGGAGTTCGAATCGTTCTGGGACCGCTGGATCGGGACCGAAGCCAAAGCCAGCGGCGAGGACTGACTGCGGATCGGTGGCAGGAACAACCCGCCAACTGTCGTGACTCGAGACGAACCGCGTCGATCAAGTCGGAGTCGAATCAGCTCGAGTGATTTTCACGCCGGGTGAAGGCAACCGCTCGTTCTAAGAGCGCACGGGCCCCAGTGAGCGTATGGCAGCACTCGAACTCGCGGACGGGACCATTCACTACGAGACGAGCGGGACGGGCCCACCGCTGGTGTTCGTCCACGGCGGCTGGATGAACGGCACAGCGTGGGAGCCCCAGGTCGAGCACTTCGCCGACGACTACCGCGTCGTCACACTCGACGTGCGGGGTCACGGCGACACCGGCGCGACGGAGCCGGACCGGTACTCGATCGGCCTCTTTACGGACGACCTCGAGGCCCTACTCTCGGCACTCGAGATCGAGCGACCGATCCTCTGTGGGCTCTCGTTGGGATCGATGGTCGTCCAAGAGTACGTGACTCGCCATCCCGACGACGCGGCGGGAGCGATTTTAGGCGGCGCGGTGCGGTCGATGCCGCCGGTAGAGTTGCCACAGGAGATGAAGGCGTTCTGGTCGCCGCTGCCGGCGATGTCGGCATCGCTGTCGGTGACCGGCTCGAAGGGGACCTTCCGATCGATGTTGCAGTCGATTCAGGCGACGACCGGCGAGCGGTGGCTGTCGGTCGACCCCGAGACCAGAGCCGCGGCGATCGAAGACGTCGGCGACATCCCGGCGGCGGAGTTCCGCAAGATCTTCGGCGCGCTCTACCGGTACGAACCGCCCGAGCTAACCGGCCTCGAGACGCCGACGCTCGTGATCCACGGCGAACAGGAGGCCCCGCTGGTCAAGCGACAGGGCCACCAGATCGCCTCGGCGGTCGCCGACGGTGATCGGCTAGAACTCGCCGACTCGGGCCACCTCGTCAATCAGGACCGACCGCGGGCGTTCAACTCGGCGGCGGCGGACTTTCTCGCAGCCCTGCCCGCGACGTAGCCCCGTCTCACCAGTTTCGGCTCGAACTACCTGTACCGATCGTCGCCGAGATCGACAATCGGTATCACTGTCCCAACGTGATTTGGCGATACCACAAAGGCAGCGACCGTGGTACCCGGAGCCGGAACCGTTAGCACCCGTCGAATGGTAGCTTCCCACACCCAACGCTATGAGTAGCCAATCTCCGGACACCGATAGCGCAGACGCCACGCCAGCGACCGACCAGTGGACCAACATCTCGAGACACGTCGTCAACAGCTACGTCGAGGCCAACAACGCACTTCTCGCAGCGATGGGCCTTGGCTCCGCGGCGAGCGAGGCATCCACGGCCGAATCGGAGGGCGAAACGACGACCCCACCGGCGACAGCCGAAGTCGCGTTCGGCGACGAGACCTGGGTCATGGAGCGCTCGACCGACGACTACGACTCGCTCGGCGTCGGCGACTACGTCCGCTTCAGTAAGCCGATCGCGGACACCGACGTCACCGCGTTCGCGCAGGTCTCCGGCGACACCAACCGGCTCCACCTCGAGTCCGATTTCGCCGAAACAACCCAGTTCGGCGGCCGGATCGCCCACGGGACGCTCGTCGCCGGCACGATCAGCGCCGCGCTGGCCCGATTCCCCGGCGTTACGGTCTACCTCTCACAGGACCTCGAGTTCACGGGACCGGTCCGGATCGGCGAGACGGTCACCGCCGAGTGTGAAATCGTCGAGGACCTCGGCGGCGACCGCTACCGACTGCACACGATGGTCGTCAGCGAGGACGACGAGACGGTCATCGACGGAGAAGCCGTCGTCATCATCAACGAGCTACCCGATGAATAACGCGTAACACGGACGAGTAACGGGTGGCGAGTGACGAGTGCCATTCGACGGCGCTCCCTCTTCGAAATGAAGGGAATAGCACACGACACCGAGGTGACCGGCGGCTACTTCTCTCGCGGACACCACAAAGCTACTCCCCTTCCAGTGAGACAGTCACCACGATGGGAGATGATTCACACGCGGCTGGGGGGCCGCTCCGGGGGACTCACAGTCGGCGACGATTCCTTCGAATAGCTACCGGCGCGGTCACCGGGACCGCCGGGATCGCGGGCTGTCTCGGCCGGCAAACACGGTCGCGGATTCCCCGCGCAGAAACCGGACTCGAGCAGACGATCCCCGACGGCGTTGCTCAGTTCAGGCGATCGCTCGAGCGGTGGGGGTACTATCCCGACGCGACGGTTCCCGACGCGGTCGAACGGGACTGGCGACTCGACCGGCTCAACACGGGTTCGCACGGCGCCGCAAAGGCCAGTGCGGTTCCCCTTCCGGACGGCGGGCTCGTCTTCCCGGGCGATACGGGATACTTGACGGCTCTCGACGCCGACGGCACCGAGCGCTGGCGGACCGGGACGGACACCGACGGTCGGGGGATCCACGGGACACCCGTCGTCGCCGACGGCCGAGTATACGTCGGCGCGTACGACGGCGTCCTCTACGCGGTCGATGTCGCGACGGGTGACATCGACTGGCGACAGAACCTCGGCGACGCTATCGGCTCGAGTCCACTCTATCACGACGGGAAGATCATCATGGCGGTCGAATACTACGATCCCGAGGGAAGTACGTTCGTCGTCGACGCAGAGGATGGGTCGGTCATCTGGGAGGACCCCGACGGCCGGCCGACCGATCATCCCCACTCGACGCCGGCGATCGACCTCGAGTCCGGATATCTGGTCTGTGGATCCAACGACGGCACCCTGTACGGATGGACCTACCCGGACCTCGAGTTCGCCTGGTCGTTCGAGACCGCGCCTCGAGACGACAGTAACGGTGAGATCAAGGGGCCGATTGCGACCTACGACGGGGGTGCGTACTTCGGCTCGTGGGACCACTACGTCTACCGGGTCGATCTCACGGACGGTACCGAAGACTGGTCGTTCCACACGGAGAACCTGGTGATGTCCGGACCGGCGCTCGATCCCGAACTCGACACGGTCTTTATCGGAAGTCACGACGGTAACCTGTACGCGCTCGACGCCCAGTCGGGCGAGCGCCACTGGTCGTTCCAGACGGACCGAGCGATCACCGGCTGCCCGACTGTTTGCGACGAGCGGGTGGTCGTCGGCTCCAAGGATACCACCCTCTACGCGATCGAGAAACGCACCGGCGAACCGGTCTGGGACCTCGACCACGACGGCGTCGTCACAAGCACGCCGCGCGTAATCGACGGCGCCATCTACTACGCCGAACGCGCGCCGAATCCGCCCGAGGACGAGGAAGATCCGTCCGACGAGGAGATCGACACCGATGGCGGCGGCTACAAGCTCGTCGCCGAGTGAGCGGCGACTCGAGAGCCGCGCCGGCTACCGCGAGAGCAATGGTCGTGTTCGACAACGCAACCACGGTAGAGTGCCGATATCGTAGCTTGTCGCTGATCGAGCCGAAGACAGTCATCATCGTCGGTCTCTTCGCTGTCCGTGACTACCACCAGACCTATTACTACCACGCGCACAACCAGTGGCCGAACATGACCGATCGACCGCCATCCCCGTCGACGCCGACGGCCGGTCCCGCACTCGTCGACACCACCCTCGAGGACGCCATCGTCGCGACGACCCCGCAACTCGCCGACTCTATCGAGGACGCACTTGGCTGTCGTCTCAACGAGTCCGTTTTCGAGGATCTTCTGCTCGAGTTGGATCGCCGCGAGTACGTCGACTGGGTCACCGTTACGCAGGGCGGGGACTACGTCTGGGACCTCTCCGACTCGCCCGACCGCATCGGCGAGGCCATCGCCGATATCGTCGTGTCCCGCCTCGAGTCGTGGCTGGCAGGCGAGGACTGACCGTTCGCCTCACGGCAGAGAAGCCAGTGCTGGTAGCGACCGTCTTTCTCGAAAAGAACGTCCCGCGCTCGAGTCCCGCTCACGGGCCGAATCCCGACTGCGGCGTCTGGTGGTGGTTTCGAGACGGCAGTGAGACGACCGCCGTCGGCGACCCGACTGTCCGCCGCGACTCGAGCGGTGGCCGGTGTGTCAGTTGCCGGTTCGAGCCGTTTAGGGGTCGCACCCCTCCGCGATCAGCCCGGGTGGCACTTGACAGCCACAAGGCGAGGCGTAGCCCTCCGTCGGTCCGACGGCCGTCACACTGACGACCGGTCGGCCACAATCGGGACAGTCCGGGAACAGATCGCTGCTCGAGTCGGGACGGTCAGACACGGCGACCTCCAGATGTAGCTCGGGTGGGGACGGGTTGTGTGGCTCCTCGAGGCGCTACAATCGATCGTCGTGCGGGATGTTTATATCCCGGTAGAATGTACGGAATCATGGCTTCGAATCCCTCGTGTGGGATGGAAGCCACGTCTCGGGTGTCTTCAGCACCCGGGGCATTTGCGCACACGCCCCTCGTGAACTCGTAGAGAGTGGCTTCCGTTCTTATTGTTGACTCATAGTAACTTATATCTATTGCTACTGTAGTGAATTAGATCAGTGATGGGCAGTCAGCATATAACTCTCATCTCGGCGGCCACCATTCGAGTCCATCATTGTGTGTCTCGATGTACTCGTCTTTCACCCCGGTGAGCGACTCGATTTTCTCACCGTGTCGATCGATAAGAGAGCGCTCGAGATACGGACTTTCAGTGTCGAAATCAGGGTTAATCCAAACTCGACCGAGTTCGTCGAACGTCCAGAGACTGGCATCGAAGGCCGTGTGATGTGTCCAGTCGAGGATCAGTATATTCTCGAGATCCTGTGCGATCTCGAGATGTGTGGCTCGATCGAGTACATGAGACACCGTCAATAGCTCCTGTCGTTCGACGCCAGTAAGTGCGCAACGGTGGTCGAACTTATCGCACGCTGCTCTCAGCATAGAAGAAAAGCGTCGATATAGTGAAAGGGAGGCCAATAACTGCAACCGCCCCGGTCAAGCATGGATTTTCGCCGAGTAAATTTCGGATGGGCGCTACAGGATTTGAACCCGTGACAGCTTGGTCCGAAGCCAAGTACTCTGTCCAGACTGAGCTAAGCGCCCGCATCGCTTTGTTCCGGCCGGTTCCGTATAAGTCACTCGATTTTCACCGATTCCGACAGGGAACGACACACCCACGCAGTCACTCACCGCGGCGGTTCAATTCTCATCCGATGACAATCGCCGTCGGGGGTCTTTGTTATGTAGCCCCAACGCCTAGATACGCTATGACGGAAACTGAATCTCCTCTTTCCGACGAGACCCAGACCGGCGCGGCACCGCTCGAGTTGCTCTCGGACGACGAGCACGTCTGGACCGCCGTCCCTGCGGATGCAAGCGGCGACGAGCGGGTGAGCAAGTGGCTCGAGGTCGAGGACGACGTGCTCTGTGATCTCGAGGAGTGGCGCTGAGACGCCGGTCGTGATGTCGGCGGTGCGAGCGTGAGTCTCGGTTCCGTTTTCCACAGCTTCGAGGACCCCACTGACTCCGATGGCGGACCGTACCGTTTAACCAGCCCGCATGACCACTGCCGCGTATGACAGTCGTGGAGACGGGCCGCGGGTTGCTCGAGTTGACGCGGCCGGTGAACGTGATCGCGGCGAGCGTGCTGACGTTCATCGGCGCGTTCGTCGCAGGCGGGGTGGCAGAAGAGCCGGTTGCGGTCGCTGCGGCGGTCGGGGCCACGGCGCTGGCGGTCGGTGCGGGCAACGCGATTAACGACTACTTCGATCGGGAAATCGACCGGATCAATCAGCCCGAGCGGGCGATTCCACGCGGTGCGGTGAGTCCGCGCGGGGCGCTCGCCTTTAGCGTCGTGCTCTTTGCGGGTGCGGTCGCGGTCGCGCTCACGCTCCCTCGGTTGGCGATCGGAATCGCAGGGATCAATCTCCTCGCGCTGATCGCCTACACTGAATTTTTCAAGGGCTTGCCCGGACTGGGCAACGCGCTCGTCGCCTATCTCGTCGGGAGCACGTTCCTCTTCGGGGCCGCGGCGGTCGGCGAGATTGCCCCGGCGATCGTCCTCTTCGTGCTCTCGGCGATTGCAACGCTGACTCGAGAAATCATCAAAGACGTCGAGGACATCGAAGGGGATCGCGAGGAGGGACTGCACACGCTTCCGATCGCGATCGGGGAGCGCCGTGCGCTGACCCTTGCTGCTGTCCTCCTCGTCGCGGCCGTCGTCGCGAGCCCGGTTCCGTACCTTCGCGGGGATTTCGGGATCGCCTACCTGCTCGTCGTGGCCCCCGCCGACGCCGTCATGCTCGCCGCGGCCTACGAGAGTTACGAGGAGCCGACCGTCGGCCAATCGCGGCTCAAGTACGGCATGTTCCTCGCCGCGCTGGCGTTTATCGTCGGGCGTGCCGCCCTCGAGCTACCGGGGTCGATATAGCTGACAAGGGGCGACTCTCAACCGATCGACGGACTGCTAGGGGGCGACGTGAGCGGTGGGCTTTATAATCAAAAGTACTATAAGCTGCTTTGCGTATTTTCATACAACACGCCGGACTGGAGTGGGATGCGGTATCGGCAACGGTCGTTGCCACGGCGATGGATGTGAGTATCCGTATGTATGACCTTGCAGATGTCCTTCCGGACACCGAACTCGATCCGGGGACGAACGTACTCGTTGCAGGTCCGCCACTGACGGGGAAACGACGGATCGCCTTCGAGATCCTCGGGAGCGGTGCGAATCGCGGTGACGGTTCGATCGTCGTCACCACGAAAGACAGCGCCGACAAGGTTCTCGAGAACTTCCGCGATCACGTCAGAGAGGACGTCGAGCCGAATATCGGCGTCGTCGACTGCGTCACGAAACAGCGCGGTATCGGGACGATAGACGACGATCCGCGGATCAAGTACGCCTCGTCGCCCGTCGACATGACCGGGATCGGAATCAAGCTCTCGGAGTTCTTACAGGAGTTCTACGAGTCTCGCGGGCTCACGGAGAACCGCGTGCTCATGCACTCCGTCTCGACGCTCCTGATGTACTCCGATCTCCAGACCGTCTTCCGGTTCCTCCACGTCTTCACGGGCCGGATCCAGAGCGCCGACGCGCTGGGCGTCTACGTCATCGACTCGACGGCACACGACGACCAGACGATGAACACGCTCAAACAACTCTTCGACGCCGTCATCGAACTCGAGGAGGCGGCCGACGGCGAAGAACCCGAAATTCGCACGGCGGGTCTCTCAACGTAGCCGGTCCCGTTGCCGGTTATCCGCTCGCGCCGTGCGGTTCGCCTCTTGATCCGTGCTGTCCGACGCTACCGTACCCGACCCCGAGACGTTTACTCCTCGAGCCCCTATAGCCGCGTATGCCAGTCGACTCCGCGGACGAACTCGAAACGATACTGGAGTACGAGACGATCGCCGTCGTCGGCTGCTCGAGCACGCCCGGCAAGGCGGCCCACGACGTGCCGAAGTACCTGCTCGAGCACGGCTACGACGTGATTCCGGTCAATCCCTACGCGGACGAGATCTTCGGCCGCGAGGTCTACGACTCCCTCGCGGACGTCACGGCGGAGATCGACATCGTCTGTGTCTTCCGACCGAGCGACGAAGTCAGCGACATCGTCGACGCGGCCCTCGAACGCGACGACGTGAAAGTCGTCTGGACTCAGCAGGGAATCCGCGACGACGAGGCGGCGGCCCGCGCGGAGAGCGACGGCCGAACCGTCGTCCAGGACCGGTGTATGAAGGTCCAACACCGACGGCTCGCGGCGTAACGCGGCGCGGCGGTATGGCGGCCGTTCTCGCCCCAATTACGGAGCTGGAGCGGTCGCAGTTCGAAGCTCCGCCAGCGCGTCCTCGAGAGTCGTGTACATCAGGTCGTCGACGATGGACTCGAGGTGTCGCAGCCGGATCGCCGTCCGGACGACTGGTTCGTCGGGGAGGTCGGTCACGGTTGCGGCCACCGCAGCCGCATCGACGGGAGCCTGTCGCTGATACGCCGCGATACGTTCATCGACGTAGCGGCGCGTCGAACGCTCGTCACCGGTCAATCGCTCGCGGATCTCCTGGCGCTCGGCCGTCGGGACGGTTTCCGAAACCGGCACAGAACAGAGCGACTCGCAGTACCACGTCAGTGCCTGAGCAGCGGCCGCGAGCAGCGCCTCGTTCGATCGCTCGAGCGAGTCACCTAGATCGGCCGCGGCGGCGTCTATTTCGGCCCGTCGTTGGGCCACGAGATCCTCGAGCCGATCCGGAACGTCGGAGGCGAGGACGGCCTCGATCACGGCCTCGGTCGAGGCGTAGTCGTCCGGGTCGCCGTCGAAACAGACGAGCGGGAGCGTCGCGACGCCGTTCTCGATGTCCTCTGGCAGATCCGCGAGATCGTCGATGGTGGTCAGGACGAATAGGCCGTTCGTCGCGATCGTACGGAGGGACTCGAGTTGGGCCTCAGAATAGCGGCCGGTGGAAGCGACGACTCCCACTGCGAGGTCGCCCCAGACGCTCCCGCGTTCTTCGATGCGGGCGATCGCGTCGTCGACGGACGCCGTCGCGGCGTCGAACTCCTCCTCTGCGAGTTGGCCCGCGCCGATTTCGCGGACGGTCTCGAGGACTGGGCCCAGATCGATGTCGTTCGGGAGTTCGCTGACGGCCTCAACGACGTTCGCATAGACGAGGTCGCCGAGCGAGACGTGTTCGTTCAGGCGTCGCTTCCGGTCCGTGCCCCACGTATCGGCCTCGTCGATCGCGTCGTCGTGGAGCGCGCTCGTCACGAAGAGATCGGTCGGGATCGAGCCGAGCGTTTCGGCGAGGGCCTCGTCGTCGGTCTCGAGGACGGTAAAAAAGTACGTGAACGCGCCGAGTAGTCCGCCCTGATCGGCG
Organism: Natrinema sp. CRL1; assembly: GCF_059162405.1. Lineage (NCBI taxonomy): Archaea > Methanobacteriati > Methanobacteriota > Halobacteria > Halobacteriales > Natrialbaceae > Natrinema > Natrinema sp. CRL1. The sequence continues at coordinate 660,072 of NZ_JBLVOY010000001.1, read as the reverse complement.
TAGGCGTCGGCTTTCGTCCGAAGAGCGGGCGGCAGCTCGTCTTCGAAGACGCAAGTGTCCGACAACCGGCTCATATCCACCCCTTTCGAGGAAATTTAATGAGTCTACTGGTTACGCTCCCGCTCGGACTACGACGTCCACTCCTCGAACGAGCGGTAGATCCCCTTCGAGAGGTAGCGCTCGCTCGAGTCCGGGAAAATCGTTACGACCGTCTCGTGGGGGACATCGAGGTCGCCCTCGGCGATTTGGCGGGCCACTCGTTTCGCGGCCACGCTCGCGGCACCCGCACTCGAGGCGACCAGATGGCCCTCCTCGCGGGCGAGGCGTTTGAGTTCCGCGTGGGCATCGCGGTCCGAAATCGCGTCGACCGCGTCGACCAGTTCGGGCTCGAACAGTTCGTTGGTCGCGGTGTCGTGGGTGCCGATCCCCTCGGTCTTGTACTCGGCTTCCCGGCGGTCGTCACCGAGGAGTTCGCCGTAGACCGATCCCTCGGGTTCGACGGCGACGATGTGCGTGTCGGGATCCTGCTCGAGGGCGTAGCGGGCGAGTCCCATGAGCGTTCCCGCCGTTCCGCAACCGGCGACGACCGCACCGACCCGTCCGTCGAGCGCGTCGAAGATTTCGGGGGCGGTGGTCTCGTAGTGAGCTTCCGTGTTCAGCGGGTTCGAGAACTGCTGTGGCACGGCGGCGTCGTCGAATTCCGCAGCGAGTTCGTGAGCCCGGTCGATCGCGCGGTCCATGCCGTCCTCTGTGGGCGTGTTGATAACCGTTGCGCCAAGCGCTGCCATCAACTGCTGTTTCTCCACGCTGAACCGCTCCGGGACGACGAAGACGGCGTCCAAGCCCAGTTGCTCGGCCGCGATCGCCAGCCCGATCCCCGTGTTCCCCGCCGTCGGCTCGATGATCGTCCCGCCCTCCGAGACGTCGCCGCGCTCGAGCATCGCCTCGAGCATGTATCGGCCGATCCGATCCTTGATGCTTGCGCCAGGGTTGAACGTCTCGAGTTTCGCGTAGATCGGCACCGTCTCGGGGCCGTCGTGGAGCCGAACGAGCGGCGTTCGACCGATCGTCTCGAGAACGGAATCCACCGGCTCCTCGTGGGTCGTCATTGGTTCGGCAAAAGTTTCCCCCGCTGTTAGCTCTTGTCCCGATGAGGAATCGACCGCGAGCCTAACCGTGAGACCGACTACGAACGCAATCGGCTCGCGTTGTGACGTTATTCGGCCGTCGTCTCGCTGGCGGTCGCCTCGGACGCTCCGCCGTCGCCGGTTGTCGACTCGTCGGCGCTCTCGGCGTCGCCCTCGAGTTCGGCTTCGTCGATCGCCGCCTCCGCGAGGATTTCCTCGCCGTCGATCCCCTGCTCATCGGCGATCGCGAGTAACAATGCGCGCTGTTCGGTGAGTTGGTGGTCCATCCGTGTGACCGTCTCGTGTGTTTCGTCCATCTCCTCTTCCAGCCCGGTGATCCGCTGTTGGAGCTTCTGTACCTGCTTATACATCGCTTCGGCCCGATCCGAGAGGCTCTGAATCTTCTTTGCAGTGCTGCCGAGTCCCATACGAAACCGTTGTGTTGGGGAACTAATGGGCCTTTTCCTCCCCTCGCTCGAGCGACCTCATCGTGCATATGGATTCAGCGCCTCGACCTAGAGTAGCCACTGAAAGTCAGTGCATATCTGATCGCACGAGTGCGTCGCGATCAGTGTATAAATCGTTTCAGTGGCTACTATATTGTCCCGACTGTTCGGCGACACCAGCCGTAGCGACTCCGGATTGTCCGACGTGGACGACCACCGTCCGTGATCGCCACACCAATCGTTTCCCCGTACAGTCGGGCGATTCCGGAGGCGAAAGGCCCTTAAGTATCAGCCGCCTATGATGGGATGGACTAGGTCGGGCAGTTTGGCCCTGCTCGTCACCCGCGCTATGGTCATTAGCGGGGACCGAACACCGCAGGCGTCCGGTCAGACCGGCCGGGGCCTCGGGAGCCAACAGAGAAGCCTCGTCCGTCGGGGACAGCGGTCCGTGATGGCCGTCCGCAGGGACGACCCATCACGGTTAGTCGGCGACAGCCCATCAGGCGCGGAAGCGAGCAGTGGACCGCCGGACACCTGTCGCTCGACGGGTCGCGGGGTGGAGAAGGCAACCGAGATTCCCCCGGTCGGAACGCCGGGCAATCGCGGTCGTCCGCATTCATACGAAATTTTACGTGCACTCAGCGACGGCAGCTGTTGCTGCCGCACGCCGTCGCGTCGCTCGGTAAAATCTTCAAAAGAGCGCTTTGCGCTCTTTTGGACAGCGAGGGACCGGAGGTCCCTCGCAGTTCGGAAGAGCTTGCTCTTCCGTAGGGTCCGACGGCTCTCACTGTCGTTCGAGCCGTCCTCCCGGCCGAGGAGACCGACGAGTCTCTATCCCGAACAAGAGAGCAGCACGAAACGAAACTCGAGATCGAGCCTCGCGTTATTCGGCCGGTTGTACGACGCTCTGCCCGTCGCCGCTCTCGAGGGTGAGACCGCCCTCGAGCGTGCGGACCGGGTAGGGGATGTCGATCCCTTCGTCGTCGAATCGACCCTTGACCGCGGTGACGTACTCCCCGCGTGTTCGGACGAAATCGGCTCGAGACGGGTTCGCGATCCAGAAGCGGGACTGGAGACCGACATCGGAGTTGCCCAGTTCGGTCAGTCGCACGGAGGGGGCGGGGTCGTCCATGATGTCGGGGTGGCGCTCGGCTTCGTCGACGATGATTTCGGTCGCCCGCTCGATGTCGTCGTCGTAACCGATCCCGAAGACGAACTTCAGTCGAAGCTTGTCGGCGTCGACGGGGTTCTTGAGTACGCCGTCGGTCAGCGCCGAGTTGGGCACCGTCAGCAGTTCGTTATCGAACGTTCGCACGCGCGTCACGCGAAGGCTGATGTCCTCGACGACGCCGGAGTAATCGCCGTTGTCCCATTCGATCCAGTCGCCGATACGGAACGGTTTGTCGGTGTAGATGAAGACTCCTGCTACGAAGTTCGAAATCACGTCCTGCATCGCGAGACCGATCGCGAGTGCGCCGGCCGCCGCGATGCCGGCCATCGAGACGAGGAAGTTACCGAAGCCAGCGAAGCCGAACGCGACCGCGACCGCGAGGAACGCGACCCCGAATTTCGTGAGCATCAAGAGCGGGTTCTGGGCGTGTTCGTCGAGGCCACGCCTGTCGAACGCGCGCTCGACGAGCGGAAGAATGACGAAGCGGCCGACGAACCAGATCACGACGAAGGCGAGAACGAATCGGATCGCACCCTCCGCGCTCGCGGCGAGCGACGATCCGAAGAGGTTCGTGCTCTCGAGTGCCTCTCCGATCGGTCCCAGGTCCCCGCTCTGTAGCGGCGTCGAACGAGGGGTACCCCTCATCGATGCAGCACCGCCGTGTGCCCACGCGTATCGATCAACTCCGCGCTGACGCGATCAGCGAGATCGGCCGCTTTTTCCTCGGTCGAACTGCCCGCGCGGGCAGCACGCAGGAATTTGACTTTCACGAGGTCCCGGTCGGAGAGTTGATCGTCGAGTTCGTCGACGACCGCGTCGACACCGCTCTTGCCGACCCAGACGGTAACATCGAGATCGTGTGCTCGCTGCTTGAGGTCCTGTTTATCCATGGCCTGATTAACGAATCGAGGCGCTTCAATCTTCTCGATTCGGTAGCGGTCGGTCGCAACTGACTCACGCCGCCGCTGAGAGGAATCGGCGTCAGTCGTCGTATGGATATCTGGCGTGTGCGCCGCAATCGCAGGTGATCACGACGTGGCCGTCCCGTAATCTGACGCGCGCGTTCGTTCCCGGCCGGAGATACGCATCGCACCGATCGCACGTAAATCGTCGAAACTCCCGCGGAAGCGTCAATCGGTTTCGCTCTGCGACCCGTCGCGCGAGACGGACGTAGTAGCGAGCACGGTCGTCGTTACCGTCCGCTGCCGCCGCTCGAGCGAGGTCCTGGAGACGGTCGATCCGCTCGGCGGCGACATCCATACCCCGACTTTCGTCGGTCGACCTATTGATGTTGCGCTCCGGCGAGGCGAAATCGTCATCGGCCCCTGCAGGGATTGTTAGCTAACATCACACCAGTAGACAGTTGAGGCGAATGTGCTACCGAGTGAAAAGATTCTTTATCGTACCCCGTATTGGGTTGTAGTACGCAATATTGTTATATATTAAATAAGATGAGGTGTTACACAACGACATGAATTGGACCCCCACGCCGCCCGACGACGGCGTTAGCAGACGTTCCTTCCTCGCCGCCGGAGCGACCGGTGCCGCGATTACGACGAGCGGCTGCATCGATCGAGTTCGCAGCGTCGTCGATCAGAACGGAGACGATCAACTCTCGCTGTCCATCACCACGGTTCCCGCCGACTCGGACAGACAGAACATCCGAATCGCTCGTCGACTCGAGGCAAACCTCAAGAAGGTCGGCATCGACGTCTCGTTGGATATGCGGTCGCAGTCGGAGTTGCTGAAGTCAGTGTTGCTCGAACACGACTTCGATATCTACGTCGGCCTCCACCCCGCCAGCTACGACCCGGATTTCCTCTACGAGGCACTATACTCACGGTACGCCGACGAATCCGGCTGGCAGAACCCCTTCGGCTTCAGCGCTATCTACTTCGACACCCTCCTCGAAAACCAGCGCCACGCCGACGGCAATGAACGAAAGCGACACGTCCAGTCGCTGCTGACTGGATTGGCACAGGAAAAGCCCTTCGAGCCGATCTGTCTCCCCGACGAGGTCCGCGTCGCCAGCACCGACCGATTCGAGGGCTGGACCGATCGACAGGACCTGTTCGCGTCCCGACACGGCTATCTGGGACTCGAGCCGACCGACGAGACCGACCAGTTACACGCGCTCGTGACCGACGGCCGCGTGACGCGGAACCTCAACCCGCTCTCGGCGACGTTCCGCGAACGCGATACGATCATCGACCTGCTCTATGACTCGCTGCTGACCGAACACGACGGCAGCCTCCATCCGTGGCTCGCCGAATCGGTGGCGTTTGCCGACGCGTCGGCGGATTCTGGCGACGACGGCGACAACGATGCTGAGGACGACCCGTCGCTGACTGCGACGGTGACGCTCCGGGAGGATTGTCGGTTCCACGACGGCGAGCCGGTGACCGCCGAGGACGTCGCGTTTACGTATCGGTTCATCACGGATACGTCGTGGACGCTGGCCCAGATGCCGTCGCCGGCACCGCGGTACCGGAGCCAGGCCGATCTGATCGACGGGATCTCCGTCGGCGACGACGAGTATCAGCTGACGATGACCGTTACAGGCGGTCGAGCGGCCGCCGAACGGGCACTTACTGTTCCGATCCTCCCGAAACACGTCTGGAGCGATCGGGTCAACCGACACGCCGACGGCGAGACGTTCACGCCGAAGCAGGGTCAGTGGAGTGCCGTAACGACAGCTAATATCCCGCCTGTCGGCAGCGGTCCGTTCGAGTTCGACAGTCGAAGCGAAGACGAACACCTCACGCTGCGGCGGTTCGACGAACACTTTACGCTCCGAGAGGACGTTACCCTCGCCGACCCGATCGCCGAGCTATCCGAGCCGACCGTCGCGGAACTCCTGTTCGAGGTCGACCCCGGCAGTCCGTCCGCTATCGGCCGCGTCGCCGACGGGAGCGCCGACCTGACGGCGTCGATGCTCGATGCCTATTCGCTCGGCGCAATCCCCGACTCCTCGAGCGTCGAACGGTTGGAAACGCAATCGCAGATGTTCTATCACATCGGCTTTAATGTCCGGAACGAACCCTTTAGCAACCCTCACTTCCGCAGAGCGATCACTCAGTTACTCGATAAGGAGGAGATCGTCGAGGAGGTGTTCGGCGGGAACGCAACGCCCGTTGCGACGCCGGTGACCGGCGAGTGGGTCCCGGACGCCCTCGAGTGGAATGGGGAAGATCCAGTAACGCCGTTTACCGGGTCTGACGGTGTTCTAAACACCGAAATAGCGAAACTGGCGTTCGAGCGAGCCGGGTTCCGACACGATGATAACGGGCGACTGCTTGGGGGCAACTAGGAGCGATGCTCGCCGAGGTGCTGACACAGCTCGTTATCGTCATCAGTATTCTACTGCCGATCGCGATAGCCGTCTTTATCGGCCGTAAGCGCCTCGCACGGACGCGTGCGGAGTGGCGAACGCGACTCAGGGATGTCGCACCGGCCATCGGCGCTTTGCTGGTCGTGTTGCTGATCAATCGGCTCGCCAGACAGCGAGCGCCGCGGCTCTCCCGGGAGATCGGGCTCCACCTCACCTCGGAGATGTATAATATCGAGGGTGAGTTTATCCTGCTCTTCCAGTCGATCGCAACTCCCGAGACGACGGCGTATTTCTCGCTGATCTACATCTACGGGTATACGTTTCTATTACTCTTCCCACCGATAGCGTACTTTACCCTGTCGGAGACGCGGACGTTCCGCCGGCTACTGACGGCGTACGCGCTCAATTATGTGATCGGACTGATCCTGTACATCTTCGTTATCGCGTACGGCCCTCGAAACCTGATGCCGGCCGAAGTCGCAGAAACGATGCTGTTCGACACGAACCCACAGTATCGGTATCTCACTCGAGAAGTCAACAGCAACACGAACGTGTTCCCGTCGCTTCACACCTCGCTCTCGGCGACCGTCGCGACGTTTGCGGCGATGACTCGCTCGACGTTTCCGAAGTGGTTCCCCGTCGCGGTCGTGTTGGCGGCAAGCGTCGCGATCTCGACGATGTTCCTCGGGATTCACTGGGGGATCGACGTGGTCGGCGGGCTGTTGCTTGCAGCCCTCTGTGTCGTCCTCTCGGATCGACTCGTGGGCCGGTGGTCGATCTCCGAGGAACTCGGCGATCGATACCCGCAGATCGAAGACCGACTCCCGTGGCTAGATCGAGACGAGTAACCGCCTGTCAAGTCGTTTGCGACGCTTATAGCGTCGTATTTCCGCCATACAAACCGCTTCAGTACGGTGATCTACCGAGCACCGGGGAGAGCACAATACTGTTATATCGTGGCTCTTCAACTATGAGAAACGAACGAAATGAACGGGAGATCGGCCGCTCCGAACCGAGACAGCCGCGGCGGTGACAGCCGGACCCGCAGTCGTCGAGCGATGCTAGCAGCGACGGGTGGGCTGGCGGTTTCGGCCAGTGGCTGTCTCCGGCTCCGGGACATCGTCGTTCCGGACAACATCGACCAGCTCTCCGTTTCGATTACCACGATTCCGGCGGACGCGAACAGACAGAACATCCAGATCGCTCGTCGTCTCGAGAAGGCCCTCAAGGCCGTCGGCATCGACGTCTCTCTCGATGTTCGATCCGAAATCGACTTTCGTCGAACGGTACTGTACGACCACGAGTTCGATATCTGCATCGGCCGACATCCAGGCGGGACCGATCCCGATTTCCTCTACGAGGCGTTGTACTCGCGGTATGCTGACGAATCAGGGTGGCAAAACCCCTTCGGCTTTACCAACTTGGATATCGACGAACTCCTCGAGGAACAACGTAACACCGAGGGCGAAGCGCGCCGGGAGGCCGTCACGGCTGTACTCGAGGAGGTCGCGACCCAGCAGCCGTTCGTTCCGATCTGTCTCCCCGAGGAACACCGGGTCGCCAGGACCGATCGGTTCGACGGCTGGAACGAGGGACATCCCGCGACGCGTCACGGCTACCTCGGCCTCGAGGCGTCCGCAGGTGTCGATACGCTCCGGGTCGGCCACACCGACGCCAGACCGACAGAGAACCTCAATCCGATCGCGCCCGACTACCGTCACAACGGGCTGATTACGGATCTGCTGTACGACTCGTTGGCGTCCCAAAACGGGACCGGTGAGATCCAGCCGTGGCTCGCAGAATCCTACGACTGGACCGGCGATGCGTTCGATATTCGGCTCCGCGAAGGATGCGAGTTTCACGACGGCGAACCGGTAACCGCCGAAGACGTCGTCTTCACGTATCAGTTCCTGCAGGATACCTCGATGGGCGGTCGCGACACGGCATCGCCGACGCCTCGGTATCGGGGACGCGTCGACGCCGTCGATGTCGACTCGATCTCGATCCGTAATGACGACCACCGCATCGAACTCCCGATCGAAACGACGGAAGCGGTGGGCGAACGCGCACTCTGTGTCCCGATACTCCCCGCCCACATCTGGCGCGAGTACTCGACCGAGACCGCGGGACCGGGCGGCCCCAGCGTCGCGCAGGGAACCACGGAGGGGATCGTGACGAACAATATCCCGCCGATCGGTAGCGGCCCATTCCAGTTCGAAAGCCGAACCGAAGGCGACCAACTACTCCTCGAGCGCTTCGAGAGCCATTTCACGCGCCGACCCGGCGTCGATCTCCCGTCACCGACGGTCAGCGAGTGTCGGGTCGTTGTCCATCCGAGCAGCACGACGGTCGCGGAGGTCGTCCAGAACGATGGGGCAGACATAACGAGTCTTCCCCTCGACGCGCACGCGATCGACGGGGTCGAGAAATCCGGCGACGTGGCGGGACTCGAGTCGCCGTCATGGTCGTTTTGCTTCCTCGGATTTAACACGCGCAAGGCACCGTTTAGCAACCCGCTGTTCCGGCAGATCGTCGCCCGACTCGTCGACAAGGAGTGGCTGTGCAACGAGGTCTTCCACGGTCACGCCCGCCCCATCGCAACCCCGGTAACCGACGACTGGGTCCCCGAGGGCCTCGAGTGGGACGGCCGCGATCCCAAAATGCCGTTCCTTGGTACCGAGGGTGAGGTCAACGTCGAAGCAGTGAAAACAGCGTTCGAAGACGCCGGATTCCGATACGACGACCAAGGCCGGCTGCGAACCAGACAGTGAGCGGCCGTCGGAGATTGCCGAGAGTGTGAGTTGCGAGTAGTCGGCGCAAACGTCCCTCTATTCCGAGTTGGATATTGCTGTCGCTCTATAGTAGCCACTGAAAGTCATTGAACACCTGATCGCACGACTGCGTCGCGGTCAGTGTGGAAATCGTTTCAGTGGCTACTATAGCAAGGAAGCCACTCGAGCGGAGCGACCGCAAAAGGAACGGAGAGCGTTACTGGTCTTCGAGCGCGTCGGCGATGCGTTTCAGCGCGCGGGTCTGGTCGCGCATCTCGTCGCGCATCTGTCGGACTTCGCGGACGAGTTCCTCGTTGCTCTCGTCCTGGCCGCCAGCGCCGGGACCGGCACCCGGGCCGCCCGGACCGGGACCGCCGGGGCCGCCACCCATCATACCGCCCATCATTTGTGCGAACGGGTTGCCGCCACCGCCCATGCCGCCGGGGCCGCCACCGCCGCCGCCGAACGGGCTCTCGGGGGCCTCACCCTCGCCCTCGCCTTCCTCCGCTCGCTTTTCGCGGATCTCCTCGACCCGCTCGCGGAAGGATTTCTCCTCGCTGTCGTCGCCTGCGTCTCCGTCGGGTGATTCGTTTTCGTCCGTCATACCATCCGATTCCGTTGCGTGAGGGAAAAGGGTTGCCATGTTTTTGATGTCGGGGCTGACCGTCCTCTGGTGCCCGCGCGGCGATCAATGCCTGCACAAAATCGACCCGGCCCGAGCCGGTAGCCGCCGTATGACCCATCGATCCAACCGAGACCCGATCGTCAGCGAAGGACCGTACGCGATCGTCGACGCAACCGATAGCGACCCGGGGGACTACTGGCTCGTCTCGAGTCGAGATGACGAGACGACCGACGCGGACGAGCGCCGTCACGAGGTTCCGATCGACGAGACCGCGATCGACGATCTCGCGACCATCGTCTCACGGCTTCGGGGGCTGAAAACGGACACCGAGGAGTCATCGGAGTCGGTCGAACTGACTTGCCACGAGTGTGGCAAGACGTGGACGTACACCGGGTCGGACGAACACGCCTCGTGTCCGAACTGCGAGACGGAGGTCCCCATCGAGGGGATCGGACCGTAACTCTCGCGAGTCCTCGAGGGTGCAGGAATCACCGCCCACGATCGACCCACCACGAGTGCGAAGGCCGAACGGTTGTAATAGGTCTCGTTGAATCGGCACTGACCGAGCCAGAATGGGTAGACGAACGCACCACCAACACCATCGAGCGCGATTAGAACGACCGTCCTCCGACCGATGACACGACTAACGAGACGCGGCGCGATTGCGGGCATCGGAACCGCGCTGGCGGCCGCCGGTGGAGCGAGCGCCGTCACCGAAGCGGTGGATTCGGAATCGGTCCTCGAGGCAGATCGCGAGAGCGACTATCCACGATGTGTCTACCAGCCCGACGGCGACGAGTGGACGGTCACGATGCCGATTACTATGCACGTCACCGTCCCCGGCGAACGCCGCGCGGTCGCCGCGATCGAAGCCGAGTTCGTCGGCCTCGAGAACCCGCGCTGGACGGGCTTCTTTCCGGATGCGGAGGTCACAGCGTGGGACGGGGACGAAGAGGAACTCGTCGCACCGGATGTCTCGGTTCGTCGCCCCCGACTGGGCGAGGGGTGGAATCACGTCCACGTCTGGGACGTCGACGCGGACCGAGCCGCGGTCCACGCCCACTTAGATATCGTCGACCTCGAGTACGACTATTTCCACCGCGGCGCTCACTTCGACGCTGCCACGCGGCAGGTCCGAACGCACCTCTCGACGGACCACTGGCGGCGGCAAACGCCATACAGTATCGAGTACGGCGTCGAGGAGGGGAAACGAGAGGGCTGGGGTGAGACGGGCGATACGAAACTCGAGTACGTGTCCGGCTGACCGCAGCACAGGAGAAATCGCGGTCGCGGTCACTCGAACGAGCCCAACGACGACTGGAGGTCGCGATCCGCCCGGCCCGCCTCGAGGTCGTAGCCGACGAGGTCGCGCATGTCGACGGCGTAGGTCGTGGCGCCGTTCTCGAGGACCAGCAGCCGGCCCTTGACGCCGACGACGGTCCCGGAAGCGATCGTCTCGCGCACCGGGCGGGTCTCGAGGCCGAGTCCGTACTCGAACTCGACGGTGTCGATGACGTCGAATTCGTCGAGGGTGGCCGCCCAGCCCGCTTCGTCGACCGCGGCCCCCAGCGCGGCGACTTTCGTGCCGGTTCGAACGCGGTCGGGGAGTCGGGTCGCGATCTCGGCCTCGAGTTCGCGGGCGATCCGGCCGTTCGAGACGGTGTGGACGTGGGCCCCGCGGTCGGCTCCCTGTTCGCGCAGTCGGGTCTCGAGCCGCCAGCGTTTCGTGACGCCGACTTTGAACGTGTCGGGGGCGAACGCGGCGATGTAGACCGCATGCTCCTCGTGGCAGTCCATCTCGTCTTTCAGGCAGGTGCCCGTACAGCGCGCACAGACCCATGTACTCGTGTGGTAGTCGCAGTAGGGCGTCGACGGTCGGTCGCAGGAAACGTGCTGGCCGTCATCGTCGATGGTGCCGGCACAGTGGCGCGCCCCGAGCGAGTAGGCGAGGTCGTCGCCGGCTTCCAGCGGGCGGTGGTCGACGTCGCCGCTGCCGTCGCTGACCAGCAGCGCCGATCCCCGCCCGCTCGGTTGGTAACCGACCAGTTGCACGCGTGCGGCTTGGAACCGGGCGCAAATAGACGTAGCGCTCTCCGGTCGTGACAGCTCCATCGGACCGGCTGCCCGCTGGCGAGCGTGGAAGAAGACCTATCCGCGACCGCCACGAAGCCCGGGCCATGAGCCTCGAGGGGGCGCTCGAGACGGCGGCGGACGGCACCAGAGACGCCGTGATGTTCGTGTTCACCGTCACTAATTCGGGCGACGAGCCGGTCGATCTCCAGTTTTCGGACGCGTGCAAGGCGGAGTTTGTCCTCGAGGATGACGGAGACGAGGTCTGGCGGTTCAGCGAGGGACGCATGTTCGCGCAGGTGCTGAGCTCGGAGACCCTCGAAGTGGGTGAGGAAACGACCTACGAGGCGGAGTGGTCCGATCCCGAGCCGGGCGACTACACCGCGGCCGCGGAATTGCGAGCGCAGGACGAATGCTGTACGGCGCGGGCCCGCGTTTCGGTGCCGTCGTGACGCCCGTCTTGCGAGACCCCTCTTTTGTGGGGAAAATTGGTCGAACACACCGTCGGTAGACCCGGCGACGAGGGCCGACAGCGAAGTCCATATACCGTCTCCATCCTAAGCCGCGGGCATGCAAGCGCTGGTCATCGCGGCACACGGATCGCACCTGAATCCGGACGCCTCGGACCCCACCTACGCCCACGCGGACACGATCCGCGAGACGGGCGCGTTCGACGAGGTCCGCGAGGCGTTCTGGAAGGAGGAACCCCACTTCCGCGAGGTCATCCGAACGCTCGAGTCAGACGAGGTGTTCGTCGTCCCCCTGTTCATCAGCGAGGGCTACTTCACCGAGCAGGTCATCCCGCGGGAACTGCGCCTCGACGACTGGGACCCCGAGCAGTGGGAGTCCGACGGCACCAGCGCCTCGCAAGCAACTCTCGAGGCCGAGGACGTCGGGAAGACGATCCACTACTGCGGACCGGTCGGCACCCACGACGCGATGACTGACGTGATCGTCCAGCGAGCCGAGACCGCGACGGGCGATCCGGACGTCGGCGAGGGCTTTGGCCTCTCGGTTGTCGGCCACGGCACCGACCGGAACGAGAACTCCGCGAAGGCCATCGAGTACCACAGCGACCGCATCGCCGAGCGCGACCGCTTCGACGAGGTGAAGGCGCTGTTCATGGACGAAGAGCCGGAGGTCGACGACGTCACCGACTACTTCGAGAGCGAGGACATCGTCGTCGTCCCGCTCTTTATCGCCGACGGCTACCACACCCAAGAGGACATCCCCGAGGACATGGGCCTGACCGAGGACTACCGGCTCGGCTGGGACGTGCCGAGCGAGGTCGACGGCCACCGGATCTGGTACACGGGCGCGGTCGGCACCGAGGACCTGATGGCCGATGTCGTCCTCGAGCGGACGGCCGACGCCGGGGCTGACATCGGCGATGCCCGCGAGGCGGTCCTCGAACTCGCCGCATCGCTCGAGGACAGCGAGGCCGATTCCGGTCCCGAACCGAACGCGGGAGCGGGCGCGGGTGACTGATGACGGAACCGACGGCCGAACTCGAGTCGCTGCTCGAACGCGCGTCCGACGGCATCGCGTTCGACGGCCTGCACGTTACGGAAACGAACGGCGAGTACGCCCTCGAGACGCCGGCAAACGAGTGGACGGACCTCGACGAAGCCGACTGCCGGCGTGTGCTCGAATCGATCGAAGAGTACGTCACGAACTGGCACTACTGGCAGGAGACGGTCGGTGGCGAGGGGACCGCCCGCCGCGCGTTCCTCCGGTGGTGTGAGCGAGCCCCGCTCGCCGACGCCGCGGACGCTGACCCGACGACCGGGCCGTGGAGCGAGGACGCCCCCGAGCCGCTCGCAGTTCCCGAACGCTACCGCACGCTCCGTGACGGGATCGATCGCGAGTGGGGCCAGCTATCGATCACGACCCGGTTCGTCGATGTCGACAACCCTGACGGCGAGCGCGTCTATGACCTGTGGCACGTCGACGACGCCGACAGCGACATCGCGGACCTCGAGGTCTACGACGACCCGCGGGAGGCCCGAGAACTCGCGACCTACGACGAGGACGGCCGCTACCGGCCGCTGAAGACCGCGCCGACGCTGCCCGACGGCTGGGCCTTTACCGGCCTCTCGGGCGCAGATCTCGTCGAGACGGTCGAGTTCTTCTACCCCGCGACGGTCGCCAACTGGCACCGCGAACTGCGTGGCAACTTAGATGTCGACCACTGGCTCGAGACCGCCGAGCGACAGACGGGGATCTACGACGTGATCGACGAACTCCCGCGCGAGGCCGTCGAGTGGATGGCCGAGGCCTGCTGTGTCGACTCCCAGTGTCTCCGCCGACGGGAGTGGCAGTACGACGAGGGCGACGACCTCGACGCCGACGGCGGTGACGGTCCCTTCCCCTGTCGCGAACCCTGCTCGCTCGTCGTCGCCGCCGCCCGCAAGTGGACGACCCTCGAGTCCGAGACCGAACACACCTACGAACTCGAGTTGACGACCAGCGAAATCAATCAGCTCACGGAGCTGATCGACGCCGTCGCGGAGGGCCGCACCGACGAGATCCGCGAGGCTGACGTCTACGACGGCGCGAACCGCTACCGAGCGCGATATCTCCGGGCCAAGCGATTCGACGAGGACGGAGAGCTCGAGGCGACGCAGGTCGACGACTGACACCGGCCGACCCTGCTTTTGGCACGCGCTTGCCGACTCGCAGGTCGAGCAGCAAATGTCGTTCGAAACGCCGAGCCGGTACGACGGGCGGCGCTACCGAACGATCGTCGAGGTCGCGTGAGCCACGCGACCCGTGTGCTCCGCTACTGAACCAGCAGAAACAGCGCCACGAGAACGCCAATGACGACGACGCCAGTCCCGGCCGTGGCGACCGGACTGCCGATCGTCGCCGCCGTCAGCGTCGCGATCCCGACCGCGACCAGCCCGAGCGCGAGGACGACGAGCGTCGCCGGCTCGAGCCCGCTCGCGCCGGTAACCTGGCCGATGGTCCGCTCGAGCGCCGTCGGTTCGGGCTCCGTACGCGCGGGTTCGGCGAGCGAGTCGTCGACATCGACGGCCGGCGGGCCGGGGGTGACGGTGACGGCGACCGAGATCGATTCGGACCCGTAGCCGGTCAACACCTCGAGGTGGCCGTCAACGGGGTGATCGAGCGCGTCCGCGGTGACAGTAACCGGAACGGCGGTGACGCCGTCCGGTTCGACGTAGTAGTTCGTTTCGCCGATCGCTGCGATCCGTTCGAGATCACCGCCGAGGCGACAGTGGACGTGCGCAGGCGTCTCGTGGCCCTGTAACAGGAGCGCAAACGACTCGCTGGTCTCGAGCGCGTCGCTTTCTGCCTCGAGTTCGTCGGCGGCCCCGCGATTGACGTGGACGGTGACCTCAGTGCCGGACATAGTCGCGTGGCCTCAGGCCGGCGTCTCCTCGCGCATATCTGGCGGCAGGAGGTTCGGGATCCCGTCTTCGATCGGGTAGGCCTCGCCGCACTCGGTACAGACGAGGTCGCCGCCGACGACTTCCTCGCCGTCGTACTCGGCGTCTGCGAGTTCCAGGTCGTGTTTGTCGAGCGGGCAGCAGAGAATGTCCAGCAACGACTCCTTCATACTACGTAGGCTTGCCGCCTGAAGCAAAAGGTTTCGGGAACGCCGCGAGCGAGTTAGACGACGCTCCCTCGCAGGTTACTCGTAGGGATTCTCGACGACGACTGTCTCCTCGCGACCGGGGCCGACGCCGACGGCGTAGATGGGGGCGTCGAGTTCGTCGCTGATGTACTCGAGGTAGGTCCGCGCGTTCTCGGGGATGGCCTCGTAGCCGTCCTCGGCGACCGCGGCCCAGTCGACCGCGGGCCAGCCGTCGAAGGATTTGAACGTGGCCTCACAACGGCCCCACTGCTCGGTCGTCGGGGGCATCGTGAAAATCTCTTCCCCGTCGAACTCGTAGCTGTGGCCAACTTTGACCGTGTCGAGTCCAGACAGGACATCGATATGGTTCACTGCGAGTCCGGTAAAGCCGTTCGCGCGGGCCGCATGGCGCAGCATGGGCATGTCGAGCCAGCCGACCCGTCGCGGGCGACCGGTGACGGTGCCGTACTCCCCGCCCTCGTCGCGGATGTAGGTCGCGAGTTCCTCCTCGTCCGCGTCAGTACCCTCGTCCACGTCGTAGTCGGGCGTTTGGTCCTCGACGCCGCCGAGTTCGGTTGGCAGCGGACCGGTCCCGACCCGCGAGAGGTAGGCCTTGACGATGCCGATGACCTCGCCGTCGCCGATAACGGTCGGGCCGAGTCCGGTGCCAACGGTCGCGCCGCCCGCGGTCGGGTTCGAGGAGGTGACGTAGGGGTAGACACCGTGATCGATGTCGAGTGAGGTCCCCTGTGCGCCCTCGAGCATGACGTTGTCGCCGGCATCGATCCGATCCTGCAGGAAGGTCCCGCAGTCGACGGTCATATCCTCTTCGGCCAGGCGCTCGCCGTACTCGCGGTAGGTCTCGTAGAGGTGATCGATGTCGAACTCCTCGCCGGTCTCCTTGTCGAAGACGTCCTCGGCGAGGGCCTTCTTCTGTGGGACGACGTACTCGAGCCGTTCGCGGAGCGTATCGGGATCGAGCAGGTCGCCGATGCGGACGCCGCGGCGGCCGGCCTTGTCCTCGTAAGTCGGCCCGATACCGCGTTTGGTCGTCCCGGCGGCGAGATCTTCCTTTTCCTCCTCCTCGATGCCATCGAGCGCGCGGTGATAGGGGAGAATAACGTGTGCGCGCTCGGCGACGCGAACGTCCGGCTCGAGGCCGCGCTCGCGGAGGGTATCGATCTCGTCGAACAGCGTCTCGGGGTTGACGACACAACCGTTCCCGAGGACGCCGACCTTGCCGCGGACGGCTCCGGACGGGACGAGCGACAGCTTGTACTTGGTACCGTCGTGAACGACGGTGTGGCCGGCATTGTCGCCGCCCTGATACCGGGCGACGACGTCGGCGGCGTCGCCATAGAGGTCGACGACTCCGCCCTTGCCTTCGTCGCCGAGTTGCGACCCGACGATAGTGACGGTCATAACAGCGGCGGATTCTTGCCGGGCCGATAAACAGATTTCGGTATACGGGTGGGTGGAAGTCGCTGCTCGAGCAATCGAGCGGCACGGTCGAACCAGATCATTCGGCTACTATAGACCCCATCATCGGGAATGTAGTTCGACACGAGTTGTCGAACGAATCACGGACAGTGTGCGATGGAATAGCTACCAGTATATATACTAGCAGTGCGAACGGCCGATACACGGACACAGCGGCGGGTCGCCGACGACTCGATAGAGACCCGACCCCCGGAACCGCCGGGATCGGAAACGTTAACTACTGACAGGACCGACTGTTGGGTTGGGAGTAGTCATTTCAGTCGCCGAGAGTAACTTTTAAAAGGCCCAAAGACAAGTTAACAAATGCCATGATAGATAGACTTGAGAAGGAAGTCGATATGCTGGAACGTCATCTCCAGGTCCTGAAGATGGTCATCGAGAACGAGCCAATCGGGATCGTCAAAATGTCCAACGAGACCGGCTACCCCCACCACAAGGTCCGCTACTCGCTTCGGGTCCTCGAGGAAGAGAACCTGATCGAACCCTCGAGTCAGGGAGCGATCAAGACCGAGCGCACCGCCGAGTTCGTCGACGAACTCGATGGCAAGATCGACGACATCGTCGACAAGCTCGACGGGATGAAGATCGAAGACGTCGCAGAGATCGAAGGGTAGTCTCTCGCCCAGTTCGGATTGTCGTCCCCGCGGCCGGCAGCCGGCGCGAGCACGCCGAACATCTCATCGCCGTTTCTCCGCCGCCCTAGCGCTTCGCGTACTCCTACAGAGCCTCCTACTCCTCGACACCAGCCCATCGAGCGGCCGCTACGGTCCGAGCGCCTCGTCACCGTTCGAACGCGGGTTCAGCTGCTGTGCGGGGTCAGGACCGATCGGATCGAACGGAAGTGGGAAAAGACGACGGCCTGCTACAGCTCCGGGACGTTCATGTGGAACCCTTCGGAGCGCGACTCGACCAGACAGAGGTGATACCCCTCCTTCCGGGAGAGGTTGACGTAACTGAGTTTCGAGCCGCGGCTGAGGAACCCGCCGCTGGTCGCCTGCTCGGCCACCTCGAGCGCGCCGGGCTCGAAGTAACTCGAGGTGACGGCGATCGCCGCCGCGAGATCCGGATAGTTCGCCTTCACCGCGGAGGCCGCTTCCTCGAGACCCTCGAGTAGTTCCGTCGATGCCGGCTCCCGTGAGTCGTTGAGGGTGACCAGGACCAACGGATTCCCCATCTTGTCGAACGCGACGACGTCGAACGTGACCTGATCGGGAACGTCCTCGGTGTCGTCGTCCTCGAGCGAGATGGTGGCGTCGAGTTCGGCCCGGTCGATCCGCGGGATAGCGTCGTAGAGGTCACCCAGTCCGTCCGCGTTGCCGGTGTCGCGGATCTCGTAGAGGAGCATCTCGGTGAGCCAGTCGACGAACCGGTGTTCCATCGACGACGCGAGAAAGTCGGCGAACGGTTCGCCGTCGACGACGGTGTCGGCCGAGTCGAACTGCGTGTGATGCTCGAGTTGCAGGTTCGCCGCGACGTCGGTGCGGTCGGCAGCGCCGTCGTGGGCTTTCTCGAGCGTCGGCTGGCTCTTCGAGGCGTATCGGACGAAGAGGTTCGTCCCCGAAAGCGCCTGCTGGGCCGAGAGTTGGGTACCGCCACCGGCTCCGCCGGACTCCGTGCGCCCGGCATCTTGGGTGCGCGCGCGCTCGCGCTCCAGTTCCGTCTCGAGTTCCTCGATTCGAGACTGGAGCCGGTCGACCGTCGAGGACAGTTCGTCGTTTTCCGACCGCAGTCGGTCGCGTTCGGCCTCGAGTTCCTCGGCCTTCGCGACGAGCGCGTCGCGCTGTTCCTGCAGGGTCTCGAGTTTCTCGGTGAGCGCCGCGATCCGTTCCTGTTCCTCGCTCGGTCCGCGGCTCTGGCTCCGCTCGCTCGTCGACGTGGACGGTTCCGACCGGGACTGTCCAGCCTCCTGTGTTCCCTGTCCACGCGATTGGGTCCGCGATCGCTGCTCGCGCGTCTCAGGCGACTGCCCGGAATCGGTCGTCGACTCTGCGGTCGGCGAATCGGACTGAGCGCCGTTCGATGGGGCGGCGGTTGCGGGATCGGTCCCAGCGTCCGCCGCTGTCGAGGGCGAAACCGCCGATCGGCTCTCCCCCCGACCGCGCTCGCTCGCGCTCGCGGCCGCCGATTCGTCGGCCTCGCTGTTGTCCGGATCGATCGAGGGAATGCGCCGCGTTTCGCGCCACGCTTCCTCGCGTTCGAACTGCTCCTCGAGGTCGCCCTCGTCTTCCGCCTCGGGACTCGTATCAGCTGCTGTCGCGGTGTCGTCGTCGCCCGCCAGCTCCGGCGCGTCGTCGCCGTCAGTTCCCTCGTGATCCGCGGCTTCGTCTTCCTCGTCGACCCACGAGATATCGTTTCGTTCCAGTTCTTCGGCCGCCGCCTCGACCTCCGCGAGATCGGGACTCGCGGTCGCCGTCTCGGTATCGGGATCCGCAACCGTATCGTCCGGATCGGCCTCGACTGGATCCGCATCGACTGCTGCAGCCGCCTCGGCGGCGTCGGCAGTCGGGGACGAAGCGTCGCCCTCATCGTCGGCCCCGGTGACGGCACCGGGACCGGTGTCGATGGAGTCACCGTCCGGCGAGTCAGTGGCTGGCGAGTCGGTGACCGGAGAGTCGTCGGTCCTCGAGTCGGCCGCGTCTCCGCGTTCGGGTGTTGCTGGGCCGGTATCGAAATCGCGAGTCGGTTCGGAATCGGTTGTAGCCGGCTCCGCGTCGGTGATTCCGGCCGAAGCTGGCTCGGTCCCTTCCGGCGTCTCGTCGGTCGCGGTGATCCCCGACGGATCGCCCGTGAGATCGATGTCCGACGTCAGTGACGACGGATCGTCGACGGTCACGTCTTCGATCGGATCGGGGTCGGCTGCGTCGACTCCTCCGCTCGAGTCGGTACTCGAGACGTTGATCGGCTCGATCGACGAACTCGACGAATCGGCGGCTGGTTCGGCACTCGAGTCGCCCCGGTCGGGCGCACCCGGGTCGGCGGGAGAGACGGACTCCGACCGCGAGTCGGCTCCGTCGGCGAGCGCTCCCGCGCCCGTGGCGTCGTCACCGACACCGGCGTCGCCGGTTCCCGGAACGTCGGTGACCTCGATTTCGACGTCGGTCACCTCGTAGATGCCGACCTCGTCGGCCGCTCGTTCGAAGGCCTCGTCGCCGGTGAGCAGCCGTCCGGCGTTGCCGATGTAGGCGGCGGCCATTCGGCGGCCGCCGTAGTAGACGGCGTAGTAGTCGCCGCTGAGTACGTTTTCACTCAGTTCGATATAGCCGGTAAACGAGCCGCTCTGGAGGGTGTTGTCGACCTCTCGAAGCGGGGTCTCGTTGGTGTAGTATTTCGCCCGTGTTTCGCCGCCGCGTTCCTCCATTGCACAGAGTAGCGGCAGCGACGGATGAGGGGCCTCGTAGCGTGTCCCGGAGGCGGTCTCGAAGTCCTCGATATCGCCGTCGACGACGCCGATGATCCGGCCGTTGAGCATAAAAAGCCACGTGCCGACCGCCGAGACGGCACCGGAGAAATCAGCGTCAGCGAGATCGGAGAGGCCATCGAAACCGCCGCTGAACTGGCGGGAGTCCCACTCCTCGACGCGCTCTTGCGTGCGCGGGTCCATAGTTCAACAAGCGAGAACCACACTAAATACGTTTCGCCTAGAAACGGGCTATATTTTTGACTCTGCGTCCTCGGCAAGTTCCTTCATCCGCTTGCCGATCCGACCGGCGCTCGAGAACTCGTCTTCGCTCATGGCACTTGCCAGCGCGTTCCCGAGGACGAAGACGGCGTGTTTGTGTTCGCTCTTCGATTTGTGGACGTGAGAGGGATCCACATCGAGTTGGCGATAGTGATCGAACAGCGTTTCGTCGACCTCCTCGCGATCCGAGAAGTACTCCATAATAACGACGAGTTCTTCGTGGAGCTCGAGAAGTTCGTCTTTATGCATATCCCCGTATAGGAACGGTTTCGATTTAAGCGTTGTGTGGCCGAGAGTCGCAAAACCGGCCGAGATCGTCAGCGGTTCGGTGCGGCCAGTTCGCCGTCGTCCCGACGGAGAAGCGTGACCGCGAGCAGCAGGGTCCAGCCACCGATGGCGACGGCGGCGACGAATTCGGGCACGGCAAACCACGTGCTGGTGTCGACGCCACCGATCGACAGCACCCACACCAACCAGGCGACGGGATGGACGTTTCCGAGCCAGAACGACGCCACCGCGAGCCGACCGTCGCCGGCAAGGACCGCTCCGGAGCCGTAGATCCACGCCGCGAACGGGGCCACGCCGAACACCGAAAGCGCCGCGAGGCCGTGCAGGCTCGTCTCGAGGTAGACGACCGTATGCTCGAGGAAGAAGACGCCCACGCCGATCATCCCGACGACGGTGAGCCCGAGCAACAGTGTGCCGAGGCGTTCGAGGGTGTTCCGGCTCGCGATCCACAGCCGCCAGCCAAACGGGAGCCCGAGCAGCCCGCCTGCGATCAGCCCGCCGTTGAACAGCGGGAACGTCGACGCGCCGTAGCGACCCATATCCGAGAGGGCCCGCCCCTGCCACGTGAACGTCTCGGTCGGGGCGGCGATCGTCGCGAGCACGATCGCGCCAAGCGAGACGATCGGGCTGGCGATCCCACAGTACGTCGCGATGTGCCGCCAGTCAGCCATACGCTGGCTCGCGGTGCCCCGTATATCAACGTAACTGTTCGGAACACTGATTCGATAGGGCTGGGCCGGCAGCGGGGGAGAGAAGGGCATCGTACTGACTCTCCGGAGAGGCCAGCGGCGGCCGAAGCGGTTAGTCAGCGCCGGCAGGGGGCACGTCCGTATTCGCGTCGACGCCGTCACGGTGATCCGCGGGGAACCACGCCAGTTCGTGATCCGCGGTGACGCGGACGCCGACGCGTTCGTCTAGGTCGATGCGGTCGGAGTGGTTGTGCATGCAGGCGATGGTCTCGCCGCTGTCAAGTTCCACGCGATAGAGGACTGTCGGGCCGAGGTATCGTCGATAGACGACGCGCCCGTCGGCCTCTGGTCCGTCGGTGGGGAAGGCCGTCACGTCGTCCGGGCGCACCAGGAGGTCGACGACGCTGCCGTCGTACTGGTGGGCCAGCCCGTGAACATCGTCGCGGAACACGTGGCCGAGTGCGGTGTCGACGTGATCGTCGCGGACCTCGCCCGAGAGGAAACTGGCGTGGCCGAGAAAGCCTGCGACGAACCGTGATTCGGGCTGCTGGAAGACCTGTTGGGGAGTGTCGATCTGCTCGATGTCGCCGTCGTTCATCACGGCGACCCGATCGGAGATCGACAGCGCCTCCTCCTGATCGTGCGTGACGGAGATGGCGGTGACGCCGGTTTCCTTGATGATCCGGCGGACCTCCTCGCGCATCTCGACGCGCAGGTCGACGTCCAAGTTCGAGAAGGGTTCGTCGAGCAGGAGCATCTCCGGTTCGGGAGCCAGCGACCGCGCGAGCGCGATCCGCTGTTGCTGGCCGCCGGAGAGTTCGTCCGGATAGTCCGCGCCGTGGTCCGCGAGCCCGACGAGTTCGAGGAGTTCGTCGACGCGGTCCTCGCGGTCGACCTCGTCCCAGTCTTTGAGGCCAAAGGCGACGTTCTCGTGGGCGGTCAGGTGCGGGAACAGCGCGAAATCCTGAAAGACGACGCCGACGCCGCGTTCCTCCGGCGGGACGAAGCGTCCGTCGCCGGCGACGGTCTCGTCTTGCAGCGTGACCGTCCCGGCGTTCGGTCTCTCGAGGCCGGCGATCAGACGCAGCGTCGTGGTCTTCCCACAGCCCGACGGGCCGAGCAGCGTCAGGATCTCACCGTCGCGAACGGACAGCGAGAGGTCGCCGATGACGTCCTCGCTGCCGAATCGTTTCGCGACGCCGTCGAGTTCCAGAACCGTCTCCGCGCCCGTCGGTTCCCGGGGTTCGTCCTCGACCGCCGTCGTGAGTAGCTGTCCGTTCGCCATGAATCAACTCCGGCGTCTGCCGGTATACGTTCGATTTAGGCAACCCTAAAACACTTATAGCTGCCGGTCCGGTCCCGCTCAGTAGAAAATCCCGGCGCGCGGAGGTTACAGTTCGACCCCGCTTGGGATCAGGCTGTGCTGGCGGAGCAGGCTCCCCTCGTCGTCGTAGACGAGGAAGGTCCGTTTGTCGTAGGTGACGAACGGCTCGCCGTCGAGCGTGAGTTCGACCTCGTACCGGCCCTCGTCGGCGGCGTCCTCGCCGTAGCCCCGCGCTGCCCGGATAAACTGGAGGACATCCGCGGCGTCTTCGTTGAGCTCGAGGATGAATTCGCCGGTGACGCGGTTGGTCACGCTCACTACCCCCGTGGTGTCGTCCCCGAGTGGCCCCTGTAGTCGGAGGGCCACGTCGGTTTCGCTCGCCTCGAGAACGTCTCCGCCGGGACCAGTGAGGCGCTCGCGGAGCATCGTCGCCGGGCCGGTGAAATCGATCGATACCGCGGGCTTTTCGGGTTCACCGCCGGTTTCGACCCAGTCGATATTGGTGACGTCTAACGTGAAGTGCTCGCGCCTCATTCCGTACCGGTAACTTCGGACTCCCGCGGTATGAACGTAACGCACGATCACTCATCGGACAGAACAGTTCCACAAGCTGTCATCTCAGCAGCAGATTAGCCAGCCGGATACCGGATCGGCTCTCCCGAGAAGCCCACTCGCGTCGGGACGTGTCGTCTGATCGGTACTCGAGCGGGAATCGGCGGCGCCGGCGATGTAGAAACCCTTTAGTCCCCGACGAGGGAAAAGCCGGTGGGAAGCGCACGGCCGCAAATCTGACTGTGTCACCCACTCTTTCGGGTGGCTTGGGATTGCGGAAGTGCAGAGAGCCGATACTGTCGATTGACAGTATACGAGCGGTCAGTGCGATTCCTATCCTCAACAATGGCACGAATGCACACCCGCCGTCGCGGCTCGTCCGGTTCGGACAAGCCGTCGGCAGACGAACCGCCGGAGTGGAGCGACGTCGACCCCGAAGACATCGAAGATCGGGTCGTCGAACTAGCAGAGCAGGGCCACGAACCGAGTCAGATCGGGATGAAGCTACGTGACGAAGGCGTCACCGGCACGCCCGTTCCGGACGTCAAGCTGGCGACCGGAAAGAAAATAACCGAGATCCTCGAGGAAAACGACGCGCGAGCGGACATCCCTGAGGACCTCTGGAACCTGATGGAACGAGCAGTGCGCCTGCGCGAACACATGCAGCAGAACCAGCAGGACCACCAGAACAAGCGCGCCCTGCAGAACACCGAAGCGAAAGTTCGACGCCTCGCGGACTACTACCGCGGCGACGAACTCGAGCCGGACTTCACGTACACGCCCGAGTTCGCCCAAGAACTCATCGAAGACGCCGAATAAGTAGATGTCCACCGAGGGTCGATCCGCCGAGCCGGTGTCCGCCACGAGCGCACTCGAGAGCGCCGGCTTCGTCCGAATCGTCGCCCGCGCTGACGGTGACGCACTCGCGGCGAGTGGCCTCCTCGCGAGCGCCCTCGCCGAGCGCGAGACGCCGTTTCAGGTGACCGTCGGACGGACGGTCGCGGAACGATCCGAGCGCGTTCGAGCGCCGACCAACGACGGCGATGTGACGATCGTCCTCGGTGCCGCCGACGCGGCTGCCGACGGCGAGCACATCCTCGAACTCGAGGCGACGGACCGACCCGCAGCACTCGACGCCGTCGACCTCGTCCGCGAACTCGGTGCGACGCCGGATCCGCTGCTCGCACTCGCCGGTTTCGTCGCCAGCGGCGGCGATCCGGGTGCGGGCGAGAGCGAGTGGCTTCTCGAGACCGCACGCGAACGCGGACTCCTCGAGCGGCGACCGGGTGTCGCGGTACCGACCGCTGACCCGATCGACGGGCTCGCCTACTCGACGCGCCTTCGCGCGCCGTGGTCGGGCGATCCTGACGCGGCCCGCGAGGCGCTTTCGGACGCCGACGCCGACGATCCCGACGCGCTCGACGCGGAGGATCATCGCGCGATCGGCTCGCTCGTCGCACTCGACGCCGTCGGTGCGGACGAGGCCACCGACGCCGCCGCGGAGACGATCGGCCGGGCGCTGCGGCCCGACGCCACGCCCGATTCCCCCTTCGCGACGCTCGGCGGCTTCGCCGACGTGCTCGAGGCGCTGGCACGAACCGACCCCGGAACGGGGACGGCACTCGCGATTGGCCACGACGTTCGCGAGCTCGCACTCGAGGCGTGGCGCGAGTACGGACGCCGCGCTCACGGGGCCCTCGAGTCAGCGTCGACCGGTCGCTACGACGGGGTGTTCGTCGTCGGAATCGACGACGGTCCTGTCGAAGCGGTCGCACAGGTCGCGGCGGCCACCAGGTCACCGGAACCGACCGTCCTCGCCGTTTCCGACGGCGAGGCCGCCATCGCGACTCGCGAGGCCGGTTCCCTCGGCGCGACCGTCGAGGGAGTCGCTCGCGAACTCGCGGACACTGCGGCAGCGTCGGACCCAGAAGCGGACGACGGGTCCGAGACCGACACCGGCATCGAGTACGACATCGGCCATCGGCGCGGTTACCTTCGATACGACCCGGACGTGGACGAATCGACGATTATCGCGGCAGTGAGGGGCCTGCTATGAGCCGGCGCGCGACGATCAGGACGGAACACGACGATGCAGCACTCCTCGCGCGGGCGCTTAGCCCCGACAACACCGACGAGATGACGACGACCGTCGAGCGCGACGGGAGCGACGCGACGGCAGGCGACGACCACACAGCCACGATCGTCACGCGGATCGACCGCGAGGCGACCAGCGGGCTCCAGTCGACGGTCGACGACTACGTCGTCAACCTCGAGGTCGCGATCGACATCGTCGAGCAGGGACGACCCGGACAGCGCGACGAACCGACGGACACGGGACCTGTGTCCGACAGCGACTCACAACACGACACAACACAATGAGTGAACGATCAGTTTCACGTGCGAAACAGGAAAAGCGGTGGTACACCGTTCTGGCACCCGAGCAGTTCGACCGCCAGGAACTCGGCGAAACCCCCGCTGACGAACCGGAGAAAGTCTACGGCCGAACGCTCGAGACGACGCTCGGCGAACTCAACAACAACGCAAGCGAGAACAACACGAAGCTCACCTTCAAGATCACGGACGTGGGCAGCGACAGCGCCTACACCGAATTCGTCGAACACTCGCTGACGCGGGACTACCTGCGTTCGCTCGTTCGACGCGGTGCATCCAAGATCGAGGCCTACGTCACCGTCCTCACGACGGACGACTACCGCGTCCAGATCCAGCCCGTCGCCTTCACGACGAAAAAGGCCGACGCGAGCCAGGAGAAGGCCATCCGCGAACAGATGGTTCAGATGATCGAGGAAGCCGCCGAGGAGCGCTCCTTCGAGGAACTCGTCGACAGCGTCGTCGAGGGTCGTCTCTCCTCCGCCATCTACGGCGAGGCCAAGACGATCTACCCGCTGCGCCGCGTCGAGATCCAGAAGACTACCCTCGAGGCCCACCCCGAGGAAGTCGCCGAAGAGGAAGCGACCGCGGTCGATGTCGACGACGAAGACGTCGCGACGAGCGACTGAATCGACGGCGAGTTCGTTCGAATTTCCTCGCGACCCGTTTCGATATTTTGCGGCAGTTCAGCGCTAGCGATCAGGGAGCCGCGGCTCCGAACGCGAGACAGTCCAAAAACGACCTCTCGGTAGTGGGATGGACTCTGGGTTCAGAGTTCGACATCTTCGGCCGACTCGACATCGAACTTCGTGACATCGGGATCGCCGGCGAGGAGTTCCGGGAGCGCCGCCGCGAACTCTCGGAAGTGCTCTGTCTGGCCGTGTTCGGCGAACGCGTCCTCGTCTTCGTACTGCTCGAAGAAGCGGACGAGATTCGGATCGGAGACGTCCGTCGTAGCTCGGTAGTCGATCACGCCGTCTTCCGTCTGGGACTTGGTGACGAGATCGTCGATCAACTCGAGGGCGTCGTCGCGGCGATCGGGATCGAGCGGAAAACGCGCGTGAATAACGATCATTACGGCGGTAAAATACGCCCCTCGAGGCATAAACGTGGCCCTGCCGGACTCGAGTCACAGCGCGATGTGGCGAACCGATACGCCGCAGACGGCGACGACAATGCGCCGGCCGTTACTCGGTGACGACGATTTTGCCGACCATCTGGGCTCGCTCGTGGGGGATACAGAAGTAGTCGTAGGTGCCCGGGACCTCGAAGGTGTGTTCGTACGTATCGCGCGTCTCGAGTTCGCCGCCGTGGTCGTCCCACGCGTCGTAGGCGGCCGACTGGCTCTCGTAGCCGCCGGACGCGAAGTACTCGGCCTCGTCCGGAATCTGGCTCTCGTAGGCCGTAACGGTATGATAGGCCTCGCTCGTGTTCTTCCAGACGACCGTGTCGCCAACCGAGACTTCGTAGCTCTCGGGGGTAAACTCGGTGCGACTCATCCCGATATAACAGTCCGCACCGCTGCAGGACTCGTCGTCGAACGCGCCGAGCACGGACGAACACCCCGCCAGAGTGGCCGATGCGGCGGTTCCGACGGCGGCGAGATAGACGCGCCGTTGCATACGTGATCGTTAGGAGAGTCACGGTATAACCGCCCCGGTTCAGTTCTCGAAAACGGCGACCCCGTAGAAACGAAAACACGTAAGGTAGCTCCCCGTCGAATCCGGGCATATGCTCCCCCGGTTCGCCGGTCGGCTCGGTGTCGCCGACGCGGTGACGATCGCAAACGCCGCGCTGGGGTTCGTCGCGGTCGTCGTCGCGGTCGTCGATATCGAGCTCGCCGCTCGACTCATCCTGCTGGCGGCGATCGCGGACGGCCTCGACGGCATCCTCGCGCGCCGCTACGGCGGCACCGACGCCGGCCCGTATCTCGATTCGCTCGCCGATGTTGCCTCCTTCGCTGTCGCCCCCGCAGTGCTCTCTTTCGTGGTCGTCACCGACGGCCTCGAGGTCGGATTCGACGCGATCAGCCCCGTACTGCTGGTCGTGACCGCGGTCTGTGCGCTGTTCGTCGCGATGGCCGTCACCCGGCTGGGGATGTACACCGCCTACGACATCTCCGGCAGTCACACCGAGGGCGTCCAGACGACGCTGGCCGCGACCGTTTTGGGCGCGGCTATCCTCGCGGGCGAGACCCAGCCGGTGCTCGTACTCGCAGTCACCGGCGCGTTCTGTTACCTAATGGTCTCGCGGATCCAGTACCCCGACCTGCTGGCCAGAGACGCCGGAATCATGGGCGTCGTCCACGCGCTCGCGATCCTCCTCCCGAACGTTGTCGGCCGAACGTTTCCCTACGCCCTCCTGACGCTCGGACTCGCCTACATGGCACTCAGCCCATGGCTCTACTGGGGCGACGCCGAGCGGACCGGCGAGGTCGACGTGCATGGAAACGCTTAGGGCCGTGCTGACACGACCGTAGAGTATGTACACTGTCACGCGTCGGCGTCGTCCCGAGGTGGGACTATGAGCGAGGACGAGACGACCGGTGACGACGCGGCCGCCGACGGGGAAGCGGACGAGGCGGAACAGGAACAGTCGGCCGATCTCGAGGCCATCCGCGAACGGCTCGAGGCACTCGCCGCCGATCTCGAGGGGCTCGAGTCGAACCTCGAAGCGGCCGAGACCGAAGACGACCTCGACGTCGTCGAGGCCGATCTCGATTCGTTCCGCACCGAACTCGAGAGCGTCGAGATACCGGAGCCGCCCCAGACCGACGAAGAAGAGGAGGAGGAAGACGAGGTACCCGCGCCCGAAGAGGAACTGCAGGACGAGTACGACGAGATTGAGAGCGACCTCTCCGATCTCGAGTCAGACCTCGAGGACCAGCGCGGTCCCTACGGGGAAGACGTCGTGGACGAGATTGACGGCGCGAGCGGGACGATCACGGGCACCCGCTGGACCGAGGAGGGCAACGCCGAACTGATCGAAGCGGTCGACGACTTCCTCGACGACCTGAACGACCTGCTCGGAAGTTCGGTCACGCTGGTCAACGAGGGCGAGACGGTTCCCGACCAGTTGGACGCGACCCTCGACGACGCAGTCGAAGCGGTCGAGGACGCTGCTCTCGACGCTGACGACGACGCGGAGACGATTGCCGGCTTACTCGAGGCCACCGACGATCTCGAGAGCGATATCGACGACGCGACCGAATGGACCGACCTCGAGATCCGCGAACAGCTCCGCCGCGAGGGCTACTACGACGTGCTCGATCACGTCAAAGACTTCCCACCGGAGTGGCACGCGCTCAAGGTCCACGAGAAACAGGGCAACGTCGATCAGATCCTGCTCGCGCTCGATACCTTCGACTCCGATTTCATGGAGGAACACTGTCTGGAGTCCCTCGAGCGCATGGGTTCCAGTGCGGAGCCGGCCATCGACGCGATGTTGCAGAAAGCAAACCGCCGCGATCAGGCCGCAATGCGTATCCTCGGGAAGATCGGCGTCGAGACCGAGGAGATCGTCGAGACGCTGGTTGATTACGTCGACTCGAACCCGAACCTCCAACAGCCCGCGTTCCGCGCGCTCGGCGAGATCGGTGCCACAGAGGCGGTCGAGCCGATCGCCCAACAGCTCGTCGCCGACGAGGCCGACGTTCGCAGTTGGGCCGCCCGCGCGCTCGGCCTGATCGGCGATACCCGCGCCATCGACCCGCTCGCGGACGTTCTCGAAGACGACGACTCCGACCGCGTCCGGGCCAGCGCCGCGTGGGCGCTCAATCGAATCGGCACCCAAGACGCCCTCGCGATCGTCGCCGACTACGACGACGATCGCGCGTATCTCGTCCAAGCCGAAGCCGAGAACGCCGACCTCGAGCCCGCGGCCTGACGAACGGATCGTCGAAACCCATCCCAGACCGATTCGAGCCGATCACCTTGCTCCGACATTTTAAGTACCGATAGACGGCCAGAGGGAGCGATGCACGTCCGGCGGGCCGCCCTCGTCGCCGTCTTCGCCTGTTGTCTCCTCTGTAGTACCGCAGTACTGGCGGGCTTTGCGGTCGGCCACGGGACAGCGGTAGGTGATCGGCCGGCCACTCGAGCGATCGCAGAACCGAACTCGAGTCCGGCTGCCGGCGCTGCCCTCGCCTGTCCGACTCGAGCGGCCGACGGGGACGCGAACGACAGCGACTCTCCGACACGACCGCAGATCGTCGGCCTCTACCTGAACCCGACGACCGACGAAAACGTCGGCGAGTTCGCCGTCCTCGAGACGCCGCCCGAAACCCGACTCGAGAACGTCACCCTCACCGACGGTCACACGACGGCGACACTGCCGAACGAGACGGTCTCCGGACGTGTCGCGGTAAGCACGGCTCCGAACGTCACGCGGACGCTGACCGACGCGCCGGTCCTCGAACTCGAGGGACATCTCCAACTCGCGACCGACGGCGACGACCTCCAACTGCGAAATGCGACGGCCACGATCGATTCGGTCTCTTATGAGCGCGCGCCGACTGCAGAACAGTGGTACCGAACCGCCAGTGACGGCGATGAGCAGCCGACACAGGGCCAATGGTGGCCGCGAGACGCGACCTGTCTCCCCGTCTCGAGCAGCGAAGTCGACGACGCCACGGCGTTCGTCCTCCCCGATAGCCCGGAGATCCCGCGAGAAACGATTCGAAACGCCGACGACCGGCTCCTGCTGGCCGGCTACACTCTGACCTCCGAAGCGATCGCCGCCGACCTCGTCGCCGCGGCCGAGCGCGGCGTCGACGTCAGGGTGCTCCTCGAGGCGAGTCCGGTTGGCGGGACCCCGGCACCGACCAAGGGTGTCATCGAGACGCTCGAGGCAGGCGGCGTCGAGGTGCGAGCTATCGGCGGGGAGGCCGCACGCTACCGGTACCACCATCCCAAATACGCCGTCGCCGACGACCGCATACTGGTCACCAGCGAGAATTGGAAGCCATCAGGTATCGGCGGCGAGAGCAGCCGCGGCTGGGGCGTCCAGTTTGCGGACGAGACTCTCGCAGCCGACCTCGCAACCGTCTTTCACGCCGACTTCGAGGGTCGGGATACGGTGTCCGGAGAGAGCTATCGTACGACCACCTCGTTCGTCGAGGAGGAGAATCAAGACTTTACAAGCGCCGACTCACGGTCCGAGTTCCCGACGAATCACGAGGCGGTGACGATTCCCGTCGAGTCGGCCGAACTCCTGCTCGCGCCGGACAACGCCGACCGGCGGTTACAGGAGTTACTGGCCGGCGCTGACGACGAAATCCTCGTTATCCAGCCCAGTATCGCCGCCGACGTCTCGGTGCTCGAGGAGACGCTCGCGGCGGCACGCCGCGGCGTCGACGTCCGAATCCTGCTCGGCTCGGCGTGGTACAACGCCGACGAGAACGAGGCGCTGGCGGCCGACCTCGAACGTCTTGCCGATCGAGAAGACATCCCACTCGAGGTCCGACTCGTCGAAGACACCGACCGGTTCGAGAAGATCCACGCCAAGGGCGTCGTGATCGATCGCAAAATCGCGGTCGTCGGGAGCGCAAACTGGAATTCGAACTCCCTCGAGAACAACCGCGAGGTGCTCGTCGCGCTTTACGGGGACGAGGTGGGGAGCTACTACGCCGACGTGTTCGAGGCCGACTGGTCGGGCGACTCCTGGTCGTTCCCAGTCGGGCTAGCCGTGGCGGTTGCCGTCGCCCTCGCGGCCGCCACGCTCGTCGGGCGTCGCTACATTCGATTCGGCGACCGCCCCGAGAACGGGGACATCGATCCGGTCAGGCCGGGATCCGGAAACAAAAAGTAAGTCTCAGTCCGCGTGACCGCTGGCTTCGAGTTCGAGCAGTTCACAGCAGTCCTGCTCGGCGTCGAAACAGTCGGGACACTGGTCTGGCCGGTCGATAATCGTATCCAGCCGTTCGGCGACCGTGTCGTCGATGACGCTCTCGAGTGCGCGAGCCTCGTCGCGGAACTCCTCGACTTCGAGGACGTTCGCGAGGAACCGCTCGATGATACAGTAGGTCTGTAGCGCGTTGTGGGCGCGCTCGAGTCCCTCGTCGGTCAGGCTGGCTCCCTTATACTTCTCGTGGTCGACGAGCTCGCGGTCCTCGAGTTTCCCGATCATCTCGTTGACGCTCGCCGGGCTTACCTCGAGTAAGTCCGCGAGCGTGCCGGTCGATGCGGGACCGTCCTCGATTCGTTGCGCCAGATAGATCGCCTTGAGATATTGATCTGCGGTGTTCATAGCGTCCCTCCGTCGGTCGCGTTGCGTGCTGCGTCGGTCCCTCGCCGGTGTGCCCGAACCCGGGAATCGGTGCGCGTCTCGACTGTATCACCGTCGACGGCCGCGCCCGCCGCGGTGGCCGTCGCCCCGATCATGCTCTGTGCTCCATGATATCGGTCACTTCCTCGACACCCTCCTTTTCCTCCTCGCGGATGTCAGAGAGGGTCTCGAGCAGCCGGTCGCGATCGACGGCGAACTCCGAATCGGAGGCCTCGATTGCCTCGATCAGGTCGTCGTAGAACTTGTAGGCCGTCTCCTCGTTCGCTAACTGATCGTAGAGGACCCCGTCCGTATCCTCTGGTGGCCCGTACTGGGCGTCGACCAGTGCGTTGATTTCCTCGTATCCGACTGTTTCGGCCTCGAGATCGTCGATCAGCGCCTCGAGTCGCTCGCGGTGTTCGGCCGACTCCGCGGCGGCTTCCGCGAGCAACTCTTCCACCTCCTCGTCGAAGTCCGCTCGCTCCGCCGGCGGGAGCGAGTCGATGTGGTGGGCGGCGCGTGACTCGACGAGTTCCTCCAGCACGACCCCGATCTGTAGCAATCGGGTCAACTGGTGGTCGCTCGAGACACGCTGTCCCAGACTCATATCACCACAAGAGAGCCGCTGTTACTTAGTCGTCTCGGAGCACGGACAGCGAAAACGCGAGAAACGGCGCTTGAATCGGATTCGACAGCGGCGACAGCGGTTAGTCGCGCTGGCGCAGCCGCGCGTCGATCAGGTCCGTGAGATCGTCGCGGAGTTCGTCGACGTCGACTTCCTCGAGGACGGGCACGAAGAAGCCCTCGACGAGCATGTTCCGCGCGGATCGTGGGTCGACACCGCGGGAGGTCATGTAGAACAGGTCCTCCTGGTCGATCTGGCCGACCGTCGCGGAGTGGCTGGCCTCGGTGTCGTGGTTGTTGATGATCAGCTTCGGGGAGGCGTCGGCCTCGCTCTCGTCGCTAAGCATCAGCGTGTTCTCGCGCTGGTAGGAGCTGGTGTCCCACGCATCGGAGCCGACGTCTTGGACGCCCTCGTAGACCGAGCGGGCGATGTCGTCGGTGACGCCGCGGGTGACGAGATCGGCGGTCGTGTGCTCGGCGCGGTGCCAGACCTTCGCGTCGAGGTCGAAGTGCTGGTCGTTGTGGCCGTAGAAGGCCCCGACGATCTGGGTCTCCGAGGAGTCGCCGCGAAGCTCCGTCGAAACCTCGGTCTTGGTCAGCTGGGTCCCGAGGTTGCCCTCGATCCAGTCGATCGTGGCGTAGGTGTCGGTGACGCCGCGCTTGACGGTGAAGTTGTAGGCCTCCTCCGAGAGGTTCTGGAGGCTGCCGTACTGGACGTAGCTGTTCTCGCCGGCGGCGACTTCGACGATGCCGCTGTAGTACTGCTCGTCGGCTTCCGAACCGGTCGACTGGCGCTCGAGAATCGTGACCGAGGACGATTCCTCGGTGACGACGAGGGTGTAGTTAAACAGCGAGCGGGAGTTCTGCTCGGTTCGGATGGCGATGTCCTCGGCGTCGACGCCTTCGGGAACGTAGATGACCGTCCCGGTGCTAAACAGCGCCGTCGAGAGTGCCGTCAGGTAGTTCTCCTGGGGATCGACGATGCTGCCGAAGTGCTCTTTCAGGAGCTCCTCGTGCTCGTCGACGGCCTCTGCCCACGAGAGCACGTCGGCCTCGTCGGGACCGACTTGATCCTTGTTCTCGGCCGCGTTTAGCGGGTCCACCAGCGACTCGAAGTCGAGTTCGTGGAGGTTCGTCCAGTCCCGACCCGGTGTCCGGATGACATCCGGCATCTCGAGCTCCTCGAGGGCCGCGAGGGCCTCGAGTCGGGTCTCTAAGAGCCACTCGGGCTCGTCGAGGTCCTCGCTGATTTCGCGTACCTGTTCTTCGGTCAGATTGGCGTGTACCTGTGTTCCGGCGCTCATATTATCCGAGGCTCCCCTCCATCTCGAGTTCGATGAGACGGTTGAGTTCGACCGCGTACTCGATCGGCAGTTCCTCCGTGATCGGCTCGATGAAGCCGGCGACGATCATCTTCTTGGCGTCGTCGTCGTCCAGACCGCGGCTCTGCAGATAGAAGATGTCTTCGTCGCCAATCTTGCCGACGGTCGCCTCGTGTGCGACGTCGACCTTCGACTCCTCGATTTCCATGTACGGCATGGTGTCCGACGTGGACTCGTTGTCGAACATCAGCGCGTCGCATTCGACGGCGGTGCTCGCGTTCTCGGCACCGTCTGCGATGTGGACGAGGCCGCGGTAGTTGGTACGGCCGCCGTCCTTGGAGATCGACTTGGACTCGATGGTCGAACTCGTCTCGGGCGCGTTGTGGTAGACCTTCGCGCCGGTGTCGATGTCCTGCCCTTCGCCCGCCAGGGCGATGGTGATGTGGGTGTCGGTCGAGCCACGACCCTTGAGGATCGTACACGGGTAGAGCATGGTCACTTTCGAGCCCATACTGCCCGAGACCCACTCCATCGTGCCGTTCTCTTCGCAGATGGCGCGCTTGGTGTTCAGGTTGAACGTGTTCTTCGACCAGTTCTGCACAGTCGAGTACTGAACGTGAGCGTCTTCGCCGACGAAAACCTCGACGCCGCCGCTGTGGAGGTTGTGGGTGCCGTACTTCGGTGCCGAACAGCCCTCGATGTAGTGGACTTCCGAGCCTTCCTCGGCGATGATGAGCGTGTGCTCGAACTGGCCCATCCCTTCGGAGTTCATCCGGAAGTAGGCCTGAACCGGCATCTCGACAGTAACGTCTTCTGGGACGTAGACGAACGACCCGCCGGACCAGACGGCCCCGTGCAAGGCGGCGAACTTGTTGTCGCTCGGCGGCACGCAGGTCGTCATGAAGTGCTCTTTGACGAGCTCGGGATGTTCGCGAACGGCCTCATCCATGTTACAGAAGATGACGCCTTTCTCCTCCCACTGCTCTTGCATGTTCTGGTAGACGACCTCGGACTCGTACTGGGCACCGACGCCCGAGAGGGCGTTTTTCTCCGCTTCCGGAATGCCGAGCTTGTCGAACGTGTCCTGAATCTCGTCGGGCAGTTCCGTCCAGTCGTCGACGCCTTCGCGCTTGTCGACGTCCGGTCGGATATAGGGAATGATCTCCTCGACGTCCAGTTCGGAGAGATCGGGCATGCCGGGCCAGTCGGACGGCATCGGCATGTTGTGATACTGCTCGAGTGCACGGAGACGCCGCTCGAGCATCCAGTCGGGCTCGTCCTTGTCCTCGGAGATCATGCGGATGACCTCTTCGGTCAGGCCTTTGCCGGATCTGACGGCGGAGTTCTCCTCTTTCTTGAACTCGAACCGGGCCTCAGTGTCTGTCTCTTTTAGGTGGTCTTGATCGGAACTCATTGTTTGATGTAGTTGTGTTTACGGCTGTAGCGTTATTACGGTTGTTCTAGTCGAATCCGGTTACGCGGTGCCGTAGACCTCTTCGCGGACCCAATCGTACCCCTTGTCCTCGAGCTCCTCGGCGAGCTCGGGACCGCCGCTCTTGGCGATCTGGCCGTCGAGCATCACGTGGACGTGATCGGGCTCGACGTAGTCGAGGATACGCTGGTAGTGGGTGATCTGAAGGATCCCGGTGCCCTGCTCGTCGCGCAGTGCGTTGATCCCGCTGGAGACGTCCTGCAGTCGGTCGATGTCGAGCCCGGAGTCGATCTCGTCGAGGACGGCGACCGAGGGCTCGAGGATAGCGGCCTGCAGCACTTCGTTTTGCTTTTTCTCCCCGCCGGAGAAGCCGGCGTTGAGATAGCGTTGGGCGAACTTCTCGTCCATGTCCAGTTGCTCCATCTTTTCCTGGAGGATCTGCTGGAACTCGGCGACGCCGACGTCGCCCTCGTCCGCGGGGCCTTCCATCGGCGAGTTCTCGAAGCCTTCTTCGTCCTCGGCTTCAGCCTCGTCTTCCTCGTCCTCGAAGAGCTCCTCGCGCTCTTCGATCTTGGCGTTGAGCGCCGTGCGGAGGAAGTTCGTCATCGTGACGCCCTCGATCTCGGCCGGATACTGGAAGCCGAGGAAGATACCGAGCGCAGCGCGCTCGTTGGGTTCGAGGTCCAGCAGGTTCCACGTGCGCTGGTCCTCGTCGATCTCGATATCCTCGCCGAACTCCTCGTCCTCGAGGTGAAGCAGAACCTCACCGTCGGTGACCTCGTAGGCCGGGTGACCGGCGATAACCTTCGCGGTCGTCGACTTCCCGGAGCCGTTCGGTCCCATCAGGGCGTGGATCTCGCCCGACTGGACCTCGAGATTGACGCCCTCGAGGATCTTCTCGTCGCCCTCCGCTACTTCCGCGTGCAGGTTGTTTAGTTCGAGACGTGCCATAGTATTCGCTCACCTAAGGGGAGGGTCGTATGACTGATAACGGTTTCGTATCCAATTGGATACGGTCCCACATTAGCAAAATAATTTTCTAAAAGAAAAACTCGTGTTGTGTTCGAGCGGGTCCCTTTGATAGCGATTTTCGGTCACTCAAACCGCAGCTATTTGAAGACTCTAACTCCTCGGGGGACATAAGAGCCTACATGAAGCTGTCTAAGCCCTTCTGCTCCTGTCCGCTCTTCACTTCTTCCCACGAGATCCCAAGCGCCTCGAGGATCCGCTCGATCGGGCCCTGCAGCGTCTTCTCGAGCATCTTGTCGTAGTCGACGTCGAACGCCTCGGGGATCTGGTCTTCGTACTCGAAGCAGATAACGTCGGGATCGCGCTTGAACGCGCCGTAGAGCGGGTCCGTGCGGGCGTCGAACCCTTCCTCTTCCTCGAGTCGCTCGAAGAACGACGGATCGACACGGTCGAGGTAGAGTCGCTTCGGCTTGCTCCCGCGCTGGAAGTTGGTTCCCAACAGGAGGTTGGCGTACTTCGCGCCCCGAACCTGTGCCGTGTCGGTGTCGTAGTTGTCCAGTCGCTTGCCGATCCCGCCCGGGATCGCGATGTCCTCGAGCGAGATTTCCCCCTCGAGGACGTCTTCGATGACGCCGTTGACGTACTCCTTTGCCCCTTCGACGTCGCCCTCGCGGACGATCATCTCGATGACGCGGTGTTGGACCTCCTTGGTGATCGGGGCGATATCCGAGCGCTGATACTCGAAGCCGACGATGTCGACGTTGTTGACGTCTTTGCCCTCTTTCCACGTGATGTGGCCGGCGTATCGCTTCTTCTTGCCGGCTTGGAAGAACCGCCGGTAGAGTTTCTCGAACTCGATCTGAAAGCGGTGATCCTCGGCGTTCAGATCCTCGCGCGCGAAGTCGTCGTACCGGCCGTTGATATACTCTTCAATCTCGAAAGACTGCTCGAGGGCCTCTTCTTTCGACACGTCGGGGCCGAGCTCGAGCATGACACTATCCGTGTCACCATACGCGACCTGATAATCTAGTTCACCTGCGGCGGTATCGGTGAATTCGATCACTTCACGGCCGGTGGCGGTAATTGCGGCTGCTGCATCCTTATCATATAAGCGGAATTGTTCCCATCCAGACACCCCGTAGAGAGAATTCATGATAACCTTGACAGCTCCCTGCTGTCGGTCGTACTGCTCGTACTCCCTGGTGCCGGGTTCGTACTCGTTGCGCTGGGACTTCTTCTCCTCGCGTTCGGACAGCAGTTCGTTGATCATCTCCCGCATGACGCCGTCGGGCTCCTTCCGGAAGTGGGTCGGTTCGGGCTGGGTCGGCGCGACGAACGTCTCGCCGTCGTACTCGTCCGGATCGACCCGCGTCTCGGGCGAGGCGTTGACCGTCACCATACACATCGGATACAGCGACTTCAGGTCCAGCACGGTGACGTTCTCCTTGACGCCCGTGATCGGCTCGAACACCGCGCCGCCCTCGTACTCCTCGCCGGCCTCCTGTTGACCCTTCGACGGCAGCGCGAACCGCCCGTAGGCCTCGTGGAGGACGTACATGTCCACCGCATCTCCGGGGGTGGGGGCGTCCTCGAGTTTGCAGCCGACGAACGAGCGCACCTCGTCCCAGAAGGTGACGATCTCCTGTTGGCGGTCGAGTTCGACGCAGAGTTCCACGTCCCGGAGGTTGTACTCGAGCAGCCGGGTGGGGTCGCCCTCCCAGAGGTCCCCGATGTCGCCGGCGTAGCGCTCCTTCCCGACGCCGAGTTCCGCTTCGCCGACCGCGTCGAGCCGGTAGGAATCGAGTTCGGAGAAGACCGTCCGCTGGTAGGCATACAACAGGTCAAAGACGATGCGGCCCTTGATGTCGGGGCCGCCCCAGTTGCTCCGCCAGACCTCGTCGACACGGGAGAGTCGGTCGATCGAGAGGTCGTACTCGTGGTGGGGACCGTCGAGTTCCTCGAGGCGGTCGAGGAAATAGGGCGCGTCGAAGTCCTCGAAGTTCCAGCCCGTGAGGATGTCGGGATCGGTCTCGTCGATGTACTCGATGAAGGCCTCGAGCATGGCTTCTTCGTCCTCGAAGGCTCGAACGTCGTGGTCGATCGCGCCCTCGATGGGGTCGTAGTCGTCGATTTCGGCCGGGATCTCGCCGTCGCCGATCGGGGCCTTGTAGAGCCACATGATGTACTCGTCGCGATAGGAGTCGTGGCTGGTGAGACAGACGATCGGTTCCTCGCCGTCCTCGGGGAAGCCGTTCCGGTCGTCGACCTCGATGTCGAACGTGTTGACGCGGGGGTCGGCGTCGACAGCGGCCGATTCGACCTCGTCGTGGGGGACGACAAGCGAGTCGTCGTCGGCGCGTCGCTCCGGTACTCGAAGCCCGCTGCGGATGTCCTTGTCGATCAGGAACCGGTTCGGGAACAGAATGTCGGCCTCGTAGTGCTCGAAGTCGTCGCGCACCTGCCCGACATCCCGCGGCGTCTGGCCGAAGATTTTCGTGAGCTTCTCGCCGCGAATGCTCTCGTAGGGCTCGCCGTCTTCGCCGACCTCTCGGCTCCCCGTCAGTCGGTCGTACTGTTCCTCGGGCGGCCGCTCGAGCGTGTCCGTCGGCGCGTAGAAATACGGTTTGAACCCGACCACCTGGACGTGCTCGAGTTCGCCCTCGGGGGTGCGCCCGAAGACGTGCATGATCGGTCGTTCCTCGTCGCCGTAGCCGGCGATCGTGTAGTCGACTTGCATCACCGCGAGCTCGAGGTCGCCCTCGGGCTCGGGCAGCGTCTCCTCGACGACATCGATCACGTCCGCGGCGTTCGATCCGCCGTTGCCGGCGACGGCAGCCGCCTCTTCCGCCGGCCGATCGTCGCTCTCGTCGGAGTCGCCGCCGAACGCCGCGAGTCCGGTCTGGCCCGCCTCAGTCATGATACCGAGATTCGCAGTCGGCGGATAAAAACCCCTGCAATCCCCGCCTGCGTGATCGATTCCACACTGCCGTCACCCGCCCTGATCGCCGGTACTGGGACGCGGGCCCCAATTATCCATATTTAATGTGATATTTTATTCGGCCCCGACGGCTTGCGGGAGCAACAAGACATATAACTTGGTAACACATAGCACGGAATCAGGTGATCGATGTGTCCACCCATGTGAACGACGACGCGACGGATTCGAGCGAACCGAGTAGCGAGCCCGCGGGGACCGCAACGATCGAGTCCTACGAGACCGAAGACGGCGTGGTCTTCTATGACGCCGAGAACCCGCTCGCGTGGGTGGAGACCTCCCAGACGCTCACGCTCGCGGAGTTAGCCTAACGCCGTCGAAACGCGAACACTTTTCCTGTCGGTCGCCCTTCCGCCGAACGTGGTGTTCGACCCGTTCGAAGACGAGTCCGAGGACTGGGAGCCCGACGATCCCTACGACGATCCCGAGGACGCCTTCGAAGATCCGGACGACGATTCACTGACGATTCCGAGCGTCGACACGGAGGACCTCGCCACCGAGGCCGACGAGGAGTCGTACACGAACTCCGTCGACGTACCGGCAGTGACAACCGACGAAACCGACGCCCCGAACGACCTCCTCGAGGCGTTCTGGGTGCTCATTATCGTGATCAACGGCGCGCTGCTGGCTCTTGCACTCGGCGTTCTGTTCTTGCTCTTCGAGGGTGACACGACGACGGGCGGGTGGCTGCTCGTTATCGGACTCGTACTGAGCGGGTTCGCCGCTCGGCGATATTGGCAGTACCAACACACCGCCTTCGAGACGGACCCGCCGACCGACTCGGAGCAGACGGACGAATCCGAGACCGCGATCGAAACGGTCCCGGCGGACGAATCGAACACAGCAGACGACCCGACTCATTCATGAAATCTGTTCAGGACGACACCGGCAGACGATACCTCCTTCTCAAGCGATCGGACAGCGCGAGTCTCGTGCGCGATCCCGAAAACGGCAACGAGTGTTACATTCAAAACGACCGCCTCGAGGTCGTCAACGAGGAGTCGCCCCTCGAGACAGCCGCTCGAAGCGTCGGCGACCCGGTTTTGACGCTGCTGACCAACGTCCACGACGAGGAGACGCTCGGCCTGTTGGTCGAACTTGCAGAACGCGGCCCGCTCGGTGTCCGGACCCTCCTCGACGGCTACGACTTCTGCGAGAGCGACCTTCACG
The DNA here is from genome assembly GCF_059162405.1 of Natrinema sp. CRL1. Classification (NCBI taxonomy): domain Archaea; kingdom Methanobacteriati; phylum Methanobacteriota; class Halobacteria; order Halobacteriales; family Natrialbaceae; genus Natrinema; species Natrinema sp. CRL1. The sequence goes on along the minus strand of NZ_JBLVOY010000001.1, from coordinate 619,737 downwards.
GCCGGCTGACGGTCCTCACCGCCGCCGGACTGCTCGAGGAGACGGAGATCGCCGGCGAACGCGGCTACCGGCTCACCGAGGACTGCGAGACCGCACTCGAGACGATTCGGCCGAGCCTCGAGGCGACGGACGAGACGGCGACGAGGGACTCCTGAGAGCGAGCCGGCCGAACTGACCGAAAGACGAGTTTTCAGTCCGAGGCGAGCAGTTCCGCTTCCGGCGGCTCGCCGCGCTCGAGTCGCGAGCGGTTCGAGGTGGCGTCTTTTTCGACCCGGACGAGCGAGTCGGCCGCGCCGACGAGTTCCTCGTCGTGGCTGACGACGACGATCTGTTCGACGCCGAAGTCGTTGCGCATCGATTCGATCAACGAGACGAGTTGGGTGATGTGGCCCGAATCGAGGAAGACCGTCGGCTCGTCTAAGATCAGCGGCGGCATCGGCGCGGTTCCCTCCACGCCCTCGGCGAGCAGCCGATAGATAGCACACCGCAGGCTGAGGTTGAACAGCGCCCGCTCGCCGCCGGAGAGCTGTTCGGGCTCGAGGGCTTCACCGTCTTTCTGGTAGACCGTTAGCCGGTAGTCGCCGTCGAGATCGATCGCCGCGTAGGAGTCGTTCTGATAGACGAGATCGAACGTCTCGTTGAGCAACCGTTCGAGGGTCTCGACGTTGCGCTGGCGCAGTTCCGCCCGCAACTCTCCGTACGTTGTCTGGAGCGTCTCAGCCTCGTCGTACAGCGACTCGAGACGTTCACAGCGACCCTCGAGGCGCTCGCGGCGCTCGCGGAGGCGCTCGAGTTCCTCGAGTTCGTTCTCGACGGCACCGATCGCGTTCTGGACGCCGTTGCGTTGGTCCTCGAGTTCCTCGAGTTTGTCGTCGACCTGCTCGAGATATTCTTCGGCGTTTTGCTTGTCCTCGCGTGCGGTTTCGACCCGTTCCTCGTCGAACTCCGACTCGAGGTCGCGCTTGCGATCGCGCTTTTCGGAGAGCCCCTCCCGGCGCTCGTCGTTCATCGTCTCCCAGTCCTGCCGTCGCTCGCGAAGGGTCTCGATCTCGCTCTCGAGGCTCGTCCGCTCGTCGGCGATTTCCGAACTGCGTTCGAGGGACTCGAGAGTCTGCTTGATCTCCCCGCGTTCGGTGTTGATCTCGCCGAGTTCGGCCCGTGCGTCGTCGACTGCTGCCTCGCGGTCGTCCGCCGTCGCTCGCTTTTCCTCGGCTTCGGTTTCGTACTCGTCAGCGTCCTCTCGGAGCTGGTCGCGCTGGTCGCGCCGATCGGCAAGTGTCTCGCGTTTCTCCGCGAGCAGTTGCTCGATGTTGTCGCGGTTCTCCTCGAGTCGGTCGACCGTCCGCTCGGCTTCCCGTAGGTCCTCGACGTGGTCGAGTCGCTCGTCGATCTCGTCGCGTTCGGCCTCGAGTTCCGCCCGACGTTCCTCGAGGTCGACGAGTTCCTCCCGACGGTCATCGAGTACGTCGACGTGAGGCGACTCCTCGACCGGTTGGCCGCACTCGGGACACTTGCCCTCCTCGAGCAGCCGTTCGCCCTCCTCGATCGCATTCTCGGCGGTCCGAATATCAGCGGTGAGATCGTTGATTGCCGAGACCACGTCCTCGCGCTCGGCCTCGAGTTCCTCGAGCCGTGACTCGGCCTCGCCGAAGGCGATCGACGCGTCGTCGAACGCCGCCCGCGCGTCCGTGATCTGCTCATCGAGGTCCTCGAGTTTCGACTCGCGCTCCGCGATCGTTTCCTCGTCGGCCTCGAGTTGCGCATCGAGTTCGTCGGCCTCTTCGCGAGCCGTCTCGGCTCGGTCGTCGAGGTCGTCGGCCTCGGACCGAAGACGGTCGATCTCGTTGGTCCCTTCCGTGATCGTCACGCGAACGTCCTCGAGGTCGTCCCGGAGTTCCTCGTCGCGAGCCTCGAGGGCGGCGATTCGTTCCTCGACCGCTTCCGCGTCGGGGTCCGTGGCCTCGAGATCGGTCTCCGCGAGCAACTCGGCGCGTTCGTCCGCGAGTTCCTCGCGCCGGTCGCGGATCCGGCTGATCTCGTCGGTCGCGTTCTCGCGCTTGCGCTTCGTCTCGGAAATTTTCGATCGAAGCGCCTCGATCTCGTCTTCGAGCGTCTCGATCTCCTCGCGGGTCTCCGCGTGGCGCTCGAGGACGTCTTCGGCCGTCTCGAGGGTTTCTTCGGCCTGCTTGCGTTGCGTTTCGTAATTGTCGATCTTCTCCGCGACGTCGGCGCGGCGGGACTCGAGGCTGTTCAGCCGCTCGTGGAGGTCCTTCGCTTCTTTCTGCTCGACTTGGTTGCGGACGTCCTCGAGGACTTCGCGCTGGCCGTCGAGCACCGTTTTGACGCCGAGTCGCGCCTCGCTGGCGCGCTCGCGGTAGTCCTCGAGCGCGCCGAGTTGGAGCAGGTCGTCGATCATGTCCTGCCGGTCGCTCGGCGAGGCGTGAATGAGCTTGTTGACCTCGCCCTGCCGGACGTACGCGCAGTTGACGAAGGCATCGGCGTCCATCCGCAGGAGTTCGGTCACCTCCCGGCGTACGTCGCGGGCGCCCTCGATCGTCTCGGTCGGCGTCTCGAGGACACACTTCGTCGTGGTCGCGCGGTCGCCCCGGAGTTTGAGCCGGCGTTCGACGTGGTATTCGCAGTCGTCGTGGGTGAACCACAGTTCGACCTCCGCTTCCTCCTCGCCGGTCGTGATCACGTCGTCGAGCGTGCGGTCGTCCAGGGCCTTCGAGCCGTAGAGCGCGAAGAAGACCGCCTCGAGCAGCGTCGACTTCCCGCTGCCGTTGACGCCGTGGACGACGGTGACCCCGTTCTCGAGTGTAAGGTCGGCGTCGCCGTAGCACTTGAAGTTCAGCAGCCGAACGCGGTCGACTTTCACGCGAAATCACCCAGCGACGCGGTATCGGCGTCAGCGTCGGCATCGGCGTCGCCATCAGTAGTTTCGTCGGTCTCGGCGGCGTCACTGTCGCCATCGCCGGGTGCGGCGTTGCCGGTGTCGGCGGTCGCGCTGTCGCCCGCATCGGCGGCCGCTTCGGCTTCAATTTCCCCTCCGTTCGTCGCGGCCGCCGTATCGGCGTCGCTATCCGCGGCTGCCGAGTCGGTCGACTCGGCTGTTGCCGTGTCTGCCGCCCCGTTCTCGTCTGCGAGTTGATCGGCAACCGTCGTCACGTCCTCGTCGCCCGGTTCCCGTTCGGGCGCGGGTTCGAACGACGACTCGTCGTCCTCGAGCAGGTCGCGCACCCGCCGTTCGACCGACTCGCGAACGTTCGAATCCGCGAGGTCGCCGCTCCGAACTGTCTCGTCGATCTCGAGTGCGGCGTTGCTGAGCCCCATCTCGCGGACCCGCTCGCGGACAGCGTCGTCCGGGTTCGCGAAGCTGACCGACACGTCCTCGTCTTCGTCCGGCAGGTCGCGACGATCGTTGACGCGGGCGACGAGCGCCCCGCGGTCGATCGCGAGTTCCTCGATCGCGGCCGGCGCGATGGGACGGCCCTCGCCCTCGACGGTGACGATGACGACCGCGCCCTCGAGGTCGTGCTGGCGGACGCGTTCCTGCACGCGGTCGACGCCTTCGCCCTCCGCGAGGTCGGCGTCGACGAAGACGAACTCCCGGGTCGCGGAGAGTCCCCGGCGGCTGATCGCGACCTCGTCGTCCGCGAAATCGACGAGGTTGTAGCCCCGGTCCTCGCGCTCGCTGGCGCTCGCGCGCTCGGTCGAGCCACAGTAGGTAACCCACGTGTCGCGTACCTCCGCGGTGTCCGGTTTGTGGTTGTCCCCCAGCAGGACGGCGTCGAAGTCGACCGTCGACTCCGCGAGGACGGTCTCGGTGTCCCAGTCCGCGTGCGCGAAGGGGTCGAAGAGGCCGTGGCTCACCAGCGTTGCGTACGCCGCCTCGCCTGGGACGGGGTCGAAATCGTAGGTCAGATCGTCCCGGCGAGAGCGGGGGACGAAGTCCAGCCCGTAGAGGGCGACATCATCGACGACGACGGGCTCAGCACCGAGTCGGGTCGCCAGTCCGAGATCCGCGAAGAGATCGAGCCACTGGGCGTCGCGTTTCGACTCGTGGTTGCCGACGACGGCCAGAAAGGGGATGTCGGTCTCTGCGAGAACTCGGAGGATGTCGACGGTCCCCTGTAGGTCGACCAGTCCCGGCCGGCGGTCGTGAAAGAGGTCGCCGGCGTGGACCACTGCGTCGACGTCATCCGCGACCGCGTCCTCGACGACGGTCCGGAACGCCTCGAGGAAGTCCTGTCGTCGCTCGGGCGAATTGTACTGCTGGTACCCGAGGTGGGTATCGCCCGTGTGTAGTACCCGCGTCATTGGCCAGTCGTTGGCGAGCCCGCCCTAAAGGGGTTCCGTGACCGAGGTGAAAGTAAAACGGACAGTTCGGACGAACTCGAGACGGCCGAGGGCGTTGGGCTCACAGACGAGAAAACCGCAGCGAGAACAGACGAATTCGATACCCCGAACGCCAGTTACGATTCGATATCGAGGCTGTACAGGCGCTTGCGGGCGTCGGAGAACGAAAAGCGCGAATCGATGACGTGCTGCTCGTCGAGCCGGTTGAGCGCGTACCGCACGGTCCGGGAGGGCAGGAGCGTCTCGTCGGCGATCTGTTGTTGGGTCATCGTGTCGTTGTACTCGAGGACTTTCGCGACGAGTTTCGCACTCGGCGGCAGCTCGCGCACGTCGTCCCACGTTCCCCGCTCGCTGGTCTCCTGTCGAAGCGACTCTGAAGCACTCATCCTACCACCCCATTCCGAATACGAGGTGATAATATTTTCTATTCCATTTAATGCTTTGTAGTTATATTTCGTGGCTAAGTACACCGACCCGAAGTCTCTTATGAACCAGTACCCAAAGGACGGGTGATGAGCGACACCGTGGACGACGTCGACCTCCCATATGATGAGGACGAGGCGTCCCAACAGGAGAAAATCCAGGCGCTCGAGGAACGGCTGGAGATCCTCGAGGCGCAAAACGAGGAGATGCGCGATAAGCTCCTCGACGCCAACGCCGAGAACAACAAGTACCAGCAGAAACTCGAGCGACTCACACACGAGAACAAGAAACTCAAGCAGTCGCCGCTGTTCGTCGCCACCGTCCAGGAAGTCACGGACGAGGGCGTCATTATCAAACAGCACGGCAACAATCAGGAGGCGCTGACCGAAGTCACCGACGAGATGCGCGAGGATATCGAACCCGACGCGCGGGTCGCAGTCAACAACTCGCTGTCTATCGTCAAGCCCCTCTCGAACGAGACCGATGTCCGCGCTCGCGTGATGGAAGTCACTGAGAGCCCGGAGGTCAGCTACGAGGACATCGGCGGCCTCGAAGAGCAGATGCAAGAGGTCCGCGAGACCGTTGAAATGCCCCTCGAGAAGCCCGAAATGTTCGACGACGTGGGCATCGACCCGCCCAGCGGCGTCCTGCTCTACGGGCCGCCGGGCACGGGGAAGACGATGCTCGCCAAGGCCGTCGCCAACCAGACCGACGCCACCTTCATCAAGATGGCCGGCTCGGAACTGGTCCACAAGTTCATCGGCGAGGGCGCGAAGCTGGTTCGCGACCTCTTCGATGTCGCCCGCGAGCACGAGCCCGCAGTCATCTTCATCGACGAGATCGACGCCATTGCGGCCAAGCGGACCGAGTCCAAGACCTCCGGCGACGCCGAGGTCCAGCGGACCATGATGCAACTGCTCTCGGAGATGGACGGCTTCGAAGAGCGCGGTGAGATCCGCATCATCGCCGCCACCAACCGCTTCGATATGCTCGACCGCGCCATCCTCCGCCCCGGCCGGTTCGACCGCCTGATTGAAGTACCAAAGCCCAACGCCGAGGGCCGCGAGATCATCTTCGAGATCCACACCCGCGGGATGAACGTCGCGGACGACGTCGAATTCGCCGACCTGGCCGAAGAGGCTGACAACGCCTCGGGTGCCGACATCAAAGCGGTCTGTACCGAGGCCGGCATGTTCGCTATCCGCGACGACCGCACCGAGATTCGGATGGAGGACTTCAGCAACGCGTGGGACAAGGTCCAAGCCGAATCCGACGAGACCGAAGACGTCTCGAAAACCTTCGCCTGAACTGCCGGCTCGAGGTCGACGTCGGTTCTTTATCTCGTCTTTCGTCTGGTCAAGCGATAGCGCCGGCATCGGTGATAGGGAGAGCGGCACAAATCGCGACCCCGACTGGTATAGTAGACGTAGACAGATCAGTCCGGAACGCACAGCAGAAAATACTGCATTGCAGTGACCGACGGCGTGCCGGTCGTCAGAACAGGTGGTCGTCTTCCTCGAGCAAGCGGGCGGGACCGCCGACATCCCATGTGGTCGTCGAGACGCCGCAGTCCGAGACCGCTTCCTCGACTTCCTCGGCGTGTTCCTCGGTGGTGTTGACGTAGACGCTGGCACCGGTGTCCGTCGAGAAGTAGACCGGGATGTCCTCTTCTTCGCGGAGTTCGCGTACCTTGTTGAAGATCGCGAGCGTGGCCGGCTGCCAGTAGACCCAGCCCGAGGGACCGGTCATGGTCGTCGCGGCCAGCGACAGCGAGTCGTGTTCGGCGCGTTCGAACACGCCCTCGAAGTCGTCGTTGCGCAGGGAGTCGCGCATCTTCGCGATCTGCTCGTGGATGTGGGCGTTACGGGCCTGGAACATGTGGCTGTCGGCGGCCTCGCGGTGGGCGTCGTCGGTGTCTTTGTGGTAGGGGACGAGACCAACGATGATCTTCAAATCCTCGTGAAGGTCCGAGGGGATCCGCTCGGAGCGACAGTCCTCGTCGTTCATCCCAGTGCGCAGATGCGAGAACGCGCCGGTGACCGCCCGCGCGGCCGAGGCCGACCCGACGCGCGCGATCGTCGAAATCTCCCCTTTCGAGGCGTCGAGTTCGGCCGCCTCGGCCAGCGCCATCGCCGCGGCCGCAAAACCCGAAGAGGACGAGCCCAGACCGACGTTCGTCGGGAAACTGTTCTCGCTCTCGAGGCGGACCGGGTAGACGGTGTGGGCAGCGTCGGACTTCGAGCGGGCCTTCTCGACGACGGCCTCGACCCGTTCGTGGGCGCGGCCCTCGAGTTCCTCGCCGTCGACGATGAAGGTGTCCTCGTCGTAGTCCATCGAGAACTCGACGGTCGTCCGGGTGTGGCTCGGAGCCGTACAGACGCTGATACTGTCGTGATAGGGAAGCCGCTCGATCTCGTCGCGCATCCCGTGATACTTGACCAGTCCCTGAATGGGGTGGGCCATGGCCGTGGCTTTCATACCCTGATACGTGGCTGAAGACCGCTTAAAGCTCACGGCATCCTATCGGTTCGAGGGTTCTCCCGCCTCAGCGTCTCACCCGCCGCTCCGCCGGGAATATATTGCAATTCCGGGACCGTGCGGCGCTATTTCGAGTCGATCTCGACTCCCGTATTATCGTAGCTCTTGAAAGTCAATGCACACCCGATCGCAGGACAGCGTTGCGATCAGTGTGTGAATCGTTTCAAGAGCTACTATATTTTCCGTCCCCGTCGTCCTCGAGTGCGGACAGTCGCCGCTCGAGCGCGCCGATATCGTCTGTCAGGGACGCTCGAATCCGTTCGAGGTCACTCTCGAGGTCCGAGGTGACCGTATCGAAGGCGGTCGCAACCGTTTGCTCGAGGGTCGCGAGATCGTCCGCGAGCGCGTCGATGTCGGCGTCACCATCGTAGTCGGTGTCGCCATCGTGAACGTCAGCGAGGGAATCCCGGACGGCAGTAAGCTCCGAGCGAAGCCTCCGCGTTTCGGACTCGAGACTCGCCAGTCGGGTCTCGAGGTCCTGCAGGCGGCGGTCGACGGTCTCGAGTCGCGGCTCGAAATCGTTCTCGATCTCCGCGACCTGCTCCGGCGTGGCCGTCTGCTCGAGGTCGAGCGCCCGACGGAGCGCTGCCCCGTTCGGCCCGTCGTCGGCCTCGAGTTCGGCGAGTAGTACGTCGATCACGCCGATTCTCGACTGTCCCTCCGCGCGGTCGACCTGCGTTCGACGTGTTTCGTCTGTCATTATCGATCGTCTCTCCCGGTGGCCCTGTCTTTCATATTACTCCCGCCGGGAATAATAATAGTATTCCTCCCGTGAATTCTGGCAGAGCGGTGGACCGTGTGAGACGCCTCGCCGGCGTCAGAATCGAGGGTGGAAGCATCCCGGAAGTCGAACGCCCCACTGCGAACCGAACGCCTCAAATGCGCGCTCTCGCAACGATTTCTGCATGGGAACCCCGCTCGAGACCCGCGCCGAGCAGGCGACGGAGGTCATCGATCGCCTCGAAGAGGAGTATCCGGATTCGACGATTTCGCTGCGGTACTCGAACCGACTCGAACTCCTGATCGCGGTGATCCTCTCGGCCCAATGTACGGACGAACGGGTGAACAAGGAGACGAAACACCTCTTCGAGAAGTACGACGGTGCCGAGGACTACGCCGACGCGCCAGAGGAGGAACTCGCAGAGGAGCTGAACTCGATTACCTACTACAACAGCAAAGCGGGCTACATCAAGAGTTCCTGCAAGACGATCCTCGAGGACCACGACGGTGAGGTACCGGACACGATGGACGAACTGACCGAACTCTCGGGCGTCGGCCGGAAGACGGCGAACGTCGTCCTCCAGCACGGCCACGACATCGTCGAGGGGATCGTCGTCGACACGCACGTCCAGCGGCTCTCCCGGCGGCTGGAGCTGACCGAGGAGGAGTACCCCGAACGGATCGAACAGGACCTGATCGAGATCGTCCCCGAGGACGACTGGCAGCAGTTTACCCACCTCTGTATCGACCACGGGCGAGCGACCTGTACGGCCCAGAACCCCGACTGCGCCGACTGCGTGCTGGCGGATATCTGCCCCTCCGAGAAGGGCGACAGCGAGATCGATCTCGCCGCCGGCGAGCCGTGGTAAGTCGCGGGGAGACGGCCAGGTACTGCAATACAGCTGCCACGCCGACTGTCGCAAGCCCAACGCCTTTTCAGCGACCGCGGGTAGCCCCACGCGGGATCACTATGTCCGACAACACCGACGAGCGCGACACCACCGGCAAGGACGAACACGGGCGGGACGTCCAACTCGCGAAAGAAGAGACCGATCCCGAGGAGGCCCAGGACGAAGAGGGGCTCAGCGAGGAGGAGAAGGAAGCTCGCGAGCGCCAAGACGAAGAGCAGCGCCGACAGGACATCGAACAGCAATCAGTCGACCGAGAAGACGACGCCCTCGAGAACGCGAACCCGGATCATCACCGGGACGAGGAGCCGTACAACGGCTAACCGGGCGACAACACCGATTCCGGTTGCTGACCGGCGGCCGATATCGCTTTTTCGTATCAGTCATTCCGACGCTGCGAGCCGCTCGTCCGGAACGACCAGGGTCGAGAGTGACTCGGCTGGTGAAACGGTCACCCGCGAGTCGACAGTGACCGACCCGATCGATCGGCCGTCGACGACGACCGTCACGTCACACGCCTCGCGTTCGACGGTGAACGTCAGTTCGTCGGTCGGCAGCACCCACTGGCGAGTCTGGGTGACGAAGGGACCGATCGGCGCGACCGCCACTGCGTCGACGGCCCGCGAGAGTTGTGGCGCGTCGACCGCGCTCGCGTAGCCGTGACTCCCCGCCGGTGTCGCTGTGACGACGCCGTCGGCCCGGAAGGTCGCCACGGACGTGCCCCGGTCCCGGACACCGTACTCCGAGATCCGGGCGGGCTCGTCGGTTATCAGCGTCACGTCGAACAGCGCACGTACCCGAGTTGCGGTCTCTGTCTTGTCGTCACCCACCGACTCGAGGGAGACGCCTAGTACGGACCGCTCGCGACTGAGAGCGCGGCCGTCGAGGACGGCCGCGAGCGCGTCGGGAAGGCGGTTGCGGTCGACCGACTCGATTCCGGAAACCGAACCGAACGGAAGAACGGGTACGTCGATATCGGCGCAAACGACCGCCGATAGGGTCGCTTCGCCGGTCGCGACCACCATCGACGGCTCCGCCGCGAGCACGTCCTCGAGACCCCCGGCGACGGTCGTTACGTCGGCGTCGGCAGCAGCGAAGACCGACTCGAGGGCGTCGATTTCGACGGCGTCGCTGGCGTCAGGCTCGCCAACGACGCCGACCACGGGGGACTCGCCCGGGCTCCACGCGGCATCCATGCCCGTCAGTTCACACGGGCCGCTCAAAAGCGTACGGTTGTCGGTCGCAGACTGCATGCCGACGGTCGGCCGCGGTCGCCGTAGAAACGCCGAGTGCCGCGGGCGGGATCACTCGTCGTAGGGCCAATCGCCGGTGATCTTCATCCCCTCGGCGAGGTCCTGAGACTCGAGGTCGGCCGCGATATCGGCGGTGTCCCTGTGGTCGACCGTCACCTCGCTATCGGCGAGCGCAACGACGTACGCCGTCAGAAGGATCGCCTGTTCGCGCAGGGTTCGGGGCTCGAGTTTCTCGATGGTGTCGGCAGCGGTGTGGCCCCAGCCCCGTCCCGGCCCGTCAGAGATCGATTTGACGTGACAGCCCGGTACGCCCCGCTCGACGAACGACCAGTGGTCGCTGTGGGGACCGACTTTCGGCACCGTTCCGATCGGGTGATCGTACTGATCCGCCACGTCGTTTGCAACCTCCTGCAACGCGTCGAAGCCCTGTGTGACGATCGAGAGCGTCCGATCGCGGACGACGCCGTCGTTGTTGACGACCGCCGTGATCGTCTCGGGGTCCGCCCGCTCGGCGTATCGCGCGGAGCCGACGAGGCCGACCTCTTCCGCGCCGAAGCCGACGAACTCGACGCGGGTCTCGAGGTCGTCTTCGCGCTCCGCGAGGGCGTTCGCGAGTTCGACGATCATCGCAGTTCCAGCGCCATTATCCATCGCACCCTCGGCGATGTCGTGGGCGTCGACGTGGCTCGTCACGAGCACGCGCTCGTCGGTCTCGGGGCCGAGTTCGGCGCGAACGTTCTGGCTCTTCGCGGGGTGGATGTCGGCCTCGACGGAGACCGTGATCGACTCCCCGTCGAACCGACGAGCCAGCCGCGCGCCGACCTCGTTCGAAACCCCCAGCGCCGGGATCGCACCGACCGGGTCCGCGTCGGTTCCTACGCTCCCGGTCGGCGGGAGACAGCCCTCGACGTGGTTGCGATAGACGAATCCGACGGCACCGTTTTCGACGGCATGGTAGTACTTCTCCCGCCGGTGGACGTACCGATCGTAGTAGTCCGGGCTGTCGCTGCGGACCATGACGATCGCGTCCTCGACATCGGCCTCCGCGAAGTCCTCGGGCATGCCATAGCCGAGATCGACCAGCGGTGCAACGACGCGCTCATCGGGACTGCGCGGCAGGGCGATACACGCTTGGGTCGTGTCGCCGGCCGTGATCGCGCTGTCGCCGCGGGTCCAGCCCTGTATCTCGAAGGACTCGAGGCGGGCGTTTCGCGCGCCGGCGTCGGCCAGCGCGTCACGGGTCAGTTCGGCGGCCTCGCGTTCGCCCTCGCTGCCGGCCATCCGGTTCCCGACATCGACGAGGTCCTCGAGGTGGCTCCAGCCGACGTCGCTCTCGAAAACGGATCCGATCCAAGCGGTCATGGCTGGAATAACACACGACGGCCGGGTAACTGTATCGCTCGCCGGATTCTGCCTTCCCCCAGTAGTATGAGGACAGACACCAATCACTGACACGACAAACTGCGAACCTTTTTCACGTCGCTCCGTCTCGGAATCCGTATGCGGGAGACGCTTGCCGACTGGCGGCCGGCCATCGACGAGGCGATCGCCGATCTGGTCCCACGCGAGATCGACGCCGACTACCTCGAGTCCTTCTTCGGTCCGCCCACCTACGAGTACGATCCCGCCGGCATCCAACGTGCGCTGGCGACGCCGCTGTGGGATCTGCTCGGTCGGGGCGGAAAGCGGTGGCGCGCGGTGCTCTTTCTCGTCTTCGTCGAGGGATTCGGCGAAGACCCGGCCGAGTACCTCCCGTACGCCTGTATTCCAGAGATACTGCACAACGGAACGATCATCGTCGACGATGTCGAAGACGGGGCGACGATTCGGCGCGGGGAGCCCGCGCTCCACCGCGTTTACGGGCGCGATATCGCGCTCAACGCCGGCAACGCGATGTACTTCCTGCCGCTGAAGGTCCTCACGCGGGACCCCGCCGACCTCCCGGCAGACCGGCGGCTGGCGGCCTACGAGATGCTTGTGCACGAACTGAACCGCACCCACCTCGGCCAGGGGATGGACATCTGCTGGCACAACGAAGGCGAGGTTCGGATCAGTACCGACCAGTACCTCGAGATGTGTGCGTGCAAGACCGGCTGCCTCGGCCGGATCGTCGCTCGCCTCGCCGCGATCATCACCGACCAGCCGCCCGAGGTCGAGGAAGCCGTCGCCGAGTACGCCGAACTGACCGCGGTCGCCTTCCAGATCGGCGACGACATCTTAGACGTCGAACACTCGCTGGGCCGGGCCGGCGAGTTCGGCAAGGCATTCGGCAACGACATCCGCGAGGGCAAGAAGACCCTCATGGTCATCCACGCCATGCAAACGAGCAAACCGGACCGCGTCCGGCGGCTGCAAGCGATCCTCGAGGCCGAAGCGAACACCGACGACGAGATCCTCGAGGCCCTGGAGATCCTCGCGGACGCGGGCAGCATCGAGTACGCTCGCGAGCGCGCCCTCGAGTTGGCCGCCGACGCGCGGGCGGCGATCGATGACGTGGATTTCGACGCGGAGACGACCCGGAAGCTCGAGGAGTTCACGGAGTTCGTCATCGAACGCGACGAGTAGCGCGGCGACGCGCTCGCTGGGATCGCTTTTCCGCCGTCTCGAGAGAGTAACGGGATCCGACCGGTAGGGCCAGATACTACACCCTCGACGTGGAACGCCGAGTATGGCCGACCACTCGCAGGGAACGACGACAGAACCGACGCGGGCCGACGGCGGGCGGCCGTGGCCGATCCTCGTCGCGCTTGGACTCGTCGGATCGGAGGTCGGCATCGTCGTCGGGTTCCTCCCCGTCGCCGTCATCGGACTCGTCGCGTTCGCCGCGAGCACCGCGGGGATTCTAGCCGACGCCGACTACGTCGATCGGCCGCTGGCGTTCGCGGCGACGTTCGGCGCGGCCTTCGTCGGTATCGGCGGGATACTGACCGCCCACGGGACCGGGGCGGCTCCGATCAGCCTCCTCGAGCCCCTGTCCGGGCTGGCGAGTCGCGGCGTCGCACTCGTCCTCGCCGGCGTCGTGACGATTGTCGGAGCCGGCGTTGTGCGGTCCCGACGGTAGCACCACCGCATTAGCCCAGCGGCCACGACGCGACTGAATCGAGCCGAAACCGATCGCAGGCAGCCACTCGAGACTATCCAGAATCAATGAGTCGACGCGCATTCGACGCCGAAATCGGGCTCGATCTCACGGTCAATCTGATCCCGTTCGCGATCATGGCGTTTTTCGTCGTGATCTTCGCGGTGTTCAACCCGTGGGGGTTCGACCCGCTCCAGTCGACGATCCAGTTTGCCATCCTACTCGTGACGATGGGGCTGCTCGCGGTCGTCACCTACATCGCGGCTCGAGCGATCGAGACCGACGACCGCACGCGACACGACACGTCCGAGAGTTGACCGCGACACGCGACGGGTTCGGCCTCAGTTGATGATGAGGACGAACCCGGTAATCGACATCAGTATCGCGATTCCGACGAGCAGTAACAGGAACAGTTCCTTCTCGGATAGCCGGTGCTGGAGGACTGCTCCATCGGCGTCGGCCTTATCGGAACTCACGGGGGATCACTGTCGGGGGTACACCGCAATCGGGGAAGAACGTTTCCCAGCCGTCACCCCGACACCGCGTTCGGATGCCAACGCGGAACGCCGCGGTTACACCACGAGGGAGACGGCGGGTCGGCGTTCCGTTCGTTCTCGTCTACGCGTGGGTCACCCGCACTGACCGACGGAGTATCTATGTGGCTCACTCCCGTTCGATTCGAGTACCGGGATCGAAGCGACGCCGCGACGCGTTCGGCGTGACCGAGAGATTCGATTCCGGATCGAACGGGTGAGACCGATGGAATACATCTACGCAGCCCTCATACTCCACGAAGCGGATCGAGAGATTTCCGAAGAGAACGTCCGCGACGTCGTAGACGCCGCCGGGGTCGACGTCGAGGACTCCCGCGTGAGAGCGCTCGTCGCCGCGCTCGAGGACGTCGACATCGAGGATGCCCTCGAGGAGACGGCCTTCGGTGCCGCACCCGCCCAGCCGGCGGCCGGCGGCGGGGAAGCGGCGGCAGCGGACGAAGAGCCGGGAGACGAACAAGCAGAAGCCGAGGAAGAGCCGGAGGAAGAAGACGACGACGAAGGAGACGCGTCGGGCGAAGGGCTCGGCGAACTGTTCGGCTAATCCCCTCCCTTTCTTTTCGATCCAGTCGAACGAGCCGCTCGAGTAAGCGACGGCCTCGAGCCCCGAGTACTACCCCGTCATCGTCGGTGCCGACGCAAGATCCACCACTCAGGACGACATACGGGGAACTATGCCCGACGACCGACGGATTACGGGCCGGAACGCCACCGCCGGCCTCGGCCTCGCGCTGATCGCCGCGACCGCCGCCTTCGGAGCGCTGCTCGGCGCGACGCTTCCCGGCCGGACCGGGCTCGAGGAGATTACCGTTCTCACGATCGCGGTTCCCGTGTCGCCGCTCACGCTCGGCATCTACGGGGCCGTTGCGGTCGGGGCCGTCCTGCTGTCGCTGCTGTTCGTCGTTCGACTACTCTCCCAATTCGACGCCGAAGCGTGATGGAGACGGTCGCATACCGCCGCTTGGAACTCACGGAGAGCTGTCCATCGATCGCCCGCTATCGCCAAACCGCGTCCGACGGTATCGGCGGAGAACCCCGTCAGCGCGGCGCTGCTGGCGGGCTCGAGGGGCAGCGCACGATCAGGCTAGGCCGATGCTCTCGCTGTACGCGCCGTGTTGTGCCTCGAAGACGGCCATGATCTCGCCCATCGTCGCGTAGGCCGTCACCGCGTCGACGATGTACGGCATCGTATTCTCGCCGCGCTCGCTGGCCTCGCCCAGTGCCTCGAGGGCCTCCTCGACAGCTGCATCGTCCCGGTCGGCTTTCACGTCCTCGAGTCGCCCGAGCTGGCGCTCGGCCGTGGCCTCGTCGATTTTGAGGATGTCGGGACTGGTGTCTTCCTCGAGCGTGTACTCGTTGACGCCGACGACGACCTCCTCGCCCCGCTCGACGCGTTCTTGGTACTCGTAGGAGGCGTCTTGGATCTCTCGGAGGAAGAAGCCGTCCTCGATGCCGGTGAGGATGCCGTCGCGGACCGATCCGTCGCCCATCTCCCGGATTTCCTCGATATATCGCATCGTCCGCTCCTCGATTTCGTTCGTGAGTGACTCGACCGCGAAGGAGCCGCCCATGGGGTCGACGATGTCGGCCGCGCCGGACTCCTCGGCGATGATCTGCTGGGTCCGCAGGGCGACCCTGACCGCCTTCTCGCCGGGCAGCGCCAGCGCCTCGTCGAAGCTGTTGGTGTGCAGCGACTGGGTCCCGCCGAGGACGCCGGCGAGGGCTTGGATCGTCACCCGGGCAACGTTGTTCAGGGGCTGTTGGGCCGTCAGCGATTGGCCCGCCGTCTGGGTGTGGAACTTGAGCCGTTTCGACTCGTCGGCCTCGGCACCGTACCAGTCGTCCATCACCCGGGCGTAGATCCGGCGAGCCGCCCGGAACTTCGCGATCTCCTCGAAAAAGGAGTTGTGGCAATTGAAGAAAAAGGAGAGCCGCGGCGCGAACTCGTCGACCTCGAGCCCTCGATCCATCGCGTCCTCGACGTAGCCGAAGCCGTCCGCGAGGGTAAAGGCGAGTTCTTGGACCGCCGTCGAGCCCGCCTCGCGAATGTGATAGCCTGAGACGGAGATCGGGTGGAACTTCGGCGTCTCGGCGGTGCTGAACTCGAGAACGTCCGTCACGAGATCGAGCGACGGCCCGGGCGGGATGACCCACTCTTTCTGGGCGATGAACTCCTTGAACATGTCGTTCTGCAGAGTTCCGCGCAGCTTCTCGCGTGGAACCCCTCGCTGGTCGGCCAGCGCGACGTACATCGCGTAGATCACTGGCGCGGAGGGATTGATGGTAAACGAGGTCGAGATGTCCGCGAGGTCGATCCCGTTGAAGAGGATCTCCATGTCCCGGAGCGTGTCGACCGCGACGCCCTCCTTGCCGATCTCGCCCTCGCTCATGGGGTCGTCCGAATCCAGTCCCATCAGCGAGGGCATGTCGAAGGCCACCGAAAGCCCGGTCTGGCCCTCGTCGATCAGGTAGTGAAATCGCTCGTTGGTTTCCTCTGCAGTACCGAAGCCGGCGAACTGGCGCATCGTCCACGTCCGTCCGCGGTACATCGTCGGATACGGCCCGCGGGTGTACGGCTCCTCGCCCGGGAAGCCGAGATCCTCGAGATAATCGAGATCAGAGATGTCGTCGGGAGTATAGAGGCGGTCGACCTCGTGGTTCGAAACCGTCGCGAATCGGTCCCGGCGCTCGCCGTGGCGCTCGAGGGTCGGCTCAAGGCGCTCGGCCTCCCACTGCTCGCCGGCCTCCCGGATCTCCTCGAGTTCCTCGTCGTCGTACATGGTCGTAATATTTGCCGACAGCCAATGAAGGTTCGGGGGCGTTCAATCGCCTGCAAACGGGACGGGATCCCCCGTAAGAGTACCTCAGATTCGGCTTCGTTCGCGGGAGACTGTAAGAGAGTCGTCGGCCCAGTCGATGTCGACGAGGCGTTTCGGCGTCCCCGAGAGCCCGTCGCGGCTGACGATTTCGATCGTCCGATTGCGCGCGTCGGGCGTGAACGGCGATGCGGCCATGATCCGCGCCACGTCGGCTCGCGGAATCGATCCCGAGACGGAATCGCCGCCTTCACCCACGAGAACCTCACCGCTCGGCGGGCCGTTCGTGAGTCTTCCGGGGCGAACGATCGTGTATCCGACCCCCGACCGGCGCAGCGAGGTCTCGGCGTCGCGTTTGGCCCGCAACGAGCCCCGGATCACGAGCCGCGCCGGCAGCGACAGCCCCGCCTTCGAGTTTCCGACGCCGATCGCGCTCTCGAAGACGAAATAGGAGACCTCCGCCGCTACGGCGGCGGTGACGAGGTTGATGACGCCGGTCCGGTCGATCAGTTTGCCGCCGGTCGCGTGTCGCAGACATGGCGGCGTCCCGAGCGCACAGTAGACGATGTCACAGCCCTCGACCGCTCGCACCGCGTCGGCCGACTCGAAGAAATCAGCGACGATTACCTCGTCGGCACCGTGTCGCTCGAGCGTGTCCGCGGCCGCGTACGACCGCGTGGTCGCGCGAACGGTCAGCTCGGTCGGTCGCAGAACAGACAGCAGTTCGTGTCCGGTGTCGCCGCTGGCACCGGCGATGAGAACGCGGTCGGGTGTGCGTGATCCAGCCATCGAGCGAGGTACTGCGCCGACACGGAAAACGCTCAGCAGCGGTTGGTCCGACTGACTGTCCGCCCTCGCCGACTATAAGACATAGTCTTGCGGTTCGCCGACCCCCTACTCGTCCCCGTCTCCGTCGCCATCCTCGTCATCCCCGCCGTCGGACTGGAGTCGTTTGGTCGTCTGGACCAACGGATGGCGCGCGTAGTCGACGACCTCGATATCGTCGATCCGCTCGAGGTTCTCCTTCTCGGCGGTTCGGGCCATCCCCAGATCGATCTCGTGATCGATGACGATGACGTAGGCGTCCATCTCGTCGATCGAGAGCTGATCGGCCGCGAGCACGCGGTGGTGGCCGTCTGCCAGCAGCAGTGTGCCGCCGTTGTCGATGACGACCAGCGGCTCGGCGAGCCCGCGCTCGAGTTCGTACCGTCGCCCCTCGAGTTCGTCGGCGTACACTCGGCCCTGCGTCGGGGTGAGTTCAGAGAGCGGGACGGTCCGACGTTCCTCGGTCAGATCGATCTCGTGGATCTGCTCTAAGGTCCGCATCAGTTTGCCCACCTTTTCGGGGGTCGCACGCTCGATCTGGCTGCGGATGACGTCGGCGTTCGAGATGATCCCGACGAGGTTGCCCGCGTCGTCGACGACTGGGAGCTTCTGGATGCCCGAACGGAGGATGACGCGCGCGGCGTCGTTTACCTTCATGTCGGGATGGGCGACCAGCAGATCGGTCGCCATGACCTTGAAAATCGGGTCGTCGTCCTCGGCGAGCAGCAGGTCGCGGGCGCTGATGAACCCTTCCACGCGCCGTCGATCGGTGACGGGAAAGCCGCTGTGTTCCTCGCTCTCGGCGATCCGCGTCGCGACCTCGCCGACGGTTTCGTCGGGCGACACCGTCGCCACGTCTCGCGTCATGTAATCTTTGACCTTGGGCTTCGTCCGGCCCGACACGACCTCCATATCCGGACAGACGGGAGCCGCGCGCAAAAGTACTGTTACTGACGACGGCGCAGTCTACCGCCTTAGCCGCGAGCCCGCTCACGCGGACTCGCCGTCTTCGGGCTCGCCCCGCTGGGTGAACAGCCACTCGCTGGTCTGGGTGTAGGCACCGACCGGGACACCCGGCCGCGTCTCGATCGCCTCGAAAAACCGGTTCGTGATGACCTCCTCGACGACGCTGACGATCGACTCGACTTCCTCTTCGTCGTCGGCGCTACCCAGAATGCCGATCTCGAGTTGCGCGCCGGCCATGTCGGCGTGGCCGCCGGCGCTCCCGATCCGGTCGAACGCGTCCCGAAGAGTTTCCCCTAAATCGACGTCGGCGGCCCGCGACCGCGCCGAGAGATAGACCATCTCGTCGTTAAAGCCGAACACGAGCGTCGTGTCGACGCCCTCCATCGCGAGCAACTGGTCGGCCGCTTGGGGCAGCGCGTCCCGATCGCTGATCCGCCCGACGCTGGCGACGGCGACCGACTCGCGTTGCACCCGATTCTTGATCGCCCGTGCGATCGTTTCGAGGGTCTCGCCCTCGAGGGAGGGTTGTTCGATCTGGCGCAAAAGCGACGTGTCTACGTGGGGCCATAGCCGCGATGCCGCCCGGAAGTCGGCGGGTGACACCTCCCGCGTGAAGTCGTTCGTGTCGACCCGGATGCCGTACAGCAGCGCCGTCGCTATCGCCGGATCGAAGTCGAGGTCGAACCGCTCTATGTACTCGGTCAGGACGGTACTGGTCGCGCCCGCCTGCTGGCGCAGATCGACGAACTCGCCGGGGACCGGCCCGCGGGGCGGGTGGTGGTCGATGACAATATCGACGTGGAGATCGGACGGCAGTTGATCGTTGACGCCGGGCCGGGAGTGATCGACCAGCGCGAACGCCGAGTACTCCGAGATCGGCTCGTCGCGGTCTAAGTTCCGCAGGTCCAGCCCGAGCAGGTTGACCATCGCCCGGTTTTCCTGGTGGGAAATCTCGCCGAAGTAACAGGCGTCGGCGGCAACGCCGACGGACTCGGCGACAGCGACCAGCGCGACCGCGCTCGCGATCGCGTCCGGATCGGGGTTGTCGTGTGCGAGGACCGCCAGTCGGCCGTCGATCCCCGCGAGGTGCTCGCGGAGTTCGATCGCCGCTTCGGCCGACGCGCTCGCCGCGTCGTCGAGGACTTGGTCGGCCATGACGCTCGACGGGTCGACGACGGCATCCGCCACCGCCTCGAACCGGTCGCGGTCCGCCGCCGTCGCGTTCCCGCCGAGATACGCCACGATCGAGGCCTCGGGGAAGCGCTCTCGCGCCGCCTCGAGTGCGGCCCGGTTGATATCGGTGCGGTCGCTCCCGATGAAAATCACGTCCGGCGGATCGATGTTCGAAATCGCGTCGGGGTCGGCCGGATCGGCGCTGCGGGCCGGCACGCTCTCGTCGCGCAGCGTTTCGACGACGCCCTCGTCATCGGTGATCGCGAGCAGTCGGTCGCCGTCGTGCTCGGACAGTCGCTCCGTGACCTGTCGGCAGACGGTCCCGCAGCCGAGCACGAGCCGGAAAACCATTTGTCGCGGCTTGCAACCCCGACGGGTAAAAGCTACCGGGTCGCCGCTCAGGCGACGACGGCGGCGGCCGCCTCGAGGGCGGCGTCGGCGACCGGCCCGAACGCGGGCAAGACGACGACCGTGAGGACGGCCGCGGCGATAATCGCCGCGTAGAGCCCGGTCGGCTGGGCGAGGCGGTCCCGGTCGAGGATCGGCTCCTCGATCCAGAGCGCCTTGACCAGCCGCGAGTAGTAGTACAGCGAGAGCGCGCTGTTGACCACGAGCGCGGCGGCGAGGACCAAGAGGATCGTGTTGTCCGCGGCCGCGTTGATCGTCTCGGTGTAGAGCAGATACTTGCTCCAGAAGCCGCCGAACGGCGGCACTCCGGCGAGGCTGAACATGAACACGGCCATCGCGGCGCAGGCGAAGGGTGCCTGCTCTGAGAGGCCGTTGTAGTCCTCGAAGGTCCGGCCGACGCCCCAGTACTCCGCGAGGGCGACGAACAGGAACGCGCCCGTGTTCATGAAGCCGTAGACCAGCAGGTGCATCATGGCCGCGCCCATGACGAGTTCGCCACCCTCAGCCGAGAGGGCGGCAAGGCCGATCAGCACGTAGCCGGCGTGGCCGATCGAGGAGTAGGCGAGCATCCGCTTGACGTTCTCTTGGGTCGCCGCCGCGAAGTTCCCGACCGTCATCGTGACGATCGCGAGGATGACGAAGGCGAGCGTCCAGTCGACGCCGATAACTTCCGTCGTCGCCGCGACCGGGAACGCCGTCGTGAACACGCGGAACGCGAGCACAAAGCCGGCGGCCTTCGAGGCCGAGGAGAGGAACGCCGAGATCGGCGCGGGCGCGCCCTCGTAAGCCTCGGGGGCCCAGAAATGGAACGGCACGCTCGCGGTCTTGAACGCGATGCCGCCGATCAGCATCAGGATGCCGAGTCCGAGCAGGCCGCCCATCTCGCCAGCGAGATCGAGGTTCGTCGCGATATCCTCGAGTCGCAGGGACCCGGTCGCGCCGTAGACCAGCGAGACGCCGTAGACGAAGATCGCCGAGGACAGCGCCCCGATCAGGAAGTACTTCAGGCCGGCTTCGACGCTGCCGCGGTTGTCCTTGAGGATCGCGACCAAGGCGTACGACGGCAGGCTCGTCAGCTCGAGTGCGATGAAGATCGTCACGAGGCTGTTCGA
Organism: Natrinema sp. CRL1; assembly: GCF_059162405.1. Lineage (NCBI taxonomy): Archaea > Methanobacteriati > Methanobacteriota > Halobacteria > Halobacteriales > Natrialbaceae > Natrinema > Natrinema sp. CRL1. The sequence goes on along the minus strand of NZ_JBLVOY010000001.1, from coordinate 598,606 downwards.
GGCGGCCATCATCGACATCCCGGTCGCCGCGAGGACGATCAGCGAGTAGTACTCGGCCTGGTAGGTGTGATCCCGCAGGTAGTCGTGGCTCGCGACCGTAACGAGGGCGGTGACGATCGCGATGATGATCATGAAGTACAGCGCGAGCTGATCGACGACGAACTGGCCGCCCATCAGGTCGATGACGCCGTAGTTCTCGATCCCCGTCGCGCCGACGCCGGCGGCGGTAAACCAGACGGCGACGGCGAGCGACGACAGCGAGCCGACGACGGCGACGCTGGCGAGCAGCGTGCGGTTCGTCGAGCGCGGGTTGATGCTATCGAGTAGGAACAACACGAGCGCCGTCCCCGCCAGAAGCAGCGCCGGCGCGAGTGCCATCCACTCCGGAAGCTCGAGAACCGCCATCAGAGGTCACCTCCGTGCTGGATGATCGGGTCGATTGCGTCGGTTATCATGTCGAAGATCAGGTCGGGGGCCACGCCCAGCAGGATGATGAGTCCCAGCAACACGACCATCGGTGCGATGTCGTGGAGTGGCGCACGGCCCACCTCGTAGTCGGTTTCGAGTCGATACGGGCCGAATACCGTCCGCTGGAGCGCAAAGAGCAGGTAGCCCGCGACGATGACGATGCCGAACATCGCCGCCGCGGTAAACAGCGGCGAGTAGTCGAGCAACTCGGAGCCGAAGGCACCGAAGAAGATCGTGAACTCGCCGTAGAACCCGCTCATCAAGGGCAGCCCCATATAGCCGAAGGCACCGGCGATGAGGATGCCGACCGCGATCGGCATCCGATCGGCCAGCCCGGACATGTCGGTGACCATCCGGGTGTGGGTGGCGTTGTAGATGACGCCGACGGCCATGAACATCAGCCCGGAGATCAGGCCGTGAGAGACCATCTGGAAGGTCGCGCCGCCGACCCCGAACTGGGTGTACGCGACCAGTCCGAGGATGACATAGCCCATCGACGAGACCGAGGAGTAGGCGACGATCCGTTTCAAGTCGGTCTGGGCGAGCGCCAGCATCGCGCCGTAGATGACGCTGATAACGGCGATCGCCGCGATCGGGACCGCGTAGGCCTCGACCTGTTCCGGGAACATCGTGAAGTTGAACCGGAGCAGCGCGTAGGTCCCCATCTTCAGCAGGACCCCCGCCAACAGCACCGACGCCGGCGTCGGGGCTTCGACGTGAGCGTCCGGCAGCCACGTGTGGAACGGGACGATGGGCACCTTCACCGCGAACCCGAGGAACATCGCGACGAAGACGACCGATGCGAGCGTCGTCCCCTCGAGCCCGAAGAAGCCTTCGGGGCCGCCGTCGAGCATCGCACCCGCGATTTCGGGTAGCGCAAAGGAGGTGACCGAGTCACCGAGTCCGAAGACGAGCGCGATGAAGGCACCGAACATCACGAGCGACGCCACGTTCGTGTAGACGAAGAACTTGATCGCGGCGTACTTGCGGCGCGGGCCGCCCCAGATCCCGATCAGCAGGTACATCGGGATCAGGACCGCCTCCCAGAAGACGAACCAGAGGAAGAAATCGAGCGCCGAGAAGACACCGATCAGGTTCGCCTCGATGAAGAGGATCAGGCCGTAGAACTGGGACTCGCGCTCGTCGATCGGCGTCCACGAGCTCACGATCGCCAACGTACAGAGGATCGTCGTGAGGACCACCAGCGGCAGGCTGATCCCGTCGAGGCCGACGAACCACGAGATCGAGTACTCGCCGATCTCGATCCACGCGGCTTGGGATTCGAACGCCAGTTCGCCACCGCGCAAGGCGTTGCCGCTGCCGTCGAAGGCGGCGAATAGCCACAGGGATAGCGCCGCCGGCACGAGGCTGATCGCAAAGGCGAGTTTCCCGGCGATTCGGTTCGGCGCGACGAAGGTTACGAGCGCGCCGAGCAGTGCGACCGCGATAAGCGCTTCTATCATCATGCGAACCACCCTCCGATATAGCCGAGGACGAGTAGCAAGCCGATGAACCCGCCCACCAACAGCGCCGCGTAGTTAGTTACGATACCCGTCTGCAGCCGCTTGACCACGTTACTGCCGGACAGGCTGATTCGAGAAGTGCCGTTGACGACCCCGTCGATCACCGTCTGGTCGAACCGATCGGCGGCTCGAGCCACCGGCAGCGTCAGGCCCTCAGCGAGCCAGACCTGGTATTCGTCCTGGTAGTAGTTGTTCTTGAGGACGCCGTACGCGCCGCCGAGTTTCGTCGTGTGTCGCTTCGGCTCGGGGACGTTGTACAGCGTGTGTGCCGCAATCGCGCCGGCCAGTGCGAGCCCGAGGGACAGCCCCGCACCCAGCAGCATGGTTGTCGTCTCGGAGCCGATCACGCCCTCCTCGAAGGCGACCGTCTCGTGGTACTCGTGGTAGGTCAGCCCCTCGAGGTAGCCGTACTCGCCGTCGAGCCAGAACTCGAGGAAGGTGATGTCGACGTGGAGCAGTTCCGCGACGGGCGCGAGGTTCGCGAGGCCCGCGACGGTCGCGAGCGTCCCGAGCGCGATCAGTGGGACCTTAACTGCCCAGCCGACCGCGTGGGGGTCCTCGGCCGTCTCGGACCGGGGTTCGCCGTGGAAGGTCAGGAAGACCATCCGGAAGGTGTAGAACCCGGTGAAGAAGACGGCAATCAGGCCCATCGCGTAGGCCACGAGGAAGATCGGTTGCTCGAGGCCGACGGCCAGCGCGTCGAACAGCACCTCGTCTTTCGACCAGAAACCGGAGAACGGAACGATCCCCGCGAGCGCGAGCGCGCCGGCGAGGAACGTGTAGTAGGTGACGGGCGCTTTGTCTTTGAGCCCGCCCATCTGCCACATGTCCTGTTCGTGGTGCATCAGGATGATGACGGCACCGGCACCGAGGAACAGTAAGGCCTTGAAGAAGGCGTGGTTCATCAGGTGGAAGACCCCGGCGACGTAGCCGCCGACGCCGAGGCCGAGCATCATGTAGCCGTACTGGCTGATCGTCGAGTACGCCAGCACCTGTTTGATGTCGTCTTTAACGACGGCCATCGTTGCGGCAAAGAGCGCGGTGAACCCACCGACGAAGGCGATGATCGCCAGCGCGGTCGGGCTCAGTGCGTAGTAGCCGAACATCCGCGCGACCAGGTAGACCCCGGCTGCGACCATCGTCGCGGCGTGAATCAGCGCGGAGACGGTGGTCGGGCCTTCCATAGCGTCGGGCAGCCACGTGTGGAAGGGGAACTGCGCGGACTTGCCGAGCACGCCGCCGAGGACGAGCAGTCCGGTGATCGTCACCCACGTCTCGGCGTCGAAGCCGAACAGGGTCGTGCCGTCGTCGATCGCCGTCTCGGCGGCGGTGACGAACGACTCCTCGCCGGCGAAGCCGACGGTGCCGAACGTCGCCGCGATGGCGACGACCCCGACCAGGAAGAAGTAGTCACCGAATCGGGTGACGAGGAAGGCCTTCTTCGCGGCCGAAGGGGCCGATTTCGTGCGGAACCAGAACCCGATGAGCAGGTACGAACACAGCCCGACGAGTTCGAAGAACATGAACGCCATCAGCAGGTTGTCCGCGAAGACGAAGGCGAGCATGCTGAACGTAAAGAGGCCGAGTTCGGCGTAGTACCGCGGGAGCCCCGTTTCGCCTTCGGCGTTCATGTAGCCGAGACTGAAGACGTTGACGAGCAGGGCCACGGTCGAAACGATCACCAGCATGAGCGCTGAGAGAGGATCGATCAGGATCCCGAAGGAGAACGAGATCGTCTCGACACCCGTCTCGCTCATCGCCGCGCCGGCCGTCCACTCGTACAGTTCCGTGTGATGTGCGTTGCCGCCCGCGACCGCCGCGAACATCACGAGCGAGACGAGAAGCGACCCCGCCGTCGCGATGATCCCCGGGAGCGCGCCTTTCTTCGGCAGGTGTCTCCCGAACAGCAGCGTGATCACGAACGCCACGAGCGGGAACACTGCGATCGCCGGTGCGAATCCGAACGGTCCTGTTGCTGTTGCTGCCATCTTACCACCTCATCGTCGTCGGTACCGTGACATCGACATCACGGAAGTTACGGTACAGCACCAGAATGATCCCGAGTCCGACCGCAACCTCTGCGGCAGCCAGCGCCATCGTAAACAGCGCGAACAACTGCCCGGTGAGGTTGCCGTGATAGAACGCGAACGCGATCAAGTTGATATTCGCCGCGTTCAGCATTAGCTCGACGGACATCAGGAACAACAGTGCGTTGCGACGCGTCAGCACGCCGAAGAGCCCGATACAGAACACTGCCATCGACAGCAGCACGTAGTACTGCACGTCGACGGTCATCGACTCTCACCACCGGCGTCTGCGGACTGGTCGGGCGTCTCGGCGCTCCCGCCGTCGGCGACGGCCGGCGCTGCACCCTCACTGCTACTCGAGGACTCGCCCGTGCTCGAGAGCGCGGCGACGGGTTCGCCGCCCTCCTCGCGTTTCGCGAGGACGAGCGAGGCGTCGAGTGCGGCGTCGAGTGCGATCGCGACGAGCAAGACGGCGGCGAGGAACGGTTCGGTGCCGCCGATCTGCTGGAGCGAGTCGAAGCCGAACAGCGCGTAGCCGAGTTCGGCCGTGATCGAGACGTCGTCAGGGAAGCCGGCTCCGGCGGCCGCGGTCATCGGCTCGAAGGACGCGTTCAGCGTGATGAGCGCCATCACGGCGAACAGCCCCACCGCGAGTAGCCCCGGAACCAGCGTCTTGCCGAGTCGGAGTTTCGGACCGGTCGTCATGTCTGTACCACCTCGTCTGTGTCGGCGTCGGTCTCGTCGCGCTGGGTCAGCATAACGGCGAACGTGATGAGGACGAGGACCCCGCCGACGTAGACGAGGACCTGCATCATGGCGACGAATTCAGCCGCCAACATCACGTAATGGGCCGCGACGCTGAGCAGCGCCACACCAAGCAGGAGCGCGGAATGCCACGGGTCCTGCATGAGCACGACACCCACCGCGCTGGAAATCGTCACGGCAGCGAACAGCGCGAACGCGATCAGCTCGTAGTTCATGTGTTGTTGATAGTGCCCGTTTGCGGGACGGGCGGACCCGTTACTGGTAGTCGACCTCTCCCTCTCCCTCACCGACCCACGCGCCCCGGTCGGGTTCGCGGGCGGCGAGCGGATCGATGTCTTTGTACCACGGGACGGCTTTCAGCTGCTCTTTGTTGTAGACGAAGTCGTGTTTCGTGTCCGCGGTGAACTCGAAGTTCTCCGTGAGCAGGATGGCATCGACGGGGCAGACCTCCTCGCAGAGCCGGCAGTAAATACACTGCCCGATGTGGAGGTTGTACTGTTCGCCCTGTCGCTGATCGTTCGTGACGATCTGGATCGTGTCGTTCGGACAGACGTTTTCACACTGGCGACACCAGATACACCGCTCCTGACTGAACTTGTGGACGCCGCGGAATCGCGGCGACACGTCGGGTGCGGTCTCCGGGTACTCCACCGTGAAGGTAGAGCCGTCCAGTGCGTGTTTCATCGTCGTTGCCATCGATTTGAGTATCCCGATCATGCTATCAGCCCCACGATTACCGCGGTCAAGATGAGATTGGCGAAGGACAGCACAAGCAGCCCCTTCCAGCCGATCTCGATGAGTTGGTCGATACGAACCCGGGGAACCGCCGAGCGCAGCCACTGCGTCGCGAAGAACACCGCCCAGATCTTGATGATGAACCAGACGATGCCCGGCAGAACGGGCCCGGCGGGTCCGCCGAGGAAGATGGTTGCGATGATCGCCCCGCCGAGGAAGATGTGGAGGAACTCCCCGAGGTAGATCAACACGAAGTAGACCGAGGAGTACTCGGTCTGGTAGCCCGCGACGATTTCGGTCGGTGCTTCGGGCGTGTCGAAGGGGTTGCGGCCGACCTCCGCGAAGTTCGCCACGAGGAAGAGCACGAAGGCGAACGGATTGACCAGCGCGTACCACGATGGGATCGAAATTCCCGCGATCGTGACGAGCGGTTCCGCCTGTGCCGAGACGATCTCTCCCATCTGGAGCGACCCGCTAAAGATCACGATCGACATCCCGGTGATGACCAGCGGGATCTCGTAGGCGACGTTCTGTGCCACCGCACGGAGTCCGCCGAGCAGCGAGTACTTGTTCGCCGACGCGTAGCCGGCCATCACCAGGCCCAGACTCGCGATCCCCGAGACGGCGAAGACGTAGGCCAGCCCGACTTCGGGATCCGCGAGATGGATCCCGCTGCCCATCGGGATGACGGCAAAGCCCAGCAGTGCCGACGATGCGACGACGATCGGTGCGAGGTCGTAGGCCGGTCGATCCGCGTTCTCAGGGACGACCAGTTCCTTCGACAGGAGCCGAACCGCGTCGGCGATAATAATGAACAGTCCGGCCGGTCCGAGCCGGTTGACCGCGATCCGGTCCGTAAACGCGGCCGTGATCTTCCGCTTGGCCCACGGCCCCGCGACGCCGGTCATCGCCAGCATCAGGTTGCCGATGAGGAAGGCAGCGAGGAAGGTCGCGAGCAACTCGCCGCCGAGCCCGAACCCGTCGAGACCGGTTAGCTCGCCGATCCGCTCGGGGAGCAAGACCGTATCCTGCAACGGTACCGCCGGAACGGCCGCGTTTCCGGCGGTCGTGCCTGCGATCTGGCCGGACATACTACCGGTCCACCTCCCCGAGTACGATGTCGAGGCTGCCCAGCGACGCGATCAGGTCCGGGACGTACTCGCCTTCGGACATCTCGGGCAGCGCCGAGAGGTTGTGGAAGCACGGACTCCGGATCTTGAACCGACCCGGCTTGTCGGTGCCGTCCGAACGGATATAGATCCCGAGTTCGCCTTTCGCACCTTCGACGGCGCGGTAGATCTCCGTGTCCGCGTCCGGCTTGAGCGTCCGCGGGACGTTGCTTTGGACCGTGCGCTCGTCCTCGGGCCAGTCCTCAAGCAGATCGAGACACTGCTCGATGATCTTGGCGGATTCCTCGACTTCCTGCATGCGGACGAGGACGCGGCTGTAGTTGTCACAGCCGTCCTCGGTGACGACGTCCCACTCGAGGTTGTCGTAGTAGCCGTAGGGGTCGTCCCGGCGAAGGTCGTAGTCGATGCCGGAGCCCCGTGCGACGGGCCCGGTACAGCCGTACTGTTTGGCGACCTCGGGCTCTAAGATACCGGTGTCGTGGGTCCGGATCTGGAAGATTTCGTTGCCGGTCAGCAGGTCATTGTACTCGTCGACCTTCGCGGGGAGTTCATCGAGGAAATCCCGTGTCTTCTCGATGAACTCCTCGCGGGGTTCGGGCAGGTCCCACGCGACGCCGCCGAGTCGGAAGTAGTTGAACATGAGCCGCTGGCCGGTCAGGTCCTCCAGAATGTCCTGGACGACCTCGCGGTCGCGCATACCATACTGGAAGATGGCGGTGAAGTCGCCGTAAACGTCCAGCGCGAACGTCGCCAGCGCGAGCATGTGCGAAGCGATCCGGCACAGCTCCGCGCCCATCGTCCGGATGACCTGTGCGTACTCGGGGACCTCGATGTCCGCGAGGTCCTCGGCCGTGCGCGCGTAGGCCCATTCGTTCAACAGGCCGGCTGAGACGTAGTCCCAGCGGTCAGGGTAGGGCATGATCTGGTGGCGGTAGGTTCCCTGCTGGCACATTTGCTCCTCGCAGCGGTGCAGGTAGCCGATGTCCGGATCGACGTCGACGACCGTCTCGCCGTCCAAGACCGTCTCGATGTGGAGCACGCCGTGGGTCGCCGGATGGTGGGGACCGATGTTCAGGAACATCGTGTCCGACTCGTCGTCGTGGTGATCCGGCTGGACCGGGTTGGCGTGTTCAGTCAGGGTCACCAGTTGGGGTTTCTCCTGATCGTAGCCCCGCGAGAGCGGGTGTCCTTGCCACGTTTCGGGCAGGAGGATTCGTCGCGGATCAGGGTGGCCCTCGTAGTCGATGCCGACGAGGTCGAAGGCCTCGCGCTCGTGCCAGTCGGCGGTCCGGAAGACCGGTTCGGCGCTCTGGCTGACCGGGTCGTCGGTGGTCGTCGGGACGACGATCGATACCTCTTGGGTGGGATCGTCGTACTTCCGGAGGTGGTAGATCGATTCGTACCGGTCGGCGTACTCCTGTGCCGTGAGGTTCGCGAGGTGATCGAACCCGGCCTCGTCCCGGAGGTCCGTGAGGACCGATTGGACGTCGTCCGGTCGGATGACGAATCCGGGTGCGTTCATGTGATCATCGCGTGCGAGCGCACGATCACCGATCAGCGCCTCGAGGTCGTCTTCCGTGACTTCGATCGGCGGCTGGCCGCCGCGTTCGAGTCCCGTGCTCATGGCGAATCAGCCCAGTTATAGCGCATGACGAGGTCCTCCTCGTCGATGTCGTCCGCGAGCTTCTGGACGAGTTCGTCTTTGGGCAGGTCGCCGAACTCCTCGAGTTCGTACGGTTTGACGACGACGGGTGTCGACTCGCCGTTGCGGATCCGCTCTTGGAGTTTGGCGATGCCGTAGACGAGCGCTTCCGGTCGGGGCGGACAGCCGGGAACGTGGATGTCGATGGGAATGATCTCCTCGGCACCCTTGACGACGTTGTAGCCCTCTTGGAAGGGGCCGCCGGAGATCGTACACGAGCCCATGCCGACGACGAACTTGGGTTCAGGCATCTGGTCGTAGACCCGCTTCATGCGGGGGCCGAACTTGGAGACGATCGTCCCGGGGACGATCATCACGTCGGCCTGTCGCGGCGAGGCCCGCGGGACCCCGGCCCCGAAGCGGTCGAGGTCGTGTTTGATCGCGTACGTGTGCATCATCTCGATGCTGCAACACGCGATCCCGAACTGGAGCATGAACATGGAGTTGCCCCGTACCCAGTTCATGAACTTGTCGAACTTCGTGAGGATAAACGGGGTCGAGCCAAAGGCCTCCCGAAGCTTGGAGTTGAAACGGTCGTCGGCACCCTCACCGATTCGCGAGTCCCGGGTGTCCGTCGACGGTGCGGTGCTATCGTAGATTTGCTGGCGTGGTTGTTCGCTACTCATGATCTGTCCGTTTCCAGCTGACGCGGTGTCTGTGCCCACTGTACTGCACCCGTACGCCACGCCCACGCGAGTCCGACGAGCAGGATGGCGACGAACAGCAACATTGGCCCAAGCGCGCTAACGAGCGAGATTTCGTCCGCCGCGAGCGCATCCTGATAGGCGACCGCCCACGGAAACAAGAGGACGGTCTCGATATCGAAGACGACGAACAGCAGCGCAACCATGTAGTACTGAATATTGAACCGGATGCGCGTCCCGCCGGTCGGAATCTCGCCACTCTCGTAGGTGGCGCGTTTGCTCGTTTCGGGCACGGTGGGTCGCAGGAGATACGATACCGCCATCATCCCGAACGGTATCAGTACTCCGACGAGCGCCAGCGCCCCGATGGCGATCCAATCATTCATCTCGGTAACGTCCGAGGCTTCAAACCGCACGCACATAAGGGTTGATTCTTCATTTTTCGGGGAAGCACGGGCCAAGGCGGGACTTCTGTGGAAACGACTCTCGTGAATAATCACGAGAAACCACCCCCGATCGCGGCGGACACGAACGGAGCGGTAACACGGGATTATCGACGCCCGATATCAGGCGGGAGGAGGGCTGCAAGTACCCGATAGGTTTTGCCGAACCAGTTCGGCGGTGGAGACGGTACTGTAACCGAAATCGGACCGAATCCGTGTCCGGTCGTGTGAGAACACAGAGGTGGCCCACTGCGATCGCAGCAAATCCGAGACGCCGTTAGCCGTTACTGGTCGCGGTCTCGGAACGCCGGCGTGCCGCTGTCGTGCAGTTCTCGAGAGACATCGCCGACGCCGTCGCGCAGATCCTCGTGGTATGCGACCAGTCGGTCACGGACTTCCTCGTGCTGGCGAGCGAGAATCTGGGCCGCCGACAGCGCCGCGTTAAACGACTTGCCAGCGTCGACTGCGACCAGCGGCGCGCCCGTCGGCATGCCGATGACGCTGTCGACGGATTTCTCCTGGACCGGCACGCCGATGACCGGCAGTGGGTACGCGATCGATGCGGTCATGTTCGGAAGATCAGCGGACTTCCCGCCCGCGCCGGCGATGATGACTTCGAGGCCGCGTTCCTCGGCGGTCTCGGCGTAAGCCGTCATTAAGTCGGGGGTGCGATGGGCCGAGGTGACGTAGGTCTCGAACGTGAACTGCGCGTCGGGCGCGCTCTCGTAGTCGGTCTGTTCGGCGAAGCCGAGTTCGTCCACGAAGGCGTCGTACGCGCCGCGGCGCTTGCCGCCGGTCATCATCGTCTCGAGGTCGGAGTCACTGCCCATGACGATCCCTACGTCGGGCGTCTCCTCGGCCGGCTGGTCTTGTGCGGCCTCGTCGTGCAAGCGATCGATCAGGTCGGAAACGCTGTCGCTCATGGGTGACTGTGGTCGGGCAGGCGACTTGAAACGGTGGCAAACGGGACGGACCCGAGCGCCCGTTTCGGCTATTCGTCCGTTCGGAACGTTACGGCGCTCTCGAGGTCGCGCGCACGCTCGAGTAGCTCCTCGACCGGCACGTCCTCGTCGCCCGCCGAGAGCGTCACGTGGCCTAACTTCCGCAGCGGGCGGGCCTGTCGTTTGCCGTACCAGTGGAGGTTTGCGCCGGGCGTCTCGAGGATGCGGTCGATGTCACCGAGTTCGGCCTCGCGTTCCTCGTCGACGTCGCCGAGCAGGTTCGTCATCACGGTCGGCGAGCGGAGGTCCGTCGAGCCGAGCGGCCAGCCCAGCACGGCTCGAGCGTGCTGTTCGAACTGCGAGGACTGCGCACCCTCGATCGTCCAGTGGCCGGAGTTGTGTGGGCGCGGGGCGATTTCGTTGAGGAGAATCTCCCCGTCCGTCGTTTCGAATAGCTCGATTCCGTATACACCCCGTCCCTCCATTACGTCAAGCACGTCACGCGCGACCGCGTGGGCGCGCTCAGTGACGGCCTCGCTCGAGCGCGCGGGAACGATCGTTTCGCGGAGTATCTCGTCTTCGTGGACGTTCTCGCCGATGGGGAAGGTCGCGGTCTCGTCATCATCGCGAGGAGTATCCTCGCGATTCGCCGAACTTCGTTCGGCGGCACCCTTGACCGCGATAACCGAGATCTCGCGCTCGAAGTCGACGAAGGACTCGACCATCGCGGGGCCGGCGACAGACTCGAGGGCATCTTCGGCGTCGGTCTTCGATTCGACCGGAACGTTGCCGCGCCCGTCGTAGCCGCCGGTGCGCGCTTTGAGCATCACCGGCGCGCCGTAGTCGTCGATGGCCGCGCGGATGTCGTCGGCGTCCTCGACGCCGCGAAACGGCGGCACCGGAACGCCGGCAGCCTCGAGTTCCCGCTTCTGGACGAGCTTGTCGTGAATCGTCTCGAGCGTCGACGGCTTCGGATGGACCGGCGTCCCCGAGTCCTCGCTGACGCGCTCCATCACGTCCTGATCGGCGAGTTCGATTTCGAACGTGAGCACGTCGGCGCGGGCGGCGAGTTCGCGGATCCCTGCCTCGTCGTCGAACTCGGCGACGATCTGGTCGCGAGCCACGAGCGCCGCCGGGCAGTCCGGTGTCGGATCGAGCACGACCACTTCGATTCCCAGCGGTGCGGCCGCCTCGGCGAGCATCCGCCCGAGCTGTCCCCCGCCGACCACGCCGATCGTTGGTCCCGGCGTCCGTAGCGTCGTCATTGCGCGCCGGTTGACGGCGGTTACGCTTAAGAATTGGTAATCGGTGACCGGAACCGACGACCGGCATCGCTTCGGTACTTCCGCCCTCGGTTTCCCCGGTTTCCGGACGACGCGAGCGCGGCTGACGTAGCCCGGTGTGCGGACGACGTTTCACCGCTCAGGTCGGACGTCACTCCCGTTCGTGGACATCGAGGACCTTCCCGGCAGCGATTGTCTGGCCCATGTCGCGGATGGCGAAGCTCCCGAGTTCTGGGATCTCGCTCGACGGCTCGATGCTGAGTGGCTTTTGCGGTCGGATGGTGACCACGGCGGCGTCGCCCGACTGGATGAAGTCGGGATTCTCCTCGTCGACCTCGCCGCTCGAGGGATCCATCTTCCTGTCGATGGACTCGATCGTACAGGCGACCTGGGCCGTGTGTGCGTGAAAGACTGGCGTGTAACCGGCCGTGATCACGGACGGGTGTTGCATGACGACGATCTGGGCCTGGAACGTCTCGGCGACGCTCGGTGGATCGTCGGCCGGGCCGCAGACGTCGCCGCGGCGGATGTCGTCCTTGCCGAGGCCGCGGACGTTGAATCCGACGTTGTCGCCGGGCGCGGCCTGTGGCACCTCTTCATGGTGCATCTCGATCGTCTTGACCTCGCCGGCCACGTCGCTGGGCTGGAAGGAGACGCTGTCGCCGATATTCATGATACCGGTCTCGATACGGCCGACCGGGACGGTACCGATACCCGAGATCGTGTAGACGTCCTGAATTGGGACTCGAAGCGGCGCGTCCGTCGGTGGCTGGGGCTCGGGAAGGTTGTTCAGCGCCTCGAGCAGGATCTCGCCGTCGTACCAGTCCGTGTTCTCGGAGTGTTCCGCGACGTTGTCGCCCTCGAACGCCGATACCGGGATGAACGAGGCGTCCTCGGTATCGAACCGGACCTGATTGAGTAGCTGGGTGACCTCGTCGACGACCTCCCTGTAGGTCTCCTCCGAGTAGTCGACGATGTCCATCTTGTTGACGGCGACGATGAGTTCGTCGATACCGAGGGTGCGAGCCAGGAAGACGTGTTCCTGGGTCTGGGGTGCGACACCGTCGTCAGCGGCGACGACGAGGACGGCGTGATCGGCCTGGCTCGCCCCGGTGATCATGTTCTTGACGAAGTCCCGGTGGCCGGGCGTATCCACGATGGTGAAGTCGTACTCGTCGGTGTCGAACTCCTGGTGAGCGATGTCGATGGTGACGCCCCGCTCTCGCTCTTCTGCGAGGTTGTCCATGACGTAGGCGAACTCGAAGCCGCCTTTCCCCTTCTCTTCCGCTTCCTCGCGGTGCTGTTCGATGACGTGCTCCGGCACGCTCCCCGTCTCGTAGAGGAGGCGTCCCACGAGCGTGCTCTTCCCGTGATCGACGTGACCGATGATGGCCAGGTTCTGGTGTGGGTTGTCTTTGCTCATGGTGAGTGGCTGTAAACGGGTATACGGTGGACACGCTGGTAAACTCTTATCTGGCATCTCCTAGACAGTCCGACGAACCGGTACAACCGGCGCGAGGTATCCGAGCCGGGCTCCGTCGTCCATCGAGAACGGTACCTCTTTTACCTGCCCACCCTACCGCTCGCGTATGACCACGCTCGGATTGGTGGTCGCGGAATTCAACCGTCCGATCACCGAGCAGATGGAGCAGGAAGCGCTCGAGGCGGCCACCGCCGCGGGCGCGGAGGTGTCCGAGACGGTCCGCGTTCCGGGGGCGTACGACGCGCCGCTGGCGGCGGACCGACTCGCACGCCGCGACGATGTCGACGCCGTGGCCGTCATCGGGACCGTCATCACCGGTGATACGGACCACGATCAGGTGATCACCGACGCCACCGCCCAACGGCTCTCCGACGTGAGTCTCGAGCGCGACACGCCCGTGACACTCGGCGTCACCGGCCCCGGCATGTCCGCCGCCGAAGCACGCGAGCGCGTCGAAAACGCGGCAAAGGCCGTCGACGGCGCGCTCGATCTCGTCGACGAACTACCCGACCCCAGTCCCGCCCCCGATTCCGACTAGATCCACAATGACGATGGAATTCACCGATCGCGTCAGCCGAGTCGAACCGTCCGCAACGCTTGCAATCTCTGCACTCGCCACCGAACTCGAGGCCGAGGGCGCAGACGTCGTCGACCTCTCCGTCGGCGAACCCGACTTCCCGACGCCGGAGAACATCGTCGACGCGGGCCAGAACGCGATGGACGCCGGCCACACCGGCTACACCACCTCCGCAGGCATCCTCGAACTCCGCGAGGCCATCGCCGACAAACTCGCCGACGACGGCCTCGATCACAGCACGGACGAGATCATCGTTACACCCGGCGCGAAGCAGGCACTGTACGAGATCATCCAGGCACTCATCCAAGACGGCGACGAGGTCGCCTTGCTCGACCCCGCGTGGGTCTCCTACGAGGCCATGGTCAAGATGGCCGGCGGCGATCTGACCCGCGTCGATCTCTCGGCGACCGACTTCCAACTCGAGCCCGCGCTCGACGACCTCGAGGCCGCAGTATCGGACGAGACCGAACTGCTGATCGTCAACTCGCCATCGAACCCCACCGGCGCGGTCTACTCCGACGCCGCGCTCGAGGGCGTCCGCGATCTGGCCGTCGAACACGACATCACCGTCATCTCCGACGAGATCTACAAGGAGATTACCTACGGCGTCGAACCCACGAGCCTCGGCACGCTCGATGGCATGGCCGACCGCACCGTCACCGTCAACGGCTTCTCGAAGGCCTACTCGATGACCGGCTGGCGGCTGGGCTACTTCGCCGGCCCCGAGGAACTGATCGACCAGGCCGGCAAGCTCCACAGCCACTCCGTCTCCTCGGCGGTCAACTTCGTCCAGCACGCCGGTCTCGAGGCCCTCGAGACCGAAGCCGCCGTCACCGAGATGGTCGAGGCCTTCGAACAGCGCCGCGATCTGGTCGTCGACCTGCTCGCCGACTACGACGTCGACGTCGCCATCCCCGAAGGCGCGTTCTACATGATGCTTCCCGTCGACGACGACGATCAGGCGTGGTGCGAGGGCGCGATCGAGGACGCCCACGTCGCGACCGTCCCCGGCAGCGCGTTCGGCACGCCCGGCTACGCCCGAATCTCGTATGCGGCGAGCGAGGAGCGACTCGAGGAAGGGATCGAACGACTGGCCGAAGAAGGCTACCTGTAGTCGGTCTCTCGCAGGGATTCGCTTTCGCGATCGCTCTCGAGCGTCTTCGTTACCGGCTCCGCGTGGCTGCTGAGCGCAGTCTCTCGTCGCCCTGGTGGGCGGCCTCGAGTTTATATACGAGAGCGGGACCAGCAACCGCATGGACTGTCCGACGTGTGGCAAATCGCTCTCGACGGAGCAGGGCATGCGACAACACCATACCAAAGTCCACGGCGATTCGCTGCCGAATCGCACCTGCAGCGGGTGTGGCACCGAGTTCTACGACCCGAAGGCGCGCCTCGAGTTCTGTGACGAGTGCAACCCGAACGGCGGAGCGCACAACGGGAACTGGAATGGTGGGAAGGAGACTGCATCGTGTACGTGCTGTGGCGCTCAGTTCGAATACTATCCGTCGGACAAACGGGGCGTTTACTGCTCCGACTGCATCAAGGATGCGCAGGGATTGTTGCCCGATAATCCGTCAACAAAAGAGGAACGGGTCGTCGTCGACTGTGCGGCCTGCGGTACCGAACTCGAGGTGCGCCCGGCGAGACTCGAAACGCAGGAACGGGGATTCTTCTGTACGCTCGACTGCTACGGCGACTGGCTGTCGGAGCACGTCGTCGGGCCGGCCCACCACCAGTGGGAAGGCGGCCCGATCGACTACGGCCGCACGTGGTGGCGAATTCGGCGACAAGCCCTTGAGCGAGACGAGTACGAGTGTCAACACTGCGGGGCGGAGAAAGCGGACCTCGGTCGGAATCCGGACGTCCATCACCTACGTCCCGTTCGCTCGTTTGACGACCCCGAGGCGGCCCATACGATGGCAAACGTCGTTACGCTCTGTCGGCCCTGTCATCGACGCGCCGAGGACGGACGGATAGCCGTTTCTCCTCGCGACGAAAAGTAACACTATTGTGCCGCCGTCCGCTATCTCGAAGCGCGAAGTCCCGTGGTGTAGTGGCCAATCATATGGGCCTTTGGACGTGTCCGGTTCATGCCGTCACGGAAGTGAGCCCATGACGGCGGTTCGAATCCGCCCGGGACTATTTTTACGGTAGCGCACCACTATGGCCCAAATTTCGTTGGTACAGCGATATCAAAGGGCAAGTAACTTCGACTCTCTGTGAGTCGAATCCGTCCGAAACTCTCGTAGCAAGTTCTCATCGCGGATCAGACGAAACGTCACAATTCCACAACCTCGAGACGTGGACCCACAGCCAGTATCGACCACGGCTCCCAGTCGCCGGGAATGTGAGGCAGTCTTAGGAGCGCGCTCGAGCAAGCAGTCGTATGGCGCTCTCGTCCGACCGGCAGTCACGATTGCAGCGGCCGCCGTCGACGGTTACCGACCGGGAGGGGCGAACGGTGACGGTCAGTGCGTACGCGGGCGACGCCGACCCGCTGGTGGAGATGTACGCCCACTTCGACGACGAATCGCGGTCCCAGGGGCTGCCACCGCGAGGGGAGTCCCGACAACGTGAGTGGCTCGAGGGGCTCCTCGAGGACGGGCAGAACGTCGTCGTTTGGCATCGAGATGACGTGGTCGGGCACGCGGTGTTGATTCCCTATGACGACACGGCGGAGTTGGCGATTTTCGTCAGACCGGACTATCAGTTGGCGGGGATCGGAACGGAACTCATTCGGTGCTTGCTCGGTCACGGGCAGGACCATGGGCTGGGTCACGTCTGGCTGACCGTCGCTCGAACCAATCGCATCGCGATGAACCTCTACCGGTCGGCCGGGTTCGAAACGACGGCGCACAAACGCGGCGAACACGAGATGGAACGGGACCTGTAATTCCCGGACTCATTGGGGGCGCACCCGTTCGGGTGGCTCGACACGCTTCGAAACCAAACTGGCTGGGGTCCGACTCGTGTGCCGTTCTCGAGGACAGTGTCGACTGTCATTGACCCATCAACCAGTATCGGGGTTCGTCTCGGTTGCGCGGCGGCGGTCCGAACTCTCGAGTTCGCTCCTGAGGCGTGAATGGAATCGTATCGCGACGACCGGCCCGAGAACCGACGGTACTGGTCTGGGTGACCGAACACGGGTGGTCAATCAGTCCGGATCACTGTCTCGAGCCCGCCGTATCGTCGTCCCCCTCGATTGTCAGATTCGCGGTATTCAGGTCTCAGTAGCCGGTTTAACGCATAGATAATGAAGTGTTCCGTCTCACTTGAGGCGGATAGAGACGTGGTGCAACGAACGACACCGCTGCCGCGGTCTTTCGGTAGCGGGCGGCTAGAATCTATGCGACAAACGAGAGTAACTGAACGATGACTCGGACGTTTCGCCGGGACGATGCGACGGCGACTGGGAGTACCGCGAGCGAACCGAACGGACTGGAGACGTTGCTGATCGGGATCGACGCGGGCTGTCTGCCGGTCTTCGAGCGCCTGTTCGACGCCGATCGGATTCCGACCATCGAGCGGCTCTGTTCGGACGGCGTGGCCACACCCCTCGAGTCACAGATCCCGCCGTGGACGCCGAGCGCGTGGCCGTCGATCTATACCGGCGTGAACCCCGGGAAACACGGCGTGGTTGGGTTCGTCGGCTACGATGGCTACGACTGGCACGTGACGAGCAACGACGACGTCCACGAGCACCCGCTGTGGACGCTGTTGGACCGCCACGATCGCTCGAGTGTCGTCGTCAACGCGCCGGTCACCCACCCGCCGGACGAGTTCGACGGCGCAGTGATCCCCGGCTTTCTCGGCCCCGAAGAGCCGCGGTGTCAGCCCGAGGGACTGCTCGACGACGTTCGCGAGGCGATCGGGGAGTATCGCGTCTATCCGAACTACACGCGCGACGACGACTCGCTGACCGACGACGAGAAACTCGAGGAATATCGAACCCTCGTGCGGATGCGCGGCGAGGCGTTTCGCTACCTCGCCGACGAGTTCAATCCGGATTTCGGTTTCGTGCAGTTCCAGAAGACGGACACGGTGTTCCACGAATTCAGCGGCGAGCAGCACCACGTCGCCCCGGTCTACGAGGCGGCCGACGAACAGATCGCAGAGATCCTCGAGGCCTGCGATCCGGACCGGGTCTTCCTCGTGAGCGATCACGGAATGGGGCGATACGACGGCTACGAGTTCCGGGTCAACGAGTATCTTCGCGATATGGGCTTTCTCGAGACGACGACCGGCGGCAAGGGGATGCCGTCGTGGACCCCGATGCGCAGGCGGCTCCGCGAGGGCGAGGAGTGTGACACCTGGGAGCCGGGGCCGGTCGCCCGCGCGGCGTCGGTCGCCGCGCGGTTCGGCGTGACCGCCAGTCGGATCAGGGCGGCCCTCGAGCGCGTCGGGCTGGCCGACGTGGCCATCGAGTACGCGCCGGGCGGCGTCTCCCGGACGGCAAACGAGCAGGTCGATTTCGCCGAATCGGAGGCGTACGTCCGCGCGCGGACCGAACTCGGCGTCCGGATCAACCTCGAGGGCCGGGACCCGACGGGCGTCGTGCCGCCCGAGGAGTACGAGGAACTCCGCGAGAATCTTATCCGGGCGCTACAGGCCGTCGAAACGCCCGACGGCGAGCCGTTTTTCGAGACGGTCGCGCCCCGCGAGCAGTACTTCCACGGCGACGAACTCAAGGAGACAGTGGATATCGTCACGATCCCGACCGACTTCGACCACATGCTCTCCGAGCAGTTGGGCGACGGGGACTACTTCGGCCCGGCGGAGCCGTGGAATCACAAGCTCGACGGCGTCTTCGTCGCGGCGGGCGAAGGAATCGACGCGGATGCCTCGCTCGAGCGGGCTCACCTCTTCGACGTCGCGCCGACGATCATGGCCGCGATGGGGGTCCCCTACAGCGACCGCATGGACGGCAGCGTCGTGCCTGCCGTCGATTCGGTCGACCCGATTTCCTATCCCGAGTACGAGACAGGAGTCGACGAGTCGCGGCCGGCGACCGACGAGGCGGTCACGGACCGGCTGGCCGATCTCGGCTATATGAACTGAGCAGCCAAAGCCGACGGTTTGAGCCAGTACAAGTCACTTACCCGCGGTATAAGTATGGGTCGACGGCCCCGACGACGGCGTAGCCAACGAGATCGAAATGGGATTTATCGCAGCAGTCCACCTCGTCCACGACGATCTGCCGCTGGTACCGACGGTCGAACGCTGTGCCGGCGTAACCCTCAGACTCGAGTACGGGACGACGGTCGACGGGCGACGCCTGCAGTTCGTCTCGGTCTTCGGCGACGGGGACAGAGGAGGGGAAGAGACACGGGAGGACCTCGAGGACGCGATGGCCGCCGATCCGACCGTCTCGGAACCGACCCGCGTCGCGACGTTCGAGAACCGAGATATCTACCGCGTCGTCGTTGAGACTGATCTCGAGATCGTCCCCGACCGGTGTGTCGAGTACGGGCTGTTCGTCTTTACCGTAACGAGCGACGCGGGGGGATGGATCGCGCGGATTCACCTCCCAGACCGGGATGCGCTGTCCGCGTTCCGGGAGCGCTCCCGCGAGCACGGGATCTCGTTTCGAGTCACCCAGTTGTACGACTCCTCGGTCTCGGACGAGCAAGCGTATTTCCTGACCGCACAACAGTACGAGATCCTCATGATGGCCTACTACGCCGACTACTTCGAGGTGCCCCGAAAGACGACCCAGGACGACCTCGCCGAACGCCTCGGAGTCTCGGATTCGGCGGTCTCCCAGCGGCTTCGGCGCGCCATCTCCGAACTGATCGCCGCCACGCTCGAGAACGATCGAACGCCCGCCGAGTGCGGATAAGCTGGTCCACAATATGATGGAAATAATCTAAATATATTGAGATATCCACACCTCCGGCGAATCCGAGCGAGTGACTGAGTGACAATGGTCGGCAGTCGCTCTTAAAAGCTTGCTATCCGAATCCATAGATACTGGATCCCGACATCACTCAGAAAGAAGTGACTTTCAATGTCGGATCGAAGTGATATGCAGCGCTCGAATCGTGACGTTTCTCGTCGTTCTCGGTCGACCGGCGGGGAGGACGGTCGACGATCTGTCGACGGATCGACCCCGCGAACGCGCTCACGCCGGCGGTTTCTGGGCGGAGCCATTGGCGCGTGTGCGGCCGGAATCGGACTGACGGGGACCGCCGGCGCGGCCGCGGACCCGTACAGCCACTACTACGACGATTACGCGACTGTCGTGGACGTGACCGACGCGGGCGCGGACGATACCGGGACCGAATCGATCACACCCGTTCTCGAGGACCTGCGGGACGACGATACCCTACTCGTCTTTCCCGAGGGGGAGTACTTCATGGACGAACAGTTCCGGTTTACTGGCTTCGAGAACTTCGGCGTCGTCGGCGAGAACGCGACGCTGATCCCAGCGAACTACTACGAGTTCGACGGGCCGCAGTATCGGCTGTTCCGTCTCGGCGTCTCGTATAGCCCAGGGAGCCACCTCCGTTTCGAAGGGTTCGACGTCGATCAAACGGCCCCGGACACGGGGATTCGCGTCATCGAAGCCTACGCCGCCGACCGGCTCGAGGTACGCGACGTGACGGTCCGCGGCCAGCACGACAGCGGTACGTGGGGGCCGGGCCTGTTCAACGTCACCGACCCCGACGGACGGGGGATCGTCGAGCGGTTCCGAGCGCCTGACGGGGGAGCGTGGGTCGAGAACACGCCGAACGCAGACGAGCGCTGGCGCGGCCCGATCGGAATAGAGGCGAACGAAACCGAGGGCACGCTCGAGTTCAGACGCTGCTGGCTCGGCGGGTTCCCGAACAACGGGCTCTACGCGGCGGGCGGGAACGGAACGATCGTCGTCCACGGCGGTCTCTACCGGAACAGCAACGGCGCAAACATACGTGTCGGCGGTCGAGGAAGCGAAATCCGGTGGCCAACCGTCGAAGTCGACTCGACGCGGTCGCCGGACAAATCCCAGCGTGGCATCCGGATCGAAAGCGGACGCGACCTCGAGATCCACGGCGCTGCGGTCGAGATCTCCTCGCCGAAACCGACCAGCCACGCGATTTCGGTGATGAACACCTGCAACAGCGCGCGAATCGACAACACACGCATCGAACTCAGCGGCGAGGAGGTAAACCACGGGATCGTCCTCTCGCCGGATTGTGGGGAGGCGACGATCGTGGATACGGAGATCACCCACGACACTGCCGGCGGCTACCCGCTCTGGATTCGGGACAACGACGATGGCGAGCAAGTGCTCGTAGAGACGGTGACGATCTCGGGGAAAGCGGGAGACGCAAGCGGGTTCCGCGACGGGATTCGCTGCGAACGGGATAACTGCCGGTTCAGTCACATCGACGTTACCCAGCACGGACGTGACGGCGTCGACCGAAACGCCGTCGTCAACACGGGCGACGACCTGACGATCTACCGGAGCGACCTGCACGCCAGTCAGTACCCGTTCGTCGACCTCGGCTCCGAGGTGCTCGTCCGCGATTCGACGCTCGAGTCCTCGGAGGACCGCGAGGCCGTCTGTCTCTACTCGTCGTCGACGAATCCGACCTTCAAGAAGAACCGGCTGGTCGGCGGCATCCGCGACCTCGGTGCCAGCGGCGTGACGACCTGGGAGAACACGCTCGAGTAGTCGTCGTCGCACTATAGTAGCCACTGAAACGATTTACACACTGATCGCGACGCAGTCGTGCGATCAGGTGTGCACTGACTTTCAGTGGCTACTATAGCCGGTTTTTCTCCACTCGCTCGTCGCCCGAACCCGCGGCTCGAGCCGGTTTAACCCCAGTATAATAACGCCTCGCTTCGCCCACCGTGAGACCACAGTGAGTCCGTCGGATCGCGACCGATCGTGGGGCAGCGGTGCTATCGAGAGTCGGTTCGACCGCCAGGGGGTGCAACCGTGAACAGGAGTATCGCGAGTGGCGTCCTATCGGTCGTCAGCGCGAAGGTCGTCGTGCTCGTCGTCACCGCGCTCTCGACGCCGCTGCTGTACCGGCTTCTCGGTGCGTCGGCGTTCGGCGAGTACTCGTTTCTGCTCTCGGTCTTCGCCATCTACATGATCTTCGTCAGCTCCGGCGTCACCGACGGCGTCCGCAAGTTCCTCGCCGAGGACCGCGCCGCGGCGGACTGGAGCGAACACGTCGTCGGCTTCTACTTCCGGTTGGCCATTTTGCTATCCGGACTCGGCGCAGTCGCGCTAGTCCTCGCGACGGAACTGGGGATCGTCGACCTCGCGTTCGGGTCGGGACTGCGGCGTTACTTCTACGTTCTCGCCGCGCTCGTGGTGACGGCCCAGTTTCGGGACTACACTCGGAAGACGCTCATGGGCTTCGGCCTCGAGCGATACTCCGAACCGCTGAAGATCCTCGATAAGATCGCCTTCGTCGCGGTCGCCGTGCCGCTGGTTTCCCTCGGTGCCGGGGTGGTTGGCGCGCTCGCGGGCCATCTGGTCGCGAGCACGCTCGTCGCCGTCATCGGCCTCGCGCTCGTCCACCGGCGGATACCGCTCTCCTGTCTCTTCAGCCGGCCAACCGAGCGGTTCCCCCGGAAACAGATGCTCACCTTCAACTCGATGAGCATCGCGCTGGTCTTCCTCCTGATGTCGCTCTATCACATCGACATCGTGATGCTCCAGCGATTCCGGGAGAGCGCGGCGGTGGGCAACTACAAGGCGGCGCTGACTCTCGCCGAATTCCTCTGGTTCATCCCGATGGCGCTCCAGACGGTGTTCGTCCACTCGACGTCGGAGCTGTGGTCCCAGAATCGGCTGGGGGAGATCTCCGACCTCGCGTCCCGGACGATGCGGTACACGTTCCTCCTGACGGCCGTCATGGCGGTCGGGCTCGCGGCGTTGGCGGATGTCGCCGTGCCGATCTACTTCGGCGAGGAAGCCCTGCCGGCGATTATGCCCCTGTTGTTGTTACTGCCCGGCGCGCTCGGGTTCGCGCTCGCGCGACCGATTCTCGCGATTTCGCAGGGCGAAGGAACGCTCCGGTATCCGGTCGCGGCGACCGGGGTTGCAGCCGCGATCAACCTCGTCCTCAACCTCGCGCTCATCCCCCGCTTCGGGATGGGTGGTGCGGCAGTCGCGACCAGCATCGGGTACGGCTCGATGGTCGTCTTCCACTGCTGGAGCGCTCGACTCGTCGGCTTCGACCCGCTCGCGGACGCGCGGCTCGGTCGTGCGACGCTGACGACGATTCTCGCAGCCGTTCCGATCGTCACCCTCTCGACGGCGATCGCGGAGCCGTGGCTCGCGCTCGTCGTCGTCCCGCCTGTCGGGTTCGGGATCTTCGTAACCTTCGCGTTGCTCGTGGGCGCGCTGGACCCGGCCGAACCCTTCGAAGTGCTATCGCTGGCTCCGGATCCGATCGGTGGGAAGGCGGATGCGATCTGTCACCGGCTCGCGGACGGCGGGAACGACGGCCCCGGCCGGAACTGGGTACAGGTCATCCTGTTCGTCGCCGGACTCTCTCTGTTCGTCTCAGGGCTCGCACTGGGGCTGCTCGACGCCGGACTGCAGGGCGTTTCTCCGTAGCGGGACGACCCGAACGGTGATCTGTCGTGGTGCCGAGAACGGTGACGAATCAGGATACTGTGGAGTCCCTCGAGCCACGCAGACTGTTTCGACCACCGAGCGAGAAGCGAGCCTCGAGAATCTGTCACAGACATGCGGAAGAACGAATGTAGCCGAGTGGAGACGACGACGCAACCGACGAGGCTATCGTACCTGCGTTTCGAGGGTTTCGCTTTCTGCCATGTCGAAGACCATCGCGAACAGCAGGAACGCGACGCCGGCGACGAGCAAGAGTAGAATCGTCGATCCCTGTACCGACGGACTGAGCGTCGACAGCGTCGCAACGAGCGTCACGGCGGCGGCGAGGACGCCGGTCGCCGCCAGGCCCGCGCCGACGAAATAAAACAGTGCCAGCGGGTGGAAGTCCAACACGAGGTACTTGGTCCGCAGCCGCCACAGGAAGTTGCGAAGCAGCATGCTCGACACCTTGGGAATGTACTGCGAGTAGGTAATACTCGAGTCCTCCTCGCCGTAGACGGCCGGCATCGCCACGTCGGCGACGCGCATCCCGCGGACGTTTAGCTTGACCAGCAGGTCGTTGCAGTAGCCGTAGTACTCGTAAAGTCCCTCGACATCGATCGCCGCGAGTGCCTCGTGAGAGATTGCGGTGTAGCCGTTCTGGGGATCCATCGTCTTCCAGTAGCCCGACGCGATCTTCGTCAGGAAAGTCAGGATCGAGTTCCCGAGAAAGCGAAAGCGCGGCATCGCCGCTCGGTACTCCCGGGAGAGGAGTCGGTTGCCCTTCGCGTAATCGGCCTCGCCCTCGACGATCGGGTCGAGGAGCCGCGGCAGTTGCGAGAGGTCCATCTGGCCGTCCGCGTCGACGGTGACCGTGGCGTCTACGCCGTCGGCGAGTGCGGCGAGGTAGCCGGTCTTGATCGCGCCGCCGGCACCGCGGTTCTCCCGGTGCTCGATCGGCACGACGCGGCCGATGGCCTCGCGGACCGTCGCGCGACTCGAGAGTGCGGATGCGCCGCCGTCGGCGGCGAGTTGTTCGACCAGCTCGCCGTCACCGTCGCGGCGCTCGCGGTCGGCCGCGTCCTCCCGTGCGGCTTCGTAGATCTCCTCGAGGGTGCCATCGGTCGATCGGTCGTCGACCGCGTAGATCCGGTCGACGAAGGCAGGCATCTCGCGGATCACGTCGCCGACGAACCCCTCCTCGTTGTAGGCGGGGAGGACGACCCCGACGCTCTTGCCTCGATACATCAGCGGACACCCCGGGATGCGACTCGGCAAATAGCCTCGGGCGCGCGCTCGAGTTCGGGCTCGTCGCTGCCACCGAACCGATCCGAACCGCCTGCGTTGCGTGCGGTCATGTTCCCTCCAACAGGTCGGTTGCGGTGACGACATCGACGTCCTTCGCGTCGACGTATGCGAGGAGATCCTCGAAGGCCTTCTCGCTCATCCCGTCCTCGCCGATGTGTTCGAAGTGCAAGACGGCGAGTTGGTCGTAGTCGGCCGCGAAGTCGACGTACGTTTTCGTCTCCTCGCCGGCGCTGCCGGCGAAGAACCCGACGTTGTGGGAATCCGTAAGCGGCAGGCCGTTCGGGCCGCCGCCGAACCGGAACGCCTGCTCGTGATACTTGCGGACGAGGTCGAGGGCGGTCGGACCGAGCACGTTCCGGGGCGTGACGAAGTGGTTCGCGCCGTCCTCGAAGCCGCGGTTCTCGAGGAAGGCATTTGTCCGCCGGATCATCCCCTCCTGCTGCTCGGGGGTGTACTCGTGAAGGAAGCGAGCCCCGGTCCGCGGGCGGGCCGCCATGTCCCAGCCCGCGTCGTGCAGGTCGTAGAGCTGGTCGAGCGTGAGCCGACCGCCCTCGCCGACGGCCTCGGGGATGACCGCTTCGACGCCCGCAAAGCCGTAGGACGAAAGCAGGTCGGCGGCACGCGTTGCGTGACTCTCGAGGGTCCCGTCGAACAGGAACATGACCTTGCCCGTGTCAGGCCGGTCGACCGCCCGGAGGTCGTCGACCAGACAGTCGATCGAGCCGGTGAGGTCGCCGCGTCGCCGGGCTGTCAGGCGAAGTTCGCGCACGTCCGAGAGGTCGGGCTGGCCGTCGATGCGGTCGATCCCGAAGTCGACGCGGACCCATCGATCGGTCGGGCCGGTGAGCGTGCGCTGGACCGCGTAGGCGTCACGCGAGTTCGGCGCGAACAGCTCGAGCGTAAGGTGGAGCTGGTCGCGGCCGGTGAATTTCGTCGCGATCGAGAGCGTCGTCCCGCGCAGATCCAGTCTATCGGGGGCCGTCCGGTAGATTGCCGCGTACTCGGTGTCCTCGGTCGCCGTGAGGCGAGCCGACTGGGAGCCGGCGTAGGGCGCTTCCGTCTCGGCCTCGAGGTCGCCGGCGTCGATCATCGCCGTCCACTCGTCGAGGGCCTCGAAGCCGTCGATCGAGTTACCCGGAAGGTCCGGGCGGTCATCGGCACCGACATCGGGGCCGTCGGTTCCGTCCCTCGACTGCGTTGACGTTGGGTCGCCGTCTGCGCCGCGCCACTCGCGCACCTGCGAGAGGCAGCCGGCGAGCCCGAGCGTACCGGCCGCTGCAACCGTGGTTACGAACGATCGGCGGTTTCGATTCGTCATCGGCCGCGTCGACGGAGCGATCGCTCTTGCTTATACAGCCGTTAGTGCGTTTGCCGCCGATCGATCCCGTTCGGCTCGAGAACGCTCGCGGTCGTCCGAGCGGGCCACCGCAGCCGATATCGTCTGGCCCCCGCGTTTATCCACGCGATAATAATCCGCTCTCCCCGGGAAGATCGGGGAAATGACTCGCGTCAGCGTCATCATCCCGACGTACAACAGAGCGGCCACGCTTTCGCGCGCGATCGACAGCGCGCTCGAGCAGACGATCGACGATCTCGAGGTCGTCATCGTCGACGACGGCTCGACCGACGACACCGATTCGGTACTCGCCACGTACGACGATCCCCGCGTTCGGCCGGTCGTCCACGCGACCAACCGGGGCGCAAACGTCGCCCGGAACACCGGCCTCGAGCACGCCCGCGGGGAGTACGTCGCCTTCCTCGACTCGGACGACGAGTGGCACCCCGAGAAACTCGAGCGGCAGTTCGCGGCCCTCGAGGATCGGTCGGACGACTGGGTCGGCGTCTACTGCGATTCGACTTACGACCTCTCCGGAACGGGCGGCCGGCTTCGGTCGGTCGCCGCGTCCGTCCTCGCCCGGTCGGACGACGAGCCGACACGGGAGGGAAACGAGGAACTGGTCGGCGAAATCCTCGCCGACAACGTCCAGCCGGGGGCCGGATCGACGCTGCTCGTCCGGACCGACATCGCCGAAGCGGCCGGCGGCTTCGACGAGGATCTCGACCGGTTCCAGGATCCGGAGTTCTGCCTGCGCGTGCTCGAACAGGGGAAACTCGCCTTCGTCGACGAGGCGCTTGTCCGCCGTGAGGAAACCGGCTACCCGTCGGCCGACGTCATCGCGACGGCGAGCGAGCAGTACCTCTCGACGTACGAAGACGAGGTCGAGCGCTTCGAGGACGAGGGCTACGAGATTCGCTCGAGTCACGCGATCGTCCTCGCGAAACGTTACTTTGCCGAGGGACGATTCCTGCGGGGCGCGTGGCATCTCAGGAACGCCGCGGTTTCACCGCGGGTGTACCCCGGTCTCTGCTGGGTTGCCGGCTCCGGCGCTCGGCGGCGACCGCTTCCAGTTGTCGCAACGCTCGTTGTCCTCCTCGCCGTGGCCACGGTCGGTCGGTACGGACTCGCTCGGTGAGCCTGCCGGCCGCCCGGCCACCGTTGCCGATCTGAAACGGCCTCGCCGACCGAATTTGACCGGCGCGGACCGTTGCAGGTGTGCAATCGTGTCGTTCCCACCGGTTATCTCACCTGTAGTAAAATCGACCCACATCCACGGCACGAACGGATGAGACGCGATACACTCTCACGGCGATCCGTACTGACTCTCACGAGCGGGTTCGCACTCGCGAGCGCCGGCGTCGCAAGCGTCGTCGGCAACTCGGCCCAAAGTGACGAGGGGGCTATCTCTCGAGAAACCATTGTCATTCGCGAGGGGACCGAAGAGGAGACGACGGCGTACGTGACGACCGCGGCCGCCGAGGGGCCGACGGCGGTCGTCGTCGGCGGGATACACGGAAACGAGGTCGCGGGCTACACGGCCGCGGGCCGGATCGCAGAGTGGACGATCGATGCTGGCACGCTCGTCGCGATCCCCGAAGCCAACGCCGTCGCGATCGAGCGCGGGACCAGAAACGACGCCGAGGGGAACAACCTCAACCGGCAGTTCCCCGAGTCGGAGACGCCGGAAACGGAACTCGCCCGCGCTATCTGGGGCGTCGTCAGCGAGTACGACCCCGATATGATCGTCGACCTGCACGAGTCGACGGGCATCTACGCGGGCGATCCGATGGACGGCGTCGGACAGGCGATCTTCCACTCCGCGGGCGAAGCGGCCACCGACGGCGCCGCCGACGCCGCCGACTACGTCACGCGGACCGCCGTGGACGACCCCGCCCTCGCGTTCGAGACCGGCCCGTTCTCCGACCCCGAAAACGACCCCGCCGGCCTGCTCGCACACAAGACCGCTCGAGACCTGAACGCCGACGGATTCCTCGCGGAGACACTGTCGACCGACGTGGCACTCGAGACTCGCGTCCAGTGGCACACGGCGATCGTCGAGCGACTGTTCGAGGGAAAACTCCTGCTCGAGGATTCCGGCACCGATAGCGGGAGCGCCAGTGTGTCCGACGAACCGGCTGACGAGGAGCCACCGGAGGAATCCGAACCCGACGAGCCGAGCGACGAGGAACCGGCGGACACCGAATCCGACGGGTCAGCTGACGACGATGGCGGCGACGATACCGACTCAGGGGGCGAAGGAACCCCGACCGACGAGTCCCCGGTCGCTCGGATCGAACTCCTCCCGACGTGGCGCTCCGAGACGGCCCTCGAGCCGGGGGAAACAGTCACGCTCGACGCGTCGAACTCGAGCGCTCCAGACGGGGAACTCGTCCGCTACGAGTGGTGTATCGGCGACCACGGCTCGTTCAGCGAGACTGGCGAGACGGTCGAGGTGACGGTCAGCGCGAACGGCGACCACCCGGTCGCGCTGCGCGTCGTCGATGATGACGGCTCGACCGACATCGATCGGGTCACGCTCTCGACGAGCTGCTGACTCGCCGCCGATCCCCGCGTCGTCCATCGCGACGGCAGTGCCGTCGCACGCTTCCCGTCTCGGCCCGGAACGGTATCGTGACTAGCCATAGAACTCGTGATGCGTCGAAAAAGGTCTCCAAACAGCACAGCGGGGGCGACTCTCCTCGTCGAATTCAGCTATTGCTCGTCCGTAGTCGCCAGAGCTCGTCGAACGTAACGACCTCGACGTCAGCATTGTCGATGTGCTCGAGGAGCGATTCGTAATCGCCTACCGGCATCGTGTTCGCCGCGTCGAACGTGTGGAAGTTCAACACCGTACACTGGTTGTGTTGGGCGGCGAGGTCGACACAGCGCTTCGAGATCTCGAGGTCGTGCCCGATCGTCCGCGGCAGCGCCAACGGATCGAAGCCGTAGACGCTCGTCGTGTTGACGTTGCCAGCCTGATTGAACCCGCCGCAGTAGTGGTAGTCAGTCGCGTACTCGAGGCTCGTCTTGTCGTAGCTGTTGTGCGGGTAGACGATGTAGTTCGCTCCCTCGAAGTCGTTGTCGACGAACCAGCGTTTGTCCTGTCTGAGTCGGGCCTCGATCGCCGATTCGTCGTCGAGTTCGTGAATCGGATTGTGCCGCCCGTGGACGACAATCTGGTCGCCTGCCTCCTGTCGTTCTTGCAGTTCCGAGACCGACATGGTGCCATCCTGATTTCGCTCGACCCAGCGCGGCACCGGTGCCTGGACCGCCGGGATCCCGTACTCGTCGTGCAGCGGCGCGGCCGTTTCGTAGTAGTCCCGCGTGCCGTCGTCCCAGCTCAGCATGACGTACCCCTGATCGGGCGTCTCGTGTGTCCGCAGGTCATCGATCCAGACCTCCGCCTCCGACATGGAGTGTAGCACCTGAATCTCGAGTCGGTCGAGGTGATCCAACGCGGGTTCGTACTCGCTTTGCTGGAAGACGCCCGGACTCGAGCGGAACCAGCCGACATCGGGCGACCGATACGTGATCTCGCGCAGCGAGTACACCTTCTCGCTCCCGAACTGGTCGACGAGACGCAGGTTGATGGTGAGGCTCTGGGGCGTCGTCGTCTGAACTGCAACCGAGAGGTCGATGTCGGTCAGGTCCTCGCCCTCGAGGCTCCGCTGGGCGACGATGTTCTCGCTGCCGTTCGACTGAAGCTTGAAACTCTGGTCGCCGTCGAAGACGACGTCCGTATCCGCCTCGCCCGACCCTCGACCGACGCTCCACGCGTCGAGGTCGCTGAAGTCGTCGAACGACTCTCCCGGCTGGCGATACCGTTCTCGGCTGTCGAACTCGGTCTCGAGCGGCGGCACGCCGTCGGCAAGCCCCGGGACGGTCGATTCGTCGGGATCGCCCGACGAGTCGTCCGATGAGTTACCGCTAAGTTCGTCGGATGCCGACTGGAATCGGTCCGCACAGCCGGCCAGTCCGGTGAGTCCGGCGGCACCCGACAGTGCGAGGAACCGACGTCGTGTCGCGCGGTTTCGTGTCATTGGCGGGCCGAAGCTACCGACGGTGATCCCATTATTATAGATTTGATAGGCGACATCGAGACCGGTTCAATTCGTCCTGGACGCGTCGACTCGGCGCTTAACAGTCCCATAGTAATTGAGCGACCCTCCGATGCTGTTCCACGGAGGCGTACGTGTGGCGAGTCGGAAACTCGACTCCATCGGAGTGATCGTACGCCGCCTCGAGGTGGTCTTCGACGATGAACAGGGAACTATTCGGTGTATTCGGCGGTATCGACGCGTTCGAGCGGTTCAGATCCAGCGACGACTTCGACGAGGTGCTCGCCGGGTCGTCCGTCACGGTCGGAATCAGAGATCCCGATCTGGGCACGTCCGGGTGGAGCGCCACCTACGCGGGCGAAAAAGGGTGCTGTCTCATCTGGGGCGAGGCGTACGTTCCCGGTGACGAGGGAAACGCCGCTCGCTGGCTCCTCGAGCGCTACGAGACGGACGGACGCGACGCGCTGGACGCGCTCAACGGGTCGTATCTCGCCGTGGTCGACGCCGACTCGAGCGGGGACGCGTTCGTCGCAACGGACCCGATTCGCTCCCGAGAGTGTTTCTATACCGACGATCCGGGGGCACGCGTTTTCGGAACCGACGCGGCCGCGGTCGGCCGCACGGTTTCGGACCCGACGCTCCGCCGGGACGGTGTCCTCGAGTTCCTGCATCTGGGCGTCACCCTCGGTGAGAAGACGGCCGTTGCGGAACTGGCTCGGCTCCCACTCGACAGTCTGCTGACGCCCGCGTCGGTCGACTCGCTCGAGCGGTTCGTCTACGATCCGCGGCCGGCCCGCGAGTTCGATCCGGTCGACGAACTCGCCGAGCGCCTCGAGCGGGCGCTGGGACGGCGGTCGTCGTTGCCCGGGCAAACTGGCGTGCTCCTCTCGGCGGGCTACGACTCGCGGATCATCCTCTCGCGGATCGGCGACATCGACCGCAGTTACACGGTCGGCTCGGTAGACGCCCAAGAGGTCCGCGGCGCGAGAGCAGTCGC
This sequence comes from Natrinema sp. CRL1, assembly GCF_059162405.1. Lineage (NCBI taxonomy): Archaea > Methanobacteriati > Methanobacteriota > Halobacteria > Halobacteriales > Natrialbaceae > Natrinema > Natrinema sp. CRL1. The sequence goes on along the minus strand of NZ_JBLVOY010000001.1, from coordinate 567,621 downwards.
TGCCCAGTACGGTGCGAGCCACACCGCGTTCCCGCCCGACGATCGCTATCTCCGCGCCGACGAGTCGAAGACGCGGTACTCACAAGGGATCAAGGAATCCCTGCACATCCACCACGCCGGTTACACGGACGAGATCGGGGTCGACACGATGTACCACGGCCTCCTCTGTGATACGTTCCTGCGCGGTCACTTCACCGCCTCGGAGACCGTCGACGTCCTCGGGAAACCCGTCCCGACCGGTCGGCTCGAGTCCGATCCGGACCCCGTCGAGGTGCTCCTCGAGAAGTTCGGCTACAGCCGCGAGGCGAGTCTCGAACTCGCCGAACTGACCTCCGTCGACGCGGAGCCGGAATCGTTCGTCAGGGACGCGATCGGCGAGGAGTTCGACCGGAGACGGGGTCGTGCGAACACGGTCCAGAACGCGCTCACCTGCTGTGGCATCGCGAATCAGCCGTCGATGCCGTTCCACACGCACCTCGCCGATCACTTCGTGACGTCGTTTCTGGCGACCGACCGCGAACTGATCGACTGGCACCTCCGGACGCAACCGGAACACCGGACGACCGAAACGTTCCTTCGAGCCTGCGAGCGACTCGACGACGATATCCTGCGGCATAGACCGCCCGATCGGCCACACGACGCGATGCTGCTCAACGAGGTCGAAGGGTTCGTCCGGCGGAAAACGCCGTTTCTCGCGTCGTTCGAGCCGCCGTGGCCGGATCGGAAGACGCTCTTCGATCGACACGACCTCGACCGCCGCCTGCTTTCCGACCTCGAGCACGTCCACGACCTGCCGGCCAGACACAAACTCAGGCTCGTCGATCTCCGCGGGTGGCTCGAGAGTTGGTCCGACGCGAAAAGGAAACTGCAGCCGTGGTTGCGGCCACCGGAACCGATCGTCGCCTGAGGTGAACACGCCGGCCCGAAGATCGGGTCACGTACGTGATCGTCTCGGCGGCGAATATTGCTGCCAGAAACCGATCTAACGGGCCGCTATTTCGTTCACGGGCGATGAACCGTGAGAATGCTTATATACCAAGGAGTTTTAGCCTGGAATATGCGTCTGACGCCGTCCCGGTTTCGCTCGTCCTCGGAAGAGTCCGACGGCGAGCAGGCTGGCGATCCTCACGGACTTTCGGGACTGACGATGGTTCACGCCCCGGGAGACGATTCCGCGGCGGACGATGCCGACACCGGCTATTCGGCAGACACGTTCCTTCCAGAAGACGACGGTTCGCTCCTCGCCGTCCTCGACGGACTGAGCACGCCCGTGACCGTCGACGAGGTGGCCGATACGTTGGTGGCCCCAGCCCAGCCGTCCATCGAAACGTGGGCGACCGTCCACGAGCGACTGCACCGGGACCGACTGCCGGCACTCGACGCGTCAGGGGCCATCGAGTTCGATGAAACCCAGGGGCTCGTCGAACAGACACAGTCGCCGCCGCGCGAGGCCGGTCGCTTCGTTGTGTCCGTCTTGACGGCGATTTCCATCGTATTCCTGCTCGTCTCCATCGGGCTCGTCTCGGTGTCCGTTCTCATTGCGTAACTCGCTATAGAGACTCGCGATGTGGAGTCGTTCGAACTGATTGTCCGTCCGCTGGCTTAGTCGATGACACGGCTGATCGTCAGTCCCGTAAACAGGAACAGGATCAGCGCGCTCAGACCGATACCTGAGAGAAACGAGATGAACGGCAGTTCGATCACTGCACCGAGAAGGACCGCATAACAGAGGACGGTCGTCACGATGTAGTAGTCGTCCCACTCCGCGTCGTCCGTCTCCTGTTTGTCGGCCGATTCCTCGGACGAATCCAACTCGAGGTACTGGTCGACGCGATCGGCGAGCGGCTGTCGCTCCACGATCCCGCGGTTTTGTTGGTACTCGATTAGGCCCGCGTCGTCGAGTTTCGAGAGGTGAGACTGATAGAGCGGGATGTACACGCGCTGTCGCTGCGTGGACGTAAGATCCTCGACGGTCGTATCGTGCTCCCACGCTGCGACCTGCTCTGCGACATCGCGCATGCGTATGGCTCCCTCAGTCCCCCGGAGATACCGGAGGACCATCCGACGGCGTTCGTTCTGCAGGAGATGAAAGATTTCGTCCTTCGAAAACGCGGGCTCCTCGGAGGGACTATCAGCCGTCTCGTCCGTCTGAGCGTCGTCAGTCACACCCTGCTCGTCCTGCTCTTCAGAGCTGATATGTTTCGCTTTCATTGCGCCACTCACCCCTATTCAGAAGGAGGTAATAAATGGTAGAAACAGTATATCCGAGACATACACAGTTTACGTAATTTCATAGGATGTAGTTTCTTTTTCTGTGATTTTAATACCCCGATTTGGCCACCAAAAGCCGATAGAAACCACATCTGAGAATATCACTGGAAACTTTATTTCGAGAGAGTACGACGCACGTATTTCAGAATGTCATTCCGAATTTCGGTCCGTTCACGGTTCTATGACAGTCAAGAACAGCTGCAATCTATAGATACGGATTCTATGTCGAGTTCGTTATAGGTGTGCGTCAGACGGCCGTCGGACTGCCCCCAGAGAGCGGGGCTTATCGTGGCGATAATAAACCACTCTCGTCCCTACTGACGACGTAATGAGCGACACCAACTGGTGGTTTTTCGATCAGGCAGTCGTCATCGCGGTCACTGGCGCGCTCACGCTCGGGATTCTTTCAGGGATCGGCGGCATCGGACGAATAGCGCTGACGGTTCCGCTCGTTCTCTTTCTTCCCGGGTATGCGCTCGTCTCGGCACTCTTTCCGGACGAACCGAACGACGAGTATCAGTCCTTCGACGAGGAGAAAACCGGACTGGGGAACCCGCTGCTGGTCAGCGGCGGAGTCGAGTCGGTCGAACGGGCGATCCTTTCAGTCGTATTTACTGTTGCACTCGTTCCAGCGATCACCCTTTTCGCGACCGTGACTCCTAGGGGTATAGCCCTCGAAACGGTACTCCTCGCGCTCGCAGTGCTCACCGTTGTCCTCGCACTCGCCGCGATCGCCGCTCGCTACCGCTGTCCGGCCGATCGACGGTTCGTTCCTACGCTTCCGGCGGGGTCCCCGTTCTTCGCTCGTGGACGACCCAGTCCCTACCAGCGGGTCAGTAGTCGGCCGTACAACGTGGCCATCGCCGTCGGACTACTCCTGTTGCTCGCAAGCGGGGGCTTTGCCGTCGCAAACCCGCCCCAGCACGAGGGGTTCACCGAGTTCTCGATCGAAACGGAGACCGTCTCCGGCGAGACCCAAACGATGTACGACGCGACCTACGCCGCGGGAGAGCGCCACGAGCTGAACGCGACGATCACCAACCGGGAACACGAGGACCGGACCTACACGACCGTCGTTTTGCTCGAGCGGGTCAGTAGCGAGGGTGACAACGTAACCGTAAACGAGTCCACAGAACTGGACAGGCAGACGACGACGGTTTCGGACGGGGAATCGCGACAGCAAAACCTCGAGATCACGCCATCGATGCGGGGAGACGACCTTCGGTTGACGCTGCTGCTCTACGAGGGCGAACCGACGGCAGAGCCAACGGCCGAAACTGCGTACCGCACGATCCACCTGCCGATCGAGGTGGCATAGATGTGGCCGTGGGAGCACCTCGCCTTCGCGTACCTCCTGTACTCGGTGACGACGAACGTGGTGTTCCGGCGGCCGCCGTCAGCCGGCGAGGCGATCGCGATCGCCGTCGGCTCGCAGCTCCCGGATCTCGTCGACAAGCCACTCGCCTGGACACTCGGTATTACGGAGACCGGCTACTCGGTCGGCCACTCGATTCTCGTCGCACCGTTTGTCTGTCTCGGGGCGTACGCGGCGGCAGTCCGACTGGGCGACCGACGACTTGCAGGGGCGTTCTCGATCGCGTTCCTCTCACACCCGGTTTCTGACGGTCTCAACCGCGTTCTCAACGGGGACGCGATCGACCCGCGGATCGTCCTCTGGCCGATCGCGTCTCCGCCTGCGGGTACACAGAGCGGCTTCGTCGACAACTTCAGGCGGTACTTCGTTCGGTACGTCCACCAGCTGCTCACCGACGGGCTGACACTGCAGGTCGCGTTCCAGTCCCTACTGGGACTCGCCGTCGTCGCGCTCTGGCTGTTCGACGGTGCGCCGGTCGCGGCCGATCTCTGGCGAGTCTGTCGCGACCGTGTCGAGCAACAATGGGCGCATAGCCGTCGGTAGAGACCGCAGCGACGGCTCGAGGCGACGAGCCGAACCCGAATCGATACGATCGACGGTTCGACGTTCGAGCCGTTAGTTGCCGGGCGTCGGAACGAATAGACAGCGGTCACTGCTCCGCTCTCACTCTCGAGAGGCAGTCCGACCGGGACGACCAACCCTCCGGGTGGACGACAGTCAAGGGAAAGCGGCTACAGACAGCGACTGTGTCGACGTGCCGAACCGTCATCGGCGACGAGTCGAGGCTGGTTCCCTCGAGGTCGATCGTCGACGAGTGATTCACAAGCGGTCAAAAGACGCTCGAGCAGCGTCGCGAGGCGAGCCGTTAGGTCCCGGCCGAGGGCGTACATAGCGTCACGTCACCGTTCGTGTAGACCGTGGCCTGGTCCGGCCGACAGAGTTGGCTTCGGGAGAGCCGTTCGATCCGCGCGTTCCCGTCGGCGCCAGTGACGTAGGTCGCGTCGGTCGATTGCTCGGATCGATAGACCGTATAGCCGTGGTCCGCGACGCCGCCCTCGGGAACCGTCGCGGTCGTCGTCGACGGGTACGCGCCGGTCCGACTGAACAGCGTCTGATAGGGGTGGTCGGTGTAGAGTTGCTGATCGGGGCGGATCTCGTCGCCGTCCGGGGAGCCGGTCAGCGTCCCGATCGACTCGGCCGCAGCGAGTTCCGACTCGTCGTAGGCCAGTCGCTCGTGCTGATCCGCAAAGACTGGGTTGTCGGCGTTGCTCTCGACTGCCAGGACCATCGCGCCGGGATAGACGAGCACGACCACCAACAGGACGGAGACGACGACCGACGGCGTTAGACTGCCCCGTAGCGTTCGCACCCCGATCGCGCCGAGGACAGCCATCGGTGCGTAGAGGAACGCGAACCAGCGCGTCGGGATGAAGTTCCGGATGCCGAACATCGGCAGGCCGAGGACGAACACGAGCATGAACGCCGACGCCAGCAGGAGGGTAAACACCGACTGCTCGGCGCGTCGTCTGTGGACGACGTACAGACAGCCGACGAACGTAACCCCGAGCAGGAACAGGAAGCCGAGGGTATCGACGTAGGGAACGAGTTGCTCGAGCAGCGTCGGTGCGGCCTCGGCTCCCGCATCGGCCGCCTCGGCGGAGCCGCCGGCCGTGTTGAGGAATCCGGCGCTGTCCTCGAGGGTCTCGCCGAGGTACAACAGGACCGTCTCGAGGAACGAGCCCTCGCCGTAGGGCGTCAGCGACCAGACGAAGATCGTCAGCCCGGCGTTGAAGACGACGAGGCCGACGAGGTTGACCGGCTTTTTCGTCCGGAAGACGCTCGTATCGAGTCGCGTGAGCCCGAAGGGGCCGATCACGAACAGGACCTGCGCGACGAACGCCGCGAGCAACAGGACGAGCATGATGAACGTCGACACCTGATGGGTGAGGATGACGGCGACGCTCAACAGGAGGAGCACGGAGAAGTCCCGGATGGTGTACTCGATCCGCATCACGCGGATCAGCGCGTACAGCATGCCGAGGAAGAAGACAAGGCCCAAGCTCGTCGGGATAAGGTGCATCCCCCAGCGGGCGACGTGGCTCCCGAGGGCGTAGAACGCCGTCGCCAGCACCGCCCAGCGCGTCGAGACGAGCAGATTCGTGGTCGCGTAGACGAGCAGGACCGACAGCGGCATCACGAGCCCGACGGAGAGATACAGCGCGGTACGGATCGGAACGTCGTACAGCAGCGACGAGGCGGCGACCAGCAGGTGATAGAACGGCGAGCCGTAGTGTTTGTCGTGTGAGATCGCGCTCAGGGACCCCTCCGAGAGGATCGACTCGACGAAGGCGTGGTGCGTCCAGATGTCGATCCCGATGTACCCCGGCGTCGCGTACAGCGCGGTAAACCGGAAGACGAACGCGAAACAGACGATCTGGAGGAGCAACAGCCCCGGGTTGAGATCGCGGTCGTTCGCGAAGATGATCTGGCCGATCACGAGCGTCCCGACGACGCTTGCCAGTCCGAAAAAGAGGTGCGTTCGCGCCCCCTGGACGACCGTCAGCGCCACGAGTCCGGCGAGGCCGGCAAGCACGACGCTCGGCAGCGCCATCGACACCGTAGACGGCAACGTCGGGAACGCCCCCGCGTCGTCGCCCTGATACAGGGAGAGCAGATACAGCCCACAGGCAGTGCCGAGGACGACCGGAACGGTCTCGAGGTAGATCTGCGACGAGAGCAATCGCAGCGGGAGCAACACCGCCGCGAGCAGGAGTCCGCCGAGCGCCGCGACGGTGTCGAGTCGCAGCGGCCGCAGTTCGGAGAGCGATCTATACCTCATGGCTGACCCCCGTCGGGGAGCCCGTCCCGTCGTTCCGCTCGAGGACGCGCCGATAGACGCCGTGCAGGCGCTCGCCGAGCGAGTCGACGGAGAGCCCGTCGATCGACTTGCGGCCGTCGGACCGACCGCCGTCGCCGCGTTCGGCGATTCGCTCGAGGCCGCCGAGGAGCGCGCCGTCGTTGTCGCTGACGACGCAGTTTCTCACGCCGCGTATCGTCCCGCGGACAAAGCCGACGTCGGTCGAGACGACCGGCAGGTTACACGCGGCGGCCTCCTTGACCACCATCGGGCCGCTCTCGCGCCGGGACGTGACGAGCAGGGCGTTGCTCGCGTTCATGTAGTACGGCATTCGGTCGTGGTCGACGCCGGAGACCGTTCGCAGTTCGATGTCGGCGTCGGCTCGGTCGACGAGCCGTCGCGCCCGCGGATAGTCCTTGACCGACCGGGTCTCGTCGTACGGAAAGAGCGCGATCGGCCGGTCGGTCTCCCAGCCGACGTGTTCGCGGGCCTTGGCCCGCGACATCGGCCGGAACAAGTCGGTGTCGACGCCGAAGGGGATCAGTTCGTGCTCGGTCTCGAGGTCGCGAGACATAGTCCGACTCGGAACGATCGCAGCGTCCGCCCGGCGGGCACCGTACCGGCTGCACGACCGCAGCCACGACCGGTCGCTCATGAGGTCTGTCCCCCACAGCGTCAGCACTACCGGCCGGGTCGGCTGTGCGAGCGCGAAGGGCGCGACGAGGCCGTAGTTCGCGTGGACGAGGTCGTACGACCCCGAGCGGACTTCCGAGACGATCTCGGGGTAAAACCGCGCGTAATCCGACGGCCTCCGACTCGAGTCGCCCCCGTGTTCGCCGGGGACCTCGAGGACCGTACAGTCGACGCCGCGGTCCTCGAGGGCCGAGACCTGCTGTTCGAAAAACGGTCGCGACGAGGTGACCAGTTGCAGTACCTTCATGGGGAGTCCGGGTTCGCTGCGGGAACGGCACGCTTCGCCGCGTTCGCTTGGGCGATCGTCTCGAGTTGTCGGACGACGAGATCCGTGACATCGATTCGGTCGGCGAGCAGGCGCTCGCGACGGCGCGCCCACGTGTCGGCCGGCTCCTCGAGGATCGAGACCGCCCGCTCGAGCCCGCGGGTGTGTCTCGTCTCATGGTTGTACTCGAACAGCAGGCCGTACTCTTCCTCGAGCTCCGTCGTGTAGCCCAGCGAGAGCGGGTTCACGTAGACCGCCGGCGTGCCGAGTACGGCGGCCTCCGCCGCGGTCGTCGCGCCTTCGCTCAGGACGACAGCCGCGTGGGCGAGCAGGTCGTGCATTCGGTCCGGCGAGGTCTCGAACTGGTGTGATTCGAGATCGGCCGGGGGGTCGCCCTCCGTCGTGAGCAGGACCCGCAGTCCCGCCTCTTCGAGTCGGTCGACGACCTCGCGGGGGTCGTCGAACCCGCCGTGACCCACGTCGTGGGAGGCGTCCCAGCTGCTGAGTCGGACGACGGCGACCGATTCCTCGGGGGCCACGCCGACTTCCTCGAGCACCGACTCGTCGGGCTCGAACCGATCGGGGTGGAGATAGGCGAGTTCGTGATAGCCAGGATACGTCACGTGGTTCGGGCCGATCTCGTCCCGATAGCACGCCGGCGTACAGATCACGTCCGCGAAAGGGTAGCCGAGTCGCGTGATGAGCGTCGCGTGTTCGGTGTCGTAGAAGACGAGGCTCTTCGTGCCCAGCACCGACGCGACGTGAGCGGCGGCGACGCCGCCGATAGCCGTGATCACGTCCGGCTCGATCCGCCGCGCCCGCCACAGCAGTCGCATCTCGTAGGTCGCCTGCACCGCCGCCAGCGAGACCAGCGAGTCCGATTCGCCGGCCAGTACTTCGTGGTCGATATCGTAGGCCTCGAGCAACTGGACGGCGACATCGCTCTCGCGAGCGAAGACGTGGACCTCGTGGCCCGCGGCTTCCAGTTCCGCGATCGGGTGGCGGAAGAAGTGGACGTGGCCGGGGTGCTGGATCGTAATCATCACGCGCATCGTCAGCCCACCTCCGCGGTCGGTCGGCGGCTCGAGACGGTGACCGCCCCAGACGGTGATCGGTCTCTCGTCCGGGCGACCGCTCCGCCGAAGCCGTGGCGCTGGTCTCCCATCGCCTCACAACCTCCGGTAGACGAGACCCGCGTCGGCGGCCGCGTCCGCCTCGACCGCGCCCGTTACGTCGATCAGCGCGGGATCGTCCGCGAGGTCGCCCGCCAGGGCCTCGAGGTCCAACTGCTCGAACTCGGCGTGGGGCGTCGCGAGCAAGACCGCGTCGAAGCCCTCGAACGACAGGCGCTCCTGGATATCAATATCGAACGATTCCCGGGCCGCGTCGTCGTCCGCGAAGGGGTCGAACCCCTCGATGTCGATGTCGTACTCCCGGAGTTCGTCGATGACGGTGCCGATCTTCGAGCTTCGAATGTCCCCCACGTCCGGTTTGTAGGACAGCCCCAACACCAGCACGCGACTGTCCCGGAGCGTCTTGTGACACTGGTTGAGCGCCTTGATCGTCAGCTCGGCGACGTGGTCGGGGACCGACTCGTTGACCTGCCGGCTCGTCCGCATGAGTTCGGGGTCGAACCCCTCCCGAGCCGACCGGTACGCGAAGAAGTACGGATCGACCGGGATGCAGTGGCCGCCGACCAGTCCCGGCCGGTAGTCGTGGAAGTTCCACTTCGTGCCCGCGGCCTCGAGGACCGCCTGCCCGTCGACGTCCATGTTGTCGAGGGCCATCGAGAGTTCGTTGACGAACGCGATGTTGAGGTCGCGCTGGGCGTTCTCGACGACCTTGCAGGCCTCGGCGACCTCGATCGAGGGCGCGCGGTGAACCCCCGCATCGACGACCGACTCGTACAGCGTCGCCACGTCCTCGAGGACCGTCTCGTTCTGTGCGCTGACGACCTTGACGACGTCCGCGAGGCCGTGGTCCTCGTCGCCCGGTGTGGCGCGCTCCGGGGAGTAGCCGACGAAGAAGTCCTCGCCCGCGGTCAGACCGGACGCGTCCTCGAGCGCCGGGACGAGGACCTCGCGCGTCGAACCGGGGTAGACCGTCGACTCGAGGACGACCGTCGTTCCGGGGTCCATCTTCGAGCCGACGGTAGTCGCCGCGCTCTCGACGTAGCCGAGGTCCGGCCGATCGTCGTCGTCGATCGGCGTCGGCACGGCGACGATGACGTAGTCGGCCTCGCCGATCTCGGCCGCGTCGGTCGTATATGAAATGTCCCCGTCCTGAATCGCCTCGTCCGAGAGGTCGCCGGTCGTGTCGACTCCCGCTTGCAGTCGGTCGACCGTCACGTCGTCGACATCGTAGCCGATCACGCGGTAGTTCGACTGCGCGAACCCGACCGCGAGCGGGAGTCCAACGTATCCCAGTCCGACGACGCAGATCGTCGCCGCACGCGTCGATTGGGCATCCGTGTGCTCGAGGGCGGTTCCGCCGCCCGTCTTCCGCGCGTGCTGGTCGTTCTCTCGATCGTCCGCTCGCTTCTCAGTATCGCTGATTATCGTGGTCATGGGTGAGAGATTGTCGCCGTCCGTCGCACGACCGAGTGCGACGGTGACTGGTGCGCCCGCGATCGGCGGGGCATGCTGTGAAATCGACAAGGCAGCATCGGGGGTTTACTATAGCTCGGATAAACGGATGCGAGAGCGACAACGAGTGGAACCCGCCGATCGGGAACGCTACCCGCGGCGCTGGCGGATCGAAGACCGGTCGCGGGTGCGGGGACTTAGAACGTTGTTAAACCCACCTGTACGGCTCTATAATGAAGGGGGCGTGGGTCGGATCACCGATGCGGTCGGCGAGTCCACGACGATCGTGGCTCGGTCACGCACCGACTGCACCAGACACGCGAATCATGGTGATCACGTCCCAGATCGGCGTCCGCGGCCGGCTCGAATCGATTCACGGCACCGCCTCTCTCGACGCGGTTCCGGCGGCGACACGGCAGTACGAGGTCCACGCGATCGCGTCGGAAGCGATCGGTCCGCGGGTCGGCGACCGGTCCATCGGGTCGTTGTACTGGGGACAACTGCTGCGCACAACGTCGGTCTGGGAGTCGGCCCTGGTCGCGGTGCTCTTCCTGTTGATCAGCGGCCTCGTCGGGCTTCGAATCGTCGACGTGGTCGCGGACCGCGGCATCGACCTGTCGTCGCTCCCGCTGGGGACGAACACGGGGGGTGACGAGGGCGAATCGGATCGCACACGCGCCGACGATCGCGCGTACGAATCCTATCTCTCCCCCGAGACCCCGCCGCGACTCCTGAGCGACGAGGGGCGAGTAGTTCGGCTCCTGATCGCCAACCGCGGCCGCATTCGGCAGCATCAAATCGCCGACGAGACCGGCTGGTCGAAGTCGAAAGTGAGCCGGATCTGCTCGCGCATGCACGACGACGGCACGATCGAGAAGCGATCGGTCGGTCGGGAGAACGTCATCGCTCTCGCCGATCGAACGTCGGCAGAGACGCCGCAGTCGGACGAAGTCGAAAACGCGGTCCCGTAGCGCGCTGTCCCTGTCGTCGCACAGCAGCCCTGTCGGTTGCAGGCGGTGAAACTGCGACCGCCGAGGTCGGTCCCTTTCTGCCGTCGCATCTCGGTCGGACTCGAGTCCTCGAGGCGGAATCCGACGCGATAAGACGGGGCTGCCAGATTCCAGCAGTTCAGCGCGTCCAGACGGAGCGATACGGGCGGAACGAATCGGAACGCACCGACACAGACGGATCGAAACGACCGTCGTGACACACCGTGATATCGGTCCGGCTGGTAGAAGAATGGCGGATCGGGAAAACGAATGTGGGATTATACAGCCGATAGTAACCGTCGTATCCACGGTATCGTCTTAATCGTGCTATAGTAATGGCCGCTGTCGAACGTGGTAAGAGTGACGCCCCGGCCGTCGGCAACGGCGACTGGGGCCGGTGATACCAATGACACGGACCAGAACCGTCCCGCAGGCAGCGATCTCGAACCGCCCCGAACCGACCGTCGCCGCTCGAGCGGAGGTGCTGGGCTGATGTGCGGCATCATCGCCCGAATCGGCCACGGCAACGCGACGGAGACGCTCCTCTCGGGGCTCGAGAACCTCGAGTATCGGGGCTACGATTCGGCGGGAATCGCCGTCCAGAACGGCTCCGGTGTGAAGGTCCACAAGTGTTCGGGCGAGGTCTCGAGTCTCAAATCGACCCTGAACGGCCGTCCGAGCGGGAACATGGGGATCGGGCATACCCGCTGGTCGACCCACGGGCCGCCGACCGACGAGAACGCCCACCCGCATACTGACACGGCGGGCGACGTCGCGGTCGTCCACAACGGCGTCATCGACAACTACACCGAACTCAAAGCGGACCTCCGGGAGAAAGGCCACGAGTTCGAGAGCGACACGGACACGGAGGTCATCCCGCATCTCATCGACGAGTTCCGGTCGGAGACCGGCGACACCGAACTGGCCGTCCGCCGGGCCGTCGACACGCTCGAGGGGAGCTACGCGATCGCCGCGATCGTCGACGGCGAGGAAGCGGTCTACGCCGCCCGGAAGGGCTCGCCGCTCGTGCTCGGCCTCGACGAGGCGGAGTGGTTCCTCGCCAGCGACGTGCCGGCGTTCCTCGATCACACCGACGACGTGATCTACCTCGAGGACGGTGATATCGTCGTTCTCGAGCCCGACTCCTACCGAATCACCGATCTCGACGGCGAGCAGATCGAGCGCCCGGTCGACACCGTCGACTGGGACCCGGAGGACGCGGGGAAAGGCGGGTACGACCACTACATGCGAAAGGAGATCAACACGCAGCCGACGGCCCTCGCGAACACGATCGAGGGCCGAATCGAGAACGGCGACGTCGCCTTCGAGCGGCTCCCTGCCGGCACGTTCGAGGGCGTCGATTCCGTCCAGTTCGTCGCCTGTGGCACATCTTATCACGCGGCGATGTACGGCGCGCAGTTGGTACGCAAAGCGGGGCTGCCGACCGAGGTCCTCCGCGCGAGCGAGTACGAATCCAGCTCCGGGCCGGTCGACGAGCACACGCTCGTCGTTGCGGTCACCCAAAGTGGCGAAACCGCGGACACGCTCGATGCGGTCCGGCAAGCGACCGACCGCGGTGCTCGGTCGCTTGCGGTCACCAACGTCGTCGGCTCGACGGCCGCACGCGAGGCCGACGACGCGGTCTACATCCGCGCCGGGCCAGAGGTCGGCGTTGCGGCGACGAAGACCTACTCCTCGCAGGCGGTCACGCTCGCCCTGCTCAGCCAGCGCATCGCCGGCGACGTGCCGGCAGCGACCCCCGTTGCAGACCGGGCCGCGATGCTCGAGGCCCTCGAGGACCTGCCCCGACACGTCGAAACGGTCTTGGAGACGAGCGGGGCCGACGCGCTCGCACGAAACACCATCGACAGCGAGTCGTTTTTCTTCATCGGCAACGGGCTCGGCCGTTCGGTCGCGCTCGAGGGCGCGCTGAAGTTCAAGGAGATTACCTACGAGCACGCCGAGGGGTTCGCCGCCGGCGAACTCAAACACGGCCCGCTCGCGCTCGTCACCGATGAAACGCCGGTGTTCGCGGTCGCGACCGGCGGTGCCGACGACAAGACGAAGACGAACGCGATCGAGGCCCAGGCCCGCGGCGCACCGATCGTCGCCGTCGGACCCGACGATCACCCGCTCGTCGATATCGCCGATGCCCACCTGTCGGTTCCGGACACCCACCCGGTCTGGACCGGGCTGCTGGCGAACGTCCAGCTCCAGTTGCTCTCCTACCACGCGGCAGACCAGCTCGGACGACCGATCGACAAACCGCGTAACCTCGCGAAGAGCGTCACGGTCGAATGACCGCCTTCCAGCCCACCTAACGTCTTTTCGACGCGCGTTCGACGCCGCTACCGAAGTCCGTTCTCGAGTCGACTGTCTCCGACGCCACGTCACGGCGGCTCAACAGTACCGAAGTCCGGTGAGCAGCGCGTCTCGTCTCTCCGACGGGCGTGTCACGCTGTCAGCGGCTCATTTGCCGGTTTCGGCCTCGGCGGGGAACTCGAACTCGAGTTGCCCGTCGAGGACGTGTGTTCGGTCAAGTAGCCCCGACTCGACGAGTTCGACGGTGCTCTCGACGACGAGTTGACCGGCCGACTCCGGCCATTGGGTGACCGGAAGCTCGAGAAATACGGTCTCGTCGGCAATTTCGCCGAATCGGTGGACATCGACGACTGCAGCCGTCCCCTCACGGAACAGTGACACGGATGGATGTGGTTCGTGGTCGCCCATGAATGGGCCTTGGAGCGAGAGCCGTGGCGGGGTGCCGTCACCGCCCAGCGTCACGAACCGCTGTGTGAGCGACTGCAGTTCGGTATCCGCAGGGTGCGAAATCGACGTGAGGAAATGGGTCGGCACGGGGGACAGCTCGGGGTCGACGCCCACGGTAGCGAGATTAGTGCCGTCTCCGCGAAATTCGAGATATTTCGCAGTATCTCGGGGATTGTCGTCGATCTTTACTTCCGGGTCCGTGTGTTCAGTTCGTGATTCGACAGCACTACACCCCGCAACGGTGGTGGAGGCGGCGGTTATGGCGGACGCGAGAAACGCGCGGCGGCGCATAAACGTCGATTTCATCGGCAACAGTAAGAATGTTAAGAACTTATCACCGGGCGGACTTGATCACTGACCGACAGCGGCGACTCGAGAAACGACGGTAGTGAACCCGATCTCCGAGAGCCCCCGCTCGCGGTCCGCATGAGACTCGAGACCGAAACGTTCGAAAAACAGCCTACCGGACCGACCACCGCGTCTGACGGCGATTCGATCAGCCGTCGTCTTCCGCGATCGTCAGCGTGATCTCCCGATCCGAGCCGTCGATTTCGACCGTTCGTTCCGCCTCGGAATAGCCGTCAGTGGTCGCGGTCACCGTGTACTCCTCGCTCTCGCGTTCGAACTCGACTTGGCCGTCGTCGTCGACTTCCTTCTCCTCGCTCGAGGCGATGAGACCCGAATCGTCCTCGAGTTCGACGGTCGCGTTATCGACCGCGCTTCCGTTCCGATCTTCGACGGTCACCGCCAGCGTGTACGGGCCGTCGCTGTCGTCATCGCTGCTATTGGTGTCGTCGCTGTCGTCGTCACTATTACTGTCGTCGTCACTATCGCTGTCGTCGTTACTATCGCTGTCATCGTTACTATCGCTGCCGTCGCTACTATCGCTGTCACTCTGTTCCTCGAGCGCCAGGGTGGCTGTCGCGTCTTCGCCGTCGATTTCGGCGGTGGTCTCCGCTGACTGGTAGCCGTCCGCGTCCGCGGTAACCGTATAGGTGCCGTTCGGACGCTCGAAGCTGGCTTCGCCGTCCTGCCCGACCGCACTCTCCGTCGTCGTCCCCGCTCCGGAGACCGTCACGGTGGCGTTCTCGAGCGTCTCGCCGCTCTGTGTTTCCACGGCCGTCGTCAGGACGTGCGTTTCGTCGCCAGTATCACCCGACCCGTCGCTTCCATCGCTCTCGTTTTCGCCATCCGTCCCGCCGTCACTGTCGGTCTCGGCCGGTTCGTCGCCGCCACCGCTCGTTTCGTTGACTCCGCCACCGCTGTCAGCGCTCCCGGTGTCGTCGGTCGCGTGATCGGCGTCGTCGCCGGCCGGCTGTGCGGAGTCGTCCCATCTGTCGGTGACCGAGCCGACCGCGCCGCTGACAGACGCCCCGCTCGCGGCGAGTACCAACCCCGCCAGCAGGAACGCGATGCCGCTGACGGTGAGTAGAATCTGGACGCTGCTCCCGATCGATCGGGTCTCCGTCTGCTGTCGTCTTGCATTGCTGCGCATTGTCAGTAGTGAAGTGAAATTGGGCAATCAATTGTTATGCGCTCGCCGTCGAGGCGGCGGTCACTCCGCGCTCGAGTTCGGACGCCGTTGGTTCGACGTGCCTCGAGGAATGCTGCTCGCCGTTCGATCCGTCACGTGCGGGGACGAGTGATTTCATTACGCCATTCTTTCGCTGTTCGGCGGTTCACTATACGGAGGGTAAAACCGTTGCAGCCGCTGAAACTGTCCGGTATAGCGGCCGAACGATGGTATGGGCCGGAGTCTGGTATTCCGACCCATCGTCGAGATCAGCGGCAGCGAAGTGCGCAGAAAACGGTCTCCGAGATCAGCAAGAGTCGGTCGTGACCGGCAGTAGATGGATCACGGATACGGCTCGGACCCCGGCTCGGGCGTTCGCCGCTCGAGGAACTCGAGGACGGGTTCGGTCGTAGCCAGTCGAATCCCGACTCGCGTGAGTCGGTCCCGGATCGCGGCGGGGACGAGCGTTCCGTACAGCGAGCCCAGCAACGGCACCGGGCCGACGCGGTAGTGCGTGTCGGGATCCCGAACGGTCGCGGCCTCGCGGATCGTCGCGGCGACTCGGTCCGGGTCGTTGATCAGCGGGCCGCCGCCGTCGACGGCGCGGAGTCGCCCGAGAACGCGGTAGAGGTCGGTGTAGTCCGTCGGCCTGACGACGGTCGAACGCGCCGCCGAGACACCCGCCGCGTCGGCGTCCGAACCGCGGCCGGGGGCTCGAGACGGAGACTGTGCACTCGCGGCCGCGTCGTCGACCGCCGCGACGGCGCGGTCGTAGAACGGGGTTCGAACGATTCCGGGTTGCACGACGACGACCTCGACGCCGGAGCCAGCCAGTTCCTGTCGGAGCGCATCGCAGAGACTCGCCATCGCCCACTTCGACGCGGTGTAACCGCCGATCCCGGCGAGCGCGAGGCGGTCCGCGGCGCTGGTGACGGTGACGATCCGTCCGCGGCCGCGCTCGCGCATGCCGGGCAACACTGCCCGGATCAGTCGGTGCGGCCCGAAGCAGTGGACGGCGAACTGGCGCTCGAGCAGGGACGTCGGCACGTCTTCGACCGGACCGAACTGGCCGTAGCCGGCGTTGTTGACCAGACAATCGACGCCGTCGGCCTCCTCGCGGATGCGATCGACGACGCGGTCGATATCGTCGGGTTCGGTCAGGTCAAGCGCCGCGATATCGGCCCCGCGGTCGGCCAATTTTGCGAGGCCGACCCGGTCGCGGTCTCGAGCGGTCGCGTAGACGCGCCAGTCGTCGGCCAGCAATTGGTGGGCGGTTTCGTAGCCGATCCCCGAGGAACAGCCGGTCACGAGTGCGGTCGAAGGCATGGGGTGTGTACGACGGCACCGAAAAAGGCAGTATCCGTCGGTCGGGCTGGAAGAGAGTCACGGCGACCGACGGACTCGGAAGGTGGCCAAATTGGAGGCGGTGGTCACTCGTCGGACGGCCCGGCGTCGTCGGGCGGTCCGCGTTCGTCGTCCGACGGTCCAGCATCATCCGGTGGCCCGCGCTCGTCGTCGACCGAATCGTCCTCGCCGTCGGCCAATCCGGCTTGCTCAAGCGCCCACTCGAGGCCGCTGAGGTCGGTGGAATCGTCCGTCTCGGCCGCCGACTCTTCCTCATCCGCTTCGGCCGCCTCGTCGGCGGCCGGCGGGTCCGAGTCGGTGACCGAATCCTCGACTGCGGATTCAGCCGCAGCGTCCGCGGTTGTGGCGTCATCGTCCGCCGAGTCAGCGGGCGGCTCGTCCTCGGCTGCGGACTCCGGCGGCGACGGCGCGTCGTCGACCGAGTCGCTTCGTTCGATATCGGTCTCGGTCGTCGAGACGCTCTCGGTCGCATTGGCCGTCGCGTTCGCGTCGGTGGTTGCGTTCGATTCGTTCGTCAGCGCGTCGTTCTCGGCTGCAGTGTCAGTCGGGTTCGTTTCGCCGGCCGTCAGGTCCGGGCCGAAGACCGAGGCGAGCAGCCCGAACGCGAGCAAGACGGCCGCGATCGTGACGAGTAGCGTGACCGCCGATGGGAGGTCATCGCGAAAGCGGGACATTCGACGGGTCGTTCGTAGGCGGCCACCCCGCTTTGTTAATCTCAGCCCACAGCCCACCCGCCGGTTTACCGATCGATGCGGGGTCGGGGTTACCGACTCGAGCGCCCGGGCTCGAGGGAAACTGCGGTCGCGACGGGGGAAATCCGCCGCGCGTGGCCGAACAATGATATAGCCGGCCCACCGAGTGGGTGACAACGGATCTCGCCGACAATGACGAGTCATTACGATCACGCGCAGGTACAGGAGTTTTGGCAGTACGTCTGGGAGCGCGACGACGTCTACGCGCTCGATGCCGACGCCGCCGATCCGACCTACGTCCTCGGCATGTTTCCCTACACGTCGGGCACGCTCCACATGGGGCACGTCCGCAACTACGCGATTACCGACGCCTACTCGCGCTATCGTCGCATGCAGGGCGACGATGTCCTCCATCCGATGGGGTGGGACGCGTTCGGGTTACCGGCCGAAAACGCGGCCTTCGAGCGCAAGACGGACCCGGAATCGTGGACCCAAGCCTGTATTCGACGCATGCGCGAGGAACTCGAGACCATGGGCTTCGGGTACGACTGGTCTCGAGAGATCACTACCTGCGAACCCGACTACTACCGGTGGAACCAGTGGCTGTTCAAACGGCTCTACGAGGCCGGACTCGTCGAGTACGAGGCGGCGACGGTCAACTGGTGTCCAGACTGCGAGACGGTGCTCGCCGACGCGCAGGTCGTCGAGCGCGAGGGCGACCACGACGAGTCCGCGGGCCAGGACAGCGACGAAGTCACGGGCAGCGGCGGCCATCGAGTCTGCTGGCGGTGTGAAACACCTGTTGGGCGACGCGAACTCGACCAGTGGTTTTTCACGATCACCGACTACGCGGAGGAACTCTACGAGGATCTCGACGACCTCGAGGGGTGGCCCGACGGCGTCCGGGAGATCCAGCGCAACTGGATCGGCCGGCAGGAAGGGGCCCGGATCACGTTCGAAATGGACGACTACAGCGGCGACCGCGGTGACACCGGAGACGGCGACGGACCCGAAACCGTCGACGTCTTCAGCACCCGACCGGAGACGGTCTACGGCGCGACCTACCTCGCGGTCTCCCCCGGTCACGAACTCGCCCGCGCACTCGCCGCGTCCGACGAGGCGGTCGCCGACTACGTCGACACCGTCCGCGAGCGAGACCCCGAGTCGGTCGGCTTCTCCGGCGTCGAAACCGACGCGACCGCAATCCATCCGCTGACTGGTGCGGAACTCCCCGTCTACGTCGCCGGCTACGTCCTCGAAGACGTCGGCACCGGGGCCGTGATGGGCGTTCCCGGCCACAACGAGCGCGATCACACCTTCGCGCGCGAACATGACCTGCCGATCGAGCGCGTAATCGATTCCGAGGGAGCAGACGAGATCGACGTCGAAACCGGAGCCTACACCGGCGACGGCGTCCTCGAGGGAAGCGGCGAGTACGACGGCCTCGCGAGCGAGACGGCCGGCGACCGGATCGTCGCGGACCACGACGCGCTCGAAGACGACGTCACCTACCGGCTCCGGGACTGGCTCATTTCCCGACAGCGCTACTGGGGGACGCCGATCCCGATGGTCCACTGCGACGACTGCGGCCGCGTCCCCGTGCCCGACGAGGACCTCCCCGTCGAACTCCCGGAGTTCGTCCGGACCACGGGCAACCCGCTCGACGCCGCCGAGGAGTGGAACGAGACGAGCTGTCCGGACTGCGGCGGCCCCGCCCGACGGGAGACGGACACGATGGACACGTTCGTCGACTCCTCGTGGTACTACCTGCGTTTCCTCTCGCCCGATCTGGCGGACGCCCCCTTCGACACCGACCTCGCGGACGACTGGCTGCCGATCGACGTCTACGTCGGCGGCGACGAACACGCCATCCTGCACCTGCTCTACACCCGCTTTTTCACCAAGGCGCTCGCCGATCTCGGCCTGCTCGAGCGGCGGGAGCCGATTCGGGAACTGCTGAGTCAAGGGACGGTGCTCTACGACGGCGAGAAGATGTCCAGTTCGAAGGGTAACGTCGTCGCGCCCGAGGAGTACGGCGCGGAGACGACTCGGCTGTTCGTGCTCTCGGCGGCTCACCCCGAACAGGACTTCGAGTGGACTGCGAACAACGTCCGCGGGGCCTACGACCTCCAGCAGACGCTCTACCGGATGGCGACCGACTTCGTCGAGGAGGGCGACGCCCGCCTCGAGCGCCGCGATCACGACGACTACGTGGCCCGGGAGATCGACCGCACCATCGCCGCGGTCACCGAGGAGTACGAGCGGTTCCGGTTCCACCGAGCCGCGACCGAAATTCAAGAGCTCGCACGCTTGCTCCGGCGCTACCGCGAGTACGACGGGCCACACAGCGATGTCTACCGGCGCGGCCTGTTGACCCTGGCCGCGCTGATCGCCCCGATGGCACCGCACCTCGGCGAGGAACTCTGGAACAAGCTCCGCGGCGAAGGACTGGCCGTCGAAGCCGACTGGCCCGAGCCCGAACGCGCGGTCGGAGCCGTCCAACTCGAGCGCCGACTCGTCGACCGCACGCTCGAGGACGTCCGGGACATCGTCGACGTCGCCGCGATCGACGAACCCAAACGGATCGAACTGGTCGTCGCTCCCGACTGGAAGTACCGGACCGCCGAGTTGCTCAGTCAGACCGCAGCGGCCGGCGACGGCGCGGCCAGCGATGTCGATTCGATCGTCGATCAGGTTCTCGCGGCCGACTCCCTCGAGGGGCCGGTCGACCGCGAGCGCGTCGGGGTGTTCGTCGCGGAACTGCTCGAGCGCGACGGCGGGACGGAGCGCGATCAGTTGCTCGCGGCCGACCGTGAGCGGGCGATCCTCGAGCGCGCGTCGTGGCTCGTCACCGACGAGTTCGGTGCGGCGGTTACTGTCAGTCGGGCGTCGGCCGACGACGAGCAGGCGGCCAAAGCCCGGCCCGGCAAACCCGCGATCCACATCAGCTAACGGCCAACCCCGTTTTCCCGACAATCGCGATCGGTCGAGCGTCGTTCTCGATAGTGGTTGTTGTCCGTCACTACTCGCTGTATCCCGTCGATACCTCCCGTTCCGGCCCGGTGCGGCTCTCGCTATCCGCGTTGGTTCATTGGCGTCTTCCCTTCACGTTCCCGTTCAGTCACCCGGTGTGCCGCGATCGGACCGTGAGGAGTCGGGAAGGACAGTTTTATTCAATGGGGTTCAGAAGGAGAGATACGATGGTTGAGGGTGGCGGTAGCGTCGGCGCATCGTCTCGGAGAGCACCGAGCCAAGCGGTTATCGAAGCGGTCGCCGAGGCAGAAGACGTGTCGCCGACGGATATCTCTCCGCCGGCGTACGAACCGCTCCACGCAGTCGTCGATCCAACGGCACTCGATGCGCTCTTCGCGGAGCGACCCAACGGCGCGAGCAGATCGTTCGGGAGCGTCTCCTTTCGGTTCTGTGGCTACGACGTGACCGTCTCTCACGACGGGACCGTCGTTCTCGAGGACCCGACCGAACCGACCGAGTGAGCCCGTTTTCTGCGGATTGGCCGAGTGCCGGTACCCCTATCGAACCCGAGCGGGTGGCTCGAAGACCGAAAGCGATCCAGGGAGAAAGACTCTTTTCGGCCAAGGAACGAATGGATTCACCGTGGAGCGCCACTACGATGTCCTGGGGCTATCGCCGGACGCCGACGAGCGGGCGGTTCGGCGAGCCTACCGGACCCTTCTGAAGGTCCACCATCCGGATCAGGGCGGCTCTCGAGAGCGATTTCTGCAAATTAAAGACGCCTACGAGGCGATCCTCGGCGAGCGGGTCCCCAACGAACGCGAAACAGACGGCGGTGCGATTACCCGAGGCGGAAACGGGTCACGACCCCGACAGCAACCGACCTACGACCCCGAGGGGCGCGACGACCGCGACCGAACCCACGAACTGACCGTCAGCAGCGAGTACCTCACGCTCGCGCTCGCGGGGCTGGTCCACGATGTCGATCTCGCGTCGCTGGTCGACGGCCCCGTCACGGCGGCGACGACGCGGACGATCGCGTTCTTCCGCGTCCACAACACGAGTTCCCGGCCGCTCCCGTGGCGGGGAAAGACGAACACGAACTTCATCGGGGACGACGGCTTTCTCTACGAGGGCTCGAGCATCGTCGCCCCCCACGCCACCGATCTGCCGGAGCGGTGGGTCGGGACCGACGTCACCCTCGAGCCGGGGCGAGCGCTCGACGCGGTCGTCATCGCACAGGAGATGCCGGAGAACGTAGCCGTCGAGCAGGTCATGTACACCCAACACGTTCCCGATGAGGAAAGCGAGGGTGACGATATCGCCGACACCGAGCGCTACCTCTTCGAGCTGAAACCCCTCGTCCGCGAGCGGCTCAATCGGGTTCCGTTCGACCGGGACTGAACCGCGAGGCCGCTACGCGCCGGCGTCGCCGCGGCCGATCTCGGAACAGCAAGCGTGATACGGCGGTGCTCCAAAGGACCACTAATGGCAACCGCTGACGCGAGACGGCGGCTCCGTGAGCAGCCGATGGGCGTAACGATCCTCCTAACGATCGTCGGGTACGCGCTGGTACTCGGGACGTTCCTCCTCGATATCCCGATCTATCCAGACCTGACGAATGCGCAGGTCGACCTGCTGTCCCACGTGATCGCGGTCATCAACACGACCGCGACGGTGGTGCTGACACTCGGCTGGTACTGGATCCGCGCCGGCGAGGTCGAGAAACACCGGCTCGCGATGATCAGCGGGTTCGTGTTGATCCTCGGCTTTCTGGTCGTCTACCTGCTCAAGGTCGGCGGCGGCGGGACGAAAGAGTTCGTCGGGCCCCAGGGGGTCTACTACGCGTACCTCGTGATGCTGGCGATCCACATCATCCTCTCGATCGTCTCGGTCCCGGTCGTCCTCTACGCCTTAGTTCTCGGCCTGAGCCACACGCCCGCCGAACTCCGACAGACGCCACACGCCCGCGTCGGCCGGGTCGCCGCCGGCGCGTGGATCCTGAGCCTCGTTCTCGGGGTCGTCACGTATGCCCTGCTCAACCACGTCTTCACCTACGAGTTCGCGTCGCTCGTCGCGCCGGTCGTCTTCTAGGCTCGACGCATCAGGTTCGCGTTCCGCCACTCCGCTCGAGTCGGCCCCGCCGGTCGGACCGATAGGTTATCCTGTCGGCCGCCCGTAGCCTCCGGCAACGAATGCAATTCGCCGAAGAAATCGTCGTGGACGAGTTTCTCCCGACTATCCGGTCGCTGCTCGCCGGCGATCTGCGGGATCGGGGGCTCACACAGAGCGAGGTCGCCGACGTGCTCGGGATCAGCCAGAGTGCCGTTTCGAAATACGCCCACGGCGACGTGACCGTCAACGATCGCATCGCCGAGGACGACCGAGTTCGAGACCTCGTCGATGAACTCGGAAGCGGGCTGGCGACCGGCGATATATCGCCCGTCCAGGCGCTGATCGAGATCGAGGTCCTGATCCGCGAACTCGAGTCCGGCGGGGACTTACTCGCCCAACTCCACGAGGAGGCCGTGCCGGAACTCGCCGATCACGGCTCGGGATTCCGTGTGCACGACCCCGAAAGCGACCTCCGGACCAGCGAGCGGGTCCTCTCCTCGCTCCGGCGCGGACTCGGCATGCTCGAGACCGCGAGCGGCTTTACCGGCCTGATTCCCGCGGTCGGCTCGAACCTGGTGGCCTGTACGCCGGATGCGGAGACCGTCGACGACGTTGCGGGCGTCCCCGGCCGAATCTTTGACGTGAAAGGGCAGGCGACGGTTCCCGCAGACCCCGAGTTCGGCGTCTCCGAACACGTCGCGCGGGTGCTGCTGGCCGCGCGCCGCCACGGCGCGGACGCCTCGGCGGCGATCAACATCACGTACGACCCCGAACTGGTCGACGAACTGACCGAGCGGGGCCACCTCGCCGCCGAGTTCGACGAATCCGGCGACGTGGCCTCGAGCGTCGGCGCGGCGATCGAAGAGGCCCCCGACGCGACGGTACTCTACCAGACCGGCGGCATGGGAATCGAGCCGCTGATCTACGTCCTCGACACCGACGCCGAGTCGATCGCGGACACGGTCCGGTCGCTCATCTGACCGTCCGAACCCCGAATTACTCGTTCATGACGACCGAATCAGCACAGGAGTTCTACGGCCGCTGGGCGCGTCTCTACGACCTCATCGCGCGCCGAACGCCGGGAATCGCTACACTCCGAAAGCGCGCGGCCGCCGCCTGCTGCCTCGAGCCCGGCGACACCGTCGTCGAGATGGGCTGTGGCACCGGCGCGAACCTGCCGTTCCTCCGCGAGCGGGTCGGTCCCGAGGGGACCGTCATCGGGATCGATTTTACGCGGCCCGTCCTCGAGCGGGCCCGCGCGGCCACCGCGGCGTACGACAACGTCCACGTTCTGCAGGGGGACGCGACGCAGCCGCCGATCGGGAGCACCGAGGGCGGCGAGAGCGGGGTGCTGAACGGGGTCGCGGAGGGCGACGCGATCGACGCCGTCCTCGCAACGTTCGTTGTCGGCATGCTCGCGGACCCGGCCGGCGCGGTCGACGACTGGTGCGATCTCGTCGGTCCCGACGGCACGGTCGTCCTCGCCAACGCGGCCCGGAGCCGGAAGTGGTACGCGCCGCCGGTCAACGCCGTCTTCCGGGCGATCGTCGTCCTCTCGACGCCGCCAACGACGCGGCTCCGGTACGAGAACGACCCTCACCGCCGACTCGATGAGAAGATTGAGACCGCACACGCCCGGCTCCACGACCGGTCGGTCGCCGTCGCGGACGAAACGCACGTTTTCGGCGTCGTTCGACTCACTGCCGGTCGACTCGAGTGAGTCGAGCGAAGCGAACGGCCGCGGCCGCTGACCGCCGTCGGGCGATCAGGCCGCCGCATCGAGTTCCTCGCGGTTCCGGATGCGCTGGGCCATCGGGTCCGGGATCGAACTCGGTCGCTTCGTCTCGGAATCGATGTGGACCATCGTGGTCTCGGCGGTCGCCGCGACATCGCCGTCAACGCGGATCTCGTAGGTCATGGTGCAACTCGAGTCGCCGAGCCGCGAGATAGAGAGCGCAACCGTGGGGTCGTCGCCCATTGTAATCGGCCGCTCGTAGGAGATCTCGAGGTTCGCGAGGACGAAGGAGATGTCCTCGGAGGCGACATCGACGACCTCGTCGAGGTAGGCGGTTCGGGCAACCTCGAGGTAGCTCGCATAGACGGCGTGGTTGACGTGATTCAGCGGATCGAGATCGCGATAGCGCACTGGAACGTCGACGGTAAACTCAGCACTCATTGTAGGTTGGCGAAGTGGACTGAGACAAAAGTACGAACCGGTTCCGCACAGGGGTTCGGCTCGAGGAGTGCAAGGGTACTCGACGGAGGCCGATCGACGATACGCTACTCGAGAGACAGGAAGCCACAAACCGTTTTGTAGTCGGATCCAAAGCCACCGATATGTTCTACGCGGTTCACCTGTTTTTGCTTCTGGTAACGGCCCTCGTCTCGGCGGTTACCCTCCGGTGGGTGTCCCGTCAGACCCGGGACCGAGCCGGGCAAGTCATGATCGCGATTCTCGCAACTCACGTCGTCATGCCAGTGCTGGTCGTCGCGCAACTGCTGAGTACGACCCTCCAGTGGGCAGTCGTCTGGCAGTCGCTCTGGTACCTGATCGTCCTCGTCAATCCGGTGCTCTGGCTGTTGCTCGCGATCTACTATACGGGACGTGAATCGTGGCTGACGAAGCCCGTTCGGGCGGGGTTAGTCGCCTGCGCGCTCGTCCCGGCAGTACTCGTCGTCACGAACCCGGTCACCGGCCTCCTGGCCGTCGACTATCGGTTCGAACCCGAACCGTTCGTCCACCTGTTCGCTACCATGACTCCGCTGAACGAGTTGCTTCTGGTGAGCGTTAACCTCAACGTGCTTCTCGCGGTCGGACTGTTTCTCCGAATGTTTCTGTTTTCCCGTCGAACGGCGCGGACACAGATCGCCACGATCCTCCTCGGTATGCTCGCGGTCTTCGTCCCGGCAGCGGCGACGGCCGCCGGGCGAGTCCCGGTACGAGCCTTCCCGTACGGCGTCCTCGGCGCAGGCGTTTTCGGCGTCCTCGTCGCCATCGGACTCTTCCGAACGCGGTTGTTCGCCGTTGCGCCGTTGGCCCGCGATACGCTTTTCGAGTCGATCGATGACGCTATCATCGTCGTCGACGCCAATCGAGCGATCGTCGACTACAACGAACGCGCGGTCGACCTGTTACCCGCGCTCGACGGCCACCTCAGTGAGCGACGCGACGACGCGTACCCGGCGTTCGTCACCGTCGACGAACCGTCGGCCGACGGCGGCGGCATCGAAGCCATGGTCGAACAGCTCGATGGAACCAGCGATTCACCGTTCGCCGGGAAAGTCCGACTCTCGACCGGTCACGAGCCTCGGACACTTCGACTCAGCGTCTCCGAGATCTCGAGCGGCGGTCAATCTCACGGATACGCACTGGTGGTGCGAGACGTTACGGAATTGGAAAGCTACGCGATCGAACTCGAGCACAAGACGACGCAGTTAGAACGGTTCGCCAGCACGCTCTCGCACGATCTCCGAAATCCGGTCGCGGTCGCGATGGGATACGTCGAGCTCGAACGGGAAACGAACGATTCGGAGGGGCTTCGACACGCATACACCGCCCTCGAACGTATCGATCAGACGATCGACGATCTGCTGACACTCTCTCGAGACGGCAATCGGATACACGAGCGCGAGCCGGTCTCGCTGTCGTCGATCGCCACCGAGGCGTGGAAGACGAGCGATACGGCAGATGCCTCGCTCGTACCCGATACCGACGACGTTCGCCTCCACGCGGATCCCTCCCGCTTCCAAACACTGCTCGAAAACCTGTTTCGAAACGCGGTCGACCACGGCGGAACCACCGTTCGGATCGGCCCGCTCGCGGACGAGGCGCGAACGGGATTCTACGTGGCGGACGACGGTCCCGGAATTCCCGAGGGTGACCGCGACCGGATCTTCGAGTACGGATACAGTTCGGCGTCCGAGGGAACGGGACTCGGGTTGGCGATCGTCGCGTCCATCGTCGACGGTCACGGCTGGGAGATCGCCGTGGCAGAAGGCGAGGACGGTGGGGCCCGGTTCGATGTGACGACCATCGAACGCCGTCAAGCCAAGTAATGGGTACGTAGCGCGTTCCGGAGAACCGTCGAACGGCACGCGAAAACGAGGGTCGCCGAGGGCCGCGGTGTGTCGCCAATCCGTCTCAGTCGTCGGCCGAGGCGACGCGCGAATCGAGTTCGACAGGGTCGGCGTCGACCTCGAGTTCGTCGAGCGCTTCCTGGGCGGCCCGTTTCCCGGAGACGAGCATGGCTCCGAAAGTCGGCCCCATCCGCGGGAGGCCGTAGGTCGTCGCGGTTGCCATCCCGGTCGCGATGAGCCCGTCGTGGACGAGGCCGGTGTGCTCGACGACGGCGTCCTCGCTCTCGCCGACCCACATCGAGTCGTGGCCGGGTGAGTCGTGGCCGGGCGCGCCGTAGGTGTCGTCGTCGGTGCTGTCCATGCCGGTCGCGTTCGCCTCGGCGTCGGCGATGCCGGGCGCGTCGAGGACGCCGCGCTCGTCGAGTTTCTTGACCGCCATCGCGTCGTGGCCGGTCGCGTCGATGACCAGATCGGCCTCGACCGCGATCGGGTCGACGCAGGTGATCTCGCGGGGCAAGGCGTGGACCGGCGTCCAGTTCATGACGATACCGCCGACGCGGTGGTCCTCGCGGATGACGATGTCCGTGAACTCGGTCATGTTCTGCATCTTCGCGCCCGCGTCGCAGGCAGCCTTGATCAGCCCGGAGCAGGCCTCGGGACCGTTCGCGACGTAGAGCCCCTCGCTGTCCTGGGATCGTTTATACGAGACCTCGAGTTCGTCGAGGACCTGCTGGGCCGGGTCCCGGACGGTGACCTTGTTCATCAGGAAGCCGCCGAGCCAGAAGCCCCCGCCGAGGTAGTTGTTCTTCTCGACGACCATCACCTTGACACCGCGCTCTGCGAGTTCCTTCGCCGCGGTCAGCCCCGAGGGGCCGCCACCGACGATGATGACGTCCGAGTCCGAGAAGTCCATGAACTCCTCGGTCCACTCCTGTCCGATCGCGCGGGTGACATCGGCTTCGCCTACCTGACTGAACTGCTCGAATTGGCTCATACAACCTAGTGGTAACACTAGGTGGTGTTAAGTCTGTCGTCGCTGTGATCAGCCGTCGACACCCTCTGTAAAAGGCTCTCGAGACGAGAGAGTCGTCGCGAGACTGCGTCGTCATGGCTGTTTACCAGCAGCGATCGGCTCGCGACCAGTGCAAGCAGACGAGTCGTGACCAGTCTGATCAGCCGGCGATTGATCAGCCAGCGGTCGTACACTGGTCCACGCGCACGCGACGCGGCACGCACGCAACGCGACCGCACGCACACCCGCGCTGTCGGTCGGTTTCGGCGAAAACGTTATCAGATGCTCACTCGTACCGAGCCACAATGACCGACACTCGCCCGCGAGGACGGCGACCCGCTCGAGGATCGGGAGGTGATCCCCGGTGGAGCTGATAATCACCGAGAAGGACAACGCTGCCCGCCGGATCGCCGACATTCTGAGCGGCGGAACCTACGACTCGAGTCGCGAGAACGGCGTCAACGTCTACGAGTGGGGCGGCAAGCGCTGCGTGGGGCTGTCGGGCCACGTCGTCGGCGTGGACTTCCCCTCGGAATACTCCGACTGGCGGGACGTCGAGCCGGTCGAACTGATCGACGCAAGCGTCGAGAAGACGGCGACGAAGGAGAACATCGTTGCGACGCTGCGACTGCTCTCACGTCGTGCCAACCGCGTGACGATCGCGACTGACTACGACCGCGAGGGCGAACTGATCGGCAAGGAGGCCTACGACATCGTCCGGAACGTCGACGAGGACGTACCGATTCGCCGGGTGCGGTTCTCCTCGATCACGGAAAACGAGGTCCAGAGCGCGTTCGACGAACCCGACGAACTCGACTTCGATCTCGCGGCAGCCGGCGAGGCCCGCCAGATCATCGACCTCGTCTGGGGGGCCGCGCTCACCCGCTATCTCTCGCTGTCCGCGGGCCAACTGGGCAACGACTTTATCTCCGTCGGACGGGTGCAGTCGCCGACGCTGAAGCTGATCGTCGACCGCGAGCGCGAGATCGAAGCCTTCGATCCCGAGGACTACTGGGAACTCTTTGCGGACCTCCAAAAGGACGAGACGTCCTTCGAAGCGCAGTACTTCTACCGCGACGAGGACGGCAACGAGGCCG
The DNA here is from genome assembly GCF_059162405.1 of Natrinema sp. CRL1. Classification (NCBI taxonomy): domain Archaea; kingdom Methanobacteriati; phylum Methanobacteriota; class Halobacteria; order Halobacteriales; family Natrialbaceae; genus Natrinema; species Natrinema sp. CRL1. Next base: position 538,973 of record NZ_JBLVOY010000001.1, on the reverse strand, counting down.
AACGTATCTGGGAAGAGGCTACGGCGGACGAGGTTTACGAGACGCTCGCTGACCGCGACGCAGCGACCGTCGTCGACGTCAACCGGCGGACCCGTACCGATACGCCGCCGGAGCCGTTCAACACCACCCAGTTCATCCGCGCGGCGGGTGCCATCGGCTACTCGGCCAAGCGGGCGATGTCGATCGCCGAGGACCTCTACACCGCCGGCTACATCACCTATCCGCGGACCGACAACACCGTCTATCCCGACGACTTAGAGCCCGAAGACCTCTTGGACGAGTTCGTCGGCCACCCCACGCTCGGCGATTCCGCCGAGTCGCTGCTCGAGGCCGACGAGATCCTGCCGACGGAAGGCGACGAGGAGACGACCGACCACCCGCCGATCCATCCCACGGGCGAGATTCCGACCCGCGGCGACGTAAGCGACGACGAGTGGGAGGTCTTCGAACTCGTCGTGCGCCGCTTCTACGCGACCGTCGCCGACGCCGCGGAGTGGGAACACCTCAAGGTCGTCGCGGAGGTCGAGGACCACCGGCTCAAGTCGAACGGCAAGCGACTGGTCGAACCCGGCTACCACGACGTCTACCCGTACTTCTCCACCACGGAGAACTTCGTCCCCGACGTCGACGAGGGCGAGGAATTGGGGCTCTCCGACGTCGAACTCGAGGACAAACAGACCCAACCGCCGCGTCGATACGGCCAGTCGCGGCTCATCGAGACCATGGAAGATATGGGGATTGGTACCAAATCGACTCGGCATAACACCTTAGAGAAGCTCTACGACCGGGGCTACATCGAGAGCGATCCGCCACGGCCGACGAAGCTCGCGATGGCCGTGGTGGACGCGGCCGAGAACTACGCCGATCGGATCGTCAGCGAGGAGATGACGGCCCAGCTCGAGGCCGATATGGATGCCATCGCCAACGGCGAGGCGACCTTGGACGACGTGACCGACGAGTCCCGCGAGATGTTAGCGGAGATCTTCGAGAACCTCGCGGAGTCCAGAGACGAGGTCGGCGAACACCTCCGCAAGTCGCTCAAAGACGACAAGCGCCTCGGCCCGTGTCCCGAGTGCGGCGAAGACCTGCTCGTCCGGCGGAGCCGCCACGGCTCCTATTTCATCGGCTGTGACGGTTATCCCGACTGCGAGAACACGCTCCCGCTGCCTTCGACCGGCAAGCCGCTCATTCTCGAAGACGAGTGCGAGGAACACGGCTTGAACGAGGTCAAGATGCTCGCGGGCCGCCAGACGTTCGTCCACGGCTGCCCGCTCTGTAAGGCCGAAGACGCCGGCGAGGGACCGGTGCTGGGCGACTGTCCCGACTGCGGCGAGGAACACGGCGGCGAATTGGCCGTCAAAACCCTCGAGAGCGGTTCCCGACTGGTCGGCTGTACGCGCTACCCCGACTGCGAGTACTCGCTGCCGCTGCCCCGCCGGGGCGATATCGAAGTCACCGACGAGCGTTGCGAGGACCACGATCTGCCGGAACTGGTCGTCCACAGCGGCGACGAGCCGTGGGAACTGGGCTGTCCGATCTGTAACTATCAGGAGTTCCAGGCCCGCGAGAGCGACTCCGGCTCGGACCTCGAGGCGATCGACGGCGTCGGTGCAAAGACCGTCGAGAAGCTCGCCGACGCGGGAATCGAGGACCTCGAGGATCTGACCGATGCCGATCCCGACGCGATCGCGGACGACGTCGAGGGCGTCAGCGCCGATCGGCTCCGAAGCTGGCAGGCGAAGGCGTAGATCGGCGGTCGGCTCTCGTCCGTTCATACGGATCGCGACGTTGAATCTCGTTTTGCCGGAGGTAGAATTAACTGAGTGTACCTGCATGTACAATTATCAACGCAGTTGCGTGTGCGCGGGCCACACGCGGCGGGACGATGTGCTACTATGTCAGATCTCAATGGATTACCGAGCGGGCCGAGAGACGGACAGGGAGACGGAGTCGAAGTGACCGTCGGCATCGAGCAACTCGAGGAGTTCCTCACGGCCGACGATCCCGAAGTCAGGGAGTACGCGGCCAAGACGCTGGCCAACGAGGCGGCGGACCGACCGGCGGACGTTCGCTCCGCAGTTGCGTCGCTCACGGACTGCCTCGAGGACGATCCGTCGATCAGATCGCACGCGGCGGCGGCGCTGTCGGCCGTCGCGGCCGCCTACCCGAGGGACACCCGGGACGCCGTCCCGGCGCTGACCGACCGTCTCGAGGGATCGACCGCGGTACGAGGAGATGCGGCCGACGCCCTCGCGTCGATCGCCGCCGACTCCGCGACGGCTGTCACTGACTCCGCGACGGAACTCGCGGCCTACGTCACCGACGATCAGGAGCGGGTCCGGGTTCGGACGACGGACGCGCTCGCGGCGATTGCCGACGCCGACCCCGAACGGGTCGTGTCGATCGCCGACGCGGTCGCGGCCGCGACCGACGACGAGACCGTGACGGTCCGGGAGAACGCGACGGCGATCCTCGCGGTCGTCGCGGGGCAGGATCCCGATGCCGTCCTCGACGCGATCGATCGACTCGTCGACCGCCTCGAGGACGAGCCCGCCATCAGGGAACACGCCGCTCGAGCGATCCGCTCGATCGCGGCTGAGCAGCCCTCGGAGGTGACGACGGGGGTCGAACCCCTCGCGACAGGGTTAACCGACGACCGCGACGCCGTCCGCGCCGACGCCGCGGCAGCGCTCGCGGCCGTCGCGGCGGAACGGCCGGACCCCGTCAGCGAGGTCGTCGACTCGCTGGCCGCCAGCCTCGACGGCGAGGCCGCCGTCCGTCGGGAGACGGTCAGCGCGCTCCGAGCCGTTAGCGGGAACGCCCCCGACGCAGTCGAACTGGCCGTCGACCCGCTGGTTGACCGGCTCACGGACGACCTCGAGTCGGTCCGCGTCGATGCGGCCGCTGCACTGGCGACGCTGGCGGCGGAGCGGCCCGATGCGGTCGAGTCTGCCGTCGAATCGCTCGCGGGGCGACTCGAGAGCGACGTGCCCACGGTCCGAAGCCACGGCGTCGCGGCAATCGCCGCCGTCGGGGACGCGACGCCCGAAGCAGTCGCTCCCGTCGTCGCCGAACTCGCCGGCGTGCTCGCGGACGAGGACGACGACGTGCGGTTCGAAGCTGCCCGCGCCATCGCGGCGGTCGCAGCAGTTCGGCCCGACGCGATCCGCCCGGTCGTCTCCCGACTTGCCGACCGACTGGACGATCCGCACGAACCGGTCCGCGATCGGGCGGCCGACGCGCTGGGCGAACTCGCGCTCGCGGATGCCGACGACGAGGACGCCGTCTCGGCGCTGGTCGACCGACTTGAGGACGGCGACGAGTGGGTCCGCGGCCACGCCGCCCGCCGGCTGGCCGAAATCGCCGAGTCACGGGTCGCCGACGCGCATCCAGCAGTCCGATCGCTGTGTCGCCGGCTCGAGCACGACGACGCGGCGGTCCGGCGGTCGGCCGCCAGGGACCTCGTGCCGATCGACGCCGAACGGCCGCGGGAAGCCCGCGAGGCCGTCGAACCCCTCGGCGACCGGCTCGCGGACGACGACGCGAGCGTTCGGAACAACGCCGCGCTCGCACTGTCCCGACTCGCCGGAACCGACCCGGATGCAGTCCGGCCGGCGCTGGTCGGGCTCTTCGGCGCGGTCGACGATCCGGACCGCAGCGTCCGTGCCACGGTCCGAGAGACCCTCGCCGCACTCGCGCCCGTCTCGCGCAGCGACTGCCGGCCGCCGGTCGCGCTCGCCGTCGCGGAGACCGACGCCGACGAGGACCCGATCCACATTGCGGCCTGCGAAGCGCTTGCCGCACTCGATCTCGAGACCGGTGCCGAAACGGAGGCCGCCGTCGGGGCCGCCTGCGACCTGCTCGTCGAGCCGACGCCAAGGGTGCACACGGCTACGCTGGAGACCCTCGAGTCGCTCCTCGCGACGGCGACTGAGACCGAGCCGACGGCGATCGAGGCCCTCACCGAGATCATCGCAGCCGACGACGAGCGCGCGACCGCGGCGGCGAGGGCACTCGCCGACATCGCGCGGACGAACGCGGACCCGATCGCGGAAGCGGCGACCCCGCTGGTCGAGCAGTTTCGAGCGGCGACGGGCGACCGGCGACGGGCACTCGGCCGCGTCCTGACGGCGGTCGTCGCGGGAACCGACCGCAGGCCGGTCACGGCGCTGTTGCTCGACGACCTCGAGTCGGCCGAGGCAGACCGGGAAACGATCGCGGGCGAAATCGCCCGCGTGGCGGCCGCATCCCCGGACGACGCCGCAGCGAGTCAGGATCGATTGGTCGACTTGCTCGACGACGAGAGCGAGGCGGTCCGCGGCTACGCGGCGCTGGCGGTCGGGACGCTCGCGCTCGCGGGGCGAGACGACGGCTCCGCGCTGGGCGACGGCCTCGATAGCGTCGACGACCGGTTGCTCGACGCCGCCTCGCTGGTCAGCGGCGGTGAAACGCCGAGTCACACCGACGGGATCAACAACCAACTCTCCGGGCTGGGCAACCGACTCGAGGACGACCCGTGGGCGGCCGGGCTCGCCGTGCTCGCGCTCGGGGTGCTCGCCGACGAGTCGGACAGCCTGCGGCCGACCGGCGTCTCGAAGGTCGCGGCCGGGCTGGCCGTCGAGAGCCAAATCGTCCGAGTCACCGCCGGACGGACGCTGGCGACGATGGCCGCTGATGATCCCCAGGGGCTCGAGGCCGCGACCGACGAGTTGCTGACGGCGCTGTCGGATCCGGACGCCGACGTTCGAGCTGCTGCCGGTTCCGTACTGGCCGATGTCGCCGAATCGACCGACGAACTCGAGGCCGAGGCGGATAGCCTCACAGCCGACCTCCACTCGTGTCTCGCCGATCCAGACGGGCGCGTTCGAGCCCGCGCGATTCGGGCGCTGACCGCGCTCGAGGCCGGCGAGTTGCCCTCCGCGATTCGGCCGCTGGTCGACGACCCGGTCCCGGCGGTCTCGAGTGCGGCGACGACCGCGACGGACAGTCTCGAGGCCGGCGACGACGGAAGCGACGAGTTCGACTGGCCGATGGCCCGCGCGGGGCCGACGGGGGTCGGCTCTGTCGGCCGCGGCGACGCACTCGGCGGGCAGCCGACCAAGCAGTGGCGCGTCGAGACCGCCGGCACCGTCGACGCCCCGCCGGCGCTGGTCGGCGACACCGTCTTCGCCACGAGCGACGCCGGCTCCGTCGTCGCGTTGGCCCTCGAGGACGGAGACGAACGCTGGCGGTTCGAGACCGACGCGCCGATCGGGACGACGCCCGCCGTGGTCGGTGACACCGTCTACGTCGGCGGCGACGCCGCGGTCTACGCGCTCGATCTCGAGACGGGCGAGCGCCAGTGGCGGTATCGGATGGACGCCACGGTTCGCACGTCGCCGGTCGTCGCCGACGGAACGGTCTACGTCGGCAGCGACACCCTCCACGCGATCGGCGCCGAGACCGGCCACCCGCGCTGGACGGCCCCGCTCGCCGACTCGCTCGTCGGCGTCGCCGTCGCTGACGGTGTCACCTACGCCGCCTGTTCGGACCGCGTCGTCGCGATCGCGGCCGACGGGAGCCGCCGCTGGGAGACGACCCTCGAACTCGACGGGACGGTGGACACGCCGCCCACAGTCGCCGACGGGAGCGTCTACGTCGGCTGTGGAGGCACGCTCCGTGCGCTGTCGAGCACCGACGGCTCGCGGGCGTTCCGGTTCGACACCGGCGGCCGGTTCGCCGCATCGCCGGCGATCGCAAACGGGACCGTCTACGCCGCCAGCACCGACGGCAGCGTGTACGCGGTCGACGCGGGGACGGGCGCGGAACGCTGGCGGGTCGACGCCGGCGAGGCGACGACCGATCCGGTCGTCATCGACGACACCGTCTGTCTGGGTACCGGCGACGGCCACGTCACCGCGCTTGGTACCGGCGACGGCTCCCGGCAGTGGGAACTCGCGGTCGACGGCCTAACGGCGGTAACGGAAATCGCCGTCGCGAGCGAGCGACTCTGTCTCGTCGGCCCGGACGGCATTACTGCGATCGGGGACGCACAGTCGTCGTGGAAGGAGTCGATTTCGGGACTGTTCACTCGGTTCGGCAACGGATCGTCGTAGTCGGTCCCCGTGTCGAACAGGGCCGCTCAGTCGATCAGTCGGCCGTCGACGTCTCGCTCGTCTCGTTTTCGGCGGCCGGCTCCGCCTCTCCGTCGTTCGACTCGAGGACGGACTCGACGCCCCCGACGATGTCCTCGACGGACGTCACACCGAGTTCTTCCCATCGTTTCTCGCCCCGGGCGTCGATGACGGCGGTGACGGGGTAGCCGACGATACCGTAGCTCGCCGCGAGCGTCGCGTTCGAGTCGTAGCCGACGGCCCAGTCACCGCTGTGGGCGCGCCACCACTCGCGGAGTTCGTCGTCGGGCATACTATCGAACGACTGGTAGGCCACCGACAGGAAAGTGAGGTCGTCCCCGTGACCCTCGAGGAGTCGAGACCGCGCCTCGGCGAGTCTAGGCAGGTGTGCCTGACACTTGCCACAGCCAGTGACGAAGAACATGGCGACCGTAACACCGTCGGTGGGAACGGCCATCGTCCCGGCCTCGCTCCCTCGAGCGTCGATGGTCTCCACCTCGATCGGGCCGTCCGTCTCCCCGCCAGCCTCGGATGCGGCGCGGTCGGTCCCGAACGAAGGGACCCCGCCGAGGACGATCCCGGTCGCGCCGGCGAGGACGCCGACGCTACCGACCCCGGCGATCAGATCGCGCCGTCTCATGGTCGTGTCACCGCCATCGGGCAGGTAGACGGCATGTCGTGTAGTCTGTACGGGACGCGGAACAAAAGGCCTCACTGGTTCGTCCGTCGAACCGACCTTCTACGGTCGGCGGCAGTCGAACAATCGCGTTCGGTGCCCGACAGTTAAGCGTCGCCCGGCCGACGATAGCCCCGTGAGCGACGACCGCGACCGATGGAACGACCGGTACGAACAGGCCGATGACGACCCCAACGGCGACCCCGTTCCCGCCCTCGAGCGGCGCATCTCGACGCTCCCGGACGGGCGCGCACTCGACGTCGCGACCGGGGCCGGGCGAAACGCGCTCTTTCTCGCCGAGTACGGCTACGACGTGGACGCGGTGGACGTCTCCGACGCCGCCCTCGAGCGCGCTCGCGACCGCGCCGCCGAACGGGGGGTCGACGCGAACTGGATCCGCGCCGATCTGGCCGATTTCGATCCCGGCCGCGAGCGCTACGACGTGATCGTCGTGAGCTTCTTCGCCGCCCTCGAGCACCTGCCGGCGCTCAAAGACGCGCTCGCCCCCGGTGGCGTGCTGATCTACGAACACCACCTCCGCTCGAGCGACCCGGTCGCCGGTCCCTCGACCGATCGGTACCGATACCGGTCGAACGACCTGCTCCGGGCCTGTCTGGACCTGACGATTCTCTCCTACGAGGAGCGGCGGAGACCGATCGGCGACGGTAACGGTGACGAGGATGGGAACGAGGACGGCGACGACGACACGATCGCAGTCGCGACGCTCGTCGCGCGGCGCTCGAGCGGCGGAACCCAGTCATATCCGGTGCTTTCGACGGACGACGACAGCAGGTAGGACGGTGCACAGACGGGCACCGCAACTGAGTATTAGCGCTCGCCGGGCGCGACCGTGTCGCTCGTATTGCTACCCGTTTGATTGTCGCCGTTCTGCGCCGTTCCACCCTCGAGTGCGTCTCTGGCAGCGCCGAAGATGGCCCCACTCGTCGAGGATCGGTTTCGCCACTGGACCGCGCCGGTTCCGTCGACGGTCAGCATCGTCGGGAACCCATCGATCTCGTAGTAGTCGTTACAGGCACCGGTCTCATCCCGGCCAATCGGCCAGTTGCCGCCGTTCTCGTCGAACCACGTCGCGAGTTCCTCGTCGGACGGATCGGGGCCCCGGGTCCCGTTCGTGATCGAGCAAAAGCGAATCTCGGGAGCGTCGCCGTCGACGGTGTAACCCTCGTCCGCGAGGGCGACCTTCGCGTCGGCGATCCGCGAGAGCTGTGCGCGACTGGTCGGGCACTGGGTCCGGGTGAAGTTGAGCACCATCACCCGACCGGACTGGGGAACGCGAACGGTACCGGCCTCGCTCCCCGAGGCGTCGATCGTGGCGATCTCGAACGGCGGCTCCGTTGATTCGTCGGGTGCGGTCTCGCCGTCGTCGGTGCCACCGTCGAGGCAGCCGACCAGCGACGGCATGGCGACGGTCGACGCGAGCAGTGTTCGACGGTTCATCGCGTTCCCGTCCCGGCCGGCGACCGGTCGCTCGAGTCGTGACCGGGCGGGCGACCGCCACCCGTCACGCCAGCCGCTCGAGGCTCGTTCATACGCGCCATTGTGTGGCATACGGCAAAGAATCAGCGGTACCAGCAGTTCGCGCGCCGCGTTCGACGCCGCGACACGGACCGGTGCCACGACACGGACCGACGTGGGGTCGCGGGCGCAATCGCGCTCCTGCGAGAGACGCGGTCCGGGCTCTCAAGTGCGCGATATGCGGGTCGAATCCCATCGGACGGGGCAGCCGACCGGCTCCGTCGTCTCTCCATTCGGCCGAATTCGCGATTCTTTTCACGGCAGCACACCCACTTGCAACCGAGAACACGTGGCTTCTATCGTCGTGACAGCACTGGCAGGCGTGATCTTTGGGCTCGCGCTCGCGGCACCGCCGGGACCGATGAACGCGGTCATCGCCGAGGAGAGCGTCGTCCGCGGCTGGCCGGCCGGCTTCCGAGCCGGACTCGGTGCGATGCTCGCGGACGCCATCTTCTTCGCGCTTACGCTTGCCGGCATCGTCGCCGTGATCGACCGCATTCCCGCGGTGAGACCCGCGCTCTATCTGGCCGGCGGCTGTCTCATGTTGTACTTCGCGATCGGTGCGATCGACGAGGCCAGAGCCGCCACGTCGTTTACCGACGCCGGCCGCGCCGCCGCGAAGGGATTCCGGAAAACGTTCGTCCTCTCGCTGACCAACCCCTACCAGATCGGCTTCTGGCTCACCGTCGGCGTCGGCCTCCTCGAGCCGGGGACCCTCGACGTGCTCGCACACGCCCCGGCGGTAGGGCAAGTTCTCGCTGGAACACTGGTCGTCCAGACCGGGTCGCCGGCGCTGTTGGTCGGCTTCTTCGGCGGAATCGGCCTGTGGATTATCGCCTATCCGGCGGCGCTGGCCGCAGCCGGCAAGCGCGTCGACGCGTTCGCTCCCGCGGTCGCCGCGCTGAGTGCCGTCGTCCTCGTCGGCTTCGGGCTGCTCTTCCTCGCGATGGGCACGCTCCGGTTCGTCTGACCGGGGCTCGCACTGGGCGACGCTCGAGCACGTCTCGAGCGTTCAGACTCGAGATAGGCGGATTAGCACCTGAGCATCTCGAAGCGGCCGTCAGATTTCGTCGTCTCACCGCCGCTACTTGTGCCGGCCCCCTCGCCATCCGACTGGTCCCCCTCAGACTGCGCGGGATCCGCGCCGAGCCCCGTCGTCGCGTTCTCGAGCATCGGGAGTTGGAAATCGAACCCGCTGACGAGATCGATCGAGTCGGCAGGACTCGTGAGAAGGTCGCGGAGTCCGTCGCCGACGTACTGGAATCCGGCGATAACCTCGATGATCGACGAACCGCCGGTCGAACCGACGAGTTCGGCACCGACCGAACCGCCGGAGTCGGTCAGCATCGCCGCGTGCAATCGAACCCAGATGTGCGTGCCGTTCTCGGAACCGATCGTAAATTCGGTTCCCGACCCGGTGAAACACGTCGAAACCGGTTGGCCGCTCGAGTCGGCGGCGGTTCCGATCTGCGGTGGCGACTGTTGGGCGACCGTCGCGACGGGAACTGTGGCGAGAACGACGAGGCAGCAGAGGGCGAGAACTGAGACGGTGCTCGGTCGACGTGGGAATTGCATTACACTCGTCTCGAGAGCAGACCAGTATGAACGCACCGGCCGATTCGGTCGGCCGACGGCCCTGCCGACCGATCGGGAGACGGCGGTCTCGAGGTCGGCACAGAAAGAGGACTCGAACGGGCGAGACCGCTACCGGTACCGGACCCGTTTAGTTGCCCATCGCGGCGATTTCGTCCTCGAGCCACTCGCTGAACCACTTGACGCGTTTCAGGCGCTGGTGGGCAATTCCCTCGGCGGTATCGCTCTGGACGCGCGAGGCGGCGTCGTAGCCGCGTTCTAAGACGCGCTCGACCATCTCGTCGCAGTCCATGTGCGTGCGGGCCTCATAGCCCATCCGGAGCAGCATGAGGGCGGTCCCGTTTGCGCCGACCTTATCGAGCAGATCGGCTTCGATGAGACACTGGGTCTCCAGTGCGAGATCGGTCAGGTCGCCCTGATAGGAGTGGTGTTCGATCGCGCGACACACCTGCTGGATGAACGACTCGGGGTACTCGGCGCGGGACTCGAGGTACTCGCGGGCGACGCGAGCGCCGGCCTCGGCGTGGAGTTCCTGATCGGTCTCGAGTTTGGCGACGTCGTGAAAGAGGGCGGCGACGCGGGTGACGTCGACGTCCGCACCCTCCTCCTCGGCGATGTCGGTCGCGAGATCGACGACGTTGAGGATGTGGTTGTGCCGGTATTCGGCCGAGTGCCACGGGTACCAGCGCATGCGGCCGCCTTCCTCTTCTTTCTCGACGCTTGCCGCGAGGTACTCGAAGACGAAGCCTTTCATCTCCTCGAACTCGGCGTCGGGCACTCGCGTTTCCTTTATTTCAACGCCCACGATAGATCCCTCCGCAGCAGACGAACGATAGTCATTAGCGGAATGTTCGGTCGTTTCGTTCTTTAGCCTTTGGTTCGGGCTGATTCCGTTGAGACGTGACACTAACGGAACAATATATGCCTCGAGCACGTGTCGATCGACCGGTGGGTCACCCGCGGGCGGAGACCCCTCTTCACGTCGCAATTCCCACCATCTTCCGTTAAAGTCAAACAGTCGGCTCGGGAAGGTGTGTGTATGAGCAGCGAACAGGAAGCGGAGTCGATCCGGTGTCTCGTCGCCAAAGTCGGTCTCGACGGCCACGACCGCGGTGCTCACGTCGTCGCGCGCGCGTTCCGGGACGCCGGGTTCGAGGTCATCTATTCCGGGTTACACAAGTCCCCCGAGGAGATCGTACAGGCGGCCGTCCAGGAGGACGTCGATGTCCTCGGGATCTCCATCCTCTCGGGTGCACACGACACGCTCGTCCCGAAAATCATGGACGGCCTCGAGGAGTACGGGGCGAAAGACGACACCCTCGTCCTCGCCGGCGGCGTCATCCCTGACGAGGACCGCGAGGGGCTCAAAGACGCGGGCGTCGCCGCCATCTTCGGTCCCGGCACGTCGATCGAGGAGACCATCGAATTCGTCCGCGAGAACGCGCCTCAGCGATGACCATGGACGCCGACGACGAATCGCTGCTCGAGGACCTGCTGGCAGGGAAACACCGCGCGCTGGCCCGAATTATCTCGAAGATCGAGAACCGGTCGCCGGGCTATCGCGACCTCGTCTCGGAACTGTACGCACATACGGGCAATGCGGACGTGATCGGCATCACTGGGTCGCCGGGCGCGGGCAAGTCGACGCTGGTCGACAAACTCGCCGAGACCTACCGCGACCGGGGCGAGACGGTCGGCGTCATCGCGATCGATCCCTCCTCGCCCTTTACGGGCGGGGCCGTTCTCGGGGACCGCATCCGAATGGCGTCCACCGTGGGTGATATGGACGTCTTTGTGCGCTCGATGAGCGCCCGCGGGACCCTTGGTGGGCTCTCGACGGCGACCGCGGACGCCGTCAAGGCGATGGACGCCTTCGGCAAGGACAAGATCATCATCGAGACCGTCGGCGCGGGCCAAAACGAGATCGACATCGTCCGCACTGCCGACACCGTCGCCGTCCTCGTCCCGCCGGGGTCGGGCGACGACATCCAGACGCTGAAAGCCGGCATCCTCGAGATCGCGGACGTGTTCGTGGTCAACAAGGCCGACCGCGACGGGGCGGACCGCACGGTCCAGGAACTCCGGGAGATGGTCCACCTCGGCGAGGAGAGCGGCCTCGGCGGTGGCGGCGGCCACCACAGCCAGGAGGTGATCGACGCCCACGACGACTGGGACGGCGAGACCGACGCCGACGGAGACGAGACCGAGGACTGGACACCACCCATCGTCGAAACCGTCGCCACGAAGGGTACCGGCGTCGAGACCTTCATCGACGAACTCGCGAACCACCGCGCCTATCTCGTCGATTCCGGCACCCGCGCCGAGAAGGTCCGCCAGCGCTACGCCGAGGAGATCCGCACGCTGCTCCGCGAAGACGTCCACGCCCTGCTCGAGGACGAACTCGACGCCAGCGGCGGGATCGACGGCCTCGCCGACGCGGTGCGCCGGGGTGAGACCGACCCCTATTCGATCGCAAACGACGTGCTCGCGCCCGTCGAGGCCTGCGTCGAGAACCTCGAGACCCAGCCGGGCGAGGACGGCTCGAGCCGGGAGTAGCGACCGCGCCGTCTGAGAACGCCACACCGTTACAGCAGGTTCTGAACCGAGACCTGAAGTCTAAGGCCGTTGCCGTCCAACGACCCGGTATGAAAGCCCGAACAGTCCTCGGTGCAGCCCTCGGAACCGTCGGCGGGGCAGTCCTCGGCAACCGCCTCCTTAAGCGACGCGCGGGCGACCTCGAGAACCCGTTGCTCGGCGTCGAGCGGACCTATCGCTGGCGGGGGATCGAAACGAGCTACACCGTCGCGGGCGATCCGAACGACCCCGACATGCTCCTACTTCACGGGATCTACGCTGGCTCGAGCAGTCACGAGTTCGAGCCGATCGTCGAGCAACTGGCCGAGGACTACCACGTGTACGCAGTCGACCTCCCCGGATTCGGCCGGTCCGAGCGCCCGCCGCTGGTCTACTCCGCGACGCTGTACGCCGAGTTCGTCCGCGACTTCGCGACTGAGGTGACCGACGAGCCGATCGTCGTTGCCTCGTCGCTGTCCGGAACCTTCGCCGTCGAGGCCGCCGACGAGACCGACTTCGAGCGACTGGTGTTGATCTGCCCGACCGGCGAGACCGGCGACGAGCGGCCGTGGCTTCGGACCCTCATTCGGACGCCGATCGTCGGCACGACGCTGTACAACCTGCTCGCGAGCAAGCCCTCGATCCGGTACTTCTACGACCGGGACGGCTACTACGATTCCGACCGGATCGACGCCGACGAGGTCCAGCACGCGTGGGACAGCGCCCACCAGCCCGGCGCACGCTACGCGACCGCCTCCTTCGCCGCGGGCACCCTCGACCCCGATTTCGACCTCGCGACGGAACTGGCGGCCCTCGAGACGCCCACGACGCTGATCTGGGGCCGGGACGCCGAGCTCGTCCCGCTCCGGGAGGGCCGGGATCTCGCCGAGGCGGCCGACCTCGATCTCGTCGTCATCGACTACGCGACGCAGTTGCCCCACGCCGAACACCCCGACAAGTTCGTCGAATATCTGAGTGCGGAATTACCGCGTGCGAATCTCGGCGGCGACGAGTAGTCACGCAGTCGCGTGCGACCGTCATCGGTCCGAAATCCGACTCCTGTGAATTCTGGCGTTCGAATTCGAAAAAACAGCTACGCCGGACGGAGGCCGATCACGCGCTCGCCGGTCGTCTCCGAAACCGTGATCTCGAGTTCGACCGAGAGGCCGGTTTCGACATCGTCGGGATCGATCCCGACGACCTGTCCGGTCAGCCGAACGGAGCCGAAGTCGACGACGGCCGTCGCGTATGGGGCGTCGTCCTCGAATGCCGGCGTCGGGACGTGCGTAACGGTAAAGGTCTGGATCTCACCGGTTTCGGGCAGGTCGACTTCGGCGAGATCGGTCGAGCCGCAGTCGGGACAGACTCGACGCGGCGGCAGGGAGCCGTGGCCGTTGGCACACTCGAGGTAGTAGGCGGTCCCCTCCTCGGCGGCCGCGATCCAGTCGTCGAAGCCGGCGTCGTAACTCTCCGACTCGCTCATCAGTTCGTCACCTCCAGGACGTGGACGGTCGCACTCGCGACGGTACCACCCGCGTTGTGGGCGACTCCGGTTGTTGCATCCTCGACAGACTCGCTGTTCGGATGCTCGCCGGCCAGCAGATCGGTGACTTCGGCGATCTGGGACGCGCCGGTCGCGCCGACCGGGTGGCCCTTGGCCTTCAGCCCGCCCGAGAGGTTGATCGGCGTCTCGCCGTCCGCGGTCGTCCGCCCGTCCCGGGCCGCCGAGATCCCCTCGCCGATCGGCTCGAGGTCCAAGGCCTCAAGCGCGAGCACTTCGGCGATCGTAAAGCAGTCGTGGACTTCCGCGAGGTCCACGTCGCCGGCGTCGACGCCGGCGTCGGCGTAGGCCTCCGCACCGGCCTCGCGGGCCGCAGGCGAGCGGGCGAGGTGCTCGCGGTCGTGCAGTGCCATTTGGTCGCCGCCCTGCCCGGTGCCCGTGATCGCGACCGGGGCCTCGAGGTCGTGTTCGTCGGCGTAGGACTCGCTCGTCAGGACGAGCGCGGCCGCGCCGTCGGAGATCGGACAGGCGTCGTAGATCCCGAGCGGTTCGGAGACCGGCGGGGCCTCGAGGACGTCTGCGACCTCGATCGCGCTCTGGTACTGGGCCTTCTCGTTGGTAAGGGCGTTCTCGTGGTTTTTCACCGCGATGTGGGCCAGGTCCTCGTGTTCGCCGCCGAACTCGTCGAAGTAGGCCTGTGCCATCAGCGCGTACGCGCCGGGGAAGGTCACCCCGGCCCGTACCTCCCAGAGGTCGTCTGCGGCGATGGCGAGCGCTTCGGTCGCACCCGCGGTGCCGAGGTTGGTCATGCGTTCCGCGCCGCCGACCAGCAACACGTCGTTTTCGCCGTTTCGGATCCGTTTGACCGCCTCGCGGACCGCGACGCCGCTCGAGGCACACGCGGACTCGTAGCGGGTGGCGGGGGCCTGTACCCCCGCGGCTTCGGCCATCAGCGGGCCCTGATGGCCCTGGTGCTCGGAGAGTTCGCCCATGAAGTTACCGTAGAGGACGGCCTCGACGTCGTCTCGGGGAACGCCGCTCTCCTCGAAGGCAGCGATGCTCGCTTCGGCAAAGAGGTCTCGGCCGGTCCGTTCGGGACTGTTCCCGAACGGCGTCAGCCCTGTGCCCGCAACACGTACGTCACTCATATACACACGGGTAGTGGACGGATCCGTTAATACTCCGCGGTTACGACCGGGGACACTCATCGAAAGCGGACTGTTCGACGGCCGGAGGCGCTTGCACCCCATCGCTCAGCTGCTCCTTTCCACGACCTTATATCACATGGCGTCACAGGTACGACCATGACAACCGTTCCGTTCGATCTGTCGCTCCTGACGGAGCTGACGGAGACGAGTGGCGTCCCCGGCTACGAGGATCGCGTTCGCGAACTCGTCGTCCGGGAGTTCGAGGACTCGGTCGACCGCGTGCGTACCGACGCGATGGGCAACGTCGTCGGGACCCTCGAGGGCGAGGGCGACTATGCAGTGGCCGTCGCGGCACACATGGACGAGATCGGCTTCATGGTGCGCCACGTCCGCGGCGACGAGGACGGCTACGGCTTCGTCGAACTCGACGCGCTCGGCGGCTGGGACGCGAGGGTGTTGAAGGCCCAGCGCGTGACAATCCACGGCGAAGACGAGGACATCCCCGCGGTCATCGGCTCGCCGCCGCCCCACACGTTAGACGAAGACGAGCGAGAGAAGCCCCCCGAGGTCGAGGACGTCGTCGTCGATCCCGGCCTTCCCTACGAAAAGCTCACCGAGCGCGTCTCGCCCGGCGACCTCGTCACGATGGCCCAAACGACCGAGCGCGTCGGCGAGACGATCACCGGCAAGGCACTGGACGATCGGGTCTGTCTGTTCGCCATGCTCGAGGCGGCCCGCCGGCTGACCGATCCCGACGTGACGATTCACTTCTGTGCGACCGTCCAGGAGGAGGTCGGCCTCCGCGGCGCTCGCGCCCTCGGCGTCGATATTGACCCCGACCTCGCGCTCGCGCTGGACGTTACCGTCGCCAACGACATCCCCGGCTTCGACGCCGGCTCGCACGTCACCGAACTCGGCGACGGCACCGCGATCAAGCTCAAGGACTCGAGTGTCATCACCAACCCGAAGCTCCACGGCCGGCTCCAGTCACTCGCCGAGGACGAGGAGATCGAGTACCAACTCGAGATCCTCCCGTCGGGCGGGACCGACACCGCCGGCTTCCAGCACACCGCCGGCGCGAAACCCGTCGGCGCGATCTCGGTCCCGACCCGATATCTCCACACCGTGACCGAGACCGCCCACGTCGACGACATCGCGGCGACGATCGACCTGCTCGAGGCCTTCCTCGCGACCGAAGACGGCGACTACGACTACACGCTCTGATCGCCGATCTCTTCGGGGCAAATGGCGGCACGTAATCGCGACTCCTGACGAAGCACATTTCAACGACGGCTCTCATTTCACTCGTACTGACTCTCATGGACGCGTCCGACGTTCCCGATCTCGACGCCATTTCGCCGCGCGCGTGGCGACTCCTCCGGGTCGCCGCCGGCTACGACCAACGTGCGGTCGAACGGGAAGTCGACGAACTCATGCAGGCCCACATCTCGATGCTCGAGAGCGGCAGTCGATCCCTCTCTCGAGCGCGCCGGGAGACGCTCTTGGAACTCTACCGTGTGGAACTCACCGACGACCAGCTGTGGGCCATCGTCGATCACTTCTAATCGGAACGAGAGGAACGTCGCTGCGCTCGCTGTGGATGCCCATCGTCTGCGAGAGGGGTGGCAGACACCGCTCGAAGCGGGTGAGTGTAATACTCACCCTCGCGGATGGAAAGGCTTAATAACAATAATGAGTATCAACGCCTGTATCAATGATACACGGACTTTTGGGTGGGTCAAACAAGCGATTAGTACAATTTTCCCTTGCAGGGATCGGGATGGTTGCCATCGCAGCCGCCCCGTCCCCGGCTGGACTCTCGGTGACGGGCCAGTACGCTATCGCCACGATGTTCTTCGCTGGCTTCCTCTGGGTGACGGGCGCGTTACCGCTCGCGGTCACCGCACTGACGATCCCCGTGTTGCTGACCGGAACCGGCGTCTACGACTCGATGGACACCGCACTCGTCGGCTTTGCGGACCACATCATCTTCCTGTTCTTGGCGGGCTTTATGCTCGCGAACGCGATTCAGAAGTACGATATCGACCGGCGGATCGCGCTGTACTCCATCGCCAAGATGGGCAGTTCGCCGCGACGGTTGATCTTCGCGATCATGGTCGTGACCGCCGTGTTGTCGATGTGGGTCTCGAACACCGCGACGGCCGCGATGATGACCCCCATCGCGGTCGGAGTCCTCACGCAGGTCCTCGACCGCGACGACCTCGCGTCGTCGGAGGCCGAGTCACAGAGCGCCGATGTCTCCGACGAAACGGCCGCCGACGGCGGGACCGCCGAATCGATGGCCGCCTTTACCAACCTCCAGATTTCGATGCTCCTCGGGACCGCCTACGCCGCCAGCGTCGGCGGCGTCGGGACGATCATCGGCACGCCGCCCAACGCCATCCTCGTGGGCCAACTCAACGCCATTCTGGACTACGAGATCGGGTTCGCCGAGTGGTTCCTCGTCGGCTTCCCGGTCGTCGTCGTGACGCTCCCGCTCGTCTGGTTCATCCTTACTTACGTGCTGTATCCGCCGGAGGTTCCCGACGTCGGAGCCGCTCGAGCCAGCGCTCGAGAGCAACTCGCGGCGGAGGGCGAACTCGATCCCCGCGGTAAGCGCGTGGCTATTATCTTCGCCGTGACGGCCGGTCTCTGGATGCTCGGCGGGCTCGGCGAGTTCTTCGAGCCGTACCTCTCGAGCGTCTGGATGACGACCATCTTCGGCGGCGAAGGAATGACGGTTCTCGGCGTCCAGGGCCATCAGGGACTGCTCTATTACGTGATGGTCGGCGTCGCCGCGGTGCCGGCGCTGGTGCTGGCCGACACGATGGAGTGGGACGAACTGGTCGACATCGACTGGGGGACGCTGTTGCTGTTCGGCGGCGGCATCTCGCTCGCGAACGCGCTCGCTGATACGGGCGCGACGGAGTGGATCGCGAACACGGTGTTCAGCGGACTCGTCGGCGCACCCATCGTCCTCGTCATCGGTGCGGTCGTGTTGCTTGTCATCTTCCTGACCGAGATGACATCGAACTCTGCGACGACCAGCATCATCGTCCCTATCCTGATCAGCCTCGGGAGCGTCTTCTCGGCGACGCTCGGGCTGACCGACTTCTCGACCGCACTGTTCCTCTCGGTCGCCGGAGCGATCGCCGCGAGCTTCGCCTTCGCGCTCCCGGTCGCGACGCCGCCCAACGCCATCGTGTTCGGCAGCGGGTACATCGAGCAACGCCACATGCTCCGGGCAGGACTCGTGCTGAACGCAATTATGACCGTCGTCCTAACCGCGCTCATCTGGGTCCTGTTCACGTTCGTGTGGCCGCACCTGCTCTGGTGAGAGCACGGTTTGTGGCTCGGTCGGTGAGAGGATCTCGAGTCGCCCTCGAGATAGCCGGAGAATTGCGGTTCGCCTCGATCCAGCTATCGAAGCCGGCGCGTGCTCGTCGACGGGATGCGACAGTCGAGTTATGGACGGTCTGATCGATAGCGCACACTCTTCTGACCCACCAGTTCGTATTTCGACTCTCGGCTCGAGATGTGAGACCGCAGCAGCGAACAGGGACGCCGGAGACTACACGACTCGCGAGAGATCCAACTGCTGACGTTTCTACCGAGCACGGAGCCGTTACCGAGAGCCAGAGTCCCTGATCAGTTCGGCAGAACAGACTCACGTGACGCTTCGGTCTCGAGAGCAGTACGCCTGCTCAGAACGCGAGGGCGTCGACGAGGATCGCGACCAGCACGGCCCCGAGGAACGCGTTCGAGGCGTGGAACGCACGGAACGCGGCGGTCTCGGTCTGTTCGAAGTGGAGGCGAACGGCAGCCCAGAGGAAGATCCCGCCGAAGACGACGACCGTCACGGCGTACAGGACGCCGAGGTCGGTAAGCCACGCCAGCGCGATCGAACTCACGAGCGTCGCGGCGATGTAGTAGATGATCTGCTTTCGCGTCTCCGTCTCGCCGCGGACGACTGGCATCATGGGGAAGCCACCGCGGGCGTAGTCGTCCTTGTAGGCCAACGCGAGGTTGTAGAAGTGCGCCGGCGTCCACAGGAAGATGAGGCCCGCAAGCGCGAGGCCGGGCCAGCCGATCTCGTTCGTGACAGCGGCCCAGCCGATGAGCGCGGGCAGCGCGCCCGCAGCGCCGCCGATAACCGTGTTCTGGACCGTGTTCGGTTTGAGGAGGAGCGTGTAGACCACGCTGTAGAAGATGATCGCGGCTAGTCCGAGCGCCGCGGCCAGCCGGTTGATCGTCAGAAACGCGGCCAGCGACGCGACGGTCAGCCCGGCACCGAACAGCAAGGCGTTCCGAACCGGGATCAGATCGACCGCCAGCGGCCGGTCGGCCGTACGGGACATCTTCTGGTCGACATCGCGCTCGAGGACGTGGTTAAACGTCCCCGAGGCACCGATCGCGAGGACGCCGCCGCCGAGCGTCGCGATGATCGTGGGGATCTCGAGGCCGGGGCCGGCGGCCAGCGCCATCCCTGCGGCGGCGACGAGACAGAGTAGCCACATCAGCCGCGGTTTCATCATCTGGAAGTACGCGAAGGCGGTGAGCCAAGCGCGAGCGAGGCGACTCGATGGAAGCGTGCGCTCAGAGGCGGTCGGCACCGATTCCTCGAGGTCCGCGAGGGGTTCGGGCGAGTCGATGCCGTCCTCGTCTTCGCTGCCGGTCGCGAGTTCGAGGTCCCACGCGAGCGCGAGGACGATTCCCGAGAAAATCACGAGGCCGAGTCCGAGGTGAAGTCCGGGCAGGATCGCCGCGGGGCCGGTCGTGGCGGTGACGGCACCGACGCCGATCTGGACGACGTAGAGCGCGGCGGCGACGACGAGCGTCGTCCGGATGCGACTCGAGGTGTCGCCGAGGGCCGCAGCGGCGGCGGTCGCGGCGACGAGCAGGCCGACGACGACCGCCGTGAGCCGGTGGGCCCACGCGATCGCGAGTTCGGTCTGGCTCAGCGGATCGACGGGCGCGTGACAGGTCGGCCACGTCGAACACGACGCGGCCGCGTTCGTCAGCGACGTCGTCGCGCCGACGATCAGGAGCAGGTAGACGCCGAGCGCGGTCGCTGCGAGCAGTGCGGAGAAGCGGCGTCGCGTGCCGATCGGGCGGGGAAACGACTCTGTTGCCACGGCTATTCTCGTCTACACCCTTCGACTCCGCGTATTTAGGGCTCCCGCTTTTTCCCATCAGCAGGGGCGAGTTTCGGGGCGTCTGTCGGCCGACGACGCAGTCCTCGAGAGGCGACCGAAGACGGATGAGGAAGGTCCGTGTAGTCGCCATCGTGTCCGGAGACTCCCGTGCCAGCGCATCCGCCGTCGACGCGCCCGCCGTAGCGACCGCCACCGGCGGCGAATTCGAGGACGACGATCACAGCGACGAGTCGCCCACGCGCTGTCCGTACTGCGACCGGCCGTTCCGACGGGCGCGATACGAGCGGCTCCACCGCGGCCTCGAGCATCCCAATCGGCTCTCCGATCGCGAGCGCGCAGCCGTCGAGCGGGCGGTTCGAGAGGAGGATACGGCGTTGCGGCGCGTTCGGCTGTACGCCCTCGCCGTACTCGTGGTGCTCTACTTCGGGCTGTTGATCCTCGCGGCGTTCGTCGTCTGAGCTACATACCCATATCTTCGGCCGCCTCCGGAATCGGGAGCTCGTGGGGCGAGACGCCGAGCAGTTCCCCGACGTGATCGAGCGCCATGTCGAACCCGTAGTAGCGCTCGAGTTCGTCGCCATCAGCGGTCGGCCGCACTTTCAGCATGGCGTACCCCTCGCGATTCTGGGCAATCGCGGCCGTGCCGCCCGTCGCCCGCTCGAACGCGAGGACGCGCTCTGCCTCGGTCTCGTCATAGGTCGCCGTGATGTCGTCGGCTTCGGCGGTCCGGTCGTCGGTCATGGTCGGTCCTCGTCGATCCACCACCGGGAAACTGTCGGTTCCAGACGAATCGCGGTCCGAACATCGACACCGATTTTTTGGTGGCCTTCGAGTCTCGCGTCGTGAGCCGTTCGGATCACGTCCCGACCCGTCGATCGATCGCGACGTTTCGACTCACGCGATCGGTCGCCGTGCAGTGGCTCGTCGTCTCCGCGGTGGGGTTTTTTGGCTTCGCCTACGCGTTCGGCCACGTCCTCGCATGGGTTCGGGGCACGTCGCTCGAGCCGATCGTGATCGCGCCGTCCTCGCCGCCGACGGTGCTCGGTGGGCTGGTCGTCTCGCTCGGGCTGCTCGTCTGTGTGGTCGTCCCCCACGAACTCCTCCACGGCGTGTTCATGGCCCGCTACGGCGACTCGCCGAGCTACGGGATCGGCCTTTCCTACTTCGTATTGCCGTACGCCTACGCCGAGACAAGTGGGGCGAGCTACACGCGAAATCAGTTGCTCGTCGCTCTGCTCGCACCGTTTGCGGTGATCACCGCCGTCGGGCTCGCCGCGATGGTCGTCTTCCCCACGCCGCTGTTAATCGTCCCGCTAGCGGCGAACGCGGCCGGCTCGATCGGCGACCTCTGGATGGCCGGGGTCCTCTGTCAGTACCCCGCAGACGTTCGCGTAGGCGATCCACCCGGCGGCGTTCGCGGGTTCGGTATCTACGGCGCTGAGGAGGGGTCCCCGAGCCGACTCCCGGGGGCACCGCTGCTCTCGCGGTTCCTCGCCGGCAGCGTCGGCACTCTCGCCGCAGTCGCGGCGTACGCTCTCCTCGCGGTGTTCCTCTCGCTTGCCTTCGGCTCCGGCGACGTCGTCCTCGGCGATCCCGACGGCGGCTGGCTGCTCTTTCGCCACGACCGCCGGCCCGGCGGCACCGCATTCCTCGAGCTCGGCGATCGCGCCCTGCTCGGAGTCGCCACCCTCGGCGGCCTCGTCTGGACGCTCATCGCGACCGTCCGGCAGCGACTCAAGCGTGAGTGAGTGTTCGGGGTCGCTCCCGCGGGCACGGAAACCGTAACGCTCGAGCGGTCACCGCCCGACTACCGCGCCATGAGCAAATGGCTTCGGAGCGGTCGCCGCCGAGACATCTGTTTCCTGCTCGCGGCGGCCGAGGAGGGCGAACTGCGCGGCCAGCAAGTAAAATCCCGCCTCGAGTCCCACTACGACGACCGGCTCGAGCCGAAATCGTTCTACGGCTCGCTGTCGGCGCTGGTCAACGCGGGCTTCGTCGAGAAACGAACGGAGGGGCTCCACGACGTCTATACGCTGACCGATGGCGGCACACAGCGGGTGCAAGATCACTACGCGTGGGTTCGTGATTGTCTCGAGGGCGTGGACTGACGACGCCGAGTGGCGGCTCCGGCCGGCGCGTCGTGTCGTCACTCGAGCGAGGGGTTTCTGTACAGATGGACGACGACGTAGATCGGGAGCGCGAACAGCAAGACGAACAGTAGAACCATCGCACCCTCGGCTTCCTCGCCGAACGTTTGCACGATCAGCGTATACGCGATGATCGCGAGGAACAGTTCCGTTCGGTCCATAGGTTCACTGTACCCAGCACTATTATAAATATGTCGAACTGATAAGATTGGAACAAAGATGGCCGGGAAAGCAGTAGGGTGGTCGATTCGCAAGCCGCAGGCTCCTCAGGCGGGGCGTCGAGGGTTACTCCTTGAGCAGTTGGTCGCCGATCGTGTTCCGCAGCACCTCGCTGGTGCCCTCGTAGATCTCGTTAAGTTTGGCGTCGCGGTAGAACCGCTGGGCGGCGAAGTCCTTGGTGTAGCCGTAGCCGCCGTGGATCTGGATGCCCTCATTCGCGACCTCACGGCTGACTTCGGACGCGTAGAGCTTGGCTTGGGAGGCGTCCTTGATGTAGTCTTCGCCGCGAATCTTCTTGTCGGCGGCCTTGTGCATGAGCATCTTCGCGGCCTGGATCTTCGTGTCCATGTCCGCGAGCTTGTGCTTGATCGACTGGAACTCGCCGATCGGCTGGCCGAACTGCTCGCGTTCGTTGGCGTAGTCCCGGGCCTCTTCGAAGGCCGCGCGGGCGATGCCGACGCCGCGAGCGGCGATCGTGATTCGGCCGCCGTTTAACGTCTTCAGCGCGTGGACGAAGCCCTCGCCTTCCTCGCCGAGCCGGCGCGATTCCGGAATTCGGAGGTCGTCAAAGCGAAGTTCGGCCGTCGGACAGCCCTTGTCGCCGAGTTTCTCCTCCGTGCCCTCGACGATGAAGCCGTCGTCCTCCTCGGGGCGGACGATAAAGGAGGAAATGCCCTTGTTGCCGGCCTCGGGGTCCGTCTTTGCGAAGAGCGTGACCGTGTCGGCCACGGAGCCGTTGGAGATCCAGAGCTTGCCGCCGTTGATCACGTACTCGTCGCCCTCCTTCTCCGCGGCTGCGCCGCTCCGTTCCGAGGCGCTTTGCGCCTCGCTCTTCTCCGCAGTGGTATCCATCGCCGGCACGTCGCTTCCGGCCCCCGCCTCCGAGAGCGCGAACGCGCCGATGTCTCGCCCCTCGGCGAGCGGCGTCAGATACTCCTGCTTCTGGGATTCGTCGCCGAACTCGTAGAGCATGTTCCCGGCAAGCGAGGTGTGGGCCGCGACGATCGTGCCGAGGCCCCCCGAACCGCGAGCGATCTCCTCGAGCCCGATCGCATACGAGTGATAGTCGAGTCCGGCACCGCCGTACTCCTCGGGGAAGGGCATTCCCATCAGCCCCAGATCGGCCATCTCACCGACGAGGTCGGCGGGGAACTCATCCTCGTGGTCGATCTCGTCGGCGACAGGAACGACCTCCTCGTCGACGAACTCCGAGACCATGTCCCGAATCTGTTGCTGTTCGGCCGAGAGTGCGAAGTCCATACGCCGGAATGCGTGTCCTCGCGTCTTTATAGTTCGCTCTTCGGCAGCGCCGTCGAAACAGCGGTGACACCCGACATCGGCCAGCACATACGCTCGGAAGCGTGGTGGCTCCGACTCGACTGACGAGCGGCGGGTCCCGACAGCCGAGCGCGGCGGACTCGAGTACCCCGTGGAAGACCCACTACTGTGAACAGAACCACTCGAGGGCCTCGCCGATCGGCTCGTCGCCCGAGAGAATTTCGAAGGTCTCACCGACGAGCGCATCGTAGTCGAGTGTAGCCACGAGCGTCCGAGCAACGTCTTCGCGGGGGATGTCCCCGGCGTCCAGCCCGATGTCTTTCCCGATTTCGATCGTCCCGACCCCGGAGTCGTTGGTCAGTTCCCCTGGACGGACGATCGTGTAGTCGAGGTCGCTCTGCCGGAGGTACTCGTCGGCCTCCGCTTTTGCGGTCAGATAGTCCTCGAGCGCGTCGGGGCCGGCCGCGGGGTCGTCGGCACCCATCGAACTGAGCATGACGAAGCGGTCGACGCCGGCCTCGCTCGCCGCGTCGATCAGAGTGATCGCCCCGTCTCGGTCGACGCCGTAGACGTCCTCGCCGCCGGAGCCGGCCGCGAAGATAACCGCGTCACAACCCTCGACGGCGTGATCGACGTTCCCGGTTAGGTCCGCGACGACCGGCTCGCCGCCCAGGTCCGCCACCTCGTCGGTCTGGGAGTCGTCCCGAACCATCGCTCGAGCGGTGTGCTCGCTCTCGCCGAGTTGGTCCGTAACGTGCTGTCCGACCTGTCCGTGAGCGCCGGCGATGAGTACGGTCCGAGTCACGGGTACGTTTCGTCCGCCGACAGTATACGGATTTCGTCGGAACACGCCGGGCAGCGAGGAGCGGATCGACCCGACCTCGAGTCCCGATTGCCACCGATCGGAAGAGTACGCCGCGACCGCGGCGTTTTTCCCCGATGGTCACGAAACTAACTCGAGTAGATGACCACGGGCCAGCCCGAATCCCCCACCGACGCCGACCTCGAGTGGTGTTATGACGCGGTTCACGGCGTTTCGCGGACCTTTTCGATCACCATCGATCGGCTCGAGGAGCCGATGGCGAGACACATCTGTCTCGGCTACCTCCTCTGTCGAATCGCTGATACGATCGAGGATGCGGGACACATCCCGCCGGAGACCCAGACCGAACTGCTCGCGACGTTCGATCGGCTGCTCGATCCTGAGGAGTCCGAATCGGTCGCAGCGTTCATGGACGACGTCGAGCCGTGGATTCCGGAGGAGCGCACCGACGACTGGGAGGTCGTCGCCGAGACGCCGCGGGTGTTGCGAACGTTCGAATCGCTCGAGGAGGAGCCCCGAGAAATCATGCGAGAACCCGTCCGCGAACTCGTCGACGGCATGGCGATGTTCACCGATCGGTACGCCACCGAGGGCGGACTGCGCCTCCAGACCATCGAGGAACTCGAGGAGTACTGCTGGTATGCCGCCGGCACCGTCGGCACCCTGATCACGGGGTTGGTCGCTCGCGGCACCTCCAAAGAGCGGGCCGCGGAGATGCGGGAGAACGCCCGTTCCTTCGCGCTGCTCTTGCAACTGGTCAACATCGCGAAAGACGTCGAGGACGACTACCACGAGGAGAACAACGTCTATCTCCCCGCCGAGTGGCTCGCGGCGGAGGACGTCGACGTCGAGGCGGTCACCGACGAGGCCCACCACGGTGGCGTCACGAACGTCATCCAGCGGGTGACAGGCCGCGCCGAAGGCTACCTCGACGACGCCCAGCGCTATCTCGAGGTCGTCCCCGAACACCACGGCAACCGGCTCTCGGCGTGGGCGATCCCCTACCTGCTCGCGGTGGGGACCCTCCGGGAACTGCGCGAACGCCCGGAAGACGTCGTCCGCGAGGGTGACGTAAAGGTCTCTCGAGCGGAGGTCTTCGCGCTGCTCCAGCAGTTCGAAGACGGCGTCTCCCGCTCGCGGCTGGACGAACTCCGCCGCAAGATGGCCGAACAGCCGCTGCATCAGTAGCCGACCTGCACCGACCGGAACCCTGAATTGGGACCGGTCTCTACGTACAGTACTGATGAGTTCGGATACGCCGGACGGCCCGATCATCCTCTTCGACGGCGTCTGTAACCTCTGTAACGGGTTCGTCCAGTTCATTCTCCCCCGAGATACGGAGGGGAAATTCCGCTTTGCCTCCCTCCAGTCCGATGTCGGCACCGAACTGCTCGCCGAGCACGACCTCCCGACCGACGAACTCGAGTCGATCGTCCTGATCGACGGCAAGGACAGTTACGTCAAATCGGACGCGGTCATCCGCATCGCGCGACTCCTCGGCGGTCCCTACGCCCTGCTGGGTCCGTTCCGATTCCTCCCGCGGCGGCTCCGCGACTGGGCCTACGACTTCGTCGCTGCGCGCCGCTATCGCTGGTTCGGCAAAAAGGACCAGTGTGCCATGCCCCCGGCGGACGTCGATGTCGGTGCGCGATTCCTCGAATAGCTCGGTGTCTGTCTGTTCGTTCTCGAGTGCGATTTACCGACAACGGGCGTTCACTCGACCCCGAGAGCCAACCGTCGGCCGAGCAGTGCGAGCGGGTAGCCGAAGGCGGCGACGCTCCCGACCCACGGCAGGAGTAAGAGGCCGTAGACGGCCGGCCCGTACCCAAACAGAGAGACGGGTGCGATGCTCGCGATTGCGACGATCGGTGCGAGCACAACGACTGCGACGAGCGCGATCGGGAACCGCCCGCGTTCGGCGGCGTACCCGATCGGAAGACAGAGCGCGGTCGCCGCGCCGAAACAGAGCGGGAACGCGTACACCGGCGGGCCGGTCAACAGGAGGGTCACCCCCGCGGCGGCGACCGTCACGAGGATCGACAGCCCGACCAGCCCCCGGGTCTCGAGCCCGTCCCCGAAACGGCGCGCTGCGCTTCCCAGCAGAGCGTAGCCAGCCCCGAGCGCGGCCAGCGCGACGGCACCCGGCGCTGGGCCGGCACTGGTCGCGGCCACGCCGACGACGAGGAAGCCGACCGCCCCGACGGCACCGACGGCGACGATCAACCGCTCGAGCATCGCGGCGTCGACGGCATCGATCCCCCAGTCGATTCGACCGATCGCGACGCCGACGAGTCCGAGCAAGAGCCCGGGGAAGAGACCGCCGCTTACGCCGTGGTCGATCGCCGTCGGGCCGGTCTCGAGTCCGATCGTGGCGTAACCGGTCGCCGTGCCGGGGACGCCGCCGTTGCCGTAGGTGACGTACGTCTGCCTGTCGAACCCGGTCTCGGCCGTCCACGTCGCGTTGTTCCCGTCGACTTCGGCGGCAGGGACGCGGTTCGTGATTTCGGTGCCCTCGGGCGTGTGGATCGTCACCCGTTTGGCCGCGATTCCGTACCGGGTGTTCGACGTGCCTACGGCGAAGTAATCGACGAGCCACGCGTCGCCGACGCCGCGAGTCGCAACGTCGTCGACGGTGTAGTTCACGACCACCGTCTCGCCCTCGAGGCTCGAGTCGGCCGTGCGACCGTCGCCGTCAGCCGCGTGGGAGCGCGCCCACGCGCCGTCGACCGCGGCCTCGAGGGCGGTGTCGTTGGTCCGGTATCGCTCGGCGGCCGAGGAGTTGACCGGAACGCGAGCCTGCCACAGCGAGTCACCGGTGTCATCGATGTAGATGTCGAGCGTGCCGGGTTCGGTCGCACCGTCGATCTCGGCATCGTTCGCGATGTGCGGGCCACAGACCCCACAGATCTGCGTCGGCGGGGGTGCGCCCGCGACGGCGGCGATACCGCCGAGCGCGACGAGGCTACAGCAGAGGGCGAGGAGCGCGAGTCGGGCGGTTCGCATCGGTCCCGAGTACGCGTATCAATTGTAAATAAATTAGGCTTTGTTGAAGTGTCGTCGAACGCTCGAGAGTGATTGCGTGACAGCCGGCTATCGGACATCTGCGTCGGCACAGGAGAGCACGCATCTCGATCGGGGTGGCTGCGCGAACCCCATTACTCGTAGTCGTAGAAGCCCGTCCCCGTCTTCTTCCCGAGGTCGCCGGCCTCGACCTTCCGCTTGAGGAGGTAGGCTGGCTTGTATCGGTCGCCCAGTTCCTCGTGGAGCGTTTCGGAGGCGTGGAGACAGACGTCCAGCCCGATGTGATCGGCGAGGGTAAGCGGCCCCATCGGGACGTTGGTGCCGAGTTCCATCCCGCGGTCGATGTCCGCCTTTGAAGCGACGCCCTCGTCGTAGGCGCGGATCCCCTCATTGATCCAGGGCATCAGGATGCGGTTGGTGACGAAGCCGGGCTTGTCGTCGGCCTCCCACGTCGTCTTCTCGAGGTCCTCGGCGATGCGGTGGGCCAGCTCGGTCGCCGCCTCGGTCGTCTTCTCGCCGACGACGACCTCGACGCCCTCCATGATCGGCACCGGGTTCATGAAGTGGAGCCCAATCACGCGCTCGGGGGCCTCGAGGGTCGCGGCGATCGAGGTGATCGAGAGCGTGCTCGTGTTCGTCGCCAGCAGGATGTCCTCGTCACAGACTCGCTCGAGGTCCGCGAAGACCTCCTGCTTGACGCTCAGTTCCTCGAGGGCGGCCTCGACGACGAGGTCGCAGTCCCCGAGATCGTCGAGAACCGTCGTTCCCTCGATTCGGTCGCGGATCGTCGCGGGCTCCTCCGCGAGGTCGCCGCGGGAGTCGAGCCGTCCGAGGCTGTCGTCGATGGTGTCGAACCCGTTTTCGACGAACCCCCGTTCGATATCGCGCATCACGACATCGTAGCCGTTCGTCGCCGCGACCTGTGCGATGCCGCTGCCCATCGTCCCCGCGCCGACGACGCCGATCCGGTCGATCTGCTCGCGAACCATAGCACATAGTAGGCCGAAGACCGGCGTAAGGCTGGCGGTGGTCGCCGCTCCGCCCGATCGATACGGGCGTAGACGCCTCGTCTAGCTTGCAGATTCCCGTCAGAAACTATAACAGCCTTCCCCGTGAGGTACCCGTCATGTGTCGGGAGACGAAGCGAGAACCGGCGTGGGTGGCGGCGATCCGGCTGGCCTTTCTCGAGGGGCGGGTCGATGTCGACGGCGTGATGAAAGAGGCGAACCTGATTCCCGGTCGCGAAGGAACGGTTCGGGACGTGCTCTCGACGATGGACGACCGAAACCTCCTCGAGTCAGTCGGCGGGGCCGACGACGCCTACGTCCCGGGGCCGGTACTCATCGAGTCCGATCGGTACGATTTAGACTTCACCAAAGCCTCGGACGGCGGCGCACACCGCTGGCGCTCGAGCGGCTGATCGACTATTCTGTGCCATAGCGAAAGCTATGTACCGACTAGGGCTGTACGCCACGCCGATGGGTACGCTTACGGATACGAAGGTCTCCGAAAAGAACCTGACTACGGTGCCGAAACCAGTGCGAAACTTCCTCGATGTCGGCGAAGGCGACCGGATCGAGTGGCACGTCGAAGACGGCAAGATCGTCGTCAAGAAACTCGAGTCAGCGTAGTTCGAACTCGGTCACACGTCGTCGGGAACGTCGACATCGCGGCGCACGCCGGGATCGTCGACGGCGACGAGCACGCTTGCGTCGTGCTCGAGCAGGATCTCCCGACCGCCGATATCGCCGTCGACATCGGTCAGCGGCGCGAAAAAGCGCGCGTCGAACAGCACCGGGTTGCCGCGGTCGCCCTCGAACGCCGGCGCGACCGCGTCGCCCGCGTCCGCGGTGTAGGCGGTCACCAGCGTGTCGACTGTTTCCGGCGAGACGAACGGCATGTCCCCGAGTGCGACGATGGCGGCGTCGGGCTCAGCGTCGTGGCGACGAAGGCTCTCGATACCCGCCCGGAGCGACGACGCCTGCCCGGTGTCGTAGGCCTCGTTGACGACCGTCTCGACCGGAAGCCCCGCGAGCGTATCCCGGACTCGGTCGGCCTCATGCCCGAGGACGACGACGACCGGCTCGAGCCCGCTTTCGACGAGGGTGCGTGCCGCGTGACGGACGATGGGCTCGCCGTCGACCGTCGCCAGCAGCTTGTTTTCCACGCCGAAGCGGCTGCTCGTGCCAGCCGCGAGCAGGACGCCGGCCACCGCCGGTGACTCCCGGCTCGAGTCGCCGACGCTCTCGCGATCCGTACTCGATCCGGCGTCGCGGGCGAGGGCGGCTGCGTCGACGACCGGCAGGTCGGAGCCTTGGGATTGACCCGAGTCCCCCGTCGGTTCCGGGTCTCCCTGATCGGCACCGGATTCGACCCCCGGTCCATCATCGGGTCCGCCGCCGGTCATCGCTCGAGCGCCGTCGCCGGGACGATGTCGACGGTCTCGTCGGCCGCGAGTCCCTCTCTCGTCAGCACGAACCCATCGGCGCGGCTCGCGCGCGTACTCGAGGAGAGGACGCTTGGGTCGAACGTCTCCTCGTAGATCGGGAGCGCGGAGTCGGCGTGACCGAGCGGCATCGCGACGCCGTCCTCGAGCGTAACGGGAATCGCGTAGGTGAACCCAGGGGTAGCGATGCCGACGTCGCGGGCCACCCGAGCGGAGACGGTCGGCAGTGACTGGTCACCGGTAAAGAACGATCGGGTGACGAGGGCGGTCACCAGATACGCGCCGACCGGTTTCCCGGGGACGGCGATCGCCACCGCGTCGTGGTCGGGAAGCCGCGCGACGGCGATCGGTTTGCCCGGACGCAGGCGGACGCGATGGAACAGGACCTCGCCGAGCGAGGCGAGCGTGCGGATGACGTAGTCCTTGTCGCCGACGCTCGTCCCCCCGGTCGTGACGACGACGTCGTGTTCGCGGGCGAGTTCCGCGATTCGGGATTCGACGCGGTCGTTCTCGTCGGGGACCGATCCCTCGTACGTCACGTCGTGGCCCCACCCGCGGACGAGTCCGGCCAGCATCGGCGAGTCGAGGTCCCGGTGTCGGCCCTCGTGAATCTCCGTTCCGGTCGCCAGCAACCCGACGGACACGCGCTCGCGAACGGCGACCTCGTCGATCTCGAGGTCCCCCAACAACAGCGCGTCTTTCGCGCCGAGGCGCTCGCCCGCGTCGAACAACTGGTCGCCCTCGCCGACGTTGCTCCCGCGCTCGTAGACGTAGGTCCCCGGCTCGAGCACCGTCCCCGTGAGCCGGCCGTCCTCGACGGTCGCCTCCTCGCGTTTGAGCACTGCGTTCGCCGCCGGGGGCAGCGGCGCGCCGGTCGCGATCCGAACCGCCGTCCCGGCCTCGAGTGCCGGCGGCTCGTCCTCCGGGTAGACCGATTCGTCGACGACCTCGAGGGGGTACTCGTCGGTCGCGTCGAACGCGAAGCCGTCCATCGTCGCGTGACTCCGCGCCGGAACGTCGACCGGCGCACGGATCGGCTCCGCGAGTGTGCGGCCGGCCGACGCCTCGAGAGAGACGCGTTCGGACTCGAGTGACGCCAGCCGTTCCGCTCGCAGCCCGCGAACGCGGTCGGCGGCCGCATCGAGCTCGATCAGATCGTCGCCGTCGTGTGGTTTCTCGGCCGTCATCATCGTAATTGAGTCTGCGAACGGGTTCGTTGACTAACACTAATGTTTATTTGTGTGGTACGGGATATCATATACTGTGGTAAATAGTATGCACATAGTGCAGGGTTATAAAAGATGACGCCGACCGATAATCGACGATCGCGACGCTGGAGCGGGTGGTCATAATGGAGTTCGACGGCGAGTTCGAACTCGAGGACGTCCCGCCGGAGAAAGCCTGGGTCGTCCTCTCGGACCCGATCGCGGTACGGAATTCGCTGAAGGGCTGTCAGTACATCACCCCGATGGATGAGGACTTCAGCTACGACGACTACGAGGCCGACGAGGACGCCGAGACGCTACCCGAGGCCGATCCGGAGGACGTTGCAGCGCGCGCGTTCGTCGAAGGCCAGGAGTACGCCGCGCTGATGCAAGTCGGCGTCGGCAGCGTCAAACCCCGGTTCGAGACCACGGTGACGATCGAGGAACGAGACGAGGAGAACTTCATCATGACCGCGACCGGGAGCGGGACCGCAAGCGGCAGTAGCTTCAGCATGGAGTCGGGGATGCAGATCCATCCCCTCGAGGACGGCGAGGGCTCGCGCATCGAGTGGTGGACCGAGGCCGACATCTCGGGGCGCATCGCCCAGCTCGGCTCGCGGGTCATCAACCCCGTTGCCAATAAGATCGTGAACAACTTCTTCAGCGACATCGAGCGCCAGATGAGCGACGTCGAGGAGACGGATTCGGGCATCACGGACCGGATCCGCGGGATGCTATGAAACCGGCCCAGTTCGAGACCCACGAGCCCGCGACCGTCGAGGAGGCCGTGAGCCTGCTCGAGAGCCTCGACGATCGAGCGATCCTGGCCGGGGGCCAGAGCATGGTCCCGATGCTCCGGTTTCGCCTCGCCGTCCCGGAGACGGTCATCGATATCAACTGCATCGAGGGTCTGGATTACCTCGAAGAGGAAGACGGCTGGCTTCGGATCGGCGCGCTTGCACGCCACGCGGATGTCGAGGAATCGTCCCTGATCGAGGAAGAGTACGGCAGCTTCGCGGACACGGCCCCGCTGGTCGCGGACCCGCAGATCCGCAATCGCGGGACCGTCGCCGGCGCGATCGCGCAGGCGGATCCGAAAGGCGACTGGGGCAGCGTCCTGCTGGCCCACGAGGGCGAGGTCGTCGCACAGGGGCCGGACGGGGAACGGGTCGTCCCGGCAGAGGATTTCTTCCTCCTGCCCTACGACACGACCCTCGACGAGAACGAACTCATCACCGAGATTCGAGTCCCGACGCCGGCCCCCTGCGAGGGCAGCGCCTACCACAAGCTCAAACGGAAGGTCGGCGACTACGCGATGGCCGGCTCGGCCGCGCGGCTCGTGCTCGACGATGACGGTCGGATCGAGAACGCGAACATCGGACTCACCGCCGTCGACATCACGAACGTCCGGGCGACCGACGCCGAGGACCACCTCGAGGGCGAGCGTCCCGGCAGCGAGGTCTTCAAACGCGCCGGCGAGCTGGCGGCCGAGCAGTCGAACCCTGAATCGGACGAACACGGCGACGCCGGCTACAAGGAACGGATGGTAAACGTCCTCACCCAGCGGGCGCTGGGCGACGCCGCCGAGCGGGCCGGACTTACCAAACGGAGGGTATCACAGTGACGGACACGAGAGAGATCACGCTGACGGTAAACGGCACGGAACACGAGATCGAGGTCGAGCCGCGACAGTTGCTCGTCCACGCGATCAGAGAGGAACTGGACCTGACCGGGACCCACATCGGGTGTGACACCGGCAACTGCGGGGCCTGTACGGTCCTCAAGGACGGCGAGCCGATCAAGTCCTGTCTGATGTTCGCGACCCAGGCCGACGGGTGCGAACTCATGACCGTCGAGGGTATGGAGGACCTCCCCGAGGCCGGCGACGACCTGCACCCGCTGCAGGAGGGCTTCCGCGAGGAACACGGCCTCCAGTGCGGGTACTGTACGCCCGGAATGATCATGTCGGGCAAGGCCTTGCTCGACGAGAATCCGGACCCCAGCGAGGAGGAGATCCGCGAGTCGATCAGCGGGAACCTCTGTCGGTGTACCGGCTACCAAAACATCGTCCGCTCGATCGAGTACGCCGCCGAGGAACTCGAGGAGAGCGAGATCGCCGCCGCGGACGGCGGCGTCGTCACGGACGCCGACGGCTCGACGATCGCACCGGCCGAGCTGACCGACGAGGACGGCGGGTTCGACTGCGGCGTCGAGAACTGCTGTGGCGGCCCGTCGACGACCCAGGACCACGATCTGGATTCCGGAGGTGACAGCGAATGAGCAGCGATTCCGAACGGTTCGCGGAGGCCGAAGACGGTGGCCCACAGCCCGAGAAACACTGCGGGCACGGCCGCGGCGGCATGGGCGAAGAGGTCAAACGAAAGGAGGACCAGCGCTTCATCACCGGGCGGGGCAACTACGTCGACGACATCAAGAAGCCGGGAATGCTCCACTGCGAGATCGTTCGCAGTCCCCACGCCCACGCCCGCATCGAGGACATCGACAAGTCCCGCGCGCTGGATGTCGACGGCGTCGTCGCCGTCCTCACCGCCGAGGACTTACTCGAGCACGACCTGGCGACGATGCCGACGCTGATGGACGATACCCAGGACGTCCTGGTCAACGACAAGGTCAAGTTCCAGTCCCAGGAAGTCGCCGCCGTCATCGCGACCGACCGCTACACGGCCAAAGACGGGGCCGAGAAGGTCGTCGTCGACTACGACGTGCTCGACCCGGTCATCGGGGCGGACAACGCGCTCGAGGACGACGCCCCGGTGATCAGAGACGACATCGAGGGCAAGGAGGACAACCACTGCCTCGACTGGGAGACCGGCGACGAGGAGGCCACGGCGAAGGCGTTCGAAGAGGCCGACGTCACGGTCAAGGAGGACATGCTCTACCAGCGGCTCCACCCCGCGCCGATCGAGACCTGCGGGGCGGTCGGGGACTACGACCCCGGCAAGGACAAGCTGACGGTCCACATGACCTCGCAGGCACCCCACATCCACCGGACGCTGTTCGCGCAGGTTTCGGGGATCCCCGAGCACAAGATCCGGATCGTCAGCCCGGACGTCGGGGGCGGCTTCGGCAACAAGGTGCCGATCTACCCCGGCTACGTCGTCGCCGCGGCGGCGTCGTACGTCTTAGAGGAACCGGTCAAGTGGGTCGAGGAGCGCTCGGAGAACATCCAGTCGACCGGGTTCGCCCGCGACTACGACATGACCGGCGAACTCGCCGCGACCGAGGACGGCGAGATCCAGGCGGTCCGAACGGACGTGCTGGCCGACCACGGCGCGTTCAACGCGGTCGCCCAGCCCTCGAAGTTCCCCGCCGGGTTTTTCAACATCTTCACCGGCTCCTACGACGTCGACACGGCCTACGGGACGCTGACGGCGGCCTACACCAACACCGCACCGGGCGGGGTGGCCTATCGCTGCTCGTTCCGCGTGACCGAGGCGGTCTATCTCATCGAGCGGATGGTGAAAGTCCTCGCGGACGAACTCGAGATGGACCCCGCGGAGATCCGGCGGAAGAACTTCATCCAGCCCGAGCAGTTCCCCTACGAGAGCGCGACGGGGTGGAACTACGACTCCGGCGACTACGAAGGGGCGCTGGATTTGGCCCTCGAGATGGCCGACTACGACGACTACCGCGAGGAACAGCAGCGCCGGATCGAAGAGGACGCCGACAAACTGCTCGGCATCGGCGTCTCCTCGTTTACCGAAGTCGTCGGGGCCGGCCCCGGACAGTCCTGTGACATCGCAGGCGTCGAGATGTTCGACTCCGCCGAGATCCGGGTCCACCCGACCGGGAACGCGACGGTGCGGGTCGGCGTCCAGACGCAGGGACAGGGCCACGAGACCACCTTCGCACAGATCGTCGCCGAGGAACTCGGGATGGACGTCGACGACATCACCGTCGAACACGGCGACACCGACACCGACCCCTACGGTCTCGGGACCTACGGCTCGCGGAGCACGCCGGTCGCCGGCGCGGCCGCAGCCGTCGCCTCTCGCAAAGTGCGCGAGAAGGCCAAAGCGATCGCGGCCAACGAACTCGAGGCCGCCGAGGAGGACATCGACTGGGACCGCGAGAGCGGCCAGTTCCACGTCGCCGGCGCGCCCGACCGCTCGATCTCGATCACCGAGATCGCCGCCGGCGCGTATATGAACCATCCGAAGAGCGAAGAACCCGGCCTCGAGGCGATCAACTACTACGATCCGCCGGAGATGACCTATCCGTTCGGCTCCTACATCGTGGTCGTGGAGGTCGACCGCGAGACCGGCGAGGTCGAGTTCGAGAAGTTCGTCGCGGTCGACGATTGTGGCAACCGCATCAACCCGATGATCATCGAGGGCCAGATCCACGGGGGTCTCGCCCAGGGAATCGGGACGGCGATGCTCGAACACGTCACGTTCGACGACAACGGCAACGTCACCGGCGGGGACTTCATGAACTACCTGCTGCCGACGTCCATGGAGATCCCCGAGTTCGAGACGGGCCACACCGTCACGCCCTCTCCCCACCACCCGATCGGGGCGAAAGGCGTCGGCGAGTCGCCGACCGTCGGCTCGCCGCCGGCGATCGTCAACGCCGTCGTCGACGCGATGTCCCACGGCGGGATCAGCCACGTCGAGATGCCCATGACGCCCGACACCGTCTGGGAGAACCTCGACGAGGCTGGACTGGCGATGGACCCCGCCGACAACATCGCCCTCGAGTTCGACGACCAACGCAGTGACAGTACGGCCGACGACTGACTCGAGCCGAAAGCGACCCACGGACAGCCACCACGCCGACCGGCCACAGGAAGGGGGTGGCCGGCTCGGTCGAACCCGGCCGCCTTCCGCCCGAACCGCGGGCACCGACGCGGATATGACATCACCGAAATGACGGCAGACACACCACCGAACGCCGAGGACGAATCGACCAGCCATCGAGAGGACACGCTGACCGAGCGCGACCTCGAGGCGAGAGAGCGCACGCTACGGGAGCGCGAGGTGCCGTTCGCTCGGGCGACCGTCGTCCGGCGCGAGCCGCCAGTCTCGGCGACCGTCGGCGACCGCGCGCTCGTCACGAGCGACGGCGATCTGCGGGGCTGGATCGGCGGCGCGGCCTGCGCCCAGTCGCGGGTCGTCGAGCAGGCGCAGGCGGCCATCGCCGACGGCGAGCCGCGGCTGATCGCCCTCGCGCCCGACCCAGACGCCGTCGACCGACCCGGGGTCGACGCGTTTCCGATGCGCTGTCACAGCGAGGGGACCCTCGAGGTGTTCGTCGAACCAGTGGTCCCGGCGACCCGGCTGCTCGTCGTTGGCGGGTCGCCGATCGCGCGGTCGCTGGCGAGACTGGCACCCGAACTCGAGTTGGACGTGACCGTCGTCGACCCCGACGCGGCCGAGGAAGAGTTCCCGGACGGGACGACGGTCCTGTCGACGCTCGAGCCCGACGAGATCGCCGACGCGGTCGGCGCGGGGCCGTTCGTGGTCGCAGCTTCGATGGGCGAGTACGACGCCCGCGGCATCGCGGCCGGCGTCCTCGCGGACGCGCCGTATGTCGGCCTCGTCGCAAGCGACACCCGGGCCGAAGCGGTCGCCGAACGGGCCGCCGGACTCGTCGATCGCGATCCGGAGGCGGTTCGCGCGGCGATCACGAACCCGGCCGGCGTCGACGTCTCGGCCACCAGCGGGCCGGAGATCGCGGTGAGTCTCTTGGCCGAACTGATCGAGGCACGGGCGACCGCCGAGGCGACCCCCGCGTCCGCGGGTGACTCGAGCGCCGGCCCGGCCGAAAATGCCGCTGCCGATGCGGACGCAACCGCGGGCGTAGCCGACGAGTCGACCGCCGACGGCTCGGCTGCGGAGACCGAGGGAGCCGACGCCGAGGACGAGCCGGCGACCGATCCCGTCTGCGGAATGACGGTCGATCCGACCGACGCGCCGAACGTCGCTCACGGGGGGCGGACCTACTACTTCTGCTGTCCCGGCTGTGCCGACTCCTTCCGAAACGAGCCCGCAGAGTACCTCGAGACGACAGAGGACGGGGCGGTGGAATCGGTATGACGGGCAAGACGCCGGCGCTTCCGGTCGACTCGCCCTCCGAATCAGCCCTTCGGGAGCGGTTCGAGGCCCAGAACTACGTCGCGGACGACCGCGTGGTCACGACCGTCCAGCTCGCCTTACAGCTCGGGCGGCCGCTGCTGGTCGAGGGCCCGCCGGGCAGCGGGAAGACCAAACTCGGCAAGGTCCTCGCCGAGGGGTTCGACACGGAGCTGATCCGACTCCAGTGTTACGAGGGGCTCACCGCCGAGAACGCCCTCTACGAGTGGAACTACACGAAGCAGTTGCTCGCGGTCCAATCAGACGAAGGCACCGTCGGCGCTGGATCCGAGGGCCGGGAGGGCGGCTCCGTCTTTGGCGACGAGTACCTGCTCGAGCGGCCGCTCCTGCGCGCGCTCACCGCCAGCGACGACCGCTCTCCGGTCCTACTGATCGACGAGATCGACCGAGCCGACGAGGCGTTCGAGGCCTTCTTGCTCGAGTTGCTCTCGGACTTTCAGGTGTCGATCCCGGAACTGGGGACGGTCAGCGCCGAGAACCCACCGATCGTCGTCCTCACGTCGAACCGGACCCGCGGGTTGAGCGACGCGCTCAAGCGGCGGTGTCTGTACCTGCACGTCGAGCCGCCGTCGTTCGAGACGGAGTACGAGATCGTCTCCCGCAAGGTACCCGAACTCGACGCGGCGATCGCGGCCGAGGTCTGTGCGGTCGTCGAGCGCCTCCGCGAGGAGTCCTTTCTCAAGCAGCCGGGCGTCGCCGAGACGCTCGACTGGGCGCGGGCGGTCGCCGCGCTCCGGGCCGACGGCGAGCCGCGGTCGCTCTCGACCAACGAGATCGAGCGGACAATCGGCTGTCTCCTCAAGGAAGTCGAGGACGTCTCTCGCATCGATACCGAGCTGCTGGAACGCCTGGAAGCGGCCGCTGCCGCGGCCGACGATCGGATCGAAGCCACCGACTAATGACCCCGAATCGGAACCCCTCGGCCCCTCGCGACGACGGCCCGCGAGCCGACGGCGAGCGCGGCGAGGGAGGGGGACTCGAGCGAGCGAGCGGCGACGGTATCCCCGATTTCGAGGGCGCTCGGAAGCACGTCCTGACGGAGCTCGTTCGCTTCGTCGGACGGCTCCGCAAAGAGGGAGTTGGGGTGGCGGCCGACGGCACCCTCGAGGCGGCGCGGGCCCTTGCCGTGGTCGGGCTCGCCGATCGCGAACCCGCCGCGGACGCGCTGCGAGCGACGCTACTGACCGGGGCCGACGACGTCGCAGTCTTCGAGGAGGAGTTCCCGACGTTCTGGCACCGGTTGCGGACCGGCCTCGACCGGATCGCGACCCACGAGGGGAGCGCCGCGACCGACGGCGACGACGGGTCGGCCGCGGCTGCGGACCTCGAGTCGGAATCTCCCGACGCCGACCTGCTGACCGATACCGAAGCGTCGACGCCGGACTCGAGCGAGGGGCCCGAGCGCGTCAATGTCAGGATTTCGACCGGCCGGCGGCACGCCACCGGTGACCGGGCGACCGATGCCGGTGACGATTCTGCGCGCCGGTACAGCGCCGTCGGCCGGCGCGAGCCGGTCGCGGCCGACGGTGTGTCGCTCTCCGAAAGCGAGGAAACGGCGATCGATCGATTCGTCGCCGCGCTCGCGACGATCCCGGGACGGCGCACCCGGTCGGCCGAGAGCGGCGACCGCGTCGACGCCCGGCGGGCGCTCCGGACGAGCCTCGGCACTGGCGGGACCGCGATGGAGCTGCCGACGCGCGAACCGGTCCCAAGCGAACTCCGCTGTTGTCTGTTGATCGACGTCAGCGGTTCCGTCCTCGATACGGTCGACCGCGAGACGCTGTTGGCCGTCGCGGAGCGGTTACAGGGGACCGCGCGAACGGGCTCGGTCTTCCTCTTCGATACGAACCTCGTCGACGCGACCGACCACTTCGAACGGGCTGAGGGCGATCCGGCCGCGGCGCTCCGCGAGGCCGAGATCGAGTGGGGCGGCGGCACGCGGATCGGCGACGCCTTCGAGACGCTCCGGCGACGCCACCCCCACGCGGTGGACCGCCGGACCGTCGTCGTCGTGGTCAGTGACGGCCTCGACGTCGGCGACCCGGAGACCCTCGAGGACGGGGTCACCTGGCTGGCCCGGCGGGCCGACGCGGTCGTCTGGCTCAATCCGCTGGCGGTCTCGCCGGCCTACGAGCCCCGATCGCGGGGGATGGCGACCTGCCTGCCCTACGTCGACGGCCTGTTCGGCTTCGCGGAGCCCGCTGACCTCGCCGAGGCCGCGCGACAGCTCGAGCGCCGCGGGCTCGACGGGCCGATCGGATTCGAACACGATCCGCGCCGGCTCGAGGCCGACGCCGACGGCGGTGATGCGGAATGACCGAGCCGATCCTCCCGGCCGTCGTCGACCGCCTCCGCTCGATGGGGGCGCTCGAGGGGGCGGCCGTCGAGCGCGTCACGGTCGGCGAGGCGGCGGTCATGGTCGAAACGAGCGTCGGTCCCGCGATCGATTCGGTCGACGACGAGTCGACCGCGACGGACCGACGGAGCGCCGGGCTCGCTCACCGCCCATCCGGCGACGGCGGGGAGCCGGTCGACTTCGACGGATCGACCGACGAGTTCGCCCTCGAAACGCTGCTCGAGTGGGCGACGCGGCCGGCGGGCGACTCGGCGGCCGGGGCGGACGGTGCGGCCGGTGCCAGCGATGCGGAACAGCGGCCGCTGCTCGAGACCGCGATCGGCGTCGCGGCGGTCAACGCGCTATCGGCCCCGCTCGTCGATTGGGAGGCGGGCGATCCGATGGCCCTGCTGGACCCCGCCGTCGACGTGATCGCGACGGTCGGGCTCTTCCGGCCGGCGTTTCGAAAGTTCGCGGACGTCGACGTTCGCGTCATCGAACGGCGGGACGTGGGACCGGTGGCCGCGCCCGACGGCGTCCGCGTGTCGACGTTCCGGCCGGCCGACGCGACGGCGGCGATGGCCGACGCCGACGTGGTCTTCGTCACCGGTTCCGCGTTCGTCTACGGTGGGCTCGAGGCGTCTCTCGAGGCTGCCCCGGAATCGTCGACCGTGGTCCTGATTGGGGCGACGGCGTCGATGCTACCTGGACCGGCGTTCGACGCGGGGGTCGACGTGGTGGCCGGAGCGTCGGTGACCGACCACGACGGAGTCCGCGAGGCGGTTCGGGCCGGCGCGTGCGGGACGGACCTGCACGACGCCGGCGTTCGGAAGGGGTACGCGGTAAACGGGGCGACAGCGGGTTTACAGCAGCTACGGAACCAATGACACGAAGCAACTGGAGCGTACCGGAGACCGAGGTGGTACAGCGAATTCACGAGCGACTCGCGGCCGACGGGACGGACGTCCTCGCGACGATCGTCGACGTCGAGGGGAACGCCTACCGGCGGCCGGGGGCGAAGATGCTCCTCGACGAGGCCGGCGAGGGCGTCGGCTCCATCACGGCCGGCTGTCTCGAGGACGAACTGCTCGCGGCGGCCGGCTCGGTCCGCGAGAGCGGCCGGCCGGAACTGGTGACCTACGACTTGATGGAGGACGACGAGGACGTCTGGGGGCTCGGCGTCGGCTGCAACGGGATCATCGACGTCCTGCTGGAGCCGTTGACTGACGCCTACCGCCCGGCCGTCGAGGCGTTCGCGGACGGGCGGAACGTCGCGGTTCTCACCGTACTCGAGGGGAACGGGGCGCTGGAACGGGGGGACCGCGCGTACTATCGCCCCGACGAGGGCGTCCTCACGACCCCGGACGGTGAGCCGGCGACGGCGTGGCCCGAAGACCTCTCGGATCCGGCAGCCGAACTCGCCGGGCGCGGCCGCGCGGACATCCTCGAGATCGAGTCGGGCGAGGGCCGACTCGAGGTGTTCGTCGACGGCCTCGCGGCCCCGTCGGACCTGATCGTGTTCGGCTCGGGCCACGACGTAGGCCCGGTCACGGAACTGGCCGCGAAGAACGACTTCCGGGTCACCGTCGTCGGCTTCCGCGGGGGCGTCGACCTCGCGGCGCGGTTTCCCGATGCCGACGAAACGCTGACGACCTCACCGGGGAGTATCAACGAGGACCTCACTCTCGACAGCAGCACCTACGCGGTCGTCATGACCCACAATTTCGTCGACGACCGGCTGACGATCGAGACCCTGCTCGACTCGTCCGTTCCCTACGTCGGCCTGATGGGGCCCCACGAGCGGTTCGAGGAGATGCTCGAGGCCTTTGCAGACGAGGGCCGGACGTTCGACGAGGAGGCGCTGTCGTCGCTGTACACTCCGATCGGACTCGACCTCGGCGGCGGCTCTCCCTACCAGATCGCACACAGCATCGTCGCGGAGGTGCTCGCGGTCTCTAACGATCGGACGCCGCGGCACCTGCGGAGCCGCGAGGGACACATCCACGACCGCGTGACCGTCGCGTCCGAGGGCGATGTCCCGTCGCAGTAGCGCGGTCCTCCCCGGCCGCTGCAGGGCCGGATCGCGTTGGGCGTCGCCTCGGCGGCCCGACTGGCCGACTGATCGCTATGGACTGTGACGATCACGCCGCCGACGCCGAGGGCGACCCCGACTCGAGGGCGACGTGTTCGCTGTGTTCGCTTCCCGTCTCCGCACGGCCAGTCGCCGAGCCGACCGTCGCGGGCTCGTTTTGCTGTCAGGGCTGTCTGGAGGTCGCGCGAACGCTCGAGACCGTTTCCCCGTCCCCGTCAGCGTCGCCTGTGGACGGAAAACCGGCGAGTACTGAGCGCCGCAGGCTCGAGTTCGAGCCCGGCACCGACGGACAGTGCCGGTCGAACCGCCGGATCGCGGCCGTCGCGTTCGCGCTCGTGGTCCTCGCAGTTCTCGTGATCGCGGTCATCTGACGGCTCCCGACTGAGACGGGAGAGGGACAACGACAGGCGTATCACGAGGAAACCTTCAAGGTCGGTGAATGTGAGTTGCAGACAGACCCGGTGATCGCGTGAGCGAAAAACACATCGCGGCCGATGAGAGGGCGGAGACAGCCGGCGAGAGCGACAAAGCCGGCGTCGTCGATATCGGGATCAGGGTCGACGTAACCGAAATCAGTGACTCGACCCGCGACGCTGACCGGGTCGAACTCGAGTTCGACGAGCGGGACCGGCTCGAGCCGGCCGACGCGGACGAAGACCCCGACGGAACGCCGGAGCCGGAGACGGATGCGGCGATCGAAC
Source organism: Natrinema sp. CRL1 (assembly GCF_059162405.1). Taxonomy (NCBI): domain Archaea; kingdom Methanobacteriati; phylum Methanobacteriota; class Halobacteria; order Halobacteriales; family Natrialbaceae; genus Natrinema; species Natrinema sp. CRL1. The sequence continues at coordinate 496,293 of NZ_JBLVOY010000001.1, read as the reverse complement.
TCGACGAGCGCGAGGCCCTCGAGGCGGTCGATATCGACCCGGAGACGATCGCGGACAAGGAGTATTCCTACCGGATGTTGCTGGATCGAGGCGTCGAGGAACCGATCGCTGACACCCTCCGTCGACGGTATTCGCTGCCGTGGTCGTTCGAAAGTAACGGCGACCTCGACCGGCGCTCGGACGAGGTGCGCGGCCTCGGCGACGCCGAACGCGAGTGGATCGCCGTCAGCGGGGACGAGGACTGGCAGGCCTTCGAGTACGAGCACTCGGGACCGATCTCAGTCGGCCGAGAGCGGCCCTCGGAGCGGCCGTATCCGAAGCCGACGCCGGCCACGGCGGTCACGGGTGTCGGACCCGACGACGCCGACACGCTGGCCGAGGCCGGCGTCCGCTCGGCGGAGCGGCTGGCGACGATCGACGCGATGGCCGTCGCCGGCGTCCTCGATCTGAACGTCTTACACGTGCGGACGTGGCGACACAACGCGCGCGAACTGCTCCGCGACTGAGTTCCCGCCGACTCGAGGCGCTTTCTCTGACCGCGACGAGCGCGGTTTTCGAACCGAGAGGGTTCAGTTCGGTACACCGATCGACCGGCGAAAATCGGCCGACTTACTACTTGTATACTCAATTTCGATAATACGGACCATCAGAGATTTATAGCGGCCTGTTGGACCGTCTAACAGATGATTCCGATCGACGACTCTCCGATCGTTCGCGACGGCAAGTCACTGATTCTCGCGATGGACCACGGGTTAGAGCACGGGCCCGTCGACTTCGAGGAGGTACCGGAGAAACTCGATCCGTCGACCGTCTTCGAAACGGCGACCCACGACGCGGTCACCTCGATTGCCGTCCAGAAGGGGATCGCAGAGGGCTACTACCCGAGCTACGAGGACGACGTCAACCTCCTGGTGAAGCTCAACGGGACCTCGAACATGTGGATGGGCGAGCCCGACTCCGCGATCAACTGCTCGGTCGACTACGCGGCCGAGATCGGTGCCGACGCGGTCGGTTTTACCGTCTACAGCGGCTCGAACCACGAGGTCGAGATGTACGAGGAGTTCCGCCGCGTCCAGGAGAAGGCCCGCGAGTACGACCTCCCCGTCGTCATGTGGTCCTATCCGCGCGGACAGGGGCTCAAAAACGACACCAAGCCGAGTACCATCTCCTATGCGACCCGCATCGCACTCGAGGTCGGTGCCGACATTGCGAAGGTCAAGTACCCCGGCAGCACCGACGCTATGGAACACGCCTGCAAGGCCGCGGGCGACATGAAAGTCGTCATGAGCGGCGGCTCGAAGACCTCCGACTACGACTTCTGCTCGACCGTCGAGGCCGCGGTCACCGCCGGCGCGAGCGGCCTCGCCGTCGGCCGCAACGTCTGGCAGCGCGAGAACCCGACCACGATCCTCGACGCGCTCGAGGAGGTCATCTACGAGGAGGCCACCGCCGACGCCGCACTCGAGGCCGCCGAATAGGATGACGGTGTCCGATCCAGTCGTCGAGACCGTCGTGGCGACGATCAGTCGCTCGGCGACCGAGATTCGGCAGGGACTGATCGGCCGCCGCGGAACCGTCGACGAGGAAAATCCCAGCGGCGAAACCCAGGCCGAAGCCGACGTCTGGGCCGACGACTTGCTCGGCGACCGACTCGCCGAGATCGACGGCGTCGGCCAGTACGCAAGCGAGGAGCGTGCCGAGGTCGTCGACTGCGGGGCCGATCCCTCGTCGTCGGACAGCTATGCGGTCGCGGTGGACCCGCTCGACGGCTCCTCGAATCTCAAGTCCAACAACACGATGGGGACGATCTTCGGCGTCTACGACGCCGCCCTCCCGGCTCGCGGTGAGACCCTCGTCGCCGCCGGCTTCGTCCTCTACGGGCCGATCACGACGATGGTGATCGCCACCGAGGAGACCGTCACCGAGTACGAACTCTCCGGCGGCGAGCGAACGGTCGTCGACCGCGACGTAACCCTCCCCGCGGAGCCGGTCGTCTACGGCTTCGGCGGCCGCGTGCCCGACTGGCCCGCCGACTTCCGCGAGTACGCCCGCGAGATCGAGTCCGAACTCAAGCTCCGCTACGGCGGCGCGCTGATCGGCGACGTCAATCAGGTGCTCACCTACGGCGGTACCTTCGGCTATCCGGCCCTCGAGTCCCGGCCCGAAGGCAAGCTCCGGCTGCAGTTCGAGGGGAACCCGATCGGCTACGTCGTCGAGCAAGCCGGCGGTCGCTCCTCGGACGGTACGCAGTCGTTACTCGCCGTCGAACCCGACGAGCTACACGATCGGACGCCGGTCCACGTCGGCAACCATGACCTGATCGAGCGACTCGAGGCGACGCTCGCGTAGCGGCTCAGTTCTCGTTCTTTCCGTTTCCATCGCTCCGAACCCACGCCGCTGTCACGGTGACGTAGGTCCCGACGCCGAGGACGAGCAGCGCGTAGAACGCCCAGGGGGGCCACGCGGTCTCGAGGAACAGCAGCGTCAGAAAGAGAACCCACAGCGAGACCGCGAGCAGGTCGCCGAGCAGTCTGAGCAGCCCGCGTGCGGCGACGCTGACGGTGCTTCGATCACGACTGGCGTCCGTCGAGCGGGCGGTGTCACTACTCATCTGGGATCGGATCGATCGGGGTACTCGAGTCGCGCGGGCTCGTCGGCCCGGTGTGGTTCCTGCCGTCGATTTCGCGGCGGTTAGAAGTGATAGCCATGTTTCTCGGTCAATCGGTAGGCACCGACGCCCCAGACGTAGCTCTGTCCGGGCCACCAGGTGCGGGCGTTGTTGAACCCCGCGACGAGCACGTCGCCGTCCTCGCTCTCGGGGTCGCGGTGGTAACTCACGGAGCCGCTGTCGCCGTCGGTCAGGTCCATCTCGCCGCCCCAGCGGATCTGCCCGCGGCGACAGAACTCGTCGGTAAAGCAGGTGACGGCGTCGACGCCCTGGATTTTGCCCGTCGTGTGACCGCTCAAAGCGCCGACCTTCTCGAGTTCCTCGTCGCGGGCGACGAGGTCGGCGAGGCCGAACTTAGTGTACTGGCCTCGAACGCGAGGCTGGGAGGGCGCGTCGATCCTGCTCGCGGGCTCGATCCGGCCGATGGGGGCAATGGCGGCGATGTCATCGACAGGGTGGTAGTCGGCGACAGTCCCGATCTCGAGCGTCTCGTCGCCCTCGCGGGGCAACAACAGGGAATCGCCGGCCGTGTCGCGGTCGTCGCTGAACGCGTGATCCGCCGTCACGAAGAACCGTCGCTGGTCGTCAGGGTGGTACAGCGCCGGCCCGAGCGTTGCCATGCTCGAGGCCGTCTCGCAGGCGACGCCGCTGGGGACGCGGCCGTCCGCGGTCAGATCGGCGATTCGCGGCTCTCTGGGCTCGGCGTCGTCTTGGATGTCGCCGATATCGATGATCGTCTCGGAGTTGATGTCGATCCCCGCCGCGAGCTCGTTGAGTAACTGTCGCAGGGAGTGGCCGTCGCTCGAGAGACCGACGGAGACCGTGGCGGTCCCGCTCTCGTAGCTACCGGGGATGACCGCACTCCCGAGGTAGCCGGTGAAGGCGCGGCGGGCCAGCAGATCGTTGACCTCGAAGGCCGTCTCGACGGCGGCGTACCACTCTGCGGGGACGTGGCGCGTTCGCTCCCGGATCGACCACGGATCGTCCGGGTCGTCCCTGACGAGGGCGGTGACGACGGGGACCTCGCCGTCGTCGGCCGCGAGGAAGTCGTTGACGCCGAGCCACTGGGCCATGCCGACTGCGAACCCGCCGCTGACGACAGTTCGCAGGAACTCTCGCCGGTCCATTCCCGACTCGAGTCGGTCGCGAAGTGTCGCAAGTCGCTGGACGAGACGCCCGGAGTCGGCTGTCGACGGACCCAAATCCTGATCGCCGGTCGCTATGCGCCCCGTTCCGCCAAATCGTCTGTTCACGGACACGGGATCGGTAACCGTCGAAACCAACGGCAAAATTGACGAAAGGGGTTCTGCCTGCAGCTGCCGCCGAAGGTAGCATTCCCGGTAGACGGTCGTTTCCACGGCCTTCTACCGGCTCTCGGAATCGGCGATCCGTCCACAGGAGCCGGCCATTTCCGCTGGCAATACCACTATATAATAGCTGCACGACTGAACGCGAGCGCTCGTATCACGCGGCCGTTCAGTACGCGTTGTCTCCGTGCTGGTGACCGCGGAGGCAGAACGCACCTCTCGCTCGGTTCGTGCCGGCCGCGAGGGCACACCCTCCTCATGCCCTCGCGGCGAGCGCCGCGATCAGCCGCGCTCTCCGGTGCGGACCGCTCTCTCCGTTTTATCTCCGTGGCTGTGCCCGCGAGCCAACGGGTCGGCCCGCTCGAGCGATCGCGAATCGGGGAAAACGGTATCAGGTCGCCCGACACAGGCAGAAGCATGCGAGTTCGTATCGCGGCCGGTGCCGACGACGAGGAGGCTGCGGCGATCGCGGCCGCGCTGGCCGATCACGTCGGCGAGACGGTCGAGGTCTACTGCGGCGACGATGCCGAACCGACGGCGGTCCACGAGATCGACGGCGAGCCCGGCGACCCAACCGACGAGAAAGCGGCGGCCACGGCCGGTGTGGCGGGTCACGAGTCCGACGGCGGTGATCTCGGTCCGACCGAGCGCGAGCAGCGACTGCGGGACGAAATCGCGGACATCCTCGAGGGCGGCCCCGAGAAGTACAGAGCACAGCTTTCCGAGGAGGGGAAACTGTTCGTCCGCGATCGGCTCGAGCTGTGGTTTTCCGGCGAAGACAGCGAACTGCGATTCGAGGACGGCAAGTTCGCGGCGTTCGACGACTGGCACTCGAGCGGGGCGAACACTGACGAGGACACCGACGACCGGCTGCCGGCGGATGGGCTGATCACGGCCGCGGCGACCTTCGAGGGGCGGGATGTCCACGTCATGGCGAACGACTACACGGTCAAGCGCGGCAGTATGGCCGCCAAAGGCGTCGAGAAGTTCCTCAGGATGCAACAGCGGGCGCTCAAGACCGGGAATCCGGTGTTCTACCTGATGGATTCCTCGGGCGGCCGGATCGACCAGCAGACCGGCTTCTTCGCCAATCGCGAGGGGATCGGGAAGTACTACTACAACCACTCGATGCTCTCCGGGCGGGTGCCACAGATCTGTGTGCTCTACGGACCTTCGATCGCCGGCGCGGCCTACACGCCAGTATTCGCGGACTTCACGATCATGGTCGAGGGAATGTCTGCGATGGCGATTGCGTCTCCGCGGATGGTCCAGATGGTCACCGGCGAGGATATCGATCTGCAGGAACTCGGCGGCCCGCAGGTCCACATGCGCGAATCGGGCTCTGCGGACCTGATCGCCGACGACGAGGAACATGCCCGCGAGCTCGTGGCTCAGTTGATCACCTACTTACCCGACAACGCCGACGAGAAACCGCCGAAACGGGAGCCGACCGCGCCCGCGAAGTCGCCGGCGGGCATCGACGCCATCGTCCCCCAGCAACCGAACAAGGGGTACGACATGACAGACGTTATCGACCGCATCGTCGATGCGGGTTCGTACTTCGAGTTACGCCCCGATTACGGCCCCGAAATCGTCACGGCCTACGCCCGGATCGACGGCCGGCCGGTCGGTATCGTCGCCAACCAGCCCGCCCACCGCGCCGGGGCGATTTTCCCCGACGCGGCCGAGAAGGCCGCGGAGTTCATCTGGAAGTCGGACGCGTTCAACATTCCCTTACTCTACCTCTGTGACACGCCCGGCTTCATGGCCGGCTCGCAGGTCGAGAAAGACGGCATCTTAGAGCAGGGCAAGCGGATGATCTACGCGACCTCCTCGGCCACGGTCCCGAAACAGACCGTCGTCGTCCGCAAGGCCTACGGCGCGGGTATCTACGCGATGGGCGGGCCCGCCTACGACCCCGAGAGCGTGATCGGGCTCCCCTCCGGCGAGATCGCGATTATGGGGCCCGAGGCCGCGATCAACGCCGTCTACGCCCGCAAGCTCGCCGAGATCGACGACCTCGACGAGCGCGAACGGATGGAACGAGAACTCCGCGAGGAGTACCGCGAAGACATCGATATCCACCGGATGGCCAGCGAGGTCGTCATCGACGAGATCGTCCCGCCGAGCGCGCTGCGCGAAGAACTGGCCGCTCGCTTCGATTTCTATGCCGACATCGAGAAGTCGCTGCCCGACAAGAAACACGGCACGATTCTCTAACTGCGCGGCCGGCGGCAACGTGATCCGTCCTTACGGTTCTGGTCTGTGAGTTTCCAGACCTGGGCACTGCTCCGCCCTGCTCGAGCGGCGCGAAGCGGCGGTTATGACGGCTTACCGACGACGGAGCGGCCCCTACGCTTGGCATAACAATACCCCGCGTGCTGGAAGCGACGCCCGTTCCCGAGGGCGCGACGAGCCGGTTCGATTCCGGCGGGGAACCTATGAGTTCCGAGGGCGCGTTCCTGCGCCACCGCTTGCCGGGCGACGTGACGCCCGTCGACCTCGAGCGAGTGCTCTGGGCGGTCGTGATACTGGCCCTGCTCGCCGACGTCGTCACGACGTTCGTCGGCCTCCATATCGGCCTCTCCGAGTCGAATCCCGCCGCTCGCGGGGCGATCGAAGACTACGGGCTGGGCGGGATGCTCGCGCTGAAAGGGTTCGCCATCGGCGTCGGGCTGGTCTGTCGGCTCCTCCTCGAGCGGGAGTATCGCCCGATCGTCCCCGCCGGGCTCGCACTGCCGTGGCTGGCCGCCGCGGTGCTTAACGCCTACACGATCGCGAGCGTGCTCTGATTAGCCAGCCGTGGCCAGCAACAGGAACCCGTCAAACGGCGATATCGAAGGCCGCCGATCGACGAGTCGACTACGGGTTTCGCTCGAGGCCCCGTCGCCACTCCCGAACTTCGGCGAGGACCGCTTCCCACTGGTCGCGCCGGCCCGGAATCTCGCGGCCGGTCAGGCGCTCGCGTTCGGCCTCGAGTCGGTCGCGAATTTGACCCGGCTCCTCGACGTTCCAGAACGCGAGGTTCGAGCCGCCGGCGGTCTCGATCGTGACAGTCCCGTAGCCGACGACCCGGCCGATCGGATCCTGCTCAACGGTCGTGTTCTGGATCCGCTCGAGGGAGACGATTCGAACGGTCTGCCCGAGGACGCCGTGTCGGGTCGCGGCGACCGTATCCGTGACGACGAACGCCGTTCGCGAGACGCGGGCGTACTGCCACAGCGCCGGCGCGAGGACGACCGGCAGGCCGGCGAGGGCGACCGGCGGGAGCGCGTCGACGACGACCGCGGCCAGCAGGCCAATTGTGCCGACGAGCGCGAGCGTGGCCCACGGGAGGACGGTCTGGATTCGCGGGCCGGCCTGCCAGCGGATCCGATCGCCGTCCTCGAGCGGGAGCCACGGGGGAGCCGACGCCGACGGATTGGCGGCCGGTGTCGTCTCGTCGGCACCCCCGGACGACCCGCCGGCTTCAGATCGACTGGTCCTCGTCATACTCGTAGGACTGGCGGTCGTCGGCTCGCTGGGTCGCGGATCGGTTCTCGCTGGACGATTGGCCGGCTGCCCCGTCTTCGACGGCCGTTCGAATCGCTCGGAGTTCGGTGAGGATCTCCTCGAGCACGTCGTCTTTCGTGCGGTCGTCGGCGGAGTCGCCGCGCTCGCGTTTGATCCGCTCGCTGATCCGCTGCTGGACGGCCTTCGGGTCGGGAACTGACTTGAACGCCATCTCGACACCGGACCCGCCCGCAGTACTAACTTCGACGGACCCGTAGCCGAAGTGCGTGCCCAGCGCGCTCTGGCTGTAGGAGATGTCCTGGACCTTCTCGTGTTCGATCCGCTTGACGTCCCGCGAGAGCACGCCGGTCTTCTTGTACAGCGCGCGGTCGGTCACGACGTAGTGGGTGTTCGTCACGCGGAGGTACTCGCTGGCGATGATGACGACGCCGATCAGGACGATCGCCAGCGGAATCCCGATCGCAACGGCCGGAATGAGCGTTCGCCGATCCGGGCCGCCGGCCCAGACGACTTCCTCGTCGTCGTCCAGCGACAGCCACTCGAGGTCAGCGGTGTCGATGCCATCGGCTTCGATTCCGGTACTCATCGCGTTTCCTCCCCGTTGCTGGCCGCGTGCTCCCGTTTCAGCGAGAGCACCGTCCGATCGAACTCGCAGACGAGCGGTTCGTCCGGATCGTTCGCTTTGAACGCTTCGACGTGCATGGTGACAATTCCGCGCTCGCCGTCGCTGGTCTCGCGCTTGTCCGTGACCGTCGACCGGGCGCGGATTGTATCGCCGTGGAAGACCGGGTTCGGGTGTTCGACGCAGTCATAAGAGAGGTTCGCGACAATCGTCCCGTCGGTCGTCTCCGGGATCGAGACCCCGACGGCCAGCGACATCGTATAGAGGCCGTTGACCACCCGCTGACCGAATTCGGTGTCGGCCGCGAACTCCCCGTCGAGGTGGAGGGGTTGCTGGTTCATCGTCATATCGCAGAAGCGCTGGTTGTCGCTCTCGGAGATCGTCCGCCGGCGCTTGTGGTCGATGGTCTCGCCGACCGAAAACTCCTCGTAGTACAGTCCCGTCACGCGTTCGAAATCACGCAGATCCTACAAAAGCGTGGCGTCGTCTCGGGTTCGAGGCGCGTGCCGGAGACTGCCCTGCAACTCGACTTCCCCGATCCGAGCGACAGCGACGTTATTCGACCATGCCGGTCTCCTCGCCAGCGTCCTGCTGGACCCAGATGGTCTTCGTATTCACGAACTCCCGGATGCCGTGTCGGGAGAGTTCGCGGCCGTAGCCCGAGTCTTTCACGCCGCCGAAGGGCAGCCGCGGGTCGGACTTGACGAGTTCGTTGACGAAGGCTAGCCCGGATTCGAACTGGCGGGCGACTCGCTCGCCGCGCTCTAAATCTTCAGTCCAGACGCTTGCACCGAGCCCGAAGCGGGTGTCGTTTGCCTTCTCGATCGCGGTCTCCTCGTCCGGGACACGGAACACCGTCGCAACCGGGCCGAACAGTTCCTCCTGATCCGCGGGCGCGTTTTCCGGGACATCCGTGAGTACCGTCGGCGGGTAGAACGCGCCGTTGCGGTCCATCGGCTCGCCGCCGAGTTCGAGCTCGCCGCCCTGTTCGACGGTCTCCTCGACCTGCTCGTGGAGGTCGGCCATCAGATCGTCGCGGGCCTGCGGGCCGATATCAGTGTCATCGTCCATCGGATCGCCGACGACCTGCTCGTCCATCGCCTCGGTGAACCGATCGACGAACTCGTCGTAGACGTCCTCGACCACGATAAACCGCTTCGCTGCGATACAGGACTGGCCGTTGTTGATGAGCCGGGCCTGGACCGCCGTCTCCACCGTTTGCTCCATCGGCGCGTCCTCGAGCACGACGAAGGGATCGCTCCCGCCCAGCTCGAGGACGTTCTTCTTGAGCTGGCTACCGGCGGTTTCGGCGACCGCTCGGCCCGCCCCGTCGCTGCCGGTGATGGTGACGGCCCGGACGCGGTCGTCCTCGATCACCGCGTCGATCTCGCTGGAACTGATCAGCAGCGAGGTGAACGCGCCCTCCGGGAACCCCGCCTGTTCGAAGACGTCCTCGATGGCCCGCGCACAGCCGGGGACGTTCGAGGCGTGTTTCAACAGGCCGACGTTGCCCGCAGCGAGGTTGGGGGCGGCGAACCGGAACACCTGCCAGAACGGGAAGTTCCACGGCATGATCGCGAGCACCGGGCCGAGCGGCTGGTAGGCGACGACCGTGTGGGCGCTCTCGTCGCTCGCGATAACTTCGTCTTGTAGGTGTTCGGCGGCGTGTTCGGCGTAGTAGTCACAGACCCACGCGCACTTCTCGACCTCGTCGTGGGCCTGTCCGATAGGTTTCCCCATCTCCTCGGTCATCAGTTCGGCGTAGTCATCCGCGTTGTCCCGGAGGACCTCGGCCGCCTTCGAGAGGAGTCGCTGGCGGGTCCGGATCGGCGTGTCGCGCCACTTTTCGAAGGTTTCACTCGCTCGCGTTAGGTGTTCGTCTCGCTCCTCGGTCGACGTCTCTTCGAAGCTGTCGACGATGTCGCCGGTCGCCGGGTTGGTACTCTCGATAGACACGTGGCGATCGACCACGACGAACTGCTTAGTACGCGGGGTGTGTTTGGCAGCGACTAACGCAAGTCCTTTTGTAACGATAATTCATTTCGCACAACACCTATTCGTAAGGAGTTGCTAGCGACGACTATGACAGCAGACACGTCACGCGACGATTCACAGCCGCCGCCCGAAGCGCAAAAGACCGTCCTCTTCTGCCCGGAGTGTGGCCACGAGAGCCCGATCGCCGGCGATTGGGAGACGATGACGGCTGGCGACGAGCGATTACTCGTCTGTGCCGCCTGTGGGTCGGTCGTCGACCGCCGATCACGACGGCGAGTTGACCTCGCCGAAGCGGTGTAACACGGATTGCAGCTATTTTCGAGTGAAGTTACAAACGGCCGTGCAAACGGTCCGTCTGGAAAGAAATCGATATCGAAGCCGCTGGTGAGGGTCCCCCACCCCTCGTTCAGACTGAAAACGCGCTCGAGCGGGCGGGGTGGGTAGATGGATAAATACGAACGGGTCCCCGACCGGCAGCTGTCTCAGGAAAACGACTCGAGATCGACATCGCGGTCGATGTCGCGGTCCGCCGTCGACGAGTCTTGCTCACGGAGGTGGTCATAGGTCGGCAATTCCTCGAGCGAGGAATCGCGACGGACGGCCTTGACGATGTGTTTCGGATCGGTAACGAGACGGTGCAGGAGGTAACTGCCCTGTGACCGACCGCCGCCGGTCTTTTCGGACTCGATGACGCCGAGGAACGCCTGTTCCTTGAGTTGGCGGTAGAGTCCGTTCTCGGTGATCGGATCGTTGGCGACGAGTTCGCAGATTCCGACGTAGCGCTCGTAGACCTCTCGGGTTTTGTAGGTCTCTCGATCGCCCGTGATGATGCGGCTCGCGAGGGCGTATAAGGCAAGTTTCGCGTGGACGGTCGCGCCGCTGGTGAGTTCCTCGATGCGGTTGATCTCGGCGACCTCTTGGGCCTGCTGGATGTGCTCTTCCGAGACCGTCTCGCTGCCGGTGCGGCGGGCGAGTTCGCCGGCCTCCTTGAGGATCTCGATCGCCTTGCGCGCGTCTCCGTGTTTCTTCGCGGCGAGGGCCGCACAGAGTTCAATCGTGCCGCCCTCGAGCACGTCGGGCTGGAAGGCGTCCTCGCGATTGCGCATGATCTCCCGGAGCTGGGACGCGTCGTAGGGATGAAAGAACAGTTCGCGGTGGCCGAAGCTGCTGTCGATCCGTTCGTCGAGGGTCTCCCGATACTGGACCTTGTTGCTGATCCCGATCACGCCGATGTACGCGTCGGTTTTCCGGGCTTCGCGAGCGCGCGAGAGCTGCATCAGAATGTTGCTGTTGTCCAGTTTGTCGATTTCGTCTAAGATAACGATGACTGCGTCGAAACACGCCTCGAGAATGCGCCAGATGTGCTGGTAGTACTCCATCGTCCCGACGCCCCGAAGCGGGATGTTTTGGTGGTAGTCAGTCTGTTCTTTCAAATTGAGCGCCAACTGGCGCGTCGTTCGGGTTTCCGTGTTCGCCTCGGAACAGTCGACGTAGAGCACGCCGCAGTCGATATCGTTGCTCCGCGCTGCGTCTTGGGCTCGAGTCGCGACGTGCCGAGAAATGAGACTTTTGCCGGTTCCCGTCTTGCCGTAGAGCATTACGTTGTTCGGCGGATCGCCGCGCGTGATCGCACCGACCTCGGCCGCGACGGATTGGATCTCGTCGTCACGGCCGACGATCCGGTCCTCATCGGGGACGTGACCGACGTGGAGGAGTTCCTTCCGATTAAAGATGGGGTCGTGAGATTCGAAGAGCGGATCCCCACCCGTCTGCTCAGCCATAGTTTCGTTCTGGAAGACTGTCTTTATAAATCTATGGAAGGTAGTTCAGACTGATAGACGTCCGAGAGAGCCGTGACAAATGCTTTATAAGCCAGATATAGTACAGTTACACCGCTCAGCCGGATGCAGACTGAAATCACGTCCGGAGCGCTGCACACCCCTCGTTCAGACTGAAAGGACAAGGCAGCAGAAGGAGCGGATGGGAGGTATCCGGAGATATGAGATGACCCCGGTTGGACGGAGAACTGATCACTCTGTCGGGCGGAGTCACGGACCGATTTCTCGCTGGCTCGAGTCGCTCTCACGGTTGCCCTACTCGAAGGGGATCGGTTAGACGACAGTCGAAAGGACAGTTCGGATTCCCCGGCATCCATCGACGCCCATCCCTGCTCGGATCGGTTTTCACTCTGAACAGGGGGTGTGGGTCCCATCACCGTCAGTTATCCGTCTGACCGCCCCCTCGTGCAGAGTGAAAACGTCCGAAACTATGACCGATCGTTTCACTCTGCACGAGGGGTGGGAACGATTCTCGAACTGACGGACACTGGCCGAACGTTCGTCCCGCCGTCTGGCCCTAGTGTCCGTCGGCTCGTTTTTCACTCTGCACGAGGGGTGTCTGTCAGTTGAACACCGGTCACGGTGCCTGCGGTCCATTCAGCGATGGCAGCACAGTCACTGTCGGTCGAACCGCCTCGAGACGGGGGACACCCGAGCGACCCCCTCTCCGTCGAAACGCGCCGGCACACCGACGACTTTGACCCTGGCCATCCGAGATGGCAACATGGTCCGCAGAAGCGTGCTGTTCACGCCCGGTGATCGACCCGAAATGTGCCGGAAAGCGCCCGAGTCCGGAGCGGACGTGGTCGTCTTCGACCTCGAGGACGCCGTCTCCCCCCAGCGAAAGGCCGAGGCCCGCGAGGCCGTTCGAGATGTCCTGACCGACTCCGAGTTCGATCCCGGTTGCGAGGTCTGCGTTCGCGTCAACGGGACCGCCGAGACTCGAGCGGCCGATCTCGAGGCCCTGTTCGGAACCGGACCCGACGGCGCTCTCGAGAGCGTCATGCTGCCCAAAGTCGGCTCGCCCGACGATATCCGCGGGCTCGTCGACGAACTCGAAGGGCACGGCGCGTCGCCGCCCGTTTTCGCGCTGATCGAAAGCGCCGCCGGCGTCCTCGCGGCACCCGAGATCGCGGCCGTGCCCGCGACCGACGCGCTGGTGTTCGGCGCGGAAGATCTCTCGGCGGACATCGGGGCGACTCGGACCGCGGAGGGAACCGAAGTGCTCTACGCGCGAGAACGCGTCGTGCTCGCCGCGGCGGCCAACGAGTGCACCGCGATCGACACCATCGTCTCCGACTTCGAGGACGAGGAGGCGCTGCGCGAGGACGCCGACTTCGCGATCCAGTTGGGGTACGATGGCAAACTGGCGATCCACCCCGCACAGGTCGGCCCGATCAACGAGGCGTTTACGCCGTCGGCCGCGGACCGCGAGTGGGCGATCCGCGTCCTCGAGGCCAAACGCGAGGCCGACGCCGAGGGGCGTGGCGTCTTCGCGGTCGACGGCGAGATGATCGACGCGCCGCTGATCGCCCGCGCCGAGCGGATCGTCGAGCGGGCCGAGGCCGCCAACCAAACCTGAACAAACGATCAGTATAAAAGGTGCTTTGAACGATCAAATTGGACGGGGATCCCATTCCATGATAGATATTCGCTACGCTTATCCCTCGGTCGCCGGAATCATCTGCGTATGAGCGATGATACCAACCCGTTCGAAAGCCTGCAGTCACAGATCGACGACGCGGCGGCGTACCTCGATGTCGGCGACGACGTTATCGAGCGGCTCAAACACCCCGAGCGAGTGCTCGAGACGAATCTCACGATCGAACGCGACGACGGCGACCTCGAGCGGTTTACGGCCTTCCGCTCGCAGTTCAACGGCGACCGCGGCCCCTACAAGGGCGGCATCCGCTATCACCCGCAGGTCTCCCGCGACGAGGTCAAGGCGCTCTCGGGCTGGATGACCTACAAAACCGCGATCGTCGACATTCCGCTCGGCGGCGGCAAAGGCGGGATCGCGGTCGATCCGGACGACTACTCCGAAGCGGAACTCGAGCGGCTCACCCGCTCGTTCGCCAAAGAACTCCGCCCGCTGATCGGGGAGGACCGAGACGTTCCCGCCCCTGACGTGAATACGGGCCAGCGGGAGATGAACTGGATCAAAGACACCTACGAGACCCTCGAGAACACGACCGAACCCGGCGTCATCACGGGCAAAGCGCTCGACTCCGGCGGAAGCGAGGGCCGCGTCGAGGCGACCGGTCGCTCGACGGTCATCGCCGCCCGCGAGGCCTTCGACTACCTCGACAAAGATCTCGAGGACGCGACCGTCGCCGTACAGGGCTACGGCAATGCCGGCTGGATCGCCGCCAAACTGATCGACGAGATGGGCGCAACCGTCGTCGCCGCCAGCGACTCGAGCGGCGGTATCTACAACGCTGACGGCTTCGATCCGGTCGCGGCCAAGGATCACAAGAACGAGACCGGCAGCGTCGTCGGTTACGAGGAAAGCGAGGCGGAACTCACGAACGAGGAGGTCCTGACCCTCGACGTCGACCTGCTGATCCCGGCCGCACTCGAGAACGCGATCGACGCCGACCTCGCCGCGGACGTCGAGGCGAACGTCATCTCGGAGGCCGCGAACGGGCCGCTGACGCCCGCGGCCGACGAGGTACTCGAGGAGAAAGACGTCTTCGTCATTCCGGACATCCTCGCGAACGCGGGCGGGGTCACCGTCTCCTACTTCGAGTGGGTCCAGAACCGCCAGCGCTTCTCCTGGTCCGAAGAGCGAGTCAACGACGAACTCGAGACGGTCATCGTCGACGCCTTCGACGCCCTCGTCGAGACCTACGAGGAACACGACCTCGAGAACCCACGAACCGCGGCCTACGTCGTCGCGGTCCAGCGGGTCGCCGACGCTTTCGCGGAAGCCGGGAGCTGGCCCTGATTCGGGGCCGGTTATCCCAGTCACGAACCCGGTCTGTACGGCCGATCGAGTCACGGGCGCGGTCGATTTCCTTCCGGGCTGACAGACGGTCGTCGTTCCAACAAACACTTACCAACTGAACCGCCATTTCTCAGGAAATGAATCGACGAACTGTTCTCGCCGGCGCTGGAGCTGCAGGCCTCGCCGGCCTCTCAGGCTGTTTAGGACTGATCGGCATGGACGAACACGAGTCCTCGCCCGCCGGGGTCGAGGCCGACGCGCGATCGGCGACCGGCTACGACCAGATCGGTATCGAGGAGGTCGTCGTCGAGCGGGAGGTCGGCCCGCTCTCCGAGCAGGTCAGCGTCACGAACTACAAGACGACCCACGAGAAGTCGGTGGATATGGGCCCGCTGGGCCAACAGCGCGGTGCCGTCTTCATCGTCCTGACGACGCCGCAGGTCTCCCTGCTCGGTCGGGAGTTCAATCCCGTCGAAGAGATGTCCGCCACCGAACTCATGGAACTCGTCGCGAGCAACTACGACGGACTCGGCGACGTCTCCCCCGACGAGGAGTTCTCCGTCTCGATCCTCGAGGAGGAGACCACGCGCTCGCGGTTCACCGGCGAGGCCCAGTTCGACGGCGCGGACGTCGATGTCGACGTCCACGTCAGCGAAGCCGTCGAGGCCGGCGAGGACCTGCTCGTCAGTATCGGCGTCTATCCCCAGCAACTCCGGGGCCAAGAGGAGGACAACATCGTCTCGCTCATGGAATCCGTTACCACCGACGTCGACGAGGACGCCTCGAGCGGGGATGGCGGGTCCGACGGCGACGGCGGCAACGAGAGCAGCGATGACTCAGGAAGCGGCAACGAGACCAACAGCAGCGACGGCAACGAAAGCGACGACGGGCTCCTCAACTGAGCCGGTCCGGCGACCGGGTCGAACGGGAGAGTCGCTCGGTGTTCGACAGCCGCGCCGATCGCGAGAACTGCTCAGCATTCGGCAGCCCCACCGCCTCGAGCCCGCAGCTACCGGCACCGTCTACAGCCCCAGTTCTCGGCCGATCACTAAGTGTTGGATCTCGCTAGTGCCCTCGCCGATCTCCATGAGCTTCGCGTCGCGGTAGAACCGTTGCGGTGCGAAATCGGTAGTGTAGCCGTACCCGCCGAGGACTTGGACGGCGTCCTCTGCCACTTCGCGGGCCGCCTCGCTGGCGTCGAGTTTCGCGAGCGCGGACTCTCGGGTGACCGGATCGCCCTGGTCGTACGTCCGCGCAGCGCGGAGGGTGAGCAGTCGCGCCCGCTCGGTCTTGCGGTGCATGTCGACGATCGTGTCCCGGACCGCGTCGAACTCGCAGATCGGCTGGCCGAACTGTTCGCGCTCTTTGCTGTAGGACTTGGCGTGTTCGTAGGCCCCCTGTGCGAGTCCCGTCGAGAGCGCGGCGATGGAGATGCGACCCCCGTCGAGGGTCTTTTTCGTCTGTTCCCAGCCCTCGCCTTCCTCGCCGAGCAGGCGGTCCTCCGATAGGTGCACGTTCTCGAGGGAGATTTCGCAGGTCGGCGAGGCGTTCAGCCCCATCTTGTCCCAGATCGTCGTCACCTCGAAGCCGTCGTCTTCGCGCGGGTCGACGATGAACGTCGAGATGCCGTCGTAGCCCGCATCGGCGTCGGTGACCGCCTTGACGAGGATCGAGCCGGCCTCGGAGGCGTTCGTGATGAACTGCTTGGTGCCGTCGAGGACCCACTCGTCGCCCTCCTTTCGGGCGGTCGTGTCCATGTCCGACGCGTCGGAGCCGCTACTTGGTTCGGTCAGCGCCCAGCCGCCGACGTACTCGCCCTCGGCGAGCGGGCGCAGCCAGCGCTCTTTCTGGGCCTCGGAGCCGAACAGTTCGATGGGTTTCGACGCGAGCGACGTGTGAGCGACGTAGGAGAGCCCGACCGCGCCGGAGACGCGGCCGAGTTCCTCGGCGACCAGCGCGTACATGAGCGTGTCGCCGCCGAGCCCGCCGTACTCCTCGGCAATCGGGACGCCCATCACGTCGAGGTCGGCCAACTGGTCGAAGATTTCAGCGGGGAACCGATGCTCGTCCTCGATCTCTTGGGCGATCGGCTCGATCTCCCGTTCGCAGAAGTCCCTCACGGTCTCCCGGATCATCCGGTGTTCGTCGGGCAGGTCGAACTCCATACGTGACACTTGCTAGCGCCCGAAATAAGCGCACCGCCGATCCGTAGATCCCACGGCGATGGCCGTCTCCCGCGACCCGTCTCGACGGGTCTACTGCCAGCCGCGGTCGTCGTCCTCGTCGGAGTCGGTCGACCCGTCTCGATCGCCCCGCTGGTCCCGGCCGTCCGGCCCACTCCGATCGTCGGATTCGTCGTCCCAGCCGCCGGAATCGTCCCATCCGCTCGAGTCGTTTCGACCGTCCAACCGGTCCCGACCATCGGAATCGCCCCAGCCCGACCTGTCGTCTGATTCGAACCCGCCAGATTCGGTTCCGTCTCCGTCGTCGTCCCGGCCGGCCGGTCCGAGACCGCCGTCACGAACCGCCTCACGCCGATCGGGGATGAGGTCGAGGTCGCCGTCGGTGTCACCGAGGATCAATAACGCGTAATAGCGGAAGTACGTCGTGATCGGGACGTAAAACAGCAAGGCAAAGACCGCAAACAGGACGAGCCCGACGATGGCAACCAGAGCCGCCAGTATCAGGCCGATCATATCGAGGGCGATGAACAGCAGGAAGGCGACGATCCCGAACGGAATCGCCAGTATCAGCCCGCCGAATCCGAGGACGATCCCGGCGGCGATACCGACGATGAGCTGGAGAACCCAGACTAGCAGCAAATAGACGACGTAGTCGGCCCAGCTCGCTTTCAGCGTCGTCCAGAACCGACGCCACGAGGCGAGCACGCCGCGGTCCTCGAGCAGCATGATCGGCGTAACGAAGTCGGTAGTAAATCGCATCACGATACTGTAAATGATCCCCAGCGCGAGCGCATAGAGGATGTAGAGCAGGAGAAGGCCGGCCGAAACGCCGTCGAAGCCCGACTCCATCGAGAGGAAGACGACCGCGGCAGGGACGATCGCGAGGATGCCGAACAGGAGTTGGAGCCCGAGCCGGAAGAGGAACAGCCACAGTCCCGCCCCGAGGTTCGCCGAGAAGTAGCGCCGGAGACCCACGTCGGACGAGCGAAGCGACTCGAGGAAAACGAACTCCATGACCGCGGCGATGAACTCGTAGGCCAGCCAGAGCACGAGGAGGAGCGCGAGGATCGCAAGCGCCCAGAAGAGCACGTCGTCGACGGGAACGTCCGTGGCTCCAGTCGGCTGTTCGCCCTCGAACGTCGGCTCCTCGGTACCCGTTCCGAAGTTTCCGGGGACTCCGCCCATCCCGCCGATGCCGGACGAACCCACGAAAAAGACGACGAGCGCGAGCTTGAGCCACGTCCCTTTTCGAACCGGTGTCAAGCGGTTTCGCGTGACATCGATCGCATCGCCGAGATCGTCGATCGCATCCATATTATGCACGGATACTTTCGCCGCAGTGATAATAATACTGTTCTGACGGGCGGCGGCGGACGAGTCGAACGCTTGACCGGTCGATGGCAGACACGTTCTCCCGGCAACACTTCGAGGAACATTTAACCACAACTGCCGACAGTGCGAGTATGGATATCCGCCGGCTCGCACGAGGATCCGTCGAGTGGAGCCGCATCGAGCGTGTCGTCCGTACGCTGGCGGATCGCTACGACCGGGAGGAGGTCCGCGTCGAGTTCCTCGAGGCCGACAACTGGCTCTCGACGCCTTGCGTGATCGACGACGAGTGGTTCGTCAAGATCGTCACCCGGCAGAACGCGCTGGTCCACGCCGTGCTGACGACCGGCCGAAACGTCGGCGCGTTCTCCTCCGGAAGTGAGGGCTTTTTCGACCGGTTCGATACCCCCCGGGAGATGGTCGAACACGAGTACGCGGCCACCGAGCGAATGCGCGAAATCGGCGTCAACGCGCCCCAACCGATCGACGCCTTCGAGGTCAACGGCCTCGGGGTCCTCGTCCTCGAGTACCTCCCAGACTTTCGGTCCCTCGACGACGTCTCCGACGATATCGTTGCGGATCGAGCCCCCGAACTGTTCGCGATGCTCGCGACCGTCCACGACCACGGGCTCGCCCACGGAGACCTGCGGGCCGAGAATATCCTCCTCTGTGACGGCGAGTTCTACTTCATCGACGCCACCAGCGTCAACGACGACCGCGTCGACGAGACCACGGCCTACGATCTGGCCTGTGCGCTGGCCGTCCTCGAGCCCCGAATCGGTCCGCGGGACGCCGTCGACGCGGCCGCGACGGCCTACGACCCCGACGCGTTGCTCTCCGCGCGGGAGTTCCTCGACTTCGTCCGACTCCGGCCCGACCACGAGTTCGACTCGACGACCCTGCGGAGCGAACTCGAGAAGGCGGCCGATCTGGGCGGGCAGTGACCGGGCAGGAGGACGGCCGGCGACCGAGCCGACAAGCGGCCGCGGCACAGGCCAGTGCAGGCACCACGGGTTTTCCCGAAGTGGCGCTATGGTCGCGCATGTGCGCAACGTTTACCGACGAGGATGTCGGGAAGCGGGTCGAAACCGCCGGCGGCGACCGGCTCGGCACCGTTACGATGACCGAAGAGGGGACGGCATACATCGACGCCGACGAGGGTGCGACGAGCGCGATCCAGTCGATCCTCGAATGGGAGACCGACGAGGGCATCGTCCCACTCGATGCGAGCGCCGTCAGCAAGATCACCGACGATGCGATTCGGCTCGAGGCCGAGCACGACTCGCTCGCGGCGTCGGACGAGGGGGCCGATCCCGTCATCGAGCGCGACGAGAGCACCGACGCACGAACCGACAGCGACGAACAGCGGACCATGGGGCCGCCATCTGGAACGCCCGACGAACCGGCTGCAAGCGAAGAGGGACGGACCGGCGAGGGCCTCGAGCCCTCCACGGAGGGGATGACCGAAGCGGGCGACGAACGCCACGAGGATGTAGAGGACGCGCCGCCGGAAGGCGAGCGGACCGTGACCGAGGATCGCGGGAAAGAAGAGGACCGATAAGCCGGACTGTAGACTCTCGAAAGATCGGAGGTGGCCCCCGTGTGAGGATATATTACAGCAAAACGCGTACTGTGTGGTGTGTCCGAAAACCGCTCCACGCAACGGCGACGTCACAACCGATCCTTGCCCGTTCGCGGGGGACTCGCCGTCGTGGTCGCCGTGCTGGCGAACGCGGCCCTGGTTGTCGGCGTCGGCTCGCTCGATCTCGCCCCGGGGTTTCAGGCGTTGACGCTTCCACCGGTCGCCTTTCTGTCGGCACTCGGAGCCGCCGGTGCGGCCGTCGTCTACTGGCTGCTGAGCCGGTACGTCGCGGACGTCGATCGCACCTTCCTGCGCGTTGCGGGTGCCGTGTTGGTCCTCTCGTTCGTCCCCGATATCGCCTTGCTCACCGCCGACCCGGCGGCTACTGTGCTCGGCGTCGTCCTCCTCATGATCATGCACGTAATCGTCGCCGGCGTGGCGGTCGGGACGCTCGTCTACTGGGGCCGTGATCGATGACCCGAACCGTGCTCGTGACGGGAGCCACCGGAACCGTCGGGCAGCATGTCGCTGGTGCACTCGCGGACCGTCCCTGTGACAGCCGCGTCGGCGTCCGCGATCCGGAGGCCGCGCAGTCTTCCATCCCGCCTACCGCCGACATCGTGGCGTTCGATTTCGAGAAACCCGAGACGTGGGGACCGACGCTATCCGGCGTCGACAGTCTCTTCCTCGTTCGGCCACCCATAGTCGACGACGGGACCGTGGCGGCGTTCGCCGAGGCGGCAGACCGCGTCGGCGTCACCCACATCGCGTATCTTTCCACGCTGGGCGCGGACAAGAACGTCCTCGTTCCGCATCATCGCATCGAGAAACGGGTCGTGGCGACCGACGCCGCTCACACACTATTCCGCGCGTCGTTTTTCATGCAGAACCTCCTCGAGGTCCATCGGGCCGACATCGTCGGTCGTGACGAAATCTTCGTACCCGCCGGTGACGGGAAAACGAGCTTCGTCGACGCACGCGATCTCGGCGAAATCGCGGCGATCGTACTGACCGAATCCGGACACGAGGACCGAGCCTACGATCTCACCGGCCCCGAAGCACTCACCTATCACGAGGTCGCGGCGATTTTTAGCGACGTTTTGAATCGGCCGATCACGTATCCGCGGCCCTCTCTGGTGGAATTCGGGGCTCGCATGCGTCGGCGCGGGGCCCCACTGGGCTTTATCCTGCTCATGTGTGGAATCTACACGACGGCGCGTCTCGGGTTAGCCGGTCGCGTCGCCGATGACAGTCGGCGGATTCTCGGTCGGGACCCACACGGAATGGGGACGTTCGTCAAGGACTATGCGGATGACTTCCGAGCCGATTCCCCGACCACCGGGAGCCGAATCTGACGCGAGCGGTTCCACCTGACTCGAGCCGTGTGAATTACCAGCAGGATTTTCACCGCTGCCGCCGTTCGTTTGTATATGAGCCAGCAACTCGAACAGGGACACGGCCACTACATCGGCGGCGAGTGGACCGACGCGGAACGGAGTCCCTCGAGCAGTCGGACGAAGTCCGACGACGGGGACGGAACCACCTTCGAGAGCGAGAATCCCGCCACCGGGGAGACGCTGGCGACCTTCCAGCGCGGGACCGAAGCCGACGTCGACGCGGCCCTCGAGGCGGCCGAGGACGCGTTCGAGGAGTGGCGGGCCCTGTCCTACATCGACCGCGCGGAGTACCTCTGGGACATCTATCACGAGCTTCGGGAGCGCCACGAGGAACTGGGCGAGATCGTCTCGAAGGAGTGCGGTAAGGAGATCTCCGAGGGGAAAGCAGACGTCACTGAGGCGTGGCACATGGTCGAGTGGGCGGCGGGCAACGCGCGCCACCCCCACGGCGACGTGGTTCCGTCGGAGGTCGCGGGCAAGGACTCGTTCATGCGACGCAAACCGCGGGGCGTCATCGGCTGTATCACGCCGTGGAACTTCCCCGTCGCGATCCCGTTCTGGCACATGGCCATCGCCTTAGTCGAGGGCAACACCGTCGTCTGGAAGCCCGCCGAGCAGACGCCGTGGTGCGGTCAGATCATCGCCGAGATGATGGACAACGCCGGAATTCCGGACGGGGTCTTCAACATGGTACAAGGATTCGGCGACGCCGGCGCGGCCATCACTGACGACTCTCGCGTCGACACTGTGCTCTTTACCGGCTCCGCGGAGGTCGGCCACGAGATCGCCGGCAAAGTCGGCGGCGAACCCGGCAAACTCGCTGCCTGCGAGATGGGCGGCAAGAACGGGATCGTCATCACCGAGGAGGCAGATCTGGACATCGCTGTCCACGCCGCGGTGATGAGTTCGTTCAAGACCACCGGCCAGCGTTGCGTCTCGAGCGAGCGCCTGATCGTCCACGAGGACGTCTACGACGAGTTCAAAGCGCGGTTCGTCGACATCGCCGAGGACATCGCCGTCGGCGATCCGCTCGCCGAGGACACGTTCATGGGGCCGGCCATCGAGGCCGACCACCTCGAGAAGATCCGCCAACACAACGACCTCGCTCGCGAGGAGGGCGCGACCGTCTTGGTCGATCGGTTCGAACTCGAGGAGAGCGAGATTCCCGGCGGTCACGAGGACGGCCACTGGGTCGGCCCGTTCGTCTACGAGATCGACTACGAATCCGACCTGCGCTGTCTGAACGAGGAGTGTTTCGGCCCGCACGTGGCCCTGCTCGAGTACGCGGGCGACATTGAGGACGCGGTCGAAATCCACAACGACACCCCCTACGGGCTGGCGGGAGCGATCATTTCCGAGGACTACCGCCAGCTCAACTACTTCCGCGACCGCGCGGACATCGGACTCGCGTACGCGAACCTGCCGTGTATCGGCGCGGAAGTCCAACTCCCCTTCGGCGGGGTCAAGAAGTCCGGCAACGGCTACCCCAGCGCCCGCGAGGCAATCGAAGCCGTCACCGAGCGGACCGCGTGGACGATGAACAACGCCGACGATATCGAGATGGCACAGGGGCTATCGGCGGACATCAAGACATCCGAGGACTGAGGAAGACACTCGAGGCCGTCTCGACGCGCCACTCAAGGGCGAGCCCGACAGCGACGGACCGTCGTTCGATTTCCCAGCGGTATTAACCGAACACTCGTCTTTCAGTTTCTACTCGCGAACGAATCGCTTATCCGGGGATTCGTGGAAGGGGCGAGTACATGAAGGCAGTCGTTCTCGCGGCGGGTCAGGGAACACGAATGCGACCGCTGTCGGAGTCGGTGCCCAAACCGATGCTCCCGGTCGCCGACCGACCGCTCGCAGCCCACACCGTCGACGCGGCGATCGAGGCCGGAGCCGACGAAATCGTGCTCGTGATCGGCTACGAGGCCGAGACGGTTCGGGACTACTTCGGTGCCGAGTTCCGGGGGGTCCCCGTCTCCTATGCCGTCCAAGAAGAACAGGCCGGAACCGCCGACGCGGTCAACGCCGCTCGAGACCACCTCGAGGGTCCCTTCGCGGTCCTCAACGGCGACAACCTCTACGATCAGGCCGCGATCGATCGGCTCTTCGACGCCTGCCCGGCGGTCTGTGCGATCGAGGTCGACCGACCGAGCAACTACGGCGTCCTCAGCACCGAACCCAGCGGGGATCGCGTCACCGAAATCGTCGAAAAGCCCGACGAGCCGCCGACGAACCTCGCCAACGCCGGAGCCTACGCCTTCCCGGCCGAGGCCCGCGAGTGGCTCGAGGTGCCGGCAAGCGAGCGCGGCGAACACGAGATTACCGACGTGATCGCCCGCGTCATCGACGCATACGACGTCACACCCGTCACGCTCGAGCGCTGGCTCGACGTCGGCCGGCCGTGGGAGCTACTCGAGGCAAACGAGTGGAAACTCGGCGACCTCGAGCGCCGCATCGACGGCGACGTAAGCGAGGACGCCACGCTCGAGGGGCCGGTGGTCGTCGAGGAAGGCGCAACGGTCGACCCCGGCGTCGTGATCGAGGGGCCGGCACTCGTCCGGGAGGGCGCGGAGATCGGCCCGAACGCGTACGTCCGCGGTGCGACGCTGGTCGGCCGGGACGCGGAAGTCGGCCACTCGGTCGAGATCAAAAACAGCGTCGTCTCGCGGGGCACGTCGGTCAGTCACCTCTCTTACGTCGGCGACAGCGTGCTCGGCCGGAACGTCAATTTCGGCGCAGGGACGAACGTCGCGAACCTCCGCCACGACGACGCCGATATCAAGTTCACCGTCAAGGGTGACCGCGTCTCGACCGGCCGCCGGAAGTTCGGCGTCGTCGCCGGCGACGAGGCCAAGACCGGCATCAACACGAGTCTCACGCCCGGTCTGAAACTCGAGGGCGGTGCGACCACGCGCTCCGGCGAAACCGTCGACCGGGACCGGTAACCGGTACCGACGAATCGTCCCAAACGCCGTTTGCGGGCCGTTACCAGCGCTTTTGGCCAATAGTTTTCTTCCGGTAGCCGTTGCTCGAGCAACAGCCCTTATATTGTTCTGTTGACTGGTGGCACGCATGTCGACGGCGACGGTTCGCGGAACGATCAGGGGGATGGGGAAACGAGCGAATCCGGCGTTTGCGGTCGCTGTCGTGGTGGTGCCGCTCATCGCGCTCGGCTACGCGGTGACGGCCGCGACGGTCCAACAGCACACCTACGTCCACGTAATGGCGGGAGTGCTCTGGACGGGCTTCGATATCTTCATCGGAGCCGTCCTCGGGCCGGTCATCGGCGGTCTCGACGACGAACAGAGCGCGGCGGTGTTCCAACGGCTCACGCCCAAGACGGCGTTTCTCCTCCCGTCGCTGGCGTTCGTGACGATCGCCGGCGGCATCACGCTGGCCCAACGAATGGGCATGTTTCCCCATGCCGAGTCGTGGTTGGCGCTGTTTACCGCGGCGAACCTGATTCCGATCCTGTTGCTCCTCGGCTGGCGGCTGAACGCGTGGCGTGACCGGCGCTGGCAGGTCCCGTTCGTCCTCGCGACGGTCGGCTCGCTCGCGTGGGTCGGGCTCACCATCGACGGCTTCGCGATGACCGAGCCCGCGATCGCCGTCGCGCTCGGGATCGTCACGATCCTCTCGGTGCAGGGCTTTGGCTTCCTGCTGCCGGGCGAACTCCGAATGTACAAGGAGATGCGCTCGCCGAATCCGGATGCGTCGATCATCGCCGCGATCGGCCAACAGAACGCGATGCTCGGCGGCGTGCAGGGTTTTTTCCAACTCGTCCTCATCCTCGATATGGTCTACCTGCGCTACGGCGGATTCCCGTTCTGACTCGCGAGAACGACGAAGATGGCTCTGGAGAGTCGCGGAGCGACCGGCTGAACGGAATCGAAACGAGAGGCGAGGCGAAAGGTGGGACGAGGAGACGGGTGCGGGCGTGGCTCGGTTCCCGGGAAACCGAGCGCGCGACGGGCCGGAGCGACGCGCAATGCCGGTGAGACGTGAAAAGCGCCTATGCCGGCACCCGTACCCAGAACGTGCCGAGATAAAAAGTCAGCGGTCGGGGTCGACTCAGTGTGCGCAGCCGCGGCCGGGACCGCTACAAGCGCCGATCACGCAACGCCGGGAACTCCTCGCGAACGTTCGCCACCGTCTCCGGCTCGATCTCGGTCGTAACCAGCGCCGGCTCGTCGCCGCTCGAGGCCAGCGAGACGCCCCACGGGTCGTAGACGCTCGAGCGGCCCAACAGGGTGGCGTCGTCGAACTCGCCGGCACCGTTGATCGTCGCGACGTAGGCCTGATTCTCGATGGCGCGGGCCCGCGAGAGCGTTTTCCAGTGTTCGATGCGCGGATAGGGCCACGCGCTCGGGACGAGAATCAACTCGACGCCGTCCTCGACCAGCCGCCGGTAGAGTTCCGGGAACCGCAGGTCATAACAGGTGGTCACGCCGACGGTCAGCCCGCCGATCGACGCCGTCTCGAGTCGCTCGCCGGGGACCAAAAGCTCCGATTCGGCCGATTCGTAGCCGAACAGGTGGTGTTTCCGGTAGACGAGTCGAAGGTCACCGTCGGCATCGAACAGCGCAGCGGTGTTCGCCAGCCCGTCGTCGGCGGGCGTCTCGACGGTTTCGGTCGCCCCCAGATCCTCGACGATGCTGCCCGCGAGGACGGCGATTCCGTGGTCAGCGGCCGCCTCTCGGAGGCGGGTAAACGTCTCGCCCGCGAACGGCTCCGCGTTGCGCGCGTAGAGATCGAACGCGAAGTAACCCACGTTGAACAGTTCCGGCAGCGCGACCAGATCGGCCCCGCGGTCGGCGGCCCGCGCTACCGCCTCGAGCGCCCGATCGACGTTCGCCTCGACCTCGCCGGCTTCCACCCGGAGCTGTGCGAGCGCGAGGGTGAGCGAGTCGCCGGTGTCGCCTCCAGCGGCCTCGCGGTTCGTATCGACGGTCATACTCCCACCGTGGCCTCCAGCATCCTTACTGTGTCGTCTGGAGGTCCCGCTCGAGCGCGCGCTGTAAGTTCTCGAGTTCCGAATCGAGGTTGCGCTTGAAGAACTTCTCGACGCCCGGGAGCTTGCCGTCGACGACGAACGAGTTCTCGAGGCGCGCGCCGTCGTCGGTTTCGACGATTTCGTGTGTCCCGGTGACCTCGAGGACCTTCGATTTGCCGACGAATTCGACGTACTCGGGCGGTCTTCGGGTGACGTCTTCGGTGTTTACGGTGACAGTCTTGCGGACGAGCGGGATGGGGAGTTGCACGTGCCAGGTCACCCGCCGCCCGTCGGAATCGTCTACCGAATACTCCTCGACGACGCTGATCGCCCGGGCGCGGTTCGCCGGATCGGCGATGAACTCCCAGACCCGCTCGGGCGACGCTGACACGTCGAACGACCGGTTGACCCGTACAGTCATGCCCGTACGTGTGCGATTGTCGGATAAAAAGACCGTGGACCGCGGGCGGTTGGTGGGGGCGATTCGAGCGGTGGGTCAGTCCCGCCGGAGCCCGATTCGACGCTGCTCAACTGATCGTAACGCGCCACGTCGTCGACCGAGCGCGGCCCCACTTCTCGATATCGACTTCGTCCGTCTTCTCCGCGAGATGGGGGAGTCGAGCGCCTACCTGTTTCGACGAGAGTCCGATCGCGTCCGCGATGTTTTTCGCCCGGAAGTACTGCTCGCCGCGGGCGGCGCTCTCGCGGAGGTACGAGATAATTCGCTGCTCTTCGTCGGAATAGTCGGTCATCGTCCGTGGGTCCCTCTAGGTTGTCGTCGGTCTTAACTTTTAACGGCCGATACGGCCCGATCGCAAAGCGGTTGCCGTCGTCGCTCGGGGGCGAGCCGGGTTCGATCGTCGTCAGTGCCAGTAGAGATGGATGCCGACGACCGCCAGCGAGCTAAAGAGGACGGCCGCGGCAAAGCCCCACGCCGCGGTCACGTCCGGTGCGCCAGTAAGCATCAGTAGTGCGCCGATCACCGCGAGTGCGCCCAGAGCGAGCGCCAGTCCGACGCCCTTGTCGGTCGTCTCGGATTCCGTAGCCATGTCCGGGCGTTGTGTGTGGGGTCTCTTAACTTCACTCATTCGGACGAACTGTCGGGCTCGACAGGCAGCGGCTTTCAGCTCACCTCGACCAGCGACGATGGCCAGGCCCGCGCTGCAGCGGGTGGGGCCGATCAGTTGATTGTCGTGTGCTCGGACTCTTCGTTCAGCGCGAGATTCGCTGCGATTTCGGCGTTTCGCATCGCGTACTGTGCGGTCTGCTGGAGGCTGACGAGCACTTCACGGATCCGCAGCAGGTCCTCGTTGTCCATCTCGGGCAGCCCCGAGAGGATTTCCTGCTCGAGGTCGTCGATCTCGTGGAACAGCTTGCGGACCTCGTTCGATTTATCGTAATCGCGCTCGACGGCCGCTTCGACGGCTCGAGACGTGATCTCGTCGACGAGGTCGTTCAGCTCTCGGATCTGGCGCATCACCGAACTGTCGACGTTTAAGGTGTGGCCCTCGGTTTCGATGACAATCTCGGCGATATCCTCGCCGTTGTCGGCGGTCAACTCGAGGTTCTTCGCGATCGAGCGGTAGCCGATCAGCGGAAAGCCGGTGTTCAGGCCGACTGCTCGCGCGAGGTTGGGGTTCTGGTAGGCCGTAAAGATCAGGCGCAAGAGCAGGACGAAGATCTTGTTCGCCTGTCGCTCCCGGTTCAGAGCGCGCTGGGCCAGATCGGGGTTGCCGTGGGCAAGCGCTTTGATCCCCTCGCCGCGCATCGTCTGTCCCGTTCGTTCGAGGCGCTCTAAGAGGTTGTCGAGCGTGAAGTCCTCGGGGTCGACCGAACAGCGGATCGAGATGCTCTCGGGGGTCTCCTCGATGACGCCGAGCCCCATCAGCTGGGTCTCGGCCTGATAGACCGCGTTGATGTGATCGGACTCGAGGGCCCCGTCTTCGCGCTCGATGCGGATGATGCGCCGCCCGAGGACGTACTGGGCGACGATCGCGCGCTCGACGGCGTCAGCGTCGAGGTCGTCGGTGTGGATGATCGCTTCCGTTTCCTCCGAGTTAGCGGATTCGGGCATCACGGTCAGGGTCCCCTTCCCGCTGGTCCGCAGGGAGACCTCGTCGCCTTTCTCCACGTCGTGTTCGGACGCCCACTCCGCGGGGAGCGTCATCGCGAGCGTCGATGGGCCGAGTCGTTGCACTTTCCGCGTTTCCATGCAACACCCTACGATCGACCCGGCCTTAATCTTGACTATATGGTCATTATCCACAACCGAATCGTTATATGGTTGATTTCTACTGCCGTTCCGACGAACACCTTATATGCCCACGTGCAAACGGAGTAGTCCTTAGACACTGCAGCGGATACTCAGACGACGTTAACTAGACGGGTGGTAAACCGACCCGTGCGGACCTGCAGCCAGCCGCGGAGTTCCTCGTCGATTTCCTCGTCGTCGGTATCGACGCGCAGCGAATCGATCCCGTCGAGTTTCTCGGCGGCCGCGACGACCGCGATCTCGTCGGCTCGCCGAATCACCGCTGGCGAAATCTGGTGGTTCCCACGGCCGAAAACGAACCCTTGCCCGCCGATCGGCGAGACGACGATCGTGACCGGGTCCGTAAGGGCCTCGAGGATATCCGACTCCGCGCCGTCGCGGGCGAGTACTTCGCCGTGCTCCGCGCTCGAACTGTCCGCGTTTCCGTCCGCATCGTCGCGTTCGGCCGCACGCCAGACGTCGACGCCGAGCGGCGACGGCTCGATGCCCAGTTCTTTCTCGATTGCGCCGACGGTGCTTCCGGGTCCGAAGACGTAGGTCCGACCCGGTTCGACCTCGCGGGCGAATCCCGCGGCCAGCGAGTCGACGCTGCCGCTCGAGACCTGCTTGCTCGATTGGACCGCCGGCGCGACGGGGACCGGGACGACGGCTTTGAGTTCCGTCCGCACCTCGCCTTCGCGGTACGCGTCCTCGTCGATGTCGTTGACCTCGCGAGTCTCGGTCCGGTCGAACTCGGCGGCGATCCGGCCGGCGTCGGCCGGCGTCACGCCGAACACCGACGAGTAGATCTTGACGCCCGCTGGTACGCCGAGCAGCGGCGTCTCGCTCTCGGCCGCCTCGAGCACTTCGGCCACGTCGACGGCGGTTCCGTCGCCGCCGACGAAGAACACGAGATCGACCTCGCGCTCGAGTAGCGCGCGGACGGCCGCCCGGGTATCGGCTGCGGTCGTCGAGGCGGTTTCGGTGTCGCTGGCGTCGGTGTCGGCCGGTTCGTAGACGACAGTGGGCTCGTAGCCCGCGTCTCGCGCCGCGCGTTCGCCCATTTCGCCGGCAGCCGTATAGACGGTGAGCTCGGGCGCGCGACGATGCAGCGATCGCAGCGCCTCCCGCGCTCGGTCCGGCGCTCGCGGCTCCGCGCCGCGGCGGCGCGCCTCGGCGACGTTTCCGTCGGTTCCCTTCAGTCCGACCCGACCGCCCATCCCCGCGATCGGGTTGACGACGACGCCGATGGACTCCATGGCGGGGGATGGGAACCCCAGTCGGAAAGCCGTATCGCAGGACGTGCCGGGGCCATCCCGCCGATCGGGAGGCATCGACGCCTACGAAACTCGAGTCCGAGTCGCGGCGACCAACTCGGTTTCTGAAAGGTTAAGAGGGACGCGGACGGATCGCCGATCATGTCTGCACTGATCGACGCCGCCGTTCTCGCGACGGAAACGGGAGCCGAACCGGAGCTACCGATGGCCGTCGTCGGCTGGGGAGCGCTCGCACTGGGCTTGCTGGTCACGATCGCGTGGCTCGCCTCCTTCTACCGCTGATACGGTTTCCTGTAACGGTTTCCGGTTGGACCGCAGGACGGTCGCGGTCCCACCGGCACTGACTTACAGTAGACCGTATGAAAACTCACGACGTTCACGGAGAGTCGA
Organism: Natrinema sp. CRL1; assembly: GCF_059162405.1. Classification (NCBI taxonomy): domain Archaea; kingdom Methanobacteriati; phylum Methanobacteriota; class Halobacteria; order Halobacteriales; family Natrialbaceae; genus Natrinema; species Natrinema sp. CRL1. The sequence continues at coordinate 465,995 of NZ_JBLVOY010000001.1, read as the reverse complement.
CGCGCTCGCGGAGCCACGCGGCCGCCTCCGCGACGGTCGCCCCGTCAGTCCCGTTCAGTTCGATCCGGACCGACTCGCCGGGATAACTCCCGACGGCGACGTCGAATCGCTCGCGGAGATCGGCGATCCGATCGAGCAGCGCGCTCTCCGGTTCGTCGGCAACGACCGTCTCCCGGTAGGTCGGCGTCCCCGTGAACTCCTCGGCGATCGACTCGAACATCGCTTTCATCTCCGAGGGCACGCCGGGCAGCACGTAGACGCCTTCCAGCGCCGCCCCGGGGGCGACTCCCGGTTCGTTGTGAAGCGCCCGCGCGCCCGCCGGTAACTCCGCCGTCCCCGACGCGAGATCCTCGCGGGTGTAGCCGTCCGCCTCGAGCCACGCGAGAGCGTCGTCGTGTTCCTCGACCGAGCGGCCGAGCGCGGCCGCGACGCCGTCCATGGTGAGGTCGTCGTGTGTCGGCCCGAGGCCGCCGGTGACGATCACGGCGTCGTACTCGGCGCGGTACTCGTTGACGACGCGGGCGATATCGCCGATTCGATCCGGGACCGTGGTCACCCGTTCGACATCGACGCCGCGGCCTGCGAGCCGCTCGCAGAGCCATGCGGCGTTCGTGTCCGTCGTTCGTCCGGCGAGCAGTTCGTCCCCGACCGTTACGACCGCGACGTTCATACCGGTCGTTCGCGCCCGGTCCTCAAATGGGTCTCGCCCTCGAGTGGATCACTGCCACTGGCACGAAGTTTGATCAAACACCCAACAGAATCATCAAATATCATATAAAGTAATACTCACGATAACCACAAGATTCAATTCAGGTAATTAGTAACGAAGAGAGTATGTCTCGGAGTCGGACACAACATACCGAAGCGGATTCGGCCGCCATTCTCGCCGCACTGGGGAACAAATACAGTGCGGAAATCCTCTGTGCAGCCGGAACGCCGAAATCTGCGCAGGCGCTGAGCGAAGACATCGAGATCCCGATTGCAACCTGCTATCGCCGGATCGAGGAACTCGTCGACGCCGGTCTGTTGACCTGCGAGGGACGACAGCTCTCCGAAGAAGGGCGACGGACGAATATCTACCGCCGCACGCTCGACGAGATCGAAATCGACTTCTCCGACGAGACGCCCGCGTTCTCCCGGAAACGCCGCACGGAAGCCAAAAACCGACTGCAGGACCAGCTCACCGACTGAGGACGGTCGGACGAGGGACTCGTCGGAACGTAACCTGACTCGAGCAAGTAGCCTACCGACTACTGTCACTGAGGATTTCTGATCGTCCCCTCGTTCTCGAGCGAACGCCTCTGTCAGCAGACAGCACTCGATTTCTCCCGAGAACCGTTCGACTCGCTCGTAGGAAGCCGGCCCGCGATCGAGGATACTCGGCCATCTTTAAGTATTCTCGAGAGGATACTGAGATATGACCGAACCAGCTGCGGAGCGCGACGCCTCTGACCCTGTAACGGACGACGGGATCGTCGGAACCCCTCGCGTTCTCCGCGTCGGGCACGATCGGCCGATCCGGATCAGCGCCGGCCACCGCCTCCAACACCACGACGGCAAGTGTTCGCGACCGCACGGACACAACTACGAGGTCGCCGTCACCGTCACGGGAACGCTGACGGAAGAGGGGTGGGTCGCCGACAAAGGAGATATTACCGACGTGATCTCCGAGTGGGACCACATGTTCCTGCTCGAGGCCGGCGATCCCCTCGTCGAGGCCTTCGAAGCGGCCGGGGACGACGACGGGGTCGTCATCCTCGAGCAGCCGCCGACGGCTGAAGTGATGAGCGTGCTCCTCGAGCGGAAACTCGCGGCGGCGCTGCCCGAGACGGTGACCGACGTGGCGGTCCGGGTCAGCGAGACGAGCGAACTCTGTGGGGGGAGCGAGCGCTGAGATGCCGGTTTCCGATTCCGTCGACCGCGAGGCCGGCACCGAGACCGATTCGGGAGCCGACGACGGCGACCGCCCCGAGGGGCTGCCGATCAACGAACTGTTCTACTCCCTACAGGGAGAGGGCACGCTCGCCGGCGTCCCCTCGGTGTTCGTCCGTACGAGCGGCTGTAACCTCCGGTGTTGGTTCTGTGACTCCTATCACACGTCGTGGGAACCCACCCATGCGTGGCTGGGACTCGAGGAGATCCTCGCCGAAATCGAGTCCCACGACGCCGACCACGTCGTCCTGACCGGTGGAGAGCCGCTGCTCCACGAGGAAAGCGCCGCCTTACTCGAGGCCCTCGACGACCGGGGCTATCACACGACCGTCGAGACCAACGGCACGATCTATCGCGACGCGCCGATCGATCTCGCCTCGATCAGCCCGAAACTCGAGAGCAGTACGCCGACGCCCGAGCGCGACCCCAAAGGCGAGGGCGAGTGGGAACAGCGCCACGAGCGCGACCGGATCGATATGGACGCGCTGGCGCGGCTCGTGGCAGACTACGAGTTCCAACTCAAGTTCGTCGTGACCGACGCCGAAGACATGCCGGAGATCCTCGCCCTGCTCGACGACCTCCGCGACGCCGCCGACGTGCCGATCCGTGACGACGACGTACTCCTGATGCCCGAGGGCGCGACCCGCGACCGACTCACGGAGACCCGCACCCGCGTCGCCGAGCTCGCGATGGAACACGGCTTCCGGTACACGCCGCGACTGCACGTCGACCTTTGGAACGACGCGCCCGAAACCTGAGACTGCGAGCGACCTATGACCGACACCACTGACACCGACGACACCGCGGCCGACGAATCGGCTTCCGAACGCAAACGCGCCGTCGTCCTCCTCTCGGGGGGCATGGACAGCGCCACCGCCGCCTACGCGGCTCGCCAGCGGGGCTACGAGATCTACGCCCTGCATACCTCCTACGGCCAGCGGACCGAGGACCGCGAACTCGAGTGTGCCCGCCTGCTCGCCGACGAACTCGACGCGGCCGACTTCCTGCGACTCGAGACCGACCACCTCTCGGCGATCGGGGCCTCGAGTCTCACCGACGAGGAGATGGCCGTCGCGGACGCCGACCTCGAGAGCGAGGAAATTCCGACGTCGTATGTTCCGTTCCGGAACGCGAACCTGCTCGCGATGGCGGTCTCCTACGCCGAAGCCAACGACTGTGAGGCGGTCTTCATCGGCGCGCACAGCGAGGACTTCTCGGGCTACCCCGATTGTCGTCCCGAATTCTTCGAGGCCTTCGAGACTCTGGTCGACGTCGGCACGAAACCCGACACCGAGATTTCGATCGAAGCCCCGTTCGTCGAGCACTCGAAGACCGACATTGCTGAGCGCGGCGTCGACCTCGGGGTTCCCTACGAACACACGTGGAGTTGCTACCGCGAGAACGAACCCGCGTGTGGCACCTGCGATGCCTGTGCGTTCCGGCTACAGGCGTTCCAGAATATCGGCGTCCGCGACCCGATCGAGTACGCCGAGCGCCCGTCGTACGTCGACGGCGATTCGTAGGGCTACATCGTCGCCCCGTTCTCGCGTTCGCCGGTCGATGGAAACCTTCACCAGTCAACGCGTTGAACAAACCGCTAAGGTTACAATGCTGGATTGGTTCCGAGACGAAGACGGCGGCTGGCAAATCCTGGACGGCCGACGCGGCGAGTTCGTGGCGTTGCTCGTCGGATTCCCGCTTTACCTCGTCTACATTCGCTGGGATATCGGGCTCCCGAAACCCCTCGAGTACTGGCCGGCGGTGCTCCTCGGCGCGTGCTGCGGGTTGCTCTACGTAACCACCTATCGGGACCGCATCGCCGACCGCGTTTCCGACTACACACCTGACTGGGCCGACGCGGGGCAACTCCTCTCGCTCCTCCTCGGCGGGGCCGGTCTGAGCCTCCTCAGGCTCGTCCACATCGCCGATCCGACGCTGGTGTTCCTGCTTTCGGCGTGCGGTACGATCCTGCTGTGTTACGCCGTCAGGCTGTGCTCGCCGGTCCACCCCGGCCTCGAGCCGCCGCCTCGCGGGGCCGACCCGCCGCCGGCGGTCGACGGGACGGACGCCAGCGTCGATCGCTGAGACCGCTCGGCGCTACCACGCGGCCTCGAGCACCGCTTCGATTTCGTCGATCGAGGGGTCCAGCCCCGGCGGCGCGTTCGCCATGAACGGGTCGTTCAGGATCGACTCCGCGACCGCGGTGAATTCCGCGGGCTCCGGGCCGTCGACCTCGCGGAGTCGCGAGGGCAGGTCGAGTCCGTCCCGGATTTCCGTAACCGCGTCGACGACCGCTGCCTCCCGATCCGCGGCGTTGTCGACGCCGAGCGCGTTCGCGAGCATCCCCGCCCGGGCGTCCACGCCGTCCTGATCGAACAGATACTCGAGGACGTGGGGGACGACGACGCCGTGGGCGGCCCCCTGCTGGACATCGTACGTCCGCGTGAGCCCGTGGCCGAAGGCGTGAACGATCGAGGCCGTCGTCTCGCCGGGCCGCGAGATGCCGTACTGGACGAGCACGATCCCCTCGAGAATCGTCTCGAACGTGTCGATATCGCGGTCCCCGTCGCCGAACGCGTCGAGTCCGTCCGCGAGTTTCTCGAGGCCGTGTCTGGCCGTCGCGTCGGTTATCGGCGTCGCGTTGCTCGCGTAGAGCGTCTCGATGCCCTTGTCGAAGCCGTTCATCGCCGAGCCCGCGAGCACCGACTCGGGCGTAGTCGCGACCAGTTCAGGATCGTAGAGCGCGGTCGCGGGCATCAATCCGGGATCGGAGAGTCCACCGCCGATTTCCTGGTCGACCAACCCCGAGTCGGGCGAGGCGGTGACCCCGGCCACCATCGAGAGGTCCGCGCCTGCGAGCGTAGTGGGAACCGTGACAATCGGGACCAATCCCTCGTCGGGCACCGAAAGCGTACCCGACTCGGCGAACTCCCGGCCGGCGGCCGCCGGGCCTCGCTTGGTCGCTGCGAGGACACTGATGACCTTCGCAACGTCGAGGCTGCTGCCGCCGCCGAGGCTCACGAGCGCGTCAGCGTCGACGTCCTCGAGTCGGTCGCGGCCCTCGAGGGCCGTCTCGAGGCGCTTCTCCGGCGTCGTCTCGTCGAAGACGCCGGCGAGCCGATCACCGAGCCCCGATTTCACCGGGTCGGTCACCGCGGGCGTTTCGCCTACCGTCGAGCCACAGACGACCAGCGCGCGCTCGAGGCCCTGCGCCTCGAGTTCGGCCGCGAGGTCGTCGACGCAGCCGGCACCGAATTTGATGGTCGGTGGCTCGTACTCGAACCGAAAGGACCGGTCGCGGTCGCTCGAACGAGACGGGGTCATGACCGTTCGTACGGCCGGCGCGTTGTTAAAAGGGACGCGGCGGCGCTCCGCTCGACGGCACCATCAGACGCTAAAATCGATACTGAGTCGCCGTTCGGCTCGGTCGGCCCACGGCCGCAAGATCGCGTGGACCGCCTCGTTCATCGGCGCGTCGACGCCCGCTTCCTCGGCGTGGCGGACGACGGAGCCGTGCAGCGCCTCGAGTTCGAGTCGCTTGTCGTGGGTTAGATCGTAGTGTAGCGACGAGTACATCTCGGAATCCAGATCGCGCGCGAACTCGAGCCACTCCTCGACGGTGTCTGCGGGGAGGTCGACGCCCTCGGCCCTGCCGACGGCACAGACCTCTTCGATGAGCCGGCGGTACATCGCCTACGAGGCGTCGGTCTCGCGGAGTTCGCCGACCGGCAGTCGAGTCGTCGCGGTCATCCCCGCCTGTGCGCAGATGAACGCGAACTTGCGCCAGAGTTCGACCCGGATGTCCGCGGCGAGTACCGCGTCGACGCCCTCGCTCTCGGAGAGGGCCGCGTCGAGTTCCTCGATTCGGTCGGTCCGCTCGCCGTCGAGTTCGCCGTAGACGAACCGCGCCGGGCCGCCGGTGTGCTCGACGATGCCGGGCTCGCCGATAGTCGAGAAGATGTAGGCCACGCCGCCGACGACGTGGTCTGCGCCGATTCTCTCGGCCAGCCACGCCTCGTTGTCGACGCCGTTTTGGAACGAGACGACAGTCGTCTCCTCGCCGAGTAGCGGCTCGAGATCCGCCGCGGCGTCGCGCGTGTCGTGGGCCTTCACGCAGAAGAGGACGGAGTCACACGGCCCGATTTCTGCCGGGTCGTCGGTCGCCGGGAGCTCGACCGCCGTGTCCCCGCGGACGCTCTCGAGGCGCAGTCCGTCTGACTCGAGGGCGGCGAGGTGGTCGCCCCTCGCGACGAGGTGGACCTCGTGACCCGCGTCGGCGAGGCGAGCCCCGAGGTAGCCGCCGACACCGCCGGCACCGAAGACAGCGAATTTCATACGCTCCGTACGGACAGATCGGCCAAAGAGGTTGTGGGCTGGCTGGGTCGAGAGTCCGGTCGGGTCCTCGCTCGCGTCGACGGGCGGTCCGTCGAATTCGGCCACTCAGTCTTCGATCCCGTCGCGTTCGTCCGCGAGTCGCTCGAGCGCCGCCGCGAACTCCTCGCGAGTGTTGACGTTCTCGAAGGTCTCGAGGCTCGCGTATTCTCGGACCTCCTCTTCGTCGACTACGACGTAGTCGAGTTCCAACAGCGGTTCGACGATCCGCCGCTCGTCGCGCTCGAGGGCGCGCTCGCAGGCGTCGACCATCGCCGCGGTCCGGTAGACGGCCTGGGTCGTCTGGAACCACTGGTCCTCGAGTTGGGGCACCGCGGCCTCGCGGCCGGCCGCCCGCTCGAAGAGGTAGTCGACGAGGTCGGGGTCGACGAACGGCATGTCGCAGGCGACGACGACGGCGTACTCACTCGCGGCGTCCCGGAGCCCGGTCATGATGCCCGCCATCGGCCCGCGGTCGGGGACCGGATCGACCGCGACGGATACCTCCGGCCCGCCGTCGAGCGCCTCGCGGATCGTCGGCACCTGCTCGTCCCGGCAGTTGACGACCATCTCGTCGACCACCGGCTCGAGCCGATCGACCACGCGGCGGAGCATCGGCGTGCCGGCGAGGTCGGCGACGGCCTTGTCGTCGTCGCCGAAGCGGGTCGAGTGGCCGCCGGCGATGATGACACCCGAGCGCCCGACTCCCTCGGTTTCGGGGGACATAGTCGACCGTTGGGCGACCGATCGCAAAAGTGTGCGGTCGCGTTTCGGGTCGCGATCGAGCGGACCGTTTCAACCCGACAACCGCCAGAGCGCCCGGTACAGCGTCCACAGCTCGCAGTCGAAGCGATCCGCGATCGATCGGTAGCGCTCGAGGTAGCGTTCGTAGTCCGACACCGACGGCGGGTCGGGATAGGGCTGCTCGAGTTCCTCCGCGTCCCGGAGCGCCGACCACTCCCGAGGACCGGTGACCACGTATTCGTCGGGATCGACGAACATGAGGAACGCCGAGGCGACGGAAACGTCGACGGCCGCGAGGTCGGTCAGTCGATCGATCGCCTCGGCGGCGGTCGTCGCGTCGACAGCGTCGCCGATGGCGCTCCGGACCGCGTCGAAGTCGTTGCTCCGGAATCGATCCTCCGCCGCCCGTCGCTTGTCGTCGGGATAATCGCCGAGGTGGCGACGGTAGTACCACCTGACGACCCACGCCGCGTCGCGGCGGCCGTACTCACCGGTCTCGAGGGTGGCCGGAAGCGTCTCGAGGGCCTCCTGTTCGACGGCGTACAGGGGTTCTCGATCGCGGTACTCGGCCGCTCGGTTCTCGACGAGCGACCGTGTGAGTTCCATCGTGTGAACACAGGTCACGCATGTCCCTCAGCGTTTCCCTGTCGGCGGGAGTGTGGCTATCACGGCCGGGCCGGCGACGATTCGATCGCTCGATCCGTCGTTCGAAGCCACATACCGTTAGTGTGTCAGAAAGCCTCATGCATGGTCGGGTGGTGTGTTTCGTCTAACGGGTGCGATACCTGGAGGTAGTACACAATGTCCAGCGAGAAACGAGAGCCAGTCAAGACGATCTGTCCGTACTGCGGTGTCGGGTGCGGCATTCAAGTACAGCCGGGCGAGGAACCGGGGGACGTCCAGTTCATGCCTTGGGGCGACGCCCCGGTCAACGAGGGACGAATCTGCATCAAAGGCGGTGCGGCGACGGAAGTGGTCGACCACGAGGATCGACTCACCGAGCCGCGGATCAAGGAAGACGGCGAGTTCCGGGAGGCCTCCTGGGAGGAGGCTTACGAGTACATCGTCGGAGAACTCGAGCGGATTCGCGAGGAATACGGGCCGGACGCGATGGGCTTTTTTGGCTCCTCGAAGGTGATGAACGAGGAGAACTACCTCCTCCAGAAGCTGGCTCGGCGCTACGGCACCAACAACGTCGACAACTGCACGCGGATGTGCCACGCCTCGACGGTCTGGGCACTGCGGACGAGTCTAGGTGCGGGGGCGATGACAAACAGCATGCGCGATCTTCGGGAGGAGGCCGATGTCTTCTGGATTCAGGGGGCGAATCCGGGCGAGCAACATCCCATCGCCAACAGTCAGTACTTCCGGCAGGCCGTCCTCGAGGGTGCGACGGTCATTCAGGTCGATCCCCACGCGAATAAGACAACGCGGTCGTTCCAGATCGACGATACGGAGCGCCATCAGCACCTGCAGTTGAATCCGGGAACCGATATTCCGCTGCTCAATATCGTCCTCAAGACGATCCTCGAGCACCACGAGGAAAACCCCGACGACGGGTGGATCGACGAGGAATTCGTCGACGAGCGCACGGAGGGGTTCGACCATCTGAGAGAGACCCTCGAGGACTTCGATACGGAGGCCGCGGCCGAGGAGTGTGGCGTCCCGCTCGAGGAGATCGAACTCGCGGCGAAGAAGTACGCTGAGGCCGACAACGCGGCCATCTTCACCGGCATGGGGATGAGCCAGCACGCCTGCGGCGTCGACAACGTCCAAAACGAGATCAATCTGGCGCTGATCACGGGCAACCTCGGCCGGCCCGGGACGGGGGTCAACCCGCTTCGCGGGCAGAACAACGTCCAGGGGACCTGTGACGTCGGGGCGATGCCGAACGTCTTGCCGGGCTACCAACTCGTCGATGACGACGAGGCCCGCGAATCGGTCGAAGACGTGTGGGGCTTCGAGATACCCGACGAACCCGGGCTCACGAACGTCGAGATCTCCTACGAGGCGGGTGACTCGATCAAGGGCCTCTACGTCATGGGCGAAAACCCCGTGATGAGCGAGCCCGACGCCAACGCCGTCGCCGAGCGATTGGCGGACCTCGAGTTCACCGTCGTACAGGACATCTTCCACACGGAGACCGCGGACTACGCCGACGTGATCCTCCCGGCGACGACGTGGGCGGAACGCGGCGGGACCGTCACCAACACTGACCGGCGGGTCCAGCGGATGCGCGGCGTGGGGAAAGTCCACGAGAACACGAAACACGACCGGGAGATACTGAGCGAGCTCGGAACGCGGCTGTTCGGCTCCGGTGGGTTCGACTTCGAGGACCCCGAGGAGATCTTCGAGGAACTCCGGCAGGTCTGTCCCAGCTACCACGGCATGACCTACGACCTGCTCGGTGAGGAAGGACTGCACTGGCCCTGCTACGAACCCGGCGACGAGGGCGATCCGTTCCTCTACGAGCACGAGTTCGACACCGAGAGCGGCCGAGGCCACATCGAGGGCGTCGCCCACCAGCCGCCGGCCGAGACGCCCGACGACGAGTACCCGCTGATCCTCACGACCGCGCGCCTCGAGGAACACTACAACACCGGGACGATGAGCACGCGATCGCCGACGCTCAATAAGCAGACCCCGGAGAACTTCGTCGACGTACATCCCGCCGACGCCGAGCACTACGGCATCGCGGACGGCGAGTACGTCCGCCTGCGCTCGCGGCGGGGCGAGATCACGCTCGAGGCACACGTGACCGACGACACGAAGGAGGGGGTCGTCTGGACGACGCCCCACTTCGCCGCCGCCTCGGCGAACAAGCTCACGAACCACGTGCTCGACGAGCGGTCGAAGATCCCCGAGTACAAGGCCGCCGCCGCGGAAATCGACGTCGAGGTCGAACCGCTCGGTGAGACCACAGACCCCGCGGCCGGCGACGACTGAAATCGACCGGAGGAGACTGCTTATTTTTCGGCCCTCGCCTCATCGGCCACCGCCACACCGGTCAGCTCGAGCCACGGGTCGGCCGCCGACTCGGCGAGGATGCGTTCGACCACCGGTCGGTCACACCCCTCACAGACCGACCGGATGCCGATGCGGGGTCGCCGACAGCAGTGCTCGAGGCGCTCGGCAGTGGTCGGGACCTGCTCGCGACAGATCGGACACTCGTCTCGCAACAGTCGCAGCCCCGTCAGGAGGTCGCGGCGCTCGTCGACCGCGAGGTCGTCCCAGCCGTCGATCCGGGTGCGGAGTTCGGCCGCCGCAGTGAGGTCGGCCGCGAGCGCCGCGGTCGATTCCCACCGGACCCGCTCTCGGCCGTCGAGGAGGAACGCAGTCTCGCCGACCTGCTTGCTTTCCGCTCCGCCGAGCATCGACCCGACCTCGGCCGCGCTCGAGTCGGCCGCGTCGGTCCTCGAGAGGCGGTCGTCCCACCGCCGTCGGAACGCGGGATCGAGTCGAATCGCGCCCTCGTCGGCCGTCACAATGCCGGCGGCGGTCAGGGTGCTCACGAGTTCGTCGGGGGAGACCGTCTCGATCGTCGGGTTGGCCGCTGTCGACTTGCCGAATCGCTCGAGAACGCGATCCGGGAGATACCGTCGGGTGATCGCCGGCGTGCCCGGGACGAGGTAGCCCCGGATGCGGATGAGCACCAGGCAGACGCCGAACGCGAGCGCGCCGGCGACTGCCGAGCCCGCGAGGGCGAGGCCGGCCGCGAGGGCGGCAGCGATGGCGACGTTCACCGCGGTACACGGCAGACACCGGTTGGAACCGGTGTACGCGGGCTGCTCGAGTCGGGCGAGCGTCTCGGGGATGTCGACCATCGGCGGTCTCGTGTACGCGTCGAACGATCAAAAAGCGCCACCGTGCTCGCTGGGAGACAGGGGAGCGTATAATGCCGTCCAAGGTATTTTACCTGTTTAATGAACACACTCATTTAGCCCGTTTCGAGCGGCCCCGAATCCATTGGTAAGTATTATCAAATCACGGGGTGGCGTCAACTGTGCCGTGGTATCATGGCACAAGTATCCACTGCCTCAGACATGACGGTCGCGGAACAACGCGATCTGGCGACGACCCTCGGCGTCGACACCCCAGGGGACGGGGCGATCACGTGGGAGCGACTCGCAGGACAGATCGAAGCACAGTCCGACTCGATGTTCGCCTCTCGCGGCGACGCGATTCGGGCCGATCTCGCCGGGCGACTCGATCGGGAGTTACTCGAGCGAGAACGGGAGGCCATCGCGGACGAGATCGGCCGTTTGCCGACCGTTCGCGACGGGGACATCCCGGACGAACCACACGGACTGTATACAGCGGTCGCTGAGCCCGGGTGGCGTCTCTACGACCACCTGCTCGAGGTCGGGTTCTTCGAGAGCCTCGACGAGAACCTGCCGCGGTTTACGGCGGCGCACGTCGAGACGACGGCGCGCGAACTAATTCTGGCCGACCCTCTGTCGTCGGCGCTCGACGAAGTCGGCTTCGACGAGTCGGAGAAAACGGCGCTGCTGGTCGATGTCACGAACAACGACGAGCGGCTGGCCCGCTGGGTGCCGTCGAATCAGATCCCGGCTGACGTCGAGTTCGAGACCGACACCGTCCCGCCGCTCCACCAGCGCGCGATGGGCGGGGCGCTGCTGTGGATCCGCGGGCTCGACAGACACCTCTGGCAGAACGAGGTGCTGATCACCGACGAGATCCTCGACGCGGCGGTCAGGTACGTCAAGGCGATGCTGGGCGGGCTGTTCGTCTCAGCGACCGCGGCCTGCGATCTCGCCGGCGAGGAACGCGTTACGGACGAACAGCTGACGGCCGCGTTCACTGCGGGCTCTGCCGTCCAGATCGTCAGTCAGGAGGAGCTGCTGCATACCGTCTTCTACATCACCGACGAGATGCGCGCTCCGAGCGAACTGAGGTGATCACGCATGGCACTACGCAACGACAGGGCCGTACAGGCCGCACGGGATATCGAACTGCGAGAGATCGAGGACGGCTATACGCTGGTCGGCGGGCCCGATGAGTCGGTCACCGAACAACACGACACCGACCGCATTCCGGAGGTCGACGTCGATCAGGCAATGCTGAGCGAGACGGGCGAGGACCCCGAGTCCTGGCTCATGTACGGCGGGAACTACGAACAACACCGAGCCACGCCCGCCGACACCATTACGCCCGAGAACGTCTCCGATCTCGAGCTCGAGTACGAGCTGTCCGTCGGCACCGGCTCGAGCATGGAGGGGACGCCCATCGTGATTCCGGGGGACCCGCCGATCATGTACCAGACGAACGGACCCAATCACATGAAGGCGATCGACCCCCGCGAGGGGGAGGTCCTCTGGAGTTACACCTACGCGCCGCCGATCGGGGTCGAACTGTGCTGTGACGACAACAACCGCGGGGCCGCCGTTCTCGGCGACAAGGTCTACATGACGACGCTCGATTCCGGCGTCGTCGCGCTGGACCGCTACACCGGAGAGGAGGTCTGGCACACCCAGACCGCCGACCACGAGGCCGGCTACTCGGCGACGTGGGCCCCGGTGATCCACGACAGCACGATCTACACGGGCAGCGCCGGCGGCGAGTACGGCGTCATCGGGTTCATCGCAGCCCTCGACGCTGAGAGCGGCGAGATACGGTGGCGAAAGCACACGCTGCCCGAAGACGAGTGGGTCGGCGAGAGCCGCACCCACGGCTGCGGGACGAGTTGGATGACGCCGACGATCGACGAGGAACGCGGCGTCCTCCACTCGCCGGTGGCGAACCCCGGTCCCGACTTCGACGGGACGGTCCGCCCGGGGCCGAACTTCCCGACCTGCGGGACGATCACGATGAACCTCGAGGACGGCGAGACAGAATGGGGGTTCCAGAGCAGCCCCCATGACGTCTGGGACTACGACGCGGCCGCGCCGCGGGTACTGCTTCGAGACGTGGAAGTCGAGGGCGGCTCGATGGACATGGTCGTCGGCTCGGACAAATCCGGCTGGGTGTACATGATGGACGCCGAGTCGGGCAAGCTCCACGAGCGCAGCGAGGAGATCTGCCAGCACATCAATATGTGGGAGATGATCCCTCACATTAGCGAGGACGAGCGGGTGCCGTTCGTCCCCGGCGCGCCCGGGGGCAACGACTGGCAGCCGCCGTCGTACAACCCGGCGACGGGGCTGGTGTACGTCATCCACCAGAACTACCCGCAGGACCTCTACTGGCGCTACGAGGAGTTCAGCGAGGGCAACCCCTACTGGGGCGGCGGCCTGGACGATCCGGCCAGCGAGTTCCCCGACGAGTGGAACGGCAACATTACCGCCTTCGCGGCGGTCGATCCGTCGACCGGCGAGCGCGTCTGGCGCGACTGGATCGAGAGCGAAGACGAGTTCTACATGTGGGGCGGCTCGCTGTCGACGGCGACCGGACTCGTGTTCAACGGAACCCAAAACGGCGTCTTCGTCGCGTACGACGGCGAGAGCGGCGACCGCCTCTGGGAACACCAGTTCGACGTCCCGATCAGCGCCTCGCCGATGAGCTGGTACGACCCCGGCGAGGAGAAACAGTACGTCGCCGTGCAGGTCGGCGGCAGCGGCTGGCTCCGACAGGGAACCCGCGGCGACACGCTCGCCGTGTTCTCGATAGACGCCTGAACACCACGACAGGACAACACAACAATGTCAAACGAAAACCAATCTCGCGAAGACGTTTCCCGTCGCGGGGTACTGAAGGGGGCCGCGGTCACCGGCACGGTCGCGATGACCGGCACTGCCGGCGCTTACCGCGACGAGATCGATTTCCGGCTTCCGGCCACGCAGAACGATGGTGAGGGCCGAACGCTGTCCTTGCTCGGCATCGTCGGCGGCTGGCAGGGCGTCGCACCGGCGGAAATCGACGGCGCCTCGAACCCGCCGCTGCGGCTGATCGAAGGTGAGGAGAACGAAATCGTCTGGACGAACGGCGACGGCTCGCGCCACAACTTCACGATCGAGGGCGAGAACGGCGAAGTCGTCCAAGCGACCGACTTCGTCGAGGAGCAAGGCGAATCCACCTCGCTCACGATCACTCCCGAGGAGCCGCTCGCACAATACTACTGCGTCCCGCACCCGGTCCAGATGCGCGGCCCGGTCGAACTGATCAGTCCGGACGAGGTCCACGAACTGCGAGTACAGGTCGAAGACGAGAGCGGCGAGCCGCTCGGTGCCGAGGTGTTCGTCGGGGAGGAACACGCGTTCTCCGACGTCGCCGCACGACCGGAGCCGCCGGAGAACGAACAGCAGACGCAACGAGAGCCCGGCGACGACGAGGGCGGAAACGAGTCGGATGGTAACGAAACGGAGACCGACGACGTTCAGGAGGAAGAGACGCCGGCCGCGGAGGACGCCCCGGCCGTCGCTCGCTTCGACATGCTCGAGGACGGCGAGTACGACCTCGAGGTCTGGACCTACGGCCACGAACGGGTGACCGATACGGTGGCGATCGACGGTGACGACACTGAGGTCACCGTCACGCTCCCGGCGATCGAGCCGGGAGAACCGACCGAGACCTACTCGCTGACACTCGAGGAGGGCCAGTGGGTCGGACAGGAGCCAGAGGCCATCGCCGACGAGACGAACCCCACCCTCGAGTTCGAGGCGGGCGAGACCTACGCGATCGAGTGGGAGAACGCGATCGGGCGACGCCAGCCCGACCGAGAGAACCGAACCTTCGAACCGCTGCCCGGCCACAACTTCGTGGTCGCCAGCGACGGCGACACGAACCAGTGGAACACCTACGTCCGCTCTGCCTTCCTCGACGAGGAAGGCGACACGCAGTCCGTCGAGTTCGTCGCCGAGGAGGACATGGGCGTCTACCTCGACCAATCCCAACTCGAGGCGGTCGGCGAGATCAACGTCGAGTAGCTCGTCGACCCGCCGATCAACCGCTCCGCTTTTTTTTTCCCGCTCGCCTCGAGAGGCACCACGAGTCGAACTGACGCCTCAGTCCGCCGGCTCGCCGCCGCGCTCGCGCTCGAGGGTCGTCAGGGCGACCCCCGCGATCACGACGAGGCCGCCGGCGATCGTGATCGCGTCGGGGACCTCCGCGAGCA
This sequence comes from Natrinema sp. CRL1, assembly GCF_059162405.1. Lineage (NCBI taxonomy): Archaea > Methanobacteriati > Methanobacteriota > Halobacteria > Halobacteriales > Natrialbaceae > Natrinema > Natrinema sp. CRL1. The sequence goes on along the minus strand of NZ_JBLVOY010000001.1, from coordinate 450,877 downwards.
AGACGACCGCGAGTAGGGTCGCGCCCACCGGCTCGCCGAGCCACGCGACGCTGACGACGACCGACTCGAGGTGCTCGAGGACCCAGTTGCTCACCGTGTGGCCGAAGACGCCGGGGCCGACGGCCAGCCCGAGGAAGCACAGCCACTCGCGGGGCGGGTAGCCGACGTAGCTGTGGCCCTGCAGGCCGACGAGACAGCACAGCGCGAGCACGCAGACGCCGTAGACGACGGTCACGTAGGGAAACAGCGGCACGCGCTGGCGGATCGAGCGGCCGGCGAGCACGTAGCCGGCGACGGTCACCGCGCCCACCACGGCGAGGGCGTTGCCGTACGGCGTCGCGCCGGAGAGGGCCCCACTCCCGGCGTCGCCGAGCGACATCGCGGCGGCCCCGACGATCGCGACGGCGATGCCCGCTACCGTCGCGCGGCCGATCCGCTCGCCGAGGAAGAACCTCGCACCGAGGGCCACGAAGATCGGTTGGGTCTGGACGAGCGTGACACTCGCCGCGACCGTGGTGTGCTCGAGGCTCTCGAACCACGCCGCGAAGTGGACCGCGAGCGCGAGGCCGGCGACGGCGGCACCCGCCAGATCGCGCCGCGAGAGTCGCCCGAAGGCCGCGCGGTGTCGGGTCACGGCAAGGGGCGCGACCAGCACCGTCGTAAAGAGGACCCGGTAGAAGGCCGCGACCGAACTCGGGGCCGCGCTCCAGCGAACCAGAATCGCGCTAGTGCTCGTCGCGAACACCGCGACGGCGAGGGCGACCGCCGGCGTGACCTCGAGGTCGAGATTCACACGTGATCGCACTCGCTCGAAGTCCCAAACGGGTTCCGGAACGAATCAGCGGATCGCTACTCGTCGGGGAGCCACGTGCCGCGGTAGATGGATGCGATCTCGAGATCGACCGCGTCTAGTCCGACGATGATATCCTCGTCGGGGTTCAGGTCCTCAGTCTCCCACTCCTCGAGGAAGGCGACGGCGTCCTCGCGGTCGCCGTAGGGGCGCGGGTCGATCCCCATCGGGTCGTCGGCGGCCTCGTCGTCGGTGATGAGGACGAAATGGGCCTCGGTCGCGTCGATGAGGTCGCCGGTCCGGCGGTCGACCGTCCACGCCCCGGTGATCGGTGACTCCGGCGTCGACGAGGCGATGTAGGCGAACAGACAGCCCGGGGACTCGAACGTCGCCCCCAGCCCGTTTTCGTGAACGAGTTGCCCACGACCGCCGAAGTATTTTTGAACCGACATACTGCAGACTGCACAGACATCGTCGTCACCGAACTCGACCGGTCCCTCCTCGACGCCCTCCATCGTCGGCTCGTACACCTGCGCCTGAGAGCCGTCGTCCTCGTCGTCACCGCCGAGACACCCCGCGATGCCAGCGGCTGCGCCTACCCCGAGCGCACCCAACAGTTCCCGGCGCTCGAGTCGCTTGCGGTCAGTCATGGTCCGTCCTAGCGGCCCAACGGGCAAAAACGAGCGTGGTACACCTCTCGAATCCGAACGGAACGGCCTCTCCCGACCGGCCTCGCCGATCACTCGAGTTGCGCTTTCGCCAGCCGGTGGCGTGCCCGGAACATGGCCTCGAAGCCGAGCGTCGAGACGGGCTCGACCGCGTCGCCGAGGCCGCCGAACGGCAGGTCGTACTCCACGCGATCCCGGATGACTGTCTGCTCCCGGTCGGCGAAGAACGCGTGCGTGTGCTCCCAGTGGTCGAACGGGCCGTGCACCATCTCGTCGCGAAAGTACGCCGTTCCCTCGCCGCGCTCGCGGGCCGTGATCACCGACGTCCAGTGCTGGCGCGGCCCCACGCCAAACGGGCGCATCGACAGCGCGATTTCCGACCCGGGCTCGAGTACGTCCGGCTCCGGCTCGCCGTCGGGACCGATCACGCGCTCGACGCGCAGATGGAGCCAGTCGGGCGTGACCGCCTCGAGCCCGGAAATCCGCGAATGAAACCCCCAGACCGAGTCGAACGGCGAGTCGACGGTCGTTTCGCGTTCGTATGTCTGCATGAACTATCCTGGAGTACGACGCCCAGCCTGAAAACTGAAATCCCAACGGCGACGACGGAGAGCGTCAGGGGAGTTACTTCAGCCGTTCCTGCAAGAACGAGGGATGGGCCGCGGTGACGCCGTCGATCTCGAGGAGTTCCTCGGAGATAATCTCGCCGAGGGCGTCGCCGTCCTCGGCGCGCACTTCGGCCATCAGCATGTGGTCGCCGCTGGAACTGTACAGCGCCTCGACCTCCTCGAGGTCCTTGATCGCTTTCGTCGCCTCGACGTAACGCTCGCTTGCCACGTCCAGTCCGACCAGCGCGATCGTCTGACTCGAGAGCTTTTTCGGGTCGATATCGGCTGAATAGCCGACGATGACACCCTCCTCCTCGAGTTGATTGATGTACTTGCGTACTGTGGGCTTCGAGACGTTCGCCCGCTCGGCGATCTCGGCGTAGGACGCCTGTGCGTCCTCCTCGAGAACATCGAGAATACGGTCTTCCGTCGCCTGCGTACTCATGAGAGTATGTTTTGCTCGGGCAGAAAAATATCTTTTGTATACGAAAACGACGGATATCCGAACGGAAGACGGCGAGCGGGCGGCTGTCAGGCCACAGTTCGACCGGATAACCGCCGGACTTATTCGCCCGCTGGGCCCAGATTCCACACCGGTATGGTCGACCCGAATCTCGTCAGCGGTTTCGTCTGGGTGCTCTGCGGGCTCGCGATTCTGGGACTCGGCTCTCTCATCGCGTTCCGCGGGCGCGTCGACCTCCACGCGAACTACGACGAGTCGGTCGACCCGGGCCACGCGGCCCGGTGGGCCGGCGGGACCGCCCTCCTCATGGGGGTCCTCGTGGTGGCGTACGGCATACGCGAGATGCGGGCCGGCTTCGATCCCCGCTTTCTCGCAGGACTGATCGTCGCCTTGCTCGTCCTGCGATACCTCTCGACCCTGTTCGCCGGCGGATTCGGCGCTCACGAGTAACCGGTGGCCAACTGCGGCGACAGCAGTACCCGGACCGACGAGTTAATGATTGCTGAAACGTGAGGTGGATAACATGTTGGCCAGCGATCGTGACCCCCGATCTCCCCTCTTCGCCGTCGCGCTGGCGCTCGTGCTCCTGACCGCGGGCTGTGCCACGCTGCCGAGTAGCGGCCCGACGCCGGCCGACCTCGAGCAGGAAATCAGCGAGGCCGAGCCACCGAACGACGTCACCGCGACGGTCGAGGTTCGCCGGACCGTTGACGGCGAAACGACTCAGTACACCGAAGACGTGTGGCTCCGAGCCGACGGGAAGAGCCGAATCGAAACCAGCGCCGGCGGCGCGGATACCGTCATCGCGGACGACGGCGACGAGCGCTGGCACTACGACGCCACACACAACTGGGCGACTCGCCTCGAGACCGATCCGAACGCGACATCGTATCTCGAGGGACTGTACGACCAGCAAGAGCGCTACCTCGAGGCCTACGAGATCACGGCGACCGAGGAGACGACGGTCGACGGCCGCGACGCCTACCGCGTCGCGTTCGATCCGCCGGACGGCGAGACGATCGAGCGCTCGATCAGTGTCCTGATCGAGGACACCGAGTACGTCATTCCGCTAGCGACCAGCGAGGGCGAGCCCGCCGACCGCAGCGTCGACCGCGTCGAGGTCTGGTACGATCAGGAGACGCTGTTCCCGGTCAAACACGCGGTCGAGGGTGAGGGGGTCTCCCTCGAGCGGACCTACCGAAACCTCTCGATCGACGGCGGGATCGACGACGAGCGCTTCGCGTTCGACCCGCAGGCGGCGGGTGCGAACGGCACGCACGTCGAGTCGATCGAGTTCCCGTCGATCGGCAGCTACGAGACCGTCGACGCGGCCGACGCGGCCGTCCCGTTCGCGATCGCCGAGCCGCCGGCGGACGCGCTGCCCGACGCGGTCGAACTCGACTCGATCACGAGCTACGAGTTCCCCGACGAGAACCGGACGCAGGTCTCGCTCCAGTACCGAACGCCGGACGACGAGACGGTGTCGGTCACGACCAGTGACGGCCCGCGACGGTTCGCGGTCGGCGGCGACGCGGTCGCGGTCGGAGCCACGAGGGGAACGATCGCCGAAACTGACGAGGGGACCGAGTTACAGTGGTCGTGTGGCGAGCAAACCTATTCGGTCTTCGCCGACGAGGCGTTCGACGACGGCACGGCCGTGGCGGTCGGCGAGTCACTCCGGACTGACTGCTAACGGAGTCGATATCCCGTTCCTGTCCCCGCACGTTGCACTCGTGGGACTGTGAACCGTCTCGAGTCGAGTCGGACGACTGCGAAAAAACGAACCGCGGAGATCGCGCGAATCGGGTCTACGTGTGGCGCTCGAGCAGGTCGTAGCTGCGCTCCCACTCGACGTCCTCGTCGAAGTACCGCTCTGCAAGCGGCTGGTCGGGAAGTTCGCCGACGGCGGACTTCTCTTCCTGGTAGGACGGGCGGTCCTCGTCGACGTAGTAGCGGCCGGTCAGGACGGTGCCCTCGTTGAGCACGTCCTCGGTCTCACGCATCATCTCGGCCGCTTCCGCGCGGTCGTGGATGTCGTGATCGTAGTCGTCGGACTCCTGGATGTCGACGTAGGGGACGTACTGTCGGGCGTCCTTGTTCCACGTCGGACACTGGGTCAGGAAGTCAATGTGTGCGAAGCCGTCGTGCTCGATGGCTTCCTTGATGATCTCCTTTGCCTGATTCGGATTGACCGCAGCGGTGCGAGCGACGTAGCTCGCGCCAGCGGTCAGCGACTGTGACAGCGGCCGAATCGGCGTCTTCGCGCTGCCCGAGGGCTGGGTCTTGGACTTGTGGCCCTTCGGGCTGGTCGGTGAGGTCTGGCCCTTCGTCAGGCCGAAGATCTCGTTGTTGAACACGATATAGGTCATATCGTGGTTCTCCCGCGCCGAGTGGATGAAGTGGTTGCCGCCGATTCCGTAGCCGTCGCCGTCACCGCCGGCGGCGATGACCTCGAGGTCGGTGTTGGCGAGCTTTGCGGCGCGGGCCACGGGCAGCGAGCGCCCGTGGATCGTATGGAACCCGTACGTGTCGAGGTAGCTGTTTAGCTTCCCGGAACAGCCGATCCCGGTGACGGTCAGCACCTCTTCGGGCGTCTTGCCGATCTCCGGCAGCGCCTGTTTCAGTGACTTCAGAACGCCGAAGTCACCACAGCCCGGACACCACGTCGGCTGCGGTTCGACGCCGGGGGTAAACTCGTCCCGGTCGATTTCCCGTTCCTCTCCGATCGCGTTGAATGCACTCATGGTTCAGTCACCTGCAGCGGGTTCGATTCGTACCTGTGCGGTCGGTTCGCGGTCCTCGTCGGCGAGGTTAACCTCGTAGCCCTCGACGATCTCGGCGGGCTCGAAGGGGTTGCCGTTGTACTTCAGCAGGCTGGTCAGCTTCTCGCCGAAGCGACCCAGTTCCTTCTGGAGCAGGCCGCGGAACTGCGCGGTGGCGTTCATCTCGACGACCAGCGCCTCGTCGACGCTCTCGAGGAACTCGGTCACTTCTGTCTCGGGGAACGGCATCATATCGGAGACGCTGATCCCTTTGACGGAGTGGCCGTTCTCGTTGAGTCGGCCGATGGCCTCCTCGACGGCACCCTGGCTCGAGCCCCACGTGATGATGCCGTAGTCGGCCTCCTCGGGCCCGAAGTAGGTCTGGGTGGACTCGCGCTCCTCGTCGAGTTCCCGACGGATCGACTCGAGTTTCTCGAGACGACGGTCCATCTGGGCGACGCGGTTGTCGGGGTCTTCGCTGATGTGCCCGACGGGCGAGTGCTCGTTACCGGTCGCGAGGTATCGCCCGCCCTTCTGGCCGGGCAGCGACCGCGGGCTGACGCCGTTCTCGGCGTCCTCGTGGTTGAACCGCTTGAACTTCCCGGAGTTGTCGTGTGCGGCCTCTCGAAGCTCGTCTTCGGTCAGCGTCGACCCGAGATCCGGCTTGGGTTCGCGGTCGAAGAACTCGAGATCGACGTTGGTGTTCTCGCCGCCGAGCTTCTGGTCGTAGATGAGGATCGCGGGGATCTGGTAGTCCCACGCGATCTCGAAGGCGAGTCGGGTCTGTTCGTAGGCCTCTTCGATGTTGCCCGGCGCGAAGACGACGCGCTGGGAGTCGCCCTGACTCGTGTAGAGCACGTGCTCTAGGTCGGACTGTTCGGGCTTGGTCGGCATCCCGGTCGAGGGACCAGCGCGCATGGCCTCGATGAGAACCAGCGGCGTCTCGGTCATCTCGGCGAGCCCGAGCGGTTCGCTCATTAGCGCGAAGCCGCCGCCCGAAGAGCCGGACATGGCCTTGACGCCGGCGTGACTCGCGCCCACTGCGAGCGCGGCCGCGGCGATCTCGTCTTCGACCTGCTCGGAGACGCCGCCCATGTCGGGGAAGTTCTGGCTGAGGATGGTGAACACGTCCGTCCACGGCGTCATCGGGTAGCCGGCAATGAACCGACAGCCGGCGTCGATCGCGCCGTAGGCGATCGCGTTCGAGCCCGACAGCAGCGCCTGCTGACTCTCGTGAGAGCCTTCGGGGACCCGAAGGTCGTGCTCGAAGTCGTACTCCTCCGTGACGATGTCGTGGGCCTCGTGGAGGATCTCGAGGTTCGACTCGAGGATGTCCCCGCCCATGGCGTCTGCCATCAGGTCCTCGATGTGCTCGAGATCCATGTCGAGCAGCGCAGCGGTGACGCCGACGCCGGCGGTGTTGCGCATGACCTCGCGGCCGTGCTCGCGAGCGAGCGACCGGAGGTCCATCGGGAAGACGTGCCAATCGTTCGCTTCGGCGCGTTCCTCGAGATCGATCGCCTCAACGTCTTCCTCACTGACGAGTCCCTCGTCGTAGACGATGATCCCGCCCTCGCGGAGGTCGTCTAAGTTCTCCGAGAGGGGTTTGATCTCTTCGTTTCCGTAGTAGGCCTCTTCCTGTGGGTTGCGAGCGAAGGAGTCGCCCAGTGCGAGCAGGAAGTTGTAGCCGTCGCCACGGGACTGTACTTCGTGGTCTGCGGCCCGGATCTCGACGTAGGTGTGGCCACCGCGAATCCGCGACGGATAGTGGCGGTGTGTAAATACGTCGAGCCCCGAGCGCATCAGCGCCTTGGCAAAGTTCTGGCTCGTCGAGTCGATCCCGTCTCCGGAACCGCCCGCGATTCGCCAGATGAGTTCGTCGCTGCTCATAGGTGGATCAGTGGCCGATGGGCCAACCGTACCCGGATTTTCGGTCTACCGTACCTAAAGCCTTTGCTATAGATTACCAAGGAACTTTCGTGAAGAATGGACAGCCATTGAAGAATATGTATGAAAGATCATTACTATAAGCGCAACGCGAGCGCCTACTTGTCCACATTCGTTCGGAGAACGGAAACCGCGTTCGTGACCATTGAACTACTCTGCCGTGTTCGACCGTTTTCCTAGGCTACTACGCGAGGGCGGCAGGATCGACCGGCTCGAGTCCCGTCTCCGCGACGAAATCGGCGAGGAAGTCGACGCGATCAGGGATCTCACTGGGACGATGAGAATCGGTGCCGACGGTGACGGCCACGTCGTGGTCGCGCAGAATGGACAGCAATCGGTCGGAGGGATGGACGATCTCGGCGTCGGTCAGCGCTCGGCCGGCGTTGATCTCGGGAACCGTTCGGGAATCGGCGAACGCTCGCGCCACCCGCTGATATTGCGCCTCCGTCGCCCGTCCCCGCAGTGGCGGTGTCCGCTCGAGCAGGTCGACATGGGCCGCGATATCGAACAGGTCCGACTCAACGAGCGCGGTCAGCGTCTCGAAGTAGTCGTCGATGACAGCATCGCGCTCGGCGTCGGACATCGCTGTGAAGTTCGACGCGACCTGGACGTTATTGCCGCCGATGTCGTGGACGCTCCCGATCGCGTAGTCGAACTCAGCCTCCTCGAGAAACGCATCGATCGCGCCCTCGTCGCGCGGGTCGTAGTCCATCTCGACCGCGTCGTAGATCTCGAGGTCGAACTCCTCGCGGACCCGTTCGATTCCTCGCCGACGCCGCTCGTAAGTGAGGTCGAGGTTGAAGCCATAGAGGCTGCGCATCGATTCGGGTCGCCCGCGCGGGGCCACGTTGCAGTGGTCGGCGAAGCCCACGCCCTCGAGGCCGGCGCTTTCGGCGGCGCGTACCATCCTCCTGAGAAAGCCGCCATCCGAGTAGTTCGAGTGGACGTGAAAATCGCGCATAGGCCGTCGACCACGAAAGACGGGTTAGTAGTTTCGCTCGCGGAACAGGTTCGAACAGTGAACCGCAGTTTTAAACATTGGATAGCGGACATATTCGCTGCTCGAACGGAGTAACATCGGTGTAATCACCTAACACTGGTATCCGCGAGCGCTTAAGTCGGACACGGCCCCATTCACGTGTACGGATACGTTCAAATGTCACAGCAAAAATCTGATTACGTAGACGACGCCGAGATCGACGCGACGCTCGACGAACTCCCGACCGACGACGCCGTCGAGACGGCCGTCGAGAACCTCGAGGCCAACGGTTTCGACGTCGTCGTCGCCGACTCGGCCGACGAGGCCCTCGACGCGGTCCAGTCACAGATCCCCGCCGACGCGTCGGTGATGAACGGCCACTCCACGACCCTCGAGGAGATCGGCTTCGCAGAGTACCTCTTGGAGGGCGACCACGAGTGGGAGAGTCTGGCCGACGAGATCTGGAGCATCGACGACGACGCGAAGCGCCAGGCCGCTCGCCGAGAGTCACAGACCGCCGACTACTTCCTCGGCGGCATCAACGCGATTGCCCAGACCGGCGAACTCGTCGCCGCCGACCGCTCGGGCAGTCGGATCGGGGCGTACCCCTTCGCCGCGAGCAACGTCGTCATCGTCAGCGGCGTCAACAAGATCGTGCCGACGCTCGACGACGCCCTCGAGCGCCTCGAATCGGTGGCCTACCCCCTCGAGAACGAACGCGCACAGGAGGCCTACGGCGTCGAGTCGGCCATCGCCAAGGAACTCATCTTCCGCCAGGAACTCGAGGAGGGGCGGACGACCGTCGTGCTCGTCCGCGAGCAGCTGGGATACTAACGAGCCGATCACGCTCGGATAGTCTCTGCAGTGCAGAGACACCCCTGACACGGTGTTTTCGCGCTACCGATTTCGCACAGTATCGAGACTGTCATGATGGTGGATCTATCACGTCGGCGCAGATATGTTAATCATTGTTCGTGATGTACAATCACTGATCAACGCAGATGCAACTCACAGAAACACGGGAAGTCGCGTGTCCCGAATGCGGTGAATCGAGTACCATACCGGTCCCTGACGCCGATGTGGAACTGAAAATCAGCCCGTATCGAGCGGCCTTCGGAGAACACACGAAGGTGGAGTGCTCGGCTGCGCACACGTTCTGGGTCTACTACTGCTAATAGGACCAACTGCGTCTACAACGAGGGTGTGCCGTCGGACCGGCGAGTTACTCGTTTTTCGGGTTGCTCGGATGGTAGTCCGTGTCGTACTCGCCGGGCCGGTCGTCGACACGGTCGGGGTTGATCCGGCCGCTCAGGAGCATGAAGTCGACCAGTGTCAGCGCGAGCATCGCCTCGACGACGGGGACGCCCCGCGGCGGGAGGACGGGGTCGTGACGGCCGATTACCTTCTCCTCTTTGAGTTCGCCTGTCTCCCAGTCGGCGGTCTGCTGGGATTTCGGGATCGAGGTTGGCGCGTGGAGCGTTACTTCGCCGTAGATGGGCTCGCCGCTCGAGATGCCTCCTTGAATTCCGCCGTGGTCGTTTTCGACCGGCGTCGGGTTGCCCTCGTCGTCGAACTCCCAGTCGTCGTTTCGCTCTTTGCCGGTCCACTCGGTTGCCTCGGTCCCGAGGCCGAACTCGAAGGCCGTCGTCGCCGGCACCGCCATCATGGCCTGGCCGAGCCGCGCGGACAGCGAGTCGAAGCGGGGTGCGCCCAGCCCGACCGGAACCCCCTGCGCTTCGAAGTAGATGCTGCCGCCGATAGAGTCGCCTTCCTCCTGGTACTCTTCGATCCGCTCTTGCATCCGCTCGGCGGTCTCGGGGTGGGCACAGCGGACGTCGTTCTCTTCGGAGTGTTCCTTGATCTGCTCGAAGCTCACGTCGGGGGCCTCGATATCGCCGATCTGGTTGACGTGGGCCTTGAGTTCGATTCCCTCCTGTGCGAGGATTTTTTTCGCGATCGCACCCGCGGCGACCCAGTTGACCGTCTCACGGGCCGACGAGCGGCCGCCGCCGCCCCAGTTGCGCGTCCCGAACTTCGCCGAGTAGGTGAAGTCGCCGTGAGAGGGTCGGGGTGCGGTGATAAAGGGTTCGTACTTGCCCGAGCGGGCGTCCTTGTTCTGGATGACCAGCCCGATCGGCGTGCCGGTCGTGTAGCCGTCCTGAACCCCCGACTTGATCGAGACGTCGTCGGGTTCGCCGCGGCTGGTCGTGATCATCGATTGGCCCGGCTTTCGCCGGTCGAGATCTGCCTGAATGTCCTCTTCGGAAAGCTCGAGGCCGGCCGGACAGCCCGAAACCGTACAGCCCATCGCCTCCCCGTGGCTCTCGCCGAACGTGGTCACCTGAAAGAGGCGACCGAAGCGGTTGCCGTTCATTACCACGTCGTCGGTGGCGGGGCCACTTAGCGGTGCAGGGTTCGAACGCGGCCCGATTCCCGCCCCGGGACTCGAGCGAGCCGTAAGTCTGTGCGCTGCCCGGCCTTTCAGGCGGACGTCGTCCCGGCGACCGTCGCCCACAGCGAGGCGAGCGTCGCGACGAGGGTCAACGCGATCGCGACGGTATAGCCCCCAGTGTAGGCGATACTCGAAGTGCCGAGCAAGGGCATGATCAGGGCGCTGGTCCCGATCGCGACGTTGAACACGCCGACGATCGCGGTGTCTTTCTCCGGATCGTAGATGCCCATCACCAGCGGCACGTACAGCGTCGCACAGCCGCCCAGTCCGAGTCCGGTCAGGAATATCGCGACCACGAGAACCGATAGGTGTGGCAGGAACAACAGCGCGATACCGGCGGCCGCACAGCAAATCGAGGCGAGGAAGGCCCGACGCGAGCCGACCAGGTCGGTCGCGTAACCGCTGCCGAGCCGTGAGATAATGCTTACGCCGCCAATCAGGCCGTACGCGGTCGCGGCGTCGGCTGTGGTCAACCCCCGCGCGGCGAACAGGTCGATCGCGTACGCCGTCAGCAGTTGGTACCAGGCGAAGGCCAGCCCGACCCCGACGAACAACAGCCGGAAGCTTCGGGTGCCGACCAGTCCGCGGGTCCACTCGAGGAGGTCGCCGGCCGTCGCCGTCGAGCGCTCCGCCCAGGTCGGCCGGCGACAGGTGAGTCCGGCGAGCAGGAACGTGACTGCGGTTACGGCCATGATCGCGAGAAAGCCCTGCCGGACGCCGACACGCGTAAGAGTCCGTTGCCAAATCGGCGGCAGGACGAACAGTCCCAGCCCGTTCCCGACGAAAATGAGTCCCGTGGCAGCACCGCGACGCCGGTCGAACCAGCGGGGGACCACCGACGCGAGCACCACGAAGACCGTGCCGAGCGCCAGCCCGAGGACGGCGAACACGACCGTCAGCCCGACTGGGGATTCCACTGCGTACAGCGTCGGGGCGATCGCGCCGATGGCGACGGCACAAGCGAGCAACACGATGCGGGCCGGAACCCGGGCGGCGAAGACCCCGATCACACCGGACCCGATGAAAAACGTGAACAGCATGACGGCGAAGACCCCCGAGAGCGCGACCGGCGACACCCCGAAGGCTTCGCCGAACGGCTGCTGGAAGACGCCGTAGGAGAACGCCGTACCGAACGTAAAGACCATCGCGATCGCGCCGACGATCGCCACGACCCAGCTGCGGCGGCTGTCGGGACGTTCACCGGTTCCGGGTTCGGTCGTCACGTCCTCGCGTCGCCGGTCCGCCGTCGAAAACGTTCCGTTTCGGACCCGGATCCGGGTGTGAAAGATACCGGATACGTACACGATAGAGACTGAGACACTGCGGTACTGCGACTCGATTCGACTCACCCCACCGATGTCACCACGCTTATACAGCTCACCGCGAAAGTCCGCGGGTAGAACCAATGCGCTGGCAGTACCGGACGACGGTGCTCGTGCTCTGTCTGCTCGCCTTTTTCGTCACCTACTTCGCGCGGATGGCGATCAGTCCGGTCATTCCGTTCATCGTCGCGGATTTCGGCGTCTCGAACGCGGAAATCGGGCTCGCGCTGACGGGGATGTGGCTCGCCTACGGGCTCTCGCAGTTCCCGAGCGGCGTCCTCAGTGATCGGTACGGGGAGAAACCGGTCATCCTCATCGCCGTCGGCGGGACCGTAATCGCGAGCGTCTTGCTCGCGTTCTCGCCGGTCTTCGCCGCGTTCGTCGTCCTCGCGGTCGGACTCGGCCTCATCGCGGGGCTGCACTACGCCGTCGCGACGACGCTGCTCTCGCGGACCTACGACGAAGTCGGCCGCGCGGTCGGGATCCACTCGATGGGCGGGCCGCTTGCCGGACTGGTCGCCCCCGTCGCGGCGGCGTGGGTGGGGACCCGGTACGGCTGGCGGCCGGCGCTCGCGCTCACCGTCGCGGTCGGCGTGCCGGTCTTCGCGCTGTTCGCGTGGCGGATCCGACCGACCGAACCGCGGCGGCCGGAGCAACCAATGCGCGACCGGTTCGAGGTTGCGACGCTGTTCGAACTCGTCTCGCGGCCGGCCGTCGCGTTCACGCTCGCGATCGCCATGCTCGGGACGTTCATCGTGCAGGGACTGCTCACGTTCCTACCGACCTTCTTCGTCGAGCACCGCGGCTACTCCGCGACGGTCGCCGGAACGGCCTTCTCCGCGTTTTTCGTCGTGCGAACCGTCGGCCAGTTCCTGCTGGGTGCCCTCTCCGACCGGTACGGGCGCGACCTCGCGATCGGCGGCTCGATGCTCGCCGGGACGATCGGTTGCTTCGGACTAGTGGCGGGGCAATCGCGGGTCACCGTTGGCATCGCCGTCCTGCTGGCCGGCCTCGGCTCGAGTTTCTTCGCGGCGCTCGATCCGCGATTCCTCGACCAGTTCGGCGACGCCGAACGCGGTGCCGGCTTCGGGCTCGTCCGGACGTGTTACACCGTCGTCGGCTCCGCCGGCTCCGTTGGCGTCGGCCTGCTGGCCGATCTGTTCGGCTGGGGAACATCGTTTCTCGTCCTCGGCGGGCTGTTCGCGATCACCGTCTGTTCGCTCGCCGTGAACCGAGCATTTGGCCTCGGCTACTGACCGCAGTGTCAACGCACGACGACCACGCGAGCCGTCTCGAACGCCGCCCTCCTGCTCGTCTCGCGATCGCATGTGAACGCCATAACTTACAGAAAACTATGCTAACACATATACATATTATTATATGTGTGTCGCAGTCCTTCTAGGAAATAGGAAGTTCTCTTCCGATACTATGACCGCATCCACCATCTCTCCAGACGCGCACAACACGTTCGAAAGCACCATTCGCGGCTACACGGTCGGCGGCCGCGCCCACAGCCTCTCGGCGTGGTTCGTCCTCTCGCTCCGGCTCATGATGGGGTGGGCCTTCGCCTACTCCGGGTTCACGAAGCTCGTCGCAGCCGAACCGTTCAGCGCCGGCGGTTACCTGACCACCGTCGCAGCGACCAACGGCAACCCCCTCGCGAGCGTCTTCGCGTGGATGGGGTCGACCCCGTGGGTCGTCGAATTCGTGAACGTCGCCGTTCCGTGGGGCGAACTCCTCATCGGTCTCGGGCTGCTCGTCGGTGCGTTCGTCCGCCTCGCGGCCTTGTTCGGTGCGCTCATGATGCTCCTGTTCTACTTCGGCAACTGGGACATGGCTCACGGGTTCATCAACGGCGACTTCGCGTACATGCTCGTCTTCCTCGCCGTCGCCGCCTTCGGTGCCGGCCGAATCCTCGGCCTCGACGCCCGACTCGAGACCTACGACCTCGGCGGCGAGACGCTCCTCGAGCGCTACCCGCGCCTCGAGTACCTCCTCGGATAGGCGGTCTCTGTCTCTCTTTTCTCGGTTCGTCGCTACAACCCGTTTCGGCTGCTACTCGCAACCCGTCACCCAATCAGCCGCGGACAGCAACGATCTCGAGCGGCTCAGGGCAGTTCGAACTCGATCGCCGCGCCCTGTCCGAAGCCGACGCACTCGGTTGCGATGCCGCGGTCGACGCCCTCGCGGTTCATCTCGTGGACCAGCGTTACCGGCAGTCGTGCGCCGGAACAGCCCAGCGGATGGCCGATGGCGATCGCGCCGCCGTTGACGTTTAGCTGATCGTCCGGAATACCGAGTTCGCGCTGGGAGTACAACGTCTGGCTGGCGAAGGCCTCGTTGATCTCGACGAGTCCGTAGTCGTCGATCTCGCGACCGGCGCGCTCGAGCAGGCCCTCCGTCGCCGGGACCGGGCCGACACCCATGATCGTCGGGTCGACGCCCGCGACGTAGCTGGTGCCGACTTTCGCGAGGACCTCGAGGTCGTTCTCGTCGGCGAATGCCTGACTGGTGAGCATCACACCGGCCGCGCCGTCGGCGATCTGGGAGGCGTTGCCGGGCGTGACCGTCCCGTCCTCCTTGAAGACGGTCGGCAGTTCGGCGAGCTTCTCGGGGGTCGTGCCGGGGCGAAGTCCCTCGTCCTCGTCGTGGACGCCGTCCGCTGTTTCGAGGGGGACGATCTCGTCGTCGAATTTGCCTTCCTCGGTTGCTTCGACCGCGCGCTGTTGGCTGCGCGCGCCGTACTCGTCCTGTTCCTCGCGGCTGATATCGTACTCCTCGGCGACCTTCTCGGCGGTCATCCCCATCTGGAGGTTCCGCATGCCGTACTCCTCATCGAGTTTCGGATACATCTCGCCGCTGTCGGCCGCGCCCATCTTGACACGACTCATGCTCTCGACGCCGCCGGCGATGACGGCGTCGTGGCGACCCGCGGCGATCGAGTCCGCGGCGCTGATGATCGCCTGCGCGGAGGAGGCACACTGGCGGTCGATGGTCGTCGCCGGCACCGACTCGCCGAGAGCCGAAAAGAGCGCGATCTGCCGTGCGATGTTCGTCCGCTGCTCCGAGCGCTGCTGGGCACAGCCCCACATTAGATCGTCGACGTCGTCACCCTCGACACCCGTCTCGGCGAGCATCTCGTCGACCAGCGGGATCGAGAGGTCTTCGCTGCGAATATCTGCGAGCGCACCGTCTTCTTTTCCCTGTGCCGTTCTAACAGCGCTAACGACCACTGGCGTATTATCTGACATTGTATGTAATCATTTTTCGATGGCATAAATAACTGCTCCATCCGGTAAGCAGTTCGGGAGCGGCACGCAACAACCGCGAAGCGGTTGATAAAGACACAACAGGCGTCACTGGGCCCGTTCCGACACCCACACGTTGATCGAGCGGCTCGAAGAGGACGAAGGTCCTACGTGACCGAGACGAACGCCGCGCTATACGGCCTTGTTACACAGCCTGTTAGTCAAAAATATTAACTGTGGCGCTGTTGGCCAGTACGTATGGTCCGCCGCCGCCAGATCCTCCTTACGACACTCGCCGCCGGAGCGACCACGACCGCGGGTTGCATGGGCGACGATCTCGCTGACGAACCGGCTGCCGACACGACTCCGGCAGATCTCGAGCGTCGGGACGACGGTATCTACGAGGTCAATATCGACGCGATCAGCGACGGACAGGTGCAGATCGTAGCGGGTGGTTCCACGGCAGGGACGGTTGTGTACGTCTCCCCGATCGGGGTCGAGTGGATCTACGGGCACCTTCGAGACGTCGATAGCTCGGCGTCGTTCGATATCGCTCCGGTCCTCGACACGACTGACGACGGAGCAACCCTCTTTGTGGCTCCGGTCTACGACGCGGACGCCGAGAACTGGACGATCAACGCCTACGCCGACGAGGCGTACTACGAGGCCCGGGAGACCCATCAGATCCACCTCGGGAAGTTCATGGGGACCGTCGCCGACCGGGACATCAAGGAACACGACGCGGCGTTTACCGAACATCACGACGGTGTCTATCGAGCGACCGTCGAGTACGGTCCGACGCCGGCTGCATCCGAGGATTCCCGCATCGTTCACGTCTCGAATATGACCGTCGCGGAATCCGATACCGACGAGACGGACTCCGAAGTCGGTGGCTACCTGAATCCGAACGTCGTCGACCGCGACCCGCCCGCGGTTCCGAACGCCGAGTTCTCGTTCGACTACGACGGCGCGGCCCGCCAAGTCACGATCACGTACGAGGGTAGCGATGCGTTCCAGAGCGAGTCTACGTGGATCGGAGTCGGCAGCGATCCCACCGACGAGCAGTTCTCCGGCGAGATCACGCCGGGCGATCAGCTCACCGTCGCAGTGACGGACGCGAGCCCGGGTGACGTACTCGTGATCGTCTGGAACAGCCCCGAAACGGACGACGGAATCCCGCTCGGCGGCTTCGAGATACCGGAGTAAGGGGTCACCCGAGCGAAGGGCCGAGAGCCCGCGCGAGGAAAACGGCTGCCAGCGATCTGCAGCTAGCCGCTTCCGTCAGACGACAGTCGCTACTGTCCGCCGTTACGCTCGAGGGCGACGCCTAACTCCTCGAGCACGTCGAAGAAGCCGGGGAACGAGACATCGACGTGGTCGGCACCCTCGATGGTGGTTTCGCCGTCGGCTGCCAGCCCGGCGAGTGCGAGCGCCATGATGATCCGATGGTCGTCGCACCCGGAGACGGTCGCGCCCTCGAGGTCCGAGTCGCCGCCGTGAACCGTCAGCGAATCCCGCTCTTCGGTCGTTGCAACGCCCATTTTCCCGAGTTCCTCGGCCATCGCGCTGACGCGGTCGGTCTCCTTGTAGCGGACGTGTTCGGCGTTCGTAATGTGCGTCTCGCCGTCCGCGACCGCGCCGAGCGTCGCGATCGTCGGCAGTAGGTCGGGTGTGTCCTCGACGTCGACCTCGATTCCGGAGAGCGGGGCCGCCGAGACGTCGATCGTTCCGTCGTCGCGGTCCCAGTCCACGTCGGCACCCATCCGCTCGACGATGTCGACGATGGCGCTGTCGCCCTGCGCGCTGGGGTGGGCACCCTCGATGCGGACGCCGTCGCCGTCGTCGCCGGCGATCGCACCCGCCGCGAGCGGGTACGAGATCGAGGAGAAGTCGCCGGGGACGGCGTACTCGCCGCCGGTTGGTGCATACGATTGCTCGCCGTCGACGGCGAAGCCGGTCTCCGTCTGCCGGGCCTCGACGCCGAAGTCCGCGAGCACCTCGAGCGTGATGTCGACGTAGGGGGCGGACTTGAGTTCCGTCTCGAGATCGATCGCGATCCCCTCGTCGGTGACCGCGCCGGCCATGAGCAGGGCGGTGATGTACTGGGAGGACACGTCGCCGGGGATCGACACCTCGCCGCCCGCGAGGGGGCCGGTGACGACCAGCGGGGCCTGTCCGTTCCCGCGGGTGCTCTCGGCCGCGGCGTCGAGGTCAGCCAGCGCCTCGAGCAGCGGCCCCTGAGGCCGCGAGCGCAGGGACTCGTCGCCGGTCAGGACTGTAGTCCCGTCAGCCAGCGCCGCCGCGGCGGTGACGAGCCGCATAGTCGTGCCGCTGTTCGCACAGTCGATAACGTCCGCCGGCACGTCGGGGCGGCCGTCGAAGCCGTCGACGTCGAGCGTCCCGTTCGCAGCCCGATCGACATCGCCGCCGAACAGTTCGATTGCACGGGCAGTCGCTTGCGTGTCCGCGCTCCAGAGTGCGTCGCGGACGGTCGCGCCGTCGGCGTAGCCCGCAGCGAGGATCGCCCGGTGGGTGTAGCTCTTCGAGGGCGGTGCCCGCGCCGTGCCGGCGACGCTCGAGGGCGTGATCGTGACGTTCATGCTCGCTCTGTGGAGTGGCCGCGCCTTACCGATACCGATCCCAGCAGTATCGACTCGAGATGGGGGGTTAGGATTCAAACTCGGCTAGCAAAGCCTGTGTCCCGGCGATCGGTGTTCGAACGAGAAGCATCGGATTTGCAGGCGAAAAAGACGCTGAATTACGGACACCCGATCGAGGCCGCGATCTCTCGCAGCGGGTCGTCTTCGACCAGACTCGAGACCTCGTAGCTCACGCCGCCGCAGTCCCAGAAGATGCTCTGGATCCGGCCGTCCCGGTAGTAGGCCGTTCGGCCGTCGATCTCGACCTCCTCGAGGAGGGATGGTTTGAACCGAGGCTCCTCGCGGACGACGATGAAGAGTTCGCGGGCGACGACGTTCGGATCGTCGTACCACAGCGTCGTCGTCGTGCCGCCGTACTTGTCAGCCCGCTCGACGACGGTGATTCGATCCGAGAGATATGCCCCGGGGAGATCCGAGTCCGGCAGGTCGTACGGGACCGCGTCCTCGGCGTTCTCGATCGAGTCGAAGATCCCCGACGGCTCCGACCCGTCGGTGACGACGTCGGCGTCTGCCGGCGGCTGGTAGGTAAACGTCTTCGGCTCGAGGTCCGCGTCGATCGCGAGGTCTTCGTACGTCACGGTCAGGTCGTAACGAGTCTCCTCGCCGTCGCGGACCGCGTTCCGTTCCTTGACCGGATACCGATACTCGTCGTCGATCCAGAGCGTCCGCGAGACGTCTAGGTCCTCGAGATCGCCCGACGACAGCGGGACGGCGTAGGTCGTGTCGCCGACGACGAGATCGATCCGTCGCCCGGTTTCCTCGAGCGGTGGCCGCGTCTCGACGACGTGTGCGTCGCGTCCGTCGACGATCGCCGTCCCGCCGTAGCTGAGCCGGTACTCCGCGAGGAGGGTCTCGAGTACCTGCAGCGTGCGATCGGCGTCGAGTTTGCTCCCGTGAAACTGGACGTCTACCAGGTCCGTCTCCGGATTGTACTCCCACGTGACCTCCCGGTTAGTCACGATGACCGAGTCGGCCGGCACGTCCGGATCGGTCGACTCGAGGACCTCGATCCGCTGTTTGGCCGGCGGCTCCCGGGCGATCCGCTCCGTGCGCTCGACGGTGTCGTCCGGCGTTTGGACCGTCACGGTTCGCCGGGCCTCGAGGTCGGTCATGTGGCGGCGCGTCTCGATCGCATCCCGGACGAAATCAGCACCCGAGGGTGAGTCGTCGGCCGGCGAACTAACGCAACCGGCGAGCGCGATCGCGGCTCCCGCTGCCAGAATCCGACGACGGTTCATATGCGGTGATTACCACCTTTATTGATAAGTTTGTGGGTTCGAATCGATCCGGGCTAGCCGGGATCCCCGGGATTATGTGGGCCGGCGTCACAGGTCCGTGCATGAACGTCGACGTCGACCTTTCCCCGCTTCGCGAGCGGTTCGCGGCCGAAGGCGCAGACGGCTACCTGATCGACGACGATGCCTCGGATTCGGACCAGCGGTACGTCTCCGGCTTTACCGCCCCGGATCCCTACCAGACGCTGGTGACTCGAGACGGGGTCCACCTGCTCGTTTCCGGGCTCGAGTACGGGCGAGCGAGCGCGGACGCGAACGCCGACTCGGTCACCCGACGAGCAGCGTACGACTACCAGCAACTGGTCGCCGACCACGGCCAGTACGAGGGGAAGATCCGCATGCTCGCTGCCTTTCTCGAGGACCACGAGGTCGAGTCGGTCGCGGTCCCGCAGAACTTCCCGACGGGGACCGCGGACGGCCTCCGTGAATTCGGGCTCGGCGTCACGGTCGAACGCGAAGGGGTCATCGCGACCATCCGCGCGACGAAAACCGACTGGGAAATCGACCAGATCCGGGCGAGCCAGCGGGCCAACGAGGCCGCGATGGCGAGAGCCGAGGAGCTGATCGCGACCGCCGACATCGAGGACGGGATTCTCGTCCGCGACGGCGAGGCGCTCACTAGCCAGCGCGTCACGGAAGAGATCGAGGTGACCCTGCTGCGCCACGGCTGTGGGCTAGACGAGACCATCGTCGCCTGCGGAGCCGACGGTGCGGACCCCCACGACCGCGGCAGCGGCCCGCTCGAGCCCGACGAACTGATCGTGATCGACATCTTCCCGCGGGACAAGAAGATGGGCTACTTTGCAGACATGACCCGCACGTTCGCCCGCGGCGACCCCGGCGAGGAGGCCCGCAGGCGCTACGAGGTCACCCACGAAGCGTACGAGGCCGCCCTCGAGACCGTCGAAGCCGGCGTGACGGGAGCCGACGTACACGGGGCGGCCTGTGACGTGATCGAGGACGCGGGCTACGAGACCCTGCGGAGCGATCCGAACACCGAGACCGGCTTCATCCACAGCACGGGCCACGGCGTCGGCCTCGACATCCACGAGGAGCCGAGCGTCTCGCCCGCCGGCGGCGACCTCGAGCCGGGTCACGTGATCTCGATCGAACCCGGTATCTACGACCCCGCGGTCGGCGGCGTCCGCATCGAGGACCTGATCGTCGTCACCGAGGACGGGTACGAGAACCTGACCGACTACCGGATCGGGCTCGAGCCGACCACCGACGGAGAACGGTAGACTGCCGCGGGTTCGGTGATGTATTGGTTCGGACCGGAATATCGGCTGATACTGCTATGTCAGTCGTCGTCCGCCGAATACGACGTGCCGGCGTTCGAGGGAGTTCCGGTCGATGCGCCTTCGGTCCGTTCTAGTACGGCGATCGTCCCCGCCGCGTACGCGACTAAGCCAACACCCGTGACGAGGACCCCGAGGCCGAGCCGTAGCTCCTCGGAAATCGGGAGCGCGGGACTCACACCCGTGAGAGCGGCGAGCGTAGCGAGCCCGACGCTGAGTCCCGTCCATCGTTTATCGGCCCACGTCTCGCCCGTGGCGTAGGCCGGATACAGGCGGCCGATGCGGAAGGTAAGTCCGAGCCCGCAGGCCCAGCACAGCCCGGCGACGAGCGCGAGGCTGCCGTATCCGCCGAGCCAGTAGAGCCCGGCCCCGATTCCGCCGCCGAGAGAGAGCGCGATGAGGGTGTGTCGACTGGCGCGTTGCATGGTCGAGGAAACGTTCGACCGCCAGATAAATGTAATCGAATATACGTTATGGGTGCTCGTCGTGAGCCTCGCTTCGGGTACTGAAACGGAGCCGGACCACGACGACTCGAGCCCTCAACGATAGCCGTCGTCGTCCGGCCCGCGTGCGGCGTCGATCCGCTCGAACTGGTCGTCGCTCAGTTCGAGGTCGACCGCGCCGACGTTCTCCTCGAGTTGGTCGGTCGTCCGCGCGCCGACGATCGGCACGCAGGTAAACCGGTCTTGCTCCATGAGCCAGCGCAACGACACCTGTGCGGGCGTGGCGTCGACCTGCTCGGCGACGGTCTCGACGGCCTCGAGTACCTCCCATGCTTTTTCGCTCGTGTAGCGGTCCTCGAACAGATCAGTGAGGCTGCCGCGGGCACCGTCGGGCGCGATGACGGTCCCGTCGTCGGCCCGCTCGTACTTCCCGGTGAGGAAGCCGCCGGCCAGCGGCGAGTACGGACAGACCGCGATGTCCTGATCGGCACAGACGTCGAGGTAGTCGCTCACGTCGTCCGTATCGGCCGCGTTGAACATCGGCTGGGTCACGTCGAAGCGCTCGAGGCCCTCGGCGTCGCTCGTCCACAGCGCCTTGGTGAGCTTCCAGGCGGCCATGCTCGAGGCCCCCAGATAGTGGACTTTCCCCTCGCGGACGAGTTCGGTGAGCGTCCGCATGGTCTCCCGGATCGGCGTGTTCTCGTCCCAGCGGTGGATGTAGTACAGGTCGAGGTAGTCGGTTCCGAGCCGTTCTAAGGTCCCCTCGATCTGGGCGCGGATGTGCTTGCGCCCGAGCCCGGAGTCGTTCGGTCCGGGTTCGCCCCGGCCGTCGAACGGGAAGTAGACCTTCGAGGCGAGGACGATGTCCTCGCGGTGGTGACCCCGGTCCTCGAGCCACTCGCCGATCCAGCGCTCGCTTTTCCCGTTCGGATCGCCGTAGACGTTCGCCGTGTCGATGAAGTTGATGCCGTGGTCCCAACAGGCGTCAAGCAGTTCGTGGGCCTCCTCGCGGTCGGTCTCGACGGTGCCGTCGCTCTCCTTCCCGAAGCGCCAGGTGCCGAAGCAGAGTTTCGAGACCGTCGTGCCCGTATCGCCGAGCGTGGTGTACTCCATGCGTCGCGGTTCATCCCCGAACGATAAAATGGGTGGGAAACCGGCGACCGATCGATACGTACGCACCTCGAGACCGTCGATTGGCTCGAAGTGGTCCGAGCCGCCGTTCGACCGTCATCGCAACGAAGACGTCGCGGCCGGTTTCGTCGCCGACAGTGCCCCGACTCGACTACCGCCGATGTTCCAGTTGCCGACGCCGACCTCCGAGCCGTCGTAGTCGGTCGAACCGAGCCGTCGATGGTCGTGTGTGATCGAGGTGGATCGTCACGAGTACGCCTTCTTCGAGCGATCCCGCCGACCCCAGCTTCCACGATCTCACGGCCATGCAGCGACGGACCGTCGATTTCAGAACGGCCCGCCGTGGACGACCCCTTCCATGACAGTTCGTTCGGCCCGCCGAAGCAACTCCCCCGCCGTCCCGCTCGAGCAATCCAGCCGATCCGCGACGTCCTCGAGGGACCCATCCCGGGTCGCGTGGTAGTAGCCGCAGTCGACGGCCGCGGAAACGGCTTCGAACTGGCGCTGGGTCAAATCCGCCCGCGTGTCGATTCGCCCGGCGCAGTACTTCCCGACCGAGCGGACGTCGACGCGCGCCGTATCGGCCACGTCGTCGACAGCTGTCTGGATCGCCTCGTCGGGACCGACCGCCGTCAGTCGTATCGTCCCGTCGTCGCGGAACGCTACCGGCGGGATGACGATCAGCCCCGGTTGTTCGACCGCGTCCACGAACGTTCGATCGGCCCCCGTCAGCGACTCCCGCACGTACAGGTAGAAGGAATCGTCGCGACACGGTGCGATCTCGTAGTCGAGCAACGTGGGTGCGTCCTCGAGGGCGTGCTCGTAGGGGACTCGCGGACCGTCGATGTAAAACAGCATCGCGTGTTCGTCGCCGTACTGATGGCCGTAAAGCAGCCTCGATGCGGTATACCCCTCGTGTTCGACGATGAACTGGTGCATCGGATGCTGCTCGGCCGGTGGTCGCTGGAGGGTCACCTCGAGATAGCGCATTTCGCTGCTCGAGATACGTTCGCTGGCGCCTACAAAGCTACCGTCTCGATGGACCGGCGGCCGGCAGACGGCAGACGGCGGACCGAACGCCGTGACGATATGGTATAAACGCCCCTCATATATGCGGAGCAAGTCGAACGCTCGTCCCGGACGATGCTCCGCATGTCATGACGACTCCACGGATGCA
Source organism: Natrinema sp. CRL1 (assembly GCF_059162405.1). Classification (NCBI taxonomy): domain Archaea; kingdom Methanobacteriati; phylum Methanobacteriota; class Halobacteria; order Halobacteriales; family Natrialbaceae; genus Natrinema; species Natrinema sp. CRL1. The sequence continues at coordinate 427,634 of NZ_JBLVOY010000001.1, read as the reverse complement.
GCCGACTCGTGACGCGGAGTGGCCGGACGTTCGAACCGAGGGGAGCGATCTAATCCGGGCGGCTGGTGTCGCGGGTGCAGGCGGCGCTGGCTTTCCGTCCTACGCGAAGTGGACGAACCTCGACGCGGTCGATTCCCTCCTGGTGAACCACCAGGAGAGCGAACCGAACTACTACATCGACAAGTGGCTCGGAAAGACCCGGGCGGAGACGTTCGCCGCGCTGTTCGACGCCCTCCTCGAGCAGGCGTTCGATCGGATCGTCGTCAGCGCGAAGTGGAAAGACCGCGACGAACACGTGCGAGAGCTCGAGACCGAGACTCGTGGCACGGTGATCCGGCCAAACGAACTCCCTTTCGACAGGGACGCGAAATCGGGCGTCGTGTTCGCCTACACGGAGAACAAGTACCAGTACGGGATGGAGAGCGTCCTCCTCAAGACCGTCGACGGCACGGTTATCGGGAACGGCCTTCCCACCGATCACGGTTGGCTCGTGCAGAACACCGAGACCCTGTATAACATCTCTCGCGCGTTCACCGACGGCACACCCGTGACTCGCAAGTACGTCCACGTCAGCGGCGACGTGCCGCGGGATCGGTTCCTCGAGGTCCCGATCGGCACGCCCGCGTGCGAACTGCTGCGAGCGACGGGGCTTCCGCCCGAGTCGCTGCCGTCGGACGCCGTGATCGCCGACGGCGGGCCGGGCTGGTGTTTTCCCGCCGATGCGCCGCCGGCTGACTACGGCGTCCGCAAGCACACGAACTGCCTGCTCGTCCTCGACGAAGCGACCGTCGCGGAAAATACGTACGGTGAGGGCCGAACCGACGTGCTCGAGGAGTACGAGTGGACCGATCGAGAGGTGGAGTCCGAACCCACCGCGACGATCGAACCGTCCCGCGTCCGGATCCCGCTCGCGACGAACCTCGAGCCCGACGTCGTCGAACCAGCCGATCCGATCGTCGCTGTCGGCGATCGGGTCGAAACCGGCGACCGGATCGCAACCCCGCGGTCCGACGGCATCAGTAACCCACAGCACGCGTCTATCGGCGGCGAAGTGACGGCGGTGTCCGCGTCGGCTATCGAGATCGAATCGCTCTCGAACGGGTAGCGAGCGCAGCCGCGGTGCGCCGTCGCGCACTGACCCGGTGGGCTGGCTCACACCGAATCCCGACGAATCAGCGGAACGACGGCAGCACGTCTTCCTCGTAGAGTTCGATCGCCTTCTCCTGTTCCTCGCCGATCTGGTGGACGTAGACGTGATCGTAGCCGGCGTCGATCGCCTGCTCGATGCTGTCGATGTGGGCCTGCGGGTCCGGCTCGGTGGTCGTGCCGGCCTCGGCGATGTCCTCCTTCTCGACCATCTGGGCCGCCTGTTCGAAATGGGCCGGCGTCGGGAGTTCCTGCCCGAGTTCGCCCGGAATCGAGCCGTTTGGCCACTGCTCGAGGATCGTCTCGATCGCTTCGTCCTCGCTGTCGGCGTAGCAGCCGTGGAGTTGCGTGTATTTCGGGCCCTCGCCGCCGGCGTCCTCGTAGGCCTCGACCGGCTCCGATTTGGGGCCGGAACACCAGAGGCCGTCCGCTGTCTCGGCGACCCACTCGGCCGTCTGCGGGCCGAACGCGCTCCCGATCGTCGTCAGCTGCTCGTCGGGCACGGTGAAGAGTTTCGCGTTCTCGACCGTGTAGTACTCGCCGTGGTGACTCGTCGTCTCGCCGGTCCACAGCGAGCGCATCACGTCCATCGCCTCGTCTAGCATCTCGAGGCGGACGTCGTGTTCCGGCCAGCGCTCGCCGGTGACGTGTTCGTTCAAGTTCTCGCCGGTGCCGACGCCGAACGTAAACCGGTCGCCGAGCATCTCGTCGACGGTGGCGACCGCGTGGGCGACGTTGACCGGATGGATCCGGATCGTCGGACAGGTGACGCCGACACCGACCTCGATCTCGTCTGTCACCGTCGCGATCCCGCCCAACGTCGACCAGACGAACGGTGACTCGCCCTGTGCGGAGACCCACGGGTGAATGTGATCCGATATCGAGAGGAAATCGAAGCCGGCTTCCTCCGCCTTGCGGGCGATGTCGACCAGTTCCTGCGGACCGAACTCCTCGCTCGAGAGGGTGTAACCGAGCTGTGGCATTCCCGATCCGCTATCACGGACCGACGGGTAACGGTTGCACCTGCGAGGGCAAGAGCGCGTGCGCAGTTCGGAAGTGCGCAATCCGGAACGAACGAAGTGAGTGAGAACCGGGGTGCGAACCGGACCCCAGCCATGCAAATGCTTGCGAGAATCGAACCCCTTACCCGCCGTGCGTGGGAACCGCTCCGTATGGAAGCCGTAGTCGACGCGACGGACCTCGAGAAGCGCTACGGCGAGACGACGGCGCTCGCGGGGGCGTCGCTGTCCGTCGAGGCCGGCGAGGTCTTCGCGCTGATCGGCCCGAACGGGGCCGGCAAGACGACGCTTGTCCGCGCGCTGACGGGAACGACCGATCCGGACGGTGGGACGGCACGGATTCTCGGCGAGACGCCGTCGGCCGTCGACCGCGACCGGCTCGGCGTGTTGCCACAGGAGTTCTCGCCGCCGGCCCGGCTCACCGCGCGCGAACTGCTGGCCTACTATGCGGGACTCTACGACGACGCGCGGGATCCTACCAACGTGCTCGCGGACGTGGGTCTCGTCGACGCCGGCGAGACGTGGTACGAGAACCTCTCGGGCGGCCAACAGCGACGGGCCTGCGTCGGCTCCGCGCTGGTCAACGGCCCCGATCTGCTCTTCCTCGACGAGCCGACGACCGGCATCGACCCCGCCGGACGCCACACCGTCTGGCGGCTGATCGAGGACCTCGCCGACGCCGGGACCACGGTGGTTCTGACCACCCACGACATGGCCGAGGCCGAACGCCTCGCCGACCGCGTCGGCCTGCTCGCCGACGGCCGCCTCGTCGCGCAGGGAACCCCCGAAGCGCTCGTCCGCGACCACGGCGGCTCGAGCCGGCTCACGGTCGAGACAGCCGCCGATCCGGACGCCTTCGCCGACCTCGAGTACCCGGTCGAACGCCCGGAGCGCGGTCGAAACCGCAATCCGGAGAACGCGGTCGTCGTCAGGGATATCGACCCCGCCGCGATCGGCGCGGTGGTCGACTACCTCGAGGCGCGGAACATCGAGTACACCGAACTCTCGTGGGCCGAACCCGACCTCGAGGACGTCTACCTCTCGCTGGCCGACACGGCCGAACGCGAGCGGACGGACCGACTCGAGGGCGAGCGCGGAGCCGACGACTCCGACCTCGCGAACGCGGGTGAGACGGCATGAGTCGGCTGGGGCGCGTAGGGGCCGAAACGAGCGCCGGCTGGCGGTCGTTCGTCCGCCGGCGGACGGCGGTCTTTTTCACCTTCTTCTTCCCGGTGATCCTAATCGTCATCTTCGGCGCGCTCATTCGGACCGATCCGACCGGCGAGGGGCTGTTCACGGAGCCGGCGGCGTACTACGTGCCGGGCTATCTCGCCGTCGTCGTCCTCTTTACACCCCTCTCGCGGATGGGCAGCGAGGTCGCACGCCACCGCGAGGGCAGCCGCTTCGAGAAGCTCGCGACGACACCGCTTTCCCGCGGCGAGTGGCTGCTCGCCCAGATCGTCGTCAACGCCGTCATCATCGGCCTGGCGAGCCTGCTCATCCTCGGATTAGTGATCGTACTGACCGGCGCGGAGATCGCGTTCTCGCCGTTTCTGGTGCCGTACATCCTCGTCGGCGTCGTCTGCTTCTGTAGCGTCGGCGCGATGCTCGGCAGCTTCACCGGCTCCCAAGACGGCGCGGTCGCCGCCAGCAACGCGATCGGGCTCCCGCTGCTCTTTCTCTCGGAGACGTTCATCTCGCTCTCCCAACTGCCCGGCTGGTTCGAGCCGCTGGTGAACCTCTCGCCGCTGACCTACTTCGCGCGTGGCGTGCGGGCCGCGACTTACAGCGACGCGGGGACGCCCGCGGTCGCCGGCGTCGACCCCGTGCTCGCGAACCTCGCGATTCTCGCCGTCCTCGCGGTCGTCGCGTTCGCGATCGGCGCGTGGTCGATTCCCCGGACGGACTGACTGCGGGGCTGAGACGAATCGACAGCGAACGATTCTCCGCCGCGAGAACGAACCGATTTACGCCCGGCACTCGAATCGCCGCCAACCAGTATGCGCTCAGCCCACCCTACGGAGCAGGCCGTCGGCATGGACCACTACGTCAGCGAGACCGACGGCGTCGGCGGTCGCCTGCGCGAGGACGACGCGGACTTCCGGGTGCGCGAACTCGAGCGCTTCGAGACCGAACCCGTCGACGCGCCGACGGACGCCTATCCCCACCTCGTCTTTCGGGCGACGCTGCGAGGGTGGGACACCAACGATTTCGCCTCGCGGCTCTCCGACGCGCTCGGCATCTCCCGCGAACGGGTCAACTGGGCCGGCACGAAGGACAAGTACGCCGTGACCACCCAGCTGTTTTCGGTCTACGGGGCCGATCCCGCCGACCTCCCCGAGATCGACGGCGTCGAGCTCGAGGTGCTGGGCCGCGCAGGACGGAACCTCGAGTTCGGCGACCTCGCGGGCAACGAGTTCGAACTGGTCGTCACCGATCCCGAGCGACCCGACAACGCCGCGGCGATCACCGACGAACTGTGCGATTTCGGCGCGCTCGAGAACGGTGGTAGCGGCGGTGAGCGAAGCGATTCCGCGACGGCGATCGGCGTCCCCAACTTCTTCGGCCAGCAGCGCTTCGGGAGCCGCCGGCCGGTCACGCATAAAGTGGGCCTCGCGATCGCCCGCGACGACTGGGAGGGCGCGGTGATGGCTTACCTCGGGAATCCGACGGACGCCGAACCCGAGGGAACGCAGGAAGCCAGAGCCTTCGTCGAGGAGACGCGAGACTGGCAAGAAGCCCTCGAGCGGGTGCCACACCGCCTGCGCTACGAGCGGTCGATGATCCACGCCCTCGCCGAGTACGACGGTGAGTCGGGTCCCGAACAGTTCAGAGCGGCCCTCGAGCGGGTTCCCTCGAACCTCCAGCGGCTGTTCGTCCACGCGGCCCAGTCCTACGCGTTCAACCTGATGCTCTCGGAACGGCTCGAACGCGGGCTGCCCTTCGATCGCCCCGTCGCGGGCGACGTGGTCTGTTTCTCCGATACCGACGCACCCGACGGGCTCGCACTGCCCGACACCGACCGGCTCCAGCGCGTCGACGAGCGGCGGGTCGACTCGGTGACCCGTCACTGCGAGCGCGGCCGGGCGTTCGTCACCGCGCCGCTGGTCGGCACCGAGACCGATCTCGCCGACGGCGAGCAGGGCGAGATCGAGCGGAGCGTTCTCGACGATCTCAGCCTCGAGCCCGCGGACTTCGATCTCCCCGGCGAGTTCAATTCGACCGGCACCCGGCGAGCCATGCTCCTCCGGACGGATCTGGCCCTCGAGACCGAGCCGCTGACCCTCGAGTTCGCGCTGCCGAAGGGGTCGTACGCGACTGTCGTCCTCCGGGAGTACCTGAAGGTCGATCCGGTCGATCTCGGCTGAGCGAACTGTGACTGACGCCAGTTCCCGGCGATCAGCGCCGACGCGAGCGGCGACACGACACAATCTTTAGGTCGTTGTCACGAGTACCGACGCGACGAATGGACACCGCGACTCACTGCGCGCCGAATCGGGCACCCTCTCGAGCATGATCGGCACTACCGGAGACCGCGAGATCGTCGACTGGCGGAAGACGACCGAGGACGGAGAGACGGTGTACGAGATCGAGTACGACGGGCCCGCCCCGCAGCTGACGGGCCGATCGAAGTCGCTGTTCGGCGCGAGCAGCGGCGGGACGGTCCCGGCCGGCGAGCAGTACTACCAGCTTCCGGACGGCAACGAAATCGCCGCGACCGAGGCAGCGTTCGAGACCGACGGACACACGTTGCGGGTCCGCCGCCAGCAGTCGATCGTCGCCCGCCTTCGGCGGTATCTGCCGTGGTGACGGCCGCGTCCAGTACAGTTAAATTCCTGTCACAAATCTCGGTATACATGCTCGAGTCCTACTCGCTGTTCCTGTCGGCGATATACGTCGTACAGGGGCTACTGGGCTGCTTCGAACAACGGATCTACAGCGACACGCAGCGAGCGCGCGCACCGCTGGTCTCGAGAGTCCATCTCCTCGTTTCGATTACGGTCACCGTCGTCGGCGTTGCCAGCGCGTTCTGGGTTCGCCTGAGCGGACTCCCGACGATCTGGTATCCGATGATCCTCTCGTGTGGACTGTTCGTCCAGATCGTCGTTCAGAGATGGATGTATCGCGCAATGGGCGTCCGTCACAGTCCGGTGATCGACCGCGTTTCGGCGCGTCTGCACTGACTACTGCTTCGAGCCGTCCGTTTCAGAGGTAGGTTCGGAGAATCGCACCGAAGCCGGCGGCTCCGATACAGACCGCGATAAGGCCGCCGATCCCGGTTACGGCGAGTGCCCCGCTGAGACACGCAGCGACCAGCAGCGGCTTTAGCCAGCCGTCGTTGCGACCGACCAGTCGGTCGGCGATGGCGAGGTAGGCGATCGCGCCGCCGATCGCCCACACCAGATACGCGACGACGATGAGCGGGGCCGCCAACAGGATGCCGATGATCGTGATGACCAAGAGTAGTATCACGAAGCCGAGCGCGAGCAACGAGATGATCCCGTACGCGAAGGTTCCGACCGGGTCCTCGAGCACGTCCGCCATCATCCGCTCGGTGAACTCGGGAGCGACGGCGACCAGAATCGCGCCGACGACCAGCGTGGACAGGAACGCGCCGATCGCGCCGCCGAGGAGTCCGTTCGTCGTCCCGATATCGACGTTGACGCCGGGGTCGGTCTGTGCGAGCAGCGAGGCGATCCGTGGCCAGTATTCGAAACCGATCATACACCTCCTACGAGCTACGGATACGTAAACCGGACTATCACGACGGTCGTGGATTCGCTGACAGGCTTTTGCCCGCTCGAGCCCTCTTGGACCTATGCACAGCAAACGGCTGCAGCGGGAGATCGACGACCTCGTCGCGCAGGGCTGGACGATCGACGAAGAAACCCCCGACCGGGTCGTGATGGTCGACCGAGAATTCGGCTCGGTTGGATCGCACGTGTTAGTCGCGCTCCTGACGGTCTGGTTCTCGATGGGGCTCGGCAACGTCGTTTGGGGCGCGTACAACTACGTCTCGCGGTCACAGCGCCGGGTGCTATGGGAAGACGCCGTCGACTGCCCAGGCTGTGGCGCGAACGTGCCGGCGTCGGCCGACTACTGCCCGTCCTGTGGCGAGGGCCTCGAGTCCGCCGTCGAACGCGATCGGAGCGAGGGAGTCGCCTGTCCGGAGTGTGATGCGGTCGCCACTGCGGGGTCGCGATTCTGTCCCGCCTGCGGAGCGAAACTCGTGGGTGCACACGGGACCGAACCCGCGGAGGACCGAACTGATACGTAGCTCGCCCGCCATCGGACGAACGAGCAATGGAACTGGATTCGGACCCTCACATCCTCCTGACGAACGACGACGGGATCGACGCGCCCGGGATCCGGGCGCTGTACGACGCGCTCTCGGCGGTCGGCACGGTCACGGTCGTCGCGCCCGACCGGAACCGGAGCGCGGTCGGCCGGTCGCTGTCTTACGGCCGGACGCGGTCGGCCGACGACGACGACGGCGCGCTGGACCTCGAGGCCGACTCGTTTACCTCACTGGTCCCCCACGCCGACCACGACCTCGGCTACGCCGTCGACGGCACTCCCTGTGATTGTGCCATCGTCGGCGTCAAGGCCCTCGAGCCAGCCCCCGATATCGTCGTTTCGGGCTGTAATTCGGGGGCGAATCTCGGCACGTACGTCTTCTCCCGATCGGGGACAGTCAGCGCCGCCATGGAGGCCGCCTTCCTCGGGACGCCCTCGATCGCCGTCTCGATGGACACGCTCGGCCACGACGCGACCCTCGAGCCGGCGGACTTCGAACGAACCGGCGAGATCGCCGCGAAACTGGTCGACGGCGCGCCCGGGACCGGATTGTTCGACCGCGTAGACTACCTGAACGTCAACGTGCCGCGGCCGGAATGCGAGCCAAACGGCGTCGAACTGACTCGGCCGACCGATGTCTACGAAATGGACGGAACCTTCGAGGACGGCCGATTTCACCTGACCAATCGGCTCTGGCAACAGATGGCAAACCGGGACATTCCCGACCCCGAGGACACCGATCGACACGCCCTGCTCGAGGAACAGGTCTCGATATCGCCGCTCAGAGTTCCCTACGAGGTCGTCGACACGGACGCCGTTCGAACCATTCTGAGCAACATTCTGTGATCGCAGTCACTCTCGAACCCGATTCTCTCGAGAACCCTACGAATTTAGACGGTCGGCTCACAAGGGGCAGGTGAGCAATCGATGTCGGACGGTAACCACTCCGCGGGAAACGACGATCGGGAGCGGGATCGAGAGCAGGTCCCCTCGAGTCCGCCGAGCGACATCGGCCCGGCAACCGGAACGAAACGGGACGCCGATTCGGTCGTCGCTCACAGCGGCGATGGGATGACACCCGACGGCAACGCTGGAACGGAGATGACGACGGATACGGAGGCGGAATCCGAGCCGACATCGGCGATCGCACCGGACGATCCGCGGTCGACGCGAGCGATCAAAGACGCGGTCCTCGCGGACGTGAAGGCGTCTTTCGACGACCGACCTGACGAGGCGTTTCCCGGTCGCCCGTCCGACGCGTTCATCGAGACGGAGTTCTTCGATTTCGGCTACCTCGAGGCCTACGAGGAAGTCGAGCGCTACTGGGTGAATCGGCCGTACGCCTACGTGACGATACTGTACGACGAGGCGACCAACACGAATCGGTACCACGTCGTCGAACCCGACTTGGACGAGTTCGAGGAGTACGTCCGCGAGGACCTCATCCGGTCGCTCCGGAGCGATCTGATGTACAAGGAGTTCGACGGCGAGGTCGACCGGGCAGCGGCCTTCGACGAGGAGGTGCCGCGAGTCATGCGAGAACACGCCGCGACCGTCGGCGACGGCTCTCTTCAACAACTGCTCTACTACCTGCGGCGGGACTTCGTGAACTACGGGAAGATCGACCCGATCATGCGCGACCGTAGCGTCGAGGACATTTCCTGTGACGGCGCGGCGAAACCCGTCTTCGTCTACCACCACGGCTACCGCGACCTGCGGACGAACCTCGCGTTCAGCGACGACCGGCTGAACGCGTACGTCGTACGCCTCGCCCAGCGTGCCGGCAAGCACCTCTCGGTGGCCGACCCGCTGGTCGACGCCTCGCTGCCCGACGGCTCCCGGGTCCAGCTCACCCTCGGCGGCGAGGTGACGACCCGCGGTGCGAACTTTACCGTCCGAAAGTTCGCCGACGTTCCGTTTACCCCGGTCGACTCATCAACTGGGGCACGTTCAGCCTCGAGCAGATGGCCTACCTTTGGCTGGCCGTCGAGAACAACGCCTCGCTGATGATCGCCGGCGGCACCGGGTCGGGGAAGACGACCAGTCTCAACGCGGTTTCGATGTTCGTCCCGCCGGAGAGCAAGGTCGTCTCGATCGAGGACACGCCGGAGATCACGCTGCCCCACGACAACTGGATTCAAAGCGTCACCCGAAAGGGAATTACGGGCGGGAGCGGCGCTGTCGGCATGTTCGACCTCCTGCAGGCCGCCCTGCGCCAGCGGCCGGAGTACCTTGTCGTCGGCGAGATCCGGACCGAAAGCGACGTCGCGCTTACGTTCTTCCAGTCGATCGCAACCGGCCACACGGCGTATACGACCTTCCACGCGGACTCCGTTCGGGGACTGTTGAGCCGGCTTCGAAACGAGCCGCTGAACGTCCCAGCCCAGATGATCGGCAACCTCGACATCGTCGCCATTCAGCAGCAGACGACCCACGAGGGCAAGCGCGTCCGGCGCAACAGGCGGCTCGTCGAGTTCACCCCCGATGAAACCGACACCGACGATATCGAACCCCACGAACTGTTCCGGTACGACCCTAAATCGGACGGGTTCGAACAGGTCGCCGGCTCGACTATCCTCGGGACCATCGCCGACGAACGGGGCTGGACCCCCGGCCGCATCGAACGGGAACTGAACCGCCGCGAGTCGGTCCTCGAGTACTTACTCGAGTCGGAGATCACCGACTACGAGAGCGTCGCCCGCGTCATTCAGGGCTTCATTCGCGATCCGGAGTACGTCCTCGAGGAAGTCCGCGCCGGCGACCTCGATCCCGACGCGATCGCGGTGACGGAGGCCGACGACTGAGCCGTGACCGACCGCGATCGGAGCGATGACGGCGACCGCAGCCCGTTCGACGACGACCCCGAACGCGGGGCCGACGAACCCGCGTTCCGCGAGCCGTCCCTCGACGAGGAGACGGCCGCGGCGGTTCTCGAGGACGCCCTCGGCAGCGAGTCGATGGGGGCGCCTACGGCCGATTCGACGAGCCTGTTCTCCGAGTCGGAGGATAGAACGGCAGATACCGAGCCGGGAGAGACACAGGTCGACGGCATTCCGGGCGACGAGGTGGGCGATACCGAACCGGAACCGGAGGAGGCCCTCAGCCAGCCCCTCGCCGACGAGCGCCAACTCGGGGTCGAAGAGCAACGCGAACTCCGCGACGCCTACGGCCGCATCCGCGCGTTTTTCAAGACGCGGCCGGAGCGCTACCGCGGGCTCCAGCGGCGGCTGAAGCAGGCCCGATTCCGGGATACCTACGACGAGTACCTGACCGACAGCGTCCGGTTGGCGGGGGTCGCCGCGGTCGTCGCCGGCATCGCGGGCAACCTCGTCCTCGTCGCGCTGGCGCTAACCGGGTCGATGGACGGCGTTTTGGGTCCGCTGTTCGGCCTCTCCGGGCGCGTCCAGGAGGCCTTCCTGGCGAACCCCCTGATCGTGGCGGCGCTGCTGGTTCCGCTTGGCTGTTCGGTCGTCGCCGCAGGCGGCGTCTGGATCGGGCGGAACTACTACTACCCGCGAAGCGTCGTGGCGGCCCGCCGCCGGAGCATCGCGCTCAATCTGCCCTACGCGATCACGTTCATGTACGCGCTGTCCAGCGGCGGGATGAACTTCGTCGAAGTCTGTCGCCGGCTCGGGGACAGCGAGGAGGTCTACGGCGAGGTCGCAAACGAGTTCGACCTCGTCGTCCGCGAGATCGACCTCTTTGGCAACGACCTGCTGCAGGCGCTGGACAACGTCCGCACGCTCACGCCCAGCGACGATCTCCGGCGGTTCCTCGACGACCTGCTCGGCGTCCTCGAGTCCGGCGGCGACCTCGAGACGTTCTTAGAAGAGGAGGCCGAGGAGACCCTCGACGACGCGCTCGAGGAACAGGCGTCGTTCATCGAGACGCTCGGCGTGCTCAGCGAAGTGTTCGTCGTCGCGTTCGTCGCGGCCCCGCTCTTTCTGATCGTCGTGTTGATGGTGGTCAGTTTCTTGGGCTCGGAGACAGTCGGCCTGATCGCAACCCTCGTCTACGTTGTCTTCCCGCTGGCGATGGTCGGCTACTTCCTCGGCGTCGACCTGCTCTCTCGGCCGTATCAGGAGCCGACGGCCAGCCTCGCGGTCGAAGAGACGCGGACGGTCCCGACCGAGTCGGTCGCCGACGACCCGCGATTTCCCGCCTACCAGCGGTCCAAGCAGGAGACCGGTTTCCGGGCGTTTCTGTCGGACCCGTTCCGCGCGATCCGTCGGCGTCCGATCCTGTCGCTCGGGATAACGGTGCCCGCCGCGGTCGCCGTCGCCGGCGTCGGGATCTGGACCGGGCTCGCCGAGCCGACGGCTGCCGGCTTCCTCGCCGCGCCGCTCCGGACGACCGTCGGGCTCGTCGTCGCCCCGCTGGTGACGGCGACCGCGCCGTTGATCGTGCTCCACGAGCGCGAGCGCCGGCGGACGAAACTTATCACCGAGCGGTTCCCCGACGTGTTGAGCATCCTCGCCAGCGCGAACCAGATGGGCATGGATGTCGTCGACGGGTTCGATCTGGTCACGCGCTGGGCGAGCGGCACGCTCGCCGAGGAACTCGATCGGGTCCGCAACGACATCGCGTGGAACCACGACCTCACCCGCGCCCTGCTTTCCTTTGCCGACCGGCTGAACGTCCCCCAACTGACCCGGACGATGACGCTGGTCGCGGAGGGCTCTCGCTCGAGCGGCGACCTCAACGGGCTGCTCGAGATCGCGGCCGCGAACACCCGCGCGCAGGCCAAACTCGTCCGCGAGCGCCGACGCGAGGTGGGCTCGTACGTCGCTATCGTCGTCATCGGCTTTCTCGTCTACCTGCTGGTCATCGTCATGATCAGCGCGAGTTACCTCGCGCCGATCGCCGAACTGGCGGCCGAAACCGACGCGAGCGCGGCCGAGGGACCGGTCTCGCTGGGTGCGATCCCCGTCGAGGCGTACGAACTCCTCTTCCTCCACTCGGCGCTCATTCAAGGGTTCGGGAGCGGACTGATCGCCGGCAAACTGGCCGATAACGACATTCTCAGCGGTCTCAAATACGGACTGGGGCTGGTCGTGCTCACCGTCGTCGCCTTCTTCCTCTTGGTGTAACCATGAACGGACTCACGTTACCCGGCCGGCACGGCACCGACGCGACATCGACAGCGGCGACCGACGGGTCTTCGAGACGCCGCCGGACCGATCGAGCCGTCTCGCCCGTCATCGGCGCGATCCTCATGTTCGCGCTCGTCCTCGCCGTGCTCGCCGTCCTCCAGACGACCGCGATCCCGGCGCTCAACGAGGGCCTCGAGTTCCAGCACAACGAGCGGGTTCGGACCGACGTGGGCACCCTCGACGAGACCGTCGAACGGGTTGCGGCGACCGGCAACGGCGAGACGGCGTCGATCGAAAGCGGACTGCGGTACCCGCCCCGGCTGTTCTTCATCAACCCACCGCCGGTCTCCGGGACGGTCCGGACGACCGAGACGGGGACGATCGAGATCGGCAACGCGTCCGCGTCGGGCGAGACCGGCGACTACTGGGACGGCACGTCACGGACGTTCCAGACCCGCTCGCTCGAGTACGTCCCGGACTACAACGAGTACGGGAGCGCACCGGTAACGGTCGCCGAGCCGTGGGTCGTCGCCGACCGCTTCGAGGAGACGACGCGGGCGACGACCGAGCAGGACCTCGTCGACGGCCGCCGGCTCGATCTCGTCGCATTCCAGGGGGAGCGTTCCACCTCGAGCGCGGGCGACGTTTCGATCGCCGTCGAGCCGACCAGCGCGCCGGCGCGGACGGTGACGGTCCGAGACGACGGCGAGCCGGTCACGCTGACGATCCCGACCCAGCTTCCCGAAGACGAGTGGGAAGACCTCCTCGAAGACGAGCTCGATCCAGCGGGTGAGACCGGAAACGGCCGGTACGTGACTGGTATCGACTGCCAGCGAGCGGCCCCGGAGCCGTGCGGGGAGTTGACGTTGACGCTCGAGCAGGGGGCGACCTACGAACTCCGGCTCGGTGCCGTCGCGATCGGCAGCGGCGTCGACGAGGAGGCGGAAGCGTATCTGACCGATATCGACGGCAACGCGACGGCGGTCCCGGAGACCGGCCGCCAGCGACTGGTCGTCGAAGCCCGCGACCGCTTCGACAACCCCGTCAGCGGCGTGACGGTGTCCGGCGGTGTCGACGGCGACGGCTCCGTGCGAGCCGTCGATCCGGTCACCGACTCCGAGGGCCGGGCGACGTTCGTCTACGAGGCTCCCGCCGATATCGACGGGAGCAGCGATATCGAGGCGACGCTTCGCTTCGACGAACGTGCGGACGCGGAAGTCGCGTTCGACATCCGCGTGATGGACCGCGACGGCGACGGTTCGGGTGGCGGCTCGGACGGCGGTGGCGGGGGGACCGGCGACGAATCCGGATCGTCGCCGACCGCCGCGATCACCGCCGTGAGCGAGAACACGAACGGTAATCAGGACCGCTACAGCGTCTCTCTCGAGGCAACCGACGCCGACGGGAACCTCGAGTCGGCCGAATTCGAACTTCGGAACCCTGACACGGGCGAGCGGATCGACGCGGCGACGGCGGATCTCGGCGGTGACCGCGATACCACGACTCGGACCCTGCGCGCTCGAGGGAGCGAGCAACTCGCGGCGTATCGGATCGTCGTCACCGCGATCGATACGGACGGCAACGCTGGACGCGCCGAGACGACCGTGAGCGGGAGCGGCTCGTAGCTCGAAGCTGGAACCGGACCGACGTTGCTCCCGAAACCGCCTGATTCCGGCGCGTTCGTCGCGTGAAACGGCTCCGACTCCCATCGCCGTCGAAAACAGGCCTGTTTTACCTGTGTCTCCCGATGCGTCGATATGGAGTGTCGTCACTGCACGTCGCCGCTCGAGAAACCCGGGGACTTCTGTCTGGTCTGCCGGGAGGCAAACACCGAGGCGATCGTCCTCGAGGCGGCACGCGACAGGGCGACCATCACGATGCTCGCCGGCGAACCCGACGAACCGGCCGATCGAGACGCCGACGAACAGGTTCTCGGCGAGACGACGATCACGACGACGCCGGAGGAGGGCGAAAACGAGCCGATCGAACTCCGGAACTTCGCGGGGCTGATCGGCGACGAGATCCGGCGAAAACGCCCCGAAGAGGTCTACGCCGGCGGCGTGCGAGCGGTGATTCGCGCCGTCCGCGACGACGTTCACCACCCGTTCTACCGCGTCGACGAGGACGAACCCGTGGCAGCGGTCCTCGAGCGCCGCGGGTCTCGCGCGCTCGACGTGGTCGAGACGCCGCCGGCCGAGAAGATCAGCGGCAGTCACTCGACGCTGATCGGCGGCCGGACAGGAATGCGGGCTATTCACGCCGTCGCGGATCACCCCCACGTCAAGAAGGTGATTCCGGGCCCCATCGACGCCGGCGGGAAGGGCTCCCAATCCGGCATGCGCGCGAAGGTGACTCGGGCCGACGATGGCGGCAACGTTCGCATGCTCTTGCGAGACGGCTCGAGCGTACAGGAAAACCGTGTCGTGACGACCGCTCGCGACCGGGAGATGGGCGAGCGAATTCGAGACGATCTCAACGACGTGCTCGCAGAGGCGGAGTTCCAGTAGCCACTCGTCGCCCGCCGTCGACACGGACCGCTAGCCATCGATGTCGATTCCGCGATCGGGAGACTCTCGAGGCAAATATTGTGTCGAGCCGATGGCAGTGACAGTTGCTGCTGGTTGTCCGAGCCTTATCGGGACGGCCGTAATTAGATATAATTAGCCATGCTCGAGCGACCGGACGCCGTCCTGACCCTGATTCCGCTGTTGGCGACGAGCGGTCTCGCGGTTCGGACGCTGCTCGCGGCCCCGAGTATCAGCCCGGGACTGCTTACCGCGCCGCTTGCGATCGCCGGCTACCTCGCTGCGCTAGCGCTCGTCTTTCTCGAACTGCTGGCGTGGCCGGTCGCCGAGCGAGTCGGCGGGTCGTGATCGGATCGGCGAGGCATCGGCAGCCCGCGAGAGCCGTCACGACTCAACAGGTTTAAGAATCCGCTGGCGGTAGTGAGCACTACTATGGCCAAGAAAGGACAGGTCGGTAGCGCTGGCCGCTTCGGCGCCCGCTACGGCCGCGTCGCACGACGTCGCGTCAGCGAGATCGAAGACGACATGGAAAACGCGGAAGTCGACGGCGACGACGTCACCCGCGTCGGCACCGGCATCTGGAAGAACGAGGAGACCGGCGAGGTCTTCACCGGCGGCGCGTACCGTCCGGAAACCCCCGCCGGCCGCACCGTCCAGCGCTCCATTCGCGCTGCCCTCGCAGAGGACGACGAATAACGCGTCTTCAGGTCCCGCATGAGTTACAAATGCTCTCGCTGTAAACGCGACGTCCAGCTCGACGAGTACGGCGGCGTCCGCTGTCCCTACTGCGGCCACCGCGTGCTCCTGAAAGAACGCAGCCGCGACGTCAAGGAAGTCGACGTCCAGTAACCGCGCGTGCCTTCTCACGACGCGACCCTCGAGTTCGACTACGAGACGCCGTCGCGTGCTCGACTCGTCGCCGAGAGCGTCGCCCGCGAAATCGGCGAAATCGACGACGAGCGCTCACAGACGACTATCGACCGGGAAGGCACTCGTATTTATGTCGAGATCGATGCCGACGATGTCATCGCGCTCCGAGCGGCGCTGAACACGTGGTTTTCACTAATTGACGTCGCGGAACGGACCGCCGACGTGGGCGCAGCGGTTCTCGAGTCGGACTAAGATCGCGGCCTCCGTCTGATTGGTCTCTATCGATAGGTCCTCGTCCCGTAGCCGATCGCATCTCGAGCGATCACGCCGACCCGACCCTGTACGGGCAGGCAGCGCGGTCTTTACCCTCGTTTCCGAACCGACGGTATGGCCGAACGGGAGGGAACGTGGCTCGGACTGCGCCGGGACGCCAAGCCGCTGGTGATCGCCGGACTCGCGCTCGGGATCGGTCTGGGTGGCTTCTTCGACGGGATCGTCTTTCACCAGATCCTCCAGATCCATCACATGCTCTCGTCCTACCCCGACTCGAGTATCGCGACCGACCTAGAGCTCAACGTGATGGCAGACGGGCTCTTTCACCTCGCGACGTACGTCTTTACGATCACCGGCGTCGTGTTGCTCTCTCGAGCGTGGCGGTTCCACTCGGTCCCGAACTCCGGGCGAACGCTGTTCGGTGCGGTGATCATGGGCTGGGGCGTGTTCAACGTGGTCGAGGGTGTCGTCGATCACCACCTGCTCGGACTGCACCACGTCTGGCCCGCCGGCCCCGGCCCGATCATCCTCTGGGACGCGGCCTTTCTGCTCTGGGGCGTGCTCTTCCTCGTCGGGGGCTATCTCGTGATCCGGACCGACAGCGCTGCGACGCCGACAGCGGGCGACGACGCGGTCACAACGGACGGACGCGGGTCGAACTAAAGCCGACCCGACCGGCTGCCGGCTCCGCCGCCGACCGGAAGACAAAGCTGGTCTTTATCAGTCCGGAGGGCGACGGTCGAGATATGCAAGGAAACCTGCCGCCCGAGGCACAGGAGAAAATCGAGCAGCTTCAGGACCTACAGGAGACGGCACAGGAAGTCGCCGTCCAGAAACAGGAAGCCGAATCGAGTCTCACCGAGGCCCAGAACGCTCTGGACGAACTCGAGAACATCGACGAGGGAACGACGATGTACCGAAACGTCGGCGAACTCCTCGTCGAGACCGATTACGATCAGGCCGAAGAGGACCTCGAGGACAAGGTCGACTCCCTCGAAATCCGTCTCGAGACCCTCGAGAAACAAGAAGAGCGCGTCCAGGACCAGTTCGAGAGCCTGCAGGAGGAACTCGAGGACCTGCTCGGCGGCGGCATGGGCGGCGGTCCGGCCGGCCCCGGCGGCCCGGGCGCTGGCGGCGCGTAAATGCCGACTGACGAGCCGTCGGACGAGACCGTCGTCCAGACGGCGGCCGACGCCGCGGAAGGCGTCATCTTTTCACAGTACAAACAGTCCGAGGTGCGCGATTACGACGTGACCGTCGTTTTCGAGGACGGCGTCCTCGAGGTCGACGTCTACCTCAACGCGCCCGCGGACGACGAGGCCGATCCCGACCCCGAACAGATCGCCGACGACGCCGCGCTCGCGGCGCGACACGCGGTCGACGAACTGTTCGAGGCATAACACGCGGCCGCGTTTCGAGTCGCTGTCCTCCTGTTCTGGTGAGCGGCCCGCTCGAGTCGTGAGCCCTCTCTACCGGAACCGGCCGCTCCCGATGACTGCGAGCCCGAGGGCACCAATGAGTATCAGCGCACTGAGTAGGATCTCCGGGATGGATCCAATTTGTTCACCGCCGACGCCCACGACGACGAGCAGTCCGGCGATTGCGGCGGGGAGCGGCCGCGCGACCAGTTGCTGCCCGAAGGCCCGAAGCGACCAGTACCCCATCTCGAGTGTCGACGCAACGGCGTTTCCGAACGGGCGGTTTCCGTCCGGGTTTTCGGCCGGCTCGAACCCCTCGAGGTCGGCCTCTGAGACCGTCACGATCTCTCCGGTGTTGACTCGTCTGCCATCAGCGTCCCCGACACGGAGTAGTGTCACGGTCTCTCCGCTCGTTCCGACGACGCGGTAGATTCCGTTGGAGTAGTCGCTATCGGTCGGGCGGAAATGGTCGTAGATGGATGCCGAAGTCATTCTATTACCTGTGCGGGCTCGAGTTTCGTTCCCTACCGCCGAGAGCCGGGTGCGAGCAACTCGATCGGATGCGGAACCTCGCGCTCGAGCAACGCCTCGAGCTGATCGCCACACGACGTTCCGGACGCCACGACGGTTTCCGCGCCCTCGACCTGTGTCGCCAGCCGCTCGCCGACATCCATACTCAGTTCGTAGTACTCCTGCTTGTAGCCGAAGGAGCCGGCCATGCCACAACATTCGGCGTCGGAAGTCTCGGGCGCGTAGCCACAGCGATCGAGGGCGGCCACGGTCGGTGCCTCGAGGTCGAGCGTGCGCTGTTGGCAGTGGGAGTGGTAGGCGACCGGCTCCGCTCCGTCGCCAGTCGACAGAGAATCAGGGTCGGCCCCGTTCTCGAGCAGGCCGTAGACGTACTCGCAGATCTCGTAGCTGTTCTCGCAGAGCCGATCGAACGACCGCTCGGGGAGCAGGCGCTCGTACTCGCGGTGCATGGCCGCCAGATCCGAGGGTTCGATGACGACCACGTCCCGGCCGGCATCGATGTCCTCGGCCAGCGCGCCGAAGAGCCGGCTGGCCTGCCGGTCCGCCGTCGCGATCATCCCCTGAGAGAGCGCCGCCCGACCGCTCTCGGGCAGGTCTGGAACCCGAACCGGAACGCCCAGCGTCTCGAGCGTCCTGACCGCGGCTTTCCCGCGCTCCGTGTCGACGTAGTTCGTGTAGACGTCCGGGTAGCAGACGACTTCGCGGTCGATCTCGACCCCGCCGTCTCGAGCGGCCCGCGCTGCTCGCTTTTTCGAGCCGGCAAAGCCCCCTCGACCCTCGAACCAGTCGACGAGTGACTCCCGCCGGAACGTCGGCAGGTCTCGCCGGCGGTCGATTCCGAGAGCGTGCTCGAGGGCTGTGCGGACGGGGCCGGCGTCGGCGAGCCAGTTCGAGACGGGCGCGGTCGCGCTAGCGGCCTTCGCGACGGTGCCGATGTTGCCGAAGAAGCGCTTGCCGGGGTCGAAGCCGCCTCCTTCCTCGTCGGGTGTGAGCCCGTCGACGAGGAAGTCGTACGACTCCGCGTCGCCGCTGCGGTTGATCCGATCCCGGACGACGGTATTGATCCACGGGATGTCGATCTTCACCGGGCAGGCATCGACACAGCGCGTACAGCCGGTACAGAGGTCGTTGAACTCTGCTGCGGATTCCTGGCCGTGGACGCCGGCTTCCCAGCCGGTCGCGATCCCGCCCGAATAGGTCTCACCGCCGAAGCCGTGGCCGCCGACCGACTGGAAGTTCGCACACGAGTTCGAACAGGCCCCACAGCGGATGCAGTACAGCGTCTCCCGGAGCTGGTCGTCCTCTCGCATGTCCGTGCGGCCGTTGTCCAGCAAGACGAGGTGGAAGTCGCGGTCCGGGTTCCCGGGTTCATCGGTCGCCTCGTCACTGCCACCTGTAATCGGCTCGTCCGGCGACTCGAAATCCAACGTCGGTGAGTCGGTTGGCGGGGACAGCATCGTCACGTACTGCGAGATCGGCTGCCCCGTCGCGCTCTTGGCGATCAGATCGACGAAGGGCTCGAGGTCCGACAGCGTCGGGATCAGTTTCTCGACGCCCGCGATCGCGACGTGGGTGTCGGGGGTCACCGCACACTTGCGGGCGTTGCCCTCGTTCGTGATGAGCGTGATCGTCCCGCTCTCGGCCACGACGAAGTTCGCGCCGGTGATCCCCACGTCGGCCTCGGTGATGATCTCGCCGAGGTGGTCCCGGGCGAACCGGGTCAGTTCTTCTGCCGTCTCGAACGGTTCGTCGGGGTCGAACCGCTCGTTGAACAGGTCGGCGATCTGCCCGCGATCGAGGTGCATCGCCGGGCCGACGATGTGGGAGGGCGTGTCGTCGGCGACTTGCAACACCCACTCGCCGAGATCGGTCTCCGTGACATCGATGCCCGCTTCCTCGAGGCCCTCGTTGAGATCGATCTCCTCGGTCGTCATCGATTTGGATTTGACGACCGACGGCTCCGCGGCCGCCGCGTCGACATCGGCACTGCCTGTGGCCTCGCTCTGGACTACGTCTGCCACGTACGCGTTCGCGTCCGCGGCGTCGTCCGCCACGTAGACGGTGCCGCCGTTGGCTTCGACGGCCGCCCGGACCGTCTCGATCAACTCGGGCAGCCGCTCGATGGCGTCTTCCTTGATCGCCCGCGCGTCGGCTCGCAACGTCTCAAGCTCGTCGGTCCCGCCGTAGGTCTCTTTCCGGCGGTCGTTCGAGGCGCTCGCCTGTGCGTGGATCGCCGGCCCCTCGGTCTCGAGCAGGTGTCGGATCCGCTCGGCCCGCTCGGAGCGCGTGCGCTGGGCCATCCTATCGATCCTCCAGGACGATTACGTGGACCTCGCCGGGACCGTGGACGCCGTGGACGAGGTCGCCCATGTCCGCCGTCGCGCTCCGGCCGGTCGCGAAGACGACGCTGTCCCGTCCCGCGTCGAACCCGTCCGCGAGACGGTCGAAGCCGGCGCTAAGATTCGGGACGACATCGCTCTCCGCGACGACCGCGACGTGGCGTTCCGGGTAGACGGCGATCGGTTCCGCGCCGTCGGCCGTCGACTCCACGGCGACGCTGCCGTACTCCGCGATGGCGAACCCGACCGGAGTGACGCCCGTCCGTGCCGCCTCGAGGTCGGCGGTCGTCGGCTCGGTCGTTACCGCTTCGGGAAGCGAGACGCCCTCGTAGGGAAGCGCCGCGCCGACGGCCGGCGGATCGGCGACCGCGTCGATCCGCTCGCTCGCGTCGTCGGCCACAACGCGCTCGAACCCCACCTCGAGTCCCTCGAGCGCGCGTTCGAATCGACCGATAGTGTCGACTGTCATCGTCACTCACATCCGGGCGAACGGGCAAGAGACTGACGGTCGATCCGGCGTGGCGGTCGTCGACTTTCGATCCGCTGCTCGCTAATCGAACGCGATTTGACTGTTGTATTTGCGTTCGAACTATCGGGTATCATTGTGTGAACTACAAACGGTCGTTCGGGGGAGAGACGACGTGGTACCTATGAACGACACGGAACTCGGCACCCACGAGTGGTGGGAGTCGTACAAGGAGACGGTCAACAGCGATCCGGAGATGGATGTCCGGGGACACCAGCAGTTCTCGGAGAACTTCTACGTCGAGATCGGGGACGAACGGGTCCTCCTCGAGATGGACGGCGGCGAGATCGAGAACCTTGTCCCCAACCCGACGATGAACCACCAGTGGTCGTTCGGCGTCGAGGGCGACCGCGAGACCTGGGAGGAGTTCGTTCAGGAGACGCCGCCCGCCTTCAACCACGAGATCATCGCGTCGCACTATCGAACCGCGGTTCGCAACGAGGACGGCCACCTGCAGTTGACCGGCGACAACAAGCGGATCTTCCAGCACCTGCGCGCGTTCCAGCGAACGCTCGATCTGATGCGCGTCGCGCACAACGACGGAGGGAGCTGAAATGTCCGAGGCGTACCAGCCGGGCGACGTCGAGCCGATCAGCGGATCGTACGTCCACGTAGAGGTCGAGGGCGTCGACCATCGGATCTACTTCGAGGAGAACGGCCCCGAAGACGGGATCCCGCTGCTCTGCCAGCACACGGCCGGGAACAACTGCCAGGAGTGGCGCCACCTCCTGACCGACGAGGAGCTCACCGAGGAGTTCCGCGTCATCGCCCACGACCTGCCCTATCACGGGAAGTCGGTCCCCCCGACCACGCAGGAGTGGTGGACCGAGGACTACACGATGACCGCCGAGAAATTCACCGAGACGCTCGTGAACCTCGCCGACGCGCTCGAGCTCGAGGACCCCATCTACATGGGCTCGAGCATGGGCGGCAACATCGCGCTCGAACTGGCCGACTGGTACCCCGAGCGATTTCGGGCGCTGATCGGCCTCGAGTGCGGCGCGCACAGCCCGGGCTTCTACATCGACTGGCTCGACCATCCCGAGGTGAACACGACGGAGGTTAATGCCTACGCCTGCTGGGGGCTGATGGCACCCCAGAGCCCCGAACGGGCGCGACGAGAGACGATGTACCTCTACGAGCAGGGCGCGACGGGCGTCTTCAAGGGCGACCTCTACTACTACTCCGTGGACCACGACTACCGCGACAAGCTCGATCAGGTCAACGCCGACGAGTGCCCCCTCTACATCGCCAACGGCGAGTACGACTACCTGACCACGCCCGAGGACGGCCGCCAGACGGCCGAGGGGATCGGCGAGGGCGCGACCGCGATCGAACTCGCCGAGATCGGTCACTTCCCGATGAGCGAACACCCCGAGCTGTTCAACGCCTACATCGCGGAAGTGCTCGCCGACGTTACCGGCAACCGAGACGAGGACCTTCCCGACGTTCTCGAGCCCGACGACGTCGGGATCGAACTCCACCAGCGGGGTCCGGCGCGAGAGAAACCGGCCGAGTAGTTCCCGGTCTCCCCGTTCCGCCCGCTCGATTTACCGGCCGCCCGTTTTCACCGTCTCGAGCGAATCGAGGATCGATACCGTTCCGGTTCGTCCGCCGTTCGTTCGGCCGGGCGAGGCGTCGCCCCCGACGAGACACAAGACCTATGCCGTGTGTGTCTAGTTCTCAGGGACAGCCCCAATGACGGAAACGACGTCCCGACCCGGCCGATACGGCGAACGAGAGACGGACGACGGGATCGTTCGCATCTTCGATACGACGAACGACGCGGCTTGGATCGAGTCGGACACGACGCTCTCGGTCGCTTGGCAGACCTGACCGTCTCCCCGTGTGGTCTCGAAAAATACCGGAGACGCGGCGGCGTTACTCGGAGACCGTCAGCTCGCCGTAATCGAACTCCTCGCCCATTTGCGAAAGGCTGTCGAGTTCGTCCTGCTCTTCGCGCAGCGTCTCTTCTAAGGTATCCGCGACATCGTCCATGCCGAGCTGGTCCGCCATCGGGATGAGTTTCCCGTAGACGGCGATCTCGTAGTGTTCGGACTTCTGGCCGGCGGCGATGTTGAATCGGTCGATGGCCTCCTGACTGGGATCCTTGTCCATGAACTCCTCGTGGGCCTCGATCATCCCGTCGACGACCGGATCCGTCTCGGCTTCCGCGTCGGCGTCGAGTTGCTCGAACACGTCTTCGATGCGCTCGACGTGGTTTTGGGTCTCCTCGCGGTGCTCGGCGAAGCCCGACTTGAGCGCCTCGATCGAGGCGGTCCGCTCGAGTTCGTCGAGGGCCTCGACGAGTTGCTGCTCGGTGTAATACGCGTGTTTCAGGCCGTCTACGAAGAGGTCTTCGGTTGAGTCGATAGTCATGTGCTCTCCTCCGAGTGGACAGCCCTGATTTCAATAAGCGGGTGGCTTGCAGATGAGACGGTCGCCGGCTGCTGGCGGTTTTGTTGCGGTGGCGCGGTGGAACTGGGACTACTGCGCTTCGCAGATCGCCACGAAGTTCTCGAAGATCTCGTCGCCCTCCTCGGTGTGGGCGACCTCGGGGTGCCACTGGACGCCGTAGAGGTTGCGGTCGGTGTCGCTCATCGCTTCGACGTCACAGACGTCGCTTCTCGCGGTCAGTTCGAAACCGTCGGGCAGTTCTTTGACTTCGTCGGCGTGACTCGCCCAGACGCGGGTTTCTGGGTGTAGCGAACCGGTTAGCGGGTCCTCGTCGTCGACGATGTCGACGCTGACGTCCGCGTAGCCGCCGTACTCGCCGCCGCCGACGCGGCCGCCGAGTTCCGCTGCGATCAGTTGCATTCCCAGACAGATGCCGAGGACGGGGATATCGGCCTCGAGGTACTCGGCCGACGCGCCGATCCGATCCATGTCGGGGCCACCCGAGAGGACGACGCCGTCGGCGTCGACGTCTTCGGGCGGCGTGTCGTTGTCGATCAGTTCCGTGTCGACGCCGAGGTCGCGGAGCGCTCGGCGTTCCAAGTGGGTGAACTGTCCGTGGTTGTCCACCACGACGATCTTCGTCATTGCGTGCTCGTAGCGGCTCACTCGGTAAAAACGGTCCGAAAACCGCGCTCGACTCGTGAGCGAGCGGGCGCTCTCGCCGCCCCGTGATAAGCGATGCACGACTCGAGGCGCGGGCTTTTCAATGGTCACTACAATCCCGACGTAGAATGAATCGCCCGAGTGTCGATGCCGGCGATATGCGGTGGGGATGGACCTGTCCGCTGTGCGAGACGGACGTTTCGGTCTCGAGGGATCCCGGTTCCGAAACGTTCCGGTGGGAGTGCGACGACGAGTCCTGCGAGGCGGTCGGCTTCGGATTCAGTTCGCGACGCACGGCCAGACTCGCCCTCAAGGAGTACCGCGAGCGGTATGGGAACATCTACCGGTAATCGACGGACGACTGGGTTGCTCGAGCCCCGATATCGAATCCACCGATGCAACCCGTGAACCGCCGTTCCGGTACGTTTATGCGTACATCACCGGATGACAGTGACATGGCTGTCGATCTGAGCGACTTCGACCATCCGGCGTGGCTCACTGTGGTGGGAACGGGTATCGGCTACGGACTGATCCTCGCCGTGCTGACGGTGGCGATGTTCGTCGTGCCGTGGCTCGTCTTCTCGGCTCTGTAGCGACGAAATTACCAACTGTCTCGTACTCGTTTTCTCGCTTGTCACGACCGAACGGCCGGCTCACTCGAGCGAGATGACGACTTTTTGTACTTGCCCGGGCTGTCCGGATTCGCCGGGCGTGAGCGCCCGCGGTCACGTCCATCGATCCAGGCCCGTCTGCGTTACGCTCTCCTCGATGCGTTCGAAGCCGCGTGCGACCTCGTCGGCGTCGACGCCCCACTCGTCGGTGACGTACTCCCGTGCGGCCTCGAGGTCCGGATCGACGCTCACGTCGAACTCGTAGTCGTCGGTCACGTCGGGGTCGCGGAACAGTTGCCGAACCCGGTCGCCGTACTCGACGTGGTCGCCCCGCGCCTCGAGCACACTCCAGAGGTCGCCGTATTCGGTGATTGCCGAAATTGCCGTCTTCGGCCCGATCCCGTCAACGCCCTCGTTGAAGTCCGTCCCAATGAGGATGGCCGCGTCGATCAACTGCTCGAGAGTCAGTTCGTGGTGGGCCAGCGTGGCCTCGAGATCCATCAGCTCGGGATCCCCCTTGCTCGTCAGTTGGCGCAGGGTAAGCGGGGAGCCAAAGAGGAGGGCGTCGTAGTCCTCGGAGCCGACGTAGTCGGCGTCGCCCCGCTTGACCATGTGGGCGGCCTGGGCCTCGCCCTCCGCCGGCGCTTCGACGATCGGCACGTCGAGCAGCCGGAGGAGTTCGCGGCTGGTCTCCTGAATCGTCGGGGTCAGCCGCTGGGTCCGGGACTCGAGTTGCGCGATGGCGACCGAATCGCCTTCCTCGCGGGCGGTCTCGAGTTGCTCTTCGTAGCTCCGGCGCTGTTCGCGGCGGGACTCGATCTCGTCGTCTTTCAGTTCGGAGGGGCCGCCGTCGAAGACCATTACCGGCGTGATGTCGTGTTCGAAGAACTTGGGCAGGCCTTGAACGATCCCGACGAGATTGGCGACCTCAGTGCCGTCGCCGGTCGTGTACGTCGTGCTGTCGGTCCACTTGACAGTCGTCGTCAGATACCGGTAGAGCCAGTTGTGCGCGTCGACGGCGACGGTCCCCTCGATGTCCTCGAAGGGAATCTCCTCGATGACGGCGATGTCCCGAAGTGCGGCGTTTCCCATTGCGGGTCATTTGGGCGGACCGGGATTTGAATCGTTGGCTTCCGGACGGGGCTCGCGTGATCGGTCCTGGATATCGCGCCCCCAGCACTACGTTTTTGCGCTCAGACCACCAGTAACGGAGTGAACGTGGATTCGAATCAGCGATACGGCCGACGGACGGTTCTGCGATCGACGGGCACGGTTGCCGGTGCGCTCTCGCTTGCGGGCTGTCTCGGAGCGAACGGGGACGACGAGCCGGCGCTGTATACGACGCCGGCGGCCGACGAGTTCGATACGGTCGTCGACAGCATGTGGCTCGAAGACAATCTCGAGGGCGTCAAACTCCTCGATATCAGAGACGAAAGGGCGTTCACCGGCGGCCACATCGCTGGGGCACACCGGCTCCCGGATACCGAACTGATGCGGGATCACTACGCGGAGACAGACGACGGCTACGAGGCCTCGCCGGAGGTAATCGCGGACATCGTCGCTGACGCCGGCATCGAGCCCGACGACGACGTGGTAGTCTACGGCCAGGGATCGAACCTGTGGGAAACCTACGCAATCTATACGCTTCGCGCGATCGGTCACGACGGAGCTGCTTCCCTGCTCGACGGGGGCTATGCGGTCTGGGAAGACGCCGACGGCGAAACCGAAACCGGGACGCCCGACCCCGCTACTGGCAGCTATGTTCCCGAACTCGAGACGGACGTGATCGCGACCCGCGAACGCGTCGCCGACAACGTCCGCGAGGACGGCGCGGACGTCCAACTCGTCGATAATCGGTCGCCTGCGGAGTACGTCGGGACGGAGAAAGACGACGAAGTCAACCGGTACGGCCACATCACCGGGGCGATAAACATCGATTTCACGCAGAACCTCGTCGACGGCGGCGACCGGTTACGCTCGCCGGACGCCCTCGAACGGCTGTGGCTCGAGGAGGCCGGACTCGATCCGACCGAAGAGACGATATCGTACTGTTCGACCGCCGTCCGCGGCTCCGTCGGCTGGTTCGTCATGGAACAGCTCGGATGGGAAACCGTCCGGAACTACGAGGGGAGTTGGAACGACTGGGGCACGCTGTCCGAAGACGACGGCTACTACTACACGACTGGAGAGGGGACGGGAACAGTGATCGATACCTTCGCGTGAAGACGGCGTCCTCTCGGAACTCCTCGGCGAGCCCGTGATCGAGCGGGGCGTTGAACGGACATTTCTGCTCGTCGCAATCGGGCCCGGCCGGGGGATCGGTTCGCTGCACTCTCCGTGATAACGGTGCTCTCCTTCTGCCGACCGATCGACTCGGTCCTCAGTCGTCGCGTAACTCGAGGTCGGGCGGCTCGCTGCCGCGCCGAGACTCGAGGAACGCCTCTTCGTCTGCAGAAAGGTCACGAGCGCGGTACTCCTCGAGACCGGCCTGATAGCGCTCGCGTGCGGTCCGGTTCGCGTCTGCCTCCGCGCTCGGACTCGAGTCCACATCCGGATCCGCGTCGGTGTCCGGGCCCGGATACTCGAGGATCAGTTCGGCGATGCCCGTCGTCTCGCCGGTGTAGGCGAAGTCGGTCCGGTAGAGCGCCTCGTAGGCGAAGGGGTTGTTGACGGCGATCCGGAGCCGGTCGTAGCCGCGCTCGAGGGCCCGATCGCGGACCAGCCGACAGAGTCGCGGGCCGATCCCCTCGCCGCGGCGCTCGCGGTCGACGGTCACGTAGCGCAGCCACAGCGTGTCGCTATCCGTGCGGTCCTCGTTGAACGCGACGGCCGCGACGATCCGGCCGTCCTCGGCTCGAGCCACCGCCTTCCCCGTATTCGTCATGACAAACTTCCCGGCGTAGCTGAACCGTTCGTGATCGAGTCGAAGCTTGGGACCGTCAGGCGGCCACTCGAGCAGTTCGTACTCCACGAGAGCGCTTGGCGAGCGAGCCACTACAATGCACGGGTCGAGCCGTTCCGCGTCGGCTTCGGCACGGTTCCGTCCCGGTTCAGTGACACCGAAGGGGTCAGCATGGTCGGGTCATTGCTGGAAACCGGGAAAACAAACGAGAGAAGACGTGAGGGGTGCGCGGACCGGGATTTGAACCCGACTGCGAGACGATCACCCTCGCATTGCTCGGGTGCTGCGACTCGCGTGCTTCAAATCCCTCTACGAGTTCTGCTGCTCGCGATATTGCTCGCAGCAGAAATGCGCGGACCGGGATTTGAACCCGGGCCATGAGCTTGGAAGGCTCAGGTCCTACCACTAGACCATCCGCGCGCACTTCCCGGTTTTCGTCCCACGTTTAAGGCTCTTCCTTTTCCACTCGAGTCCTCGCTCGCGATTCGGCCGGTATCGGTTGAGCGGTTCGGGCCAGAAAACGGCGTCACGTCGAGTAGTGGATGGGTGGGGTCGATTACGAAACGGCTGCGACAGGTCGGTGCTTGGGAACGCTATCGCTCGAGGAGGGCACCCGAGGAGCCGACGACGATGTCGACGGAACCGGTAGCGACGGCCTGGAGGTTCTCGCCGACCGGCGTCTCGTTGCGGGTCCACGTGCCGTCCTCGAGTTCGAAGACCGCGCCGCCGCTGCCGACCGTGTAGCCGGTGCCGGCATCGGTCTCGATGTCGAAGAGGGCGGCGTCGCCGAGGCTCTCGGGGACCCACTGGCTCCCGTCGTAGGTGAACACGGAGGCGTTGCCGCCGCTGACGCGGATGTCGTCCGCGGCGTCGCTGTCGAGACCGTAGTAGGTGACGCCGGCGTCCTCGATGCCGATCGGGTTCCACGTGACGCCGTCGTCGGTGGCGAAGACCTTCCCGTTGGTGTCGATGACGTGGCCCGAGCGAGTGTCGTAGAACTCGATCGCCTTCAGCCCGGAGCCGCTACCGGGGACCTCGTAGTTCCACGTGCCCTCTTTGCCGTTGTCGAAGCTGTAGTGAACGGAGCCGGAATCGTCGGCCACGTACACGTCCGCTTCGCCCGCGGGGCCGGTGACGGCGATGTCGTTGAAGTTCGCCGTGAAGTCGTTGGGTGCCGAGCGGTCGATGAGGTTGCCGGTAGTCACGTCGTACTCACCGATTGCGCCGCTCGCGCCGACGAACCAGAGCCGCTCGCCATCGTCGGTGGTGTCGACGCCGTAGAGGTCGTTGCCGTTGCCGGTGGGACCGCCTTGGAGGACGACCTCCCAGCCGTCGGCGGTGCGTTCGATGACCAGTCCAGCGCCCGCGACTGCGTGCGGGTTCGTCGCCGTGTAGGCGACGTCGTGGATCGTGCCGTCGACCGGGGTCTCGACGACCGTCCAATCGGACTCGGCGGCGGAAACCGTTGCGGGAACGGTAGCTGCGGCAAGCGATGCGCCTGCGGCCTTCAGTGCCGAACGTCGAGTGAGACGCGTCATAGCGCATCCGGTGCTGGCGGCGAGACGATCATAAAAGCCGGACGTTCTTCAGACCATTCCAGTCCATTCCGGACGTTTCACTCTATTTTACTCCGTTCTCAGTGACTGATACTCGGCCGGATATTCGGTGCGCAACTGGGCTAACACGCAAAATCCTTCCCAACGGTGATTGTGATTGGTTCCCGCACAAATGACCAACACATCCCGTGGGCTATCAGCGGTACGGACATCGAAACGACACAGCGAGATCCCCCTCGAGCAAGCGGTCGACACCGCACGCGGAGCCCGCGACGGCTACGACCCAGTGCGCTACCGATTCCGTGATCGGTCGTCGCCCGCCACCGTCGCGTAACAGTTGCCACTCGAGAGTTCCCACTCGCGGAGTTCGAGATCGCTGTCCTCGAGATCGGCCTCGAACTCGTCGGGCGCGTAGATGTGATAGAAGCGATCGACCGGTTCGCCGCCGGGGAGGGTCCACTCGATCGTCGTATCGAAGCCCTCGGTCTCATCGAACTGGTTGTGGGCAGTCGACCATGCGCTGACCAGCGCGCGACCATCGGGCGACAGCACCCGCGCAAGTTCGTTCAAACTTGCTCGGCGGGCTGCTCTCGTCGGCAGGTGATGCAGCGTCGCGACGTAGACCGCGATATCGATCGCGTCATCTGCCAGTGGAAGGCTCGCCGCGTCGCCCTGTAGCAGTTCGACATCGAACTCGCGCTCGAGCGCCCGGTTTCGCCCCGTCTCGAGCAGCCCACGACTGACGTCGAGACCGATGACAGACTCGCAGTCGGCAGCGAGGAGTTCGGCGTGCCGGCAGTTACCACAGCCGAGATCGAGTCCGACGCCGCCG
This sequence comes from Natrinema sp. CRL1, assembly GCF_059162405.1. NCBI lineage: Archaea > Methanobacteriati > Methanobacteriota > Halobacteria > Halobacteriales > Natrialbaceae > Natrinema > Natrinema sp. CRL1. Next base: position 397,635 of record NZ_JBLVOY010000001.1, on the reverse strand, counting down.
CGCCCGCGGTCGGTCGCACTTGCGACGAAGGATTCGACTTCGGGCCACGCGTACTCCCGCGTGGACGCGAAGTGTGTCGCGATCCGATCGTAGGTGTCACGCACGTCGTCTCGGCTGTGTGCTCGCTCCTGGTCCCCGGCCATCGTCTGATTTCGTCGGGGAGTTCGGAAAAAGCGTTCGTAAGCCGCTCGGGTTTCGTCCGAGTTCCCCTCGGCGAGCGGCTGTCGTGTGTCGCTGCTGTGGGTCTCAGAGCCGCCGCGCTTCGTCGAGTCGGGCAGCCACAGGGACCCAATGTCCTCTATCGGCACTCGAGACTAACGGTGGAGACCGGCTCGTCGCACTGCGGACACACCGGCGGACTCGAGCCGTGGACGGGGCGTGACGATGAGAATGTGTGACCGTGACGGGGACTCGAGGAATTCGAGGGGTTTATCTATTCCCGACGGGAACTGGAGGATGCGTACGAGGGCTCGTAGATCAGGGGTAGATCACTCCCTTGGCATGGGAGAGGCCCCGGGTTCAAATCCCGGCGAGTCCACTCGAAATTTTGCGTTTCAGGCTTTCTACTTGCTGAATTCCGTTCCCTAAGGGTGTTCTGACGGCTATCGATACGACAGTGCTGACAGCGGCTTGCTTGAGAGTCATGTTCCTGTTATAGGTCTTCGATGAAGTCGCGTCGCTGTTCCATCTTCTCACGGTCTGTACGGCGGTCGTAGTGGCGATCAAGAACTTCCGAGGAAACGTCACAGCGGTCGCTGACGATTTTCTCGGGGATGTCCTCGCGGAGCTGGTACGTAATCGCGCCGCGCCGGATCGTATGCGGCGAGAGACTGCTCGGGCAGTCGTAGTAGTGCCCGTACTCCGTGGCTTCGCAGTCGTTCGGATCGCGGTCATGGGGACACCCCTCGATCATGCAGGGCTGTGTGAGCCGGTACACTTCCGACCGAATTTGGCCGGAACTCAGCCGGCCCTGATCGCTCGTTACCAGCGGCTCGCGGCCGTGGTCGTCCACGACATCGTGGCGGTGGAAGCGGATGTACTCGTCGAGGACATCGCAGTAGTAGTCGTCGAGCGCGATCGCCCGCTCGGCCGGCTCCTGATTCTTGAGCGGTGTGTCGGTATCCGGCCTATGGCGGAGCCAGAAGCACTGGTCCTCGGGTTCGTAGTCCTCGAGGTCGACTGCTCGAAGACTCCCGAGGCGGATCCCCGTATGCCAGAGTATCGCCATGATGACGTGCTCGCGGCTCGCGCGCTTGTACCGCTCGAGGTAGCCGATGATCTTGTGGGCTCGATCGGCGTCGAGCATCTCGTCGCGCGCTTCGTCACCGCGATCGACGTCCGGAAGCTTCACTCGCTCGCGCATCCCCGGTTCGACGGCATCAATCGAGGCGCAGAACTCGAGGAAGACGCGCAACGTCGCGAGCTGCCCGCGGAGCGTGACGATGTTCACGTCCTGTTGTCGCCACACCCGGTAGCGGTGGAGATCCCGACCGGTGAGATCGTTGAGGTTGTCGATTCCAACCTCGTTGCACCACTCGACGAAGGCATTGAGCCGGTACTTGTGGTTCTGCAGCGTCTTCGCGCTGATCTCGAGTTCGCGGTGTGAGACGTAGAGGTCGACCGCCTCACGGGGCGAGATCGGCTCGAGGTCGTCGCTCATCGTTTACCCCTAAGTCGGCGAGAGATAGGCTCGACCTCGGATCCGCAGACGGTGCACATCACACCATCGTCGCTGCAGACGGCGAGGACATACGAATCGACGGTCGGACACAGCCCCGTGGTGTACGCTTCGTTAGTCATCGCTGTCATCGTCCTCGTCGTCATCAGGTTCGGAGACCTGCAGTCCACACGCGTCGGCACGACGGTAGACACTCTCCTCGAGCAGCACCTCAGCGTCGGGCGTCAATGTGTAGCTGTTCGTCCGGCCGTCGAGTTCCCCTTGTTCGACGAGTCCATCGTCGATTAGACGGTCGAGATTCTGGTACAGCCGTCCGTGGAGCACCTCGTCGTGGTACTGCTCAAGGCGCTCCTGAATCGCGAGCCCATAGGATTCCCCGTCGGTCGATTCAAGGTGAGCGATCGCCTCGAGGATGTCACGCTGGAAGCCAGAGAGATCGCCCCACGCGATACCGCCGTCGGCGACCAGCTTGGGCTCGGCGTCGTACTCCTGCGCGAGTTCGTCCGCACAGTCCTCGCAGACATAGCCGTCGGGCGTGAAGACTTCCTTCCAGTTAGTGCAACTCGGCGTATCGCAGGTGTAGGGACTGCGGGCGTTCATCGGCTCACCCCCTGCTCGTTTCGAGTAGCCAGGTGATCGTCGATCGCCGTCTGGATCGCCGTCGCCGAGCGCATTCCCTCGCCGTGGATCGCGTCGAGGGTGGCGATAACCTCGGTGAGAACAGCGTTCTGGTATCGCAACTCGCTCACGATCGTCTCGAGCGTATCGGCTTGACGTCGTTCCTCGGGCGAACCCGAAGTGGGACCGCCGTCAGCGTGGATCGTCGCGCATGATCGGCAGGCTGGTTCGTCGAATCGGGCGTCGTAGCACTCCGCTCGAGCGCCGCAGGCGCAGCGAGCGTTAGACCTTTTGGCTGGCGATGCCTCTTGCCGTGCGTGGGGTGTATGCCCCACTGAAGTTCCGGAGTTCATACTCTGATCGACGGAGCTACCTTCTGGGCGGCGCTGGCACGCCGCCCGGTCTCACATACCAACAAGAGTCATCTTCAGCCGAGTTGGTAGCTCCGTACCTGCACCATTAGAGTGGCATTGCATAAATGCAACGGTCAGGTATACAAACCAAACTTTAGTCTAATCAGCAAATTCCAGAGTATTAGGTGGGAATGTAGCATAACAGAGTATGATGAGACAATCTGGGACATGGATGACGATCTGGGATGATCGGATTTTGGAGATCATCCGGGATGAGGATGCAGGGAGAGTAGGAGATTTAACGGAAAGAGACGCTATTCATATTTCTCCATCTTCTGTATCCCGAAGATGCAAAAAACTTGCAGAGCACGGATTACTTACTCCTCTCGGAAACGGAGTCTACACAATCACCGATCGAGGAAAAGCGTACCTCGATGAAGAGTACGACGCCGAAAACGAGGTCTACCTCAACGGAAACGGCTCGAACAACGGTCCCACTGCAAGCCAAACCTCCGAATCGTAATGAGTCGAAAACCCGCCTGCTGGATGTGCACGCTCGATGAACGGATCCTTGAGTGGCTCTCGGAGGATTCGTGGTCGACACCACGGCATATGTCTCGAGCAGTCAATCTCACCGCATCGCGTGGGCGGGTTAGGGAGCGTTGTCAACTGCTTTCTCAGGTAGGACTGGTTGCCCCACTCTTTGAGGATAGTCACATGTACGAAATCACATGTGAGGGTCAGGGATATCTCGATGGAGAGCTCGATGTCGAGAATCGGCAAAAGCCATCACCTCGAACTCTCAAAAATAGTTACTAAAGAGATCTTGCTTGTCCATAGACGTAGCAGCTACTCTATAGATTCATCATCAGGAAGTATGTTATCTTCCACGGCAAATTGAATTTGTCGGGATCTTGAAACTAACTCACTGTATGTTATAATATCAATTCTATTTAAATGGCTTTGAATTATCCGTAGACCCTCCCGTTCATCCTCGTTTAAGTCTTTTCCAATAATAATTATACCACGTGGTTTTAGAACATGCAATCCGTCCTTAGAGTAAATTCGATGCTGGTCTTGTTCTAGATTGTATATGTAGTTCTGAACTTGTGTAATTGCCTTTGTTAGCTCAGCAGCAGGATAATATGTTTTATGGGAACTATCATAGTTGACCACTGGGTGATGAGGACGCTTGAGTTCAATAATATCTAAATATCCATTTATTGATTCGAGAGCCAGATCGACTTCATCTTCACGAGTCAAATTTCGCTTTACCAGTTTCACATACTCTGTACCGAGCATCCAGAGGTTCCTTTCCAGGAACTTTTGGTACTTTTTCTCCTTCTTGTCTTCACTAACTAATCCTTCAAAATCATCGATTGTTTCTCTCATTCGGTACGACCGAATGTTGGACTCTATTTCAAAAAGGGAAAATAGTCCACTTTCGACCCCCTCTTCTGAAGATATTAAGACGAAGCTGATATTTCGAGTTGTCCTCTGAAACAGACTTATTAATTCATCGTCCCCGAGAGATTCAATCTTATTCTGAAAGAAATCATAGCATCTCGTGATAAGTCCACTGCTCTCTGTTTCTTTGCCTTCAAGCATCTGAATATATTCCTGGGAATTATTGTTAGATACCCGTAAGCGAGGTTCATTCTCAAATTTTTCCCATAGCATCCCGTCAATTATATCCAAAAGATCATCTATATTTCTGTCTTTACACTGGTCCCGGATTGCGCAAAGAAGTAGCGAAATAGTCACCAGTCTTTGTTGTCCATCAATTAGTTCGACAATTCTAGTAAATGAACCTTGTATTGCGGTCTGAGATCTCTCTGAGATGATTATCGTGCCTAAAAGTTGGTCATCGTCGTCATTCAGAGATGTCAAAGTGCCCCATAATTGGTTCCACTTTGGAGGACCCCAAATATATTCTCTTTGGAATTTGGGGATGTTAAAAATGGAGTTTGAGGTGAATAAACCATAGATCGTATCAACTTTTGCTTCGAATGCCATATTTCAAGTAAAACTATTTCCAACTTAGTCTTCCCGCTCTGGTCGAGTTGAGTAGACTGCTATTCAGACTTGCAGGTTATATTTTGATCTCTGATGTTTACGTTGAAATCTCCTATAGCCAGCTAACCTTACTACGCTCTCTCTGTTGAGCTTCTGGGCTGAAGCTCCCTCGATAGTGTTCAAGAAAGGTTTCGAGGTCGTTCCAACCGCCCCAGTCACAGACCAAGAGCGGATCGACATCGTCGGAGGCGAGTGCAGTCGCCCAGGTCCGACGGAGATCGTGGAACCCAAGGTGATCCCAGCCGGCGTCTCCCGTCTCCTCGTACAGCTGGTCGGCAGCCGATCGCACCCACCGCCGGAGTGATCGCGTACTCGTGATCTCGACGAGCGACGAGCTGGTCGGCGCGTCGCGGACGTCGTCGACCGTCCGGATAGTCGTCGCGAGATCTCGCGGCACGGGTGTCTCTCGGAACTTGCCGCCCTTCCCGTGCCAGACGCGGAGCATCGTCCCGGCATCGGTATCGACGATGTCCTCCGGCGCAACGTCGAGGACCTCATGTGAACGGAGGCCGCATCGCGCTCCGAGCGCGAACGCGATCCGCTGCTGGGTATCCTCGGCCGCCTCGAGCAACTCTTCTACTTCGTTCTGGCTGAGCCAGACCTTCATGTCGTCGCGGTTCTCATGCTGTTGTAGATTCATGCGTCCGGGATGCCTGCATGTCGGACAAGAACCGCCGGGAATCTAGTTTTTTCGGTGGTGCTCGAGGGGGAGATCGGGCCGATTCTGTCCGACTCTACCGTAATTCTCGGACAGGCAAACGCGATCTGCTATAGATACGGTCTGACTTTTGAACGAATCGTTTGTGCTCTATTACGCACCCTTACATCATCATCCCAGTTATTTTCGTTCCAGGAGATAGTAAGTCGCCCAGATCCATTTACGGTCACTGTGTTTTCGTCCCCTCGCTTGGTGTTTAATTGTTTAACATCTAAGGACTCGACTGCAGTATCGATAATCGAGTTTCCACTTAAATCTCCATCTCCTTGACCAGTGCTGAATGTAAGACCTTCACAAAGGTCTACGAGGGTCCGCATCTCGCTACTCAGATCTGAGTCGCTCAGATCATCGTCATCTCCAGGCTGGCTAAAGCTTATTTTGCTAACTGTGTCAGCTAAATTATAGACATCCTCTATTTCGTCTTGGCCAAAGGATTTTCGAGTGAAATAGTCATTATCTACATCCAGGTCAGAAACATCCGCGATGAACGCGGGAATCCATGCCTCTGCCATGTCTTGTCTCGTTTGGAAAACAAACTCTCCTGTATCGAAGTAGAGAACATATGATGTTTCTAAGATCGTTTCGTTTTGCTCGACTTCTTCATTATCATCATTTCTCACTCTAAAGCTCTCATCAGTATCTGTGACATACGTGAAATAACAGAAGTTGTGCGAATCTCTGCTAGTTTCGTAATAGAGATCGCGCCCTTTTTCGAGGTATTCTAATTCATTACCAGTTACTGGATCTTCATCTTCTTTCCGTGTGATGAATTCGTCATCATCAATATTGTCGGCTAATTCTTCCGGCGATGGAAGTTCGGATGTAGGCAAGTCAAATTCTGCCAGTCGAAAGGTAGTTCTGGTCGTCATCTAAGAGATATTGTACATCCTAATCATAAATTCTTTTTGGAATGTTATATAGAAATGAATGTATATTAAATTAATATCTATCCAAATACATTCGCTTTAATCCTATTTCGATTTTTCCTATAGAACACGAAAATAAAGTTATCAATATATGAGGTCCCCCTAAGCGCCGGTAAGATGTTCTTGGAGATCGGCTTCACAGACACCCCTATCCGACTCTACTACGATTCTCGAACAGTTAGATCTAAAGCAAATATGATGCTATAGACATATACAATTCAGAGCCAGGAGTTTACAAAAGATGGTACAATCTGATTTGGCGTCATTCTGCCATGAACTTGCAAATCGTGCCCCAAGTCAGACTAGTCGAATTCTTAAGGGAGAGAAACAGGTTATCAAAAAGGATCTCTTAAAGCAGGATCCAGAACAATTCGTTAATCAGTACCTTGTCTGGCCTGTGTGTGAATCAATCGGATACAATTTCATCACGGAACGGTATCTTGAGGGACATGGTGGTTCGATTGACGTATATATATCCAATACTACAGAGCCAATTCTATGCGAATGCAAACGTCTCAACCACTACAAACGGGCTATCCGGGATCTGAGAGAGTACTTGGATCATAGAACCACCGAAACAAATTACGGTATTGCAACAGATGGTATAAACTGGCTACTGATACGAGAACCAGGCGACCAACGAATGAATGTAGAGGTTCTCGAATATCATTCATTTAGAGGTGCGATATTCGATTGTCTTGTCTCACTCGGTGTTGTTCAAGCTCAGCTCCAGGGGGAACGCGTGCTATGGAACTCTTCGGTTGGAAAGGTTGCTAATGCATCTTACGAGAAATATGGTCAATTGCGCCGTGTTCCAATAGCCGATTCCGTTGCTGACTTCGTCGATAAATTCTCTGTCAATAATATCTCTGCTCATATGTCGTCCAGTAGCTTTGATGAAACACTGGGATCATACGAAAACCAGTCGTCTGACGATAGCACAGAAAGTACCTTAGACGACTTTATATAGCAAATCCCCTGTCCTCAATGTTCAGTTTTGACTCTACAGAAACTGAGGAACTGGATGTACGGTATAGAGATTGTATCTAATCTCGCTCGAAATGCCATCGAGGACAGGCTTCGCGGACACCCTTGTGACCTCAAAGAGTGGGTTCTCGGACATTACTGCCCTATAATCTAATGAGATTGACGAAATAATAGATTACATTGAAGACAAGGGCATGTGAAGGGGATGATATTCATACGAATGGAAGCAGAACAGATTGAAAGAAGTTCAGAGAAAGAAACTGAAGCCAAGTCCGTTACGTGGCAGGAACGTATTGTCCGCTGGCGATATGAATCGAAAAGTACGCCTAAGCGGGTCGCTGGTTTTTGGTTGAAAGCAGGTATCGAGGCGATCGTGATTATTGGTATTCCAGTGGGATTGTTCGTATTGACAACTACAACCTTAGTTAGTTTCTCTCTTTCTTCCCTTCCTGTACTTCCGACAGGTGTGGAATCAAGGGTAATCGCGTGGGTTATACTTACCGCTGGAGGCTGGGCACCTCTTCGCTGTATGTTGACTGAGGAGCTCGAAATAGTCAGTGCACAATAGCAGCTGGAGGTGAATTATGGTTCCCACCTACGACACTATCTAAGAAGGCTTCTGCAGTAACGTCCCCAGCTGTCCCGAGCATATGGGCCACAGTGAACGCTATTTTCATGATAAGATGGGCAGGAGTGGGTGCTGACACTATAAATCTAAGCTCGAATATTGGATAAGTCACTGCAACTGCAATACCTATTGCGGGAGCAGATACGCTGGCAATAGTGATGCCAACTATGGCTCCGATCAACACGATTGAATTGACTAATATCGCAATAAAGATAACTAGCGAGCGTTTCTCTTGACCACTCATATTTTCGAAAAACTCCCGAAGGGACTCAACACCTGAGACCCGAAATAGGGAAACAGTTAATGCTGTATAAATCACGAACCAAGATATTGCAGTATACATAATGTAGCCCGCGAGTTCGGGAATAAAGAAATAGCTCCCGATGAGAGTCGGACTCATAAATAGGGAATGGCCGATACTAATCGGAACGAGGAAAAAGCCGAGTATTGCCCAATATCGGAGCACAACTCGGGGAATTCCTGGCGCCTCGCCCATTGTTCTGGAATGAAGGTACACTGTTCTAACGGGTAAAACTTTTCGCACATCATCAAAGTCCACAGAATAACGCTCTCAGGTCTTACCAACCGGGAAATCAGTCTGGGATTTTGGTCTAACCACGTCGATTAAGTTGGCGGGCCGTATCTTGATCTACATCCGATTCGCGCAGGTTTATTTCTTAGACGTGAGATATCGCAAGCCATGACGCGAATGACTGCTGAGGTGTTTTTCGGGGGAGTTGATGATCGGATCCAAAACCTTCAGTCAACTCTTCGGTTCGTTTCGAAGCAGAAGCCAACAGGTGCAGATCTCACAGGATGGATAATAGAAAACACAACCGCTAGCTCAGAAGAAGGTGTTCGAGGGAATATCTCGTTTCTCGAGACGATCGACCTACTTGAGAACACGCCTGATGGCTATCAAACCACGAATAAGGGTGAAACCTTCTGGAGAAAAGATGAGCCCCTGGTCATGTACGAGGGACTCGCAACAGCAGTCGATGGGTTTCGCGAAATCTGTCGGACAATTCCAAATGGCCATCGAACGGTAGAAGAGATACAACTGCAGCTCCAACGCGCTTACCCTGACTACGAATTACCGAAAGACGTTGTCACTAGGCACCTGAGCTGGCTCGAGTCTCTTGAATTGGTCACCAAACAGGATGGAATTTACTCGATCCCGATCGAAGACGGCGAGTTCGAAGTTGGTGAGACATACAGCCGGTGGTTCATCCACGACGTCCTCAAAGGAGAGCGGTACAAAGGAATCGCGACACCGAGTGAACATCCTCTAATTTTCATCTTCACGGGTGACTCTGGGAGCAACTACGGCTACAAAGACGAGTTCCTCGAGGACGATACTTTCCTCTACACTGGTGAAGGAACCGAGGGCGATATGACGATGGACGACGGGAACAAGGCAATCCGCGACCACAAGGAGAACGGTGACGATCTCCATCTCTTCGAAGACACGGATATGCCGTGGATCGTCACATACCTCGGTGAGTACGAATATCTCACACATCGTACCGAGACACTGGAGGACGAAAACGACGAACCTCGCGACGCCTTCCGATTTCGGTTAGCTCCCGTCGGCGGAACAGAGATCGAGAGCGAGAGAGGGACACCTCGATCGCTATCGGATGAGGAACTGTTTCAGAAAGCAAAGCAGAGCTCTCCATCAGGCTCAACGACCTCAACACGTAGCTCGAGCGGTGGACGCTCATACCCGCGCTCCGAATTCGTCCGAGAGTTCGCACTTCGAATGGCAGACGGTGTTTGCCAGGGCTGTGAAGAAGATGCACCGTTCGTGAACAAGAAGGGTGAGCCGTTCCTCGAAGTTCATCACCTTACTCGCCGGAGTGATGGTGGTCCTGACGATCCGGAGAACGTTATTGCCCTGTGTCCGAACTGTCATCGCCGAGTACACGAGGCTCGTGATGGTGACGAATTCAATCAAGAACTGAAAGAAATAGTCAAACCGCGAAACGAGAAATATCTCTAATCGTTGTTCTTTAGCGTACGCAGCATATTTTCAGAGTTGATATTTCAGCAATCATGTTACATTAGAAGAATTGAAGTAATAGCAATATCTCCTGATCAGTAGGTATGAGGCCTGGAAACAAGGATTTCTCAGATTTAGACCATGAGGGTGCGGATTTCTCTGATCTCGACTTATCTGGTGCTGTCTTCACTAATAGTAACCTCCCGTCTGCTAATTTTGAGGGTGCCACTCTTAGGAATGCGGAATTTTATGATACTAATCTTCAGAATGCAAATTTCAGTGATGCAGACCTTACAGGTGCCAAGTTACAAGGCGCGGAGATTCAAGTAAGTGACTTTACTCAGGCAACGCTCGAAAATGCCGATTTAAGTCATGTAGAGGCATTTCAGATCGACTTATCGGGAATCGATCTGAGCTCCACTAATCTAGATTATGGCGACTTCCGACTCGCTGACTTTGACCAATCAATTTTAAATGATAGTAAGATCGTTGGTATAAACCTCTACAATGCTAGTCTAGTAGGCACTCGTATAAGCGGTTGTACCATCAAGAACGCTTCATTAGTCGATTCCGATCTTTCTAGCGCTGATCTTCGACAAACCACCTTCGACAGGGGGGACGTACGAGGGATAAACATTGAAAACGTACAATTAAGCGGCTCAACAGAATTTAAAGGCTTTTGCTGGGAGCCAGAGGGAACCCGTAGTTGGGACACATTAGCAAAATCTTACGATGAGATTCGTGAAGAGTTCAAGCAAAATGCGTTGAACACCTCTCAAAAATCGCTGTACTTTCTGCAACAGAGAGCGAGAACTATCGAAGCCCTGTACGAGCGTAGCTATATATCATTTGCACTGAGGGGGACTTCCGAGTTGCTGACCGGATACGGCGTTCGTTTAAGATACACCGTAGCTTGGACAATACTGCTAATTGTAGCCTCAACTCTTTGGTACTCCTCTATCCCCGAATCAACATGGGAAGGTGGCCCTTTACACTACAGTATTACTACTTTCGTGACCTCTGCCCCTCATCCTCCTACTGGCGTACAAAATGAATTCATGAATAGACTTACCAGAGCAGTTGTGCTGGTGGAGACCTACTTTGGGACTGTTTTGATTATTCTATTAGGCTATGTTCTCGGCAATCGAGATTCGATGTAAAGTGTTAGTAGCTGTTCCAAATCAGAGCGCCTCGCCCTTTGGATAATCGTTCGGATCGATCACGGATACCTCCCACGTCCCTGCATCTGTCTGCGTCACCCGCACTGGTTGATCTTTCACATTTCCATCTTCGTCGACCAATCCAAGCGCCCGAAGTTCGCTCTTCGGGAGTACAACACCGCCCGACGTACGACCGACTTGTGTCAACTGGTGGATCGGCATGGCTACGTTCCTAACTAGCGCTGAATCTGTTTAAACATTAGTCTCACCAGTACGAGACTATGATATTCCCGACCGCTATCACTTGCTCGAGAGTCCCATTTGACCATGGGTGCAGACAACCCGCCACCGACCGACGAGAAGCCTATCGACGAGGTCTATCACGACCGGAATCTCCTCGCGATCGCTTTCGCCAGAGCGATCCGGCTCACGTGGGGCCCGAACACCGCGGGCTGGTACTGGCACGAGGAGTGGCCCGTCGTCTGGGTCGATACCCCAACCGGCCAGAAATCCTGGCACGTCACCCCCGACCTCGAGGAGGTCCTCGAGCGGTCGTCGCTCCAACAGACCGACCCAGAAGGCGGCTACGACGGCCACTCGAGGACGCTGAAGAACTGCCGACTCGCCCGCTACATCACCGGAGCCTACTGATGACCGAACGGATCGAGTTCGGCTCGAAAGCGGCGGCCGACCAGTTCCGTGAGGAGTACGCGGACTACCTCTGTACCGACGACGATCGCCGACTCAAGACCGTCGCGATCTCTTCGGACGTACCCGACCACGTTCTCGAGACGGCGACGGTTGAAGCGTCCGATAGCCAGGCCGATCGTGACGGTTCGGGCCAGCTCCCGCTCGAGGATCACGAAATCGAGTCGATCGACTGGTCGAAGGGACGGGCGAACGTCCCGTGGGCCCGCTCGGTCAAGGCGGTAATGCGCGACGAGGGCGTCGACGACTGGCTCGCGTACCTCGATCCGTCGCTCACCGTCGACGAACACCACGACGTTGCCAAGCGGGCCACTCGAGACGAGCGCGGTGATCGCCTCGATTCCGAATCGGACGTCGACGAGCAACTCGCCCGGACGCGAGCTGCTGGCGATCAATGCGGTAACGCGGCGACCCACTGTGAGGACGGCGACGATGCCGCCTGCGAGTTCCTCACTGACGAATGTGGCTTCGATGAAACTGAGGTACAGACGCTCCTCTCGGATTTCGACGAGGAAATCCCCTCCGACGAAATCACCGGGAAGTGGCTCGGTGCGATCCGGCGGGCCTGGCAAGGCTACCACAACGCGACCGACACGCTCGAAGCGGCCCTCGCAGAAGCCGGCGATTCGGTCAACCACGCGATCGCCGCCGCGAAGGCAATCAATGGCATCCGCCGAGCGCACGGTCAGGACGAAATCAAGACGTTCAGCGAACTCGAGCGACTGCAGCGGCCCCTTCGGTGGGATCCAACGGCGGAGATCACTGCCGAACCCGACACCGACGACCAACCGCTCACCGATGACCACCTCCTCGAGGACGAGACCGAGGAGACGCTGTTCGACCACGCGGTGAACGAACCCGATGAAGGGGTCGAGAACCCCTCGAGGGAGTTCCGCGCGGCTCAGCAAGACGGCTACCTCCGACAGGGTGACGGCGACGATGTCGACGAACGCGAGGGACTCGGTCAGTTCGGAGCCAGGAGAAGCGACACGAAAGCACTCGAAGACTTCGAGAGCGACTCATGACAGGCTACTTCTGCCCCGTCGAGGGGTGCGACAAACACGACGACGAATGGGACGACGACCAACCTCCCTTCGCCTCGAGGGAGGCGGTCAGGAGCCACATCAACGCGATGAGCGGCGACGACCACCAGCGAGCAAGGGACGAAGGGGCCTGGGAAGGGGCCCCGACCAGCAGCGAAGGCACAGACGGCGACGGGCTCGAGAGCAGCGACGAGCAGCAACCCGAAAGAGCCGAGAGCAGCAACGACCAGCGAGACGAGCAGGCAGAAAACAGCAACGAAGGGGACCAAAGCAGCCCCTCGAGCAGCGACACGACCGACGAGAGCAACGACGACCAGGGAGACGAGCAAGTGAAACCCGCAGATAGCACCGACCCGTGGGACCCAGACGAGCAGGCAGATAACCAGCAAGAAGGGGCCGCTCAAGGGGGCCCGAGTAGTGGCTCTTCTCCCTCGAGCAGCGCCTCGAGGGGCGGCCCGAGTCTCCGGACGACCGCGGTCCTGATCGGGGCGGCCGTCGCCGTGGCGCTCCTGGTCATCTTGTGGCGCCGTCGCCGGTCGAATACCATCGACGCCGACTCGGCCGACCCGACGCCCAACGAGGACGACTCGAGCGGCAACGGCATCGACCGCGAGGCCGGGGGTGGTCTCGTTGACTGACGACCGAGACGGCGACCGCGAGGACGAGCCCGAGGAGTCCCTGGAGGAAGATGCGTACGCAGATATCGACCCAGAGATCGCCGAACAAGTCGCGGAAGCCGACGCCGAAGACACCGACGACGAGATAGACGTCGACGACCCAGCGGAGGAGCCGGAAGACGACGACAGTCCAAGTACCGGCGATCGAAAAACGGTCGGCCACGTCTACTGTCGGGCCCTCGGAGCCGGCGCGGCGATCAGCCAGGACCGGATGGGGTCAGGCGTCGACGACCGGTCGGCGGTGATCGACGAGTACGCCGACCTCGCGAAGGAACTCGACCTCGACGAGTACATGGACCAGTGGTACCGGGAGAACCTCAGCGGCAGCTCGGAACTCGGGCCCGGTCAGGGACTCGTGGCGATGACCTCGCTGTTCGCCGTGATGGTTCTCGTCGAGGATACGGAGATGCTCGACGGGGCGATCGACTCCATGAGCGGAGCCACTGCGGAGGTGGAGGCATGAACCTCCGCGAAATCGCGACCGGCGGCGACCCGCGGAAGGCTCTCGCGACCAAGTTCTTCCAGAGCAAGCAGGCCGAAGCCTTCCTCTCGATCGTCGCTCACCGCGAGCGGCGGATCATGGAGGCCGTCGCCGATCTCCAGAAGGCCGTCGACGATGACGACATCGAACCCCTCGAGGGACTCCCGTCGGTCGACGACCGCGTCGAGCAAATCCGCTCGATGGCGCTCGCGATGATCGACGACTCGCTCCCCTCGTGGTACGTCGAGGAAGCGATTGACATCGACAACGCCGACGAAGCCGCCCAGTACGCCGACCTCTCCGACGAGGAGTGGCAGACGACCAAAGAGACGTGGGCCGACCGCTACCGCGAGCAAGGCGTCGAGGGAGGCGTCGACGAACTCGCGACCGCTCACGTCCGGACTCGCTTCGATGTCGACGACCTCGAGACGTTCCGCGAAGCCGTCGTCGAGTGGCCGAACGAGCGGCAGCAAGCCGTCCTCGAGGAAGCCCTCGCCGGCGGTCTCGAGATGGCCGAGCAGGGGATCCACGACGTAACCGACGCCGTCGACTCGGAGGACCGATGAACCTCGCGTTCGGTGCCCGCACGAACTGGGGCAAATCGTACGGCCTGCAAGCGTATACGGAACGCAACGCGCCGGAGTACGACCGGACGGTCCTCGTCGACTACAAGGACGAGTACACCGGCCTCGTCGAGTCGGGACTCCTGCAGCGGCTCCCGCTCCGACCGGGGACTGACGACCTCTCACGGGCCGAATGGCGACGGATCTTCGAGGACAACGGCAGCCTGCAACTCGCCCGCGACGGCATGACCGACGACGCCTGGCGAAAGGCGATCGCGACCGCCATCGCCGCGCTCGCCCAGCTCGAGGAACGCACGTTCCTGGGGCTGGACGAGGCCCACCGCCTCGCTCCCCAGCGGGACGGTTACCCCGACGAGTTCGACACGCTCGCGACGACCTGGCACGGCGACGGGATGGGCGTCGCGTGGGTCACCCAGCGCTTCGCGAAGCTCGATGAAGACATCGCCTCACAGTGTCAGGCGTCGATGCTCGGGGGGTTCGGCTCCGGCAACGACCTCGATAAAGTCCGTGGGATCGTCGAGTATCCGGCGGATGTCCACAAGGCCGACGCCGAAACCTGCCCGCGGACGCTCCCCGATGAACTGCTCGTCGACGGCGAACCGCTCACACTCCGACGGTTCAGCGACGACGCGGGCAACACGATCGGCTCCGAGTGGATCTACTCAGACGACACCACCCTCAGACGTATCGATTCACGCGACTGGACGCTCGAGAGTACCCACTACGGAAGCGATCGCGTCCGAATCAAACACCCCTTCGACGACTAATCAGATGCGAACCGATGTCTCGCTCCGCGGGAGCAAGGCCGACCAGTTCGAACGGATTCAAGAACAACTCGAGAACCGCCGCGGTCATGATCTTTCGCGGACCGATGTCGTTGGCATCTTGATGGCCGAATTTGAGCAGGATCTCGATGGCGAACGCGGCAGTTCTGCTGAAATCCTTGGCAGGTAGTAGAGTTAATATCCGTTCAGTAAGTATAGGAAGATCCTCTAACAGGGAATACCGATCTGTTTTGAATTCTAGTAGATAGGGCAGTGAGTAGTCGGAAGTATGATTACAATGTATTAGAGTCCATGAATATGGGGATTGTGTGTGAGAACGACACATTGAAAATAGAAGAAATGTCTGAGACCCAGTCTTCACAATTTGAATCGGTTCAAGAAGACGTCTTAGATCCAGATATTATCTCAACAATGATTGAAGATCAACGTATTCCTAACTCTAAATTCAGAGAGTTATGGAAATCCCACTATGGAGATTATGAAGTAACTGATCGAAGATTGAAGATTTCTTGGAAATTATTATGGTCAGAAAAATTCACACAATACAAAAGACAGATTCCTTGGCTTTCATATCTTCAGCAGCAGGAGCCATTGAGCCCAGTCCCCCTATTTGACACGGAGGTTAAAGGAAACAAGCATGTTGTTAAAACAGACACCTATGGGAATAATAATGAAAACGTTCTAAAATATAGCGATCGATTTCGACAAGAGGCACTAAAAGTATCTAAGGCATTGGTTCTACAGCACGCATTGGCTACTGAGAGCGTTTGTACAGACGCGACCCACTTGGTTTCTGAAGAGGTACAGAAGGAGGTAATCGATGGTATTGAACAGGACGGCTGGGTCCACTTCAAAACTACTGAGTCAAAGGATGAAATTCCGATATCGACCAGACAACCTCTTGACGGGGTTTTTTATATGATGTTCACTCGATCACATGAGGGTCATACACCGGATCAAATCAAGGAAGAGGATGTTCCTCGCTACATCGGTATCGCCGAAAGGAACCCTAGCCGCAGTAAAGGAAATAGACTGAATACCAATATTAGAAAGGTTGGGAGCGATTCTAGGATGGCAAGATGGGGATATAATAAATCTGGACACCTTGGTGCTCTTAGTAGAGCTTGTTTTTCAGACTCAGGGTCTGATCCTAAAGAAAAATACAAACGATGGTCCTACGCGCTTTTTGAGGACGGAAAAACAACCCTGAACACTCCCGTCTATGTAGAATTGATTCCTTGGTTCGACATAAGTCTGAGTACTAGCGAAAAGAATTTCATTATGCTGGCTAGCTATATATATGGACATAAGCTATTAAATCAGAGACATTCAATTTATGATTACAAGTGTTTTGACTGGGACGTACAGTGATAATCAAGGTTGACATCGGTCACAACTGCGACGGCGGCCCGCAGCGAATTGCCGCTGATCAGCACTAAACGCGTCAATTGACTGCGGTTCTGACGCGCTCTTATATCCGAATTCGACCGTATAGCCGGACTTGCATGGCGATGAATTTCGATCAGGCCACGCAGGTCCTGACTGACAGCGACGTGTGGATGGATGTCGGCATGGTTGCGGGCGGCTACCTCGCCCCGTACCTCGTCGACACGGCAACCGGCACGATGCTCCCGTCCGAAATTTTCGGCATCGGCGGGATGGCTCTCGGCGAGATGGTCGTTAGCAACCGAGCGTTCACTCTCGGCTCGGGCGCGTTTGTCGTTCGCGAGGCAGCCGAGCGCTTCAACGCCCAGGGCATGATCAACGAGGTGCTGGCGTAGATGAGCCTCTCGCTGTACGCTGCGCTCGGTGATACCTCGAAATACATCTCGACGGAGACGAACATCACCGATCAACTGACGCCGGTCCTCACAATCAGTCCAAAAGACGGTATCGGGGTACTCATCCGGAACGCCGTCAGCGTGGGTGACAAATCCGGCCTCCCGATCTACGGCAAGTTCAACGACTCGAACGGAAACCCACTCCCGGCGAACACTCGAGTCGCGCTCGGCTACAAGGCTCCAACTGACGAGAGCATCCAGGTCGTCTCCGATCCCAAAGCCACGATCGCGAGCTACATCAAGAACAGCGTCTCCGATCAGCAGGACGATCGGAAGGTCGACGCCGTCAAGCACCAGCTCAAGGGCAACAAGCTCGAGGTGCGGGACATCGACGAAGCGTACATCCTCGTCGATTCGTCCGAGCAGATCGACCACTCCCAGAGCGAGATTTACTTCGAGGAAGCAGCACTGGCGGAGGTGGACCTCGAGTAATGGCGATCAAGAACAAACTCAAAGCGGCCTCCTGGGTTCCTGGCAGCGTCACCCTCCGAGAGTTCGAGACCCAGGCGGGCACGCCCGGCGAAGCGAGCGTCGTCGCCGAGATCAAACTCGGTCGGCCGCTTCAGCTTCGCGACGATCCCGACAGCGAGCTGCGACTCGTCCTCCCGGCACACGAACACTTCACGACCAACGGGACCGCAGACGAGCAGGAGACGTTCGAACTCGGTCATAATCTGATCGAGAGCCCGTCGACGCAGGATTTCCTGCTATGGGAGGACGGGAACGTCGTGCAGCCCGACAGCGTCGACTACGACGCCAACTCCTTCGACTACACCTCGAGCGGGACGGAGACGGACCTCGACGTCTTCTACGTGCCCCGGAATCCGGCGTCGGTCGAGATTCGGAAGACTGCACCGGGAGCGGGCGGTAAGGTCAATCAGACGCTCAAGGAGGCACAGACGGCGATCCTGCACACTCGCGATCAGGCTCAGCAGGAAATCCAGTTCGGCTTCGACCGAACTCCACTGCAGCCGTACCTCCCGCGGAAGTTCAAGCTGCAGGTCGTCGTTGACGCTCCGTATACGGTCGCGTTCGAGGCCCCCGAGCGAGCCAACGGGACGCCTCGAGCCCGTAATGCCCTGCTGTCGCTGCCGCGGTTCCAGACCGAGGCCCGGATCGAGGGTCTGGGCGCGGCGGTCAAGCAGGACATGATCGGAGTCCGGGGGTGATCCCCCGTGCAGGGCGGCTTATCCGACGGTACCGAACCCGGAGAGTTAGCGGTGACGACGGCTACGTCGGCGTCGACTGCGACCTCGAGTCCGGAGAACCAGAACCAACCCCAGCAGCCCCCGGAGAGCCCGACGGCGCGACTCGTCTACGGCACGCAGTGGACGCAGGACGATATCATGATCGGCCTGCTGGCGCTGCAGGCGGTGCTGCTGGTCTTCGTCACGCTTCGATCATGAACGGACACATGCAGGGGCTTGTGACGAGCCCCGTCGACGGTATCGACCTGGAGGTGAGCTAGATGGCCGGACCTGCAGCGGCGATGGCCGCTGGCGAGGCGGCCGACAAGGCCGGTGATGTTGCCGAACCCGCGGCGGAGGCCGTGAGCAACGTCTCGAGCGATGTAAGCGAGGCAGCGAAGGAAAGTCAGGGGTTCAACGTCGCGCTCGCGGTCGGCGCGATCGCGGCCGCCTACATCATCTATCGCCTCGTGAACATGCTCAGTGGCCCCGGAGACGCAGCCGGAGACGCTTGGGATGGATCATCCGACGCAGCCGCTGGACTCGGTGGCGCAGTCGGTGACCTCTGGGGCGGCTCGACTGACGCTGCCGGCGGAATCGGCGGCGCGATCGGCGACATCTGGAACGGGGCGACCGATGTCACAGACGGCGCTGGTGATACTGTAGACGGCGTTGGCGACTTCGTCGGCGACGTGACTGGCGACATCTGGGGTGGAACGACCGACGCTGCAGACGGTGCTGGCGACCTCTTCGGAGAAGTGACCGGTGACATCTGGGGAGGAACAACTGACGTTGCAGACGGCACTGGCGATGCCGTCGACGATGTCACCGACGCCGGCGGCGACCTCTTCGGCGGCTTCCTCTCGAGCGGCGGCGACGCCGTCGACGACGCGACTGACGCCGGTGGCAGCGCCGTTGACGATGCAACCGACGCTGGTGGCAATGTGATCGACGACGCAACTGATACCGGCGGTGATCTCGTCGACGGCGCGACCGACTTCGCCGGAGGGCTGATCTAAGATGGAGCCCACTGCACTTCTCAACAACTTCGGTTTCCCAACCGTCGCGTTCCTACTCATGTACCGCCTTTACCGGGAAGAACGCGGCGAACGACGGGAAGAGCGGAGCAAGTGGCTCGACGCGATCAAGGAACACACGGCGACGCTGAAGGCGCTCCGCCGGGATGTCCGGACGGTCGCAACCGACGGCGGCACCGAGCAGGAGGGGGATGAGTGATGGTCGGCGTATCGACGATTGGACCGAGCAGTCAGGTCGAGCAGATCCTCGCGAAGTACGGCCTCGAGGCAACGTCGTGGCCCGACGATCTCGTCGAAAACGACACCGACCGACTGCTGCTCGCGATCCTGCTCGAGCAGCGCGGGGAGAACGCCCTCGAGGCGCTCGATACGGAGGCCGAAGACAGTCAGGAGGCCGCGTATTTCGTGACGGAGGACCCGCTACCGGTCACGACGACCGAAGAGAACCGGCTCAAATGGGGGTACCCGGCGACCTCGGTCACTGTCTGGGGATTCGACCAGCCGATTTACGTCGCGTTCCGCTCGGAAGGCGACTATCGAAAGATCCCGCTCGATCCGGAGGACGCACCGTACAATGCGGGCCCAGAGGGCGGCCTCGGGGCCTCTGCCGCATGGATCTCCAAACAGAGCGAGGACGCCTCTGATACGACGGTCAAGGTGAAAGCGTACAAATGACCCAATCGACGCCACTTGCGGAGCCCCCCGAGGGCGCGATCGTTGGCGAAGATGTCCCGCGCGAGAACGAACAGGACGACCTCGAGCGGCAACTGCTCGAGGAAGTCTGTGGCGTTCTGAAAGCTCGCGGCGAGCCGTACGTGAGCATGAGCGACAGAGAACTCGAGGAACACGCGGAGAAGTACGTTCACAAGGTGAACTAAATGGCAACATTACCCGACGTAGATACCTCAACGACTGGATTCATCGCCTATTGGAATGCTATCGATCAGGGCGGTGTTGGAAGCATCGATCCGAGTGAAGCCCTGTCCGATACCGGACTCGAATCATACACCCTCTACGACAACGGTTTCGAGGGTGTATACAACCTCGGCCACCTCTCGAATAACATCCAATCAGACGTGACTGTGCGGGTGAAGGAAGACGGGTGGTTCATCGCCTATATCGATCGGACCAACGACTTCAGCACCAATTCAGGTACGCCGCCGGTCGGATACTGGGACATCGCGAACGATTGGACCGACCCAACCAGCACGGCCGACATTCAAAGGAACCTCCTTGAGAGAGCCATCAATTCACTCCGCTCAGAACTCTCTAATTCGGGGAATATCACGTATAACAGCACTGACGTGGGACTCTATAATTACGAGTACCCGGACGCAACGACTATCACGCTCTTATCCGGGCAGAACACGTCTACATACCGCAACTCTGGCGATTACTACGTAACATCAGATTACGGATTCGTGTACACCAGCGGGACTACTCGGCACTACCAAGCCGTTACCGGCACTCAAACGCCCGGAGAGGACCTAAACGGCGGTTCCTACCACTCACGTTCTCTATATGAGGGGACTGTCGTAAGCGATACCGCGAGTGGAAAATACGGCTCCTATGACGTACTCGGAAATGGAGCAGCACCGAGCAGCGGAACCGAATACACTCAATCACTCGAATTAGGTGGCGTTCAGGACGAATACGCAGACAACGCCTACGGTAACGCAAATCTCCTAACCATTTGGTCTTAGGACATGAGCATCGACAACTCAGGGACGAACCCCTACGGTGTTGACCAAGACGTAGCGGCTGCCGCCCCCGCTGCCGAGGCCGAGGACGGGACGGGCGGCGGAGACATGGCAATATGGGACGAGAGCCGACAGACGCGGCTCAGGGGACTCCTGACAGCCACCTACAGCAACGCCTCGGCCTACACCTTCACACCCGCTGTGGTGGACACGCACAGCTACGGAACCGGATTCGAGGGCGGCGAGATCAGCGCGACCGACCCGCAGACAGTCTCGCAGTTCGTCGAGCGAGGCGACGGCGGCGGCGACATGACCATCTGGTACGAGGACCGGATGACACAAATCATGACGCTGCTCAAGTCCAATTATACCGACTCGAGCAGTTTTGGCATCCCCGACGCGGTGGCCGACTCATTCGGCTACGATCTCGGAATCCCCGACGGTGAAAAAGAAACTGCAGAACCCGGAAACTCGGCCATTCTCGGTGAGGGCGGCGACGACATGGACATCTGGGCAGAGGACCGAGAAACACGGCTCAGGGCGCTCATAACAGCGACCTATTCTGATAGTTCGGCGTACGCGCTCTCAAACGGCGTTGTGGATACGCACAGCTATTCCACCGGGTTCGAATCCGAGCGGCCGATCACCGAGCCCGGCAAGGGTGTCTGGCTGGGGCCGAACTACTGGAATCTGCTCATCAACGGGAAGATCGACGCTCACACGAAGAGCGACGACAGCGACCCGCTGACGGTCACCGACGCAACGATCAAGGCCGAGAAAGATGGCGATGTCTACACGACAACACCGCGCCCAGACGGGACATATTCACTCTCTGTCAACGATTTCGGGGAGTGGACGCTCACGGTCGATCGGACGTACTTCGAGACGGGGTCGTTCACCGTCGACGTGCAGGACACCGAAGTCAACGGCGTCGACCTGTCGCTGGTGATCCCGCAGGGCGGTGGCGGGCTGATCGCGAGAGGCGTCCATCTGGGATGATCGAGCAGCTAACTACCTCTGAATCGTGATACCCGTCCATTCGATCAGTTTCTGAAGAACGGATTCCCGGTCGTTCGTAAGAAGGTCGGAAAAGAGACTGCTTACGCGACTGCTTTTTCTCCCGCCTCAACGATGTCCTCACCGTCGGTGTAGCGCATCGGCGGAACGATCACCCACACGTGCTGGTTCCCCGCCCACACTGAGACGTATCCCTCACTCTCGAGGGGCTTGATGATCTCGTCGAGGACGGCACTCTTCGGCGTGCTGTTGTCGTAGAGCTTGTTCTTCGCGGTCTCGAGTTTGACGCGTCGCTTGCTCTTGTGGCGAGCAGAGGCTCGCTCGTGAAGAATGCGGTAGGCTTCAGCGAGGCGTTCGTCGTCGGGTAGCACCGGCTGGGGTGCGTCTAAGTCGCCTTTCGCTTCGACTTCCTTCTGGACCAGCTCGCGAAGCTTTTCGCTTCGGTTCATGTCCTCGCGGTCGGCGATCTCGTCGAGCGTCTCGAGCAGATCGTCGGGACAGCCGAACGAGACGCGGCTCGAGGGGTCGTGATCCATCCGACCCATCAGCGAGTCACCCCGATTTGCATATCCCGTGAATACGCAGACGGCGTCGGGCTTCGCAGTTCGTATGCAAGGGGGGTGGGGATGCCTACGGAGGCGGCTATCGCGCGGGTGTGCGTGCGCGTCACGGCCGCACCTCCGATTCCCGCTCGTGGTGTCGTGTCTTCTCGATCGCCCCATCATGTGGCTCGCCCTCGAGCGCCTCGTTGGTCGCGTGGCACATCTCGTGTTCGTCGTCGGGACTGCCATCGGTCGACTTCACATCAATCAGTTCGAGGAAGGCAGCCTTCCGGAGCGTGCAGAGATGGGCGCACGGGCCGTCGTGGTACTCCCACCCCTTGCAGTCGCATCGACCGATGTACTCGCCTTTTTCGAGGCCGAGCGCACAGTAATGGACGCTCTCGCCGTCTCTGAGCGTGACCTTGTAGCCAAACCGACCGAACGACTCGATCAGCGCCTCGCGTGGATTCGCTCGAGCCCACGACTCGGTGTCTGCGTCACGTTCCTCGAGGAAGTCGATGTCCTCGCCGTCGGTCGGCTCTGGGAAGGCGCTCATCGGCCGTGGGACACCTCCTGCAGATCGTGTGGGCCGTTCTCACAAACGTGACGGGGGAGGCCGCCGGTCGAGGTTTCGGTGATCATCCGACCACCGCAGTGCGGGCAGTATCGGGTCACGCTCCGACACCTCCGCTGTACTGCGATTGATTACGACCGCGGATTACAGTTGCCCGCCCGGCGAGTCCACTTCTCAACCACTCAGTTCTCAAGGAACCACAGTACTAGGTTTGTAGCTCTAAAGCCGTCCCTACTCCTCGAGTAAAATCGATCCGCGCTAAACGAGACAGTAGCAGTTCAGGGACGGCCACAAACCGCACCTCAAGTCATCCTCAGAAGAGGCCTCTGAAGAGATACAGTGCGACCCCGGAGAGGACGATGAAACTGAGGAAACCGACGAAGATGAGTCCTGCTTGGCGACCGGTGAGCGATTCCCCGTCGAGGAATTCGTCTGAAGGCATGATTGCTGTCTTCGCAACTCGGTCGCTTAAACATGATGGTCCGGCTAGGCGGACAGTCACGACGGAAGACGGGCCGCTCGATCGGTTGGAAACGCACTACTCGAGGCGGTTTTCGACATATCGATCGGCCGCGAATCGGTGGAGCGTCGATGCTCGAGTGACCGACGAGAACTAGACGGTTATCCGTCGTCCGTTCTCACCTCCGGATCGTCGTCGGAATCGTCGACGAGTTCGAAATCGGTCGAGCCACACGAGCAGCTTTCTTGGCCGATAACTCTGATTTCGCCATCGGGCCACTGTCGGGCTGCATAGATCGATCCGCACGCGGTGCACGCTGCAAGCACCCGTGTTACGTCATCTTTGTGTGCCATCCCCAGTGAAGAGATAGCAAAACTCCGGAATGAACTTTTCCACTTGGGAGAAGTTCATTCCAAGAATAGATCACGGCACCAACCGAGACGGCGGAGGTTTGCGACTACCCGCGTTTGAGTACCGATCCTGGCCGAGCCCGTCGCTCTCGAGTCGAAATCGGTCGGGTAAAACCGTCGTCACTGTTCGCAGGGACGGGTCGGATACTGGGGGTGTTATTCGTTGAGATGGCCGCGGTAGCCCTTGGGTTCGAAGCCGCGCCGGCAGATCACGCGCTTGCGGCCGACGGTGATCGCGCTGACTTGGTCGTCGTCTTCCATGCGGTCGATGACGTCCGCGAGGCGGTCCTGGGACCAGCCGGTTTCCTCGCGGACGGTCGATTGGTCGACGCGGCCGCCGCGTTTGACGAGCAGTCTCAGCACTTTGTCCTCGTCGGGTAGTTCGCGTTCGTCGACGCCGTATTCGATATCTTCGGCGTAGCTCAACGTTTCGTCGTCGGTTTCGTCGATCGGTTCCTCGGCCGCCGCCGACGGGGACTCGTCCGATGGGGACTCGTCGGTCGAATCGGTCCAGAGAGACGAGAGGCGAGTCCAGAGTGAATTGAATACCATCTATTGGTCACGCTCCGTTGGGACTATCACAGCTTGAACGCCCACCTACCTTGATTTTATGTTTTGTATATGACATGGTTGAATTCCGTCGGTTACGTCGTGACTATCGTGACGGTGCCGTCGGCGAATAGCGACTGCCTTGCGACCCGCAAGTCAGTTATCACTTTCAGCAACCGACAGGCTCGCCGATATCCCGGTTCGACTGATCCGGATACGTACCACACGCTCGATACTGCCGTAGTCTCCGGTTTCTGCGGCTCGAGTCTCGAGACGATTTCCGATCCGCGTCCACAGGCGCGTCGAGCGGGCACTGTCTCAGTCGCTCCGATAGGAGTCGGCGAGCGCGTCGAGCGCCTCGTGGTGGTTCGTCGTGTGCGGGGCGGTCAGCGGCGAGACGCTGATGCGGCCCTCGACGACGGCGCGGCGGTCGGTCCCTTCGGGGTCGGGAAGCGATTCGGGGTCCATGTCGTCCCAGACGCGGTCGTGAAGGGAGACGTGGCTACCGTTGCGTTCGGCGTCCATCTCGTAGCGTTTCGAGGGGCGCGTGATTTCGATCGGCGCGGGCCCGCCGTCGGGCAGCGGGACGTTGACGTTGAGGTACGCGGCGTGATCGAAGACCCCCGCCTCGAGTGCGTGCTCGGCGAGATACGAGGTCACGCGAGTCGCCTCCGCGTACTCCTCGGCGGTCACCTCGGTCTCTTCGAAGGGTGTGTCGTCGACGGGAACGTACAGCGATGTCGCGATCGCGGGGACGTCGAAGAAGGCGGCCTCGACGGCCGCGCTGATCGTTCCCGATCGTCCGAGAACGTACTCCCCGAGGTTCGCGCCCTTGTTACAGCCCGCGACGACCAGATCGGGATAGGGGCCGAGTTCGGCGAGGCCGGCGACGACACAGTCGGCGGGCGTGCCGTGGACCGCATAGCCCAGTTCCAGTTCGTCGACTTCGACTTCGTGGGAAAGCGACCGGCCGCAGGCGCTTCGGTCGTCGGCGGGGGCGACGACGGTCACGTTGGCGTGCTCGGCGAGGGCGTCGTGGAGCGCCCGGATACCGGTGCTGTCGATCCCGTCATCGTTGGTCAACAGGATCTCGAGGTCGTCGCTCATGTGACGGCGGTCGTGCGGCGGCGCGAAAAGCCCACCGCTTCCGGACGGTTGCCGCCGGCTGCCGGTCTCAGGCGAGCCGGTCGACGATCGTCTCCTCGTCGACGACCAGATTGTAGGCTTCCTCGTCGTCGTTCCAGAGCGCGAGGATCCCTTCGAACGAACAGATATCGCCGTAATCGGCCTCGAGCAGCGGGCGGTTGAGCGCGGTTTCGGTCGTGACGACCGCGTAGTGGTCGATTTCCTCGCTGCCGTCGCTGATCTTGAACAGCGGGTTGGATCGCCCGCCGCGACCACCGGTTCCGTCGCCCTCGCTCAACGAGCGGCTGAGCTTCGCCGCGACGAGGTCGATCCGTTCGGTGACGTGGTGTTCCATTTCGGCCATCTTCGCCCACTGGCTCGTCTCGAGGGCCATATCGATCCGGCGGCGACCGTCGAGGCGGAGCTGCGAGTACGAAAACTGCACGTCGACGTTGACGAACTCGCCGGGCGTGTGCGCTCCGTCGTCGGCTGGCGCAGCCTCGTCGAGCCGGCGCTGGACATCGGGAACGGCCAACTCCGGCCGAACGTCGAACGACCAGCCCCGATCCGCGGGCCGTTCGCCGGGCCAGAGCCGGACGGCGGGGCCGTAGACGGTGACCTGGCCGCGGCGGTATTGCTCTGCATCCCCGCCGTTCTCGTCGTCGAACTCCACTGCCGTCCGGTCCCAGAGCCGTTCGTCCTCGAGTTCGCGTTCGACCGCGCGCAACTGTACGCTCGTGTTCTTGTCGGCGGGAGCCATCGCGAGGAAGGTTCCGTCTGGAGCGAGGGTCTCGAGAGACGAGCGCGCGACGGCAACGGGATCGTCGAGTTCGCTCAGCACGTTGCAGGCGAAGATCAGATCGAAGCCGTCGTCGGGCGCGGTGGGATCGAACTCGTCGCTGGGCCCCTCATCAGCACTGTCACCGTCCCTGCCACCGCTGCTGACGGCTTCGCTCGGATCGAATTCCTCCGCGGTCTCCCGGTGGATCGTCGCGTGGACGTTCCGCCCGGTCTCCGCGAGCAGGTCCTCGAGGACGTCCGCGGCCGCGCTCGGCTCGACGGCGTGGTACTCGAGCAGGGCGTCCTCGGGCAGATAATCACAGAGGCCGAGCGCGGGGCCGCCGACGCCCGCGCCGATGTCGAGGACCCGGAGGTTGCGACCCAGCAGCCCCCGGTCGGCGAGGTCGTCTAACGCGTACTGGATTGCCGCGTAGTAGCCCGGCAGGTGATAGATCGCGTAGCCGGCCGCGACGTCCTCGTCGTACTCGACCGGCCGGCCGTCGAGGTAGTCGGCCTTGAACCGGCGGATCGTCGAGCGCAGGAGATCCCCGGAGACGCCCTCTTCCCAGTTGGGGCCGTAGCGCTCGCCGAGCAGGTCCTCGAGCCGGCGTTCGTACTCGGCGGGGAACCGCTCGACTGGCCCGCGCCGCGGGGAGACCGGCTCGTCGTCGACGGGGACGAACGTGCCGTCGTCTCGCTCGATCAACCCCAACAGCGCGGCGTCCTCGCGGAGGTGCTGTCGGACGACCGCCGGATGCGGGGTCCCCTCGACGTACTCGCAGATCTCCTCGGGATCGATCGGTCGGACGTTGCGCAGGTACTTCGCGTTCGATCGGATTGCCTCTCGTTGATCGCTCACGCTGATTCACCCCCAGTATCGTGCCGCTCGTCGCCGCCTGCCGTCTCGCCGTGCCAGTTCGCCGCCGCTTCCCGGTACAGCGCCTCGAGGTCGTCAGCGTCGGCGGCCGCGATCTCGCTCGCGGCCTCGGCGACCGCGTCCGCGCCGTCGAAGGTGGCCTGAATGTCGGCGTAGACCCGCGGCGTCCCCGCGGTCACCTGTTCGGCGAGCCGTTCCAACCCTTCGTAGATCGGCGTCTCGAACCCGTCCGGAACCGACTCCGCCGCCAGCGCGAAGGATAGAACCGCGGCGTGGGTCGCCGCCTGCACCGTCTCCATCGCCTCGTCGTGTTCCCTCGCCGTCGTCTCGAGCAACTCGTTGCCCCGTTCGGCGAGCCCGGCGAGTAGTTCGTCGGTCGCCGGTCCCGCCCGGTCCCGGACGACGGCGATCGAGCCAGGTGCCCGTTCCGGCGCGAAAAGCGGGTGCAGGCTCACTCGTTCGCGGTCCGGCGCAGCTTGTTCCATGGCCGCGATCGCGGGCTCCATCACGCCCGACACGTCGACGATCGCCCGCTCGGCCCGCTCGGCCTGGGCGGCGATCGCATCGCGTACGTGTGTCATCGGCACGGCGAGACAGACGACATCGTAGGTCCGCTCGCCCTCGAGGTCGGCGATCTCGCCCCCGACCCGCTCGGCTGCGGCGGCCGCCGCGTCACGGTCGACATCGGCGAACGCGACCCGGGCGTCGATCGCGTCCCCGAACCACGCCCCCATCGACCCCGCGCCGACGATCAGTACGTCCATCGCCCGCTCTTACCCGCCGGCATCGCAAAAGCCGTTCGATCCACCGGCTCGCGAGACCGTCACTGCGGTCGAACGGTCTCGGCTGCGGCTCGTGTTCGGGTCGCGAACCGGCGACTCAGTGCTCGTGATCGCTGCCGTCGTTGTGGGAACCGTGATCGTGGTCGCCGTCTCCCTCGTTGCCCTCGTTATCCGCGCCGGGAGTCTCGCTCTCGGGACCGTTATCGTCCTGTTCGGTGGTATCGTCACCGCCGCTGAGACAGCCCGCGAGGCCGACTGCGAGGCTGCTACCGCCGTATGCCAGTAGTCGACGCCGCGTCGGATTCGGACTCTCCATTTTCTCGAGACGACCACGGGCCCGAAGAAAAGCGTTCGTGACTGTCACAGTCCCTGAACCGTCCGGCGATCGCCGTCGGCACAACCGGCAATCCACATGCTCCGTGCCCGGATTCTTGAGGGACCGCGCCCGAGGGTGACCCATGACCCGAATCGGGATCGTCGGCGCAGGTGCGGCCGCCGCGGCCGCCACGTATACCCTCGAGGAAACGCCCGCCGAAACGGAGATCACGGTGCTCGAGAAGTCCCGCGGCCTGTGCGGCCGAGCCGCGACGCGCCGGCGCGACGATGTCGTCTACGACTACGGCGCGAACTACGTCAAGTCCGACGACGAGCGGGTAGTCGAACTGCTGACCGAGACGCTGGACACGGAGGGCTTGGTCGACGTGACGGACCCGGTCTGGACGTTCGACGGCGACGGCACGGTGTCCGAGGGCGACGACCGCGACGGCCACAAGTGGACCTACCGGCAGGGGCTGACACAGATCGCGAAGCGACTGTTCGCTCGCACCGACGCGACGATCCACCGAGAGACGCGGATCGAGACGGTGATCCGGAGTGACAGCGGCGAGACTGGGAGCGGAGACGCGGGCAGGCGCGGAGAGGCAGCTGGGCACGGAGACGCGGGCGGCGTCTGGGACCTCGAGGATACCGACGGCACTCGTTGGGGCCCCTTCGATGTGCTCCTCCTGAACCCGCCGGCACCGCAGACCGCCGAACTCCTGCGGTCGGCCGAGTGGGACACCGACGTGTGCGACGACCTCGCCGACGCCGTCGACGAAGTTCCCTTCCGGACGATCTGGACCGGGATCTTCCACTATCCCTTCGAACTCGAGCGGCCCTACTACGCGCTGGTCAACACGGACAAGGCCCACGAAGTGGGCTGGATCGGCCGCGAGGAGTGCAAGCCCGGCCACGTTCCCGACGGCGAGTCGCTGCTGGTCGTCCAGGCCAACCACGAGTGGTCGGTCGAGCACTACGACGAACCGGCGGCCGAGAACCGCGAGCGACTCGCCGATCTGACCGCCGACCTCATCGGGGACGAGCGCCTGCGGGAACCCGACTGGGCCGACCAGCAGGGCTGGCGGTACGCCTTGCCAGAGGACGGCGTCGCCGCCGATCCGCTGGGCCGAGCCGAACGCGAAGGGCTGTACTGTCTCGGCGACTGGGTCGCCGGCGAGGCCCGACTCCACGCGGCGCTCCGGAACGGGCTCGAGGTCGGCGAGCAGATCGGACGGGAGAACGGAGCCGACGGCTGAGTCACAACGCCGCGGTGACCTCGTCCAGCACGAGCGTATCGACGAAGACGACGACGTGGTCGCCCCCGCGGACGACCGTCTCGCCGCGGGGCGTGATCAGGTCGCCGTCGCGGCTGATCGCGCCGACGACGACGCCCTCGGGCAGATCGGCGACTGCGTCCTGAATGCGGGACTCGTAGAGCGCGCTGTCGGCGTCGATCTCGATCTCGAGGACCTCCGCGCGGTCGGACTCGAGCATGGCGACGTTTTCGGCCCGACGCTTGCGCGTGAACCGGGTGATCTCCTCGGAGGTGACGAGCCGGGGGTTGACGCCGACGTCGATCCCGACCGTTTCGAAGAGGTCGACGTACTCGCCGGACTCGACGAGCCCGATGGTGCGCTCGACGCCGAGTCGCTTCGCCAACAGGGAGACGAGCAGGTTCTTCTCGTCGCTCTCGAGGGTGGACACCACGATATCCGACTCGTCGACGTGTTCCCGGACGAGGAAGTCGATATCCGTCGCGTCGCTTTCTAAGACCAGCGTCCCGGGCAGTTGCTCGGCCAATTCCCGCGCCCGCTCCGGGTCGCGTTCGACTAGTCGCGGCTCGAGCCCGTCCGCCTCGAAGAGCCGCGCCGTCTGATAGCCGATGTCGGTCCCGCCGACGATGACGATCTCGCGGGCGTCCTCGAGGGTCAGTTCGGGCGTCAGCGAACTCGCGAAGGCGCGAACGCTCTCTTTGGATCCGATGACGACGACGGCGTCGCCCGCCGTGATGACCGTGTCACCGCGCGGGATGAGGACGTTGTCACCGCGCAACAGGGCTGCGAACGTCAGCGACTCGAACCGGTCGGCCTCGGAGACGGTCTCGCCGGCGATGGGGCTGTCGGGTTCGACCTCGAACTCGGCCATCTGGACGAGCCCGTCGGCGAAGGTTTCGACGTCGTGAGCGCCGGGCAGGCCGGCGATCCTGACGATCGTCTCGGCGGTCTGTAAGTTCGTACTGACCATGAAATCGACGCCGAACGCGCCCGTCGACTGCTCCCACGTCCGCAGGAGGTTCGTCTTCTTGACTCGAGCGATCGTAAACGGATCGCCGACGGCTTTCGCCGCGCCGCAGATGACGATGTTCGTCTCGTCGACGTCGGTGCTCGCGATCACCAGATCCGCGTTCTCGATGCCGGCCTCCCGCAGCGTCTCGATCGACGTGCCGTCGCCCCGGATCGCCAGCACGTCGTGGGAGTAGGTGATCGAATCGATGCGGTCCGGGTCCGTATCGATCACGACGACGTGGTGGTCGTCGTCGAGGCTCGCGGCGATGTTCGAGCCGACTTCGCCCGCACCGACGACGAGTACCCGCATCAGCCACTCACCCGCGGGCAGCGAGGACACGGGCCGGGACAGCTTCCGCTCATGTCAGCAGTGTCAGTCGCCGAGCAGTAAGTGGGTTTGCCCTGCCAGCGAATCGGGCACAGCGAGTCTCCACCCGTGTGCGGAGCGCAGGCGCTACGGCATCTCGTGCACTGTCAACTCCACGTCCCGCGGCCGCCCCTCGATGTCCGCGACGAGCCGTTCGACGACGGACCGGGCCTCGCTGAGCAGTTTCGGCTCGACTTTCCGGACGACCCAGTCGAGCGAGACGAACCGCGGCAGCGAGATGGCGTTTTCGTCGGCCGAGTGGGGGTCGTAGCGTGCCTCGAAGTAGATCCGGCTCGCCGTCTCCGCGTCCGCCGGCGCGGACTCCGGCTCAGGCTCGACTCGCCACTCGCCGCGGGCGTCGAGGTCGTTGACCAGTTCCCACGTGAGCGACTCGGGGGCCGAGATATCGGTCACCCTCGAGCGAGCCGTGTAGCGCAGCTTCCACCACGCCAACTCGAGGTCGTAGACGGAGCCGACATCGCCGTCGCCGGTGACGCGGACGGACTTCAGGTGGTCCGTGTACCGAGGGTAGTCGGTGAAGGATCGCACGTACGGGAAGACCTCCTCGGGCGACCGATGGGCGAGCGTGCTGAGGAGAATTCTGTCCACACCGGTCGTACGACGGCTCGGAAAGTAAGGATTGCCATACTATCACTCTCTCGCGTCGGCGATTTCCTCGAGCAACTCCCGAGCGTCGCCGGGGTCGCCGAACGAGAGCGCGAGCGCGCGTGTCTCCATCACGCGGACGGCGAGGGTGCCGAAGCGCTACACGACGTCGACGAGGGGCCGGTCGGCACGCAGCTCCGCGAGGACGACCCGCGGAACGTCCGCCCGCTCGTGGATTTCGGCGGCGACACGCCGCGCAGTCGCCTCGAGGGCCTCGTCGTCGACCATGTTGAGGAGCGGAATGACCGTCGCGCCATCCGGGATGTCCTTGCGACCGCCGCGATCGCTGGTGAGGACGGTCGCCACGTCGGCCGGCCGGATCTCGTCGCCGGGCTCCAGCCCGGTCAGTTCCGCGACCCGCTCGACTCGGTGGACCCGCTCCTCGGTCAGCGGCTCTCCGACGACGTGTGCGCTCGCGATCGGAACGACCGTGTCCGCACTCGAGGGGAGCTGTGGCTCCCGATCGTTCGGAGCTTTGAACCGACGCATCCGCGCGCCATCGGCTTTGACGAGTACCGGAACGTCGAGTCCGGCGAGGGCGTCGACCGTCGCGCGGTCGTAGCCCAGGTAGCGGTCCTCGCGTTCCCGTTCCGGGACGACGCCGAGCGGCCAGTCGGTTGTTTCCGCGACGGCCGTAATCGGATCGTCCGTGACCGCGACCCGCTCGACCCAATCGTCGAAGATCGGAATGCGGACCGTGGCGGTGACGACCGCGCGCTCGAGGGCCGCCGCGAGCGTCGCCATCGTCGTCTTCTTGCCGCCGGCCCCGACGACACAGGTCGTTCCGCGCCGCGCCTCGAGGGCCTCGACAACGTCCATACCCGAACACACCGGGCGACCCGTGATAACGGTTTCACTCCGTTGCGTGGCGGGGACCGCGGTCGTGTTCGGCGCGCTCGGGTCCGAGTAAGACGGCATCGAAAAGAGGACGTGGGACGTGAGACGCGAGCCGGCATCTGTCCGCGCTACTGACTCACCGTAGCTCCATGTTCTCGGCGCGTTCGGCGGCGAGGTCCGCGATCTCCTCGACGGACATATCGGAGCGGTCCGCGAGCACGCGCGTCAACATCCCGAGTTGAATCGCCGCGGCCTCGCGGAGTTCGGCCGCTTCCTCGGTGTCGTTGCCAAAATAATACTCGTGGCGACCGTCCTCGTGGACGAGCCCGGTGTACACCGAACGGAGGTCCTCGTCCGTGATCGCCGCGGCGGCTTCCGTCTTGACTGCCTCGAACTGCGGGTTCGTCATACTCGAAGGCCGTTCCCGAGGGACTAAATCGGTGTGGTCGGGTCGTCCGTCGTCACCCCAATCGCCGATCAGGCCCGAACAGCGTCGGACCGCAGCGATGACGATCGACGCGTCGCGATCGGAGACCGACGAAGCGGTGTTGCAGACGCCGAACGTCGACTCGAGTAGCGGTCCACACGTCGCTACCGGCGACTGAGCTTGCCCGCCCCCGACAGGCTCCGTTTCTGGGCCGCGACGGACGATAACCTTCTATACACGCGACGCTCAACGGAGGGGCATGCGAGACGTTTGTATCGTCGGCGGCGGCGTCGCCGGCCTCGCCGCGTCGATTTTCACCGCTCGTGCGGGACTGGACACCCTCGTCATCGACGGGGGCGAATCCATCCTCGCGCGCAACGCTAGCCTCGAGAACTACCCCGGCTTCCCGAACGGGGTCGACGCCCGTCGGTATCTGCAACTGACCCGCGAGCAGGCCCGGAACGCGGGCGTCGAGTTCGAACTCGGCCACGTAACACGGGCCGAACCGATCGAAGAGACCGACCTCGAGGAGGGCTTTGCCCTCGAGACCGAGGGTGGAAGCCCTCTCAGAACCCGCCGGCTCATCGCGGCCTCGTGGTCGGACAGCGACTACCTCGTCCCGCTGGACGTGGGTCGAACCAAACGGGGAAGCAAACACTTCGTCAACGTCGACAACGGCGGGCGCACGGCCGTCGACGGCGTCTACGCCGCGGGCCGACTCGCGGACGAGCCCCACCAGACGATCGTCGCCGCCGGCCACGGCGCGAAGGTCGGCCTCGCGGTCGTCCACGATTCGGACGCGAACTTCTATCACGACTGGGTCGTCCCCGAGGGCTACTTCACCGGCCGCGGCCGCGAGGTGCCACCGGGCTGTGAAGAAATCGACGACGAGGAACGACGGCGACGTGACGAGCAGGCCAGAGAAGCGATGCTCGAGGCCTTCGCGGAGCCCCTCGACGAGGAGCCAACGATGCATCCGAGCGTCGAGCAGGACTGAGACGTCCCGTCGCATCGTTTCGGGACCAGAAGTACCCTGTTTCGGTCCGACTCGGTCCGCCGTTTCGTCCGTGAAACGGTCCGACGCCCTCTCGGAGTCCCCGTTCAACGGACGGTGCTATTATGTGCATTCGCCATGATAACGTACAGCATGAATGGTGTTCTGAACGAGACGACGAACAAGATCCACAAGCACGAATCGGGCCAGTCCGACTTCCAGACGGCCTGCGGCGCGACCGCCCACATCGCTCACGAACACCTTCGAGTCGTTCCCGTCGAGCAAGCGGTC
The DNA here is from genome assembly GCF_059162405.1 of Natrinema sp. CRL1. NCBI lineage: Archaea > Methanobacteriati > Methanobacteriota > Halobacteria > Halobacteriales > Natrialbaceae > Natrinema > Natrinema sp. CRL1. The sequence goes on along the minus strand of NZ_JBLVOY010000001.1, from coordinate 363,145 downwards.
AGCGACGGCGACGCGAACCGGTGTGGTCGCTGTTTTGCCGACGGCGGCGGCTATTGACGACCGGTCGAGACGGGCTTACAGCACCCGCAACTCCGTCGTCCAGAACGACCGAACGGCGTCCTCGAGCGCCGGCTTCGGGTCGCCGGTCGCGTCGACGGCGGCCGTCGCGGCCGGCTCGAGGGTCGATTCTTCGACGAGCGCGTCGACGATACCGCGCTGGCCGGCGAGAAAGAGCGGTATGTCGGCGGCCTCGCCGCCGGGTTCGTACGCGGCGAGGGCGTCTCGACAGCGCTCGAGGTGGTCGTCGATCTGGCCGTCGCGGATCCGTTCGAACCGGGCCTGGGAGAACCCGCCTTTCGAGTGGCTTCCCTTGACCTCGCTCTCGAACCCGCGGTAGTCGACGCGGTCCGCGCCCTCGTAGACCCCGAGGGCGAACAGGTCGGTCCGGACGAGCGCGACCGCGTGGCGACCGGTCGGCAGGAACCACTCGCGCTCGAGGGCGAACCGGTCGCGCCACGTCGCCTCCCGGTCGGGAACCACCGGCGGCGCGAGCGTCACGGCGAGTAGTCCCGCGTCGTCGACACAGCACAGACACGGCGCGGCATCGTCGACGAGTGCGACGCGATCGCCGAGGACCGGTTCCAACTCCCCGCGCGCGGACTCGGAGAGCCCGTCGCTTCCCACGCCGACGGTCAGTGCTCCTTCGGGATCCGTTCGAAACGTCATCAGCCGGTCGAGTACCGATTCGAGTCGGGCACCCCGCAGTTGCTCGCGGCGGCGGACCGCCATCCCGGTTTCGGCCTCCTCGACGCGTTCGAGTTCGCCCTCGAGTTGGGCGATCCGGTCCTCGAGTCGATTGATCCGCTCCTCGGCGTCCTGTCTCGCGGTTGCAGCATCCGCTCGGCGTTCGGATTCGGCCTCGTAGCGTTTGCGTAACCGCTCGTTTTCGTCCTCGAGTTCGGCGATGCGGTCCTTGAGCGATGCGCGGCCGAGCAACTCGTCGAACATCCGGGCGAAAACGGGAAGCGAGCGTACTTCTAGGTTCCGGCGTTTCGCAGGTCCTCGTCGGGCCGGTTGCCGGCGGGTTGCCACTCACCGGTGAACGCGAGCAGTTGCCGAGCGCGCTCCCGGCGAGCGAGGAACACCTCCCTGAGCGACGGCGGATTCCTGATCTCGGCTCCGTCGACCATCGATTCCGGCAAGGCGAGCGTATTCGTCGGGATATCTGTCGCCCCGTGAACCGGGAAGTGCTGGGACTCGAGTTTCATTACGAGCGGTGTGTCGAGGCGCTCGAGGCCGTCGCCGGTCGCGTACACCGCCTCGTTGATCCGCTCGTGTTGCTCGCTGTGCATGAGTGCGCGATCCCCGTCAGTGGGAGTCACGTAGAGTCGTCCGAGATAATAGCTTTGCGAGAACACCTCGAACATGGTAACAAACACCAAGGTGCGGAGCGACATAACTGTTTGCAGATACGTTTAAGTCGTCGCGCTATCAGACCGATCTCCGACAACGGTTTCGGGGCCAGTCGGGAACCCTCGCCCGCTTCAGGCACGGGTTACCGAATCAGCTGTCGGTTCCCGCGGCCGACCCGTCGCGTTCAAGATTGTTCGTAGCGTGTGATTGCGGCAGCCTCGGCCGACACAAACGATTCGAACGGTCCAAACGAGCGCGGGTCGACTCGCGATAGAGTGCAAACTATGACTGGGTGGGATCGCGACCACTGCGGCCCGCTTGAACGCTCGGAACTGATCTCGAGGGTCGATCGAACTGAGTAAACGATACGAACGAAGGTCCGTCTTTTTAGTATATTCGAGACAACGACAGAAGCGATGACACCCACTCGGTCGGTCACGCTTCTCGTGGCCGCACTGGTCGTCGGGCTCACGGTCGCGCCGCTTGCAAGCGGTGCCGTCGCGAGTTCGTTGACCGCGGCCCAAACAAGCCAATCCGACCAAACCGAGACGGCAACCACGAACGCATCCGTCGGGACGTTGATGCAGGCGAACGCGGCCGAGACGAAGAATACGGTCGATTCCGAACTGTTCGACGCGAAGTACGAAACCGCGGACAACGAGAGTCGCGACGATGTCGTCCGAGATCGGACGGCCGAACTCGAGGCCCAGTTGACCGACCTCGAAGCCGAACGCGCCGAACTCCGGGAGCAACGCGACTCGCTCGCTCAGGGCGCGTACCGCTCCCGAATGGCGACGCTGACGGTCGACATCGCCAGCCTCGAGCGGTCGATCGAACGAACCGAGCGCCGCGCCGCCGAGGCCGGCGTCAACGAGACCGACCTCTCGGACCTTCGGGAGAACGCCTCGCGGATCCGGCAGAACGCGTCGAAAGACGCCGGTCCAGGTACCGCGGCGGTCGCCCGCGGACTGTCCACCGGCAACGGTAACGGACCGCCCGGTGCCGGCGGCGGCCCGCCGGACGACCGCGGCCCGCCAGCCGAGAAGGGGAATCAAGGACCCGGTGACGCTCCCGGCAACAGCGAGAACGCGGGCAACGGCGACGTACCGGGAAATAGCGCCAATGCAGGAAACGGTGACTCCCCCGGGAATAGCGAGGATACAGGCAGCAGTGATGCGCCGGGAAATAGCGAAAACGGGGGGAACGGTGACTCCCCCGGAAACAGCGAGAGCGCAGGGAACGGCGACGCACCGGGAAATAGTGGAAACGATGGAAACAGCGACGAAGCCGGAAACGGCGGAGACGAAGGCCAGAGTGATACATCCGGAAACAACGGTAATGCCTCCGAAAGCAGCGACAACGGAAGCAACAGTAATTCCTCCGGAAACAACGCCAACGGAGGCAGTAGTAGCGCCTCTGGAAACAACGGCAATGGAGGCAATAGTAGCGCCTCCGGCAACAGCGGCAACGGAAGCAACAGTGATGCCTCCGGAAATGGAGACAGCGCTGGATCGGGGCAGAACGCAGGAAACGGCCAACCGTCAGGGAACGGGAACGGCAACTAGCTGACGGAATCCGAGCCCGGTGAGTTATTCTCTCGAATACCGACGCAACTACGGTCAGCACCTAGCACGGACGACGAATCGAGGCCGAAAGCGATCGTCCGGCCCGGACCAATGCTCTTCGATCGTATCGCCGCCTGCGTTCGAGCACGTACCGTCTTCGCGCGGCTCAATCGCGTTCTTCGAGATCGGTACGCCCCGACTCGGCCACCGATCGGTGCGATCGCCGCGAATTGACTCGAGGGCGTCGCCGGGTCGCGGTTGTGCCGTGAGTCCGGCGAGCAGACACCCTTTTCAGCGGCGATCACTAACCCTCTCTCGATGGACTCCGCCGCGTTGTTGGATTTGCTCGGGAACGAAAATCGGAGACGGATCCTTCGGTTGCTCGCCCGCAAACCGTGTTATGTCACCGAAATTTCGGAATACCTCGGCGTGAGTCCCAAGGCGGTTATCGAACACCTCCGGAAACTCGAGGAGGCGGGCTTGATCGAGAGCCGCGTCGACGACCAGCGGCGAAAGTACTTTCATATCGCCCGCAACGTCCGCCTCGAGGTGAACGTCTCCCCGTACGGTTTCGCGAGCAAGAGCGCCTATCCGGCAAACAGCAGTTTCGATATTACGACCTGTCGCCACCTCACGCTCGACGTCTCTTGGGACGACGACGGTGATCTCGACGACCAACTCGGTGCCCTCGAAGAACTCGAGCGCCTCGAGAACGAACTCTCCTTGGCCCAGCGGTGGGTGCAGGGACAGCTCTGTGACGTACTCGATTCCATTTCCGAAAACGTCGGCACTGGCCCGGAGAGTCGGATCTACGCCGACCTGCTCGCGAGCGTGCGCTCGGAGCCGAAATCCGTCGGCGAACTCAGCGACGACATCGACGCGCCCCGCGAGGTCGTCGCCGAGTTACTCGAGGTGATGGCCGACAACGGCGTGGTCCGGCGAACCGAGCGCGGCTGGGAACTGACGACGAACGGATAACGAAGGAGCGAACGACGAGGCGACCGAAGACTGACTCAGTCGATATCTCGTGCGAGACCGTCGCGCAGATCGCGGCCGAAGTAGTAGCCGACCACGGACGCGAGCAGCCCCACGGTCGCACCGACGGCGACGAGCGTTTGTCCGGAGCCAACGGCCGCGAGGACGGCGTTGTTGAGGATCGCAGCGACACCGCCGACCGAGACGCCGGCGACGCTCATCTCGAGGTAGCGCCGTTTCGACGCGAGCAGGCCGACGGTGAACGCGACGCCGAACATGCCGATCACGCGACCGGCGATCGGCAGCACGGTCGCGCCGGCTAGCAGGCCGGCACTGAGGACGAGCACCAGCGCGAGAAATTCCTTCGGCGAGAAGTATCGTCCAAGCGAGAGCCGCGACGTGAGCGGGGCGAGCCACGAGCGCGACGAGCCGGTGTCGGCCTCGCCGGCTGGTTCACCGACCGGTTCGGACTCGGGTTCCGGGCCGCGATCGATTCCGGTGGACAGGTCCTGCAGGGAGTCACTGCCGGACGCGTCGTCCGGATCCACGGATTCGGGCGACGCATCGCCGGCACCTCCCGTCTCGGAGAGCAGTCGATCCGTCTCCTCGAGGAGGTCGTCGGTGGCGGGCGGGTCTCGGTCCCGACGCTCGGTCACCTCGTCAGAACGGTCGCTCATATGTCACCTGAGGCCGGCCTGTCTCATGGACCTTTCCCTGCGACGGCCACAGGCTATAGGGGGGTCGCCGCCCCAGCGGGCCTATGACATGGGCAGGGCCGGCCGTGTTCGGGCTGTTCGCGGTCGGTGCCGGTGCGTTCGTCTACGTTCTCGTCGCGAACCTCGAGCCACAGCCCGAGTATCCGGAACTCATGACCGACCTACTGCGGCTGCTCGGGTTCGCGATCGCGGTCTGTGCGGTCGGGATCGGGGTCGTCTTTCTCGTCGCCGCCGGGCGCGCCTACACGTGGTGAGAAGGTCAGCTGTGAATCCGGCCGATCGGTTCAGGCGCGTCACTCGAGGCTGTGACTGAGAACGAGACGGACGCGACCGAAACTCACTGTAATTCTACGATCAAAAGACAGTGTGAGGCGGGTTAGCGAACCGAATCCAGCAAGAGTTTCTGTTCGACGCGTTTGACCTCGTGTTGGACGTCGCGGACGGCGTCGATGTTCGCGGAGATCGACGTGATTCCCTCGTTGGCGAGGAACTGAACCATCTCGGGCTTGGACCCTGCCTGCCCGCAGATACTGGTGTCGACGCCGTGTTCGCGGCAGGTCTCGATAACGTCGCCGATCAGGCGCAACACGGCAGGGTGGAGTTCGTCGAATCGGTCGGCGACGTGCTCGTTGTTCCGATCCACGGCGAGCGTGTACTGGGTCAAATCGTTGGTGCCGAAGGAGGCGAAGTCGATGCCGGCCTCGGCCAGTTCCTCGACCGAGAGCGCGGCGGCGGGCGTCTCGATCATCGCACCCCACTTGCGTTTTTCGGGGTCGATCCCGGCCTCTTTCATGCACTCTTTGGCCTGATAGACGTCCTCGGCGTCGTTGACCAGCGGCAGCATGATCTCGACGTTATCGTAGCCCATCTCGTAGAGCCGGCGGAACGCCTCGAGTTCGTGGGCGAAGACGTCCGCTCGGTCGAGCGAGCGGCGGATGCCCCGATAGCCCAGCATTGGATTGTGCTCTTCGGGTTCGTCCTCGCCGCCCTCGAGTTGGCGGAACTCGTCGGTGGGGGCATCGAGAGTGCGCACACGGACGGGCCGGGGGTAGAACTCGTCGGCGACGCCGCGGATGCCGTCGACGAGTTCCTTGGTGTAGGCGTCCGTGCCGTTCTCTTCGATGAACTTCTCGGGGGTCTGGTTCAGCGAGAGGATCATGTGCTCGGTCCGGAGGAGGCCGACGCCGTCGGCACCCGTCGCGGCCGCGCGTTCGGCCGCTTCCGGAATGGAGACGTTGACCTTCACCTCGGTCGCGGTCATCGGCTTGACCGGCGACTGCGGGCGTACCTCCTCGACGGGTTCGGTCTCCTCGTCGGGTTCGACCGCCGCTCCCTCGAGCACCGAGCCCTTGTCGCCATCGAGCGTGACGACCTGGCCGTCTTCGAGGACGGTCGTGGCGTTGGTGGTGCCGACGATGGCGGGGACGCCGAGTTCGCGGGAGACGATGGCGGCGTGGCTGGTCATGCCGCCCTCGTCGGTGATGATCCCCGACGCTCGCTTCATTGCGGGTACCATATCCGGCATGGTCATCTCGGTGACGATGATGTCGCCCTCGCCGACCTTCGCCAGGTCGTCGAGCTTCGTGACGATCTTCGCCGGGCCGCTAACGGTGCCCGGACTCGAGCCCAAGCCGTCGACGATGACCTCGCCCGAGCCGCTCGCGTCGGCGGTATCGGCGCTGGAACCCTCGGCGGCTTGGACGCTGCCGCTGCCGTCGGTGACTCCCTTCGTGGGATCGACGCCTTCGGCGTCGGTGGCGTCGTTGCTGTCCTCATCGATCGTGGTGATCGGGCGGGACTGGAGCATGTAGACTTCGCCGTCGACGATGGCCCACTCGACATCTTGGGGTTCGCCGTAGTGGTCCTCGACGCGCTCGCCGAGATCCATGAGGTCGTCGATCTCGGTGTCGGAGACGACCCGTTGGGTCCGTTTGTCCTCGGGCACCTCGCGCTCGACGGTCTGGCCGGTCGCCTCGTCTTTCTCGTGTTTGACCTTCTTCTCGGCGATGGTCACGTCCATCGACCGGTCTTCGCGGTCGATGACGTAGTTGTCCGGCGAGACGGCACCGGAGACGACGGCCTCGCCGAGCCCCCACGCGGCCTCGATGATCATCGTCGGATCGCCCGTCGACGGGTGGCTCGTGAACATCACGCCGGACTTCTCGGCGTCGACCATCTGCTGGACGACGACTGCGATGTTCACGGCGGAGTGGTCGAAGCCCTGTTCCTGTCGGTAATAGATTGCCCGCTGGGTAAAGAGCGAGGCCCAACACTCACGAACACGGTCCAGCAGATCCTCTTCGGTGACGTTGAGGAACGTCTCCTGCTGGCCCGCAAAGGAGGCGTCGGGCAGGTCCTCGGCCGTCGCCGACGATCGGACCGCGACGAACGCCTCGCCGTCACCGACCTCGCGGTAACTCGCGACGATCTCCTCGCGAAGCTCGTCGGGGAAGGGGGTCTCGAGGATGAGTTCTTGTGCGCGGTCGGCGGCGTCGGCCAGCGCACTCGAGTCGTCGACGTCGACATCGACGGCTTCGAACAGTTCCTCGTCGATCTCGGCATCTTCGATAAACGATCGATAGGTCCCGGCAGTCACGACGAATCCCGGTGGAACGGGCAGCCCCGCGCCCGTGAGCTCGCCCAAAGAGGCACCTTTCCCGCCGACCTTCTCGAGGTCGCCGGCACTGATCTCGTCCAGCCAGAGTACAGCCATCTCTATTGAGGTGGTCACTGGACCGAATAAAGAAGGTTGCGAACAGTATCTCCCAATCGCAACTCACAAGTGAATGAGTTTCCACCGTAGCGGCCGGCGAACGGACGCTACGGACCGACAGTCACGAATCGAGCCAATCGGTGACGCGGGACGACGACCGATATGCGCGCGTTACATCGCCGAACGGCGGGACGATCGATTTGTTTCCCACAGCGACTATACTATTTCGGTGACTGTTCCCGATATGGGACTTCGAAATCCGTTCAAGTGGACGCTCGTCTATCGCGCGATCACGGTTGGGGCGCTCGGGCTCGGACTGGCGCTCGTCGCCGCGGGATTTCTCGCCGGCTTCGGCGGCGCGATCACCGGACTACTCGCCGATCCGCTGAATCCGGGGCCGGCGATCGAGAGCGCGAATCCGATGATCACCCTGCTCTTTGCCGCGCTGGGAATCGTCGTCTGGCAACTCGGGAAGAGCTACGCGCTGTTCGTCACGCTCCCGCGTGCGGCGGGCCGAGCCGCCGGCCGCCAACTCGACGCGAGCCGACTCGCGAGCGAGGTTCAGGACGGACTCGACGACCGCCTCGCCGATATGGAAGCCGAACTCGCCGAGACGCGCCGGGCGGTGGCGGCACTCGAGGAGGGCGGCCGGACGGCGACCTTCGACGAGCGCGAGCACCTCGATGGCGACGCGACGGCCGGCGACACCGCAGCGGCGACTCGAGAGACAGAGGCGGAACCAGAGCCGAAGTCCGAGTCGCCGCCTCGATCGACCGGACAGGGGCCGTCACCGCCCTCGAGTCCGTCGAACTCCCCGGGAGAGGGCCTCGAGAGCGACGAGAACAGTGACCGGGACGATGATGACGGTGACAGCAACGGCGGCAGCGACCCGCTCGCCTGAGCGCGGCCGGGTCAGCGGACTTAGGCTTCGAGAATCTCGTCTTCGTCGGCTTCGGGGACGACGAGAGAGCCGTCGAGGACGGTCACGCCGCGGCCGCCGACCCGCACCGCGTCGCCGAGACGAACCCGGACGATCCCCGGGCGGTCGACGTAGTGGCCCTGCTCGAGTCGAAGCTCCTCGGGCAGATCGTCGTCGAACGCACCGAACCGGTCGAGGTACGCGCTGACGGCCCCGCTTGCGGTGCCGGTAACCGGGTCCTCCGGGACGCCGGCACCTGGCGCGAACATGCGGCCGTGGACCGTCGACTCGGCCTCGAGCGCGTCGAAGGTAAAGAGGTAGACGCCCGCGGCGTCGACCGCGTCGGTGAGGGCTTCGACCGCGGCCATCTCGGGTTCGGCGTCGCCGACGTCGGAGAGGTACGTGATCGGGACGATCAGGACGGGGAAACCGGTCGATGACACCGCCAGCGGGATATCGGCGCTCGCGCCCTCGAGAGCGGCCCGATCGACGCCGAGCGCGTCGGCGACCCGCTCATAGCCCACGTCGACCTCGCGGATCGTCGGCTCGTCTTGAGTCATCCAGACCGTGCCGTCGTCCGCGACCTCGATCTCGATCGTCCCGACGTTCGTCTCGAGGGTCGACGTTCCGGCCGCGAGACCATCGTCGTGGAGGTGTGTGAACGTGCCGATCGTCGCGTGGCCACAGAGGTCGACCTCCTGTGTCGGCGTGAAATAGCGGATTCGACGGTCGGCGGTCTCGCTCGAGCACAGAAAGGCCGTCTCGCTGACGGCCATCTCCGCGGCGATGGCCTGCATCTGGTCGTCCGAGAGGCCGTCCGCGTCCGGTACGACTCCCGCCGGATTCCCGGTGAGCGGTTCGTCGGTGAAGGCGTCGACCTGCAAGACCCGAGTCGTCTCCATACGACGTGGATCGGGCGACCGGCGTATGAATCCTCGGTCCATCGATCGAGCGACCGGCGGCTCGGCTCCCGCCGGTCGGCCGGACGTTACAGCCCGTCGATCCAGTCGGCGAGATCGGTGACGACCGCCTCGTCAACGTTGTTACGAACGGCGTAGGCGAACTCGACCGACTCCCCCTCGCCGGGCATGAACAGGTGATTGAGCCCGTCGTAGGTCTCGAACTCCGCCGCCGAATCTCTCTCGAGTTCGGACTGCCACCGCGCGACGTCGTCGGCGGCGCTGACCTGAAAGTCGCGTGTCCCCTGCAGGAAAAACAGGGGCGCGTCGATCTCCGCCGCGGTCCTCAGGTGGTCGTAGGACTCGAGGCTCTGCCAGAAGGCACCGGGTTTGTTGAGCAGCGTTTCGTCCGCCTCGTACTCGCCCGACCGAACCCGTTCGATCTCGTCGGTCCACGTCTCGTAGACGCTCGCCAGATCGCCCCATTCTTGTGACCCGACCGACACCTTGTGTTCTAGTTGGGCGAGTGTCAGTTCGTGGAACGGCCGCGCCGGCGCGGCGAGGCCGACGACGCCGGCGAGATTGCCGTCTCGAGCGGCGATCCGGGGCGCGGCCCGACCGCCGAGACCGTGGCCGACGACGGCGATCCCATCGGGGTTGACACCCTCGACGCTCCGTAAGCGCTCGACCGCGACCAGCGCGTCGTCGACGGTGACGCCGTCGAGGGTGTACTCGGTGCCCGTGACCTCGCAGGCGGGAACGCGCTTGTCGTACCGAAGAGTTGCGATCCCCTGCGTGGCGAGTCCCTCCGCGAGGTCCGTAAAGAACTGCGTGCCGCCGCGTGCGGTGTCGGCGGTCACCGGTCCGGAGTCGTGGACCAGCACGACCCCCGGCACACCGTCGCCGTCGGCCGGCGTCGTGACGGTTCCGGGGAGCGAGCAGCCGTCGGCCGAGAGGGTCAGGTCCTCGCTGGCGATCGCGCTCGAGTCGACGTACGACGGGCGCTCGTACTCGTCGATGACCCCGCAGTCGACGATCCGCGAGTCGGTGTCGACGACGACGCGGCAGTCGTGATCGCCGCGGGCGAACGACAGCGTCAGGTCGACCGCCGACGCGCCGTTGCCCGTCTTCACGTTCGTGTCTGCGACCTCCTCGAACGAGCCGCCGACCGCGTTGTACCCCATCCAGAGCCGCTCGAGGCGACCGGGGTCGCCGTACCGATCCTGCTCGCTCGAGACGAATTGATCGCTCGCCCGTTCGAACTCCCCGTTCGCGAGGTTCTCGACGAACGCCGTCGCGACGCCTTCGTCGCTCGCCGGGCCGCTTCCGTCGTCTTCGTCGGCGAGCAGATCGGCACAGCCGGCCGCTGCCGACGCCGTCGCCGTCGATACCGCCGCCAGTACGGTCCGCCGTCGAGGTGCCATTGATACCGAATCGACCACGATCTATCGGATAAAGACACGGTCGATTCTCTATGACTGTATTCGGGTTTGATATTCAAAGGTCGTGGCCATCGACCTCCGAGTCTACGAATTTACGAGACCGCGAAACCTCGATCAGTCGTCTCCCGGCTCCGAGAGCGCGTCGCCGCCCTCGTGGTCCGCCATCGACGGCAGATCGCCCGACTCGTGGGTTCCCACGGGCGGCCGGTTGACCTCGGCGGCGGACGAGGACTCGAGGTCGGTACGGTCCTCGCCCTCGATAGCTTTCATCTCGCCATCCGCTCTAGCATCTTGATCGATCCGCATCGAGCAAAACTCCGCGCCGCACATCGAGCAAAAGCGCGCTTCCTTGTAGTTGTCTCCGGGCAGCGTCTGATCGTGGAACGACCGGGCGCGCTCGGGATCGAGCGCGAGGTCGAACTGCTCGCGCCAGTCGAACTCGTAGCGGGCCTCCGAGAGCGCGTCGTCCCAGTCGCGCGCGCCGGGGCGTTCAGTCCCAACATCGCCGGCGTGGGCGGCGATCCGGTAGGCCGCGAGTCCGTCGCGAACGTCTCCTTCCTCGGGGAGCCCGAGATGCTCTTTCGGAGTGACATAACAGAGCATCGCGGCCCCGGCTTGGGCCGCCATCGCCGCACCGATGGCGCTCGTGATATGGTCGTAGCCCGGCGCGATGTCGGTCACCAGCGGACCGAGGACGTAGAAGGGCGCGCCGTCACAAACCGCCTGTTGGCGCTCGACGTTTTCGGCGACCTTGTGCATCGGGACGTGGCCCGGCCCCTCGACCATCACCTGTACGCCGTGGTCCCACCCCACTCGAGTCAGTTCGCCCAGCGTGTCGAGTTCGGCGTACTGGGCCTCGTCGCAGGCGTCGGCCAGACAGCCCGGCCGCAAGCTGTCGCCCAGACTGAACGTCACGTCGTGCTCGGCGAAAATCTCACAGATCTCCGGGAAAACCTGATAGAACGGGTTCTGTTCGCCGTTTTCTTCCATCCACTTGGCCATGATCGAACCGCCCCGCGAGACGATCCCCGTCTTCCGGCCGTCGGTCAGCGGCAGGTGCTCGGCGAGGATCCCCACGTGGATCGTCATGTAGTCGACGCCCTGCTCGGCCTGCTTTTCGATGATCTCGAGCAGCAGGTCTTTGGTGATCGCTTCGGGACTGCCCGCTTGTTTGACCGCCTCGTACAGCGGCACCGTCCCCAGCGGGACCGGGGAGTGCTCGACGTGGGCTTCCCGGATCTCGTCGAGATCACTGCCCGTGCCCAGATCCATCACCGTGTCCGCGCCGTAGTGAACCGCGGTGTGAAGTTTCTCGAGTTCCGTCTCGAGGTCGCTGGTCGTCTCGCTGTTGCCGATGTTCGCGTTGACCTTCGTCGCGAACTCGCGGCCGATGATCATCGCGTCGAGCGCGTCGTGGTTGACGTTCGCCGGAATCACCGCCTGCCCGTCGGCGACCTGCTCGCGGACGAACTCGGGATCACGGTTCTCTCGCTTGGCGACACGTTCCATCTCCTCGGTGAGCCTGCCCTCACGGGCGGCCTGAAGCTGCGTCTGTGCCATCGATAACTAGGTTGTATTACTAGATTATAAACCTCCGCCGGTTCCGGTCACCGACTGTCGGGTCGCTGGTGGACGCGATCCGTTTCAGCCGACTTAAGGGGACCGCGCTCGAGACACCGGGTAGGTGGCCATTAGATGTCCGACTTACCGGACGACTTCGACTGTACGATAACCAACTGGGAGTATATTTACGGCCTGTGTCGAGACGTAAGCGACGAGGTTCGCGACGACGAGTTCGAACCGGACGTCGTCGTCGCACTGGCCCGGGGCGGCTGGTTCGCGGGCCGGTGTCTCTGTGACTTCCTCGGCCTGGACGACCTGACGAGCCTGAAGATGGAACACTACGTCGGCACCGCCCAGACCTCCGGCGAGCCGACCGTCCGCTATCCCATGCCCGAGGGCAGCGTCGAGGACAAGGATGTGCTCATCATCGACGACATCGCCGACACCGGCGGCTCGATCGAGCGCGCCTACGAGTACGTCGACGACCGCGACGCCGGCGAGGTCCGCACCGCGACCCTGCAACTGCTCGGCACCAGCGAGTTCCGACCCGACTACGTCGGCGAACGCTTAGAGGAGTGGACGTGGGTCGTCTACCCGTGGAACTTCATCGAGGACATGGTCGATCTGATCTCCAGCGCGATGGAGAAAGCCGACCAGCAGTCCTTTACCGAAGAGGAGATCCGCCACTACCTCACCGAACACCACGGCATCGAACGCATCGAGATGGAGATCGCCCAACCCGACCGCCTGCCAGAAGTCCTACAGGAGATGGAACGGCGCGAGGTCCTCGAGTCGACCGGAACCGCCGAATGGGCGCTGGCCGAATAACGGCGTCTCGTCGAGTGACTTCTCTCCTCGAGCCAGCAGTTTGTTTTCGATCCGGGATTCAGAGATGTTTGGTTCGTCTCGGTAGAAAATCGCAATCGGTTACTGACGACTCACTGTCCGAGAGCCGCCTCCCGGTTCAGCGGACGTATGCGAAAATCCCGTCTCTCGGCTCGAGCCTGTGATGTTACTCCGCGACTGATTCGGTGTCGCTCGAGTCGGTCGGCTCCGACCCCGACTGGTCGACGAGCGCGCTCTTCCACGTGCCGCGGCTGAACCACGCGACGGCGGCGATCGCGCCCGCGATATCGCCGACCACGACACCGGTCCAGATCCCGGTCGGGCCCCACTTCGCGACGAATATCAGGTAGTAGGTGACGGGGACGCGGACGATCCACAGCCCGAGCACCGCGAACGCGAGCGCCGTCTTCGTGTTTCCAGCCCCGCGGAACGCACCCTGAATCACCTGTAACACGCCCATGAAGGCGAAGCCGACCGCGGCGAATCGGAGGTAGGTCACCCCGTAGTCGATCGTCGCCTGCTTCCCTGCGGCGTCGGCCGTGACGAACACCGAGACGAACGGCTCCGGAAAGAGCGCAGTGAGTCCCCCCGCCGCGATCATGACCGCGCCGATCACGCCCGCCGCGAGCCGGACCGCCCTCGCCGCCCGGGCGGGTTCGCCCGCGCCCAGGTTCTGGCCGACGATCGTGTCCGTCGCCTGTCCCATCCCCAGCGCCGGCAGGAACGCAAGCGAGATCAGCCGGTTCCCGAGCCCGTAGGCTGCGACGACTGCCGGCGGAAAGGTCACGACCATCGCCGTCATCGCGACCAGCGCCAGCGCCGTCATCGACTGCTCGAGCGCCGTCGGTACGCCCAGTCGCGTGATCTTCGTGACGTACTCCCGTCGTGGCCAGAGATGCGAGGGTTGGATATCGGGACCAACGTCAGTGTAGTACAAGAGGTAGAAGCCGATCACGGTCGCGATTCCCCGCGAGATGAGCGTCGCGACGGCGGCTCCCTGCACCTCGAGGCGAGGGAGGGGGCCAACGCCGAAGATGAGCAGCGGATCGATCGCGAGGTTGATGACGACGCTGACGAGCATGACGCGCATCGGCGTTCGCGTGCTGCCGTAGCCGCGCATGAGCGCGACGAAGACGAAGAAGCCAAAGAGGAAGGGGAGTCCGAGGAAGAACACCCGCAGATACGCGGCGGCGAGGGGGATAATCGCGGCTTGGGTTTCGGCATCGGCAGGCAAGACGGCGAGCATCGGTTCGGTCGCGACGAAGCCGAGGGCGCTCAGTCCGATCGCGACCAGCGAGACAAAGGAGAGCGTTTGGCCGGCAATCAGCCCCGCGTCGCCGCTTTTCGCCCCGGTGTGTTGGGCGATCAGGATCGCGCCGGCGGCCGTGAAGCCGCCGCCGATCGCGATCAGCAGGAACAACAACGGAAAGGCGAGGCTCACCGCGCCGACCGCGTCGGGCGAGAGCGCGCCGAGCCAGAAGGTGTCGCCGACGTTGTAGGCGACCTGTAACAGCTGAATGACGATCAGTGGCCACGCCAGCCGGATCATCGGCCTGACGAGGGGACCGTCGGTGAGGCTGCCCTCCAACGCCTCATCGTCCGTCATACCCGACAGTGGTCGCGATGGTACTTGGGTGCTCGTGACCCGTGATAGCGACGACCACCGGTTTGAACCGCACAACGGGGCTCAGTGGTACTCATCCGCACAGCAGAGCTGACCGAAATCCGCGCGTTTAGGGGACTGCTCGACAGACGTCCATGCATGACGATCGGCGTTATCGGCGGCAGCGGAATCTACGACGCACTGCCACTCGAGAACACCCGCAAAAAAGAGGTATCGACGCCTTACGGCGAACCCAGCGAGGCGGTTACGCTCGGCGAACTCCACGGAAAGGAGGTCGCGTTCCTCCCGCGCCACGGCGCGGACCACCAGCATCCGCCGACCGACGCGGCCTACCGCGCGAACATCTACGCGCTCAAATCGGTCGGCGTCGATCGGGTCATCGCGACCAACGCGGTCGGGAGCCTGCGCGAGGATCTGCCGCCGCGGACGCTGGTCGTACCCGACCAGATCTTCGATCGCACGAAACACCGCTCGCCGTCGTTCTTCGGCGACGGCATGGTCGTCCACATGGGCTTTGCCGATCCCTACTGCCCCGCTTTAGCCTCCCACCTCGCGACCGCGGCCGAGGAGGCGACCGACGATACGAAAACCGAGGAGGGCGGCACCTACGTCTGCATCGAGGGCCCACAGTACTCCACCCGCGCTGAGAGCGAGTTCTACCGCGATCAGGGCTGGGATATCGTCGGCATGACCGCCATCCCGGAGGCCAAACTCGCCCGCGAGGCCGAACTGAGCTACGCCACCGTCGCCGGGGTCACCGACTACGACGTCTGGAAAGACGACAACGAGGTCACCCTGGACGAGGTCCTCGAGAACGCCGAAGCCAACCGAGAGGCGATCAACGCGGTCGTCGAACACGCCGTGCGAACGATGCCCGAGGACTTCCACAGCGAGGCCTGGAACGCCCTCGAGGGCACAATCAATACGCCACAGGAAGCGATTCCCGAGGAGACCCTCGAGCGCGTCGATCTGTTGGCCGGCGAGTATCTGGAGTGACGCGGTCGTCGACTCCCACCGTCACGACCGCTTCGACTCGAGAGCGGACGACGTAGCGGAGGTCGACGATTCCGAGGCGGTCGGATCGTCGGCCGCCGTCGGTTCGCGTTCACCGTCGGCGCTCGTTTCGAACGGGTCGCGGGGATCGACGACACACGTCTCGCAGTAGACGTTCTCTCCCGATTCCGGAACCGAAATTGTGGTTCCGAACAGCACGCGCCGTGTCTCGTAACGGCGATACTCGCCGCCCTCGGCCGGCCGCCCGCACTCGCCACAGTCGACGGTCGCCGAGTCGACGCGGCCGGTCCGAACCTCGCGTTTCGTACCGAACGTGTAAACGGGATCCCTCGAGGCTTCGGCCGCCTGCCAGCAGACGATGAGGCCGACGATAGCGAGCGCGATGCCGACGAAGGGCGCACCGAGCATCGCCGGAACGAACAGCAGCGACACGATAATCCAGCCCCAGAGGAACGCGAACGCGGCGTAATCGGCTACGCGACGGAGTCCGCTTCCAACACTCCGTTGCCGGCCCGGTCGTGTCATTCATGTAATCAAGTTCTCAACGGACAAATAACCCTTTCGACGCGGGCACCCGACGGACCGACGCCCCGTCTGACGCCGTTCGGATCGAGTCAGTTGGCGGTCGCCTCGTCCGACTCCGCGTCCACCGTCGGCCGCTGAATCCAGAGATCGCTGAACAGTTCGTCCTGCTCGAGGGTGACTCGACCGCGGTGGGCCAGAAACAACAGCGCGAGGTAGGTCATTACCCGCGTGCCGCCGACTTCATCGATTTCGGCGTACAGCACCTCCTCCCGGCCCGCCTCGTAGTTAGTCTCGAGTTCCGCTTCGACATCGTCGATGACGGACTCGATATCCTCCTCGTGGGTCGTGTGGGTGACATCGTCGCTCGTCGGCTCGTCGTCGACCCGGAAGTCGTCGCCGGAGTGGTAGTTCAACTCCTGGACGCCGCGGTCGTACCCCTTCGGTGAGTCGCTGGTATCGTAACTCCGGGACTCCTTCCACCACGTGTCGCGCTCGGCAGTCCGAAGCTCGCGGACCAGTTCGTCCAGCGTCTCCGGCTTCCCGCGGGCGTGTTTGCGCTCGAGGCGACGCTCCATCTCCGCCTCGAGGTTTTCGACGGGATCGAAGCCGGGCGGGTAGTCCCGCTCGTCGCTTTCGGGGTCTACCGGCCCGTCGTCGGCGAAGGGCGCTTCCCACGGCGGCAGTTCCTCTTCCTCGGGGTCGTCGGTCGCGAACAGCTCGTCGCTTTTCATCCGCAGGAGGACGCTCGCGTAGAACAGCGCCCGGCCCGACGTCCGCAGGTCGACGTCCTCGATCGCCTCGAGGAACTTGTCGGTGACCGCGACGATGTCGATGTCCCACGGCTCGATCTCGCCGTCTTTCGCCAGTTGGACGAGCAGTTCGACGGGTTCGACTTTCTCTTCGTCCTCGTCACCGTCGTCCGCGGCCGTCTCTACGTCCGTGAACTCGAGGACCGACTCGACATCGTCCTGGCCATCGGGGTCGTCGGTGCTCGAGGGGGACTCGCCCGGCGGCTCGCGGTCTTCGTGGCCGGTGATGTTCAGCGGGATCTCTTCGCCGCCGTCGGCTCGTAGTCGGCCCTGCTCACGGGTCGCTTCGCTCCCCGTCTGCTCGCGGGCCTTTGGCCCGCTCGCATCACTCGAGGGCTCCTTGGAACCCTCGCAGCCTCGCGGGTCGCTTCGCGACTCCCTAGTCATCAGCAGGAACCTCCCCGCTACTCAGATCGATCCCGGTCACCGCGCTCACGTTGTCCTGTTGCATCGTCACGCCGATCGCTCGCTCGGAGCGGTCGAGCATCGCCGAGCGGTGGGAGACGACGACGAACTGTGCCTTCTCGGAGAGTTCGTCGACCATCTCGCCGATCCGCTCGGCGTTGACCGCGTCGAGGAAGGCGTCGACCTCGTCGAGCGCGTAGAAGGGAGCCGGGTTGTGACGCTGGATCGCGAAAATAAACGCCAGCGCGGTCAGCGACTTCTCGCCGCCTGACATCGCGTCAAGCCGCTGAATGGGCTTGTCGCCCGGCTGGGCCTTCATCGTGAGCCCGCCGTCGAACGGGTCCTCCTCGTTCTCGAGGTGCAGCGTCCCCGTCCCCTCCGAGAGCTTCTCGAAGATCTCGGTGAAGTGGGCGGCGATCGCGTCGTAGGCGTCCATGAACGTCTGCTTCTTCTGGGTCTCGTACTGCTCGATGCGGTCGCGGATCCCCTCCGCTTCCTCGACCAGCGTCGCCCGACCCTCCTCGAGGTCGTCGAGATCGCTGCGGACCTCGTCGTACTCGTCGATCGCGAGCATGTTCACCGGCTCCAGGGCTTCCATGTCCGCCTGCAAGTACTCGATCATCTCGAGGACGGTGTCGTGATCGGGCACGTCTTCGGGGTCGTAGTTCCCGACCTCCGACTCGAGGGATTCGATTTCCCATTCCAAGCTACTCGCCCGCTCGCCGGCGTCCTCGAGTTTGCTTTCGACGGTATTGACCCGATCTTGCTGCTGGTCGCGTTTCGTCCGCGACTCGGAGAGTTCCTCCTTGAGGTCGCTGCGCTCGGCTTTGAGTTCCGTGAGTTCTTCCTCTAGCTCCTCGACGGCGGCTCGCTTCTCGTCGAGTTCCTCGCGCTTGCCGGCGATTTTCGTCTCGTACTCTTCGATCCGATCCTCGTGTTCGGCCGTGCGGTTCTGGGCCGCTTCGATGTCGTCGTGAAGATCCTCGATGGCGTCTTCGGCGTACTCCTTCTCGAGGCTCAGTTCGTTGAGTTCGGTGTCGAGTTCCTGAATCCGGTCCTCGCGCTCGTCGATCTCGGCCTCGAGTGCTTCGATCTGGTCCGTTAACTCGGGGATCTTCGAGTCCGCGAGGTCGCTCTCGAGATCCGCGATATCTGCCTCGAGTTCCTCGACCGTCGCTGTCTTCGCCTCGATCTCTGCAGAGATTTCGTTCATCCGCTCGTCGACGGACTCGCGTTCCTCGCGGAGGTCCTCGAGGTCGGCCTCGAGCCGTTCGATCTCGGCCTCGGTGGCCTCCCGCTTCTCGTCGAGGCTCTCGAGTTCGGACTCGATCGAACGGACCTCGTCGGCCGCGTCGCTCTTGCGGTCGCGGGCGTCGTCGAGCCGTTCCTCGACACCGCGCAGTTCCTCGCGGAGAGTCTCGCGTTCCTCCTGGAGTTCGGTGATCTGTTTCGCGACGCGCTCGAGTTGGCCTTCGCCGCCGCCGGTAAAGGAGTAGCGGGAGCCGCCGCCCGAGCCGCCGGTCATCGCGCCGCTTTTCTCGACCAAGTCGCCGTCGAGGGTGACCATCCGGTAGTCTCCCATGTACGAGCGAGCGGTCTCGATGTCTTCGACGACCAGCGTATCCCCGAGGACGTAGGAGAAGACCCCCGCGTACTCGCTGTCGAAGTCGACGAGGTTGTACGCGAAGTCGACGATTCCCGGGTCGTTTGGCGCCGACGGCAGCCGGCGCTGGCTCATGTCCGTCAGCGGCAGGAACGTCGCTCGGCCCGCGTTTCGGGACTTCAGATGCTCGATACACTGCTGGCCGATGACGTCGTCGTCGACGACGACGTTCGCGAGTCGACCGCCCGCGGCGGTCTCGCAGGCCACGGCGTACTCGCCGGGGACGGTCCCCAACTGGGCGACTGCGCCGTGGACGCCGTCGATCCCCGAGTTGAGGATCGTCGTCACCGCGCGTCCGAACGAGGAGTCGCCGCTCTGACCGGCGTTTGCCTCGAGTTCGGCGTACTCCTGCTGTTTGGCCTGAATCTCGTCGTCGAGGTCGTCAACGTCGGACTGGAGCCGGCGCTTCTCGCCTTTCAGGTCGTCGACGACCTCGGCGATGTTCGCTCGATTTCGCTCGGCCTTCTCGAGTTCGCGCTCCAAGTCGCTCCGTTGGCTCTCGATTTCAGGGATCTCTTCGCGTTTGTCCTCGATCGTCTGCTCTTTCTCGCTGATGTTGTTCGACCGCCGCCGGGCCTCGTCGAGCAGGCGGTCCTGCTCGCGCTGGAGGTCGTTTTTCTCCGTTTTGGCCGCCTCCAACTCGTCTTTGCGCTCGGCGAGGTCGGCTTTGAGCTCGTCGAACTCGGTGTCGACGGCCTCGATTTCGGCCTCGAGGTCGTCGCGTTCGGCCTCGCGTTCCTGAATCTCGCTCTTGATCGAGGCCTTCTCGAGTTTGTGCTCACGCATCTCGTCGGCGAGATCGTCGATCGTCTCCTGCTTGCGGTCGATCTGGACGAACGCCTCCCGGCGTTCGGACTCGGCGTCCTCGATCTGTTCTTCGCTCGCCTCGATCTTGTCCTCGAGCCGCGAGATGTCGCCTTTGATCTCCTCGATCTCGCTTTTGATCCGGAGCTGTTCGTCCTCGCCCTTGCGCTCGATCTCGGCGTTTAAGTCTTCGAGGTCCTCTTGGAGCCGGACAACCGCGCCTTCGCGCTCGTCGAGTTCCCGCTGGAGCTCTTGCAGTTCGGCTTCGAGGTCGTCGACCTCTGCTTCGACCGACTCGAGTTCGTCGCGTTTCTCCTCGAGTTCGCTTGCCTTCCGGTAGCCCTCGTACTCCTCTTTCTCGCGTCGAAGCCGGCGGTAGCGCATGGCTTCGCGACGTTCGTCCGCGAGTTGGTCGAGCCGGTCGCGTTTCTCCTCGATGCGGAGTTCGGCCTCGTCGATCCGCTCTTGGACCGTCTCGAGTTCGCCGAACGCGTCTTCTTTCTTGGCGTCGAACTCCGCGACGCCCGCGATCTCGTCGATGATCTCCCGGCGGGCATGGGGAGTCATGTTGATGATCTCGGTCACGTCGCCCTGCATGACGACGTTGTACCCTTCCGGTGTGATCCCGGCCTGAGCGAGCAGGTCCTGGATATCTGAGAGGTTGACCGAGCGGTCGTTGAGATAGTAGTAGGAGTAGTAGTTGTCCTCAGTTTCCTTGACCCGGCGACGGATACGAATCTCGTCGACATCGCCGACGTCGTCGCTGCCCGCGGCGTTGACGACCTGCGAGCGCTCGAGGGTTCCCTCGGAGTTGTCGAGAATGACCTCGACGGTGGCTTCTCGGGGGCCATTCGAGCCGCCGCCGTCCTCGTGACCGGGGTTGTAGATCAGATCGGTCAGTTTCTCGGCGCGGATCCCGCGGGTACGGGCCAGTCCGAGTGCGAAGAGAACGGCGTCGATGATGTTCGATTTCCCGGAGCCGTTCGGGCCCGTGACGACGGTAAAATCTTCGTAGAACGGGATCTTCGTCTTTCGGCCGAAGCTCTTGAAATTGTCGAGGACGATCGCCTTGATATACATTCTTCTTGCGAGGCCTCCGTACCGCAACCGGCCGTCGGAGCGGGCGAGGACCGCGTCTGCGCTACCCACCCACAGCGACGGCCGCAGTTATGCGACAATGATGTCGTCGCTACCTGAGTCTTCCGCTTCGTCGTCGGTCGAGTCCGTCTCCGTCTCGGCGTCGGCCGCCGCTTCCGCAACGTCGTCGGGTTCGGCTTCCGGCGTTTCGTCGCCGTTGTCCGCCGTCGTTCCGGTCTCCTCGTTCCGTCGCTCCGGCACGCGCGTCGGCGTGTCGGCATCGAGTTCGGCCTCGAGGACGCGGATTCGCTCTTTGGCCTCGATGAGTTCGTCCGTCAGCCCTTCTACCGTCGACTCGAGTTCCGCAACCGTCGATTCGAGCGTCTCGACGCGGTTGTTCGACATATCAGCTAGGGGTCCGTCTGGCCACATAAACGTACGTCAGACGACTATAACTTATGCTACACTTACAGCGCGGAACGCGGACAGCAAGCCGTGGGACAGCGATGTCACTTCGCGGGCTCCGCCGCGGAGAGCGTAAACGAGAACGTCGCGCCCTCGCCGGGTGTCGAGTCGACCCAGATCTCCCCGCCGTGGCGTTCGATGATCCGCTGGCAGAGCGCCAGCCCGATCCCGGTGCCGGCGTACTTCTCGCGGCTATGCAGGCGCTGGAAGACCTCGAAGACGCGGTCCCGATCGTCGGGATCGATGCCGATCCCCTCGTCGCGGACCGAGATTACCCACTCTCCGCCCCGCCGGCGGGCGTCGACCGAAATCCGGGGCGGTTCGTCGCCGCTGTACTCGATCGCGTTCGACAGCAGGTTCTGGAACACCTGCCGCAACTGATCCGCGTCGCCCTCGACGCGGGGAAGCTCCGCCGTCTCGATCTCGGCACCGCTCTCCTCGATCCGGAGTTGCAGGTCAGTCAGCACGCTCTCGAGGACCGAATCGAGATCGGTCGGCTCGAGCGGATCTCCTTGCGTCTCGATCCGAGAGTACGCCAGCAAGCCGTCGATCATGTTCCGCATCCGCTCTGCGCCCTCGACGGCGAACTCGAGGAACTCCTCGCCGTCCGCGTCGAGCGCGTCGGCGTAGCGGCTCTCGATCAGTTGGAGGTAACTCGAGACCATCCGCAGGGGCTCCTGAAGGTCGTGGGAGGCGGCGTAAGCGAACTGCTCTAAGCGCTTGTTCGACTCCTCGAGCCGGGCGATCGTCTCCTCGAGTCGCCGCTGGTACTCCTTGCGTTCGGTGATGTCGTGGGCCATCGTCACCCCGGCGAAGACGTCGCCGCGGGTATCGGTGATCGGGACCGCGTAGATAGCCCACTCCCGGCCGGCGTACTCGACCTCGACCTCCCCTTGCTCGCCCTCGAGTGCGCCCCGGAGCACCGGCTCGAGCGCGTCGCTGATCTCGTCGGGCCAGGCGTCGGTGAAGTGTTGATCCTCGAGATCGGCCGGCTCGACCGGGATTTTCTCGAAGCCCTGGCCCGCGACGAGCGTGTACTCGAGATCGTGATCGAACAGGGTGACGATCCCGTTTGGGAAGTGCTCGGCGAGGGTGCGGTAGCGCTGTTCGGACTCCTCGAGTTCGCGTTCCCGTTTCTTTCGTGCCGTGATGTCGCGGTCCGAGACGAAGATCGAGACGACATCGCCCTCGTCGTTCGTGACCGGCCTGAAGACGCCGTTGAGCGTGTACTGGTCGCCGTCCGGCCGGGTGAGATCGGTCTCGAACTCGACGTACTCGCCGGCCGCCGCGCGTTCGGTCCACTCCCTGACCGCGGCCCGAACCTCCTCGCCTTCGCCCCACCACGGCGTCTCCCAAAACCGCTTGCCGGTCACGTCCGCGAGGTCGGCGTCGACGTACTCCATCGCGGTTCCGTTGATGTCCAAGACCGTCCCGTCGGGCTCGAGCAGGCCGACGAGGATGTTCGGATCCTCGAAAATCGCCTCGAAGCGCCGCTCCGTTCGCTCGAGTTCCCGCTGGCGCTCCCGGCGCTCGGTGACGTCGCGGAAGTACACTGAGATACCGGTCTCGGAGGGATAGAGGTTGGCTTCGACCCGGAAATCGAGCATGTCGTAGTAGAGTTCGTAGCTGGTCGGTTCCTGCGTTTCGAGGGCCGTGTGAAACGCATCCCAGACCTCGTCGATCTCGTGGAGATCGGGGAATACGTCCCAGAGCCGCTCGCCGAGGAGTTCCTCCTCCGGGCGCTGGAGGAGTTCCGCGGCGCGGTCGTTGACGTGGGTAAATCGGAACTCGTCGTCGACCGCGTAGAAGGCGTCCGAGATCCGGCCGAGGATGCGCTGGAGTTCGCTCTCGAGTTCCTGCTCGCGCTTCCGGCGGTCGGTCATATCACGAGTCACCTTCAGGTAGCCCTGCAGCGTCCCGTCGTCGTCCCGGATCGCCGTGATCGTCACGTTCGCCCAGAACCGCGTGCCGTCGTCGCGGACCCGCCAGCCTTCGTCCTCGACGGACCCGTCCCGGGTCGCGACCTCGAGGTTTCGCTCGGGGACGTTCGCGGCTCGGTCGGACTCGGTGTAGAACGTCGAGAAGTGTTCGCCGACGATCTCCTCGCGGTCGTAGCCCTTGAGCTTCCGTGCACCCTTGTTCCAACTGATGATGCGACCGTCCGTGTCCAGCCGGAAGATGGCGTACTCCTCGACGGCGTCGACCAGCGACTGGAACTCCGCTTCGTTCTCCTGTAAGTCCGCTTCGGACCGCTTCTGGTCGGTGATCTCGTAGTAGAGCTCGACCCGTCCGCCGGCGAACTCGCCGGATTCGATCGGCTTGCTCTGATACGTGAGCCACCGTTCCTCGCGGTCCTCGCCCGCAGTGACGCGACACTCGAGGTGGTCGATGTACCGTTGCTCGTCGTACGACGAGATGAGCGTCTCCGCGAACGAATCGGGGGCGGCGATCCGGTGTCCGAGCGTGTCTTCGATGACGGTGCGGTTGTTCCGGCCGATAAGGGACGCCCGATCGAGGCCGAAGTACTGTTCGATGGTCTCGTCGACCCACGAGATCCGTTCGTCCTCGTCGATGACGCAGACGCCGATATCGGCCGTGTCGATAATGCTCGTGATCGATTCGTACGACGCCACCGCCGATGCGAGCGTCTCTTGTCGCCGTTGCTCCTCGGAGCGGTCGCGAGCGACGCCGATAGTGCCCCGAAACTCGTCGTCCTCGATCAGCAAGTTGATCCGCAGTTCACAGGGGATCGCATCGCCGTCGGCGGTCCGAATGGCCAACTCGAAGGTGGCGATATCGTCGTTTTGGGCGTCGATTCGGCTCGCGACGTTACGTTCGATGCGGGCGACATCAGGGTCGTCGAGGAGGATCGAGACGTGCTCGTCGAGCAGTTCATCGCGCGCGTAGCCCGTCTCCTCGAGGATCACATCGTTGACCGCGACGAAGCAGCCGTCGGCATCGAGCTGGTAGATCCCGTCGTCGATCGTATTGATCAGGGTCCGATAGCGGTGGAGCGCGACATCCCCGGTGGCATCTCCCCAGAATGCCCCGTCGTCTGCGCCCGCTCGAGTACTCATGGTACTCCGAATGCCGTAGACCGGGAAAAAACGCTCGCCGTCTCGAGCCGACCGAGGCGACGACGCGGCGGCGCTTCGATCGGTGACGGATCCGGAATCGGGGTCGCTGTTAACATGTTTACGTTCTCCTATTTGGATTGGTAGCGAGTCTCATGTATATGGCGCGACAGGCACGCGGTGCACATCAGCTATGAGGACTGGACCAACTACAGCGGCTGACTCTGGCGGCATCGATCGACGAACGCTCCTGAAAACCGTCGGCGGCTCGGCGCTCGCGGTCGCACTGGCGGGGTGTACGGAACTGCTCGAGGACGGGGAGGACTCGCTCGCGGACGCGGACGTTCCGGACGAACCGATCGAGTCGGGCCTCCAGACGTTCACCGAGGGCGCACCGTCGGTACTCGGCGTTCAGGCCCGGTACGGCGCGGAGACCGCGGTCCGGCGAATCAACGAGAACGACGGGATCGCCGGCCGGGAGATGAACCTCGACGTCGTCGAGGAGGGCGGCGCGTACCTCACGAACTACCAGCAGTTCGTCGACGAGGGGAAAGACGTCACCTTCGGCCCGATCTCGAGCAGCGGCCACGCGGAGATGGTCCCCGAGATCGAGGCACAAGAGGTCATCAACGTCTCCACGGACGGGACGGTGACGACGCTCTACGAGGAGGACTTCCCGGACGTGACCTACTCGTTCCGGTTCCAGAACCACGACGTGATGGAGGCGCTTGCGGCCGTCATGCAGGCGGTCGAAGTCCTCGGCGCGGACTCGATCGACACGTACGCTGGGATCAACCCCAACTACGCGTTCGGACAGGACGAGATGGACCTGTTCTCCCGAGGGATCGAAGCGCTCACCGACGCGGAAGAAGTGTACAGCGGCTTTCCGGATCTCGGCACCGGCGACATGTCCACTCACATCACCGAGGTCAACGGGGAGGCCCCCGACGTCGTCTTCTCGAGTTGCTGGGGCGGCGACGCGACGCTGTTGCTCGAGCAGGCACACGCCAACGGCATGTTCGACGCCGTCGAGTTGCTCGTCGGGCCGGTCCTCTACGGCTCGGCGAACGATCTGAGCGAGGACCTCGTCGACGGGCCGATCTACTCCGGGTCGCGCAACTTCTACTGGGGGGAGCCGTCGACCGACCAGTGGAGCCCGGCCGCTGACCTCGTCTCCGAGGTGGAAGACGAGTACGGCGTCGTTCCGACGGCCCACTTCATGAGCGGCTACGGCGCGGTGACGGCGTGGGCCACGGCCGCCGAGAAGGCCGTCCGTCTCCTCGGTCGCTGGCCGGAACAGGAGGAACTCGCAACGGTCCTCGAGAATCACGGCTTCTTCACGCCGGCTGGCTACCACACCTTCGGCGCGGACCATCAGGGCTACTCCAACGCCCATTTCGGCGAACTGACGTGGTCGTCCGACCACGACGCCGCAGCGCTTTCGGACGTGAACGTCTTCCCTGCGAAGAACGTGTCGCCGCCACCTGGCGAGACCTCCGCCGACTGGATCGGGAGCTGGTGACGCGTGTGTGATGGGATTCAATAATCATGCTCGAACACGTACTCAACGGCCTCTACTACGGCTCGATCCTGTTCATGGTCGCGTCGGGGATGACGATCATCTTCGGCGTGCTCGGGATCCTCAACCTCGCCCACGGCGAGCTGTACGCGCTGGGCGCGTTCTGCGCGTTCAGCGTCGTCGGCTTCTTCGCGGGGCAAGTCGCGGCTCCGACCGGCCCAGTGACCGCGATTATCTTCAGCCTCGTCGTCCTCGCCGGGTCGCTCGCGGCCGCCGCCGTGTTACTGCCGGTCGGCGGCGCGCTCGAGGCGACGTTCATCAGGCCGATCTACGACCGGGACGAGGTCTACCAGCTCCTGTTGACCTACGGGCTCTTGCTGGTCCTCACCGACGTGATGAAGTTCGTCTGGGGGCCGTCCCCGGTCGACATAGGGGTCTACAGCGGCATCAACGAGATTCCGACGACGGAACTCGTCGGCTTCAGCTACCCCTCGTACAATATCCTCGTCATTCTGGTCGGCATCGCGGTGTTCGCCTGGCTCATCTGGTTCTTCGACCGGACGAAGACCGGCCGTATCGTGCGGGCGACGGCCATCAACCGGAAGATGTCGACGGCGATCGGGGTCAGTACGGACCGTATGTTCACGCTCGTGTTCGCCATCGGCGCGTTCTTCGCCGGCTTCGGCGGCGCGATGGTCAGTATCGGCCCGGGCAGCGCCGTTCTCGGGATGGGGCTCAAGTGGCTGGTGCTCTCTTTCGTCGTGATCGTCATCGGCGGGCTCGGGAGCCTGAAGGGAGCCTTCGTCGGCGCGCTCTTGGTCGGCGTCTCGAGTCGCGTCGTGACGCCGTACTATCCGCAACTCGAGCTGGCGGTCCCGTTCTTGCTGATGGTGGTCGTCTTGCTCGTCAGGCCCGAAGGCCTCTACGGAACGTGGGGTGAGATCCAATGAGTCGCTTCTTAGTCGAACGAGACGGCCAGACCCGCGTGCGGCTCTCGGAGGGGATGGAGCTAACGAAGCGCCAGTCGGTCCTCGCGGTCCTCGGACTCGTGGTGCTCTTTGTAGTCCCCGATATCACGCGACTGACCGGCCTCTCGTTTCAGGCGATCCACCGCGGGATCCTCTTCGGCCTCGCGGCGGTCGGCCTGAACCTGTTGTTGCGCCACACCGAACTCGTCTCGTTCGGCCACGCGGCGTTCTTCGGCGTCGGGGCCTACGGTGCCGCCGTCTTGGCGTCACACTTCGACGTCTCGAGCGGCCTTCTGTTGCTGGTCGGGGCCGTCCTCGCGTCGACGGCGATCGCGGTCCTGATCGGCTACTTCGTCGCCGGCTACCTCGACATCTACTTTGCGCTGCTGACGCTCGCGTTCAACCAGGTCCTGTACGCGTTCGTCCTGCAGAGCGGCTACTTCAACTACAGCGACGGGCTCAGTGTCCGTCCCGACGGGCTGAATCCGCCGACGCTGTTCGGGCTCCAGTGGACCTCGGCGGGGTACGACCTGATCCTGTACTATCTCACGGTCGTCGTCCTCGTCGTCTCGCTGCTGGCGATGTGGAAGCTCATCAACTCGCCGTTCGGTCGGGCACTGGACGCGATCGGACAGGACCGAACGCGGGCCAGGTTCGTCGGCATCCCCGTCGAGAAGTACGTGTGGATCGCGTTCGCGATCTCGGGGATCTACGGTGGGCTCGCCGGCGGGCTGTTCGCACTCTTGCAGTTACACGTGAGCCCGGACCCGACCCTCTACGCGTTCGTCTCCGGCGAGATCCTGTTCATGGCGATCCTCGGCGGGTTCGGAACGCTTGTCGGTCCGGTGATCGGCGGCGTCGTCCTCGTCTACCTGCTAATTCAGGCGCCGTTCTACGTGGAGTACTACAACGCCCTGACCGGGCTGGTACTGATCGCGGTCGTCCTCTTCCTGCCGGAGGGAATTCTGGGTTCGATCCCGAAGGTCGGCACCGGACTGGCGCGACGACGGAGCGATCCCGGCCTGCTCCGCGAGGACGTTGTGACGCTCGGCTCGTCGCTCCGTCGGGGCGTGAGCCGCGCCGTAACCACTGTCCGAATCATCGTTTTCGGAGTGAACTGAGATGCTCGAAGCACGAAACCTACGCAAGGAGTTCGGCGAACTGCGCGCTACGGACGACGTCTCGCTCGAGTTCGGAAAGACCGACGGCGAGATGGTGTTCATCGTCGGCCCCAACGGGGCCGGCAAGACGACGCTGATCAACCTGTTGACCGGGCTCCTCGAGCCGGATCAGGGGTCGGTCGTCGTCCACGGCGAAGAGAACGGCGCTCCCGGCGAAGACGATATCACCGGGATGGCCCCCGAAGAGCGGGTTAGACAGGGGCTCGTCAGGAGCTTCCAGATCGTCCACGTCTTCGAGGAGATGACCGTCCGCGAGAACCTCCGCGTCGCGGTCCTCTCGCGCTACGACAAGACGCTGAGCATGCGATCGGTCGACGACGGCCACGAGGAAGTCGAGGCCGAAATCGACGGGCTCCTCGAGCAGTTCCGCCTGACCGATGTCCAGCACGAGGTGGCGGAGACGCTGCCCCACGGGGACCGCAAACTGCTGGACGTAGCGATGTCGTTCGGGCTCGATCCGACGTACCTGCTGCTCGACGAGCCGACGGCCGGCGTCGCGACCCGCGAGAAGGAGTACGTCATCGAGACCATCGTCGAGGCCAGCGAGGCCGACGGGGTGACGACCGTGACGATCGAACACGACATGGACCTCGTCAAGGAGTACGCCGACCGCCTCGTGGTCCTCCACGAGGGGGCGGTCTTCCGCGAGGGCGATCCCTCCCTGCTCGAGACCGACTCGGAACTCCGGCGCGTCCTGCTGGGGGTGGACGAATGAGCACGCTCGGTCCCGGCTCCGACGCCGGCCCCGGTGGGTCCGACCCGCTGCTCGAGGTCTCGAACCTCACGGCGACCGTCGAGGGGTTCGAGGTCACTCACGGCATCGACCTCGAAGTCAACGAGGGCGAAGCCGTCGCGCTCGTCGGCCGCAACGGTGCCGGAAAGACGTCGACGTTCCGGTCGATTATGGGGCTCACACCGGTCGCGAACGGGTCGATCAGGCTGCGCGGCGAGGAACTGCTCGACATGCGGCCCGAACTGATCCCCAAGCGGGGGATCGGCTACCAGCCGGAGAGCCGCGACCTCTTTACCGGGATGACCGTCGAGGAGAACTTTCGGCTCCCGATCTGGACCGCCGGGGAGGCACGCGGCATCGACGACGAGGACACCGTGGTCGAGGACGTCTTCGATCTCTTCGAGGAGCTCGAGGGGCGGCGTGACGCCGAAGTGCAGAACTTGAGCGGCGGGCAGGGAAAGATGACCGCGATCGGCCGAGCGCTCGCGCTCCGGCCGGACTTACTCATCCTCGATGAGCCGCTCGAGGGGCTCGCGCCGGTCGTCGTCGAGAACGTCAAGTCCTACATCCGCGAGATCATCGATCGGGACATCTCGGTGTTGATCGCCGAATCGAACGCGAGCCACGTCCCGGAGATCGTCGACCGAATGTACGTAATCGAACGCGGCGAGATCGTCGACAGCGGCGACCCCAAGGCCCTCTCTTCCGACGAGGAGATCCAGATGCTCATGCAGGGCGGCGGGGAGTGAGCGGCGTCGCCGCGCTGCGTTTCCGTTCGGCGGCTCGCAGTGCTCTTACTGGCGTTTAGTATCGAGTAATCGATCGCAGTACGACTGAAGCAGCGGAGCAGACGGGTTCGTCGTCTCGCTCAGAACTGGTCGTCGTCCATCCGCTCGAGCACGCCCAGCGCCGACTGGAGCACTTTGCGCTCGCTCCGGCGCAAGTTCATCGAAACGGCCGTCTTCGAGATATCGAAGTGATCCGCGAGGTCGTCGAGCGTCGTCCCGCGGGGCGTCTCGTAGTACCCGTGCCGGAACGCGACTGCGAACGTTTCGCGTTCGGTCTCGGTCAGCGACCGGCAGCCCTCGAGCAGTTCCATCGCGCTCTCGGCGTTCTCCAAGAGATCGAACAGTCTCGACGGGCCGAACTGGTCGCGGTCCTCGACGCTGAACTCGTTGTGGCGCTCGAGTTCGGCGAGGGTCCGATCCTCGTCTTCGTCGGCGTCGAACCCGATGTGCCACCGTTCCCGACCGTTCTCGATCTGAAACGGACCGGTGATGTAGCCCCCGTTCCGTTGAATCGTCTGCATGGCGTTGGTCACCTCGATTTTCGTGCCGATTTCGGCGACGGTGTCGCGCTTAGAGAGGATATAACAGTCCGTCATGTTCGAGTGGGTTCGGAGCGCTCGAAGCCCGTCCTCGAGCGCGTCCCTCGAGTCCCCCTCCGCGATGAGTCGCGTCTCGAGTCGCTCGGCGTCAGTATCGAGTTGCCACTGGACGGCCGAGAAGGCGATGTCGACGTCGTCCGTCGTGTCGATGAACGGACAATCGTACTGCCGCATATCGATATCGAGGTCGATCATCGCTAGGAAGAGAATGACTGCCATACAAGGTCTTAATAGTTGCTATTATTCACTCTCGCTAGTCGATTACTGTGGTGATGAGCACGTAGTTCTGGGATTACATCAGTGATAATCGTTCGATCAATTGCTCCGAAAACTACACACCGTATCGTCGTTCGATCAGTCGTCGTTGATATGTTAATGGCGATGTTTTAGGATGGTCCTCGATAACAATGAACTGTGTACAATGGTTCAAGATCAGGTCACAGCACCCACCGTCTCTGCTGAGGAAATATACCGCTTCCCCGACGACTCCTTTACCGAGCGCAACGTCTGTCTCGTGACCGGCGCGGCCTCGGGCATCGGCCGGGCGACCGCGCTGGCCGCCGCCGGCAACGGCCTCACCGTCGCAGCCACCGACGTCGACGAGGACGGCCTTGCGGGGACGATCGGCCGCGGCGAGGAGCTCGGTCTCGAGGGGCCGATCGAGTCGGTTCCCGGCGATCTAACCGAGGACGACGACCTCGAGCGGATCGTCGACGAGGCCGCCGCGCTGGGCGATCTCAAGTACCTCGCGAACGTCGCGGGGATGCAACACATCGACCCCATCGACGAGTTTCCGATGGAGACCTACGACCTGATGCACAGCATCATGCTCCGGGCACCGCTATATCTCTCGAAGCTCTGTATTCCCCACTTCCGGGAGACCGACGACGGCGAGGGCTGTGTCGGCAACATGGCGTCGGTCCACGGCCACTACGTCACCAGCGACAAGGTCGCCTACAACGTCTCGAAGTTCGGGCTCCGCGGGCTGACCCAGTCGATCGCCGCCGAGGGCGAGGGAAAGATTCGGGCGTTCTCGCTCAGCACCGGCTACGTGAAGACGCCGCTCGTGACCGCCCAATTAGAGGACACCGCCGAACAGCGCGGCATCTCGGTCGACGAGGTGATCGAAGACGTCATGCTCGGCCAGTCCCGCGTCAAAGAGATGATGGAACCCATCGACGTCGCGAACCTCTTCCTACTCGGCTTCTCCGAGCTGGGACGACACCTCGACGGCGGCGACCTGTTGTTTGATGGTGGCATGACCATAACCTACGAGTAACAATGTCCGGGAACACCAGCCCCAGCCTCGAGGACATCGACGAAATCGCCCACGAGCCGAGTCAGGAGTTCGTCGAGTCGACGAACGTCTTCGAGTTCATGCGGGCGTACGGAATCGACGACTACGAGGCACTGATCGAGCGGACGACGACCGACCTCGAGGGCGAACCCGAGAGCGGCGTCGACTGGTTCTGGGACGAACTGGTCAACTATCTCGGGATCGAGTTCTACGAGGACTACGACGAAATCCGGGACAATAGCGAGGGACCGCAGTTCACCGACTGGTACCCCGGCGGCGAACTCAACATCGCCCACAATGTCGTGGATCGCCACGCCGCGGTCGACGCGGAGCGCCGGAACAAAGTCGCAACCAT
Organism: Natrinema sp. CRL1; assembly: GCF_059162405.1. NCBI lineage: Archaea > Methanobacteriati > Methanobacteriota > Halobacteria > Halobacteriales > Natrialbaceae > Natrinema > Natrinema sp. CRL1. Next base: position 331,194 of record NZ_JBLVOY010000001.1, on the reverse strand, counting down.
CTGGGAGGGCGAGGACGGCGACGTTCGCGAAATCACGTATCACGAACTCTACCGGCAGGCGAATCAGGTCGCAAACGCGCTCGAGCAGCGGGATGTTGGCACGGGCGACACTGTCGGCCTCTACATGCCGATGGTGCCCGAAGTCGTCTCGATCCTCTATGGCTGTTTCAAGGTCGGCGCGATCGCGGTGCCGATCTTTTCGGGCTTCGGCGTCGACGCGGCTGCGACCCGGATCGCGGACTCGGAGTGTTCGATCCTCTTTACCGGTGACGGCTTCTACCGCCGCGGTGACCCGGTCTTTCTGAAGTCTGCGGCCGACGAGGCCATCGAAGAGGCGGGCCACGTCGAACACACGATCGTCTTCGACCGGCTGGGCTCGAGCACCGCCACGAACGAGAACGAGATTCCGTGGGACGACGACCGCGACGAGTGGTGGGCCGACGCCGTCGAAGGGAGCGACGACGACTACGAAACGAAATCGCTCGACTCGAGTCAGGAGTCGATGCTGCTGTACTCCTCGGGGACGACCGGAAAACCGAAGGGAATCGTCCACACCCACGCGGGGGTGCAGGTCCAGTGTCCAAAGGAGGTCTACTTCGGGATGGATCTCAAGCCCGCGGACCGCTTTTTCTGGGTCTCGGACATCGGCTGGATGATGGGGCCGTGGAGCTTGATCGGGACCCACACGTTCGGCGGCACCGTCTTCATGTACGAGGGCGCGCCGGACTACCCCGACCCGGACCGCTTCTGGGAGATGATCGACCGCCACAAGCTCACCCAGTTCGGCATCTCGCCGACCGCCATTCGGGCGCTGCGCAAGCACGGGGACGAGTGGCTCTCCGGCCACGACCTCTCCTCGCTTCGAATTCTGGGCTCGACCGGCGAGCCGTGGGACCCCGAGTCCTGGCACTGGTTCCACGAGCACGTCGGCGATGGCGACGCCCCGATCATCAACATCTCCGGGGGCACCGAAATCTGTGGCTGCTTCCTAATGCCGATGCCGACCGAACCGCTCAAACCCTGTACGCTCGGTGGCCCGGGCCTCGGCATGGATATCGATGTTGTCGACCGCGAGGGCAGCTCCGTCAAAGAGGACAACGAACGCGGCTACCTCGTCGCGCGGGACTCCTGTCCCTCGATGACCAAGTCGCTGTGGTCGGGCGACGAGCGCTACCTCGAGGAGTACTGGTCGACCTTCGAGGAGCCGCCGCTGTGGGACCACGGCGACTGGGCACAGAAAGACGAGGACGGGTTCTGGTTCCTCCACGGCCGGGCCGACGACGCACTCAACGTCGCCGGCCGCAAGGTCGGCCCGGCGGAGGTCGAAGGCGCGCTCATCGACCACGAGGCGGTCAACCAGGCCGCCGCCATCGGCGCGCCCGACGATACCACCGGCACCGCCGTCGTCGCCTACGTCGTCCTCGAGGACGGCGTCGCGGAGTCAGACGACCTCCGCGAGGAACTGCGGGCACAGGTCGGCGAGGAGTTGGGCAAACCGTTCCGCCCGCGCGAGGTGCTATTCGTCGAGGAGTTCCCAAAGACCCAGTCGGGCAAGATCATCCGCCGAGCCATTCAGGCAACCTACACCGGCGAGGATCTCGGCGACATGAGCAGTATCGAGAACCCCGAGGCGCTCGAGGAACTCGAGAACGCGCGGTAGTCAACGCGGATCGTATGGATTCGTGGCCGTCTCGAGCCGAGTGATGTCGTCGATGCGATCGAAATCGTCGTCGAACGCGTACAGATATTCGATGTCGTTGGCTTGCATATACGCGGCGATGCAAGCGTCGACGAACGAAAGACCACTGTGCCGGCGAAACAGCGATTTCGCCGTCGCCAACGTATCCGCTGATAGCGAAACGAGGTGAAACCTGACGGTTTCTTCTATACGGCCGAGAAAATCGACGGCCGGCTCGTGACCGGCGTATGTCGTTAGTCCATTGAGCGTCTCCGCGAGAACGTAATCGAGGACGATCGCCTCGGGGAGGGACTGATCGTCGATCCCGCGAAGAATCGGAAGTGCGGCTTCGTGTGCCCCGTCTCGTCGGTAACTCGCGGCAAACAGCACCGACGTATCGACGACCGCACGCGGCATCAATATAGTGTGGTGGCACACTACCCGATCGGCGACGAAACGAGCGCGTCCCGTTACGTTTTACCCCCACGGGCCCGAATCCCCTCCAATGACTGCCCAGACCGTCCAGCAGGGCGACCTCGTGACCGTCATCGGCCTCGAGGTCCACGTTCAGCTGGAGACCGACACGAAGATCTTCTGTGGCTGTTCGACCGAGCCGAGCGACGAGCCCAACGACAACGTCTGCCCAGTCTGTCTCGGGCTCCCGGGCGCGCTGCCGGTGCTGAACGAGGCCGCCGTCGAGGCCGCCGTCAAGATTGGGAAGGCGATCGACGCCGACATCCCCGAGGAGACCCGGTTCCACCGGAAGAACTACTACTACCCCGACCTGCCCAAGAACTTCCAGATCACCCAGTACGACGAGCCGATCTGTGCCGACGGCGAACTCGAGGTCTCCGTCGAGGGAACCCGGCGCACGGTCGCGATCGAGCGCGCCCATCTGGAGGAAGACCCGGGTAGTCTGCAACACGTCGGCGGCGGTGGCGGGATCGACTCCGCCGACTACACGCTCGTCGACTACAACCGCGCGGGGACGCCCCTGATGGAGATCGTCACGGCCCCCGACTTCCGCAGCCCGAGCGAGGTCCGGGCGTTCCTCGCCGAACTCGAGGAAGTCCTCGAGTACCTGAGCGTCTTCGACGCCGAGCGGGACGGCAGCCTGCGGATCGACGCCAATCTCTCGATCATCCCCGAAGACGAGATCGACGGCGACGACACCGACGAGATCGGGATGGACGCCCTCGAGTCGGCCAACCGAACCGAGGTCAAGAACATCTCGAGTCACAAGGGCGCGGAGAAGGCCTTGGCCTACGAGGAGACCCGCCAGAAGAACGCGATCCAGCGCGGACGCGCGGTCGAGCAGGAGACCCGTCACTGGGACGAGAGCCGCGGGATTACGGTTTCGATGCGCTCGAAAGAAGAAGAGAAGGACTACCGCTACTTCGAGGAGGCCGACCTGCCGCCGCTGCGGGTCTCCGGCTGGAAGGACGAGATCGCGATTCCGGAACTCCCCTCCGCTCGCCGCGAGCGGTTCCAAGAGGAATACGGCCTGAGCGAGGAGGCAGCCTCGAAGCTCACCTCGACCAAGCAGGTCGCGGACTTCTACGAGGACGTCGCCGGCGAGTTCGACCCCGACCTCGCCGCCACGTGGGTCGCGGACAACCTGCTGGGCGAACTCAACTACCGCGACATCGAGATCACCGAAATCGAGGGCCGACTCGAGGAGATCAAGCGGCTCGTCGAACTCCTCGCCGAAGACGAAATCACGGCGAAAAACGCCCGCGAGACGGTCCTGCGATCGATGCTCGACGACGGCCGAACCCCCGACGAGGTCGTCAGCGAGGAAGGACTGGGCAAGACCGGCCAGGACGAGGTCCAGCAGGCCGTCGTCGAAGCTGTCGACGAGAACCCCGACGCCGTCGACGACTACGAGAGCGGCGACGACGGCGCGATCAACTTCCTGGTCGGACAAGTCATGCAAAAGACCGGCGGCAGTGCGGACCCGGGTGACGTCAACCAGCTTCTGCGAGCCGAACTCGAGGACTAAGCGGCGCGTTCGGCGGTCTCTTTTCCGTCTCGGAATGGCGGCTCTCGCTCGTTCACCCATTCTCGAGCCAGCGCCACGCCCCGAGTCGCGACTACCGACGGAGCCAGTATCAGCGCGGTCGGTACAGTCCCCTTCCGCGACCGCGTGAATTATAAACTGCCGACATGTTCCTAGCCGGCATGGACCGCATTACGCTCGGCAACGAGGAGTTCGAGGGCCGAAACAACGCGTACGTGCTTGCGGACGACGACGCGGGTGAACTCGCGCTCGTCGATACCGGCATCGCCACCGATCCCGTTCGGCAGGACCTCCGCGACGGCCTCGCCGACCGCGGCTACGAGTTCGCCGACGTCGACGACATCGTTCTCACACATTTCCACGTCGATCACGCCGGACTGGCCGGCGAGATTCAGGCCGAAAGCGACGCGACGGTCTACGTCCACGAGGCTGACGCCCCGATGGTCGCACAGGACCCTGACACGATCGCCGCCGTCGAGGAACAGCGTCGAGACCGCCTCGAGGAGTGGGGCGTCCCCGAGGACGCACGAGCGGAACTGCTCGACTTCCTCGAGTCGATCGAGATCGACGGCCCGTCGGCCGAACCGACGCTGATCGAGGACGGAGAGATACTCGAGGTCGGCGGCCGAACCCTCGAGACGATCCACGCGCCGGGGCACGCGGCCGGCCTTTGCTGTTTCGAGACGGCGGGCGGCGACGAGGCGTTCGTCGGCGACGCCGTCCTCCCGGTGTACACGCCGAACGTCGGCGGCGCGGACGTACGCGTCGAGCGCCCGCTCGAGAAGTACGTCGCGACGCTGGGGCGGCTCGCCGACCGCGACTACGAGCGGGTCTGGCCCGGTCACCGCGATCCCATCGAGGAGCCGACCGAGCGGATAGAAACGATCCTCGAACACCACCGCGAACGGACGGAAGCGATCCTCGAAATTCTGGAGGAATGCGGGCCGGCCGACGCCTGGACGGTTAGTGCGGAACTGTTCGGAGACCTCGAGGGGATCCACATCGTTCACGGCCCCGGTGAGGCGTTCGCCCACCTCGATCACCTTCGGCACGAAGGTGTCGTGGAATACGGAAACGGAACGTATCGGCTTCAAAAGGAGACGTTTGTACTCGAAGACGTTTTTTGAAGGCCTGTTCTGTCGGAAAGTCAGTCCCGGACTGGTTGACAGCATACTGAAACTTTACAGTTGTGTATTGTTGTCGAGATCCATGCTACCATCCCTCATCTTTATTAACTGGGGATCGAAAGAGATGGATGAGAACCGGTAACTCACTGACACACGATGGTTAACGAAGATAACAATACTCTCGAATCGAATAGAACTGGAAAGAATTATGTCGGACGCCGGACGTTTCTCGGTGCGGCAAGTGCAGGTGCGCTGACGACGACGCTCGCCGGGTGTATGGGTGGCGTCGGCGGCGGGGGTGACGACGACGTGTTCAAAATCGGCCACCTCGGCCCGACGGAGCTCCAGATGGGCCGCGGTGCAGAACGAAGTGCGGAGCTCGCGGTTGCCGAACTGGACGACAACGATGGGGTCCAGGGACAGGATGTCGAACTACTTTCGGAAGACACCGGCGGCTCACCGTCGGAGGCCGAGCGGGTGACACAAAACCTAGTCGATTCCGATAACGTCGACCTGCTCGTTGGTACCTTCGTCAGCGAGGTTACCCAGGGAATCATCGACTACGTCGCAGAGCGAGACGTGCCGTTCATCATTACGGGCTCCGCCGATCCGGCGACGATTACCGAAAATCACGGACAGGACTACGAACGGTACAAGAACATCGTTCGAACCGGTCCGATCAATTCGGATCTGCAGGCAGAAGGGATGGCCGGCTACGCGAGCCACCTCAACGACCTCCACGGGTTCGAGAACTTCTCGATTCTGGCCGACGACGCCGCCTGGACCGGCTCTTTCCGCGACATTCTCCCCGATCTGATCGAGGAGGACAGCGATCTCTCCGTCGTCCACGAGGACAGAATGGCACTCGATACGGACAACTTCAATCCGTTCCTCGACGACGCTGCCGACGCAGACGCCGACGTCGTCATGCGGTTCATCGCACACGGCGGTGCGGCAACCTTCACCAGTACCTGGGCCCAGAACGAGTACCCGTTCGCCCTCGAAGGGATCAGCGTGCCGGGCATGTCCCCCGAGTTCTGGGGCGCGACCAACGGCACCTGCCTGTACGAAACGACGTCTCAGTCCGGTGCCGGTGGCGTCTCGGAGTTAACCGACAAGACGATGCCGTTCGTCGAGGGTTACGAGGCGGAGTTCACTGGCGAAGGCCAAGACCCGCCGAGCAAACCGATGTACATGGGGTTCAACTCCTACGACGCGATCCTCTTCTACGCGGAGGCGGCCGAAGAGGCCGGAACCACCGATTACAACAGCGACCTCGACGCCATCGTCGACGCCATGCTCAACACCGATTTCACCGGTGCTGCGGGCGAAATTTCGCTCTACGGAGAGGATTCGGACTACCCGAACGACGTGATGGAAACCAGGAACGAGGACGGCATCATTTCGAACTTCCCGATCACGCAGTGGCACGAGGACGGGGACGACGGCGTCGTCGAGTGCGTCTACCCCGAACAGAACGCGACTGCAGAGCACGTCGTCCCAGAGTGGCTCTGAGCCGAACACGAAGGAATGTTAGAGCAATTACTCTCGATACTAGTGGTGGGTGCGATGATCAGCGCGGTCTATGCGCTGATCGCAATCGGATTCACCATGATATTCGGCGTCGGCGGCGTGTTGAACCTCGCACACGGTGCTTTGATCATGATCGGCGCGTTCACGTACCTCGCAGCCACGTCGGCCGAGTTGCCGCCCTTCGCAGGGTTCCTCCTCGCGGTCGTCGTCACAGCCGCTGCATCCTACGCGCTGTACGCGGGGCTCGTCAAATACATCGAAGACAACATCGTGATCACGTTCCTCGCGACGGTCGTCGTCGCGTTGCTGTTGACCGAACTGGTCATCATCCAGTTCGGCAGCGCGCCGTCGCAGCTCCTTCCCGTGGTCTCGGGGACGATATACCTCGAGGCAGTGGGAACCCGGATCCGGTACGTCCAGCTGCTGGCGTTCGTCGTCTCGTGGATCGCGATCGGGGCCCTCTGGTACTACGTGACGAAGACCGACGAGGGACGATCGATCCTCGCGACGTCGATGAGTACGCGCGGTGCGGAACTCACCGGAGTCGACCTGCAGACGGTCAAATCCCGAACCTGGCTGATCGCCGGCGCGTTCGCCGGGATCGCCGGCGTGTTCATCGGGACTCTGCAATCGACGTCGCCGCAGATGTGGCTCAGCCCGCTCGCACTCGCGTTCATCATCGTCGTGATCGGCGGGATCGGCAGCATCAAGGGGTCCGTCATCGCGGCGTACCTCATCGGCTACCTCGAGACGGCATCGGTCGAGATCCTCGGACCGAGCTTCCAGGGGGTCCTATCGTTAGTCGTCCTCGTCGCTATCTTGCTGCTCAAACCGAACGGTCTCTTCGGGAGGGAGCTCGTCCATGAGTAGCGCAACCGATCGGTTGAACGCCGCGACGAGGAACGCAACGGATCGATTGAGCACCGTGACTGGGCCCATCGATCAGTTACTCCAGCCGCTGGCGGACGTCTACAACCGGTTGTTCGGTGACTACTTCGGTGAAATGAACGGGCTCCAGTTCGTGTTGATCTTCGGAACGGCCGCCACGCTGTTGACGGCGCCGTTCTGGGGGAATTTCGGGCTCGTCAGAGCGATGACGGTCGCAGCGATCTGGGCGATCTTCGCGATGAGCTGGGACATCCAGAGCGGCTACACCGGCTACATCAGTTTCGGCCACTCCGTCCTCTCGGGTGCCGCGGGATACACGACCGCGATGCTCATCCACAACGTGAACCCGGAGCTGTCGATGATGATCACGATTCCGGTGTCGATCCTCGCCGCGCTCGTGGTCGGGTTGCTCGTCGCCCTGCCGTCGCTCCGGCTGACCGGCCCGTACTTCTCGTTGATCACGTTCGTCGCCGTGTTGATCTTCTACCGATTGATCCCCTCCTTCAGCCAATACACTGGCGGTGAAACGGGGATCCAGTCGGTGGAGGTCTTCACGTACGACCCGGTCGCTCGGTACTACTACATGATCGTGCCGATGCTGCTGATCGCGGTCGTGCTGACGCTGATCGCTCGCTCGAACATCGGACTGATCCTCATGTCGATCCGCGAAAACGAAGCCGCGGTCAACGCCGCCGGGATCAACGCGACGAAATTCAAGATATTTTCGTTCGCGCTGAGTTCGATCCCGATGGGGATCGGCGGCGTGTTGCTGGTCCACTTCAGCGGCGGCGTCGATCCGACGACGTTCATCGTCGTCGATCGGAGTATCGAAATGATCGCGATCGCCGTCCTCGGCGGAATGAGTTCGATTCTCGGCCCGCTCGGTGGGGCGTTCTTCCTTATCGTGCTCCGGGATTACATCCTCACCGATATCGCCAACCTCGGATCGTCCATCCGCTGGACGGTCTTCTGGGCGCTCGTGTTGCTCGTGTTAGTGTTCGCCCGCGACGGCGTGTTCCGCAAGCTCTGGCACGGTCTCGATCGTCTGGGAGGTGATCACCGATGAGCCTGCTCGAGGTCGACGGCCTCACGAAGAAGTTCGGCGGGCTGGTTGCCGTCGATGATTTCTCCTTCGACGTCGAAGAGGGCGAGATCGTCGGCCTGATCGGCCCGAACGGATCGGGCAAGTCCACGGTGTTCAACTGCATCATGGGCCTCTACGACGTCACCGACGGTTCGATCACGTTCAACGGTGACGACATCACCGACGACGCGACCCACGAGGTCGTCAACAAGGGCCTCTCGCGGGTCTCTCAGGAGTCGAACCCGATCCAGGAGATGGCGGTGGCGGGCAACATCAAGCTGTTCACGCTCCCGAACAGCATCCGCTCGTTCTACGGCGGCGCGAGCGAGGAGGAGATCTACGAGTACGCCGCCCGCATCGATATCGAGGACAAACTCCACGAAATGCCGAGCGAACTACCCCACGCGGACGTCCGCCGGCTCGAGATCGCCAAATCGCTGGCGACCGAGCCCGAACTCATGCTGCTCGACGAGCCCTTCGCGGGGATGAATCAGGCCGAAATCGCGGAGCTGGCCGATCAGATCGAAGGGTTCCGCGAGGAGGGGATGACGATGATCGTGGTCGACCACAACATGGGCGGGCTGATGGAGCTCGTCGATCGGATCGTCGTCCTCAATAACGGCGACTTCCTCGCGTCGGGCAGCCCCAAAGAGATCGCCGAGAACGAGCACGTACAAGAAGCATACCTCGCCGGGGAGGGACTCTAATGACAGATCCGATACTCGAGGTCGACGACCTCAACGTCTACTACGGCAAGTCACACGCGCTGAAGGGCGTCTCGCTGTCGATCGATGAGGGCGAAATCTACGGCGTGATCGGGCCCAACGGGGCCGGGAAGACGACGATGCTCAACGCCATCGCTGGCTTCGTCGAGTACGAGGGGTCCATCCGCTACAACGGGGCGGACCTCGCCCGCGTGAGCCCCCAGCAGATCGTCAGGGACGGCCTGATCTACTGTACCGAGAACCGGGATCTGTTCCCGTACTTCTCGGTTCACGAGAACCTGCTGATGGGCGCGCAGTTCCGCGATGAGCGCGATGCGGTCCAAGACGACCTCGCGATGGTCTACGAGCTGTTCCCGCGGCTGGACGAACGCCGCGAACAGGAAGCCGAGACCATGAGCGGCGGCGAACAGCAGATGCTCGCCGTCGGCCGGGCGCTCATGAGCGACCCCGACGTGTTGATGCTCGACGAACCGACTCTCGGGCTCGCACCGGTCATCATCCAGGATATCAGTGACGCGCTCGAGCGACTCTCCGAACAGGGGCTGACGATCCTGCTCGCCGAGCAGAACTCGACGTTCGCGCTGCGCCACGCCGAACGCCTCTCGCTGATCGAAACCGGCGAGATCGAACTGGCTGGCACGTCCGCGGAGTTCCACGACAACGAGTACGTCCGCGAGGCGTACGTCGGCGTCCACTGAGGACTCCCGGTCGCTTCGAACTCCGTTTTCCGGTCGCGTCGACGACGGCGAGCGGTGACGCGATCGCGCACAGATCCGGGGTCTACCCGTTGGCCGCGGTGTCGACGGCGGGACCGGCAACACTGATACTGTGAATGCTTGCCGGCCACCTACGTGTCGCCCCGTCGATGCTATCGCATGGTCAAACTCTCGACGATCGTCATCGTCGCCGGTATCGTGATGCTGTTCTTCCCGATTCCACCGGTCGCGAGCGCGCTCGGCGGGGTCGCCGTGATCCTCGCCGGCATCGTGCTTCGATTGGTCGCGGGGAAGTGAGAGAGGTCAGCGACCGAGTTGCCGACCGAATTCATATCGGTAACGTTCGCTCGAGCGGGCAGGCGTCCGGAATGTGATCGGGGACACGCTGCCGGTCAGAGTCCACATATTTGTCAGCTGTCGTACTGACCTGCATTAGTGGCCCGACGATTTTATCCGCCGCCGGTCGATGTCCACCCATGCAGTCGACTCCGCGGGTAGTCGTCGCCGGCGGCGGACTGGCCGGACTGGTCGCCGCGCGCCACCTCGCCGCCGGCGGCACAGACGTGACGGTGTTCGAACGCCGAGACCGGGTCGGCGGCCGCGTCCGAACCCTCGAGCGCGACGGCTACCGGTTCGATCGCGGCTTTCAGGTCCTCTTTACCGCCTACCCCGCGGTGCGGCGGGAACTCGATCCCGAGGCGCTCGAGTTGCGCCGGTTCGCGCCGGGAGCCACCATCGCCGGGCCCGAGGGGCGATCGGTTCTCGCAGACCCGCTCCGGGAGCCCGGAACGATCGCAAAAACGCTGTCTAACCCGTTCGTCTCTGTCGGCGACGCACTTCGTGTCGCCCGACTCTGGTGGGAGCTTCGGCGGGCCGATCCGGACACCCTATTCGCCGGCGACGACGGCCGGATCGACGACTTCCTCCGCGATCGTGGGTTTTCGGAGCCGTTCATCGAGGACTTCGTCGCGCCGTTCTACGGCGGGATCACGCTCGACCGGTCGCTCTCGACCTCGAGACACGTCTTCGAGTACACGTTCCGGACCCTCGCGGCGGGCGAGACCGTGGTTCCGGCCGCCGGCATGGGGGCGATCCCGACCCAACTCAGCGCCCGCGTTCGCGAGGCCGGCGGCACGATCGAGACCGGCGTCGATGTCGAGTCGGTCGCGGCAAACGGCGGCGACTCGAGCAGTGGCCCCTCCGAACCCGACGGCTCCGTCACGGTTGCGACTGGGGAGCGAACCGTCGAGGCCGATGCAGTGGTCGTCGCGACCGATCCGCCGACCGCTCGCGAGTTGACCGGCGTCGAGTCGATCCCCACCGACGCGCGGGGCTGTGTCACCCAGTACTACGCGCTGCCGGCCGATATCGACCTCGAGACCGGACGGCGGCTCCTGTTGAACGCGACCGATCGGGGTCCGAATCACGTCGTGCCCCACAGCGCGGTCGCACCCGAGTACGCCCCCGACGGGAAAGCGCTGGTCAGCGCGACCTATCTCGGGGTCCCCGACGAGAGCGACGACGTTTTGGCCGACCGGACGCGGGCGGCCCTCGAGTCGTGGTATCCCGGCCAAGAGTTCGGCGCGCTCGAGGCGCTTCACACCGAGCGCGTGCCGTTCGCACAGTTCGAACAGCCGCCGGGGTTCCGCAATCGGCTACCCGACGCTCGCGATCCCGCGGGCCCCGTCTATTTGGCCGGCGACTACACGCAGTGGTCGTCGATTCAGGGTGCGATGGAGAGCGGCCGGGAGGCGGCGAAAGCCGTGATCGAGGACTTGTCGCGGTGATTTCCGCGGCAGTGGACTCGAGTCGGTCCCGTTCGATCGGATCGACCGGCGACGGAGGATCGGACTACCACGATACCGTGACAGTCCCGCGAGTGGCGGAGAACTATTAAGCGCCGGAGCGCCGTACTCGAGACACGGAGATAGCACAGCCATGGCTCTGGACGAACTCCTCGAGGGAACGTCGTTGACCGGGCGGCAGGCGGCGATCATCTTCTTTAGCTTTCTCGGCCTGATCATCGTCGCCGGGCTGATCCTGATCACGTTCAGCGGCTTCTTCAGGGACCTGTTCATGCTCCGCGACGCGGCCGGCGTTCGCATCGGTATGCTGGCTCTCGTGGCCGGGCGATCGACCATCGGACGTCTCGGTTCCTGAGTTCGATTTTTGAGGCGGTCGCCAGTCGCTGCGGAACACCGCTGCTTACAGCAGCCGTCGACACTGCCCCAGCGGCGGGAACCAGAGCGTCTCGTCGCTCGCGGCGTCCCTGACCGCGGGATAGAAGGCGTCGGGACTGTAGACGAGCGGCGTCTGGAAGTCCCGACTGGACATCCCATTGACCGTCGAGCCGGCGGCGAGGCGGGTAAACGCCGGGAGCACGAGCACGTCCGCACCCTCGTACTGTTCGGGTCCGTAAAGGAAACACGGGCGTTTGTGCCCCTCGATCGACAGCGCCGGATGGTCGTGGCCGACGATATAGCGGTCGGCCACCGTGTCTGGGCGCTCGTGGCCGTGACAGACCACCGTCTCGCCGTCGCCGACCGCGTACTCGGCGGTCGTCTCGCCGTCGAATACGTCCTCGAGCAGCGCGTCGTGATTGCCGGGCGTGACGATCAGTTCGGCACCAGCTACCTCGACGATGTCGGCGAGGCGATCCAGATCGCGCTCCACGCCGTGTGGGATTTGCGAAAACGAGTGCAACAGGTCACCAGCGATGACGACCGTTTCCGGAGTGGTTTCCGCGAGGTGGCCCCGGAGCCGCTCGAGGCTATCGCTTCCGTCGTCGATCGGCACGTCGACGCTCGAGGCGGCCGCCTTGCCGAGGTGGACGTCGGCGAGGACGAGCGTCTCGACTGCGGGCAGGAAAATCGCGCGCTCGCGGACGGAAAACGGAACGTCGATCTCGACGTCGGGGTCGGTCATCGCTCCGATTCGGTGTCGACTGCGGACGCGGTACCGCCGTCGGCGCGCATCTCCTGTCCGAGCGCGTCCGCAAGGTCGTACTCGGAGCCCGTCAGGATGTAGAGCACGTCCTCGAGGGGCTCGAGGACTTCGGGGAGCATGCGGACGACGAGGTAGGTGATCCCCAGCAGGGCGACGATCGACAGCGACTGGGCGATGAAGTTGTGGGCGACGATGTAGGAAGTCCGGTCTGCGGGGGCACTCATGAACTCCGTGACGACGTAGACGAAGGCGTCCTGCTGGAACCAGCCCCACGGCGAAGCGAGCCCGATGAAGACGTTCCGGACCAGATTAAGAAACCAGATGACGCCGATCGAGAGCAGGAAGGGGGCGATCTTTCGCTTGAGCGGTGCCTTGACCGCCGCGATGAGTCCGCCGAAGATGGCCATGCTTCCGATCCCGGTACAGGACATGATGATGTAGGTCGTCCGACCGGTCACCGTCTCGTCGGGATCGAACGCAAAGCGGCTCTGGTAGCCGTTCGAACCTTCCTCGATCCCGGGAGTGTGGCCCAAAAGCTCCATCCCAAAGTGTGTCTGGGTGGCGGTCGTCTCGATTAGCCAGGTCCTGACGACTGGAATCGTTTCGGCGGGCAGATAGAACAAGCCCATAAACGCGACCGCTTTCGAAAGCAGCAGTAACGATTCGCGACCCTGCACGAGCAGGTACCCGGTGTAGATACACAGCGGCAGCGCCGCTACCGTTAACAGCGTCTCGATCGGGCTCTTGACCTCGAGATAGTAGTGGGGGGTAAGCGTGACCCAGAAGACGCCGAAGACGACCCATGCACCCGCGGCGAGATACCGCGCTGGATCGACAGCATCGAGCCACTCGAGGACCATCGCTGTGACGAACGCGCCGATCGCGAGCCACGCGAGCGCATCCGACAGGGCGATCGAACCGATACTGGCGAAGAGAAGCGTCGCAGGGTTCGCCGCCGCGACATCGACGACTGCGTCGGGGACCGCGGTCGCCGCTGATAGGGCCGACATACTCACGTGAACCCGACGAACTCTCTCGCTATCAACTTGACGCCTCGAGACTGTCGTCCAATTGGGAGAGACGGATCGTCGATTCGGCGACCGGTAGTCGCGCATTCGGCGGCCGCGACGGACGCGACCGCGTACCTTTTTGCAACGCTCTCGAAAAGGCTAGCCATATGGTCGACGTCCTCGACAACAAGCGGGCCGCGACGCGATTTCGGATCCTCGTCCAGATCGCCGAGCGCCAGCCCGCGGTCAGCCAGGGGGAAATCGCCGGGGAAGTCGGCGTGACGAGTCAGGCAGTCAGCGAATACATCCGCGAACTCGTCGACGACGGGCTCGTCGAGAAGGAAGGTCGCTCGCGCTATCGTGTCACCCGCGAGGGCGTCGACTGGCTCTTTCGGGCCGCAGACGATGTCCGGCGGTTCGCAGATCACGTCACTGGAGACGTACTGGGTGCGATGAGCGAGGACGCCTATATCGCGTCCGAAGACATCGAGGAAGGCGAAACCGTCTCGCTGTCTGTCGAGGACGGCCTCCTCCACGCCGTACCGGGCAGCGAGGGGCCCGCAACCGGGATCGCGACCACCGACGCCGCGGCCGGCACCGACGTGGGTGTCACCAGCTTCGAAGGCGTCATGGAACTCGACCCCGGCACCGTCACCGTCCTCCAAGTCCCCTCGATCCGAACCGGAGGGAGCCGCGCGATCGACGACGACACCGTCACCGCGGCCTGCGACGAGGCCGACATCGTCGTCGCCGCCGGCGTCGAAGCCGTCGTCGCCTGTCGGCAGGCCGGCACCGATCCCGACGTCACCTTCGCCGTCGGCGACGTCGCGGCCGACGCCGCCAACCACGGCCTCGAGGTGACCGCCGTCGCGACGACCGACGCCGTGGGCCGGGTCACCGACGCGCTTCGGGACGCCGACGTCTCCTACGAAGTGCTCGAGGGGTAGCTGCCGCCGATCTCTGCTGAGACGCCTAGCCCTCGAGAGCGTCTAAGTTCAATCACTGTTCGAGAGCGTGACCGCCGAACAAACCCCCACAGATCGGCGTCCGACGGAGTGCCGACCCACTGCTGGCTGAACACGGTGACTGAATCCGAAAGGACCGCGACGAAACGTAAAAAAACGAGACCGTTAGCCGATGTACCGCAGATCGTCGTCGGTCGGCACGTCCATCTGCTGTTGCTGTTCCATCTCTTGGATCTTGCCGATGACTTCTTCCATCTCGTCGGCTCGCTCGTCCAAAGACTCGTAGTCGAGGTCGAATCCGAGGACCGCCTCGAGCACCTCGAGGACTGCGCGGGCGCTTTTGGGGTCGACGAGGTAGCCGCTGGTCTCGCCCATCAGACAGGTGGCTTCGAAGCCGCGGCGCTCGCCCAGTCCGAGCAAGAGCCCGGAGACGCCGACGATACCGCCAGCGGGTTCGTCTTCGCGGAACTCGACGCCAGCCTCCTCGAGCGCCTCGAGGAGCGACTCGTCGCTGACGGCCCCGACGACGGCGTACTCGTCGATGAGTTCGCCGGTCGGAACGCCGCCGAGCGCGTACACCTCGGTCGCGCCGAACTCCTCGGCGACGTCGAGGAAGGCGTCGGTCAGCGTGTAGTGGCCCTCGTTGCTCTGGGCCTGATGATCGCCGGTCAGCAAGAGGAGGTCGCGGCCGTCGGGAACCTCGACGGCGTACATCTCCGCACAGGTCAGCGTCGAGACGCCGTCTTCGATGCTCACCTGCGGCGGGAACTCCCGCGAGTAGATGCGGCGTACGAGCGTGCTCTCTCCCTCGAGTTCTTCGAGCAGGTGCTCGACGGCGAGGTTGCCGACGTGTCCGACTCCCGGCAGCCCCTCGACGAGGACGGGGTCGTCCAGTTCGACCTCGGCGACTGCGTCGATCTCGAGTTCGTCCATACCGTATCAGCGGCGGCGACGTTTAAGAGCGCGTCGGTACTCGCCATACGGATCGTTCGGATCGAACGGAGCGGGGGCGCTGTTTGCCGTCTCGGCACCGCAGTCGGGACACGTCCCAGAAAGGGTATACACCGGGCTGTCGTGGGCCTCGCGCCACGCCGAGCAGACCCGGATGTCGGATTTCATTATTCGTCGTCGGTCCGGCGCTCGCGGTGGTACTGCCCCGAGCCACCCTGGTTCGTGATCGCAGCGACCGCTCGCTGTGCACTCTCCTCGAGCTGGGATTCGGCGGTCTTATAGTTGGGTGCTTGGACCGTGATCCGGTACTCGGGTGCGCCGACGTAGCTCACTTCGAGGTCGACTTCCTCTGGCACCTCACCGTTGCCCTCGGCGGCTTCAAGCGCCTCGCGGATGCCGTCGACGCCGGTCTCGGTCGGGTTCTCGAGGTCGACGTAGCCGGTGACGTTGACGTACGGCACCGAGACGTTCTCGCGGGCCGTCTCGACGATGGCGTCGATCTCGCTTTTCTCGAGGTCGGTGTCCTCGAGGGCTTCCTCGCCGTGGATCGCGGCCTGTTTGAAACCCTCGTAGAGGCCGCCGTGGATGGCGATGAGTTCGTTGGCGATCGCCGTGTAGTCCTCGTCTTCGATCTCCTCGCCGAAGGCGAGTTCCATCCAGTTGTCGGCCTTCTGCTCGTTTTTCCACTCCTGAATCTTGTCGGAGCGCTGGTGGTCGTTGACGTCTTTCAGCGAGAGGTCGATCTGCTGGGACTCCTCGTCGACGTCTAAGACCTTACAGACGGCGATCTGGCCCTCGCGGACGTGATCGCGAACGTTCTTGATCCAGCCGCTCGCGACTTCCGAGATGTGGATGAGGCCGCGCTTGTCCTCGTACTCCTCGAGATCGACGAAGACGCCGAAGTCTTCGATTTCGTCGATCTTGCCGACGACGAGTTCGCCGGGGTCGGGCCAGCCGCTGTACTTCATCGTGACTCGACTGTCTCGAGGATCTCGTGTTCGATCTCGGCTTTCCCGCCGGTCGGTCGCACGAGCGTCGTCCCGCAGACGGCGCAGGCGACCTCCGAGGAGGCCTTGCCGAAGACGGTCTGTTCGTTCTCGCAGTCACTGCATCGAACGTTGTAGAAATTTCCTGCCATTGGAATCACTCCTGGAACTCGAGGCGGCCGGTACGCCATCCCTCGCGGAGATGGGCCTTACCACACTCGCTGCAGCGGTATTTGAGGTCAGTCTTCTTCGTCGGCTTTTCGCCGACCGGCACCTTCGAGAAGCGACCGGAGTTACCGATGCTCGAGGTGCTCCGCCGGGTGCGGCGGGCGTCCCATTTGAGACCACTCGAGCGGCCCGTTCGGGACTTTTCGACTTCGTGTTCGTGGTGTTCGTTGCAGTGCGGGCAGTACGTATTGAATCGGCGTGGCATCTGCATAGTTATCTCACTTGCCGTGGGCTAAGATAGCGCTGTTTAAAACCCGTTTGGTTCGTCGCCGTCGTTTACGCCGGCTGTCGTGTTGGGGTGCTCTCCGGCGGGTGCCCCGTCGCTCGCTCCGAAGCGTTTAATCCGCTCTCCTGTGAAGCGTGGGCTATGAAGCAGCTCATCATCCACGGCGATCCCGGGATTCGAAACGGGGCGATCATCCGGTACGAAGGGGAGGAGGTGGTCTGTTTCGGGATCAACAGAAACGGCGAGTATCACGGTCCCGAGCGGGTGCAACTCTGGTGTACCGTCGGTGCCGAGGACGAGTACGAGGACTACGAGAAACGGAACTTCACGCCGCACTTCCTCGATGTCGACCGTGCTGACGCCGAAGATGTCGAAGTGGTACGAGCGAAGAGCGATCTGGCGATCTAACGGCTGGTTTGCACACGAGCACACCGACCGAACGTGAGTCTCCGATTCGCATTCGAACGGTTCCGTTTCTGCACTCGTGATTGATTGACTGCAGCCGCCGGTCGAACGGATCTCTACGAACAGTACCAAGTATTACATTCAGATACAGCAACCGTAAGAGCGAAACCGAAGCCGCGGGCAGTGGTCGATACGCTCGCGATCGAATACGACGATGAGCAAGTCCCTGTCAGAGGCCGTTCGAATGCGGATTCGTGCGCTCCGCTCGACGGCGCGGTTTAGCCAGTTCGTCGGCGTCGGGACGCTCGGGGCGACCGTCGACAACGCCGTCCTCTTTCTGCTGATTCAACGCACGGGGCTCGGACTCGGGGGCGCGAAACTTATCGCGTGGGAACTCGGCATTGCAGTCATCTTCGCGGTCAACGAGCAGTGGACGTTCTCGAGCCACGGCGAGGACGGGATTCGCCCCCTCGCACGGCGATTTCTGCGCTCGAACGCGGTTCGATTCGGCGGGTTCCTGGTAACCCTCGCGGTGCTGACGGTGCTGACCGAACGATTCGATGTCTGGTTCATGGCAGCGAACGTAATCGGGATCGGCGTCGGCTTCTTCGTCAACTACACCTGTGAGAGTCTCTACACGTGGCAAGTCCATCAGGAGTAGCGGTAGAAATCCGCATACGGCGACCGAATCACAACCCTTAACTAGCACACTCGGGTATGATGTGATAGCGGGATGGGATAGCCAGGAGATTCCGGCGGGCTCATAACCCGCAGACCGGTAGTTCAAATCTACCTCCCGCTATACTTTTGCTGCGAGCAAATATGCGAGCAGCAAGTATAGCACGGTGGTAGTTTGAACCAGACGGCACCCGAACGAAGTGAGGGTGACGGCGTGGTTCAAATCTACCTCCCGCTATGTTTTGGCGTGAGCTAATCCGTGAGCGCCAATCATAGCATAGCTGTCGTTTGAACCAGACGCCCGATCGACGTGAGGATGATTGCGTGGTTCAACTCTTTCCCAGTACTTCTCGACGCCAGTAACGGCGGAGAACGGAGCGATGAGTACCGTAGACTTCCGTCTGATCTCGAGAGGGGATGGAGCCGGAACGGCCCGTGAGATGAGCGACCGGACGAACGCAATCCTTTACCCCACGATTTCGATCTCGGTCCGATCGACGAGTCCCCGGTCGTCGGCGTCCGAACGGGAGATCCCCGCGCCGATCGTGTAGGTGCCGGGATCGACGGGTTCCCACTCGTCGTCGGCGACCCGAACCCGCTGTGGCCACTCCCGGCGGAACCGCTTGCGTTCGCCGCGGGCGAAGGAAAAGGCCGCCGGGCGGTCGGGAACCGCTCGCGGGACTCGCGAGGCGTTCCGAAGGCCGTCGACGGCCCAGTACCACCGGTTCGGCGACTCAGTTCGGATGCGAATCGGGAACGGGAACCGATTGTAGAACTCGACGGTGATTTCGACTCCCTCATCGGGCTCGTACCGTCGCTGATCCGTGGAGACGTCGACGCTGATCCCGCGGTGGCGCAGCGCCGTCGGGGTGAACGCGCGGCTGAACGCCGTCCAATCGATCGTTCGCGGGCCGCGCTCGTCGCCACTGTCACTCTCCGGAGTGAACGGGTCGTCGTCCGCGCGCTCGAGCGCGCGTGACTCGTAGATTCGTTTCATCGGTGGCCCCCTCGCGCGGAGCGGTCGTCGGCTTCGGTCGAGGTGTCGGTTTCGACATCGCCCGCCTCGTCTCGGTCGTCGAACCGGTGACAGGCGATCGGGTGGTGGTCCGGGCCGGGCGACAGCGCCGGTTCGCTCGTCTCGCAGGGCGTCTCGAACGCCGAGGCGAGGCGCTGCCCTGCGGTATCGAGGTCGCCGGCCGCGGCGGCCTCGAGCGCATCCGAGAGCACGGCTTCCGCGTCGGGGTCCTGCAGTCGTCGGGGAATGTCGTAGGCTTCCCTGAGTGTCCCCGTGAGATCCTCGCTCCGGTCAGGTCGGGAGCACAGGGCCTCGAGCCCCGCATCCGGATCCGCGTCGGCGAGTCGGGTTCGCAGAGTCATAATCGCGCGAAAGGTGTCTCCCTCGAGATCGTATTCCGCGGGCGGGATGACTCGTGGACAGCGGGTGTGGAACCGACAGCCCGAGGGCGGGTCGGTCGGCGACGGAACACGCCCTTCGAGGATGATCCGGTCGCCCGCCCAGCAGGGGTCGGGTTCGGGGATGGCCGACAGCAGTGCCTCGGTATAGGGGTGGGATGGCGAGTCGAAGACTGCGGCGGTCGTCCCGGTTTCAACGAGTTTGCCGAGATACATCACGGCGACCCGGTCGGCAACGTGTTCGACGACGGAGAGGTCGTGGGCGATAAAGAGATACGAGAGCCCGAACTGCTCCTGTAGGTCCGACAGCAGGTTGAGAATATCCGCCTGTACGGAGACATCGAGGGCCGAAACGGGCTCGTCACAGACGATCAGTGACGGTTCGACCGCGAGCGCGCGGGCGATGCCGATCCGCTGGCGCTGGCCGCCCGAGAACTCGTGGGGATATCGGCTCGCGTGCCCGGCCCGGAGTCCAACCGTCTCGAGCAGGTCCCGAACGCGCTCGTCGCGGCGCTCCGGCGGGACGATGTCGTGGACCGAGAGGGCTTCGGCGACGATTTCGCCGACGGTTAGTTGCGGGTTCAGGCTGGCCATCGGGTTCTGGAAGACGTACTGGATCTCGGTCCGCAACTCCCGCAGTTCCACTCGAGAGCAGTCTGTCAGCTCGGTATCGCGGTACGTGACCGTACCGCCGGTTGGCTCGAGCAGGCCCAGCAGCGTCCGTCCGAGCGTCGTCTTCCCGCAGCCGCTCTCGCCGACCAGTCCGAGGGTCTCGCCCTCGCGGATCTCGAGGTCGACGCCGTCGACGGCTCGGACCGTCCGGCCGCGACCGAGCAACCGATCGAGAACGCCGTCGGCAGTGGTGTAGTGTTTCTCGAGGTCGGTTGCTTGCAGGAGCGGTTCGTCGTCGCTCGCGGTCATTGCGTCTCACCGCCAGGGTCTCGTTCGGATCGATCGGCTGCTGGCTCGTCTCGGACCTGCACCTCGTAGTCGAGTCCGTCCACGAGGTCACCAGTGTACTCGAGGCAGGCCGCGAGGTGATCGTCGGGTACTGTCTCGGCCGCCGGCGTCTCCGTATCCGTCTCGACGAGTGGCGGACGGCGTCTGGCACACGCGTCCTCGGCGTAGGGACAGCGCGGGTGGAACCGGCAGCCGGTGGGTGGGTCGACGAGCGACGGAACCGTGCCGGGAACCGTCGGAAGCCGCTCGCGGTCGTCGCCGAGCCGGGGGATCGAAGCCAGCAACCCGACGGTATAGGGGTGTTTGGGGTCGTAATAGAGCTCCTCGACGGGTGCGCGTTCGACGATCTCCCCGGCGTACTGCACCAGGACCCGATCGCACAGCTCCGCGACGATCCCGAGGTCGTGGGTGACGAGTTGGATCGCCGTGTCCGATTCCCGTGCGAGATCCGCGAGCAGTTCGAGGATGCCCGCCTGCACGGTGACGTCGAGCCCGGTCGTCGGTTCGTCACAGACGAGTAGGTCGGGATCACAGGACAACGCCATTGCGATGACGACCCGCTGTTGCATCCCGCCGGAGAACTCGTGGGGGTAGTCCGCGTACCGCGCGGCCGGCTCCGGAATGCCGACCCGCTCGAGGAGGGCGATCGCGCGGTCGCGGGCCGCGCCGTCGGACACATCCTCGTGTGCGCGGATCGCTTCAGCGATCTGTTCGCCGGCGGTGTAGACCGGATTGAGCGCCGCGTCGGCGTCCTGAAACACCATCGCGATCTCGTCGCCCCGCATCGCCCTGCGTTCGTCGGTCGAACACTCGAGGACGTTCCGGCCGTCGAGGCGGATCTCGCCGCCGACGATCTCGCCGGGGGCTCGAATCAGGTCCAACAGCGCGAGGCTGGCGACGCTCTTGCCGGCCCCGCTCTCGCCGACCAGCCCGACCGCCTCGCCCCGGCGGATCTCGTAGCTGATGCCGTCGACGGCCCGGACCACGCCGTCGTCCGTGTAGAACTGAACGGTGAGATCCTCGACCTCGAGCAGCGCCATCAGCGCATCCGCCTCCGGTCGTCGCTCACGTCTCGGTGGGGGTCGATCGCGTCGTTGATCCCGTCGCCCACGAGGTTGATCGCCAGCACGAACAGGAAGATCGCGAGCCCGGGGAAAGCGGTGATGTGCCAGTGGCCCTGGGCGAGGGAATCCCGACCTCGCGAGAGCATCGCGCCCCACTCGGCGCTCCCGGGCTCGAGCCCGAGTCCGAGGAAGCCGAGCGCCGCCGCGGCGAGGACGACCGTGCCGACGTTTAACGTCGCCTGCACGACGACCGGCGCGATGGCGTTCGGGACGACGTGTCGTCGGATGATGGTCCGAGCGGGGACGCCGAGCGCGGTGGCGGCCGTCACGTACTCGCGTTCGCGGACCGAGAGGATTTCGCCGCGTAACAGTCTCGCATAGCCGATCCAGCCGGTGACGACGAGTGCAACCACCACCGTCCAGAACCCCCCGCCGAGGATCGGTATGGGCTCGAGGATCGGGACGATCGCGATCGCGAGCACCAGAAACGGGAAGGCATAGAGCACGTCGACGATCCGCATGACGACCTCGTCGACCCAGCCGCCGAAATACCCCGCGAGCGCGCCGAGCGGAACGCCGACACACAGCGCCAACACGACGGCGACGAGGCCGATTCCCAGCGTGTAGCGCCCGCCGACGAGGACCCGGGCGAACTGGTCTCTCCCGGCCCAGTCGGTTCCGAACGGATGGTCCCACGAGGGCGGCGCGTTCGGCGGCCCGACGGCAAGCTGGTGGGGATCATGCGGGGCCAGCGAGAACGGCTGAAGGGTGATCGTGTACTCCGCCGTCGAGACCTCGATCGGGCGGGCGAAGACCGCGAGCACCGCCATACCGACGATAACCGCCAGTCCGACCATCGCCGTGCGATTCCGGCGGAACCGGTGCCACGCGTCCGCGAGGCGGTGGCGCTGTGTTCCCTCGAGTGTGGTGTCCGCCGGTTCCGTCGCTCCCGTTGCCCCAGTCGCCCCCGTCGGTGATTGGAGCCCCGCATCGGTCCGCTCGGCTGCGGCGTCACCGTCGGGCTGGGACGACTCGGCGTCGTCGAAGCCGACGATGCGAATCCGGCCGCGTTCGGTGGTGGGTCGTCGGTCACTCATAGTCAGTATCGAATGCGGGGATCGAGAGCAGCGTAGACGATGTCGACGAGCAGGTTCACGAGAACGATCGAGACGCCGATGACCAGCACGGCGGCCTGAATGACCGGGTAGTTTCGCTGGAAGATCGACTGGACCAACAGTCGCCCCATGCCCGGCCACGAGAAGATCTGTTCGACGACGACGGCACCGTCGATCAGAAAGGCGAGTTGGAGGCCGGCGACGGTCACGACCGGGAGCAGGGAGTTCCGCAGTACGTGTTTCAAAATCACCGTTCGCTCGCGGAGCCCCTTTGCGCGTGCGGTCCTGACATATCCCGCCTCGAGTTCCCGCAGCATCGACGAGCGGAGCAAGCGCGTGAGGAGCGCGGCCGAGGCCGTTCCGAGCGTGATCGTCGGCAGGAGCATGAACTTCGCCATCGCGAGGCTCGCAAGCGGCGCGTCCGGCGGGATCACCCGGAACCAGCCCAGCCGGACGCTGAAGACCAACAGCAGGACGAGGCCGAGCCAGAAGTTCGGCGTCGCGATTCCGGCGAGTGCGGCGACCCTGCTGAGTTCGTCGGCCGGTTCGCCCCGCTTGACCGCGGCGACGATTCCGGCGGGAACCCCGATCGCGAGTGCGAGCAACCACGCGGCCCCGCCGAGGGCCAGCGTCGCGGGGAGCCGCCGCCCGATCGTCGCCGCGACGCTCCGTCCGGTGACCGGCGACTGCCCGAACTCGAGCGTGAGGACGTCTCCTAGCCACAGCAGGTACTGCTCCCACACCGGTCGATCGAGGTGGTACTCGGCCCGGATCGAGGCCTCGGTCTCGGGACTCACGGTCTGGTAGCCGATGATCGCGTCGACCGGATCGCCCGGCAGCACGTGCAGAAACGAGAACGTCAGGACAGTCACGCCAAGGAGGACTGGAACGGCGACCAGCAGTCGCGTGAGGACGTATCTGCCGAGAGACATGTGTGAATCAGTCCGGACGGACATATTCGTCGGCGATCTGCTCTCGAAACGCCTCGTCGGCGTAGGCGTCGAGCAGCGGCGAAATCGGCGTGTAGGCCGGTTTCCCGAGACCGTGGTAGACGTTGTCGACGATCGTCTCACGGGGGATCAACATGTTACAGCCCCGGCGGACCTGCGCGTTGGAAAACGGCTCGCGGTAGAGCGGGTAGATCACCAGATCGAATCCGCCGCCGACGTGCCGGTCGACGCCGTACGCGTTGTCGCTCTCGAGGTCGGCGAGACTCGCCGACGGCACGCCGTCGCTGAAGTCGATATCCCCGGCCTCGAGCGCGCCCTGTCGAGCGGCCGCCTCCGTGATGATCTCGAGGGTCACGGTTTCGATCGGTGCCGGGGCCGGGACCGTCTCGTTGCCGTCGAACCAGTAGTCTGCGAACCGTGTCAGCCGCCAGTGGTCGCCCGACTGGTAGTCGTCGAACCGGTAGGGACCGGTGCCGACCGGCCGCGACGCGAGGTCGAGGTCGCCGTCGATTGCCGCCATCGGGACGATCGGGAGGTCGAACAGTCGCTGTTCGAAGGGGCCGTACTCCCGCCAGCAGCGGACATCGATCGTGTAGTCGTCGACGATCTCGCTGCCGTCGTACCAGTCGGTGACGTCCGACTCCCTGGCCTCGCCCTCGTAGCGTTCGAACGAGCCCTTGACGTGTGCGGCGGTCAGTTCCTCGCCGTTATGAAAGCGAACCCCCTCCCGGAGGGAAAACCGGTAGGTCGTCGAATCGATCTGCGTCCAGTCTTCGGCCAACACCGGCTGGACCGCCCCGTCGAAGTCGACGCCCGCGAGTCCCTCGTAGACGAGTTGTGTGGCCCGACTCGAGGCGGTGTCGTTCATCGAGACGGGGTCGGTGGCCGAAACGTCGCCGCCGAGGTCGCCGACGAACTCGTCGCCGTCCTCGAGGTCGGTGTAGACGCCCGCCCACGGGGCATAGATCGCGGTGTAGGTCGCCGACTCGAGGGGGTATGCTTGCCAGCCGCTGAGGCTGTCGGCGTCCCAGACGTGTGCCGCCTCGCTCACGCGGACGAACGACGCCGGGGAGTCGGCGACCAGTTCCTCCTGTAACTGCTGGTAGATCTCGACCCGTTCGTCCGGGTCCGTCTCCTCGAGTCCGTCGTCGATGTAGTCGTCGACGGGCTCGCTGGCGTAGTGGTTGATGTTGAGCCCGGTCGGCGTGTGGTTGTCCGAGTGAAACAGCGTATTGACGTAGTCGTCGGGGTCCCAGCCGCCGGTCCAACTGACGATAAAGAGGGCGTTTTCCTCGTCGTCGGCCGCCGCGGTCATCATGTCGAGATAGGTCGCCCACTCGTATTCTCCGATCGAGATATCGAAGAAACCGGTATCGTTGAGTTCGGCCGCGAGGAGCTGTGCGAATCGGCTCCGCTCGGTGTTTTCGGTGATCGCGATCGTCGTCTCGAACGGCGGCTCGGTGCCGGTCGCCTCGAACCCCGTCTGAATGAGTTCCTCCGCCGGGCCGTCGGCCTCGATCTCGTTACTGCGAACACAGCCCGCCAATCCGGCGATGCCGGCCGTGCCCACACCCTTCAACAGTGACCGCCGACGCAATCGATGGCGGTCACTCGGCCCGACGCGATTCCCTGTCATCGGTATGAGGTTCAAATCGTGACGCCATATTCCTTGTGTTGGCTCGACACGGCCCGTCCGGAACCACGGCGCAGTCGGGCGAAAACTACCAGCCGTGCGTGGTGGCCGATCCGGACGCTACGGACTGGAGCGATCGAAAGCAAGAGAGGAGTATCGATGGACCCGCGACCGATCAGTGGTCGCCGTCCTCGTCGACGATGACGACCTCGCCGTCGACGACGTCGACGTTGATCAGCGTCTTGACATTGTAGCCCGCGTCGTCGACCTTGTTCTCGCCGCCGACCTTTTTGATGACCGCGACCGTGTCGACGACCTCTGCCCCGATCTCGTCGAGGGCCGCGAGCACCGACGCGAGCGTGCCGCCGGTCGAGAGCACGTCGTCAAGGACGAGCACGCGCTCGCCCTCGCGCACGTCGTTGATGTACATCTCGTTTTCCGAGTAGCCGGTCTTCTGGGAGATCGCGACCTCGTCGTCGAGGCCGTACTGGCGTTTGCGGATGACCGTCAGCGGGATGTCGGTCATCAGCGAGACTGCCGTCGAGATGTGAATACCCATCGCCGCGGGCGTGACGATCCGGTCGACCTCGTCGAGTTCTGCCTTCCGGATGATTCGGATGACGATCTCGCGCAGGAGGGTCGGATCGAGCTTCGGAACACCGTCGCTAATGGGGTGGACGAAGTAATGGTAGCCGTTCTTCTCGATGATCGGGGCCTCGAGGAGCGACTGCTTCAGTTGATCCATGTCGTGGGTCGGTTGGTAGCGGAGTAAAAGTTGACGATACGAGTGACGTGAAGTCACCTGCGAACGTCCCGCATTCGGCGCGGTGATTCGGCGATCAGAACCGGTGTGGGGCGGTGGACTCGAATCAGTCTCAAAATACGGAGATCACCCGGAACTCGAGCGCCATCGGGCTACTTGCCGGTCCTGTAGCTGAGCTCCGGCGGCTGATCGCCGTGACCTAGACGCATGTTCCGTTCGTGGTAGACGTGTGCGACCGCGGTGAGCGTGAACGTGGCCGCGACGATGGCCGCCCACGACAGGTTCGAGATGACCGTCAGCGGATAGATCCCCAGCCAGAGTGCGGCGACCAGCGCGCAACTGATCGCCCCGAGCGAGAGGTACAGTTCTCGCCACGCGAACTCGCGGCCGGGAACGATCTCGAGGTAGACGCTGATGTCCTGCGTTCGCTCGGTCCCCTCGATGATGCCCTGATCGGAGTCGAAACAGAGGATGCCGGCGGTGTCCATTTTCGGGAGGTGAGTCTGCTGGAGGGTCGTATAGACGCGTTTTCGCTGTGCCGGCGTCACGCCCTCGAGGGTCGTGTCGTACTCCCAGGCCGCGACCTGTTGGGCCAGGTCGCCGAGTTCGACCGGCCGCTGGTCTTGCTTGAGATACTGGAGGACGTAGCGCCGTCGCTGATTCCGGAGGACTTCGAAGATCTCGCCTTTGGAGAGCGATTCGTCGGCGTCTGGGGTGTCGGCATCGGCCGCGTCACCCTCACCGGCCGCGGTGGCGTCGTCGGGGTGCTGTTGTTGTGCCACCTCGATCACCTCGAGTCGTCGGCCCCCGCCGTCGCAGACAGATCCGCATCCGGTCGTCTATCCATTACGTCGGTCGGATGAACCCCACCCATATAATTCTCCTGACGGCCCGCCCGCTCATACGGATTGCTGTACCGATGTACCGGCGCAACCGCGACCCGGGCGGCGGTTGCGCCGGAAACGACGTACAGTAAACCGTATCAGTCGGCCACCGCGGAACCGCATACCGCGGCGATCGAGTCGGCGATCTCGCCGCCCAGCCCCGCCTTCGTCCCCTCGTAGCGGGCGGCGTCGGTCGCGTGGACCAGCAGCGCTTTCGTCGCGTCCGCCCCCATCACGCTCGCGTCGTTGGCGACGACGAAGGCCAACCCGGCCCGCTCGAGCGTCTCCCTCGCCCGCTCGATCATGGCACCCTCGTCGCCGGACGTTTCGGTCTTGAAGCCGACGATTGGGAGATCGGGGTGCCGCGAGCGGATCTCGTCGATGAGTTTGGGCGTCGGCTCGAGTTCGAGCGTGAGCCGCTGTCCCGAACGGATCTTCTCGTCGCTCGTCTCGACGGTGTAGTCGCCGATCGCGGCCGCCGAGACGAGCGCGTCGGCCTCGGCGCAGGCCTCGCGGGTCGCCTCGAGCATCTCCGAAGCGCTCTCGACCGCGCGGACGTCGGCATAGGGGACCGCCGGCCCGTCGTGGACGAGCGTGACGTCCGCCCCGCGGACGTAGCAGGCCTTCGCGACTGCCCGCCCCATCTTCCCCGACGAGCGGTTCGTGATGACCCGAACGGGGTCGATCGGCTCGCTGGTCGCCCCGCTGGTGACGACGACGCGATCGCCCTCGAGCGGCCGGTCGCCGGCCGCTCGGGCCGTCTCACAGACGATCGCCTCCTCGCTGGCGATCTTGGCCTTGCCCTCTTCGAGGCGCGGGTCGACGAAGTCGACGCCCCATTCCTCGACGGTCTCGATAGCCTCGAGCACGCCGGGGTGGTCGTACATCGGTTCGTGCATGGCCGGCGCGATCACGATCGGCGTCTCGGCACCGAGCGCGGTGGTCGCACACGTGGTGACCGGCGTGTCGTCGACGGCACCGGCGATCTTGCCGACGGTGTTGGCCGTCGCGGGCGCGATGAGAAACACGTCCGCCCAGCCGTCGTAGCCACAGATATCGACGTGTTCGACGCTGCCCGTGATCTCCGTGACGACCTCGTTTTCGGTCGCGAACTCGACGGCCCACGGGTGGACGATTCCCTGCGCGCTGTCGGTCATCACCCCGCGAACCGCCGCGCCCTGCCGTCGCAACTCGTGGGCCAGTTCGACCGTCTTGACGGCCGCGATCGACCCCGTCACTCCGAGCGCGACGTTGACTCCCTCGAGCATTCGGATCACAGTTCGCGCGTGGCCGGTTTATCAGTACCGCCATCGGCATCGCCATTGCGGCCACCGTCGGTGTCGACGCCGGCCGCGGACGCGGCTCCGGCGTCCACCGGCGTTTCGACGCGGTCGCTCCGAGAGAGCGCCTCGAGCGAGACGACGAGGGCCGCGCCGACGAGGACGAGGCCGCCGGAGACGGCGAAGGCGGTGAGATAGCCGACGGTCGCGACCCAGCCGCCCAGCACGCCGCCGAGGCCGCCGCCGACTGCGCCGAGCGCGACGTAGGCACCGAGAATTTCGCCCCGGGCGGCGGCCGGTGCGAGTCGAGTGACGATCGCCGTCCCAACGACGGCGATCCCTGCCCAGGTAATCCCGAGGAGTGCAAGCACGAGTCCGGCGACACCGAACGCGACGGAGACGCCCACCCCCGAGACGACGATCACCGACGGGAACAGGACCCCTCTGGCGGCGAGGACGCCCGACTGCAGACGGCGAACGTCGTACCGGGCGGAGAGCCGTCCGGCGGCTTCGTAACAGACCGCGGAGCCGAGACTCGAGGCGAGATAGAGCGCGAACACCTGACTCGAGTCGAACCCGACATCCGTCAGGAACAGCGGGAGCGGTGCCCAGAAGGCCGCCGAGCCGGTGAAAAAGAAGAGCCCGGCGACGAAGTACGTCGCGAGCGTCGGATCGAAGCGGGTCGCGAGCCGCCGGGGGTCGATTCCGCGCGTCGTCCAGTAGAGTTTGTTCGGCGAGAAGACGACGGTCGCACCCTTGACGCCACGACCCGAGTTCACGAGGAGGCGACCGATCCGCCTGACAGCGCGATCGTCCGTGACGTGTGCCGACGGCGCGGGATGCGGAAGTGTGCGGGCGGCGAGGACCGCACCCGCGCCGGCACAGGCCGCGAGCACCCAGAACAGCGTTCGCGTCACCGCCTCGGCCGCGAGCAGCCGGCTGCCGACGAGCGGCCAGACCGTCCCGAGGACGAGCCCGCCCGCCCAGCCGTAGCCCTGATACTTGTTGACCAGCCCGATCCGCTCGCTCCACGCGGACTCGGGTGCATCGTCGACGACGAGCATGGTCAGGACCGGGCCGATCGACGACACGAACAGCCACAGGATCGCGTTCGCGACGATGACCGCCGCGATCGAGGTGAGAAACGGGATCGCGGTGACCGACGCCGCGGCACAGAGCAGCGTGCCGACTACCAGCGGCCGCCGGCGATCAACCCGGTTGGCCACGCGCCCGAAGACGATCGCCCCCGGTGCGCCGATGCTCGCCGCCGTCGCGGCCAGCACACCGAGGTGGACCGGCGACGCTCCGAGCAGGACGATGTAGAGCGGTACCAGTAGCGACGCGCCCCCGAACGCGACCGAGCCGAGCCCCCACGCTGTCAGCCACCGATCCGTCATGTCCCACCGCTCCCACGCGAACGGGTAAACAGTGGTGATATTTCGGCCGAATCGAGGGCATCGCGCTCGAGTCTGGATCGTACCGGCCGCGTCAGAACACCGCCGCGAAGCCGCCGACCACGCCCAGCGTGACCACGAGTCGGCCGAGGCTCCCGAGGAACGTCGCGAGCGCGAATTTCGGATAATCCTTCTCGAGGATAGCGAAGGCGTATATCGAGATCGTATCGGGGAAAAACGGAACGGAGAGGGCGATCGCGAGCCCGCCGTAGCCGTACTTCTGTGCGAGCTGTACCGACCGGGCCTCCGACCACGCGAGGATGTCCCACCGGGACTGGCGCAACCACCGCGTGATCGGCCCGGATTGCTTGACCTCCTGACCGAGATGAAACGCGACCACGCTGCCGGCAGCCTTGCCGGTCGCGCTGACGAGCATGATGCTCGAGAGTCGGAGCCACGGCGGGAAGCCGAGGTCGAGCGGCGCGAGGAGGACGACTTCGCTGGGCCCCGGGAGCGCGAACGCGATCAGAAACGAGTAGCCGAAGACGATTCCCATGCCAAGCCAGCCGGTAGCGGATTCAACGAGCGCCTCACCGCTGCCGGCGAGGACGCCGCCCAGTGCGTCGAACGCGAGTATCGATGTGATCGGGAGTGTGTTGAGCATTATCGAAGTTCGGGTCGATTCGCGGGTTGCGGTCGGTTCGCGGCTCGTGCGGCATCGGCCGGGAGCCGGTTGGTCTGGTCAAGCGATGCCCCGGCCATCATTACCCCCACGTCCAGCGGGCATCGAGTACGTACCGGTACACCCCGCTGAGGACGATAGCGATGCCGTTTGCGAGCAGGTACGGGACGTTTCCCCACTCGACGAAGCCAAAGAGGACGCCGAGTTGGATCGGGATCGCCGTCCCACGGACGACGTTCGTCTTGAGCAGGCCGACGAGATACTCGCCGGTTCCGGTGTTCCGGCTCGCTTGGAACGTCCACGCGTTGTTCAGTACGTACGAAAGGACGATCGTAATCTCGATCGCCAGGACCGCACCGAGCAGGTAGTGCAGGCCGATGCTGTCGACGAACGCCCACAGCAACGCCAGTTGCACCCCGGCGGCGACGGCTCCGACGATGACGAACCGACGCAACTGGCGTGCGAACGGGCCGTCGACGAGGCCACGCAGGAACGAGCGGATCATCTAGCGGTAGCCAAGTGCCGACAACCGGGCCTCGAGATCCTCGTCGACGTCCTCGTCGTCGGGCGTCGCCTCGGCGTCTCGTTCTCGTATCGTCTTCGCATGGGCAGTAACGATGGGCTCGAACGACTCGATGACGTCCTGTTGATCGGGAGTCGGGTCGGTCGCGAGATTCGTCTGCTGGGACGGGTCGTCCGGACGGGAGTACAGTTCCTGTTCGTCGGTGTCAACGTTTTCGATGTAGGTCCAGTCTCGATCCCGAACGCTGACGAGAAGATCGCCATCTGCCAGCGACCGCGGGATCGGCTGTTTCGTCACCGATTCGCCGCGGACGGTGACCGAGACGACCGGCTCGTCGACCGGCTCGTCGCCATCGTAGACGCTCGGCACGAGGGTATCGCCGGTCCACGAGTCCGGGGTATCGGCATCCAGCAGGTCGGTGATCGTCGGCGAGATCGAATCGAGTCCGACCTGGCCGTCGATCCGTCCGCCGTCGGCCCCGGGAACGTCGACGATGAGCGGCACCTGAATCAATTCGTCGTAGAGCTTCGGATAGTGGGCGAGGTGGCCGTGTTCCTGAAACTCCTCGCCGTGATCGCCGGCCAGAACGACTGCTGTGTCGTCGTCGAGCCCGTTCGCCGACAGCGACTCGAGGAGGCGTCCGATGCTCGCGTCGACCTGCCGAACCGCCGCCTGATAGAGGGTTCGAAGGTCCGAGCGCGTTCGCTCGCTCACGTCCCACCCGAGCCCGGTCCGCGTGTGCGCGAGCAGCATCCTATGGGTGCCGAGGCGATCGGAGGACACCTCGCGGATGTACCGCGGCGCGGGAACGTACGGCGTGTGAGCATCCATGTAGTGGACCCAGAGGAAAAACGGGGACGACGCCTCCTCCATAAACGAACTCGCGGCGTGTTCGACGTCGAACATCCGCGAGGTGTCCAGGAACGGTCGGTCGTCGGTCTCCCCGCGGAGCCACGAGCCGGCGCGGCGAACCGGCGAGGCAGCCAACTGGAGCCACGCCTCGACGGTCGGGTGTGTCGCGAGGTAGCGACTGTAGACGCTCGAGCCCACGTTCGCGACGAACGAGTCGAACTCGTCGAAGCCGTCATCGTACCCCCAGTGGGTCGTGAGAAAGCCGTTGGCAGCGTTGAAACCGCCGGTCTCGATCCCTGCCTCGGATAGCGCCTCCGCGAGCGTCGTCGATTCCTCGACGCCGATTCCGCCGCTGTCGGCGAACACGGGCCGT
Organism: Natrinema sp. CRL1; assembly: GCF_059162405.1. Lineage (NCBI taxonomy): Archaea > Methanobacteriati > Methanobacteriota > Halobacteria > Halobacteriales > Natrialbaceae > Natrinema > Natrinema sp. CRL1. The sequence continues at coordinate 299,142 of NZ_JBLVOY010000001.1, read as the reverse complement.
GAGGAAAGGATCGACGGAAACGAGAACGGGGTCCAGTTTCCGGTCGCGAAAGCCCGGTCGAAGACGGTACCACTGTCGGCGATCGAATCGATCACGGGCGTGTGTCGGTCGTCGTCGTACGGGCTAACGGCGTCGGCCCGTAGCGAGTCGACCGTGACCAGTACAACGTTCGAAACTTCGTTCGTAGATGACATCTTTGTTCGGTTCGTCTCGTCGAACGGCTCCGGACCGATGCTCGAGCGAGTTCCACCGGGCGCGACGGAAGCGTCGGGCAGGCACCCCTTCACCGGCCCGTTCGCGCTGATGGAATAATACGATACGGTCGAATCGGTGTGATATCGAAATGAGAGTTTCGGTATTCTCGAAATCAAGACTATCTATTGACACGAACGGTTCTCGAGTCACGCCACCGGTTCGGTAGTCGAGAGAATAGCGAACTCTCCCGTCACGAATCCCCTGCCGGGACGGGTCTGTAGCGTTAAGTAACCCCCTCTCCATGTGCCGGTATGAACGTTGCAATTCTCGCTCACGAGAAGTTCCCGGATCGGGCGAAGACCGCACTCGGCGTCCTCCGATACGCTGACCACGATGTCGTTGCCGTACTCGACCGGGACACCGCCGGACAACGCGTCGCTGATTTCGTCCCCGACGTCCAAGACGCGCCGATTGTCGCCGGAATGGACGACCTCGAGTCCGACGCCGTCGACACCCTCCTGATCGGGATCTCCCCGATCGGCGGCGAGTTCGACGAGAGCTGGCGCGACGACGTTCGGACGGCACTCGAGGCCGGCTGTGACGTGATCTCGGGACTGCACTACTTCCTCGCCGAAGACGAGGAGTTCGCGCGGCTGGCGGCCGAACACGGCTGCGAGATTCGCGACGTTCGAAACCCGCCCGCCGACCTCTCGGTCAGCGAGGGCGTCGCCGGCGAGGTCGACGCCGAAGTAATCCTCACCGTCGGCACGGACTGCTCGGTCGGCAAGATGACGACGACGATGGAACTGGCTCGCGACGCCCGCGCGGCCGGCCACGACGCCGCCGTGATCCCGACCGGCCAGACCGGCATCATGATCGAGGGCTGGGGCAACCCGATCGACCGCGTCGTCAGCGACTTCACCGCGGGCGCGGTCGAGGAGATGATTCTCGAGAAGGGCGACGAGCACGATTACCTGTTCGTCGAGGGACAGGGCAGCATCGTCCACCCGGCGTACTCGCCGGTCACGCTGGGCATTCTCCACGGCTCGATGGCCGACACACTGATCCTCTGTCACGAGGCCGGTCGGGAGGAGATCCACGGCTACGAGTCGTTCTCGCTGCCGTCGGTGCCGACCTACGTCGATCTCTACGAGAGCATCGCCGCGCCGGTCGCGGCAAGCGAGGTCGTCGCCGGCGCGCTGAACACGGCCGGACTGGACGACGCGGCGGCCCGCGACGCCGTCGAGGAGTACGCTGACGCCCTCGGCGCGCCCGCGACCGACGTGATCCGCTTCGACACCGGCGATCTGCTCGAGGAGTTGCTCTAAGATGGCTCTCGAGACCTCGTTCGAGCGGCGCTCGCTACCCCTCGAGTACCCGTTCGGGATCGCCCGCGGGACGACCATCGAGACCGAGTCTGTCTTCGTCCGCATCGCGGCCGACGACGGAACGACCGGGATCGGTGCCGCTACACCCTCGTCGCACTACGGTGAGACCGCCGCGACGGTCGAGGCGGTCCTGCCGGACCTGCTTTCGGTCGTCGAGTCCGTCGGCGACCCCCACCAACTCGAGCGGATCGAGCGCCGCATGCGCGAGACGGTCCGGCGGAACCCGGCCGCGCGAACCGCGGTGAGCATCGCCCTGCACGACCTCGTCGCGAAACGGCTCGGCGTCCCGCTCTATCGCTACTGGGGGCTCGACCCCGCGGAGACCCTCGAGACCTCGTACACGATCGGGCTCGACGACCTCGAGACGATGCGGGAGAAGACGAAAACGGCCGTCGATCGGGGCTACGACACGCTGAAGGTCAAACTCGGCACCGATCGGGATCTCGAGATCGTTCGGACGATCCGCTCCGCCGCGCCCGACGCCCGGCTGTTCGTCGACGCGAACGAGGCGTGGACTCCCCGCGAGGCGGTCGCGAAGATCGACCGGCTCGCCGAGTTCGACCTCGCGTTCGTCGAACAGCCCGTCCCCGCCGAGGACCCCGAGGGACTGCAGTTCGTATACGAGCGCTCGAGCCTGCCGATCGCCGCCGACGAGTCCTGCGTGACGCTCGCGGACATTCCGAAGATCGCGGACCGCTGTGACATTGCGAACCTGAAGCTGATGAAATGCGGCGGGCTGCGTGAGGCCAGACGGATGATCAGCACCGCTCGCGCCCACGGCCTCGAGGTGATGTGTGGCTGCATGACCGAATCCAACGCCTCGATCGCGGCGGCCTGTCACCTCGCGCCGCTGCTCGACTACGCCGACCTCGACGGCTCGCTGCTGCTTGCCGACGACCCCGCCGACGGCGTTCCGATGCCCGACGGCCGGATCGATCTCGCGGGCCTCGAGCGCCCGGGAACCGGTGCCGTCCTCGCGGCCGCGTTCGACTGACCGGCGAATCGCGGGCGGCCGGTCGCGTTCTCTCAGCGGCGACTGTCAGTCCGGTCGGCAACAGGGTTTCATAGCCGTCGTCGGTGTGGAGATGGTGGCATGGACGACAGCGACGACGATCCGATCGTGTCCCGACGGGCGCTGTTGCAGGCCTCGGCCGGAACGGTCGGGCTCTCGGCCGTCGGCAGCGTCCGCGCCGACGGGGCCGGCAGCGGGGCCGAGGCCGAGGTCGCCCGACGGTTCGATCGGGACTGTCCGGACGCGACCATCGAACCCGGGATGGCCCACTGCGAGGGGACGACTGCGGAGGGCTGTACGGACGACCATCCGGCGACGACCGAGTTGCAGTCGGCGGTCGCCGACTCCCTCGAGAGCCGGTATCCCGACGTGGACGCGCTGCTCGAGGCGGGGTACAAACCGTACTTCGATACCCTCGAGAGCGGTGACGACAGCTGGTCCCACTGGCTCAGCCCGGCGTTCATCGGCGACGACGAGCTACTGGCTCCCGAGCGACCGGAATCGGTCCTCGTCGACAACGACTCGTGGCGGTCGATCGGCGTGATGTTCATCGCGACGCAGGACGGGGAGTCGGTCGAGCCGCCGGCGGTCTACGGCGAGGACGAGGCTGCGGCCGAGGCGCAATGTTCGCCGTGGCACGCCCACACCGGCCTCCCCGGGAGATTCGCGTGGTGGTTCTATCAGCAGGCCTACGAGCAAGAATACCAGGATGGAACCCTCGAGTTCCCCTGCCGGACGCCGTGTATGCTCCACGTCTGGACCGTCGACCACCCCGAGAGCGTCTATGCACACGATGCGCCGCCGACGGAGTATCGAGACCTGCCACCCGCCGACGAGCCCGACTTCGACACCGATGCGGTCCCCGGCGAAGACGAACTCGATTGGGAGGCGCTGCCGGACGATGTCGTCCCGGATCGAACCCCCGACGAGTTCGGCCTGCCGGATCCGTTCGGTATCGATTTCTAAGACACCGCAGACAAACGCGACGGGCCGGATACTCCAAATAGCGACGTATCGCCGCTGTTGTAGCGGTTCGTCACCCCTCGAGCCAGTCCCCGATCGCGGCCGCGATTCGGTCAGCCGCCTCGTCGGGTCCGTACCGATCGGTGTCGATTTCGCAGTCCGCGTCGGGTGTGTCGAACTCCCGATAGACGACGTGGACACCCTGTTCCTCGATCGGATCCGAACGCGTTCGATTGCGCTCGAGGCAGGTCTCGAGGCTCGCGGTCACGTGGACGAACCGAACATCGTCGAAGGCTCGGAACCGCGTCTGCCACTGCCGGCGATAGAACGTGCCGTCGACCAGCGTGACCCCGGTTTCCGGTGCGTCCCTGACTCGCACGGCCAACTGCTCGTAGGTGCGACTCGAGAAAGAATCGGAGTGAAACGACCGGACCGGAACGGCTCGGGACTCGAGTCGGTCGCGAACGCGGGCCGTGACGGTGGACTTGCCCGCACCCGGCGGCCCGCAGATGACGACGATCACGGGCAGGGATAGCGGCCGGGGCTATACCAATGGCGTGGATCGCGACCCCGCGGCCGGGACCGCTCCGGCGTTCAGAGCACCGCGGACTCCGAGCCCGTCGGCCTCGAAGGGAGTTCCGCGAGACAGCGCCGGCAGTAGGTGTAGAAGACGTCGTTTTCGGTCCGGCAGACACGGCACGGCTGTGTGGTCGTCGTGTCGGATACCGTCGACATGGCCGGCGGTTCGGTCCGAGGGTCAAAAACCGCGGGGGCTCACGTCTGCAAGCATCCGCGATTCTCGGCGCGATACGGCGCGGCTCACTCCCAGTCGATCTCCTCGCCACGGCTCGACTCCCGCAGGATGAACGGCCCGATCGCGAGCGTCCGTTTGGCCATCGTCGCGACCCGCAGGATGAACGCGATCAGCAGGAGGAACGGCGCGACGGCGATCGTCGCCGCCGCGACCACGATCCAGACGAGGATGTCGACGCCGAGAAACACGCCCGTCACGGCGTTCGCATCGAAGAACAGCAGCATCGACATCGTGACCACCAGCGCGGGGACGGCGACGTACATCATCGCCCGCGAGAGGTTGATCAGCTCCCACTGGAAGTACAGCGTCTTGAAGTGCTCCCGAGCGAGGCCGAACAGTTTCAGCGACTCGAGTAAGTCGTCGTAGGCGTCGCGGGCCTCGTCGGTAAAGGAGTCGGCGTGGGCGTTTTGAATCCGTCGAGCGCGGAAGATCTTCCACGAGTAGTTGTAGTCCAGTGCCGCCTTGACGACCGCGTACGTGCCGAATTGGGCGTCCTCGAGGTCGTCGCGGATCGAGTCGGCGTGAGTCGTCACGTTGTCGACGAAATCGTCGACGCGCTCTTTGAGTTCTTCGTCCTGGCTCTCGGAGACGGCCTCGCGGAAGTCGTGGGCCCGATCCTCGGAGGCGGCGACGACCGCCCGCAGGAACGAGGCCGGTTCCGGCGGGCTAATCGGCGCGTCGATCGACCCCTCGACGTTCTGCCGGAAGTCGAGTGCTCCCTCGAGGCGCTCGCGCTGGTCTTCGACGGCTCCGAGTTCCTGGGAGAGCACCAGCGAGTTGATCGTGACCACGAGCGTGACGCCGGTTATCAGCGCGGTCGTCAGCGCCTGAAAGAGCGTCTCGACTGGGTCTTGACTCCCCATGAGCGCCCTGAATGAGACGGGGCTGAGGCGGGCGACGGCGAGCAGGCCGAGGAAAACGAACAGCATGAGTCCGGCGGCGACGACCCACCGATTCGCGTTCAACAGCAGCCGGTGTTTCCACGTCGGGTCTGCACTACGCTGGGCCATCGTGTCGCTGGGCTGGGACCCGTCGCCGCTCATCGTTCGATTCGGACGATACCGGACGGCCCCGGAAATAGCTACGGCACGAACCGGCGGTCGAACGGGGCAATACCGGCAGCGTTAGCCGAGATCTTCGTCGCGCTCGGACTCCCGCAGAATAAAGGGCCCCATCGCGAGGGTCCGCTTTGCGACCGTCGCGATCCGGAGGATGTAGACGATGAAGACGACGAAGGGCGCGATGCCGACGACGAACCCTACGCTGGTCAGCCAGACGAGGTTGTCGACGGTCAGCGTCGTCCCGGGGAGGGCGGTGCCATCGACGTACATCATCAGGAGTCCCATCACCGCCAGCGCGGGTACTGCGATGTACAACAGCGCCCGCGAGAGGTTGATCAATTCCCACTGAAAGTACAGCGTCTTGAAGTGCTCGCGGGCGGGGCCGAAGAACTTCAGAATCTTGATCATCTCGTCGATCTCGTCGTCGGCTTCGTCCGAGAGGTCGTCGCCGTGATCGGCTCGGATCTCGCGCGCGTCGTGAATCTTCCGCGAGTAATTGAAGTTCAAGGCGTTCCAGATCACATTGAACGTGCCGAACTGAGCGTCCTCGAGGTCGTCCTTGACGACCCGTGCGTTCTCGACCGCGTCGTCGACGTAGTCGGAGACTTTCTCTCGTATCTCGTCGTCGTGGTCTGTCGACACCGCCTGCTCGAGATCTTCGGCCTCCTGTTCGACCCCGTCGACGAGTTCGTAGAGAAACGCCGCAGGTTCGGGGGGCATGACGTCTTCTTCCTCGAGTGCGTCCTCGATGTCGCCGCGAAATTCCATGGCGTCTTGCATGCGATCGCGCTGGTCGCCAACCGCACCGAGTTCCTGTGAGAGGACAAGTTGGTTGATCGTGACGACGATCGACGTCCCCGTGATGATCGCGCCGATGAACGCCGAAAAGATCCAGAAGGTGCCGTTGTGCTGGGCGACGATGAGCCGTAAGGGCGTGAGCCCGACCTTGCTGGAGCCGACCAGCACGACGAACACGATCGCCAACACGGCCGCCGTGAAGAGCCACCGGTTCAGTCGAAGCAACACCCACAGCCGCGGGCCGCCGACGCCAGCCCGCTGGCTCAGTACGCCGCTCGAGTCCGAGTCGCTCATTGACTGTGGAAACGGACGGCGGCACGGGGTAAAATACTCATCCGGGCGAAAGCAACCCCACCGTCGACGACCGTCTCCCGTTCTCCCGGAGACGGCTATCGTTGACGGCCAAAGGCTTGTAGGCGGGGCCATGGTACGACCGGTTCCATGAGCGATTCCGGCGAGCACGCGAGCGAGGAGACATCGAACACGATGGTCGACCGCGTTCGCGGCGGCCGACTGACGTTGTGGTTTCTGGTCGAAGGGAACCGCGTTCTCGTCGCCGGCGTGATGCTCGCCGTTTCGTACGTCCTTCTCGTCGGTCTCGGTACGTTCGGTCCCGGCTCCATCTCGAAGCTGTTCGATCCCGCTCCGATCGCCTCGACGTTCACCCCAACCATCATCGGGATCATCATGGGCGTCACGCTCGTGTTGACGTTCAACCAGTTCGTCCTCGCCGAGGAACTCGGGCCCGTCGCCGATCAGCGCGAGCGCATGGCCGGTGCCATGGAGTTCCGTCGAGACACCGAAGACGCCGTCGACCGGACCACCAGTCCCCCCGAACCTTCCGTCTTCCTCCGCGGCCTCGTCGAAGCGACCGGCGACCGGGCCGACGAACTCCTCGAGGCCCTCGAGTCGAATCCCGACCTCGACGAGGCGGTTCGCAAGGACGTCCGCGAGTACGCCGCGGGGATCGTCGCCGACGCCGACCGGGTCGCCGACAACCTCGAAGGCAAGGAATTCGGCCGGTTCGAGGTCGTCAAAGCCGCCCTCGAGTACAACTACTCCTGGAAGATCTACACCGGCAACCGGGTCCGGAACCGCCACGAGGGGGCGCTCCCCGACGCCGTCGGCGACGAACTCGAGGCGTTACTCGAGGTCCTCGGCTTTTTCGGCCCGGCTCGCGAGCACTTCAAGACGCTGTACTTCCGGTGGGAGATCATCACCCTCTCGCGGTCGCTGGCGTACCTCGCTCTGCCCGCGCTCGCGGTCTCGGCGTACATGATCCTCGTCTTCGAGGTGGGTGACGTGGCCGGAGTGGTGGCGGGGTTCGACCGCGGACTGCTGTTCGTCGGTCTCGCCTTCGCCGTCGGCGTGACGCCCTTTGCGATCTTCCTATCGTACATCCTCCGAGTCGTGACGGTCGCGAAGTGGACGCTCGCGATCGGGCCGTTCATCCTCCGGGAGACCGATCGCGGCAGCGACGTCGGGTGGGACTGACTACTCGTCTTCCCCGTAGGTCACGTCGAACGGCCCTTCGTCGGGATCTTTCTGCGGGATCATCGGCCCGACGGACGCGGTCCGGCGCGTGATCGTCGCGGTCCGGAGGATGTAGGCGGCAAGCAGCGCGAGCGGCGAGAGGGCGACGACGATCAATACGGGGACGAGATAGGGGAGCACGGCGGCGCTGACGCTCGGACCGGTGAAGTCGGCATAGAGGAGGCCGACGAGGACCGCCGACAGGATCGACGGAACGCCGCAGTAGATCGTAAGCTGGGAGAACCGGGTGAGTTCCCGCTGCAAGTACGTCGTCTTGAACTGCTCTCGAGCCACGTTGAACAGTTTCAGGGAGTCGAGTAACGCCTCGAGTCGCTCGGTGGCGGCCGGCGACAGCGTGTCGGCGTACTCGCCGTGTATGTGCGTGCCGACGTACAGGTGCCATGCTTCGTCGTAATCGATCGCCGCCGAAACGGCGGTGAACGTGTCGAAATCGGACGATTCGAACCGGTCCTCGATTCGATCGGTCCGCTGCTTGATGTCGTTCGTATACCGGACGACCGTCTCCCGCGCCGGGTCGTCGTGATCCGCGACGGCGTCGGCGAGGTCGGCGGCGTCGTGGTGGACGGCTTCGGTGAGTAACTCGAGCACTCTGGTGGGAGTCACCGGGGTCGCGGGAACGGCGGCGACGTCGGCCACGTCCTCGCGGAACTCCACGACGCCCTCGAACCGGTCGCGGGCTTTGCTGGCCGCGCTGAACTCCTGGGAGAGGATCAGCTGGTTGACGGAGACGACCAACGTCACGAGCGAGAACGTCCCCGCGATCATCCCGCTTGCCACGCGCGTCACGGAATTGGGGTTGACGAAGTTGATCAGCCGCAATTCGTGCAGTCCGACGATGAGGGCGAAGATCGCAATCGAGATGGCGGCCGCGACGCTCAACCGGTTCCCCGTGAGGAGAACCCACTCCTGGAACCGCGCCAGCGGCCCCGCCCGGGTTCCCACGTCGGCCCCGTATGACTCGAGCGTGTCGTCGGTCTCGGAGGACCCCATACGACACGTTCAATCGACCCGACAATAAGGGCCTGCGTTGCATACACCGCCGGGGTCGGCGGTGTGCCGGGTTTCGCGCCGACGCGAGGGTCGCTCGAGAGAAAAGGGGACCACGCGGCCGACAGCCAGGTAGGGAACGCAAACTGTCGCTTCAAGGCCTACACTGAAATGTGTCCGCGGTGTCGTCCGAGATATGCTCGGAGCGGGAACCACGCGGCGAACGAGGGCTCGGGATCGATGACCGGATCGAGGGAAAAGAGCAGACGGCGAGTCCTCGCGTCGCTCGGTGCGGGGATCGCGGTCGCGGCCGCCGGCTGTACCGGAAGTGGCGGCCTCGACGGGCAGCCGTCCTACGAGGACGGCAACATCGGCGACATAAACGCCAGTAACGTCTCCAACCGGTCGGCAAGCGAGATGTCGACGGCGGCGGCCCTCGCCGAACAGCAACCGAGCAATTCGGTGACGCCGCTCGATCCGCTTTCGCTGGTCGACCACGAGTTCGTCGTCGAGGACGGCTATCTCGGCTCGACGATCCAAGGCACCGTCCGGAACACCGGTAGCGACCGGATTCAGATCGTCGAGGTGCGAACGCGAATCTACAACGACGCCGGCAACCTCCTCGGCCGGTATCTCGCCAGCACCGGCGACCTCGGGGCCGGCGATACCTGGGAATTTCAGGTCGTCGTCCTCGAGGCCCCCTCAGACATCGCCGACTACGATATTACCGTGCTGGGAACACCCTCTTGAAACCGATCCTGTCGGCAGCCCCACTCGACGCAAGCCCCGTTCGCCGCGACGGGGCTCAGTCGCCGGCCCCGTTCAGGAGTTCGTCGTCGACCCCGTCGTAGACCGCGTCGGCGGTCACGGCGAGCGCATAGGCGGGCCGCCCCTTCCCCGTCGGCGACGTCGCGGTCGGCTCGACCTCGTCGACGAGCCCCTCGTCCTCGAGTTGGTAGAGCGACCGGATGACATCCGCTTCGGTGATCGTGCCGACGACCTCCGTGTCGACGGCGGAGAGCTGTTGCTTGCAGTGTCGTCGGAGGTCGTGGGTCTGGACCGGCGTCTCGTCTTCGCCGGCGAGTTCGGTGACGCCGAGCAGGACGACCTGTGCGGTCAGCGAAACGGATTCGAACGGTGACTCGTCGCTCATAGTACGGATATATTCGTAGACAATGGTAATCGTTTCTCTGCCTCACAGCGCTGGAAGGGAAAAATAGTTCCACGTTGACAAGAGAAGGGCGAACTCACAGTCATCCCGGTTGGTGTTCGACTGCGGCGGCTCACGTCGTCTCGCAGCGAACGAAAGTTGGCTACTCTCCTACTCCGTGCAGGAAGTCACTCAGTGCCGAAAATCCGAATCCGCGCTCCGTCAGCGCCGACGATCCGAAACTACGCTCCGAAAACGGACTCCTGTGCCGGGACACTGTCAGCGAGCGATTCCTATGCGTTCTCTTCGTCCTGTAGCTCCGCGAGTTCGGCTTCGACGTCTTCCTGATCGTCACCCTCGAGTTCCGTGAGTTCGTCCTCGTCGACCTCGGCCGCGGCCTCGGCTTCCGTCTCGGTCTCCGTCTCCGTTTCGCCCCCACCCACGTCGGACTTGAGCGTCTCGAGTTCGGCTTCGACGCCGCTGTCGGTCTCTAGCTGCTCGAGTTCGCGGTCGATGTTGTCCTTATCCGAGAGGACGTCGTCGAACGCGCCCGACTCGTGGAGTTCGTCCATCGCGGCGGCGCGGGCCTCCATGTCCTCGGTCTGTTCCTCGGCGCGTTCGATGGCGCGACCGACGTCTTCGAACTCCTCGCCGGTGGCCGTCATGGCCTCTGAGACCGTGGAACTGGCTTTGGCAGCCTCGTGGCGGGCCTTCATCGTCTCCTTTTTCGTGCGGAACTCCTCGATGCGGCTCTGGAGTTCGTTCTTCTGGTCGATCAACCGGTCCTGCTGGTTCTGTAGGTCCGAGATCTGGCGCTCGAGGTCCTCGATCTGGTTCATCTTCGTTTTCTTCTTCTCTAAGGCGCGTCGCGCCAGATCCTCGCGGTCCTGCTGAACCGCGGTTCGAGCCTGATCGTTGTGCTTCTCGACGTTGTCCTCGAGCCGGCGTTTCTGCATCTCGAGGCGTTTTTTCTGCGTGGTGAGATCGGCGATGCCGCGTTTGACCTGCTGGAGTTGGTCCCGCATCTGCTCGTAGGAGTAGTCCAGCGTTTCGGTCGGATCCTCGGCCCGGTTGAGCACCGAGTTGAGTTTCGACCGGATGACGTAGGAAGTCCGAGAGAGGATGCCCATACTCGCTACGTATTGCTCGCCGGCCTTAAAAATGTCACTTCAGGAATATCCAATGTCGCCGACGCCGACCGCGAGCGGTCACCGATCGACACCGACCGACCGGACGGTCAGCGAGTCGTCGACGACGATCGTCGCCGTTCCCGCGTCGCCCTCAACCGAGAGTTCGATCCGGACCGGCTCCCGGGACTCGATCCGCGCGGTCGGTGCGGGGAGTTCCCAATCGGCACGCTCGAGGTCGACACCGGCGTCGACGAGCGCGCTGGCGACGCGGCCGTCGAACAGCAGCGGCGGGAGCGGCCCCATGCCGACGAGGAACGTACAGGTCTCGCAGGCGATTTCGACCACAACGTCCTCGGATTCGCCGTCCTCGACATCCTCGCTGACCATACCGCCCTCGCCACCCCCGTCGGTACCGCCGTCCTCGCCGCCCCACCCGTCCGCACCGTGCTCGAGGTGGACGTCGACGGCCGTCTGTCCCGCACAGAACGGACATTGGCCCGTCCGGGCGAGTCCGGCGTGGTATCTCGCGCGACGGGCGGTCGCTCGCACGACGGCGTCGGGATCCCGCTCGTCGACCCCGTTTTTCGGGAACGGGTAGGTAAAGCCGGGCCACTCCGCACAGGCCGAACACTCGACCGTGACGAACCCACGTTCGTACCGCAGGCCCACCGTCCCCTCACAGCGCGGACAGGTCGAATCGATCGCCGTCCGGTCGAACGCGAGGCGGTCGGTCGGCCGATGGGCAAGGACGGCCCGATACAGCGCCGTCACCGCCGCCGTCGGCACGTAACCGTCCTCGACCTCCCGAACATAGACGCCTCGAAGCTTGTCGAGGTGGTAGTTGAACTTCCCGCTGTCGCGCATGCCGACCGCGTCCATCAGCTCCGCATACGATCGTGGCTCGGTGTAGACGGCACGCCAGTCCTCGAGCAGGGCCAACAGGATCTCGAGGCGGATTTCGTGATCGAGCAGGGAGAACGCGTCCCGAACCGCGGTCTCCGACTCGTCGTCCGGCGTCATGTCCCAGCATTGTCCCGACATCGCATTGATCGTTCCGGACGTGCGGACCTCGAATGCTGTATGTTGACTTGGAACGTGAAATGCAGTTCACAAAGCGGTTACGTGGTACTGGCACGATCATTGTCTCGATGAGTGAACGGATGCGTTCCGTCCCGACCACCCTCGCCTCGCGGGCTCGGCGTCGACTGCGGTCGTTCGAGCCGATGTACCTCGCCTTTCTGGGGCTGCTCGCGCTGCCCAGTTACGTCTTCGACTCGCTGGCGATCCTCGAGCTCTTCGAGCTGTTCTTCCTGTTTTTGCTCTGGCCGCTCGTCTCGCCGCTGCTAGATCTGGCGTTGCAACGCGGGGCTGACGAGGAAAGCGAGGAACCGACCGACTGGATCGAGATGGGGACCTGGCGGGAATACGCGACGTGGATCCTGACGATGCCGTTGGCGTTTATCAATCCCCTCGTGCTGGCACAGGACCTCTCGCAGTGGCTCGGCACCGGCGTGGCGTTCGTCCGTCATCGGGGGACACTCCCCGACGCCGAGACCTACGACCAGCAGGCCTCCTATCGCCTTCCGTTCGACGGCACGTGGACCGTCGTCAACGGGAGCTACGATCACGATTACTCCCACTCGTGGTTCCCGGCAACCCAGCGGTACGCCTACGACTTCGTGATCACCGACGAATCGGGCCGAACCGCCCCCGAGGAGTCCGGGTCGGCCGTGGACGGCTACTACTGCTACGACGAGCCGGTTCTGGCCCCCGCCGCCGGCGTCGTCATCGACGTCTTCGACACCGACTTCGAGCCATCCCGCGGTGGCGGCCTCTCTCACCCATTGAAACGGGACATCCGCGGGTGCTACGTCGTGCTCCAACACGCACCCGACGAGTACAGCTGTCTGGCCCACCTCGTCCCCGGCACCACAGCGGTCGCGCCCGGAGACCGAGTACGCCGCGGGCAGGAGATCGGCCGCTGTGGCCACTCCGGCAACTCCTCCGAACCGCACCTCCACTTCCAGTTGCAAGACCACCCCCGCTTCGAACTCGCGGCGGGGCTCCCGATCGCCTTCGATGCCGTCGACGCCGAGTGGCCCGGTGTCCGACCGTCGATCGCCGATCCCCGCCCCGGCGCGGCCGACGGAGACGGCACCGAGCACGACATTGGTCCGACCGACGAGTCACTCGAGGACGGGGACGAGAACGCAGACGGCGACCGGACGTTCCTCTCCGCCGGCCAACGCGTCGCCCACGTCGATCGCTCGGACGAGGATCCGGAGCCAAATTGGGAGAAGATCGACGAACAACCGGCCGAACGCGACGCGGATCGAGCCCGAGCCTCGAGCGATGACGGTGCCGGACTCGCCACGCTGTCCCGCGGCGCGTTCGGGACGTGCGTCGGCGGTGTCATCGCGTTTTTCGCGCCGATCGTCGTCGCCCCTGCCACCGTCACACCCCTGCTGGTCGGCGGGGCCGCACTCGCCGCGGGCTGGTGGATCCGTGTCGCAATCGGAGGGAAGCGCTACCGACACCGGCCCGGCGGCCTCGGCGTCGTCGTCGGCCTCGGACTCGTCGCCGCTGCTGTCCAATATGGCGGGCTCGGCTCGAGTCTCGGAGTCGGGGTCCAAAATCTCGGCGCGCTCGCGTTCGCGGTCGGGTTCGTCGGCTACGCTCTCCTCGGCGAGTACGATCGACGCCGCTGGCGCGAGGCGTTCCCCGACCTGACGGTCTCCCCTATGGCAGCTCGAGCCGGCCGCGCCGCGCTCGAGGGCGACGGGGATTGATTACCGCCGCGTCACAACGGGTTCACATGACCGACGTGTTGCTCCCCGGGGGCCGCGACGTGCGCGGGACGCTCGAGGAACCGGCCGGCGAAACCGACGCGGTCGTCGTCGCGTGTCCGCCCCATCCCCAGCAAGGTGGCTCGCGGAGCGATCAGCGGCTCCGCGCGGTCTCGGAGGCACTCCTCGAGGCCGGCATCGCCTGCCTGCGGTTCGACTACGGCGCGTGGGACGAGGGCTACGGCGAGCGAGCGGACGTTCGCAACGCCGTTCGGTGGGCCCGCGAGGAGTACGACTGCCCTATTGGCGTCTTCGGCTACAGCTTCGGCGCGTCGCTGGCGCTGCTCGCCGCAACCGAGACCGACCCCGACGCCGTCACCGTCCTCGCACCTACAGCACAACTCGCGGACGATCTCGACGCACTCGAGGCGCTGTCCCGACTCGAGTCCCCACTCCACTTGCTGTACGGTGAGCGGGACACGACCGTCGACTGGGAACCGCTCGTCGACCGAGCGAGCGAGCGCGGCGACGAGGTCACCGCGCTGGCGGGCGATCACTTCTTCCTCGGGAAATACGACGAAATCGGGACGACGGTCGGGTCGTTCTTCGAACGGACGCTGCTCGAACCGTTCTAAGCGGCACCGAGAGCGTCGAACGGTGAGAAGGGGACGAAGACACTCTCGAGCGTCGGTAAGTCACCGCAAGACGCGGGAATCGTTTTCCGGGCGACGCGAGTACACTCTCGGTGTGGACCCGGCACACGACCGAGGGCGGAACGGCCGTCCATCCCGATGACCGCCGACCGACTCCAACCGGTCGCGCGGGCCGAGACGTGGACCGAACTGCAGCGACTGGTCTCCCAAGCGATGTGGATGCCGGAGATCGGTCGCCACCGCTCGCCGTACGTGTTCCGCGGCGTACCCGACGAGTCGTTCAGCCTCGAGACGTCGATCGACCGCTTCGTCGGCGAGTCCCAAAAGTGGAACCTCGAGCCGCTATTGCTCCGGAATTTCGCCCAGTACGCGGCCGACGAGATCGACGACCCGCAGTCGATCTGGCACCTGCTCTCGATCGCCCAACACTACGGGCTGCCGACGCGGCTGCTCGACTGGTCGTTCTCCCCGCTCGTCGCGGCGTACTTCGCCACTCGGACCGGCGATACCGACCACGACGGGGCGATCTGGGCCGTCGACTACCGGAAACTGCACGCCGACCTGCCCGACCCCTACCAGTCAGTCCTCGAGATGACGGAGACCCACATGCTCGATACGCACCTCCTCTCGAACGCGACGGTAGCAGTCGAGTCGCACGATTCCGGCCGCGACGACGACGGCTTCGCCTCGGCGCGAACCCTCAACGATGTCGCTCGCATCGACGAACTCTGGCGGGAACGGTGGGCACCCGACGCGGGCCCCGACGAGGAGTACGTCATGTTCTTCCGGCCGCCCGCGATCGACGAGCGGATCGGCACCCAGTCGGCCGTCTTCTCCTTCCAATCCGATCCGCGGCTGCTCCTCGATCGGTGGCTCGCGGACCGCCCCGACTGTTATCGGAAGATCGTCATCCCGGGCGAGCGCAAACTCGAGTTCCGCGACAAACTGGATCAGATGAACGTCAATCACCGAACGCTGTTCCCCGACCTCGCAGGGCTGGCGACGTGGCTCAAGCAGTACTACCAGCCACAGGGGCAGCGGTGAGCGGGCGTGACCCTCGAAACGGGCCCGCGGACTTCGGGATTAGTCCCGGCCGTGCCGGGTGAGACACTTCGGCAGCCCGATCAGTTCGACCGGCTCCGAGTTATCGGGCGAGTAGACGACCATCTGACCCTTCTCCATGTAGGGGACTTTCGACTCGAGGTTGCTGGGGATGTTCACGCTCTTGATGGCGTCCTCGTCGCCGAGGTTCAGCACGACGGTGGTGTTGATTTGTTTGAACACGGCGTCGTGGATGTCCTGTGGGTCCTGCGTGATCAGAAAGAGGCCGAGACGCTCTTTCCGGCCCTGTTTGGCGGCCTCGGTGAACTTGTTGATGACTTTCCCCGCCTGCACGGAGTCCGCGTCGGTCAGGAAGTTGTGGGCCTCGTCCATCCCGAGCACGAGCGGGGTCTCCTTGATTCGGTCGTAGGCCGGGTCGTTCGAGAGCTTCTGATCGATGATGAGCGAGGAGACCGCGAGAACGATGGCTTCGGTCGCTCGGCTATCGTTGATGTGATAGGTCGGCACCACGGTCAGCCCGCCGGGGCGAACGAACTCGTGGACGAGGTCGGTGATCGGCCGGGCGTCCTGATCGAAGACGTGGCCGAAGCCGAGCACGCGCCGCCGGACCGCGTCGAAGGTCGCCTCGTGGACCCGGCCGGACTCGTCGAGTTCCTCGCGCAGCGCGGGGTCGTCGAGGAACGTCGTGAACTCCTCGTAGGTGCCGCCGTCGCCGTACTGCTTGCGGAATCGCGGCAGGAGCACGCTGACCAGCGCGCCGTACTGGTTGTCGTTCAACCCGCTGCCCGCGACCAGCCACGGGTTGTCGTAGACCATCGAGAACGGAATCGTGAACTCGACTTGCTCCGCGCGGTGGTGGCCCGCGGCGTACGACGCCGATCCGATCTTCGGGACGAAGGCGGTCGTGTCCTCGTGACCGCCGTAAGCGATCCCCTCGCGCTCGAGGCGGCGCGCGAACTCGTCGTCCAGGTCGGGGTTGTCGTCGTGCATCTGGGAATACTCGTCTTGGGGATCGAACTGGACGACGGCGGGCCGGACCTCGCGGCCATCGTCCATCGGGTACGTCCGCTCTTCGTCCAAGTACTGACGCAGGATGTTCTTCGCGCCGTGGGTCTTCCCCGACCCCGTCCCGCCGGCGATCAGGGAGTGGCGGAAGACGAGCGGATCGCCCGCGTCGTAGTCGTCTTTCAGTCGGTAATCGATCGTCGGCGGCGACGCGGCGGTCCGCACCTTCTCGCCGCCGACCGAGAGGTGGCCGAGGAAGACGCCGTCTTCCGGCATCTTCAGCCCGGTCTTGATCTCTTCGGTGTCGTCGGCCTGCCGGATCACCGTCTGGGGTTTCGGCACGCGGTCGGTCATCCGGCGTTTCAGTTCGCCGTCGTCGTCGTACAGCACCGCGACCGGCTCGAGTTCCGCGACGAACTTGTAATCGGACTCGTCGATCTCGTCGGTTCGCATCGCCCGGCGGGCATGGATCTCCGTCGCGTCGTCGGCGTGGTACTGCTGGGCGTACTCGAGGCCGGTGATCCGACAGAAGAGGGTCTCGCCGTCGGGGTAGGGCGCGAGCAGGTAGCTCCCGATGCGGATCGACGAGCGATTGCCGCGGGTGACGTAGGCCCGGAGCGCGGTCTCGTCTCCGTCCTCGGCGACGCGCAGCCCCTGCGAGACGCAGATCGTCCCGATACCGACGTCATCGCCGCTGGGCTCGACGGGCGTCGGTTCGAACTCGTCGCGTTCCTCACCGGTCGTCGAACTCGCACTCGCCGCGCGTCCGGTGCCAGAATTCGATGGCGACGAGTCCGCTGTCTCAGCGTCAGCGCCGTCTCCGGTATCGGCGCTGGCGTCGAAGTCGCCGAAGTCTCCCAGATCGGTCATATCACCTCAATCCGGCCCGTTCCTCAAACACGTTTCCCTCCACCCGTCGGGACTGTCTAGGAACGGCGACCGTCACGACCGGCCACAAACCGAGCCACTGCGAGTGCAACGACGAGGAGAGCGATCTCGAGCGTGAACCCTGAAACTGGCTCGTCACCGGCTGAATCGGCCGCCTCGTCCTCGCTCGAGGCCGCAGCCTCGCGGTCGATCTCGTCAGGATCGGGGTGGTCGAACGCCTCGAGGGACTCGTTGCCGCCGTCGATCGCGACCGTCACGGGCTCGTCGACGACGGCCGACGGATAGTCGCCAGTGAGTTCGACGGCGCTCTCGCCAAAGGAGATCGGCGTCGTCCCGGCCTCGGCGTCCTCGGCGACGCTGATGGTCAGCGTCGCGATCGTTCCCGTTCCGGTCGTGCCGCCGGCGGCGGGCTCGCGGCGCTGCTCGAGGATTGTCGTCCCCTGCTCGCGGGCGACCGTTTCCGTCGCGTTGATCTCGGTGTCCGCGCCCTCGAGCCACGGTCCGCGCTCGATATCGGTGACTGCGAGGTAGTCGGGGTGATACTGGGCGACCAGTTCCACGGCCTCGACGCCCTCGCCGCCGTGACCGCCCTGACTCCGGAGCGAAACGTCGATCCGAATCGTCTCGCCGGGCGCGGCCTCGACCTGCGTCTGCTCGGGCGAGACGATCGCGACCTGATCGATCGCGGCGACCGTCCCCGCGACGACAGGGATCGCAAGTGAGAGGGCGAGGAACATCGCGAGCAGGCAGGCGACGACGCGATCGCGGGCGGGTCCGAACCCGTCGGCCCGGCGGTCGCCGTCGGGTGGGTCGTCAGTTCGCAACACGTCTGGCCGTAGGGACGGGCACGAACTTACCGTTTGGCGATCGCGGGTCAGAAGATGAATCGATGCGGGCGCGAGTGATGAACGGGCGGCGGGTCGGACAAACGAGACTCGGTCGGCGAGGCGGTCGGCCGGACCCAAGGCGACTACTGGACGATCGAGGCGACCTGCTCGTACCGCGTGACCTGCTTCGACTCGGGGTCGTAGCTGACGACGCCGAGGTCCGCCATCACGGGCAGATGGGAGTGATGAAGTGCGATCTTTGCTTGCTCGGCGTCGTCGAACGGGCCACCGTTGGGTGCGCTGAGCGTGGCCGCGAGACGCTCGATCGAGACCGGACCGTCGTCGGCCTCGAGCACGGAGAGGAGTCGCATTCGAACGGGCTCGACGAGTGTCTCGAGCAGCGTCTCGGCGTTCTCGCTGTCACAGAGATCGAGGAGAATCGAGATGTCGGCGGGGTGGACCGGCGATTCGTCGACGAGCGCGACGCCGTCGTCGGTCCAGTCGACGATGTCGTACGCCTCGAGTCGGGGGAGGTGGTTGTGGACGAGGCTAATCTGCAGCTCGTGACGTGCCTGCCCGTCGGCGTCGGTCGTCGACGTTCGCTCGAGCAGCGCCGTCGTCAGCTCCGACAGCGAGAGCCTGGTCTGCTGACAGCCGAGCACTTCGAGCAGCCGAAGCCGTCGCGGATGGCGAAGAATCTCGTAACACGCTGTCGGAACGGTCGCGAGTGGGTCGGGCATGTCGCCGCCGAGGTGAGCGTCCGAACTCATTATTCACACCAACCCTTGCAACGGGGATAAGGTCGTTTCCAAAACGATTTGGGCCGAAAATTCGCTCCATTATCCCGTAATCTCGTCGTAACCGAGTGACACGCCTGATACCGGAGTATAGCGGTAATTCCGCCTGGAAACACGCGTATCAGGAGCCGCGACTATCATCCCGCCTCGAAAGAGTATCTGCGCTGATCGTCAGTGCTGCCGTCTCGTACTCCCTGATTACTCTCACGAGAACCAGTCAAACGATGGCAATGGCCCTTGCAAATCACCGGAAGGTACCAGATATCGGTGGTCGTTCGGCGAGTAACCGCCGCGCCCGACCGCGGAGTTGGCGGGGATCTCCCGCGGATGACCGGTCTTAGACCGGCACGGTTTCGCACGCATCGGGCAATGCCACGAGGTTTTTGCGTCCGCGAACCCTACAATACTGTATGCTTATGGTACGCGGTCGCGCG
Source organism: Natrinema sp. CRL1 (assembly GCF_059162405.1). Lineage (NCBI taxonomy): Archaea > Methanobacteriati > Methanobacteriota > Halobacteria > Halobacteriales > Natrialbaceae > Natrinema > Natrinema sp. CRL1. Next base: position 279,638 of record NZ_JBLVOY010000001.1, on the reverse strand, counting down.
GGCGGGACGGAACTTACCGGGACGCTGTACGAACGGGGTGAACGGGCCCCCTCGTTCCGCGGTGCACCCGACGAAGACGCCGCGTACGTCTGGGTCTGTGACGAGTTCTACGAGGTCGACAGCGGCGGCTCGACGCAACTCGTCGACGGCCGCGAGGTCAACCTCGCCTTCGAGTCGCCCATGCCGCGGGGCTTTGACACCCGTGAGCAGGCCCTCGAGGGAGCCAAAGAACACATCCGAACGCAGTTCGCCCGGATCGGCGTCGATCCGGCCGACGTAGCCCTCGAGGTCGAAAAGAACGACGGCTAATACGGACAGCGGATGCAGTGGTTCTTTCCTGCCGATTCGCCCGCACCGTCTCCCTGTCTCGAGCATCACAGCCACCACACCGGCGACGGCTAATACGGCTGTTCGTCCCACCGATGGTCGTCGTAGGTCCGATCCTGTGCCGCGTCGAATCGCTCCTCGAGGGTCTCCCGAAGCGAGGCCTTTTCGGCGTTGCTGATCCGGGCGAGTTCGTCGGCTTTTTCGACGATCGTCGGCGGGCCGTGGGCGATGGCAACGTCCTGTAGCAGTTGCATCGTGAGTTGCTCGCGAGTCTCCGGGTCTTTCGTGAACGCGTAGGGGGCCTCGATCCGATACAACAAATCGTCGCGCGGGTCGTAGATCACGATGAACGTGACCTCGTAGGCCTCGCGCTCGAGGCGGCGGTCGACGCCGAGGGCGTCGCCCTCCGCCGATAGGGGCTGATCAACGCCGCCCCGCGACCGGAACCAGTTCGTGTAGGTCAGCGCCGACGTGTCCCGCTCCCAGCGGTCGCCGTCGATGTCGTCGACGTACTCGCCGCGCTCGAGTAGGCGGGTAAACAGCGCCGAATCGTCGCTCCACGGGATGCTAACGCCGACATCTCGCTTGGACTTCAGCGTCCGCGTGAGGACCCGCGTCGCGGGGTTTTTGACGAACCCGACGAGGGGAACGTCCCGGTCGACGAACTCCTCGACCAGCCGGACGTAGTTCTCGAGGACCGTGGTGGGCCGGGGGTCGTCGAGCAGGAAGTCCGCGAGGTCGGGGTGTTGGTCGGCCCACCGCAGCAGGCCCCGCGGGTACAGCGGGCCGTCGAGGACGAGCAGGTCGGACACTGTGTCGGCGTGATCGCGGGCGTGCGTGCTCTCGGCGAGGTACAGCGCCAGCGCGTGGACGACGCCTTCGGCAAAGCGCGGCAGCGGCGGAATCTTGACCGCGCGACTCCGGCTGTAGCCCTCGTCGAATTTGCCCCACGCCTCGTCGACCATCATCGTCTCGTCGTTCGAGTGGACCGTCATCACGGTCGTCCGCGATCGGTGGAGGTCGAGGTCGCTCGGCGTCGCGCTCATGGCCGCCTGCGCGATATCGATAACGAGCCCGTTCTTGAACGTCGTCGGGTTGATCGTCCCCGCGTCGAGGCCGTGTTCGGTCGGGAACTCCCGGTCGCGCAACGCGACCGCCTCGCAGTCGACCACCCGACGGGCTCGCTCGTCGATCGGCTCGAGGACCGTCCGCCCGTCGTAGACGAGTGGGTCCAGAAACTCCTCCCAGACGGTCTCGGCGAAGGCGCGCCGGTCGCGCTCGTCGGTCCCGTGGTCGATCCGCCTCGCGAGCCGCGCGATACCGTCGAAGTGGACCGGATCGAGCGTCATGACAGGGGCCACCCACCCGACTCGCAAAAATCCAGTGGTCGTCGCCTCCGGACGTTAACTCGAGGCCGGGTAAAAAACTATCAGAAAACGTATATATGGGCGTCTCGAGGCTGCTAGTATCTCGATGTCCGAGCGAGAATCGGCTGCTACCACCCGCGACGATCGTGCGATCAACTGGCGACAGGACGGTTCCGGCGTCACCCTCTACGAGGAAGACAATCCCGATGCGTGGATCCGCGCCGACTTCGAGGCCGGCGTCGCGCCGAAACACCGCCTGTTCATGATCTGTGACGAGTGCGGTTCCGTGTTCGCACAGCGCGTCAAGCCCGGAAAGGGGACGACCTGTGGCGACTGCGGGACGACCTTCGAACACGACGGGGACGCGACTCGGCCGTCCCACTGAGAATCGAGGCCGCTCGAGTTATCGTTCCCCGCCCGCATCGTCGGGGAGACGACCGGCAAAAGAGACGTTTCAGCATACACTAAACTTATGCCGGTCGATACGAGAGCCGAGAGCAGACACGGAGACGATGGCTCAGGTCCTCCCCAGCGACGCACGGCATCGAACGACGAAGGCTCTGGATACCCTCTCACAAGGAGTGAGCCGCCGGTTCGAGATCGACCTCCGAGCGCTCGCCGCGTTCCGAATCGCGGTCGGAACGCTGCTGATCGTCGATCTACTGCTGCGCTCGCGGAGCCTCACGGCCTTTTATACGGACCGCGGCGTCCTCCCCCGGGAGGCGCTCTTCTCGGACTATTCGGCGGTTTACTCTCTCCACGCCGTCTCCGGTGAAGCGTGGGTACAGGTGCTCCTGTTTTGCGTCGCCGGCGCGTTCGCGCTCGCTCTGCTCGCGGGCTATCGGACGAGAGTCGCGACGATCGCCTCGTGGGTCCTGTTGGTCTCGCTGCACGCTCGGAACCCGATGATCCTCAACGGCGGCGACATCCTGCTTCGGATGCTGCTCCTCTGGGGGATCTTCCTCCCGCTCGGGGAGCGGTGGTCGATCGACGCCCGTCGGATCGATCGAGACCGGCGGACGGTCTCCTCCGTCGGAACGATGGCCGTGCTCACGCAGGTGTTGCTCATGTACGTGACCAACGCCATCCACAAGAGCAGGAGCGACACGTGGATGGCCGGAAACGCGGTCGGCGAGATCTTCCAGGCAGATCAGTTCACCGTCCTGCTGGGGAACGTCATCGCGGAGCAGGCGCTTCTGTTGCGCGCGTTCACTCACCTCTGGATGGTTCTCATCCTGGTCTCGCCCTTGCTCATCGTGCTGACCGGGTACCGACGGGCGCTGTTCGCGTCCCTCTTCGTCGGCATGCACCTCGGCATGTTCGTCACGATCCAGGTTGGCATCTTCCCCCTGGTCGCCGTTGCCGGTCTCGTCCTGTTCTATCCGCCCGTCATCTGGGACGCCACGACTGCGATCGCCACTCGAGTCGGAGCGACACCGCGGTTCCGCGACGGAGTGACCCTGCTCCAGCGGGCCGCGCCGCAGTTCTCTCTTCCCCTGTTCCCGTCAGTTCGGAACGCTATCCCCTCGCTCACGTCGATTACGTCCCGCGGCCGGGTTCTGTTCTCGACGGCCGTCCCGTGGCTCTTTCTCGTCCTCGTGGTCCTCGCCAACGCGCAAGCGGTCGACTACACCGAGATGCCCGATCCCGCCGAGCAGGTCATCGATACCGCACACGCGGACCAACAGTGGCGGATGTTCGCTCCCGACCCGATCTCCAACGCTCGATGGCTCGTCGTCCCGGGCAAACTCGAGGACGGGACCGAAACCGACGTGCTCCACGGCTCGGCGGTCGACTGGGACAGACCGCCGTCAGTCGACGAAACCTACGAGACATCGCGGTGGCGCAAGTATATCGCGACGATGCGATACGCCGACAACGAGAACCACCGGTCGTACTTCGCCAACCACCTGTGTGGCCGCTGGAACGAGACCCACGAGACCGGCGTCGAACGAGTCACCGTCTACGGCCTGACCGACCGGGCCGCTCCGTCCGACGACGAGCCCGACATCGCCGAGTACGAACTGCTCGAGTACGACTGCTCGGGCGAGTTCATCCAGAACGACTGACCCCGCTGTGTCAGCCAGCCGGCTCGAGCCGGGCGGTCGGAATCACAACAGGGGAGGGGACCGGCTCGCGGCGGACATCGATAGCTAAGTACCCCCGGCTGGAAACCGGAAACACATGGACGCTGCGCTGATCATTCTCGACGGCTGGGGCCTCGGAAACGGCGGAAGAGACGCTGTCAAAGCGGCCGAGACGCCAGTTTTCGACCGGATTTCGGACTCGGGGTCGTACGGCCGGCTCGAGGTCGCGGGCCGGCGCGTCGGGCTCCCGGACGGCCAGATGGGAAACAGCGAGGTCGGTCACCTCAACATCGGCGCGGGACGTGTCGTCTATCAGGAGTACACGCGGATTTCGGACTCGATCGCGGACGGCTCGTTCCGGGAGAACGATGCGATCAACGCCGCCTTCGACCGGGCGCGGGAAAACGACGGGCGCGTGCACTTCCTCGGACTCGTCAGCGACGGCGGGGTCCACGCCGATCAGGAGCACCTGCACGCGCTGATCGAACTGGCGGCCGACCGCGACGTCGAGGCCGTCACCCACGCCATCACCGACGGCCGGGACACCTCGCCGACCGGCGGGCGCGACTACCTCGACCGGCTCGAGGACGTAATCGACGACCACGGGACCGGCGACGTGGCGACGGTCTCGGGCCGGTACTACGCGATGGACCGCGACCAGAACTGGGAGCGGACGAAGCGGGCCTACGACGCGATCGTCGACCGCGAGGCCGAGTGGACCGCCGAGTCGGCCGTCGAGGCCGTCGAGGCGTCCTACGATCGCGGGGAGACCGACGAGTTCGTCGAGCCGACCATCGTCGCGGACCAGCCGGCACTCGAGGACGGTGATTCGGTCGTCTGGTTCAATTTCCGGTCCGACCGTGCCCGGCAGTTGACGCGGATGCTGGCCGACATTCGACCCGAGGACTGGGCGGGCGAACTCGAGACAAACCCGCCCGAGGCCGAGGTCGTGATGCTGACCCAGTACGACGAGACCTTCGACCTCCCGGTGGCCTATCCGCCCAACCAGCCCGAACAGGTCCTCGGCGAGGTACTCGCCGACGCGGATCGGACCCAGCTTCGAATCGCCGAGTCCGAGAAGTACGCCCACGTCACCTACTTCTTAAACGGCGGCCGCGAGGTCGAGTTCGACGGCGAGATTCGGAAGATCGTCGAGAGCCCCGACGTGCCGACCTACGACCTGCAACCCGAGATGAGCGCACCCGAGGTGACCGACACCGCCGTCGACACCATCGAATCGGACGATCCCGACGTGCTCGTTCTCAACTACGCCAACCCCGATATGGTCGGTCACACCGGCGACTACGAGGCCGCGATCGAGGCCGTCGAAGCCGTCGACGCCCAACTCGGTCGCCTCGTCGAGACGCTCGAGGACGCCGGCGCACACGTCCTCGTCACCGCCGACCACGGCAACGCCGACGACATGGGAACCGAGGAGAATCCCCACACTGCACACACGTACAACGAGGTCCCGCTGGTCTATCTCGCTCCCGACGGCACCGACGGCGGCCGGACGGTCCGGGAGGGCGGCACGCTCGCGGATATCGCACCGACGATCCTCGAGGTCATCGATCTCGACCAGCCCCCCGAAATGACCGGCGAGTCACTGCTCGAGTGACCGACTGTGCCGGTCGCAGGGCCGACTCGGTAGCATCGGAACCCGGCCGGACTCGAGAGTAGAATCGACCGCCGCCGGCGACCGCGTTCTGACGGCGGGCCGAAACACCGAAGTCGCTGTGCTGGTACCCTGCGTAGCATGGTGACGGTTCCGTGGCCGGCAGCCGGGTCGATCCTGTCGGGCATCGGAACGGTGCTGTTGCTGTACTATCTCCGACAGCACCGCGGGAAGCCGGGCGCGAACTGGTTGCTCTTGACACTTCTCATGCAGGCGCTGTGGTGTTTTGCTTACGGCACGTCGCTGTTCGTCTTCGATCCCGCGCTACGGTGGGGATTCGAGGTCGTGACGTGGTGTAGCATTCTGTGGACCGCCATCGCGTTTTTCGCCTTCGGCCTCGAGTACACCGGTCGCGGAAATCTCATCCGGACGCCATGGTTCGGGTTGTTGGTGCTCGTCCCGGTGGTCACGACGGTGCTGGTGGTAACGAACCCGCTGCACGAACTCGTCTGGAGCGGGTTCCGGATCGAGCCCGTCTACGGCGCGGCGACGGTGACGTACGATCGCAACGCGTGGGCCGTTTTCGCGATCATGGCCGCGACGGTGTTCGCCGCCTCGGGGACGTTGCTCCTGTTCGATACGGTCATCAGTTACGGCCCACTGTACCGCACGGAAGCACTTGCGGTCGGGTTAAGCACGCTCCCGCCGGGGATCGCCCTGCTCGTCTGGCTCTTTGAACTCGGCCCCGTCCCGCAGCTCAACCTCTCTGCCGTCATGTTCTTGCCCCACGTGGTCCTCGACACCTACGCGTTCGTCGGCGGACAGATGTTCACCTACAGCCCGGCTGTTCGGCGCACGGCCGACCGGTCGGCGATCGCCGATCTCGAGTCCCCGTTTCTCGTCGTCGACACGGACGAGCGGATCGTCGACTACAATCCGGCGGCCGAGACCCTATTCAACGCCGCGCGATCGGCGGTCCTCGGCGAATCGCTCGAGGCGGTGACGGATGTCCGCGTCGACGCAGGGGACACGGTACTCACGCGGAGTGACCGGGGCGATCGGCGGGAGTTCGCGGTGTCGACGTCCCCGCTGCGGGACGGCTCGGACCGGACCGTTGGCCACACCGTAATCTTACAGGACATCACCGACCAGCGCCGGCGCGAACAGCGCCTCGAGATCCTCAACCGAGTGTTGCGTCACAACCTCCGGAACGATCTGACCGCCGTCCGCGGCTACGTCGGGATCGCCGCCGACCGCGTCGACGACGACGACCTCGCCGAGATGCTCGAGACGGTCGGCGACGATGTCAGCGGGGTCCTCGAGACGAGCGAGAAGGCCCGCGACTTCGAACGAGCGATCGAAACGGGGCCCCGCTCGCCGGCGACGCTGTCCGCCCGCGACACCCTCGAGTCGATCGCGGCCGACCTTGAGGCGGAGCTGTCGGGAGAGGTCGACGTGGCTGTTCCCGAGACCTGCCGGCTGCAGACAAACCGGGAACTGTTCGACCTCGTCTTTACGAACCTCGTCGAAAACGCGCTCGTCCACAGCGACGCGGCGACGCCCCGCGTGACGATCGAGTACGATGGCGATGCCGACCAAACCGCCGGCTTCACCGTCCGCGATAACGGGCCGGGGATCCCGGACCACGAACTCGCCGTCCTCGAGCGCGGCGAGGAGACGGCCTTGGAACACGGCAGCGGGCTCGGATTGTGGATCGTCTCGTGGTCGGTGACGGCACTCGGCGGCGACATCGCGTTCGAAACGGACGAAACCGGGACCTCCGTGACCGTTCGGCTCCCCAGCGTCGTCGAGCCAGACTCGACGGCGTGACGGCACGGCAATATCGGGAACGCGACGGCTGGTCACCGTCACTGTCGCCTCGCGGCTCCCACAACCGTGAGCATGGGTCTCAGTATCGGAACGGGTAGTTCTCGAGAGATATATACGGCACATACGAAGGTTCAATATCGCGATAGGACTGGGTTCGGCTGGGCCCGTTTCACCATGTCCCAGACCACAGCCAGCCCCGATACGGACGAGTCGATCGTTGACGCCTACGTTCTCGGCGTTCGCATCGTCGAGACCGACGCGGCCGACGACGGCGACCCGCGCTACCGATTCGAAGCGCCCGAACACACGGACATCGCGTTCGACGACCTCGAGGACGCTCGGCTCTACGCCGACGTCTACTTCGATGTCAACGGCTTCGTCGAGGAGAACACCGGCGACCGCGGCGTTCCGCCGGAGGTCGTCCAGTCCGGCAAGGACACCCTCGCCGCCTACCTCGTCACCTGCAAGTGGGCGGACGTCAACTGGGTCGCCTCCTTTTACGGCACTACGCCGAGCGAAATCGAGCGCTACTGCTCGTGGGTTCACGACCGCGCCGACGAGATCAGGACCGAAGCGGCCGAGCGAGACCTCGAGTAAGCCGACTATCGGTTCGAATCGTCGTCAAACTGACTCCATCCCCGTTCTGCCGTCGGCGCAGCTAGATACGGACGAGTAGCCTGGCCAGCGACACCGAACACGGCTGTTGCTTTTCGACCGGTTTCGGGTGCCGGTGCGATCAGCGTCGCGACGGCTTTCGTTCGGTAGCAGTACGTACGGATACATAGCATTCGTACTGTTGTATTCTCCTAGGGCCACTATAATCCACTCCACTAGAATTGTTTATCCTTTGGACGAATATTATAAAATCTAACTATACCTCGATGGGTTCCACCGCCTGCATGGTCGAATTTACCAGGCGGAAGCTGATGGCGTCCTCGGCGGCAGCCGCCATCGGGATCGGAGCGAGCGGCGTAGCGAGTGCACAGAGCGGCGTCGACGACCCCGATACGCCCGGGGCACCACTGGTCCGCGGGGACCTCAAACGGCTCGCGACCACCGCTCACGGGGCGGAGGTCACCGGGCCGTTCGTGTTCGAAAACGGGGAGGTACTGTTCAGTCTGCAACATCCGAGCGAGCAAAACGAACCGCCGTACGACACGGCCGCGGTCGGCGTCCTCGCGGGCCACCAGTTTACGTTCAACGGGACGAGCGACGAGTTCGACGAACTCGAGGCCCCGCGGAGCGACGCCGCACAGCAGCGAGTTCAGGTCGCCGGCGGCGAATACGACATCCTCGTCCAGCAGGGCGAGTCGATCAACGGCGGCGCGGAGCGATGGGGGCACCCACAGACGCCCGACGGCACCGACATCGCAGACTTCGTCGGCAGCCGCTACGGTGCTGTCGGCACCAATCCTGACATGAACTTCTTCGTTCCGACCGACGAAGACGGACTCGAGGGCTACCTCTTTACCAACAACGAGACGAGTCCGGGCGGCATCAGCCGGACGCCGATCAGCCGCGGCGAGGACGGCTGGACGGCCGCCCTCGAGGATGCGATGGAACTCGAGAATCTCGAGTCGTTCCGCGAACTCGGCGGCACCCGGATCAACTGTTACGGCGACCTGAGCCCGTGGGCAACGCCGCTGTCGGCCGAGGAAGACTACAGCCATCCGCGCGTCTCGGGAACGGCGACGGTTAGCGACGTCGTGGACTCGGAAAGCGGCGTCGGCGTTCGCGGCGCGGCGGCGTTCTGGAACCGACCGAATCCGGGCGACATCGCGGGCGCGCTAGGCGATCTGTTCGACGATTCGTGGAACCCGCAGGGCAGTTGGGCACTGAGCGGCCTCGAGATGCAGGCCTACTACCTCGGCACCGACCCAGTCGATCAGGTCGACGAGGGCGACGGGACGGTGAACACGCTCGAGCCGCTGGGCGAGGGGTATCCCAACCGCTACCGGTACGGCCACATCGTCGAGATCGCCGAGCCGACGGCCGCGGAGCCGACACCGGTCAAACACTACGTTATGGGTCGGGCCGCCTTCGAGTGTCCCGAGGTCATGCCCGACGAGCGGACCGTCTACCTCACCTCCGACGGCGCGAGCAAGGGCTTCTATAAGTTCGTCGCCGACGAGCCGATTCCGAGCTACGACGATCGGATGGATGTCCGCGGCACGCTGTACGCCACCCGCGTGACCAACGACGAGGCCGCGACGAACCAACCGCCGGCAGAGGTCGACCTCGAGATCGAGTGGCTGGAACTCGGCACGGCGAGCAACGCCGAGATCGAGTCCTGGATCACCGAGTACGACGACATCACGCAGGTCGACTACCTCGAGACCCACGCCGAAACCGACTGGGATGACGACCTCGAGACCGCGCTCGCAGAAGCCGACGAAGAGGTCGCGGTCAACGGGAATCAGGATTACATCACCGACGAGGAGATCGTCGAGTGGGCCGCGCAGTACGAGGAAGACGGACCGGACGAGGTCGACGAGGACCTTCGCCGGGTTCCCTTCCTCGAGACCCGCGCCGCGGCCAAGGAAATCGGTGCCAGCGTCGAGTTCCGCAAGGCCGAGGGCGTCGACGCCCACGATGAAGCCGAGCCCGGTGACTTCGTCTACGTCGGCATCTCGGAGCTCAACGACGGAATGGCCGACGACGAGGGTAACGTCCGGATCGAGCGCGTCGACGGCGGCGTCGTCTACCGGGCCGAACTCGAGGCGGGCTACGACATCTCGACGCTCGAGTCGGTCGTCGTCGGCCCCGACGCGAGCGACGGCGAGTCGACGCTGGATTCCGCGCCGATCAACGTGGACAACGTGATGGTGCTCGACGACGGCCGCGTCCTCCTCTGTGAGGATAAGGGGAGTTTCGGGCGCTCGTATCCCAACGACGCGCTGTGGGTCTACGAGCCGCCAACGTCGCTGCACGTCGACTCCGTCGCGGTCAGTCACGGTGCCACCGGGACGGCCGACCTGACGCTCTCGTCGGTTCCCGAGGGACTGGCCGGCGGTCGCGTCACCGTCTCGCTCGCACACACCGAAGTCGCGGAGATCACCGGCGCTGACTACCACGACGCGCTCGAACTCACCGCTGGCCCAACGATCAGCGACGACGGCTCGAGCGTCGAGTTCCAGTTCGCCGACCTCGAGGAGGAGATCGAACCGGGCGCGATGGACGTCACGCTGGCCTCGCTCGAACTCGAGGGCACCGGCACCGGGACGACCGATATCACGGTCGAGGTCCACGCGCTGGACGACGACGACGGGATCGCCATCGAACCGCAGTCCCGACCTGGCGTCGTCGTCACCGGCCCACCGGCTGTCGGCGGCGGCTCCGGCAGCGGTCGGCAGCCGACTGATCCCGACGGCGACGGGAAGTTCGAGGACGTCAACGGCAACGGCCGACTGGACTACGACGACGTAGTCCTGCTGTTCGATTCCATCGAGGACGAGTCGGTCACCCTCTACACTGACTACTACGACTTCAACGACAACGGTCGCATCGACTACGACGACATCACCGAACTCTACGACGAGATCTGAGCCGATGGTACGGCACGACGCCGATCCGGCAATCAGCGAGGCGAGCCGGGGACGCACATCGACGGGCGAATCGGACCGGGATTCGACCCCGTTGCGACGGTGGAAACGGCCCGTCGCGGCGCTGCTCGTCGCCCTCGCGGTCGGCGTGGCGATCGTCCCGATCGCTTCGATGGCTGTCGCCGCCGCGGGAGCCACGACTGCGCCCGCGACGCAGACGGCCGCCGGGCCCGACCTCGTCGTCGACGACGCGGCCGTCGAGTCGGGCGAGACGGCGACCCACCGGCTCGCGCTCACCGACGCGCCGGACGGGCTCGCCGGGTTCGAACTCACCGTCGAACTGTCCGGTGACGAGGGAACTGCGACCATCGCAAACGCCAGCTACCCCGACCGGTACGGCCCGACGACCGATCCGATAGTGAGCGCCGACGGCCAGTCAGTCACCGTCGAGGCCGCCGACCTCACAGACGAGGTAACCCCCGGCGCGAGCGACGTGACGCTCGCGACGATCGAAGTAAACGGCACCGACGCCGGCTCGACCGCCCTCGAGGTAACGGACCTCCAGATCGACGCGGACGGTGGCGACCGCATCGACCCGTCACTCGAGGCGGGGACGCTCACCGTCGACAGCGGGTCGGCATCACAGAACGAGAGTCAAAACTCGGGCAACGAGACCGGATCCGACGAATCGGACTCGGTCCCCGGCTTCACGAGCGGGGTCGCGATCGCCGCGATCGCCGCCCTCGCGGCCGCCCTGCTCGCGCGATCGCGCTGACGCCGAGCGGGTGTTTTTTCGGCTGACAAGGTACCGTCGTGTCGGCCGGTTTTTCTTCTTCGTAACGCGTCCCGCCGATAGTCAGGCACGTTTACACGTCCGGACGGTGACGGGATAGTATGAACGGAGGCACCGACGATCCGACGGACGACGGACCGCGGACGACCGCTCCGAACCGGGTTCGCCGGCGGCTCGCCGGCTCACAGCGATGATCGATATCCTCGCCTTACTCGTGCTCGCCGCCGCCGGGACGGCGGTCGTCTGGAAGGGCAGCGACTGGCTCGAGGAGTCAGCGAACGGGCTCGCCGCCGCGTACGGGCTCCCGCTGGTCGTCCAAGGGGCGATCGTCGCCGCCGTGGGCTCGAGCACCCCCGAACTGGCGAGCGTGTTGCTCGCGACGTTGCTCCACGGCGAGTTCGAACTGGGGGTCGGCTCCATCGTCGGCTCGGCGGTGTTCAATCTTCTCGTGATCCCAGGGCTCGCGGTCCTCGTCGGCGGCGGGGTCGACACGACGCGCGAACTGGTCTACAAGGAGTCGCTGTTCTACATGCTCGCGGTCGCCGCGTTGCTGTTGACGTTCTCGCTCGCGGTCATCTACAACCCCGTCGATAGCGCCGACGGCCTCGTCAGGGGCTCCGTCTCGAGACCGCTTGCGCTGTTTCCGCTCGGGCTGTACGGCCTCTACGTGTTCACCCAGTACCTCGACGCCGCGGCGAGCGACGAGCAGAGCGACGACTCGATCGCGCTCGTCCCGACGTGGCTCCGCTTCGGGCTCGGACTGGTGCTCATCGTCGTCGGCGTCGAGGCACTCGTCCGAGCCGCAATCGGACTCGGGGACGCGTTCGGCACGCCGTCGTTCCTCTGGGGGATGACCGTCGTGGCGGCCGGCTCGAGCCTTCCAGACGCCTTCGTCAGTCTCGCGGCGGCGCGGGCCGATCGGCCGACGGTCACGCTGGCGAACGTCCTCGGGAGCAACACGTTCGACCTGCTCGTCGCCGTCCCGGTCGGCGTCCTCGTGGCGGGCTCGCTGACGATCAACTTCGCGTACATCGTCCCGATGATGGGGTTTCTGGTCCTCGCGACGATCACGTTCTTCGCGATTTCGCGAACCGAGATGTACCTCTCCCGTCGGGAGGCGTGGGCGTTGCTCGTGACCTACGGGCTGTTCGTCGGGTGGCTCGTCCTCGAGAGCCTGCGTATCGTCAGCGTGCTCGAACTCTGAGTCGGGATCGAGGCCCCGGTGGCCGTTCGACCGACAAGTTTCGTCGCCACTGAAACTCGATAGACACCTGCTCGCCGGACTGCGTTGCGATCAGTGTGTGAATCGATTCAGTAGTTACTGTACGACCGGAACCGAACCGATTCGCCTAATAGCTTTACCAGTCCCCGTTTGATATACCAGTATGAGCGACGATTCAGATTCCGATGGACATCGATTCGCAACGAACAGCGTCCACGCCGGACAAGAGCCCGATCCGACGACGGGTGCCCGCGCGCCGCCGCTGTACCAGACCACGTCCTACCAGTTCGAGGACACGGACCACGCCGCCGCGCTGTTCGGACTGGAAGAGGCGGGCAACATCTACTCGCGGATCATGAACCCGACGAACGCGATGTTAGAGGAACGCATCGCGACGCTCGAGGGCGGCGTCGGGGCGCTCGCGACGTCGTCGGGGATGGCCGCGTTCGACCTCGCGACGTTCATCCTCGCCGAAGTCGGCGACAACATCGTCTCCTCGTCGTCGCTGTACGGCGGAACCTACACCTACCTCACCCACACCGTCGAAAAGCGCGGGATCGAGACGAAGTTCGTCGATACGCTCGACTACGAGGCCTACGCCGAGGCCATCGACGACGACACCGCCTTCGTCCACCTCGAGACGATCGGCAACCCCGCGCTCGTGACGCCGGACATCGAACGGATCGCCGACATCGCCCACGACCACGACGTGCCGCTGTTCGTCGACAACACCTTCGCGACGCCGTATCTCTGCCGGCCGCTAGACCACGGCGCGGACCTCGTCTGGAACTCGACGACCAAATGGATCCACGGCGCGGGCTCGACCGTCGGCGGCGTCCTCGTCGACGGCGGCTCGTTCCCGTGGTCCGAGGGCGACTACCCCGAGATCACCGAGCCGAATCCGGCCTACCACGGCGTGAACTTCCAGGAAACCTTCGGCGACGCGGCCTTCTCGGTCGTCGCCCGCACTCGCGGCCTACGCGATCTGGGCAACCAGCAGGCCCCCTTCGACGCGTGGGTCACCCTACAGAAACTCGAGTCGCTGCCCCTGCGCATGGAGAAACACTGTGACAACGCGATGGCCGTCGCGGAGTACCTCGAGGACCACGAGAAGGTCTCCTGGGTTAACTACCCCGGCCTCGAGAGCCACGAAACCCACGAGAACGCCCAGCAGTACCTCGAAGGGGGCTACGGCGGCATGATCACCTTCGGACTCGAGGGCGGCTACGACGCCGCCGAGACGGTCTGTAACGAGGTCGACCTCACGAGCCTGCTCGCGAACGTCGGCGACGCGAAGACGCTGATCATTCACCCCGCGAGCACGACCCACCAGCAGCTCACCGAAGAGGAGAAGCTGGCCAGCGGCGTCACGGACGACCTCGTGCGCCTCTCGGTGGGGATCGAGGACGTCGACGATGTGATCGCGGATCTCGACCGGGCGATCGAGCAGGCGTAATCGGACCCGCCCGACCGCTTGCGACTCTTTCAGCAAACTGTGAGTAGCCCTCGTCGTTAAGTTCGCGGGGTTCGACTGGTCACGTATGCCGACTGGGATACTCACGTCAGAGGCGGCAGAGCAGATCGTCGCGACCTGTCGAACGGCTATCGGCGACAGCCTCCGCTCGGTCACCTACTTCACGCGCGACGACTTCGAGCAGCTCTACCTCCGCGAGGACCTCGAGCGCGACGCCGATCTCTCGACGTTTATCGGCCACGAGTGGCGCGGCTTCAAGACCACGCAGACGGCCTATGAAGGGTCGGAACTCGGTTCCTACGACTACACGATTCGGGTCTTCGAGAACGGCTTTCTCATCCGCGTGACAAACGACAGCGAAGGCGTCTTCGCCACGACGGACGGGCTGACGGTCAAAGACTTCGAAGAAGTCGCGACGGCACTCGATTCGTTCCTCAACGACCGGCAGACGTCGTAGCTGCGTCGTCGCTCGAGCAATCGTCGTCGCGGTCGGTCGCGTCTTGGTCGTCCGCTTCCTCGTCGGCGTCCTGCCCGCCGATCGGCAGGCCGGAACCGTGATCGCCGTCCGTTCCGAGGAGGCGAGCGAAGCGACGACGTTCCGCGGCGTGTCTGTCCAGACTCATGCCGTCGATAGAGGACGGTTTCGCTTGTAGTAATGGGGGCCGTTTCCGGTAGAAACTCGGTACTTCCCCGTGAAACGGTCCCCTCAAGACCGCCGAGACTTCCGTCCGACATCAACGCTGTATCGGTTTCCGCCGAATCGATCCGTTCGCAGTCACGACAACGTAACACCCTTTTCCGCCACGCCCGTTCGGTCGACAATGACCGAGCTTCCAGACCCCATCGCGCGCGAACTCGAGTCCCACGACGCGTTCGACCGGACCGACGACGGCTACGCCCTCGAGACGACAGTCTTCGACACCACCATCACGGCCGCGGACGCCGAGGGCAAGCGCGACGGCCGATTCCACGTTACCGTTTTCCTCCCCACGCTCGACGCAGCCGTCGCCGACGAGGTCGTCGCCGACCCCGTCGAAAACGGCTGGTTCGAAACCCTCGAGCGCCGGCTCGCGGACGTCTTCACCGTCGCGCAGACGAGCACCCACGACGACCCGCTCGTCGAACGCGACGCCGACGAAGTCCGTGTCACCCTCGAGTACATCGCGTGGGACGCCGGCGAGGGCGTCGCCGACGCCAAGGCCCTGATCGAATTCGTCGAAGGCACCTTCGCACAGGGGATCATCCCCGGCTACGACTACCGCGGCGAAGCGGCGACGCTGCTCGAGAACGCCCAGAGCAGAGGCCGACAGGCCGCGGACGGCGACGGAACCAATGGCAGCGGTGGCATGCCGATGTAAAACGAAGTTTTGCGCTGTCGTTCGAGAGAGCGAAGCTCTCTCGTGACTGAGCGAATCTTCCATTCGCGAGGTCCGCGAGACCGGAGGTCTCGCTTGATGACGAAAGGCGCTCCGCGCCTTTCGAACCACGGGTGCGCCTGCGGCGCACCCTCGGCAAAAATTCGATCTTAATCCATCGCAATATACGTCTGCGTGTCCTCGACGCCCTGAATGGCCTGAATGTGGGTGGCTGCGATCTCCTTGACTGCGGCCGGCGTCTCGACCTGTGTTTTCGCGATGAGGTCGACATCGCCCGCGACGATATGGGCCGACTGCACGCCGTCGATGGATTCGATGCTGTCTTTGAGCCGATCCGCCTCGCCCGTGTTCGCCTTGATCATAATAAACGCGGTAACCATCAGTTGACACCTCCGGTGTCGGAGTCGGTCTCCGAGTCCGTTTTCGTCTGCTCTGTCTCCGTATCCGCTTCACCCTCCAAGAGTTCCGTCGCCGCCGAACTCGAGCCCGTGCCCGCGTTCGCGGCCGCTTTGGTCGCCGTTTCGCCGACCAGCAGTTGGCGCACCTCGCTCAGAACGTCGAAGTCCGCGAGGACGACGAGTCGGTCGCCGTCCTCGAGCGAGAGGTCTTCCGTCGGGATGCCGAGGGACTGATCGCGCTTGCCAAAGGCGAGGACGGTCGCGTCGGCGGGCAGGTGCAGTTCGCTGATCGTGTAGCCGTTGACGGGGGCCGCGTCGGTGATCGTGAGTTCGACGACCTGCAGGTGCGGGGCGATATCGGCGATGGCGCGGATCGTCCCGCCAAGCAGGGCGTTTTTCGCGCCGATCGCGCCGAGTCGCTCGGGGTAGATGATCTCGTCGACCTGATCGGCGTACTTGCGGTAGATGCCCTCGCGGTAGGCCTCGTCGATCCGCATGACCGTCCGACAGCCGTAGTGGTTGGCGATCATGCAAGCGGTGAAGTTGACGTTCAGGTTGCCGGTCAGCGCACCGACGGCATCGGCCTTCTCGACGCCGGCTTCCTCGAGGATGTCCTCGCGGGAGCCGTCGCCGTCGATGACCGTAAAGCCCTGGTCGCGGGCCCGTCTGCGCGTCGGCTCGTCGCGTTCGACCATCGTCACCTCGTGGTCCTCGTCACGCAAGACGCGTGCTGTGCGCAAGCCGACCCGTCCAGCCCCGATAATCACGAACCGCATGCACAGGGGTACGCCCGCCCCGGTGAATAAGGTTGCGCCGGACTACCATGGTATCGAATGGAATGCCGTCGCTCGAGCACCGAGAGCGGCGGAGAACCAGGCAAGACGTGGGTAGCCCCGTGGTCTCGGTCTCCCTAGCCCATCGCGATGTACGTCTTCGTATCGGTGACGCCGCCGAGTCCCTGCAGGCTCGAGGAGACGGTCTGGAGCACGTCGTAGACCTCCGGCGCGTCGACCTCGGCGATGATGTCGTAGTTGCCCGCGACGATGTGGGCGTCGGCAACCGACTCGAGGCCGTCGATCTCCGCGAGCAGCCCCTCGGACTTTCCGGCGGCCGTCTTCACCATGATGAACGCGTGGACCATCAGAAGTGTGGTACGACTTATCACGACTAAAGCCTTTGCCCGAACCGATGGACGGAGAGCGCCACGAGCAGGAACCAGACCGCTGGCTGTGATTAACTCGAGTCGGATACCGCCGCCGCGAGCGCGTCCGTCACCGACTCGAGTACCGCCGCCGGGGGCTGTGTCGCATCGACGCGGACGAAGCGGTCGGGATCACGTTCGATCAGCCGCTCGTAGTTGTCACGGACCGACTCGAGATACTCGGCTCGCTCGAACTTGTTTGTGGTCCCCGCGCGGGCCGCGGCAGTCTCGGGGTCGAGGTCGAGGTAGATCGTCAGATCGGGAGTGATCGAGAACGGCTCGTGGATGTCGACGACGTACTCGAGCGGGTCCTGAAGATCGTGGCTCTCGGCCGCCGCGAGCGTCGCGCCCTGATAGGCAAAGCGGGAGTCGGAGTACCGATCCGAAATGACGAGGTCGCCGCGCTCGAGAGCGGGTTCGATCACGCGCGAGAGATGGTCGGCGTGGTCGGCGGTGTAGAGGAAGAGCTCCGCAAGTGGATCGGCGTCGTCGTCCTCGATCGAGCGGTAGACGGCCTCGCCATACCACGAATCGTCCGTCGGTTCCCGCGTGAACACGGCTTCGGGATAGCGCTCGTGTACGGCCTCCCAGACCGTCGTCTTGCCGCTGCCGTCTAATCCCTCGAGCGTGACGAGCATGGTCTCACCTCGTGGCGGTTCCTATTACAATCCGTCGAACGCCGGCCACACCGAACAGTGTAGCCGCACACCTATTTATCGCTGTATCTGTACCTTTCGGATATGAAAGTCCTCGTCGCCGGCGGCACCGGGTTCATCGGAACGAATCTCTGCGAAGAACTGGCCGAGCGCGGCCACGAGGTGACGGCGCTGTCGCGTTCGCCCGACGACGGCGGGCTCCCCGACGGCGTCGAATCGGCCATGGGCGACGTCAGCGCCTACGATTCGATCGCCGATACTGTCGTCGGCCACGACGCCGTCGTGAACCTCGTCTCGCTCTCGCCGCTGTACAAACCGCCCGAGGGAACGAGCCACGAGGAGGTCCACCTTGGCGGCACGGAAAATCTCGTCCGCGCTGCCGAGGCCGCCGGTGTCGATCGCTTCCTCCAACTGAGCGCGCTCGGTGCGGACCCCGACGGCAACACGGGCTATATCCGCGCCAAGGGGAAGGCCGAAGCGGTCGTCCGGGATTCGGCGCTCGAGTGGACGATCGTCCGCCCGTCGGTCGTCTTCGGCGACGGCGGCGAGTTCGTCGAGTTCACGAAGACGCTGACGACGCCGTACGTAACGGGGCTCCCGGGCGGCGGAAAGACCCGGTTCCAGCCCATCTGGGTCGGCGACCTCGTCCCGATGCTTGTAGACACACTCGAGGACGATGCCCACGTCGGCGAAACCTACGAGATCGGTGGCCCGCAGATCGCCACGCTCGCGGACGTGACAGAACTGGTCTACGCGGCCGACGGGAAAGACGTCACGATCGTTCCGATCCCGATGGGCATGGCGAAGTTTGGGCTCTCAGCGGTCGACTCGCTACCGTTCGTTCCCTTCGGCCTCGATCAGGGCCGCTCGCTCGAGTTCGACAACACCGTCGCCGACAACGACGTGACCGCGTTCGGCCGCGACCCGGTGGCGTTGCGAACGCTCGGTTCGTATCTCGGTCTCGAGGGGACCCATCACCGGGAAAAACCGGCAGAAACGGCCTAATTTCGGCCACGGACTCGAGTCTTGCGTCGCTTGCACTCGCAGAAGAAACGTAACATAAAAAACATCTGTGGGCCGAGTAAACGACGATTACGGGAGCGAAAGTAACGATTGAATACTGCTTCCGTCCTGCGGTTATCCTCGATAGTATTGAACGGGAGAAAGTCAGTTTAGCACAAGACTTATATCCTCCATCGCACTGTTACCAATTCAACGGAGCCCCCTGACAAATAATGAAGCTGGCGATGATCGGATTCGGACAGGCCGGTGGCAAAATCGTCGATCGATTCCTCGATTACGACGATCGGACGGGCAGCGGAATCGTCCGCGCGGCAATTGCCGTCAACTCCGCGAAAGCGGACCTCATCGGTCTCGACAATATTCCACAGGAGAACCGCGTACTCATCGGCCAGGCCCGGGTAAAGGGCCACGGCGTGGGTGCTGACAACGAACTCGGCGCGGAAGTCGCCGAGGAGGACATCGACGAGGTCCAAAACGCCATCGACCAGATCCCAACCCACGAGGTCGACGCCTTCCTGATCGTCTCCGGGATGGGCGGCGGCACTGGATCCGGCGGCGCGCCGGTCCTCGCGAAACACCTCAAGCGAATCTACACGATCCCCGTCTACGGGCTCGGCGTCCTGCCGGGCACGGACGAAGGCGGGATCTACACGCTCAACGCGGCGCGATCGTTCCAGACGTTCGTCCGCGAGGTCGACAACCTGCTCGTCTTCGACAACGACTCCTGGCGACAGACCGGCGAGTCCGTCGAGGGCGGCTACGAGCAGATCAACGAGGAGATCGTCCGCCGATTCGGCATCCTCTTCGGTGCCGGCGAAGTCGGCGACGGACAGGAAGTCGCCGAGAGCGTCGTCGACTCGAGCGAGATCATCAACACGCTTTCGGGCGGCGGCGTCTCGACCGTCGGCTTTGCAAGCGAGGAGGTCGAACTCAACTCCGGCGGCGGCCTCCTCTCGCGGTTTACCGGCGACGACGGCGGCTCGGACGACGATCTCGACGCCGCGAACACGACCAACCGCATCACGAGCCTCGTCCGCAAGGCCGCGCTCGGCCGGCTCACGCTCCCCTGCGAGATCGAAGGCACCGAGCGCGCCCTGCTCGTGCTCTCCGGTCCCTCGGAGTATCTCAACCGGAAAGGCATCGAACGCGGCCGCAAGTGGCTCGAGGAGGAAACGGGAAGCATGGAAGTTCGCGGTGGCGACTTCCCGCGAGAGGAGCCCGAAGTGTCCGCAGCGATCTTGCTCTCCGGCGTGACGAACGTCCCACGGATCAAGCGCCTACAGCAGGTGGCCATCGAGGCACAGGACAACATCGACGACATCCAGCAGGAGAGCGAAGAGAACCTCGAGGAACTCGTCGAAGACGACGAGGACGAACTCGAGCCGCTGTTCTAAGCCGTCGGGCTTTCGGTATTCGACATCGCGAGCGGTCGCACTCGTGTCGGGGGGCACGAGACCGTACAGACGCCTGCCTGTGGGGAGTCGGTGACACTCCGACGTGTTTTTGAGCGCGCCCGGACTATCGCAACCAGATTCAGATGCGCGTCGTGGTCCCGTTCGCCGCCGAGACACCCAAGACTCGCCTCGAGTCAGCGCTCACGCCGGCGGAGCGATCGACCATCGCCCGCGCCATGCTCGCGGACGTCCTGCGTGCGATCGTCGACGCTGGCCACGAGCCGACGGTCGTCTCGACTGCGCCGCTCGCACTCGCGGATCTCGACCTCTCGAGTGAGGTCGCCGCGTCGACATCGATCACGGTCGACGACCGGGCGCTGACCGACGCGGTCAACGCGCGGCTGCCGGTGCTGGAGACCACCGGGGACGAGGGAGACCGCGAAAGCGACGACGGGACTGCCGCTCCCGACCGCGACTCTGACCCCGTCGCCGTCGTCATGGCCGACCTCGCGCTGGCGACCCCCGACGCGCTCGAGCGACTCCTGTCCGCGTCGGCAGACATCGCGATCGCACCCGGCCGAGGCGGCGGGACGAACGCGCTTGTCGTCCGCCACCCCGAGTTCCGCGTGGACTACCACGGCACCTCGTATCTCGATCACTGCGAGATCGCTCGCGAGGTCGGGGCCAGCCTCGAGACGGTCGACTCCTTTCGGCTGGCGACCGATATCGACGAACCGGCGGACCTCGTGGAAGTGCTCGTTCACGGCCGCGAGGGCGACCGCGCCCCCGCTCGGCTCCGCGAGCTGGGGTTCCAACTCGACGATCGGAACGGCCGGGCCGGCATCGCTCGGAACGAGGACCGGGCGACGAAGTGACCGATCGCACTCGAGGCGACCGCGGCGAAGGAAGGCCTTATGTGCCGAGCGACGACATCCAGAGGTAATGTTTCCCGGGGCGAGCGAGTACGGCGTCGATATCGCGGTCGATGACGGGGCCGTCGAGGAGCTGTTAGCGGCCAGTCCGAACGACGTCGAGGCACCGCCGTCACTGACGTTTTCCCGAAACGTCTTCATCCCGCTCACCACGGCCTGTCGCTATACCTGTACCTACTGTACTTACTTCGATCCGCCCGGACAGGCCGAACTGCTCTCGCTCGAGGAGGTCCGCGAGATCTGCCGGCGCGGGGCCGACGCCGGCTGTACGGAGGCGCTGTTTACCTTCGGCGACGACCCCGACGAGCGCTACACCGAGATCCACGCGCAACTCGAGGAGTGGGGTCACGACTCGATCCACACCTACCTGCGGGAGGCCTGCGAGGTCGCCTTAGAGGAGGGGCTGCTCCCCCACGCGAACCCGGGCGACCAGACCCGCGAACAGATGGCGGCCGTCGCGGACGTTAACGCCAGCATGGGTGTGATGCTCGAGACGACTGCGGAAGTGGGCGCACACGCCGGGCCGCGGCGCAAGGTGCCCGGTCAGCGGCTGCGCACCCTGAAAAACGCGGGCGAGCTTGACGTGGCCTTCACGACCGGAATTCTGGTCGGGATCGGCGAGAACTGGCGCGACCGCGCGGAGAGCCTGCTGGCGATCCGCGAGTTACACGAACGCTACGACCACATCCAGGAAGTGATCGTCCAGCCGGTGATGGACAACGAGCGCTGGTCGGACGGCTCGCCTGACCTCGCGACGATGCGGCAGGTGACGGCGATGGCCCGCGTCGCGCTCCCCGAGGAGGTCTCCGTGCAGGTCCCGCCGAACCTCGCCCCCGCGAAGGACCTGATCGACTGCGGCGTCGACGATCTGGGCGGCGTCTCGCCGGTCACCGACGACCACATCAACCCCGAATACAAATGGCCCGCACTACGCGAACTCGAGGAGATCGCCGCCTACGCGGGCGTGCCACTCGGGGAACGGCTGCCCGTCTACGAGCGGTTCCTCCCCACGAAGCTGCGGACGACCGGATTCGACGGCGTCCTCGCCGACGGCGCGGACGGCAACCGGGAGTGGAT
This sequence comes from Natrinema sp. CRL1, assembly GCF_059162405.1. NCBI lineage: Archaea > Methanobacteriati > Methanobacteriota > Halobacteria > Halobacteriales > Natrialbaceae > Natrinema > Natrinema sp. CRL1. The sequence goes on along the minus strand of NZ_JBLVOY010000001.1, from coordinate 257,324 downwards.
CTCGCCGACGATTCGGGACGCGCTCAGCGAAGACGGGTCGGCCGGTCGGCGCTACCGGTCCGTGCTCCGGGACGAGACGGCAGCGACTGCCGACTAACCGAACGGCAGTACAGTCGGCCGAGGCCGCCGAAATCTCTGTTTCCGAAGACTCAACTAGAAGTATTCCTCGTGGACCGCGAGCCCCTCGTCCTCGAGGACCGGCCCGTCCACGCTCGTCGACCCGTTCGCCCGGTCGACCACTTCCTCGCAGGGGATTTCGATCACGCCGTCGTCGCGCACGTCGGCGAGCGAATCCACTGAGACGCTGTAAACAACCCGTCCAAGCCCCGCATAGACGATCGCGCTCGCACACATTGGACACGGTTCGGTGCTGGTGTACATCGTACAGGCCGCGCGCTCGCCGGGCTCGAGTTCGCTTGCGGCCCACCGCGCCAGTTCGAACTCCGGATGGGCGGCGATATCGTCGTCGGTGAGGGTCGTGTTCTCCGCAGTCCGGACGACCTCGTCGTCGACGACGAGCAGGGAGCCGAAGGGCGTGTTACCGTGTTCGACCGCCGATTCCGCGAGATCGATCGCCTGTCGCACGTAGGATTCGTCGGTGGCCATAGCGGCCGTTCGATCGCCGGTTCCGAAACGCTTCCCCTCGAGTGATACGGTCTGCTGTACCGATGTACCGGTGCGACCGCAGGCCGTATCGCGGTCGCACCGGAAATGACGTACAGCAGACCGTATGAAGCTATGTACAGGAGAAGCCGCCGTCGACGACCAGCGCCTGCCCGGTGATCCAATCGGCCTCGTCGCTGGCCAGGAACAACATCGCGTTGGCGATGTCCTCGGGCTCGCCCAGCCGCTTGAGCGGATAGTGGCGGGCCATCTCCGCTTTGGTCGCCTCCCACTCCTCTTCGGTGCGGTTCTTCCGGGGCATCGCAGTGTCGGTCACGCCCGGACAGACCGCGTTCGCCCGGACGCCGGCCGGGCCGACTTCCGCCGCGACGGTCCGCGTGAAGTTGACGACCGCGCCTTTCGATAGCGAGTACGCACCCAGTTGCGGCGCGCCGATGACCCCTGCCAGCGACGCCGTGTTGACGATCGCGCCCGAGCCCTGCTCCTTGAAGTGGGGAATCACGGCGTGACAGCCGTTCCAGACGCCCGTGACGTTCACGTCCATGACCCGATCGCGCTCGCCCTCATCGATCTCCTCGATTTTCGAACGCTCGTGGCTCACGCCCGCATTGTTCAGCATGATATCGAGGCCAAACTCCGAGACCGCTTCGTCGACGGCCGCGTGGACCGCGTCGGCGTCGCGGACGTCCAACTCGAGCGCGGTACCGTCCTGTCCCACGTCCTCGACCAGCTCGATCGTCTCCGCGGCCCCCTCGAGATCGACATCGGCCGCGATGATCGTTGCGCCCTCGCGGGCGAACCGCTCGGCTGCTTCCCGGCCGAGGCCCGATCCCGCACCCGTGATAAATGCTGTCTTGCCTTTGAGTCGCATACGCATGCATTATCGAGCGTCGATATAAATCACGGTCACAGGGAGTTCCGAGAACGGCTCTCGAGCGAGCGCGGCGACTCGAGAGCACACAGCGTTATCCGCCTCCGCCGACGGATATCGCGTATGCACGTCGATCTAAGCCACCCGATCGAGACCGGGATGCAAACGTACCCGGACGACCCCGCCGTCGCCGTCCGACCGCACGCAACCCACGCAGACCACGGCGTCCGCGTCGACGCGCTGGAGTGTGGCAGCCACACCGGGACCCACGTCGACGCACCCGCCCACACCGAACCCGACGGGAAGACCCTCGAGGCGTTCCCGCTCGAGCTGTTCGCCTTCGACGCGGTCCGAATCGATTGCCGTGATCTCGAGGCCCGGGAGCCGATCCCCGCGTCGCGGGTACCGGACAGTGACGCCGATCTGGCCGCGTTCCAGACGGGCTGGGACACCCACTGGGGGACGGATCAGTACCTCGAGCATCCGTACCTCTCGCCGGCGGCGGCAGAGGCGTGCGTCGAACGGGGACTCGACGTGGCCGTGGACGCGCTCAATCCCGATCCGACCCCGACGGAACACGCCGGCAAAGACGAACCCGAGGGGTTTCAGGCCCACCACACGCTGCTCGGCGACGAACGGTTGATCCTCGAGAACCTGACGAACCTCGAGTCGGTCGGGGATCGGTTCGAACTCCGGGCGTATCCGCTGGCGCTCGTGGGCGACGGCGCGCCGGTGCGGGCCGTCGGTGTCGATATCGGCGAGACGGAACCCGTTTCGCCGAAGGCGGATGGCGAAGTCGACTCGGTCGCGACTGAGTAACGAGTGATCCGGGTGTCACTCGAGAATAATAGCGGTTCGCGTTTGTCCGACCCCCTCGAGCGAGTGGATGTCGTCCGTGACGATCCTGAGTAGCGCCTGCGGCGACTCCGCCTCGACGGTGGCGATGACGTCGAACTCGCCGGCGACGATGTTCGCCCGCGTGGTGTGCTCGAGCTCTCGAATCGCAGGGAGCATCGAGCGGGACGTTCCGGCCGCGGTCATGATCATCACGTACGCTTCGATCATACGCGACCGTCGCTTGCTGCGCGTAAAATAGGCTCTTGCGGTCCCGTTGAGATACTCGACGCGTGATACGTGCGCCGAGAAGAGCCGCGGGAAACTGGCGGCTGGCCACGCCGGCCGACGACCGATCAGTCGTCGGCCGGAAGCGCCCGCGCCTCGCGCTCTTCGCGCGTCAACAGCGGCGTGCCGTCGGCCTTTGGGCCGAGTCGGGGACCGAAGGGCGGGTCGTCGGGGTCGATGACCCGGCGCTGCTCGTAGTCGGTCGAGCGTTCGACGGGAACACGGCCGATCGAGGCGATCATCTCGGCGTAGTCCTCGAACGAGCGGAACTCGCCGAAGCCGCCGCCGGCGCGTTTGGTGATCTCCTCGGAGAGGATCGTCCCCATGTAGTCGTCGGCCCCACACGAGAGCATCTTCAGTCCCTGCTCGTCGCCGTACTTGACCCACGAGGACTGAATGTGCTCGATATTGTCGAGGAACAGCCGCGAGACGGCGATCAGCAGTTCGTCCTCGTCGATGCTCGGGCCGCTCGAGACGACATCGTGTTCGAAAAGCGGCGTGTTCTGGTGGACGAAGGAGAGCGGGACGAACTCGGTGATGTTGCCGGTTCGGTCCTGGAGGTCCCGAATCCGTTTTAGGTGCAGTGCACGGTGGGCCTCGTTCTCGACGTGCCCGTACATGATCGTCGCGGTCATCCCCAGACCGACGTTCGCGGCGGCCTCCATGGCCTCGAGCCAGCCCTCCGTACTGATCTTGCCGGGGCAGATGACTTCGCGGACTTCCTCGACGAGGATCTCCGCTGCGGTTCCGGGAACGGTGTCGAGTCCGGCGTCTTTGAGCCGCCGGTAGACCTCCTCGTAGGACCAGTCGGTGCCCCGACGGGCGTGATAGGCCTCTTCGGGCGTCATCGAGTGGACGTGGACGCCGTCGACGTTCATCGCCGAAATCTGGTCCGTGTAGGTGCCGGGGCTGGTGTCGTACCGTTCGGGGGGCTTGTAGTTGACTGCCTTCGGGTTCGGGTGGTCGTCGAGGATCGTTCGGTGGTCCTCGTCGAGTCCGAACGCGGGGTGGAGACCGGAGACCGAGGTAACCTCGTAGATCCCCCGGTCGACCGCATTGGAGACGATCTCGCGGGACTCCGCGGGCGTCTTCGTGAAGCCGGCCGTCTCGATCTCCGTCTCGCTCTCGAAGGTGTGGGCGGCGTCCTTGAAGTTACAAAAGAGACAGCCCACGTTACAGGCCGTCGTGACGTTGTTGTTCAGGTTCGCGATGAAGGTGACCTCCTCGCCGACCTGCTCGGCGCGGCGGCGGTCGGCCGCCTCGAGGACTCGCTCCTTGCGTTTCCGGTCTATTCCCTCACTCTCGGTCCCCGTAGTGAGTAACTCGATCGCGTCGTCGACCGCGAGTCGCTCGCCGTCGCGTGCCTTTGCCAGTGCGTTCTCGAAGGACTGGTCGGTCTCGGGAACGTGATCGAACGTGAGGTCGGCCTCGGTCACCGGTCGCTCCATCGACGTAACGATACCCGTACAGCGAGAAAAGCATGATGGATCAGGAATCGTCGGTCCACCCCGGCGTCTCCAGCGGATAGCCAGTTTTGAGAGAGTCGGCGTTCGCAGGTCCCGAATCTATCCGCGCGGGAGGCGAAGGTTTACGCATGAGTTCACGGACGCCGGCGGAGTGCATCGACCTCGCCCTCGACGAGGAAGCCGACGACGCACGGCGAACCGGTGCGATTCGCGAACTGAAGACGGCAAACGAGTGCGACGAACTCGCGGCGCTCGCCCGCCGGGAGAACTTGGCCGACGGGTATCGCCGGCAGGCCCTCGAGGCGATCGCGACGCCCCAGTGTGATTCGACGCTTCGCAACCTCGTCGAAGACGGGCTCGAGGGGTCGTTGCAGCAGGCTGCCGAAGAATTGCTCGCGACCGTCGAGGACGACTGAGAGAGCGGCCGAACCCGACAACCTGCGCGTGAGTCACCACTCTCGCGTCGCCGATCGGCGGTCGCCCGCGCGATACTGAAACCTTCTTAGGGGCCGACCACGGCAACTGAGATATGAACTGCGGGAGCGGACACGGCCTGGGGTGTCTCGAATGACGAGCGTCAAGGAGTTCCGCATCGAGGAAAAAGCGACCGCCGCCGACCTCGGTCGCGGCTCGTTCGTCTTCACCGACGACTACTCGGTGTTCGACTGGGGGAAGATGCCCGACCAGATCCCACAGAAGGGCGCGAGCCTCTGTACGATGGGCGCGTTCAACTTCGAACTGCTCGAGGCCGAGGGCGTCCCCACCCACTACCGCGGGGTCGTCGAGAACGGCGATGTCATCCCGCTCGAAGACGCCTCCCACCCGCCGTGGGAGATGGCCATCGATCTCACGCAGGTACCGGACCTCCCCAACGAGGGCCGCGAGTACGACTACGACAGCTACCACGACGCGGCCGGCGACAACTACCTGATCCCCCTCGAGATCGTCTTCCGAAACCGAGTCCCCGTCGGCTCGAGCCTGCGCAGTCGGACCGACCCCGCCGACCACGGGCTCGCGTTCGATAGCTGGCCCGACGAGGCCGTCGACCTCGAGGACCCGATCGTCGAGTTCACGACGAAATACGAGGAGAGCGATCGCCATCTCGACCGCGACGAGGCCGATTCGATCGCCGGCGACGCCGCCATCGAAGACCTCGAGTCCCTCGCCCGCGAGGTCAACCGGATCGTCACCGAACAGGCCGACTCGGCCGGATTGGTCCACGAGGACGGCAAGATCGAGTGTCTCTACTACGGCGGCGAAATCCGCGTCGGCGACGTCGTCGGCACGTTCGACGAGAACCGCTTTAGCTACGAGGGCACCCAGCTCTCGAAGGAAGTGCTCCGCCAGTACCACAAGCGCACCCAACCCGAGTGGGTCCAGGCCGTCGACGCCGCCAAGGCCGAGGCCAAACGGGAGAACGTCGCCGACTGGAAATCGCTCTGTGACGAGGAGCCCGAGCCGCTCGAGGACGACGTCCTCGAGACCGCACGCGACCTGTACTGTGCGGGTGCCAACGCCTACACCGACGAAGAGTTCTTCGACGCGCCGCCCCTCTCGAGCGCGATCGGTGCGGTCCGGCGGCTCTAGGGCGACTCGACCGCCTCCCGTCGGCTGCAACCCCGTCTCCCGACTTGAAAGGGCCGGCCGTTCCGTGGGCTATGCTATCGTTTTCCAACCCGTGTCGAAGAAAGTAACCCTCATATTGGGGGCCGAACCACGGTCGAACGAACGCAAATGACCCCTGCTATCGCCAGCGGCGCCGCAACGAGTATCGTCCTGTTCAGTCTCACCAGCGGGATCGCGGCCGTCTCGAGCGCCGTGCTCGCCCTGTTCATGCTCGTGATGGTCGGCTTCGCCGTCGCACCGCTGTTTTCCTCGTCGTGGATCGGCCAGCAGGACGTGTCGTCGGCCGCGGCCAGCGCCGAACCGAACGACGACTGAGTCCCCCGTTTTCTTTGCTCGTCGTTCGTCTCCGCAACGCGAGTGGCTATAGTAGCCACTGAAACGATTTACACACTGATCGCGACGCAATCGTGCGATCAGGTGTGCAATGACTTTCAGTGGCTACTATAGGCTCTTGTCCGATCGATCCCACTATCGAGCATGGAAACGGCAGTTACGGTCTACGGCCCGCTTCGGAGCGCGACCGGCGACAAGACGGTCACGCTCGAGTGGCCCGGCGGCAGCGTCGCCGACGCCGTCAGGGCTCTGGTCGACGCGTACCCTCGAGCGGAGCCACAGCTCTACGACGGCGACGAGTTGCGCTCGAGCGTCAGAGTAACGGTCGACGGCGAGCGTGCCGGGCTCGAGGAGACGGTGCCAGCGGACGCATCGCTGACGCTGATGCCCGCGGTTCAGGGCGGCTCTCGATAGTCGATGGCTGCTCGAGGGAAAATCAGAACGCTCGCCGGGAAGCGTATACGCACGCCACTGCGAGGGAGCGGTGAAAACGGGGACGGTCCTACAGGCCGTACTGCTCGCGCACGAGGTGGTCGATCCCCCGGTCCTCGAGGACGGCCATCGGCGCGAGCATGTCGAGTTGCACCACGCCCGGCAGCCGACCGATCTGGACGCCGCCGGTGAACGTACACCGCGAGCGGACCTCGCCCTCGGTCATGTCCAGCAGTTTCGTGGCGCGGTCGAAGGCGTTCTGCGTGGCGTCGTTGACCGTCGCGCCGGAGCCGACGACCTGAATCGGGCCCATCTCGTCCTCGACGTCGACGCCGTGTTCCGCGCCGAGTTCGCGGCCCGCCTCGCGCTCCTCGTCGCTGTAGGGTTTGCTGATAAACGGCAGATCGTCCTCGGCGGGCAGGAGCACCGGGCCGTCCAACTCGAGGTCCTCGATGACTTCGACATCCATCGTGACGGTACCGCTCACGTCGGTCGTGTGCAAGGAGAGCTCTCCGTCGCCCTGATTCGCGTGTAAGTCACCGACGTAGACCCCCGCCCCGTCGACCTTGACTGGGCAGATGAGGACCGCACCCGGCCGGACTTGCGGGATGTCCATGTGGCCGTCGGTCCGGGCCTCGAGGTCGGCCTCGCTGTCGACGCCGTACTCGTGTTCGGCACCGATGAGGTACTGGCCGAAGTCGCCGGCGTTGTGCGAGTCGGGCATCGTGACCGGCGGCGTCGTCCCGACGTTGCCGATAAACGGGCGCAGCCGCCCCAGCGTGCCGGGCATCTCGCCGGGCTCGTACAGCAGGATAGGGTGCTGACGGGAGTTCTCGGGGATGTCCATCACCTCGTCGGCGTTTTCCGCGAGTTCGTGGGCGGCGTCCTCGTCGAGGGTGATCCCGACGGTATTGTCGTCGTCGAAGGCGACGGTGTAGCCGTATTCGAAGCCAAAAGAGGAGGCGTTCGCGCCACACTCGGCGCACTTGATCGCCTCCTCGCCGGTCCCCTCGACGACCGTCTCCGGCCACTCGGTGCCACACTCCGGACAGCGGTGATCGACGAACGGGTCGTCGCCGAAGGCGTCCTCGCGTTCGGCCATCGAGCCCGTGCTTGTCGCCATGCTCGTGACCTCGACATCCCGGATATGTAACGCCAGGGCGTCGCCGACTTCGGCACCCTCGACGCGGATCGGCCGAGTGACCTCGTGGCCGCCGTGGAACTCGGGCGTGACCATCGGCCCCCAACAGCCCGGCGGCGTGTACGTCCTGATCGTGCCGCCGTCCGCGACCGTGCCTGCCCACTCTTGATCGGGACCGACGAGGCCGAGCGTATATTGATTGACGAACAGTTCCTGTTCGACTTTTCGCTGTGCCATAACATACCACCGTACGGCGGTGGCGGCGATAAGGCTACTGCTCATGGAACCGCTCGTACCGGCTCGAACCGATCCGCTGCAGCCACGATGGCCCGCTCGAGGCCGGTTCCCTCGAGTCGCCGTCACCGACCGACGCCGTGCCGAGATACCCGGCCGGGCGAACGGATTCGCCGGCCGTGGCCGAATACGCCGCAATGGATTCGTTCAAGTGGGTCTCGGCCTACCTGCCAACGATGACCGATTCGACGGACGACTCACCCGACTGTCGACAGTGCGGTAACCCCGTAGGACCGTCCTCCGAACAGCGCGTCATAACGACCGTCGAAGACGGAGCGACCGTCTACCGGCACTTCTGTACTGACGACTGTCTCGAGGAGTGGGAGTCGTCGGCGTCAGCCTGAGCGGCGCTCCAGTTCCTCGCTGCAGTCACCGAAACGGACCGCAAAACCGCCGTCTCAGTTGTCTTCGGCGACCGCGCTGCCGATGCCGTCGACCGGCCGGTCCGGCGTGAACTCGTCGAGTTGCTCGGGCAGGCCGAGTTGGTACTGCGTGCCGTTCTCCCGAACCGAGGTCCGGCCGCGGTGGACCGACACGTCGCCGTTTAAGTGGAGTTGGACGGCCTCGAGCAGGGCGTCGGCCTCGAGTGGCTGGCCGCGGCGTTTCATCACGCCCAAGTCGGCGTCGTCGGGGACGTCGAACGCGCGCTGGGTGATGATCGGCCCCTGATCGAGGTCGGTGGTGACGTAGTGGGCGGTGACACCGGCCACGCGAACGCCTTCTTCGACGGCCTGTCGGTAGGCCTCCGCGCCGGGGAACGCCGGCAGTAGGGAGGGATGGACGTTGATGATCCGGTCCTCGTAGCGGAAGACGACGTTCGGGCTCAGAATGCGCATATACCGCGCGAGGACGATCAGGTCGACATCGTACTCGCCCAGCAGTTCGAGCAGTCGGTCCTCGTTTTGCTGGCCGCCCTCGTCGCCGATATCGTGGAAGGGCACGTCGTAGTGCTCGGCCAGCGGCTGGAGGTCGTCGTGGTTGCCGATCACGACGCCGATGTCAGCGCCGAGTTCGTCGTTGGCCCACGCCTCGAACAGCGCCTCGAGGCAGTGGCTCTCCTTCGTGACGAGGACGGCGATCTGTTGGGTCTCGCGGTCGGCGGGGAACCGGACCTGCACGTCCAGCCCGAGATCGTCGCCGAGTTCGTCGAGGTCTTCGCGAAGCGTCTCCTCCGTACAGACCATTTCGGAGGTGTCGACGGCGAGGTACATCCGGAAGACGCCGTCGCGGACCGCCTGATCGAGGTCCTCGATGTTGATTCCGCGCTCGAACAGGAGGCTGGTCACGTTGGCGACCAGCCCGGTGTCGTCGTCTCCGATTACCGTGATTTCGGTTACGTCGGTCGTCAACGCTGCCACCTCCGCTCGAGCGAATAGCGATTCATCACGAGCGAGTGCAGTCCGCGGGCGGCTAAAAGTCCTGCTTTCCGCAGGGGCCCGTGAGACTCCGCCCCACTCCGTCCGGAGGCGGCCGGAGAGCGGACGTGCCCGTCGAGCGATGGCGCGAGCGCGAGAGAGACCGGCCCGCAGACGTATGACAGCCGCCCCGAATCGACCCCGCCCCCGTCCCGCAAACGAGTTTATTTTGTCGTACAACTTCATGAAACATGTCTGACAGGGATTTATACGCTCGTTCGTGGTACGAGTGTTTAGTCACACTGCGTGACAGTCGCCAACCGATAGGTGAAAAAATGACAGTAACTCCGGACGACCACGGCCGATCACGAATCGATCGCGAGCGAAAGACGGCGTTCGTCTCACACGACTGGGCGGGGACCGACTCGCTGACGACCACGATCGTCTCGACGGTTGCGGAACTCTCCGGGAGCGACCCGACTGACGTCGAACGGCTCTACGACCGCATCGATCCCGAGAGCCTCGAGGCGCTCTTCGAGCCGGCAAACAGCGCCGCGAGCCGAAACACCGGGCAGGTGTCCTTTCAGTTAGACGCGTACACGGTCACCGTCCACGCGACTGGCGACATCGTCGTCGCGCGAGTGGCCTGATCGGTCCGCAGGCGACTGCCGACGCGAGCCGGGAACCGGGGCTCGCCGCCGAGTCCCATGCCGGTGTCCACGAACGTGTATTACGCAGCCAAGGCGAAAGCGTTTTTGAGCACGGTTACGGGGTATCAGGTAATGACCGCCTACACGGCGACGGTGACGGTTCGACTCAAACGAGGCGTCCTAGATCCCGAGGCCGAGACGACGAAGCAGGCCCTCGAGCGACTGGGCTTCGAACTCGAGGAACTGCGCTCGGCCGACCGTTTCGAGGTCGACCTCGAGGCCGATTCCGCGGACGACGCCCGCGAGCGCGCCGACGAGATGGCCGAACGGCTGCTGGCGAATCCGACCATCCACGACTACGACGTGGAGGTCGCCGAACGGTAGATGACGGTTTCGATCATCCGCTTTGGCGGCTCGAACTGCGACCGCGACGCCGAGCGCGCGCTGGCACACCTCGACATCGACGCCGAGATCGTCTGGCACGAGGACGGCCTCCCCGCGGACACGACGGGCGTCGTCCTCCCCGGCGGGTTCTCCTACGGCGACTACCTCCGGGCGGGCGCGATGGCGGCCCGCTCGCCGATCATGGCCGAGGTCCGCGAGGCCGCAGCCGACGGCGTGCCGGTGCTGGGCGTCTGTAACGGCGCACAGATCGGCTGCGAGTCCGGCCTGACCGAGGGTGCGTTCACGACGAACGAGAGCGCCCGCTTCCAGTGTGAACACGTCTACCTGCGCGTCGAGCGCGCGGATACCCCGTGGACCGCCGCCTACGAGGAGGGCGAGGTCATCGAGGTTCCCATCGCCCACGGCGAGGGCCGCTACGAGATCGACGACGACCGATTGGCCGAACTCGAAGACGAGGGCCGCGTGCTCTTTCGCTACTGCGACGAGAACGGCGAGACGGGGCCGGACGTGAATCCGAACGGGTCCAAGCACAACGTCGCCGGCGTCCTCGGCGACCGCGAGTCCGTCGCGGTGTTGATGCCACACCCGGAGCGTGCGACGCTGCCCGACATCGGCCCGACCGACGGTCAGGGGGTTCTCCGCGGGTTCGAATCGGAAGCAAGCGGTGTATAGGGCCGCAACCGGCTGTTTTCCGCAAAACACCCGACCAGCCGCCGGGAACGACTCAGTTCGTGAGTCGAGTCAAAGAGTAATAGTGTCGGCGTTCGTCGGAGTCGAACTGGATACAGGGGATGGGCACGAATAGCGGACCGGACACCCGAGTCGTCGCCGTCGGTTCCGACGCCGGAGCCACCCTCGAACGCCCCCTCGCGGAGCGCGGCGTGACGATCGAGACTGTTCGGACGACCGACGCGTGTCTCGACTGCCTCTCGACTGCCGACTGCGTCGTGATCGGAGACTCGCTCCCCGATACCGACCCCGTCGACTGCTGTCGGACGATTCGAGACCGCCGGTCCGATATTCCGATCATCGCTTTTCCTGCCGACGGGAGCGAAGCGCTCGCCGGCGCGATCGTCGCCGCCGGAGCAGACGGCTACGTTCCCCGCTCGCAGGGACACGAACCGCTCGTGACTCGACTAGAGGCGTTGCTCGAGGAGCGAGACACACCGACGACCACTGACACGAGAACGATCGTCGGCACGGCCGAGCCCGGCTCGCCGGAGCCCGCTGACGACCCCTCGGACCGCCTCGCATTGCTCGTCGAGCAGTCGCCGCTCGCGATCATCGAGTGGAACCTCGCGTTCGAGGTGCGAAACTGGAACCCGGCGGCGACCGACCTGTTCGGGTACACCGCCGACGAGGCCGCGTGCGAATCCGCCCTCGACCTGCTCGTCCCGGACTCGGAGCGAACGGCCGCCATCGAATACTGGAACGGCCTCGTCGACGGGGCGACCGGCGAGCGGTCGTCCCGACAGGTGAGCCACAACGTCGACAAGGACGGGACCACAATGACCTGCGAGTGGTTCAACACGCCGCTCGTCGAAGACGGCGAGGTCGTCAGCGTCCTCTCGTTCGGACAGGACATCACGGCAGACCGCAAGCGAGCGAACGCCCTCGAGGCGCTCCAAGAGACGACCCAGGAGCTACTGCGAGCCGAGTCGACCGACGAAATCGCCGACGTCGTAATGGCAGCGACCGAGGACGTGATCGATCGGGCGGTCGGCGCGATCAGGGTCTACGACGAGGACAGCGAGACGCTCGAGTTGGCCGGCGTCACGTCGGCGCTCGACGAACACACCGACGACATCTCGTCGGTCGATCCGGGGGACGACGCCCTCTGGGAGGCCTACACCGGCGACGGGCCGACCCTCGTCGAGGACATGTCGCGGATTCCCTACGACACCGGTCTCGACGTGGGAACGGCACTCCTCCAGCCGCTCGGCGACCACGGCCTGTTGTCGGCCGCATCGGCGGATGCGGACGACCTCGACGAGGCCGAGATCCACTTGCTCCACGTCCTCGCCACGACGGCCGAAGCGGCGCTCGACCGAGCGGCGCGCGAACGCGAACTCGAGCGGACGAAGACCGTCGTCGAGACGGTCGGCGACTGCGTCTACCAGCTCGACACCGACGGCCGGTTCGTCACGGTCAACGAGACGATGATGGGCAAGACCGGCTACAGTCGCGAGGACCTCCTCGGCGAACACGCCTCGCTGGTTCTGACCGACGAGAGCGTCGAACGGGGTCGCCGACACGCCCGGGAGCTCGCGGCCGACGACGACCGCCGCGTCGCGACCTACGAAATCACGCTGACGGGCCCCGACGGGGAGCGAACGCCGGCCGAAGTCAACATGGCGCTGCTGTACGCCGACGGCGAGATCGACGGCACGGTCGGCATCGCCCGCGACATCAGCGACCGCAAGCGCATGGAGCGGCAACTAGTCGACCGGAAGGCGAAGATCGAGGGCCTCCACAGCGTCGCCTCCCGGCTCGACGACTGCGACAGCCGCGGGGCGATCTACGACGTGACCGTCGAAGCGGCCGAAGACGTCCTCGACTTCGACGTCTGTTGCATCGAGACGGTCCGCGACGACGCCTTCGTCACGGAAGCCGCATCAGTCGGCCTCAAGCCCGCCCTCGAAAAACGGCGGCCGATCGACGAGGGTGTCGCCGGGAAGACCTACCGCACGCAACGGTCCGTCCGCGTCGACGAGTGCACCGCGAGCGACGCGGTCCCGAGAATCGACGGCTGTCGCTCGGTCCTGAGTGTGCCGGTCGGGAACCGCGGCGTGTTTCAGGCCCTCTCGACGGAACCCGACGCGTTCACCGCGGCCGACGAGGAACTGGCAGAACTGTTGGTCTCTCACGTCACCGACGCGCTCGATCGGATCGACTTCGAAGAGCGGCTGCGGACCGAACGCGACCGGTTCGCGGCGCTGTTCGAGCACGTCCCCGACGCCGTCGTCAGCGTCAGTCATCTCGAGGACGGCCCGATCGTCGAGGCGGTCAACCCGGCGTTCGAACGGTGCTTTGGCTACGACGAATCGGAGCTTTCCGGCGCAGCGCTCGATCAGTACATCGTTCCGACCGACAGGGCGACCGAAGCCAAGGCGCTCAATCGACGGGGCAGCCGCGGCGATATCGGCACGGCGGAAGTCAAGCGACGGACCGCGGACGGACTACGGGATTTCAGACTTCGCGTCGTCCCGATGGCAACGGACGGCTCGTCCGATCGAGCCTTCGGGCTCTACACTGATATCACCGCCCAAAAGCAGCGACAGAAGCGCCTCGAGATCCTCAACCGCGTCTTGCGCCACGATCTTCGCAACGGCATGAACATCATCAACGGCTGTGCGGAAATGCTCGCGGACGCCGTCGACGACGCGGATCGCGAGTACGTCGAGACCGTCCAGTGCCGGACGAACGAACTCATCGGTCTCGCCGAGAAGACCCGCGCCGTCGAACGGGTTCTCGACCGCGACGAGGTCGCGGCCGGCCCCATCGATCTCACCGACGCCGTCGAACAGGCGGTCACCCGCCTCGAGAGCACCGCCGATGTCGACATCAGTTGTTCGCTCCCGGACGAGGCCTTCGCCCGGGCCGACGAATACCTCCAGACGGCCGTCTTTCAGGTGCTCGAGAACGCCGTCGAGCACAGCGACCGGTCGTGTCCGACCGTCGACGTGACGCTGTGTGACCCGCCCGACGACGGGTTACTGACGCTGTCGATCGCCGACGACGGTCCCGGAATGCCCGACGAAGAGCGGGAACTGCTCCAGGGCGACCGGGAGATCACACAACTCCGTCACGCCAGCGGCATCGGGCTCTGGCTCGTCAACTGGGTCGTCACGCAAGCAGGCGGCCAACTCTCGTTTACCGACAACGAGCCCCGCGGAACAGTGGTTACGCTCGAGATTCCTTGCGCCGACACGGCGTCGATCCAGTCCGCGTCGGACGGCACGGCGACCGGCGACTGAGCCAGTTTGCCGCTACCGGCCCCACTCGTAGAACCACCAGCTCCCGCCGAGTAACATGAGCCCCGCACCCAGCGCGGAGGTCGCGGGCTCGGGAAAGACGAACAGCAGAAAGCCGACGACTATCAACACCGCGGGCTCGAGTTCGTTCCAGTAGTCCGAAACCGATGGGAGTACCATAGCGGACGTTGTCGGCCGACGGTAAAGTACGCACCCCCGATTTCCGCCGCGCGGCGTTACCGGGTCAGCGGCTGGTTGAAGCTCCGCTCGCGTTCCATGACGGTCTCCCAGGTCAGTTCGCACTCACAGGAGACCTGCTCGAAGACCGAGGGATCCTGCCGGAGGTCGAAGTCCTTGATCGCCTTCTGGACGAGGTCGTCACACTCCGTACAGTTGTGCGGGCCGCGGTCGGAGCCGTGGCCGACCGGGTCCGAAACGACGATGGCGTCGACATCCGCAGTCTCCTCGAGCACGTGGGCGACCGACCAGAGCCACGGCGGGCGGTAGCCGTCGTTGAAGTAGAGGTCGTCGACCATCGTGTAGCGCTGGACGTTACACGGGTTCATCGAGACGGTGTGACAGCCCGCGACGTCCGCACAGCGCTCGATCGAGGAGATCATGTCTTCGACGGCCTCGGATTCGGTGAGGAACGGCGGCTTCATCAGGAGGTAGGCCTTGATGCCGGCCGAAACGTCGTCGCCGGCGGCCTCGTCCCCGGCCGCGGCTTCCGCGCAGGCGTCCTCGAAGTCGGCGAAGTCGAAGTACTTGTTCACGCAGTCGTGGCGCACCCGGTCGGTCGCCGTCTCGAGGCCGATGGCGATGTCCGTATCGAGCCCGTGCTGGGTGAAGTCGCCGATCTTCTCGCGATCGACGAAATCGGGCAGCGACTCGACGACCATCCGGTCGCGGTCGGCGAAGGTGTCGGCGATCGCCCGGCGGCTCTCCGCGCTGACCTCTCGCTCGTCGAGGAACGAGCCGGAGGTGTAGATCTTGATGAGGTCGGCGGTTTCGTCGGCGTCGTCGGACTGTGTCCGACTGCTCGGTGAGCTCTGCTCACCGGCGTTTTCGGCCTCGTGGGCCAGACAGACGTCGATCTGGTCCATCAGGGCCTCGTGGGAGACGCTGCCGCCGTCGACGCTCTCGGCGACGTAGCCACACATCGTACAGCCGCCGGCGCGGGCCCACCGGCAGCCGCCGGTGTTGAGAATGATCGTCAGACTCGACTTGACGCCGTCGGGCGTGTTGTCCTCGTCGAGCCAGACGCGGGTTGGCTCGTGAGGGTCGTAACTGGCCTCCTTTCGGGAGCGGATCTCCCGCATCGCTTGATTGTGGGCGTCCATGCCCTTGCCCTGCTCGTATACTTCGGGCGTGGGTTTACTCATTAGGAAACGAAAAGCGGTCCAGCGCCTAAAGCGCCTTCGTCTGTGCCCGGTCACGGCCGCCGTACAGCACGGTGGGACAACAGGCCAGCATACAGAAGACACAACGGGGGTTCGCAGTGAATTTCACAGAAAAACGGAATGTTCCGTGCCGCTGAACGGAGATTAGGCGTCGCTCTCGTTCGTGTCCTCGTCTTCAGTGATCTCGATCTCCGTGTCTGTGTCGTTGCTTGCGTTCTCGTCAGTCTCCGTCTCGTTCATTTCGTCGCCGGACGCCATCGCATCGTCGCTCTCGACGTCCTCGAGGTCGCTCGCGTCGCCGAGCGTGAGGGTGTCACTGGTCGCGTTCTCGATCGTGATCGAGGACGCGGAGAGGTTCGAAATGGTCTCGCCGGAGTGCTCGGTGTCCATCTCGTCAGTCGCGTTGTCCGCCGACTCGGTGTCGGTCACGTTCCCGTCAGCCTCGCTCTCGTTGGCTCCGTCGTCGGAGACCTCGAGGCCACCCTCATCGGTTGCGTTGTCGTCGCTTTCGGTCTCCGTTTCAGTCTCGTTGCTGCTCTCGTCTGCCGCTTCGACCGAATCGACGGTCATCGAGTCGATCGTCACGTTCTCGACGTCGAACTGCTCGATCGTGAGTTGCTCGATCTCCTGGGACTCGGTCTCGCTTGCGTTCGACTCGGTGGCGTTCGATTCGGTGTCGGCCGCGTTGTCCTCGGACAGTCCGTCACCGTCCGTTTCGGTGTCGGCTGCAGAGATTCCGAGATCGTCGCTCTCGTTGTCCGCGGATTCGTTGTCGGCCATCGAAGACTCGTTGCCGGCGTCCTCACCGGCGGTCAGCTCCTCGATGGTCAGCGTCTCGACGTCCATCGTCTCGATTGTCAGGTTCTGAACCGTGATCTCGCTCGCGTTCTCGTCGATTACGGACTCGTCGCTGGCGCTTTCGTTTACCGACGCGGTGTCGTTCTCGGCCGTATCGTTGGCTTCAACGTCGGTTTCGGTGTCGTTCGCGTCGGTTTCGGACGCGTTCATCACGTCGTCCGTCGACGCGTTGTCCTGGCCGCCTTCTTCGAGGTCTTCGAGGGAGACCCCCTCGAGCTCGAGTTGCTCGAGCTGGATGTCCGAGAGGGTTACGTTCTCGCCGCTCGCGTTGGACTCGTTATCGGTAGCGTTCGGCTCGGTGTCGTTGCGCTCGAGTTCGTCCTGGAGCGCCGAGACGTTCGCGTCGAACTCCTCAACGGTCAGTTCCTCGATCGTCGCGTTCTCGACTGTGACGTTCTCGAGTTCCAGTGTCTCGACCTGTACGTTCTCGAGGGTCGCGCTCGATTCGGATTCGCTCATGTCTCCGGCGTCGTCGCCAGCGCCGCCTGTCGCACCGGCGAGGGCAGGACCCCCCGCGAGTGCGACCAGCAGCGCGACGAACACGACGCCGATTTTCTGCGGTCGTGAAACCATGCGCTCTCACCCACGTTCGAATTCGGGCTAAAACGAAGCGACTGTTACGGAATTATCTTGGAGAAAACGAGTGTTGAAACCGTGCAACGGTCCCTAATTTTGGGTTCACCTGTCGAGACAGATGACGATCACAGCCGTCGTGAAGAACGTATTTCCGTGCCACGAAATGGCGCTCATCACGACGGACGAATGCCGTGCTTGTGGCTGCCGGGGCCGACTCGGCGAAGGGGACAGAACGGGGCGTTTATCGCTGCTATCGGCTACTGCCAGCTGCGCGATCACTCTATCGTAGCCCCACGGCCGGTCGAAATCCGTCATGACTTACGTCGGACGGCCCAAGACGGGGCCAATGCGCGAGTGCTTCGAAGTCCGGGACACCGACGCCGGCGGCCGCATCGGGGAACTCACCGTTCCCCGTGCCGACGCCACCGTCGAAACCCCGGCACTGCTGCCGGTGATCAACCCGAATTTGGATACGATCAGTCCTCGCCGACTCGCCGACGAGTTCGGCGCGGAGATCCTCATTACGAACTCCTATATTATCCACGGGGACGATACCCTCCGCGAACGCGCGCTCGAGGAAGGCCTCCACGATCTACTCGATTTCCCGGGCGCGATCATGACCGACTCCGGTTCGTTCCAGCTCTCGGAGTACGGCGAAATCGACGTCACGACCGAGGAGATCCTCGAATTCCAACACGAGATCGGCTCCGATATCGCCACGCCCGTCGACATTCCGACGCCACCGGACGTCTCCCACGAGCGCGCCGAAGCCGACCTCGAGACCACACAGAACCGCCTCAAGATCGCCGAAGCCGCCGACACGGGCGAAATGCTCATCAGCGCACCTGTCCAGGGCTCGACCTACCCATCTCTCCGCGAGCGGGCCGGCAACCACGCCGAAGGGACCGACCTCGACGTCTTCCCGGTCGGCGCGGTCGTCCCGCTGATGAACGACTACCGCTACGACGACATGATCGACGTCGTCGCCGCCGCCAAGCGCGGGTTGGGTGCCGACGCGCCCGTCCACCTCTTCGGTGCCGGCCACCCCATGATGTTCGCGCTCGCCGTCGCGATGGGCTGTGACCTGTTCGATTCCGCGGCCTACGCGCTGTACGCCCGTGACGACCGCTATCTCACGGTTCGGGGCACCCGGGCTCTCGACGACCTCGACTACCTCCCTTGCTCCTGTGCCGTCTGTACCGAGCACTCGCCGGCCGAGTTGCGCGCGCTTCCCGACGCCGAGCGCGAGACCGAACTCGCCGCTCACAACCTCCACGTCACCTTCGCCGAGATCCGCCGGATCAAGCAGGCGATCCGCGCCGGGAACCTCATGGAACTCGTCGAACAGCGCGCCCGCGCCCACCCGACGATGCTCGACGGCTACCGCACGCTGCTCGACCACGCCGACCAACTCGAGCGCTCGGACCCCGTCTCGAAAAGCGCGTTCTTCTATACCTCCCACGAGAGCGCGCGCCGGCCCGAAGTCGTCCGCCACCACCAGCGCCTCGAGCGGCTAGCCGTCCCCGACTCCCTGTTGCTCACCGAAGGCGACGCACCCCGCGGCGACGAGTTCGACGACTCCTGGCGGGTCGAACCGCCCTTTGGCCCCTTCCCGCGGGCGCTCTCGCGGAGCTACCCGCTCACCGCCGAGGTGCCGGACCGGACCGATCGGGCCGCCCTCGAGGCCGCGGCCGACGGCGTGGCCCGCCTCGTCGAGACGAACCCGGAGACCGCGTTCACCCTCGCCCACCGGGACTGGCCCGCGAGCGTCCTCGAGCGCGTTCCAGACGGCGTCGCGCTCGTAGAGCTCGCGTCGGACTGACGGACCTGTCAGTGTCCCCGAAAACCCTGTTTCTGTGATGCGAACCGCGACGGATCCGATCGATCCGTTGGATAATGGAATGACCATGTCCGACATCCGACCGGAGCAAACGATCGCCGGTGAGGACGTATCCACCCCGAGGCCGACCGCATCGACCTCGAGTCGCCAGTCGACTCCGTGTACCCAGCGACGAGCGCTCGTCGAAGTAGGCGATCGACGACGGTCGGTCGGCGGAGTCCGCCGAGACCGGAACATCGAAGACCGAGGCGACTCCGGTTCCGGTATGCTCGGCCCGGCAGTACTCGGCAGTGGCGTCGTCGTCGCGCTCGTGATCGGCTCGTGGCTATTCAAACGGTTCCGCGGCCGATCCGCGGACGAACGCCAATCGTGGGAGCGCCACACGGATGCACAGGAGCGCGACCCGCCAGTCGACATCGGAGATATCGAGGAGAGCGCGATCCGCGAGTTCAGCGACCATCACTCCGGCGAGCGGCGAGCGGTCTGTAAGATCGAAGGCTTCGTCGTCTTCGTCGAAGACGTGCCCGCCGACTGCGAACCGACGGACGTGATCCGCATCAAGATCCTCTCGTTCAATCGCGGCCACACGTCGGCGACGGCGACGCACCTCGAGACCGTATAATCAACTGTCTGTGGTTTCTCGGCAGTAGTTCAGTGCGAAGCGGCGCTACCGTTGCGTTCACTCGCTGTCAAAAAAGATGAAATCCGGTTTACGCCGCGAATGGCTGAACCGGGACTACGTTCGCTGTCGGAGGACGAGCGCCGTCAGCAGTCCGGCGATCGCGGCGAGTCCGACACCGGCACCGAAGCCGGGAATGCTTTCGGAATCGTCCCCTTCGGTCGTTTCGCCGTCCTGGGCGGAGAGACCGAGATAGTTGCGCATTTCGGCGTTGTCCGGTTCGGGGAACTCCTCGTCCCATTCACCGGCCTGGTGGACGGTCGTCTCCGACCCGACCACGCCGAAGTGTTCGATGTCCGCTTTGGTCGCCGACGCGGTGTCGACATCGCCCATGTCGTCGACATGGACGTACACGGACGTGTTTCCGTCGGCCGTTCCGGTCGCGATTCCGCCGATGCCGATAGTACTACTGAGGCTATCCGCGACTGCGCTCATGTTATCGAACTTCGCGCCACCTTCGACGCGAACCGTATTGTCAGTAAGACTGGCATCGACGCGGGCGACCTCGAGTTCGGACTCGGAAAGCGCCGAGATGAACTGGTCGGTGTCGGAGTTCGGTTGGGTAGCCATCGGGCCGGACCGGGCGGACTGTGCCATCGATTCGACCGCTTGACTGGCCAGGTCCTGTGCCTCGACGTTGAACTCGCCGTCGACAGCGAGTTCGTCACCGTTAGTGTCGGCGGTCAGACTGAACGTGACATCGTTCGGAGCCTCGACGCCCCGCGACTCGAGTTCGTCGATGTAGGCGACCCAGTTTTCGGTATCGCTCGTGAGTTCCGCATCGAGTTGGAGTTCGTCGGACGAGGTCTGCTCGACCGAGGCGTCCCACTCGAGGTTCCAGGTGAGATCCGCCGCCTGCTGTGCTTCGAGGGCCGTTCTGGCGTCCTCGATATCGGACTGGTTCAGCGCCTCGTTCATCTCGGCCGATTCGGCCAGATCGAGCATGGCAACGGAGAGTTCGTCGTAGTTTGCGAGCGCGAAGTCCCACTCGACATCGATGGAGCCGTCGCGTTCGTTGATCGTGAACTCGGCGGTCTCGATCTCGAGGTCGGTGACGGCGCTTGCGACCTCTTCGGCTTCCGACCGGCTCAGATCCATCGACGGGTCGTTTGCCAGCGTGTCCGTCAGCTGCTCTTCGACACCGTCATCGATCCCGGTGTACTCGACCGTGAAGTCGATCTCGAGGCGATCCTGTCCGGCCGATCGCTCCTCGTAGTTGTAGCTCGTAATTTCGATGTTGCTCGTTCCGCCAAGCCCCGTCGCGAGGTCGCCGTACTGGCGCTGAAGGGTCTGTTTAGCCTGCTCTCGAGTCTCCCAGTCGCCGGACCCGAAGTCAGTGATGCTACGCTCGCGAGCGACGTCCACGACGTAGCCGTCGCTCGTGTCCTCTAGGGAGACGTCCATGTACATCCCGGTATCGCTGGACGCCATCGGGTCGTCGACGGTAGCGGTACCGGCCGTTTCGAGTCGGTCCGCCGTGGCGGTCACGTGGCCGCTCGTACTGACCGCGCCGGTAGACGTGGCGTCGCTATCGAACGTGCCGGTGGCACTCGCATCGAACTCGTTTGTCTCGTCGGAGACCTCGCCGGAAACGTCGACGGAGAGGTCTTGGATGTCGTCCGGCTGTTGCATGACGAGGGAGCCGTCACCGGAGAATCCCTGTTGGTTGAGGATCGCCGTGAAGTTCGCTTCCTCGATATCCTCGACGCCGTCGTCGTTCTCGACGTCGTCGACGACTAACATGTGAACCAGTCCTTCACTGGCGTTCATCCCCAGATTGAACTCGTTGACATCCGCGTCTTCGTCGTCGTACCGGAGGACGGCGCTCCCGTCGTCACGGAGGTACACTTCGTCGGCCGGGTCGAGGTCCGAGTCCGCTTGCGAAATCGTGTCGTACGATTCGACGTCGGCAGAGTCGGTCGCTTCGGCGGTCGTCGTCATACCGCCGTAGACGACCGGCAGCCCCATCGACGCGATGCCGACGGCTGCGACCAGCAGGAGGGCAAGGAACGCTCTGCGGGCGTCGGTCGATTGTCGTCTCGAGTCTGTTGAATCCGATGGCATAGTTCTACCTTCGACTACTCACGCATAAAGGTTAATTTTCCATTATTTCACGGGATAGGTTCAGTCATCTCGTATGGAAATACAGGAACGACTAGGGGCGAGAAAGAGCGGGAAACAGTTTGACTGGCAGTGGATCGCGCGCTGTGACCGATCGCCCGCTCGCTATCGACAACCTCTTTCGCTCGCCCCGGCCATATCGGGTATGACCGACTACTTCGAAGTACACGAGCGCGACGGGGCCGCGCGCGTGGGCGAACTCCGCCTCTCCTCGCCGATTTCGACGCCCGCACTCGTCGACGACGTCCTCGAGGACGCGGGTTCGCTCTGGAGCGCCGACCGCGACCTCCCTGACGGCGACGACTCACAGCTCACCGTCCTCCCGCACCGGGCGTTCCCCGGCGGCACCGCCGACGAAGTCCGAGAGTCCTTTGGCGTCGACTACCCCGAGGTCGACTATCCCAGCGTCGCGGTCGTCTCGAGCGAGAGTCCCACAGACCACGGCACGGACGCGTACGCGATCTCGAACGTTCAGTCGGTGACCGGCCACGGCGCGGCGCTGGTCGAGGCCGTCGTCGACGCCCGAGAGACGATTCCGGCCGACACCGCGTTGCTGTTCTCCGGCGTCGCCACGCCGCGGAACGTCGCCCTGCTGGCCTACGCCGGCGTCGACCTGTTCGACGAGACCGCGGCCGTCGTGAAAGGGACCGAAGGCCGGTATCTGACGACCGACGAGGCCTACTTCCTCGAGGACCTCGAGGAACTGCCTTGCTCGTGTCCGGCCTGTCAGAAACCCCGAGAGGAGTTCACTCGCGAGGACTGCGCCGACCACAACCGACACGCCCTCGCGTCCGAACTGGCGATCGTCCGCCGGCGGATCCGAGACGGCCGGCTGCGGGACTACGTCGAAGGGCAGGCCCGCCACGACCAGTGGCTCACCGCCGCCATGCGCGAACTCGACTCCCAGTGGGGCTACCTCGAGGAGCGGACGCCGATTCTGCGGGACGCCCAGATTAGCGCCGCGACCAGCGACACCCTCCGACGGGTAGAGATCCAGCGCTTCGCCGACCGGGTGACGACGCGCTACCGGAACCGGTTCAAAAACCCGCTCGTGCTAGTTCCCTGTTCGGCCGCCAAGCCCTACAGCGAGTCCCAGAGCCACCGCCAGTTCCACGACGCCATCCAGTGGCGCGCCCACCTCGTGTCGATGACCAGTCCCATCGGCGTCGTCCCGCAGGAACTCGAGACGACCTATCCGGCCCAACACTACGACACCGTCGTCACGGGCCGGTGGTCCGAAGACGAGAAACAGTTCGTGAGCGAGGTCCTCCAGCGCTACCTCGAGCGCAACGAGTACCCCGAGATCATCGCCCACGTTCCCGACGAGGGCTACCGCGACATCGTCGAGCGCGTCGAGGAGCGACTCGACCTCGAGATCACCTACACAGTCGCCGAACATCCGACCGACGACGAGTCGCTCGCGAACCTCTCGAGTGCTCTCTCGGGCGAACTCAAGTACTCCAAGCGCGAGCGCG
This sequence comes from Natrinema sp. CRL1, assembly GCF_059162405.1. Taxonomy (NCBI): domain Archaea; kingdom Methanobacteriati; phylum Methanobacteriota; class Halobacteria; order Halobacteriales; family Natrialbaceae; genus Natrinema; species Natrinema sp. CRL1. The sequence continues at coordinate 234,082 of NZ_JBLVOY010000001.1, read as the reverse complement.
AGCACAACACCGTCCGCGCCATCGCGGACTATCTGCTGGGCGACGGGGCCGGCGACGACCTCTTCGCGGACATCCAGACGACCAGTCGCTATCCCAAGATTCAGGTCCGCGACGACGAGTCGACCCAGCTCGCGACGATGGTTCCCCAGTACGGCACCCTCTCCTTTACGCTCGAGGGCGCGCGCCGCTGGCTCGAGAGCGACGCACCGACGAAGCGCGTCGAGATCGACGGCTTCGTCCCCCACGGCAGCGTGCTCGCACCGGGAGTCGTCGACGCCGACGAAGACATCCGCGTCGGCGACGAGGTGGTCGTCGAGGGGCCGAAGGCCTTCGCCGTCGGCCGCGCCGAGATGTTCGGCGGCGAGATGGCCGACAGCACGCGCGGCGTCGCCTGCGAGGTCCGCCACGTCGAAGAGAAGTAGCCCGCACCGAGGCGACCGCGCGGCTATGGGTCCGGGTCCGTATCGGACCAGCCATCGGACTCGCAACAATCGGAGACGGCTTCCCCACAAGACGGACACCGGCAGCCGTTCACGAAGCCGTTGACCGCCCGCCCACACATCGGACACTCCCAGAGTCTCGAGGTCGAAGCTCCCGTCACTGTCTCGCAGTGATTATATCAACTCTGATAACACTTTCCCCACGTTTCAATGAGAGAGAGCGGCGGGTCGGCCAATTCCGTTTGTACGCGGCACTGTGTCTCGAGACGCGAGCGAGACGGGACACGGCTCACCCACCCGAACACTCCTTGAGTAAATGCTCGTGGTAGACCGCTGCGGGGATCGTCTCGCCACAGAGACCGCACTCGCGGTACTCGTTGTTTCGCTCGTCCGTCACGCCCTGACCTGACACGGCCATCGAAATAACGGCCGCGTTTCGGCGTCGGTCCGTCGTCTCTCCGTTCTCAGCTCACCCTCGAGACCGCTCGAGCCGTCGGTTACTCCCGGTTTCGGACCGGTCCGTTCCCGGGACAAACTGTCAAATCGTATATTTGTATTAAATACTGAGACGGCGTATGTAATATTGGTGACTCTGATGACCAGTAACACAACATCCACCGGACACGACGAGGGCTACTCCCTCGAGAACGAATGGCGAACGCTCGCGATTGCGGGTGTCGCCATCGGTATGATCGGGCTCCTCGCGATGGCCATCCCGATGGTCACTGGGCTCTCGATGACGATCGCCCTCGGTGTGCTCCTCGTTGCGGGCGGAGTCGTCCACGGCGTTCACGCGTTCACCGGCCACAGCTGGCGCGGCGGAATCTGGCAGGCCGCGCTCGCGGTCGTCTCGGTGATCGCTGGGATCGCCGTCCTCGCGGCACCCGCGGTCGCGCTCATCACCCTGACGCTGGCGCTCGTGGCGTACTTAGCCGTCGATGGCATCGCGGAACTCGCGGCGGCGGCACGAATGACCGGCGCTCCCGGCCGGACTTCGATCGCCGTCAGCGGCGTCGCCTCGATCGTCCTCGCCGCGCTCCTCTGGGTTGGGTTCCCTGCCACCGCGGCATGGGCGATCGGCCTGCTGGTCGGCATCAACCTCCTCGTAACCGGGATCTCGATGGTGGCCGTCGCGATGGCTGCCCGCCCGCTCGAGGACGTCACGCCACCCGCGACCGAACCTCGCGGGGCGTGATCGATTTTCGAACTGTTTCTTGATACCCCATTCATACAATACGTCTAAGTACTTCCGTCGTACCGTCGTCTTGTTCTCGGCCGAGAGAACCGAACGGTACGAACGAAGCGAGCCTGCTGAGTGGAACGAACGGTTATTAGGTGCACACGACCGAACGCGGATGTGAACCTCTCGATCGTCGATCTCGCGCCGGTTCGCGACGGGGAGAGTGCGACCGATGCGTACGCTAATACGGTCGATCTCGCCCAGAAAGCCGAAGATATCGGCTACTCGCGGTTCTGGGTGGCCGAGCACCACGGGATGGCCGACTCCATCGCGAGTACGACCCCGGAGACGCTCATCGCATATCTCGCGGCCGAAACTGACGAGATTCGGATCGGCTCCGGAACGGTGCTGCTCAACCACTACCAACCGTTCAAGGTCGCCGAAACGTTCGGCTCTCTCGACGCGCTGGCCCCGGGCCGCGTCGACCTCGGTCTCGGCCGAGCGACCGGGATTCCGGCCGCCGACCGCGCGCTGGGGACCGAACGACAGAAACGGAACCCCGACGAGGACCACGCCGAGAAGATCGAAGCGACGGTCACTCACCTCTCCGACGGATTCGACGACGATCATCCCTACGCCGAGTTGACGCTCCCGCGGTCGGCCGACGACACCCCGGAAACGTGGGTTCTCGGCTCGAGTCCCTCGAGCGCCGAAATCGCCGGCGAACTCGGCCTTCGATACTGTTTCGCCGGCTTCATCCGACCGAACCTCGCCGAACAGGCGTTCGAGACCTATCGAGCGGCCTTCGAGCCCTCGCCGCTCGAGGCGGGGCCGGACGAGCCGACGGGAATGCTCGCGCTGAACGTGGCCTGTGCCGAAACCGACGCGGACGCGGCCAGACTCCGGGCGAGCGCCGAGGCATCCTATCAGCGGATGCGACGCGGCGTCGTCGGGTCGCTGCCGCCGGTCGAGGAAGCCATCGACGAACTCGGCGGCGTCCCGGAGCCGACGCCGAACCCGCTTCCGGACGGCGATCGGCCGCGTGCGATCTCCGGTAGCCCGGAAACGGTGGCCGACCTACTCGCACAGCTGACCGATCGGGTCGGCGTCGAGGATGTCATGGTGCAGAATCTGATCGCCGACCACGACGACGTGGTGCGCTCTCACGAACTCCTCGCCGACGCCGTCGAGATCTAACGAATTACGGTCGCTACTCGCCGAAGACGGACGTGAAGAACTTGCGTTCTGCCGTCCGCAGGTGCTGGTTGAACGTCGCCGGCGCGATCCCGAGGCGGTCGGCAATCTCCTCGCCTGTGCTCCCGCGAGGCCAGTCGAAGTACCCCGCGAAGAAGGCCGTCTCGAGGGCGGCCCGCTGTTTGTCGGTCAGTTCCTCTTGGAGGACCGACGAGGAGCCGGAATCGCTGCGCTCGCTGCGTTCGGTGGTTCGCTGGGCGAGGTAGGTCACGTCGTCGCGCTGGGTTCTGATGAGTTCGATCATCTGGCGGGTGTCCCGCCCGCGCGGGAGTTCGACGACGAAGCGGAACTCCCCGTCGCTGATCGTCGCCGACGCGACGCGGCCGCCGTGGGTCGCGATCGTCTCGAACAGCGAGACGGCGGCGGGGGCGACGAGTTCGAACTCGAGTTCGTCGCGCCTGACCGAGAGGAACCGAACGTCGCCGATCCCGTCGGTTTCGTCGATGGTGTCGCTGAACTCCTCCTGTGAGACGCCGCGTGCCGTGCCGTAGGCCAGCAGCGCCTCGTCGCCGCCGACCAACTGTTCGAACTCGATCGTACACGACTCGGCCGCCGAGAGGGCGACCAGTTCTTCGGCCATGTCCTCGACGCGGAACTCGAGTTCGACGACGGCGTCGCTGACCAGTGCGTCTTTGCGTTCGATCGCAGTGATGGCGTGGGCGATGACGTCGCCGATCCGGGCGAGGACGGCGGTCTCCGGCCCTTCGAACGCTCGCGGTGACGACGAGTAGACGTTCAACACGCCGTAGACGAGGTCCTCGTGGACGATCGGAACCGCCGCGGAGGACCGGTATTCGCGGGCGCGTGCCTGCTCTCGCCACGGCTCGAACTCGGGAGCGGTCTGGGCGTTGTTCATAACCTGTACTTGCCCGGTCCGGATCGCCGTTCCAGCGGGCCCTTGCCCGCTCTCGTCGGCTTCGTCGACGGAAACGTCGATCTCCTCGAGGTAGCCCTGCTCGACGCCGGCCGCAGCCTTCGCGACGACGCGGTCGCTGCCCGGATTGACCCCGCCGATCCACGCGAACCGGTAGGCGTCGGAGTCGGCGAGCCGATCGCAGACCTGCTGTTCGAGCTCCGCCCGCGTCTCGGTCGTGATCACCGCGTGGGTGATGTCGTGGCCGATTCGATTGAGCCGGTTGAGCGCCTCGAGTTGTTCGCGTTGCTGGCGGCGCTCGCGCTCCTGTCTGGCGCGCTCGATCGCGTGGTGGATCGTCCGCACCAGCAGTTCGCTGGTCACCTCGTCTTTGACGAGGAAGTCCTGTGCGCCGCGTTGGATCGCCTCGACGCCGACCTGCTGGTCACGGACGCCGGTCAGGACGACGATCGGCGTCTCACCGGTCTCCTCGTGGACCGTCTCGAGAGTGGAAAGCCCCTCGCTGTCGGGGAGGTTCAGATCGAGCAAGACGATATCCGTGGGATCGGAGTGGACCGTCTCGAGACCGTCTTCGAGGCGGTTCTCGCGGGAGATTTCGGGCGTCTGGCCGGTGGCCTCGCCGGGGCTCACCCGCTGGGCCAGTTCCTCGGTGTCCCGGAGCATCTCTTGGATGAGTCGGGCGTCGCCGGGGTTGTCCTCGATGAGGAGGATGCGGAGCGTATCGGCCGTCTCCGTGTCCTGCTCGCTCTCGGCCTGGGTGTCGGTCTCGCTCATTGGCCATCGACCTCAGGGGGCAGCCGCACGACCGAGAACCAGAACTTCTCGAAGGCACGGACGGTCTCGATGAACTCGTCGGGATCGACCGGCTTCGTGAGGTAGGCGTTGGCGTGTAGTTCGTAGGACTTGACGACGTCTTCCTCCGCCCGCGAACTCGTCAGGACGATCACCGGGATCGATCGCAACGCCGGATCGTCTTTGAGTTCCTCGAGCACGTCCTCGCCGTCCTTCCCGGGGAGGTTGAGATCCAACAGGATCAGATCCGGCCGCGGCGAATCGACGTACGCGCCGCGCTGGGAGAGGAAATCCAGCGCCTCGGTGCCGTCGGAGACGACGTGCAGGGCGTTCTCGATCCGGCCCTGTTTGAACGCCTCCTTGGTCAGGCGCACGTCGCCGGGATTGTCCTCGACCAACAGGATCTGTGCCGGCTCGGGCTGAAAGCCGTCTGTCTCACTCATCGGTCCGTCCGTCGGTGTCCGCATCGGTCTCGAGTGGCGTCGCTGATTCCGCGTCCGTGTCGGGAACGGCTGGGAGTGCGACCGCGAACGTCGTCCCCTCCCCGGGGTCCGACTCGACGGTAATCTCGCCGTCGTGGCGCTCGACGATCCGCTGGCAGAGCGCGAGGCCGATTCCGGTGCCGGCGTACTTCTCGTGGCTGTGGAGTCGGTCGAACACCCGGAAGATACGATCCGTGTCCTCCGGATCGATCCCGATCCCCCGATCGCGAACTGAAACCATCCATCTTGCCTCCTCTTTCTCCGCGAATACGGATATACGTGGGGTTCCGTCGCCCGAATAGGTAATCGCGTTATCGAGCAGGTTCTGGAACAACTGGCGGAGTTGCCCGGGGTCACCGTCGACCCGCGGCAGTGAACCGACGTCGATCTCGGCGTCGGTTTCGTCGATCCGCACCTCGAGGTCGGCGAGGACCTCCGCAATGACGGCGTCGACATCGACGGGGCGGAACGAATCGCCTTGCGTGTCGACCCGAGAGTACTGGAGGAGACCGTCGATCATCTCCTGCATTCGGGTGGCCCCGTCGACGGCGTACTCGATGAACTCCTCGCCGTCCGCGTCGAGTTCGTCGGCGTACCGCCGCTCGACCAGCGTCAGGTAACTCGAGACCATCCGCAACGGTTCTTGGAGGTCGTGGGAGGCGGCGTAGGCGAACTGCTCGAGCCGTCGGTTCGACTCCTCGAGGTCGTCGACCACCCCCTCGAGCGTGCGCTCGTACTCCCGCTGGGCGGTCACGTCCCGCCCGATGCCGGTGACGACCGGCTCGCCGTCCGGGTTCTCGAGTGCCGAGGCGACGAACTCGTAGGGGATTTCCGTGCCGTCTTTGGTCTGGATCGTCGCTTCGACGCGCGTGTGGCCGGTTTCGAAGGCCTCCCCGATCGCGGCCGCGATATCGGTCGCGTCTTCGTCGCCGAAGAACTCGAGGGAGTGCATCGACGCGATTTCTTCGTCGGTGTAGCCCGTCACCTCGGTGACCGTCTCGTTCCACCGCGTGAGATCGCCCGTCTCGTCGAGGACGTAGAACACGTCGTCGATCGCGTCGAGCACGTCGTCGGTGTACTGCTTGAAGCGCTCGAGGCGAGACTCGCGCTCGCGCAGCTGGCGCTGTTTCGCCTTGGCCTCGGTGACGTCTTGGACCATGAGCATCCCGGCGACCACCTCGTCTCCCTCGTCCTCGATCGGCACCGCGTGGGCCGTCCACTCGCGGCCGTGGAGACTGAACTCGAACGACCGGTGTTCGCCCTCGAGGGCCGCCCGAAAGTTCGTTTCGAACGTCTCGCGCGTTTCGCCCTCGTAGCGTTCGTGGACCGTCTGTCCGACGAACTCCGAGACGGAGAGGTCGATCTCCGCGAGGATTTCGCCGCCGGCCAGCGTGTACTCCAAGTTCTCGTCGAACAGCGCGACGATCCCGTTCGGGAAGTGCTCGACGAGGGTCCGGTACCGGCGCTCGCTCTCCGCCAAGTCGCGCTGGTAGGCCTGGCGCTCGAGTTCGTTGCTGATCCACTGGGTCGCAAGCTCGACGAACGACCGCTCCGCCGGCGAGAACGGCCTCGAGCGGGACGACTCGTCTTCGAAGCAGAGCGTCCCGTAGAGGTCGCCGTCGACGAGGATTCGGCCGCCGAGATAGGAATCGAGGTCCCACTCGTCGTAGGCGTCCTCGTCGATCCCGTGCTCGAGCGGCGAGTCGGTAAACGCGAGCAGGCCGTCCGATTCGATGGTCCGCTTGCAGTAGGCGCTCGATAGCGACGAGACCGCCCCCGGTTGGAGTCCGTCGGTCCCACCGCCGGCGTGAGTCACCTCGAAGCGGTCGTTTGCCTCGTCGATCCGCGCCAGAAAGCCGCCCTCGAGCCCGAGTCGCTCGCGGCCGAGCGCGAGCAGCTCGTCGATCGTCTCGTCGAACGTTCGCTCGCCGTCGGCGGTGATGGCATAGAGCCGCTGTAAGGTGCGGTTCGTCTCCGCCAGCTCCCGCTCGGTCGCTTTCCGCCCGGAGACATCGCGGAAGTAGACCGACAATCCCGTCTCTGTCGGATAGGCGTGGACCTCGAACCACGTCTCGAGGGGTGGGAAATACGACTCGAACTGAGTCGGTTCCTGGGTCTCCATCGCCCGACGGTACTCCGTTTCGAACGTCGAGTCGACCGCGTCCGGAAACGCCTCCCAGAGGGTCTCGCCGAGCAGCCCCTCGTCGTCGGGGTCGATTAGTTCCCTCGCCCGGTCGTTGACGTATGTCATCGTCCAGTCCGTATCGAGCCCGAAGAACGCGTCCGTGATTCGGTCGAACGCCGCCTCGGATTCCGTCTCGAGCCGTTTGCGGGCGGTAACGTCCTCGACAGCGAAGACGGCACTCGTCACCTCGCCGTCCTCGGTCCGCCGCGGCGAGCCGTTGACCGAGAGCCAGACGCGCCCGCCGTCCGGCCGCCGGACGTTCACTTCGATGTCGAACACGTCCTCCCCGTGCTCGAGGACTCGTTCGAACGGCAGCTCGGCCGGCGGAATCCGTTTCCCCGATTCGTCTCGAGGGTTCCAGCACGGATCGTCGTACGAGAGCGCGGAGATCTCGGCCCGCGTCCGGCCGAGTATCTCCGCGGCGCGCGCGTTGGCGAACTCGATGTTGCCGTCGGCATCGACGACGATGATCCCCGTCGGACTCGACTCGAGGATACCGTCCGCGACCGCGTCGGTTCGGGGACTCTCCCGGTGGTCCCGCTCGTTTTCGATCGCGGACTCGAGGAGGGCCGCGATATCCGCGAGGAAGTTGGCCTCGTGGTCGCCGAACTCCCGTGCCGTCGCGTGCCCCACTAGCACGCCCCACGGATCCGTCGCGTCGCCGATCGTGACACCGAGTCGCCGGACACACTCGGCGTCGGCGAGCGGTGCGGGTTCGCCCTCCGCATCGTTGCATCCAGCGGCCGCAACGACCGATTCCGGTTCCTCGAGCGGTGGGCCGGCCCACGATTCGGGCTCGGTCGACACTGCCGTCGACCCGACGGCTCCTTGCTCCCAGCCGACCCCAGCGCGCAGCACCGCCGCGTCGCCGTCCGGCCGCAGTTCGAGGACCGAACAGGCGTCGATCTCGAGCGTCTCGGTGACGACCGCAGCCGTGTCGGCAAGCGTCCCGTCGAGATCGGGGGACTCGAGGGCTCGCCGGCCGAGGTCCGCGACGGCCTCCCGGTGACGGAGCCGCGAGCGGAGCGAATCTGCTGACGAATCAGCGGCAGCCATATTACCCCGAAAAAGACCGGCGAGCGGTGTAAACCTAGCGCTCAAATCACACGTGAGAGAGACGCTCGAGCGGAAATTACAGTCACATCGACGTGAATAACTGCTCGCCTGACTCGAACGAGTTGGCGTCGTCGATTCCCGGTTCCGGCGCGGCTACTGTTCCCCTGCGGACCGAACCCGAATCGCGATCCCGTCCGGATCGTCTACCTCGATGCCGTCCTCGGTCTCGGTGATCGCCGCACCGCCGTCGGCGAGTCGCTCCCGAACCGTCTCGAGCGCGGCGGCGTCCGGCACGAGGATCTCGACCCACGCCAGCCCCAGTCCACCGGCCGCGTCCGACCGCCGATTCCAGGTGTTCGCCCCAACGTGGTGGTGGTAGCCCCCCGCAGAGAAAAATCGCGCGCCGGGCGCGAACGACATCGACACGTCGAACCCCAGCAGGTCGACGTAGAACGTCTCCGCATCCTCGAGCGAGGACACCTCGAGATGGATGTGACCGAGGGTCGTCCCGTCGGGTGCCGATCGGGAGTCCGTCGCGTCCGCGTCGTCCGCCGCCGCTGCGACCGCGTCGAGATCCAGCGGCCCGCCGGCCGCTCGGATCGTCCCGTCGTCGGTCCGCGGCCACGCGTCCCGCGGCCGATCGCGGTAGATCTCGACGCCGTTGCCCTCCGGATCGGTGCAGTAAAGCGCCTCGCTGACCCCGTGGTCGGAAGCGCCGTCGAGGGTCCAGCGGTCTCGAATTCGCTCGAGTGCGGCCCCGAGGCCTGCACGCGATGGGACGCGGAACGCGTTGTGGTAGAGTCCCGCGCGCTGCTCGTCTCGTGGCTCGGACCCGGCGGTCGAGACTGCGCGTAACTCGAGCAGCGGCGCGTCGTCGACGCCGAGCGTCGCCCCGGTTTCGTCGCGGTTTAGTACGCGGAGGCCGACGATATCGCGATAGAACTCGATCGTCGCAGCGAGATCGGCGACACGAAGCGCGGTCCGGCCGAGGCAGGTGTCGGCCGGAAGCGCCGAAGATCGGCTCATACACCACTATCGGACACCGGCGAAGTGGCTCTTACGGCCAATGGAAGACCGGACCGGCTGTCGTCGCTACTCGCCGTCGGCCCCGCCGGACAGCACTAACTCGAGGGGCTCCGAGAGGCGGGAGACCCCGTCGTGGCGGTGGACAACCTCGCTGGGCACGAAATCCTCGCGCAGGACGCGGTCGTCGGCAATCACACCGGACCGATTCGTTCTCGACGGTAATAAACGACGCCGGGCCAGTTCCGATACGTCCGAAACTCGCCCTATTCGATATCGCAGTATGTGATTTATCGGTCGGGTTCGAAGACATTTCAGCGGTAGTGGCAGCCATCTCGAGCGGGCGGAACGGCGATTAGTGAGTGACACGCTATCGGAACGCTCGGAAAGCATCGAGACGGGGCCGACGAGTGTGGACGGCCGATTCGGATCGCCACCTGCAACGGTCCGAGGCGAAGGCAATTCCCCCTCGGACGAATCGGCGATTTCGCGACGGGAGCTACGCGATCAGTTCGTGACCGAGTCGACTGTCCTCGGGTTACGCTCGCGCGGAGTGATGGAGAGGCAGACCGAATGCCGACATCGTTTTCGGCAGGTGGATTCCGGTCTCGACAACTACCGACCCTCGATCGGTCGCTGTCGGAGCCGCGGCGACAGGCTTCGAGCGAGTCCGATTCGTGCTGGTGGTGGCCACGAGAGTACCGCTCACTCCACTGGCCGAAGCACGTTTTCGATCGGTTCCGGACGCGAGACTCGGATCGACTCGAGTGGAGGCGAGAATTCGACAGCTCACCCCGGGGTTACGCGTGAGAAACCGGGGTTTACTAACTCGAGTCGCGATCGGAACATCGTCAGCCGGACGACGATCGCTACAGGAGAGCGACCGAATGCCGCTGTCGAAATTACGCCCTCGAGGTTCGGTCGCGATTCGTTCGAATTCCCCGCGTCTCTCATCTCGACAGACCGATCGCGATTGTGAGATGGTGTCACAAATTCCCCGTCGACACCGCCCGAGTATCGACTCGGGTTACACCCACGTCGACGAGTGGCAATCGTATGGGAGAGACGCATCGAGAAGCGGGGTGTCCACGACCCGACTGATCGGGACGGACTGATATTGCTCGAAGCCACTGTTTCGACGCCCGCTTCGAGGTTCTGACTCGAGAATCAGAACGAACTCGACATCCTTCACCCAAAATAAATCGTATTTTGCTATACAAAATCCCATTCCCGTGCCGATAGCCTTTCGATTGGCTGGGCCGCGGGCGCTAATCCGCGATTGGACGGACACGGCGGGTCTCAGCGCGCTTCGAAACGATTCGGGATTGGGGGCAATCGACCGCTTCGCCGCGGCCGGTCAGCTCCGGCGATCGATACGGATCGCATACTAATGCCGGCAGTCGGTGGGGTCTCGGTATGAGCATGTATCCGCCGAGATCGCTCGAGGACGACGTGCAGCGTCGCGTCTACGAGTACGTCGAGCGTAACGGTGCGGTCACGCCGGCCGAGTTGGCGCGATCGATCGAGATCGACGACGGCCGCGCCCACTCGAAACCCGCCCGCTCGGGAACCTACACCGAAACAGTCGCGCCGGAGCCGGACGAACTCCGATCCAGTCTCGAGGCGCTGCAGGCCGAGGGCTACCTGACCGAAGTCGACGGGAAGTTCAGGGTCGCCCTCGAGGCGACGACGACCGATCTCGAGTGCGAGGACGGGGTGGTCACCATCCGGCCGGCACACGAGGAGGACCGGGAGGGCGTCGTGGGGACGATGCGGACGGTCGCTGCGGACGGCACGTACGTCGTCGCCGAGAACGTCGCGACGGAACTCGAGCGCGAATCGGTCCTCGTCCGAGCGAACGAGGAACGCTCGCGAGTCTGTTTCGTCGCGGAGTTCGAGGAGGAGCGGACGGATGAGGCTACCGAAGAAGGCGATGCGGGTGAGGCCGCCGAAAGCGACGCGGAAGCCGATGTGGCTGGAACCGGCGGGCAAGCGGACGGAGAAATCGTCGGCTGGCTCCATCTCGACGCGCCCGAACTGCCGTCGCTCCGTCACACCGCCGAGGTGACCGTCGGCGTCGATCCCGCGTTCCGGCGGCAGGGCGTCGGCTCGGCGCTACTCGAGTACGGCCTCGAGTGGGCCGCCGGTGCGGGATACCAGAAGATCTACCAGAACGTGCCGGGGACCAACGAGGCCGCGATCGAGTTTCTCGAGGACAACGGCTGGCAGCGCGAGGGCGAACACGAGGGCCAGTACTGTCTCGAGGGCGAGTTCGTCGACGAGATCATGCTCGCCACGTGGCCCTGAGTCCGGCTCTCGCGGTCCGAAGCGGTTCGAATCGCACCGGCAGAGAAGATCCGCACCCTCCCCAGCCGATTGCGGTCCTCGCTCCCACCGGTCGCTGCGGTCCTCACACTCGCACGGCGTCGGATCGCGACTAGCCGGTCGCTCGTTTCCCCCCGGCGCGCGCCACGGCGGTTCGTCGTTCGGAGAGACGGAGAGCAGGTCGGCAGCCCGGTTCCCGAACGGGAATTTTCTTGCCAGTCCATCGCATACCGGGTCGTATGGAGGATATTTCCCTCGGCGTTCCGGAACCGATACTCGACCGACTGCCGGCCGACGACGAGAGCGTGGCGGCGGACATGCAAAAGGCGGTCGCGGGCTGGGAATCGCAGTTCAATCGGATCCTCGAGGAGGCAGACGACGAGCGCGAGGCAGCGGGACAGGTGCTCGAGGCGATCGACCGGTTCGAGGAGCGCTACGAGACCTACGACGCGTTCGTCCCCGAACTGCGGGCGTGGGGGCAGTCCCCGATCTACGCGATCGCGTGGCGAACGCTGTACGCCGACGTGATCGCCCAACTCCACGAACACGACGAGTTAGGCGAGCACCTCGATCGGGAGCGGAACGCGCGGCTAGTCGAGGACGGGATTCGATTGCAGGATCTGTAGCGATCATCGCCTGCCCGTTCGCGATTCTGACATCAGTGTCAGAAAAGCCTCAATCCTAAATAACCCTATATTCCAGAACTGACGACTCTAATCGCCATCGTTCGCATCTATAGTAGAAATTTGAAATGTATGGTGCAGAAATAGTTTTGTACTCGCACTCGAGAGAAAGCAGTGTGGCAACGACGATCGACGGGGCCGGGTCCGACGAGGCAGGCGCGGTCGACCTGACGACGCGCGTGCGTCGTCGCGTCCTCCCGGCGCTTCACCGCATCAAGGAACCGCTCGGTGGCTACGCGATCTGTCGTCAACATCCGGCGGAGTACGTCGGGACCGTCAAGCGCGGACTCGAGGCGGTGCGATCGACGCTCGAGACGTTGGCGTTCGAGTCGGAACCCATCGCGTCGCTGAAGGTCCACGACGACGGGCGGCTCTCGGCGGGCAGTTGGGTCCGGCGGGAGTCGCCACTGGCGACGTGGCAACTCCACGTCACGCTGTTTCAGACCGGTGAGGGGGCCATCGAGGTGTTCGCCCACCGCGAGTACTCGTGGCTTCGCCATCCGTACAAACATTATACGCAGGAAGGGTGGGACATCGCCGGCGGCGTCGAGCGGATGCGATCGTTGCTGTCGGCACACGGCGTCCCGTTCTGGATCGAGGAGCGAGTGCGTTCGTGATCCGATCCCAAGCGTTCAACTGCCGGGGCTGAATAGGGTGTGCATGGAGTTCGCTGTATCCCGTGCAGGGACGACGCTCGTCACCCTTCAGGGTGGGTCCGACACGACCGCCTGCGACGAAGCGACGACGGAACTCGCAGCAACCTTCGAGTCCCTCGCGGCCGAGGGAGCGATCGCGGACTGGGAAATCGCCGACGCGGATGTGTACGAACATCCGAACGGCCCGTTCGATCCGTACACCATCTCGGTCGAGTTTTCGGCGACGGTGATCGTCGAGGCCGCCGACGCCGACGAGGCGACCGGAATCGGTGCGACCGAGATCGACGAGGCGCTCGCGGACGCGGGCGTCGAGTCCGTCTCGTATGCATCGCCGCCGACGGCGTCGGCAGACTGAGGACCCCCCGCACTCGAGATGTAGGCTGCGAAACCGACAGCCTATCGCCCGGACTTATGTCGTCCGAACCCGATTGTGACGTATGGACATCGACCTCCGGTTTTTCGCCACCTTCCGGGAGGCCGTCGGGGAGAAAGAGCGGACGCGAACAGTCGACGACGGCGCGACCGTTGGCGACGTACTCACCGCACTCGAGGCCGAGTACGACGGGCTCGAGGGGCAGTTAGTCGAGGACGGAACGATCCGCCCCCAGTTGAGCGTCTTGAAAAACGGCCGCAACGTGGTCCACATGGACGGCGTCGACACGTCGCTGGCAGAGGGCGACGTGGTGTCGGTGTTCCCGCCGGTCGCGGGCGGGTAACGGGTCCGGATCGCGGTCTGACGGAGCCGGTGCGACCAGTATATTTTTTACAGACAGGATCGATGGCTGATCTATGCTCGACGATCTCCTTTTTCTCCCGTTCGAAGCCGCGATCGAATGGCTCGTCGGTCGGAACGAAGACCGAACGGTGATCCAGCAGCTGTGTCTGTTCTGCAGCATCGTCTTCGCGCTACTCGCGGTCGCGCTGGCAGTTGCCAGCGGACCCCTGTACGGACTCGCCGCGGGCGTCATCGCAGTCGCGCTACTGTACTACGGCGCATGATCGGGGCCGGGATGCGATCGAATCGATCCGGACCCCCTCGTCTGCGGGCGGTTTCGAGAACGATTTATGCGTCGTTCGACTCGAGACGAACGTGACGGGATTCGACGGTAGCGACGCCGACGACGACCCCGGCGACTCCGCCGGCCGGCCGACGGACGGGCCGGTCGAAGATACCCCCTCTTCCGACGATCGCGAATCGGTCACGTTCAGTCGCGAGGGGATCCGTACCGGCTTTCTCACCTGTCTCCCGGTCGCGATCGGCGTCGGCGGCTACGGCATCGCCTTCGGCATGCTCGCCCGCCAAGCCGGGCTGAGCGTCGCCGAGGCGGCGCTGATGAGCGCGACCGTCCTCGCCGGGGCCGCCCAGATCGTCGCCGTCGAACTCTGGGCGGAGCCGATCCCGGTGGCGACGGTCGTCCTCACGACGTTCGCGATCAACCTGCGGTACTCGCTGATGGGAGCCGCGCTGGGCCCATGGCTCGAGCGGCTCTCGCCGAGTCGAGGCTACGGCAGTCTGCTCCTGATGGCCGACGAAAATTGGGCGCTGACGATGCGCGAACTCAAATCCGGCAGCGGACGGGGCGCGTTCCTGCTGGGGACCGGCATCGCGATGTGGGGTTTCTGGGTCGCGTCGACGATCGTGGGCGCGACTGCCGGCAGCGTGATCGGCGATCCGGCCCGTTACGGCATCGACTTCGTCCTCGCGGCGGTGTTCGTCGCGCTCGCGGCCGAACTCTGGGAGGGACGGTCGACGCTGGTGCCGTGGCTCGTCGCGCTCGGGACCGCGATCGCAGCTGCGGAACTCGTGCCAGGCCGGTGGTACATCCTGCTCGGCGGGCTCGCGGCCGCCGTCGTCGAGGTGATTCGCCATGATCGGTGAGGGTGCCCTCGCGCTCGACCCGCTCGTGGTCGGCGTCATCGTCGCCATGGCGCTCGTGACCGCGCTCACGAAAGTCGGCGGGCTCTGGGTCTTGCGCCGGATCGAGGTGAGCGAGCGACTCGAGGCCGGGCTCTCGGTGCTGCCGGGGGCGATCGTGATCGCGATACTGGGACCGGAACTGGCCGCCGGCGGGCCGGCCGAATGGAGTGCGGCCGGCGTCGTCTTGCTGGTCATGTGGCGAACCGAGAGCATTCTGCTGTCGCTCTGTGGCGGCGTCGGGGCCGTGGTGTTGTTCCGGGCAGTCGTCTGACGGGACATCGCCTATTACCGCCGAACGCGAATTTATCAGTTCGGGCGTCGAATCACGGGTATGGCTACGCGTATCGAGCGCTCCTTTCGCGGTATTTCCGAGCGGCTTGTAGTCCGCTACCTGACGAATCTGGGGGGCGAGCAAGTCGCGGACGACACCGTCGAGGGCGAGGAGTGGACGGCGACGTTCTCCTCGGAACAGGTCGGCATCGGCCCCTCGTTGAAACTGACCGAAATAACGATCGTCTTCGAGGGTGACGACGACACCCTCGAGCCGCTGGTCGAACGGTTCGCACAGAAGGCGATGCGCGCGGGTGGCTGATGGCTGGGAATCCGATCGAGGGGCAGGTACTCGTGCTCACCGCCGCGAAGGCGAGCGTACCGCCGACCAGACTCCCCGATCTCATCGAGCGCGCACAGGCGGTGCTGGGACCGGATCTGGAGCGCTACCGCCGCGAGTACGAACGGCTCTACGCGGACGACGACCTCGAGGCGTTCCTCGTCGACTGGGGCCACTGGGAGGGGGTCGGCGAGGAACTCGAGGTTACGGACCGCGAGCTGTCGGCGATCCGCCGCGCACACGAGGAGCAACTGGTCAGAATCGGGCGGCGGACGGACCGCGAAGACGAGTTCGAGACGGCACTCGAGATCCGAGAGCCGGTCGTCATCGGAACGGGCGACGGCGGGGAATCGGGCGATAGCAGCGGCGAATCGATCAATCACTAGTGGCGACGGAGAGTCCGCCGGTAGCGCCGACGGGAACGATCTCGAGTCGCGGGAGTAAGGTGGGCAATTTCGGCTTCCCGTCCTCGCGCATCGATGTTCGGTTGCGACGCGCCGTGGGACGGCACGACGTGCCGGCGACGGGTCTCGCGGTCGATGGCAACTATAAAGATCACGTTTCACCTTTGGCAAACCACTGAGACGATGGCCATCGACCAGGAAACAGAGATGACCGACACGGAGATCGACGACTTCCTCAGCCGTCACGAAACGGGGGTGTTGTCGCTTGCGCGCACGGACGAACCCTACGCAATCCCGATTTCGTACGGCTACGACGACGAGAACCGCGAATTCTACATGCGGATGGTATCGACGCCTGAGAGCGAGAAGCGCCAGTTCCTCGAGTCCGAACCCGAAGCGCGACTCGTCGTCTACGACGAGGCCGACTCGACCTACCGGAGTGTCATCGCCACGGGAGACCTCGAGAGCATCGAGCCCTCAGCGTTGACGCCGGACGAAATCGCCCAATATGGGGATGCGAGGCGGCCGCTGTTCGAAATCTGGGCGGAAGGGAAAGACGCGCTGAACATCGAACTCTACCGTCTCGTGCCGTCGGCGCTCAACGGGCGGCGGACCGAAGTCGATCGGGAGTAACGCTCGAGCGACGAACGGGGAGACGATCGGCGCTAGTTCGTCTGCTGTTCCGTAACGAACGCCGAGGAGGTGACCGACGCTCCACAGACCGGACAGCCGTGCGTGAGCGTGGCCTCGCGCATCGATTCGTTGACTTCGATCTCCTGCCCGCACTCCGGGCACGTAAACTCGTATCTGCTCATATCAGGGGTGAGTCGTGTGAAGCGTCGGTTGTCTACCGTCTAGCTGTGCGGCCAGTATATATAGGGTTGCGGTTCGATGCCGTCGGTCTGTAGGTCCCGATACGTTCATGTACCTCGAGTCAGCGGCCGCTCTCGAGTGAGCTCACTCGTGGTCTAAGATGGCGTCCAGCAGCTTCGTCTGGGCCGCTGCGAGGTGTTCGGTGAACGTCGTTCCGGTGATGTCGAGTTCGTCGGCGACCTCGCCGGCATTGGCCTGCTTGGGATGGTCGAAGTAGCCCATTCGATGGGCCGTCTCCAGAACCTCCCGCTGGCGTGCAGTGAGCGTGCTCCGGTCGACGAAGACGAGGTTGCGCTCGTCGTGGTCTTGCTGGGACTGGAGCAGCCGCTGGACGTCGAGGTTCGCATAGCGGTCGCGTAACTCGCCGATGACCGCCTGCAACCCGTGCATATCTGGGGCGTGAAAGGTCAGGTACAGCGACGCGCCCTGCGTGCGGACGTCGACCACCGGACAGTCGTGTTCCTCGATGCACTCGCAGGGACAGCCACAGCCGAGGTCGCGTTCGAACCGATAGACGGCACTCGAGCCGTAGGAGAAGATTGCCGAGAGGTCCGCGTCGACCTCGAACTCGTCGGGATAGCGCTCGGCCTCGAGCATGAACTCCTCGGTCACGCGCTCGGGCGCGGACGGACTGGTGCTCTTCGAGACCGAGAGGACTCGGCCGCCCACCTCCGCCGAGGCCTGTGCGACGACGCAGTCGGACGGGTCGTCGATCTTCACCTCCGCGCGAATCCCCGAAGCCATACCCACCCTTGTGGAGCCGTCCACCCTAAACCCTGCGTCTACGGGCCAGGAACGCGCCGACTCCCGGCCAGCGGGGTGGGTCGTCCGATGGTCGCGCCGCGGCTGCCCCGGTTGCGCATCCACCGCGATCGAATCGGCTCGAGGCCGAGTCGCCCCGATTTTCCCCACCCCATATAAAGGGCCCTGTATTTATTGGGACTCATTTGGAGGGGGATCGGTCGGTACTAGAAGGTGTAACAGATGTCCGCTACGAACCCTGACGCCCGAAATCGAGGCTGGCAGAACGACGATCCAATCGACCCGCAGGCGGTTCTCGCCGCGCTCGACGACGATGCTTGCCGTGCGATTCTCGAGGCGACGGCTGAAGAGTCGCTGACCGCGACGGAGGTCTCCGAGAAGTGCGACATCCCGATGTCGACGGCCTACCGGAAAGTCGAGATGCTGACCGAGGCCGAGCTGGTCGACGAACAAGTCCGGATCAACACCTCGGGCAAGCACGCGACCGAGTACCGCAAGAGCTTCGACGACGTGCTCGTCTCCGTCGCCGACGGGGGGATCGAAATCGAGATGACGACGCCGGAGACCGACTCGGGCTCCGGCTACTCGTCGACGCCTGCGGTCGCCGATGACTGATCGGGCGTCATCGCACAGCCGAGCCGGGTCACCGAACCGGCTCGAGCGACTCCGTAGTGGATCCGTCTCCCGTTCCCGTCTCAGTTAATCTCGATCGCTTCGCTGCCGACAGTTCGCCCGGCTACGCGACCACTGATTCGCAGACAAAGCAATTCGGAACCGCGAGCGACCGGTTCGATCAGTCGTCGCTCGAGACCGCCGCGCCGCCGCCGGTGCTGACGCCGGTGCCGGGGCCGAGATCGATCCCGAGTTCGTCGAGTTTCTCGTCGGGGACGACGCCGTCGACCCAGCCGCGGTGGTCGTAGTACTCTGCCTTCATCTCTTCGAGTTCGCAGTACTCGCCCTCGCTTGCACCCTGGCCGCGGATGCCGTCCTCGAGGAAGCGCTCCGGCAGCGAGTCATCCGCGGCGTCGAAGCCGTTGAGGTTGTTGTAGTACCGCTCGAGGTTATAGATCCGCTCGCCGGCCTCGAGGAGTTCGTCTTCGGTGACGTCGCGGCCGGTCATGCCGTTGTACTGCAGGACGTACTCCTCGATGCCTTCGGCGAAGGCGTTGAACTTGCAGATGTCGAAGGAGTCGCTGATGGCATGGAGGTCCTGGAACTGGGCGGTGAGTTCGCCTTTGCCCTCGTACTCGTAGGGGTCGACCTTTTCGGGGACGCCCAGAATTTCGGCGGCGGGGGTGTAGCCCCGCAGGTGGCAGGCTCCGCGGTTCGAGGTGGCATACCCGATGCCCATGCCCTTCAGACAGCGCGGGTCGTAGGCCGCGATCGTTTGGCCCTTGACCGCGAGCGAGTTCTCGTGGGCCTCCTTGCGGTCGGCGACGCGGCGCGGCCCCTCGGCCAGCAGATCCGCGAGGTCGTCCTCGCGGTGGGCCATCCGATCGATCATGTCGACCATCGTCTCGGCGTCGCCCCACTCGAGTTCGCCGACGCCCTCGAGTTTGCCCTGCTCGGTCATCTCCATGGCCATCGCCATCATGTTGCCCGCGTCGATGGTGTCGACGCCCATGTCGTTACAGCGCTCGAGCATGAGCGCGATCTTGTCGCGGTCGGTGTGCCCGGAGTTGGGGCCGAGCGCGTAGGCCGACTCGTACTCGTAGGACTCGGTGCGGACGTTCATCTCCTCGCCCTTGTGCATCACGTCGACCTCGACTTCCTTCTTGCAGGCAACGGGACAGGAGTGGCAGGTCGGCTCGTCGACGAGGATGTTCTCGCGGACGTTCTCGCCGGAGACGCGCTCGGCGTCGATGTCGACCCCTTCGGCCTCGCGCATGCTCTTGGTCGAGGTGTACTTGCCGTTCTTGGTCGGGAGGCCGTCCATCTCCTCGCCGATGTTCATCAACACGTTGGTGCCGTACATCGAGAGCCCGCCCTCGTTGGGCGCGGTGACCTCAGACTCCTGGATCGCCTGCATCGCCTGCTGGTGGCCCTCCTTGAAGGTCTCCGGATCGGCCGGTTTTGGCATCTTCGTCGTGGATTTGACGACGACGGCCTTGAGGTTCTTCGACCCCATCACGCAACCGGTGCCGCCGCGGCCGGAGGCACGGTCGTCCTCGTTCATGATCGAGGCGAACTTGACCTCGTTCTCGCCGGCGGGGCCGATCCCCATGATCGAGAGGTTCTTGCCGTAGGACCCTTCGACCTCCTCCTCGATCGCGTCGCGCGTATCGTGGAATCCTTCGCCCCAGAGGTGGGAAGCGTCCCGAAGTTCGACCTCGCCGTCCTCGACGACGGCGTAGACCGGCTCGTCGGCCTCCCCCTCGAACAGCAGCCCGTCGAAGCCGGACCACTTGAGCCGAGCGCCCGACCAGCCGCCGTGATGGCTGTCGGTGACGGTGCCGGTCAGCGGCGACTTCGTACAGATGGCGATCCGGCCGCTCATCGTTACCTGGGTGCCCGACAGCGGCCCATTCATGAACGCGAGCAGGTTGTCGGGTCCGAGCGGATCGACATCCGGCCCCTGTTCGAAAACGTACTTTACCCCGAGTCCCCGCGCACCGATATACTTCTCCGCGTCCTCGTCGTCGATCGACTCGTACGCGACCTCCCCGTCCGAGAGATCGATGCGGGCGACCCTGTCTTGAAATCCGCCGAGTTCAGTCATGGTAACCGTTCGTTCTTGTGTACGACCTCCAGCATGTTAGTGGTTCTCAGCCGTTTGTAACCGGTTCCGGTTACGCGGACGGGGAACCAGTCGCTTCTGCGTATCGCTCGAGGGAAGGGACGGTGACTCGAGGCAAACAGTCGGGACTCCTGGCAAGAACTGCGGAAACGTAACCGTCAGCGACCACGCTGTTCGACGGTGGCGTGGAAACGCGAGCCGAACGGGCCGCTGAACGCGATTCGGCGTGTTCCTCGACGGCGCGACGCCGGCGGTGGGACTCGTCGGGGTTATAACAGCAGTGCGACCACCGCGAGAATGATGAAGATCAACACGAAGATCCGTGCGATCTCCATCGAGATACCGGCGACGCCGCGAGCGCCGACGGCGGCGGCGACGATCGCGAGGACGAAAAAGATGATCGCCCAGTACAGGAACCCACCGCCGGCCTGAAGCGGAGCTGTGAACGGGAGCATAGGAACGGGTCCCACGACGACCCACATAAATCTCGGCGACCGTCCGCGGGGCTAAGCCGCGGCTACAGGTCTCGCCCCGTGAGTGTCACCGAAAACGGCGGCTACGCGTCTCCGAAGAAGGCCCGACACAGTTTCGCTTCGGCCGTCCGCAGGTGCTCGTGGAAGGTCGGCCGCGAGACGCCCATCGACTGGGCGAGTTCCTCGCCAGTCGTCGGGCGGGGCCACTCGAAGTAGCCGCCGAGGTAGGCCCGCTGGAGCGCGCCGAACTGCCGGTCGGTCAGCGATTCCTCGAGCCGGGCGGCGAACTCTTGGCGGGTTTGGTCCTCTCGTTCACGCTGTTGGAAGGAGATGACATCGGTTCCCTCGTAGCGGTCCTCGACGGCCTCGACGACCGAGCGGACGCTCGCCGAGCGGGGAATCTCGAGGGTGACGCGGGCGCGGCCGCCCTCGCTCTCGATTGTTCGGGTGCGGGCACCACGGCTCGAGAGCCAGCCGACGAGGTCGTTCGCGCTCGTCAGTTCGACGAGACAGCCCTCGTCGCGCTCGACGATGATCCGGCAGTCCACGTCGGACAGGTCGGCGGCAGCGGCGGCGATCTCGTCCGCGCTCGCGCCGTCGACGGAAAACAGCGACGCCGTCTCGTCGTCGGATCGATGGACCGAGCGCCGGTACTCGAGTCGGCAGTCCGCTTCGGCGGAGAGCGCCACGGGTGCGAGGTTGCGGTCGGTCAGTTCGAGTTCGACGGCGACGACGGCGTCGGTCGCGAGCACGCGGCTCGTTTCGCGGGCGTTAATGCCGCTTGCGACCGCACGGGCGAGCGCGGAGAGGATCACGGTTTCGCGGTCGTCGGCGGCGTGGTCCCGATCTGCCCGAACCGTCAAGACGCCGTACTCGATGCCGTTGTACGAGAGCGGCAACGCGACGCGGGTCGTTCCGTCGACGGTGTCGACGGCGGGTTCGTCCGTCGCGACCGTCTCGGCGGCGGGGTGGTCGGTATCGCCCTCGAGTCGGTCGCGCTCTGGAGCGTCTCCGGCGCTCGAGCGGATTTCGATCGTGCCAGTTGCGGGGTTGCGCTCGCCGATCCACGCGCCGTCGTAGGCGTCTTCCGCGGCGATCCGTTCACAGACCTCGCGCTCGAGGGCGGCCCGATCGGTCGAGCCGGCGACGACGGCGGTGACGTCCTGAATCAGTCCCTCGACGCGATCGAGGATGTACTCGAGTTCCTCGGTCCGGTGCTCGAGCGCGAGTTCGGCCTCCTTTCGGGAGGTCACGTCGTTCTGGAAGCCGACGTAGTTGGTCACGCGGCCCTCGTCGTCCCGGATGGGGGCGATCGTCACCTCGTTCCAGAACTCGGTGCCGTCCTTGCGGTAGTTCTTGAGTTCGACGGTGGTGGGTCTGTCCTCGTCGATCGCCGCGGCCATCTCGGCGATGGCGTCCTCGTCGGAGTCGGGGCCCTGTAGGAACCGGCAGTTCCGACCGACGACGTCGTCGAACTGGTAGCCGGTGATCTCCTCGTAGGCCCCGTTGACGTACACCAACGGGTTGTCCTCGCGGTCGGGATCGGAGATGGTGATCCCGACGGGCGCTTCCTCGATCGCGCGGTCTTTGACCAGCCGATCGGTCGGACCCGACGGGGAGCCGGTCGCGTCGTCGGCGTGGGGTTCGGAGCCGTCGCGGTCGAAGGTGATCGTCGCGCCGTTCGCGCCGCGGTGGAGGCGTACACTTCCCCGATCGCCGTCGAAGTCGACGCGCCGGGCGGTGCCGACCGTCGTTTCGTCGATCGCCGCTGCGAGCCGATCCCAACGCGCGCCGAGTGCGGTCGCCGCGTCGCGGTCGGCATCGCCGAGTTCGAACGCGTCGCGGGCGGCCTCGTTCGCGTACGTGATCGTCCCCTCGACGACCGCCACGACCGGATCGACGACGTACTCGAGTGCGCGGACGGCCGCCGCGGGTTCGTCGACGGCGTTGTCGCCGCGCTCCGTGTCGACATCGTCCATAGTCTGCCCTACGGACGGCTCCCTAAGAACCGTTGTGATCGGCAGCCCGATCGTCCCCGGCTCGGCAGGCTAGAATGTTATATGTTATCACGGTGTATGTACACACATGTCAGTCCATCGATCGCCGTTCGAGCGACTGCGGGAGAAGTTCGACGAGTCAGAACTGCGGTGTCCGGCGTGTGGCTACGTTGATACCGACGGCAGTTGGCGCGTGACCACAACGGGCGAACGAGTCCGCTATCAGTTCGTCTGTCCGACCTGCGACGCCGTCGAGACGCGGGAACTCCGACTCGGATAGCCACAGGGACCACCGCGGCCTCGAGCGACCGCGTCGCAGGTCGGCGATCGACGAGCCGACGCGTTCGGCACCGAGAGCCGTCGTCTCTCTTTTTCGGCTATCGCCCGGTCGAGAGGTCTCGCCCCGCCGGCGGGTTCGACTCGACTGCCACCCGACCGAGACGCCCTGTCTCGAGCCCTCGCGTTCTCTTTCGGCGCGGAAATCGATGCTTTCGCCACTCGAGAGCGGTAACGGACCGCTGAGACGGGGCGGGACGACTCGATCTGTGGCCCAACCGGCCGCGACAGCGGGCGGACGCGGCGATACCGGTATGGGCCGCCACACAGGGCCACGGCGGTCACGCGCCGATCGCGGCCCGGTAGCCCGACGGCGGACCGACCGCAAACGGTTTTTTCGAGTCCACAACGGCGGTTTTCTCCGCGATAATCCCGTAACAGTCTTCCCGTTTTAGCGGCGGGACGGCCGTACCGTGGCGCGTATGGTTTCACGACCGCGAACAATCGGCGTCGCCTTCGTCGCGGTGCTGGTCGCGCTTTCGGGGGGTCCCGCCCTCGTCGGCGGAGCGACCACAGCCGCGACCGACGACGCCGGAGACATGAGCGACGCGAGCGCCACGCTCGAGAACGTACAGGTCCAGACGCTTGAACTCGAAAATGTGACGATCCAGAACGTCACGATCGAGGAACTCACCGCTGGACAGTTGGATATTCAGGACAGCGGGGAACTCGAGGGCGAACTGAACCAGACGACTGACAACGAGTCCATGGACAACGCGTCCGCAGGAAACGAGTCCAACGAGTCCGCTGCGAACGAATCCATGGACAACGCATCCGCGGACACCGAGGTCACGATTTCGAACGTCGGCCTCGAGTCGCTCGTCCTCGAGAACGTCTCGATCGACGACCTCGAGACGGGCGGCATGCAGGGCGCGAACGAGACCGGGAACGAGAGCGCGAACGAGACCGGGAACGAAACCGGCAACGAATCGTCGGACAGCGTCGACCAGATCCTCGGCGAGGACGCTGACAACGCGACGATTCAAAACATGACGATCGAGTCCATGAACACCGATCAGTTGACGATCGAGGACCTCACCGTCGACGAAGACGAGGGGGGTATCCTCTCGGGGATCTCCGACTTCATCGGCGGACTGTTCGGTGGTGACGGCGGCGACGGCGGCGACGGCGACGGGCAAACGAACGAGACCGGCTCCGACAACGCCAGCTCCGACGCGATCGAGAACCTTACCGTCGAGGAGTTCACCCTCGACGAGATCACGTTCGAATCGATGACCGTCGGCACCCTCGAGAGCCAAGAGAACGCGACGGCTAGCAACGAAACTGCCGTAAACGAGACTGCGGGAGACAGCAACGCGACCGACGAGAACGAAACCGACGGCGGCAACGAGACCGCCGCGGACGATGCGATGAACGAAACTGCCGCCGACACCGAAGGCGAGACGATCTCGTCGCTCTCCGGCGGGACGATGACCGTCGAAAGCGCCAACGCGGATACCGTCTCCATCGGCGAAACCGAGGGAGTAACGGAATCGCTCGAGCAGCAGGGCAACGAGTCAACAACCGAGAGCGGCAACGAAACCGGCAATGAGAGCGCCAACGACACCGGCAACGAGAGCGGCGGCTAACTGGTGAATAGCGCACTCGGCTGATCGAACCGAGACGGCCCGCGAGACACCCGGTGTTCGACGGTAATCGAACGTCGGGTTCGTTTTTTCACGCCGCCCGATTCCTCGTCAGCGATCGGTATCGGTGCCGGGAGCGGGGAACTGGCACGCGGATCGCGTCGCGATTCGGGAGAGTCGATCTTACGCTCCGTCCGGGCCGTCCCCCTCGTCGAACAGCCGATAGTACGAGAGGGCGAGCACCGTCCGCCCGTCGCGGATCTCGCCGTCGGCCACCGCGTCGGTCAGGGCCGCAAGCGAGCGCTCTTCCACGCGAATGCTCTCGTTGTGATCGAGTCGCTGTTCGGCGGTCGGCCGGCAGCCGTAAGCGACGAAAACGTGCAAGACGGCGTCCGCGATGCCGTTGGCCGGCTCGACGGTCGTCAGCGGCTCGAGGCGCTCGGCCTCGTGGCCGGTCTCCTCGGCGAGTTCCCGTCGGGCCGCCGCCTCGAGGTCGTCGTCCTCGGACTCGACGCCGCCGACGGGGAGGCCGTGGCTGATTCGCGAGACGGCCTGTCGCCACTCGTCGATGCAGACGACGTCACCGGCGGGCGTAAACGGCAGGATGCAGACGCTTTCCGGTTCCGAGAGGTAGTCGAAGTCGGTTTCGGTCCCGTCGGGCAGTCGAACGGACTCGTTAACGACATCGAAACCCGGACAGGAGTAGGCTACCCGGCGCTCGCGCGTCTCCCAAGCGAGTGGATCGGTGGGCATAGCGGCCGGTACGGCGGTGTGGCTCAAAAACGCCGCGTCACGCGACGACCATCCGTCTCGATGAGAAGTCCCGGCGTTCCCTCGAGTGCGTTGCCCAGTAGCGGTCCTACGCGGTGCGTTCTCGGTCTCGACGGTGACGTACCAGCTCTATAACAAAGCCACAACACCGTGAACGTCGTCATTCAGAGGGTGATCCATGGACCAGCTAACTGGCTTCCAGCGAGACCTATTGTACGTGATCGCAGGGAAAGACCGGCCGTCGGGGCAGGAGATTCTCGATGACATCAATAACTACATCGAGCAGCCGGTCACGCACGGCCGTCTGTATCCGAATCTCGACACGCTCGTCGAGAAAGAGCTCGTCGAGAAAGGAGAGCTCGACCGACGGACGAACTACTACGCGCTGACGCCGAAGGGCCGACGCGCGCTGCAGCGCCGCCAGGAGTGGGTCGACCAGTACGTCGACGTCTGAACTTCTGGCCGTGTTCTCCCTCGAGGACAGCCGCCGAAGAGCGCTCGCTTCGTGCAGGACTCGTCTAACATCGCGGGCGGGAAGGCGGGCGCGATCACCGAGCGTCGTCGAGGTCGACGACCGTCTCCAGATCGGCGGTCAGCCACGCGTTCAGTTTCTCCTCGGTGGTCCCGTCGCAGGGAACGAGCGTACAGCGGTCGCTCTCGGATTGATAGCGGACGACGATGGCATCGAACAGCACCGACCCCGTGGGATCGATCTCGTCGGTCTCGGCCGTGTACTCGTGGGCGATGCCCCCGTCCCCGTCAGTAGAGCCATCCATGATCGGTCAGGCGAAGTCCTCGCCACCATCCGGTAGGGACAGACGGTACAAAACGGCTACTAGTTCGGGTATAGAGCGGTCGGGACCGCTGTATATCGCTCCACAGTCGTCGCGAGAATTGTTCCGCCCCCTGTCCGCCGTACGGAACGACGAACGACAGAACGGACCGCGTACGGCTGCTTCGAGAGCGAAGACGCCTGCCGCGACTTCCCACCGGTCACCGCCTCTCTCCTCGATCACGGCTCCCTGTTAGACGTTGTCGAACCGGATCGTCTCGAGGTCCGCCTCGAGGTCCTCGACGTGGTCGTTGAACGCGTCGACGAAGGTGGGAACGTCGTCGGCCAGCCGGCGGACTTCGGGGGCCGCCGCCGGGCCGTATTGGGAGAGCAGATAGACGCCGTCGGAGCCGCCGACCCGCAGGTAGGAGGCGACATCTCCCTCCCACTTCAGCTCCCAGCGGGTGCCGGACACCGTCGCCGAGTAGCTGCCGTAGTCGCCGTCGTATCGGTGGAGTTGGCTCGCCATCGCGTTGCAGACGTCACGGATTCGGTCGACGATTCGATCCCGTTCGGCGACGAGTTCAGCCGTCGACTCGACCTCGGGGAATTCGTCGGAGACGTCGGCGAACAGGCCCTCGAACGAGCGGACGTACTCGTTGTAGGCCTCGACGAACGCCCCGTAGTCGGCCATCGCCCGCTCGAGGGGCTCCGGTTCGGGCGGCTGCTTGCTCGAGACGACGTAGGTCTCCGAGCCCGATTGCGGATCGAAGCGCAGGTACTGTACGTCGCCGGCCTCGTACTTGAGCGTCCAGCTCCCGCCGTCGGTGTTGAACGTCTCCTGGCCGTAGTCGCCGCCCTGCAAGACGGCGAGTTCCCGCGCTATTTCGCCGGCGTGGGTTCGAACGCGCGCCGCAAGCTCGTTGCGCCGCTCGGCGATCTCGTCCGTCTCTTCGATATTCGTCTCGAGTCCCTCGGTCATTGTTAGGGGCAGGCGTCGGGGACCGGTAACGGTTACGTCTCCGCCTCGAGCGTGGACGTGGCCGAATCGGAACGCGACGACCGGCCGCCGCGGGAGAGGCCGATTTACTCGCTTTCGTTCTCGCTCTCGTTGCCGCTTTCGTTGCTCTCGTTCATGCCGCCCTCGTCCGTACTTTCGTTGGGTTCCTCGGTCTCGTTTTCGCTCTCGTTGGTCTCGTTGCTCTCGTTCATTCCCGTTTCGTTCCCCGCCCCGGTGTCGTTCTCCATGTCCTGTCCGTTCCCCGTTCCCTCCTCGGCTTCGGGTTCGCTCTCGTTTTCGGTCTCGTTCCCGCCGCCCGGGCCGCCACAGCCGGCGACGAGAGCGGTCGAAGCCGCTGTGCCTGTCAGGGTCAGTACTCGACGACGAGTCGGCGACTGTCGATCGGTCATACGACAACCGTCATTGCCGAGGTGCATAAGCCGTCAGCCGACACTTGCGTGGTCTCGCGGCCGCTCGTATCTACACCGCCCCAGGGCGGTCGAACCGTCGGTCTCGGTGATCGTTCACCCCCGGTGGATGTAGGCAGCACACACAAAAACGGGGCCGGTGAACGGTGCCTATGGCCTCGATACCAGACGAGTTCGACGACCTGTTCGAAAAGAAAACGTTCGCCCACATCGCAACGCTGACCGAGGAAGGGCTGCCACACGTCACGCCCGTCTGGATCGACTACGACGCCGACGACGACCGGCTACTAATCAACACCGAACGGGGCCGGCAGAAAGAACGCAACGTCCGGAACGACCCCGCCGTCGGCATCAGCATGGTTGACCCCGACAACCCGTATCAGCACCTCTCGGTGATCGGCGAAGTCGCAGAGATTACGACCGAGGGCGCTCGAGAACATATCGACGAACTGGCGCGGCGGTACACGGACGACGACGAGTATCAGATGCCGATCGAAACTGAACGGGTGATTCTGCGGATTCGAGCGGATCAGATCCTGTGAGCGGATTTTGGTCGGCCGGTGGGTGTCCTCACCACCTCGAGATGGTTCGCCGGGAACAGTGGTACAGGGATCTGTCATAAACCAATAGTCGCCATACAGAATACGCCGACTAGGCATATTTCTGACATTGGGTGCGATTAATGGACAGCGACGTGGACGGGAGGACCATGCAAACGGCATCCGACCTGCTCGTCACCTGCCTCGAGGCCGAAGGCGTCGACCGCGTCTTCGGGGTTCCGGGCGAGGAAATCGAAGACTTGCTGTTCTCGTTGCGGGACTCCTCGATCCGGTTCGTCCCGACGCGCCACGAACAGGGCGCAGCGTTCATGGCCGACGTCCACGGCCGCCTGACCGGGGAAGCGGGCGTCTGTCTGTCGACGCTCGGTCCCGGCGCGACGAACCTGATGACCGGCGTCGCCGACGCCCAACTCGACAAAAGCCCGGTCGTCGCGATCACCGGGCAGGGCGGCCGCGAGCGACTGCACAAAGAGAGCCATCAGGCGCTCGACGTGGTCGACATCTTCGAGCCGATCGTCGCGTGGAACTCCCAGATCGCCGAACCCGAGATCGTTCCCGAATCGGTGCGCAAGGCGTTCAAACTGGCCGAGTACGAGAAGCCGGGCGCGACCCACCTCGAGTTCCCCGAGGACGTCGCCGCGGCGGAGAGCGACGCCGACCCGATCCCGACCCGCGATCCGGTTCGGCGGCCGGACCCGGACGACGAATCGGCCGAGCACGCGGCGCGGCTGATTGCCGAAGCCGAACGGCCGATCCTCCTGGCGGGAAACGGCGCGGTCCGGACCCGCGCATCCGAGCACATCCGCGCCATCGTCGACCGCGTCGGGATTCCGGTCGTCGAGACGTACATGGGCAAGGGCGCGATTTCCGACCGCGAATCGGCCTCGCTGATGACCCTCGATTCGGGGCCCGCCGACGAAGCCGCGCGGGCGATCGAGCGAGCGGACTGCGTCGTCGCGGTCGGCTACGACATCGCCGAGCACGATCCGGCCGGCTGGAATCCGGACCTCGAGAAGACGATCGTCCACGTCGATTACGAGCCCGCGGAGGTCTACCGCCACTACAACCCCGACGTAGAGATCGTCGCCGACGTGGGCGCGGCCCTCGAGGCCATCGACGAGCGCCTGCCCGACGAGGCGTGTTCGCTGTGGTGTGGCGATCTGCACGATCGGCTGCTCGAAGCCGTGACGGAACCACCGGCCGCGGACGACCCGATCACGGTGCGAAACGCCTTGCCACTGCTCCGCGAAGCGATGGCCGATTCGGACGTGCTCGTCTCGGACGTGGGCAGCCACAAGATGGCCATCGCCCAGGCATTTCCGACCTACGAGCCCAACACCTGCGTCATCTCGAACGGGCTGGCGAGCATGGGCATCGCGGTGCCGGGCGCGCTCGCGGCGGATCTGGCCGTCGACGCGAACGTCGTCGCGGGCACCGGTGACGGCGGATTCATGATGAACGCGGCCGAACTCGAGACCGCGAGTCGGCTCGACTGCGGGTTTACGACCGTCGTCTTCAACGACGAGGACTACGGCCTGATCTCGGAGAAACAGGACGAACACCGCGGCGAGCACACCGGAACGGAGCTATCGAACCCCGATTTGGTGACGTTCGCCGAGAGCTTCGGGATAGAGGCCTACCGTCCCGGGGGATGGGAGGAACTCGAGGCGGCATTTTCGGCGGCCGTCCCGTCGGACGAGTTGGCGCTGATCGAGGTCACCCTCGAGTGACGGTGTCGAGGCGTCCGTCGGCGTCGGCTCAGATCGTCCGCCGGTAGGAACACTGCGGACAGTACAGCGACTGCTGGGTGACGATCAACAGGCTCTCGCCGCACTGACAGGGGCCGCCGACGGACACGTCGTCCGTGCGTCGAACGACGTGCCGGAGCGCGTTCTCCAGCCGGACTAGCCGTTGTGAGTGCTCCTCGAGATCCGCCTCGAGGGCGCGGAGCCGCCTGTGTAGCCGCCGGCGCTGTCTCGAGCCGGTCGGACGAATCCGTCGACCCATACGTATGCCATCACGCAGTGCTGGAAGTGTCTTCGGATCGGAGAGAAATCCGGACTGTCGAGCGAGTTCACGTGTCCGGGTACCGACTCGTATGGTGCCGTCTCGAGCGCATTCGATCGGATCCGTGGACAGACTCGCAAACCGTCGGGACGACTCGAGGCCGGTATCCATGACGCCGTCGAGATGATCGCCGCATGACTATTTTTATACGGTATCGGGCTCGTCGGGAGGTATGAGCAGTTCAGGACTGCGACGGCGGGACGTGCTGCTGGCGGTATCGGGTTGCGTTTCGCTCGCGGGGTGTGGAGACGATGCAGCGAGCGCTCGAGCCGGCTACGGCACGGCGTACGGACACGGCTACGGCGGCGAGTAAGCATGGCCGGAGAAACGCCACGGCTCGGGCTGGGGACCTTCGAGCAGGGCGACGACTGGGACCACACCGACACGGTCGAAGCGGTCGATGAGCACGCGATCGTTCACGGCCCGATCGCCGAGCGCCCCGAAACAGGTGAGTACGACGACGAACTCTACCACGCGACCGATCAGGGAATTACGTGGCGCTGGGACGCGGCGAGCGGCGACTGGGAGTATTTCAACGGACGGGGGAGTGCCGACCGACCGGTGCCGGGAACGAGCCACTTCGAGGCGGCGACGATCGGCTCCCTCCGAACCGCGGAGCGTCCCGTCTGGAACGTCGAGGCCCACGGCATCGAGGGCGACGGGAAAACCGACCTCGGCGACGGGGTCCACAACCTCCTCGAGACGGTCGATCAAGCCGGCGGCGGTATCGTGTACTTCCCGCCCGGGCGCTACCGCCTCGAGCGGACGCCGCTGGTAGGCGACGATACGATCCTGCTGGGCGCGGGGCGCTCGACCGTCTTCGACGGGCCCCGCCCCGAGGGCGAGGAGGGGCGGGCGCTCCTCTCCAACACGGGCTACGACGAGTCGGGATACGGCGGCGCGTCGAACTGGGGCGTTTGCAACGTCCGGATCGACGCCCCGGACGCGACCGGGATCATGCCCGCACACGCCGACAACGTCCGGTTAGAGAATATCTACGGCGACGCGATCTACTACCATCACATCGACATCGTCTCGTCAAAGAACGTCGTCGTCGACGGCTACTGGGCGACCCGCGGCGGCGACGGCGATTCGGACGCGCCGGTGCAGTTCGACAACCAGAACGCGGGAACGGGCGCGAACAGCGTGTGGGACGGGTCGGCGGATGCACTCGTCGCGGCCGACGATACCCCGACACGGAACTGTACCCTTACGAACTTCCAAATCGAGCCCGAAAACGACCCCGACTACGGCGTCCACCTCCACCGCGACGGCAACGAGTCGATCACGATTTCGGACGGCTACATCACCGGCTGCGGGCACTCGGCGATCAGGGCCGACACCGGCGGGCGACTCGAGGACCTGACCATCGAGGGCGTCTCGTGTCGCGAAAACGCGCGGGGGATCTCGCTGGGCCGCGTCGAGAGCGGCCGGCGGAATCTAACGGTCGACAACGTGACCATCAGGACCGATGACGACGAACTGGCCGCCGGATCGGGGCTGTACGCGAGCGGGTTCGACGGAGCCGCGATCTCGAACGTCGTCGTCGACGGCGCGTTTACGAACGCCGTCCTCTTCGACGACATGGCAGACCTGAAACTGAGCCAGATCACGGCGACCGGACCGCAACATCAAGGGTTCCGGTTCCGCGAAAACGTCGACGCGACGCTTACGACCGCTCGAGCGGCGGATTGTGGCACCGTCGGAATCTACGCGGGACCCGACAGCAGCGTCGCCTACGGCGGTGTCACGTTCGATGATGTCGGGACCGAGGTTGACATCGACGGCGAGACTCGAGAGTGGGTCACGTCGTAATCGACCGCGCGATCCCGCTCGATGAGACGCCGGCTGAGAATGGCATCGCTGCTGGTGACTGGATTTCACAAATACATTGATAGGTACGCCATCGAAATCGTGGTGTATGCCCGACACAGACACCGACGAACAGTTAGATCAGTTCCTCCGACGCGTCGAGGAAGCGACCGGGGAAGAACCGCTCCCCGACCCGTACATCGGAGACATCTGCTGGTTTATGATTCACCACCCTCTCGAGTTCCAAGGCGAGACGTTTACTGCCGAGTTCGACATCAATCTCTCTGAGGACGGTGTTACACCACAGTGGGGCGAAATCCGAATTGCCCTTCCTAACGAGGAGCGCGAGGCGATTCTGAAAGATGTCGCAGATCGAATCGAGTACACCGAGGGCGAGGAAGCACTCTACGAATTCTCGGCATCAGAAGACCAAATCCCTGGCCTGATGGAGGACCTCCGTAAGGTCCACGCTGAAATCTACGAGTGAACACTCGCGAGAACGCGGTTACGGCCACCCGAAGGCCGTTGCTGGAGGAACAAAAGTGGGGAAAAGTGGGCCGGCGCGAATTCGAATCGCGGTTACGGCCACCCGAAGGCCGAAGGATACCAAGCTACCCCACCGGCCCGCATTCAGAACGTGCGCGTCCGGCGGTTTAACGCTTGCGAAAGGGATCATCCGACCGCCGGACGGGAGTCGATTTCTCGAGCGAGAACACAGTAGCCGACCTCAAAACTGCTCGTAGCCGTCCGTGTCCAGAAAGTGATGCGCGACGGTGATGGCCTGATCCGCGTGCAGCAGTTCGGGGCCGAGCCGGAGCCGCCGATCCGCGTAGTCCTCGAGCACCGCCGCCTCGTCGTCAGTGAAGTCGTGGTGGTCGGAGAGCACGAAGATCGAGTCCGCGAGGGCGTCTGCGCCCACGTCGACGACCGCCTCGCCGTCCTCGTGGAGCTGGACGATCGGGCCGTCAGCAGCGATTTCCTCGAGCGTGGCCTCGAAGCCGCGCCGGTACAGTTCGATGCCGGGGCTGGGTTCGGCGGGCAGCGCGCCGATGGCCTCGTCGCGGTGCTCGAGGGCTTTGCGGACCAACGCGGCGGTGCTTCGCTCGTCGGGGTTGAGCCGCTGGAGGTCGCGCCCGTCGAAGGTGATCGTGAGTTCGTCCTGGACGATCAGGTGGACGCAAACGTCCTCGCGGATCCCGTGGGAAGTGACGAAGGCGGCGGTGATCGATCGACAGAGGGCGTCGAGGCGACCCGCGCCGCCCGCGAGATCGTCGAGCGAGAACTCGGGCTCCGTGGGAACGTCGTGACCGATGAGTACGAACTGGCGCATACGGGAGGGTAGCGGGCCGGCGGGATAGCCGCCACGATTCGGCGGTCCCGGTGCCGTCGCGACGAGCAATCAGGACCGGGTTCCGAACCGCCGCGCGAGCGGGTCGGACACGAGTTCGAGACCGGGCGTGCCGTCGCGGTACCAGACGAGGGCGGCGACGACGAAGAGGCCGAACTGGATCCACTCGTAGGGCCCCAGCGCGTAGTAGTGGAGGATCGCGTCGATGATACCGGCGACGGGATCTTCAGGTGGCTGCTCGAGGACCGGCCAGAAGAGATAGGCGGCGTGTGCGAACTCCCCGGAGAGAACCGCCGGCGGAACGTCCGCGAGGAGGTGCGAGCAGTAGCCGACGAGGAAGGCGACGCCGAGAGCGCGGCGCTCGAGTCGGTCGGCGACGAAGACGACGGTCGGGACGAGGAGGGCGACGACGAACAGCGAGTGAGCGAGGGTTCGCCCGCCGGGTAAGATCCCGAAATTCCACGCGAGGGGCTTATCGATCAGGTCCGGCATCTGCGAGCCGACCGCAAGCGCGATCGCGGGGATCGTCCGCGGCGGCCGGCCGAACCGGCGGTGTGTAACGACGGTGTACAACAGGTAGGCGACGGCGAGGTGTCCCCAGGGCCACATTCCTGCGGCCGTACACCGGAGGCAGGCATAGGCGCTTCGACTCGACTCCGTCGCATTGCATAGGCATGGCCAACCGTTTCCCCCGTTTCCCGTATGCAGTGACTATATGGCCAAATCAGAGTCCTCGCAGTCGAGCGGCAAACGGCGGTTGCTCGCGACCCTCGAGGGACGGTCCTGCCAGCACTGTCCCGATGGCGAACTCGTTCGGGATACGTACAAGGACAACAGAGCGATCGTCTGTGACAGTTGTGGCACGCCGCGAGTGCAGGTCTGGTCGACCTCGCTCGACTGATTTCAGCCGTCACGAGGTGTGAAGAAGATGCATCTCGTCGATCCGAAAGCGAAGAGCCGAGGTCACTGCGATCGCGACCCCGGATAGTCGTGGCCGACGACGAGGGCGAGCGCGTGGACCACGAGCAGGGCGACGAACAGCGAGAGTCGGCTCCCCGAGTCGATCCCGACGACGATGATGGGAAGGTAGGCAACGGGTAACGTGGTGCCGAGCCAGAAGCCGGCAGCGGTGACGGAGCGGCTCAGGGCCATTGGCGGGCTAGCGCATTGACTCGAGGGCGACGAACGAACCGTCGTAGGCGGAGATCCACGCAGTCATCAGTTCGTCCTCGCTGGCGTTGTAGGGGAAGATCGCGCACTCGTCGGGAGCGTCGTCGTTTTCGACCGTGACGTGATCGAGTGCGGTCGTCGGTTCCTCGCTGTCTGGGGCGTGAAAGTCGGCGTCGGTCATGGATATCGGGCGACGGGTACTCGCGCCGATCGATGCTACCGGATCAAATACTATTGTTATCGAGTAACTAATCCGAGGGAGACGGACGATAGCGTCCGATTCCGTCTCGATTCAGACGATTCAATCGCTCGAAAAAGAACGCAACGAGCCCTGACGTGTACGAGACCGCTATGAGACTCGGAGAATCTTTCGGCGGCATCGTCGTCGGCGTAAAGGAGTGGTTTCGAACGGTTCAGTCCGTCCCGTCTCTCGCTTACACGTTTTCGTCCGCAGTCCACGACCAATTGAATCCGTCTGGCCGCCTAGACCGACGGCCGACTGCCGAGCGTGAGGTCTCTGGTGATCTTCCGGCCGTCCCGTCGGAGCCCCACCGAGAGCGACTCTTCGGGACTTGTCTCGAGTGCGAGATACGTCGAGAGGGCGTGGCGATCGGGGATCGGCTCGCCGTTTAGCTCGCGGATAACGTCGCCGCCGACGGGGATCCGCTCGCCGCGTCGCCTGACCGTCCGTGTGGACGGCCGGAGGACGCCGTCGGCGGCCGAGCCGTCCGCGACGCTGACCACGAGGGTCCCGGTCGCCGTCTCGAGGTCGTTGGCATCCGCGACGAGCCGGTCGA
Organism: Natrinema sp. CRL1; assembly: GCF_059162405.1. NCBI lineage: Archaea > Methanobacteriati > Methanobacteriota > Halobacteria > Halobacteriales > Natrialbaceae > Natrinema > Natrinema sp. CRL1. Next base: position 198,711 of record NZ_JBLVOY010000001.1, on the reverse strand, counting down.
CGGTCCGCTGCTGGATGCCGACGTAGGAGTGGTCGTACGAGCCGATCTCGATGAGCGACGGGATGACGCGCTCGGCCAGCGCCGCCGAGATCGCGAAGGCGACGTTGTCGCCGCCCCCAGAGTTGACGACCCCGATGACGTTCCCGTCGAGGTCGACGAGCGGGCCGCCGCTGTTGCCGGGGTTGACGGCCGCGTCGGTCTGGACGACGTTGGGGAACGGGAACGGCCGATTGTCGACGGAAAGCGTGCGGTCGACGCCGCTGACGATCCCCGTTGTCATCGATCCCTCGAGGCCGAAGGGGTTGCCCATCGCGGCCACCTGCTGGCCGACGACGGGACGCTGCTCGGTCAGGGACAGCGGCGTCGCCGACTCGGGGACGTGATTGACCTCGAGGACGGCCAGATCGCTGTAGTAGTCCCGACCGACGAGTCTGGTGTCGGTCCAGTCGCCGGTGATGTACTGGAGGTCGGCCGCCTCGCCGTTGCTGATGACGTGGTCGTTGGTGACGACGTGGCGGTCGTCGTAGAGAAATCCCGACCCCTGACCGCGCCCTTCGGCACCGGTATCGGGGTTCGTGATTCCGAAGACGCGGACCTGCGTGACCGATTCGATGATCGCATTGTAGAGGTCGGTAAAGGCCGATCCCGCCGCGAGGTCGCCCCTGTCGATATCGTACGCGGAGTCGCCCTCGATCGAGCTGTCGGCTTGGGGCTCGGCACAGCCCGCGACGGCACCGGCGAGGCCGGCGCTCGCGGCGGCGAGAAACGAGCGCCGATCCAGTCGGGAATCGTTCATTATCGAGGGCTAGCACTGACCCCATTTGAACCTCCGGACTCATAGCCAGCGCTTTCAAGCGGCGGACGGCTCCGACGACGAGTCGTCGCCGCTCGCGAAGGGAAAACGTGTTACCCGCGGCCCCCCGATTCTCGAGACATGATCACGGAAGACGCCCGCGCGTTGCTGGCGACCGGAGCCGTCTGTGACTCCTGTCTCGGACGGCCGTTCGCCGAGCGAAGCTTCGGGCTGACCAACGCCGAGCGTGGCCGGGCGCTGCGGACGACGGTCGCGCTGGCCGACGACGATGACTTCGAATCCACCGACCCCGCGGACTGCTGGGTCTGTGAGGGCTACTGCGGGACCTTCGACGCCGTCGCCGAGACGATCGTCGACGCCCTCGAGGGGGTCGACTTCGACACCTATCAGGTCGGCACTCGCGTCCCGCCGCTGGTCGAGGAGAACGAACGCCTGCTCCGGGAGGACGCCGGGCTCGAGCCCGACGCCGGCGAGTCGATGAAACGCGAAATGAACCGCGAAGTCGGGCGGCGCGTCGGCGCGCTGACCGAGACCGAGGTCGACTTCGACCGGCCCGACGTGCTCGCGGTCGTCGATCTCGAGGGGTTCGACCCGCTCGAGGCCCTCGAGTCGGACAGCGTCACGGGTCACGCGGTCGACGTCCAGATCAACCCCGCGTTCGTCTACGGCCGCTACCGCAAGCTCGAGCGCGATATTCCTCAGACGGAGTGGCCCTGCCGGGAGTGTGGCGGCAGCGGCATTCAGTTGGGCGACGACGGCGAGGAACCCTGTGACTACTGCGGCGGCTCCGGCTACATGTACGACACGAGCGTCGAACAAGTCGTCCGTCCCCACGTCGTCGACGCCATGGACGGCGACGAGGGTACCTTCCACGGTGCGGGCCGCGAAGACGTCGACGCTCGCATGCTCGAGGGCGGGCGGCCGTTCGTCCTCGAGGTGAAACGACCCCGCGTGCGAGACCCCGATCCGGCGGCACTCGAGCGGGAGATCAACGCGGCGGCCGACGGCTCCGTCGAGGTCGAGGGCCTACGGCTGGCGACCTACGAGATGGTCGAGCGGGTCAAGGAACACGACGCGAGTAAGCACTACCGCGCCGATGTCGAGTTCGCCGACCCGATCGACGAGGCCGACTTCGACGCGGCGCTCGCGGAACTCGAGGGGACGACCGTCGACCAGTACACGCCCGAGCGAGTCGACCACCGGCGGGCGGGCCTGACCCGCGAGCGAACCGTCTACGGGATCGACGGCGACCTGCGGTCGTCGGCCGAGGCCGAAGTGCGACTCCACGGCGAGGGCGGGCTCTACGTGAAGGAACTCATCAGCAGCGACGACGGCCGCACCGAACCCAGTCTGGCCGGCCTGCTCGAGACCGACGCCGAAGTGACGGCACTCGACGTGACCGGCGTCGAAGGGGAGTCGGAACCGTTCGAGCGCGAGGAGTACTTCCTCGACGAGCCGCGATCGGCGTCCGAAGACGAGGTCGCGGAGACGGCCGACTGACGACCGCGACGAGTCGCAACGACTTTCTTTTCCGCACCTGACTCCCTCGGTATGCCATTCGGCGTCGACGAAGCCGGCAAGGGCCCCGCGCTGGGGTCGATGTTCGCCGCAGCCGTTCACTGCGGGGACACGGCGACCCTGCCAGACGGTATTCGGGACTCGAAACGGCTCAGCCCCGAGCGACGCGAGGAACTGGCAGCGACCCTGCGAGCCGACGATCGGATCGCGGTCGGCGTCGCCGAGATCACGCCGACGCGGATCGACGACCCCGGAACGGACATGAACTCGCTCGCGGTCACGGCCCACGCCGAAGCGATCGAGGGGGTAGTCGCCGATCTCGATCGAGACGAGACCGAAAACGGACCGATTTCGGGACTCTGTGACGCCTGTGATACCGACGCCGACCGCTTCGCCCGTCGGGTCGCCGACGCCTGCTCGCTCGAGGGCCTCGCCGTCGACGCCCGCCACGGTGCCGACGACGACTCGCCGCTCGTCGGTGCGGCAAGCATTATCGCCAAGGTCGAACGAGACGCCCACATGGCCGCCTTTGCGGACGAGTACGGCCCGGTCGGCAGCGGCTACCCGGGCGATTCGACCACCCGCGAGTTCCTCGCGTCCTACGTCGACGAGCACTGCGACCTCCCGCCGTTCGCGCGAGAATCGTGGTCGACCTGCGAGGACGCCCTCGCCGACGCCGAACAGACCGGCCTCGAGCAGTTTTAGCGGTCGGTTCGGGTCGATGCGTAGCGCTCAAGACGCTCGCCGACCTCGAGGAAACCAGTGACAGAAGCGTTGATTGGGGCGTTTGTCGTCGATCCGTTCGCCGCGATGAACGCGATCGGGCTCGTGGCGTTTGCGCTGGTCGGCTCGAGCAAGGCGATCCGCGAGGAGTTCGACCTGTTCGGCGTCGCCGTCGTCGGACTCGTCACGGCGTTTGCCGGCGGTGCGACGCGGGACCTGCTCGTCAACCGGATTCCGTTGGCGCTCCAGTCCCCGAGCGAGATCGCGCTCGGACTGTTCGGCGTGGCGCTGGCGATCGGGGTAAGCGCCGTCTTCGAAACGGCGGACGACCATCCGATCGCGCTGTGTTCCGACGCCGTCGGACTCGCCGCCTTTACCACGGCCGGGGCCATCGTCGCGACCGAGGCCGGCGTCTCGGGCTTCGGCGTCGTCGCGATCGCGACGATCAACGCCGTCGGCGGCGGCGCGTTCGCAGACATTTTGCTCGATCGCTCGCCGTTTATTCTGCTCGAGGACTTCTACGCCAGTTGCGCGGTGCTCGGCGCCAGCACTTACTGGCTCGTCGTCTTGCTCGGCGGCTCCGGAAGCGTCGCCGCAGCGATCTGTGCGGCGGTAACGGTCGGGACGCGCATGACAGCAGTGAGCCGCGGTTGGACCGTCCCGACGGCGCAGGTGCTTCGGACGAGTCCGTAAGGTCGACGCTACGTGGCCCGATACCAGACCGTATAGACGTAGCAGCCGACACCGAGAAAGACGAGCAGCGAGGAGAGCCCGTCGGCGATCGCCGACGCGGCGAGGACGGCGACGAACTGCAACAGGCCGCCGGCGACGAGCGAGCCCGCGGCCGCGAGCAGCGCCGGACCCGGATCCGTCGCTTGCCGGTACAGCAACGCGCCCACGGCAATCGCGATTATTCCGAACCCGAACGCCGAGACGGTGAGCGCCAGCGGATCGTTCGTCACCGTCGCGTAGGCCAACAGGGCGAAGTAGCCGAGGATCAGGGCGACGATCGCTCGAGAGCGAGCCGTCGACCGGGCAGTCGCGTTCATACCGTCTCAACCGGCTCCCGGCCCTTAGCCTTCGAGGGTCTCGGCCCACTCGAGGCCCAGCCCCTCGTGGACGACGAACTCGAGGGCGTTGACGAGATAGTGAGCGACGACGACGACCAGGAAGCTTCCGGTGACGATGAAGACGGCCGCGAGGACGAACCCGAGGAGGCCCGTGACGAGGACCCCGATCGAGCCCTGCATGCCGTGACCGAGCGCGAACGCGATCGAGGAGACGACCGCGAGCAGCCACGGCGAGACGCCGAAGCCGGCGGCGGGAACGCCGATCATCGCCGCCCGGAAGAGGAACTCCTCGAAGACGGCGATGATCGGCAAGACGCCGCCCAGAAGAAGCAGCCAGCCGCCGACCGACTCGGGCGAGAGCAGTTCGCGGAGATCCTCCTCGTGATCGAACCCGAGATGCGTCGCGATCGCCGCGGCGAGTTCGTTCGCGACGTAGAAGACGATCCCGGCGGCCGCCCCCCAGAGCAGCCCCGTCTCGAGGGCCGAGACGGAGAACTCGATACCGAGTGCCGAGGCCGGAATCGCCGTGTAGACCGCCGCACCGAGCAACACGAGCGCGAACAGCCCCTGTGAGAAGGCGACGTTCGCGAGGACCATCCCGGTCGACAGCGAGTCCGGATCGACGCCGCGATCAGCCGGCCGTCGGCGATCGGCGTCGGCAGCGGCCGGGTCCCGTTCAGACCTCGAGTCGCGGGGTGGCCCGGTTTGATCAGCGGCGATCCGTTCGGTTCGGTCGTCGCGATCGATGGTCTCTGTGGCCCTCGAGGCCGGTCGCTGTTCCGAGGGTTCGTCGGCGACTCGAGTGCGTTCGGTCGGATCGCGCGCCGCTGTAGCGGTCGAATCGGGGTTGGTCTCGCCGCGTTCGGCCCGGTCCGCCTCGGAATTGTCAGCGGGAATGTCGACCGCGATATCGGCGCGGTCGCCGTCGGTACCGGCCGGCGTCTCGGGTTGGGGATTGGAATTCCCACCGGAGACACGATCGGCGTCACCGTCGCTAAACGAGGATTGGGTCAGATGCGATAGAACGAGCAGCAAGACGAGGACGACGCCCGTTATGCCGACGAACGCCGCCCACTGGGGCATTTACTGCGGGCTGGGGTTCGAGCCGCCGGCGGAGCCGACGGTGCTCTGATCGAACGCCGTTCCGGTGATCGACTTGAGTCGATCGACCAGCGAGTCCTTCTTCGGTTCGCCCATCAGGGCGACGTCGAGGACTTCGCTGATGTTCGAACAGGGGATGATCTCGATCATGTCCTCGTACTCCTCTTCGATCATCACGTCCTGTTCGTTCGCCTTGGGAATGATGACCTTGGTACAGCCGGCCTTCGCGGCGGCTTCGATCTTGTGGGTGACCCCACCGACCGGGAGCACGTCGCCGCGGACCGACAGCGAGCCGGTCATGGCGACCGACTGGTCGACCGGGATGTTCTCGAGGGCACTGATAACGGCGGTCGCCACCGTGATGGAGGCGGAATCACCGTCGACGCCCTGCTGGCCGGCCTGGACGAACTGGATGTGGATGTCCTTCTCCGAGAGATCCACGTCGGAGAACTTCTTGATGATCGCGGAGACGTTCTGGACCGACTCCTCGGCCATCTCCTGGAGTTTGCCGGTGGCGATCACCTGACCGCCGCCCTGTGCGGGGGCGATCTCGGCCATGACGGGGAGCATGATCCCCGAGTCCTCGCCCATGACGGCGAGGCCGTTGACGCGGCCTTCGACGCCGCCTTCGTTGACCTGCAGTTCGTAGTCCTTGCGCCGTTCGATGTAGTCGTCGGCGAGCTGTTGCTCGATCGAACGCGAGCGCCGCTTTGCCTGCAAGACGTCGTCGCGAGTGGTGTTCTCCCGGTCCTCGGCGCGAGCGATGTCGCCGGCGACGCGGACCAGCCCACCGAGGCTACGGAACAGCAGCGTGAGGTGGTTTTTGCGGCCCGAGCGACGTTTCGCCTCGAGGATGACTTCCTCGACGGCTTCGTCGGTGAAGTGGGGGAGGCGGCCGTCGCGTTCGACCTCCTGTGCGATGAAGCGGGCGTACTTGCGCCGCATCTCGGGGGTATCCTCGATGGTGTCGTCCATGTAGACCTCGTACCCGTACCCCTTGATCCGGTTGCGGAGCGCGGGGTGCATGTTCTCCATGGCGTCGAGGTTCCCGGCGGCGACCATGATGAAGTCACAGGGGACGGGCTCGGTCTGGACCATCGCGCCCGAGGAGCGCTCGGACTGGCCCGTGATGGCGAACTCGCCTTCCTGGATCGCCGTCATCAGCTTCTGTTGGGTGCGGATGTCGAGCGTGTTGATCTCGTCGACGAACAGCACGCCCTTGTTGGACTTGTGGATCGAGCCGGGTTCGACGCGGTCGTGGCTCGGGGTCTCCATGCCGCCGGACTGGAACGGGTCGTGGCGGACGTCGCCCAGCAGTGCGCCGGCGTGGGCACCGGTCGCGTCCTCGAAGGGCGCGACGCGCTGATCGCCGTTGTTGACGATCATGTTGGGCACCATCGCGTCGGTGCCCCGAGAGGTGTAGCGGAAGATCAGCCAGATGATCCCGGCCGCGAGGACGCCGAGCAGAATGCTGGCGGGGCTGAGGATCGCGTAGCCGATGACAACCGCGATGATGATCCACATCAGGATCGAGCGCATCTGATTGCGCTTGCGGGCTTCCTCCTTGTGGGCGTCGATGATCTGTTCGCCCTTCCCGGCAGGAACGGTTCGGACCTTCGGCTCGTTGCCGTCGTCCGGGTTGTGGTAGACTAAGACATCTTGGAGATCTTCCTTCGGAAGCAGTTGGCTCATCGCCTTCGCCAGCATCGACTTGCCGGTCCCCGGCGAGCCGATCATCATGACGTGCCGGCGCTGCTTCGCTGCCTTGATGATGATATCTCGTGCTTCGTCTTGGCCAATGACCTGATCGACGAGCCGATCGGGGACTTCGATGTCCGCCGTGGAGTCGATCTTGAGGCCGCCGAGAAGGTCGTCCTCGGCGATATCCTCGTCGACCTCGACGCCCGGGTCGACCTCGACTGTACTCCCGAGGTCTTCGACGGTCTCGATGTCGTCGCCGTCCTCCTCATCGGGCGACGGCTCGAACTCGTCGATTGGATCGTCGACGTCGGTGCGGCGGTCGCCGTCCTCCTCAGGCGGCGACCGGTCTCCCTGACGCTCGGACTGCTCGGCGGGGACATCCCCGTCCGAAGCGGTCTCCGAAGCGTCTTCGGGAGGGTCGTCAACGTTCGTATCGTTACTCATAGAACTCTGTTCAGTACCTGATTCGAAGGGATTGCGACTGATATACTTTCTCCATGCGGAGGATGCTGTCAGTCGCTGATACCGGAGAGAACAGCGGTCGACGGTGGCGATCAGGTCACAGCACCCATTCATTTCGTTCACAGTCAACTTTTTCGGAATATATTTCGGTGTGATCAGTCACGAGCGAAGCCTATAAACGAGCGGCGGAAACTACCGTCGTAGTCGTTCGGTCAAGCGCTACCGCCTCGAGCCGTGGGCAACTCGCCACCCTTAAGCGCCGTGCCCGAGCAGTTCCCGCTATGACTCGGGGGTTCTATATCGGTCGCTTTCAGCCCTTCCACAACGGCCACCGGAGCATGGTCGAACAGATTGCCGAGGACGTCGACGAACTCGTCCTCGGAATCGGGAGCGCCGACGATTCCCACACCGTCCGCAACCCGTTTACCGCGGGCGAACGGATCATGATGATCACGAAATCGCTCGTCGATTACGACATCGTTACCTACGCTGTTCCGATCGAGGACTTAGAGCGGAACTCGGTCTGGGTGAGCCACGTCCAGAGCATGAGCCCGGACTTCGACGTGGCCTACTCGAACAACCCGCTGGTCATCCAGCTCTTTCGAGAGGCCGACATCGAGATCCGCCAGTCGCCGATGTTCAACCGCGAGGTCCTCGAGGGCTCGGAGGTCCGCGAGCGGATGATCACTGGCGGCGACTGGGAGTCGCTCGTCCCCGAACCCGTCGTCGGCGTCGTCGAGGAGATGAACGGCATCGAGCGGATCCAGATGGTCAGCGACTCGGACTCGAACGGGGAGTAACGAGTCACGAACCTCCGATACCTGCGATCGCACCGGCAGTGTAGAGACGTATCGATTTTCACCGTTCGTGCCCTACGCCGGACCATGATTACGCTCGCGTCCGATTTCGGGACGCCGTATCCGGCGGCCATGAAAGGAGTGCTGTTGCAGCGAACGGATGCCCGACTGGTCGATGTCGCACACGACTTTCCCCGACAGGACGTTCGAACGGCCGCCTTCTGGCTTCGAGAGGTATTGCCGTACTTTCCGCCCGCGACCCATCTCGTCGTCGTCGATCCCGGCGTCGGAACCGACCGGAACGCGATCGTCCTTCAAGCAGGTGATCACACCCTCGTCGGGCCCGACAACGGCGTCTTGCTCCCCGCGGCGCGACGGCTCGCGGGGAGCGAGGACCAACTCGAGTCCTCCGTGATCGACGAGGACGCCCTCGAGCCCGTGGAACCGACGACGGCGAAAGACCCGATGGACGACTCGAGTGCGAACGCCGGTCGACCGTCACAGCCCCGAAGCAACACCTTCCACGGCCGGGATGTCTTCGCTCCTGCTGCCGCCGCGGTCCACGACAGCGATCGCGGCGCGATAGACTCGCTCGAGTGGCTCGAGCCGACCGCGATAGCCGTCGACCTCGAGTTTCCCGACCCCGTCCTCGAGGATGGGCGAGCGGTGGGCGAGGTGCTGGTAGTCGACGATTTCGGAAACGCGATCACGAACGTCCCCGGCTCGTATCTTACCGGGCGGGAGCGGGTGGCGGCGAACGGCGACACCGTCCCGGTCGGCGAGACGTTCGCGGCCGTCCCCGCCGGGGAGCGACTCGCGACCGTCGGCAGCCACGGCTACGTCGAACTCGACGTGAATCGGGGCCGCGGCGACGAGGCCTTCGGACTCGAGCCCGGTGATCGGGTCGTCCTCGAGCCGATATCGGACGGTATCGACTGACTCGAGCGGGCGGATGCGGTCGCCGGGTCGGTCAGCCGTCGATCACGATGTCCCGTCGCGTCGGATCGATGATAATCTCGCCGTCGGCGTGGACCGTGACGTGACACCGCGAGAACGTAAACGAGATCGAGCCGTCGCCGATTCGCGGTTCGTCCCCGCGCCAGTGGACGAACAGGGCGTTCAGCGCGTCCGGTTCGACACACTCCGAGAGCGCTTCGAGGTCGTCGGGTTCGACCCCGAGCACCGACGAGACGGTCATCAGAAGGGCGGTGCTCACCGGCTCGTACGCGCCGTCGTCACACCACGTGTGGTACGTGCCCTCCCCCTCGTCGTAGTAGACCGTGCGACCGTCAGTGGAACCGATCGGCGTCAGGGTCTTTCGCGGAGCGGGCCCGGACATCATATATTTGACTAATGTGTGTTAACACTTAACAATAATGGCCGACAGCGGCGGTCCTCACCGTGCCACTCAGCCGCGAATAAAAAACGGGATCTGAAACGGCCGCCGCGAACGGCGACGTTATTCGGCGGCGATGACGTCGTCGATGCGGGCGATCATCGTGGCGGCTTCGGTCGCGCTCTCGACGGCTTCACGTTTGACGTCGGCGGGGTCGACGACGCCGTGGTCGAAGGGATCGTCGATCGTGACCTCGTCGCCGCTGGTGATCAGTCCCGCTCGGCCCTCGGACTCGTGGGCGGCACGGAGGTCCACGAGCACGTCGATGGGATCGCGACCGGTGTTGGCCGCGAGCGTTCGGGGGATGATGTCGACCGCGTCGGCGAAGGCCGTCACGGCGAGTTGTTTGCGGCCCTCGATACCGGCGGCTTCCTGGCGGATCTTGTCCGCGATCGCGATCTCGGTCGCGCCCGCGCCGGGAACGACTTCGCCGGATTCCAGCGCCGTCGCGACGACGTCGAGGGCGTCGCCGATGGCGCGCTCGAGTTCGTCGACGATGTGTTCGGTGCCGCCGCGGACGAAGACGGTGACCGTCTCGGCGGCCGCGCCGCCTTCGACGAAGGCGAGGTCGTCGTCGCCGTAGGTCTCGGTGTGGATGCGGTCGGCCGAGCCGAAGTCGGACTCCTCGAGGTCGTCGAGGTCGCCGACGCGGCGTGCACCGGTCGCGGAGGCGACCTGTCGTGCGTCGCTGTCGCCGAGGCCCTCGAAGACGAGGACGCCCTCGTTTGCGAGTGCGTTGGCGACGCGGTCGTTTACGTCTTCAGTCGTGAAGACGACATCAGCACCGCTCTCGGCGACGGTTTCGGCGTAGCCCTCGAGTTCGCCTTCCTCGGCGTCGATGGCGGCGTTGAGCTGGTCGATCGAGTCGATGGCGTACTCAGCGTCGACGTCGCCGGTTCGGACGCCGAGCTCGACGTCCAGAATGGCGATCGACGCGTCCTCGACCTCGCTCGGCATGCCGTCGTGGGCGGGCTCCTCGTCGACGATGATCCCGGGGACGAGTTCGGTCGCGTTCGAGGAAGCTCCGATCTGCGTGTGAACGGTAACGTTGTCGCGTGCGACGCCTGCGTCAGTGTCGACGTGGCGGATCGCTTCGACGACGGTCTCGGCCAGCGACGCGGCAGTGAGTCCGCCGGTGCCTTTGCCGGTCATACAGGACTCGGCGACCTGGCGCAGGATCTCGTCGTCGACGTCGGCCTCGTTGACCTGCTCGGCGATCGCCTCGAGGGCGATTTCGCTGGCCTCGTGATAGCCCTCGACGATCGTCGTCGCGTGAACGTCCTGTTCGATGAGGTCCTCGGCCTCGCCCAGCAGGTTGCCGGCGAGGACGGCCGCGGTCGTCGTGCCGTCGCCGACTTCCTCCTCTTGGGAGTCGGAGACTTCGACGATCATCTGGGCCGCGGGGTGCTCGATATCCATCTCGTTGAGGATGGTCGCGCCGTCGTTCGTGATGACGACGTCCCCGCCGGAGTCGACGAGCATCTTGTCCATACCGCGGGGTCCGAGTGTGGTACGTACCGACTCGGCGACGGCCTTGCCGGCCATGATGTTCGACGACTGGGCGTCGCGGCCCTGCGTTCGCTGACTATCCTCGCTCATAATGAACATGGGCTGCCCACCCATGCGTCGCTGTTGTGCCATCGTTGATCCTCACTAACCATGTCGTTAGCACTTCTATATAAATCTTCCTCTCCAACCACCGCTCCGTCTTGCGATTGCGCGTGTGAACCGAACACAGGCGAACCGGTCGACGGGCCGGTAGCAAAATATGGGTCGACACGAAACTGGTCGGTAGATGCTGGAGTTGGAACACGAGTTTCGCGTCGTCGATATCGCGGCGCGGCTGCCGCCAACCGACGGGGGTGGGGAGCCGGCCGGCCGAGCGATCGGGCCGGATCGACTCGAGCGGGAGATGCATCAGGCGGGAATCACCAAATCGGTCGTCTACCCGCCGTCACAGCCGGAAACGAGCTACCTCGCGCCGAACAACGGCGTCGCCAGACGGAGCGTCGACCGGCCCTTCGTCGCCTTCGCCCGGATCAACGGCACCCAGACGCCCGGCCGGAACGCGACCGGGCGGCTTCGCAACGCCGTCGCCAGCCGAAACGACCACCACACCTCTCCCAGCGACATCGAGAAGTACGCCTACGACGACCGGTTTCACGGCTTCGTCCTCGATCCCACCGTCGACGACTACCCCGACGCGGAAGTCCTCGCCGCGCTCGAGGACGTCGACCTCCCGGTGATCGTCCGCGGCGGCGTTGACGCGCCGCCCGAAACCCTCGCCGAGGTCGTCCTCGAACGCTCGTTTCCGGTCATCGTCGGCCGATTCGGCGGTCATCCCCTGAACCGCGAGCTGATGGACGAGATGATCGACCTGCTCGAGGACTACGACGACTGCTACCTCGAGACGAGTTTCGTCCGGTATCGCGAGCAACTCGAGCGGGCGCTGTTAGAACACCCCGATCGCGTCTTCTTCGGCAGCGGCGCGCCCGCCTGCCACCCCAACGTCGCCGTCATGGAGATTCTGACCCTCGACGTGTCTGAAGACCTGCTCCGGCGCGCGTTCTCGAAGAACGCTTGTCGCGTGATCGAGGAACTCGCGCCGACTGCGACACGGCAGAGTTAGGATTCGATCGGCTGCTCGCGACGCTGGTCCTCGGCGTCTCGAGTATCATCTGGATCGTCGTGCTTCGAAACGTCGCGGGACTGGTCTTCTGAGACCGGCTCCCTTTCGCGACTGACCGGGGGAGCAGATATCTGTTCTCGACTTCCGTCTCGTATCAGGCAAAGCGGACGCTACGACCGGATGACGAGCACCCGCAGATCGTTCAGGTTCGTTCCGGTCGGCCCCGTCAGAACGAGGCCGTCGCGGGCCTCGAGATACGGGTAAACGTCGTTTTCTTCGAGGGCCATACGCGCCGTTTCGGGGTCCTCGACGGTCTCCCCGTCGACCAGCGCGCCGGCCGCGTCGGTCGCGCCGTCGATACCGTCGGTGTCGACCGCGGCGACCGCGATATCGCCGTCTCCCCCCTCGCCGCCGGCCTCGAGTTCGATCGCCGCGCTCGTCGCGAACTCCTGATTCGGCCCGCCTGTTCCATCGCCGCGGACCGTCACCGTCGTCTCGCCGCCGGAGAGGACGATGGCCGGCGGCTCGACGGGGGTCCCGGTGGCCCGAATCTCCTCCGCGATCGCGACCTGCGTCGTGGCCGCGTCGCGGGCCTCACCGCGGACGCGCGAGGAGAGCACCAGCTGCTCGTAGCCCCGCTCGGCCGCCGCGTCGCGGGCCGCCTCGAGCACGGTCATGCCGTCGGCGATAACGTGATTCGAGACGGTCTCGAACGCGGGGTCGTCGGGCCCCGGCGTCTCGCTGCTCTCGCCGGCCGCGCCGCGCTCGAGGTGTGTCGTGACGGCATCGGGCGGGTCGATCTCGTATCGCTCGAGGACCGCAAGCGCCTCCGCAAACGTCGACTCGTCGGGCGCGACGGGGCCGCTGGCGATCACGCTCAGATCGTTTCCGACGACATCGCTCAGAATTAGCGAGACGACCGTCGCGGGGGCGGCGCGGCGCGCCAGTCGGCCCCCCTTCAGTGCCGAGAGATGTTTGCGGACCGCGTTGATCTCGCCGATGTCGGCCCCGCTTGCAAGCAAGGCGTCGGTCGTCGACCGCAGATCGGACAGCGACACGTCGCCGGCGGGGGCGGGCATGACGGCACTGCCGCCGCCGGTGATCGCCGCCAGTACGAGCGTCTCCTCTCCGGTCGCGTCCGCCGCCTCGAGCACAGCTTTCGTTCCCTCGACGCCGCGCTCGCTCGGCACCGGATGGTCGCCCTCGCGGACCGTCACGCGCTCCGTCTCGACGGGGTCGTCCGTGACGACGACGCCGCTGTCGATCCGGTCGCCCAAAACGGTCTCGAGCGTGACGGCGACGTGTGCCGCGGCGTTGCCGCCGCCGAGGACGACGATCTCGTCGTACTCGCCGAGGTCGTACGTCGCGTCGGCGATCCGGAGGGTATCGCCCTCGAGCGAGACGGCCTCGCGGACGACGGTGCGGGGGTGGCCCGCTTCGATCCCGGCTTCGACGCAGGCGAGTGCGGCCTCGCGGGCCTCGCTCGAGGCGAGTCGGTCGCGGTCCTCGATCATCGTCGACTCCTTCATGCACGATCGGTCCGTCGCGACCGGCTAAAACTAGGGGATTCGGAACGCGGTTCGATACGACGGAGTGCCAGCGCTCAATCGTGTCGGAAACAACGAAAGGCGCTTCGCGTCTTTCGAGCTTTCGGCACTCCGTCGCTACCGCTCAGTCGTGCCGAAAACTCCGCTGACCCGTAAACGCCATCGCGATGCCGTGCTCGTCCGCGGCCTCGATCACGTCCTCGTCGTTGACCGAGCCGCCGGGCTGGATGACCGCCTTGATCCCCGCCTCGGCGGCTTCCTCGATGCCGTCCGGGAACGGGAAGAAGGCGTCCGAGGCCATGACCGCGCCCTCGGCGTCTTTCCCGTCGGCGTGCTCGTCGGCCTTCATCGCCGCCAGCCGGACCGCGTCGACGCGAGAGACCTGTCCCATGCCGATGCCGACCGTCTCCGTCCCGTCCGCGAAGAGGATCCCGTTCGATTTGACGTGCTTGAGCGTCTGCCACGCGAAGACCATCGTCTCGAGTTCGTCCTCAGTGGGCTCGCGTTCGGTGACGATCTCGAGGTCATCGGCCGAAATCGACTGGAGGTCTCGCTCCTGAACGAGTCGGCCGCCGACCAGCGGCTTCTCGGTGAAGCGCTCGGTGCGCTCGCCGAGTTCACCGACGTCCAGCACTCGCAGGTTGTCCTTCTCGAAGAGGACCTCGAGGGCGTCGTCGGTGTAGCCGGGTGCGACGACGACTTCCTTGAACGAGTCGATGATCTGCTCGGCGGTCTCGGCGTCGCACTCCCGGTTGAGGGCGACGATGCCGCCGAAGGCGCTCATCGCGTCCGTCGAGAGGGCGTTCTCGTAGGCCTCGGCCAGCGTGTCGGCGGTCGCACAGCCCGCCGGGTTGGTGTGTTTGATGACCGCGGCCGCGGGCTCGTCGAACTCCTTGATCAGGTTGAGCGCGCCGTCGGCGTCGTTGTAATTGTTGTAGCTGAGCGCTTTTGCGCCCTCGTTTAGCTGGTCGGCGTGGACGACGCTCGCCTCGTCCGTGGTGTAGTCGGTGTAGACCGCGGCGTCCTGATGCGGATTCTCGCCGTAGCGGAGCGTGTCGGCGCGGTCGTCGGAGACGATGCGCCGACTCGGCAGGCCGTCGTGATCAGCGTCCTCGACGCCGGCCACGTCGGCGTCGACGGTGACCTCACCGGCCTCGAGATCGACATCGACCGCGCCCTCGGCGAACCACTTCACGGCCCGCGGGTACGCGCGGAACTCGCACTCGGAGAGGACCCGCTCTTTGAGGGAGTCCTCGTCGTCGCCCTCGTAGACCGGAATCGGCTCCTGCGTGACGATCGGGCCGCCGTCGACCTCGTCCTCGACGACGGTCCCGTCCTCATCGGTCGCGTCCGTGACAACGTGGACCGTACAGCCGGTGACCGAGACGCCGGCCTCGAGCGCGTCGCCCCAGGCGTCCATGCCGGGGAACGACGGCAACAGGGCGGGGTGAACGTTCAGCGTGGTCGGCGTCGCGTCGAGGAAGGTGTCGGAGAGGATCCGCATGTAGCCGTCCAGACAGACGAGGTCGAACTCGTAGTCCGAGAGGGCCTCGAGGACCGCCTCCTCGTGCTCGCTGCGGCTCATGTCGTCCTCGAGCGGGACGACTTCGGTCGGAATCCCGCGCTCGGCCGCGGCCTCGACGACCGGCGCGTCCGCGTCGGTCGTCAGGACGACGGCGAACTCGGCTCCGCCCGGCTGTCGGTCGGCGATGTTCAACAGATTGCGCCCTCGGTTGCCGGCCATCCCGGCGATTCGCGTCATAGTCGAACCCGCGCCCGCGAGCGGCAAAGTGGTTGCGGTCTCGGAAGGGAGTGTATCCATATTTGTGTATAAATAAGCTAGTATTCGCGAGTTCGTCCAGAGAGGTATGCACGCACGTGGCCTCGAGCGCTCCGGGTTTCGATACGCTTTTGGACCGCGCTGGACAGACTCGCACCATGACCGAGACCGACGCCCTGTACGCCGTCTCGCCGCTGGACGGCCGGTACGACGGCCGGACCGCGCCGCTGTCGCCGTACGCGAGCGAGGCCGCGCTCATGCGGGCCCGCGTTCGCGTCGAAGTCGAGTACCTGATCTCACTCGCCGACCTCGAGGCGACGCCCCTCGAGATGGACCTCGAGGAGCGCAATCACCTCCGCGGGCTGTACGAACACTTCGCCGAGGAAGATGCCCGACTGATCAAGACACTCGAGACGGAGGGCCACGCCGACTTCGAGGCGACGAACCACGACGTGAAAGCCGTCGAGTACTTCCTCCGCCACCGGCTGGACGAGGACAGCGACGCCTCGCCATGGATCCACTTCGGGCTGACCAGCGAGGACGTGAACAACCTCGCCCACCGGCTTCTCGTCCGCGACGCGGTCGAGGAGGTTCTGCTGCCCGAACTGTACGGCGTGCGCGACGCGCTCGCCGAGATGGCACGGGACTATCGGAATACCCCGATGCTCGCGCGCACCCACGGCCAGCCCGCCACGCCGACGACCTTCGGCAAGGAGATGGCCGTCTACGCCGCGCGGCTCGGCCGGGCCACCGGCCGCATCCGGCAGGCGACCGACGACCTCAGCGGGAAACTCGGCGGGGCGTCGGGCACCTACGCGGCCCACGTCGCGGCCTATCCCGACGTCGACTGGCCGGCGTTCGCGCGGGACTTCGTCACGGACCTGGGCCTCGAGTTCGAACCGCTCACGACACAGGTCAACCCCTGTGACGACCTCGCGGCGCTGTTCGACGCGTTCCGCGGGGCCAACACTGTCTTGCTCGACCTCGATCTGGACATGTGGCTTTACGTCTCCGACCGCTACCTCGGGCAAGAGGCCGTCGAAGGCGAGACCGGCTCCTCGACGATGCCCCACAAGGTCAACCCGATCGACTTCGAGAACAGCGAGGGCAACCTCTCGAAGGCCAACTCCGATCTGACCTTCCTCGCGGACTACGTCACCACCTCGCGGCTCCAGCGGGACCTCTCGGATTCGACGGTCAAGCGCAACATCGGCGGGGCCTTCGCCCATTGTCTGATCGCCTACGGCAAGACCGCCGCGGGGCTCTCGAAAGTCGTCCCCAACGAGCAGGTCATGCGCGACGACCTCGAGGATACCCCCGAAATCATCGGCGAGGCCGTCCAGACGATCCTTCGCCGCGAGGGGCAGGAAGACGCCTACGAGCGCGTCAAGGCCGTTACCCGCGGGAAAGACGTCACGCTCGCGGACTTCCGCGAGATGTTCGACGAGTTGGACGTCGACGAGGCCGTCCGCGAGGAACTCCACGCGCTGACGCCAGCCGGCTACACCGGCGTCGCGAGCAATTTGGTCGACGACCTCGAGTAGCTCACGGCCGACAGCATCCGCCGTCCACTTGTCGACTGGGCCGGCCGACAGCATCCGATGTCCGGCACCCAGTCTCGATTCCGAGACCGTGACTGTATTAATCGGCCTTCGCCGAGATCCGGTATGGAGTATCTCGTGTGGGTGCTCGTCGCCCTCGTGGCCTACGGACTGATGGCACCGCTGACGAGCGTCGTGACGTCGGACGTGCCCCCCGCGGTCGCGCTCTTCCTCTCGACGACGATCTTCCTCGGGCTGACGACGGTCATCCTCCTCGCGACGGAGACCGGCAGCCTTGCCGACGTGACGACCCCGTCTGCTGGCATCGTCTATATCGCCGGGCTGTTTCTCTCCTCGGGCATTCTGGCCTACTACCAGGCGCTCGAGCGCGGGCCGGTGAGCGTCGTCGTGCCGATCTACGGCCTCTTTATCGTCGGGAGTTCGATCATCGGAATCCTCTTTCTCGGCGAGGAGTTGACCGCGACTCGCGGGGCCGGCATCGTCGTCGCGGCGGCTGCGATCTACCTCGCCGCCGGGGGTGAGCAGTGATGCGGCGCTATCTCGGCCTGTCGCTGGTCGCCTGTCTGGCATACAGTCTCGTCGCGCCGCTGATCTCGATCTCGATGACCGACCTGCCGAGTACGCTTGCGGTCTTCCTCTCGAACGCCGTCATGTTCGTCACCGTTGGCCTCGTGATCGCCTATCGCGGCCTCCCGGTGCGACCCTACCTTCGCCATCCCCGAACTCCCTACATCGGCGCGATGGGCGTGCTACTGACTATCGGCCTGCTGACCTACTATCGGGCGCTCGAGCTCGGGCCGGTGAGCATCGTCGTCCCGATCTACGGCCTCTTTATCGTCATCAGCTCGCTGACCGGCATCGTCGTCTTCGACGAGAGCGTCACCCCGCGCAAGCTCGCCGCTATCCTGTTGAGCGTGCTGGCGATCGTCCTGATGTCGATCTGAGCGGGAGACGGTCACCGCGCTCGATGATAGAACAATTCAATACACAAACACTATTGTCCGCGGCCGCCCAACCGAAACCCGTGCGAACTGCGCTTCGCTATTACGTGTCCATGGTCATCATCGGCGGGACGCTCGGGCTCATGGGGCTTCCGACGCTCGCGTCGGGGACCGCGTCCATCCCTGCCGTCTTGCTCTCGATCGGCGGTGTCGGGATGGTCCTCGCGACGATCTACGAGGCGACGCTGGTCGACGATCCGACGATCCCCGACGACCGGCTCATCACCGTCCTGACGATTGGTGCGATCCTCGCCGTTCTCGGAACGCTTCTAGCGCTGCTGTCCTGACACCACTCGCCCCGAAACCGACTCGTGCTGCGTTACCCGACCAGTTCCGACAACGTCGACTCGAGCGCCCGCGCCGCCTCGCGGACGGCGTCGACCCGCACGTACTCCCGCGGCGCGTGCGCGACGGCCCCTTCGTCGTCGGCGAGCACGCCGGGGCCGAAGACGACCGTCGGGGCGTCGGCCGCGAAGTAGGACGCTTCGGTCGCCGCGGTAAAGGGCCGGGTCTCGCTGCCCGCGGCGTCCGCAAGCGTCTGGGCAACGGCCACATCGGGATCGGTGTCCCACGCCTCGAGAAACGGCGTCGGTCGGTCGGTAAAGCGAAAGTCGAGGCCCACGTCCTCGGGGAGTGCCGCTCGCAGGTGGGCGGTCAGCGCCTCGTGGAACTCGTCGGCCGTCTCCGGGGGGACGCTCCGGCGATCGACCGTCAGCGCGCAGTTGGCCGGCACCTGATTGGTCGCCTCGCCGCCCTCGACGACGGTCGGGGTTAGCGTCGCCGCGCCGAGTTGCGGGTGGGTCGGCGGCGCGTCCGCGCGCTCGCCGAAGGTCCGGATCGCCCCGAGGACGGACTCGAGGGCGGCGACCGCGTTGGTCCCGGTGTCGGGCTCGGCGGCGTGGGCGTTCGCACCGGAGAGGTGGATTGTCCCCTGAAATCGCCCCTTCGCGGCCGTACAGACGTCCAAATCGGTGGGTTCGCCGACGATCACCGCGTCGGCGTCGCGCGTGGGCGAGTCGTCGCCCGAGACCAGCGCGTAGGCACCCGTCGAGAGCACCTCCTCGTCGGGGGTAATCGCAAGCGTGACGCGGCTGTCGGTCGGCTCGACCGCAAAAAAGGCCGCGAGCAGGGCGGCGAGTGGCCCCTTGGCGTCGCAGGAACCCCGGCCGTGGATGACGCCGCTGTCGGCGTCGGCCGCATCGACCGCGTCGTCACCGCCGTCGCGCTCGTAAGGGACGTGTGGCGAGACGGTGTCGATGTGCGTGTTCAACACGACGCGGGTCTTGGCGTCGCTCGTCGGGACCCCGCGACTCGCTAGCACGTTCCCGGCGTCGTCGACACGAGGCTCGAGGCCGCGGGCCTCGAGCGTCTTACAGAGGAACTCCCGCATCGGGCCGACATCCTCGTTGGACGGGTGCTGGACGGCAGTCTCGAGGAACGAAATTGGATCGAACGCGTTCTCGTCCGCAGCCCTGCCGGCGGAATCGGTGCCCGTCACGGCTCGACCGGCGACTTGACGGCGACCTCGCCGTCGAATTCGTGTTCGACGGGGCCGGCGAGGGTGGGTCGGCCGCGCTCGTTGAAGCTGATTCGGAGATGGCCACCCGGCGGATGGACATCGACCGGGTCGGCGTCGGTAAGACCGAGGCGGCGGGCCACGACGGCGATGGCGACCGCGCCGGTGCCACAGGAGTCGGTTTCGCCCTCGACGCCGCGCTCGTAGGTTCGCTGGTGGAAGCCGCCCACCCCGTCGGGGCTGGCCACGCAGACGTTCGTCCCGTTCGGGAAGGCGTCGGCGTAGCGCACCGGCGGAGCGATTTCCTCGAGATCGACGTCGTCGACGTCATCGACGAAGCTCACGGCGTGGGGAACGCCGGTGTTGACCATCGAGACCTCGAGCCCTTCGATCTCCTCGCGGAGGACGGGTTCCTCGGCGTCGACCGGAACCTCGTCTGGATCGAACGTGAGTTCGGTCATCTCGATGACGACGTCCTCGCCGTCGCGTTCGGCGCGCAGGGTGCCCGCCTGCGTATCGATCATCACGCTGTCGGTGCCGGTCCGGTCCATCGCCCACTCGGCGGCACACCGAGCGCCGTTGCCGCACATGGGTGCCGTCGCACCGTCGGGCTGGAACAGCGTCATCACGACGCGCGGAGGATCGAACTTGTCCTCGAGAGCGAGAAAGAGGACGCCGTCGGCACCGACGCCGTCGGCCCGGTCGCACTCACGCTCGGCGAGTGCCCCCCGATCTGGGACGTGTTCGTCCGCGTGGATAATGAGAAAGTCGTTGCCGGTGCCGTGGTACTTCTGGAATGGGACAGTCATCGTGCTATCGTTAGTCGTGGTCGGTGTCGCTCGCTCGGTCGTCGTCGGTCTTTCGGTCTGCGCTCGAGGGATTCGAGGCGCTGCGCGCCTCGCGCTCCGGGCGGGTCACGTCGGCGACCGTCTCGCGCCGTCGGGAAAGCCGAACGTCGCCGTCCGCGAGGACGACGGACGCGGGTCGGGGACGGGAATTGTACTGGTTCGCCATTTCGTAACCGTAGGCCCCCGTGTTGCCGATCGCGAGGATATCCCCTCGTTTGCTTACCGGTAGTTCGCGGTCAGTACAGAAAACGTCGCCGCTCTCGCAGATCGGGCCGGCGACGGTCTGGGGAACCGTCTCGCGGCCGTCGCCGCCGTTGCTCGAGGCGGTCGCGTCGGCGGTCAGGTTTCGAATCGGGTGAGAGGCGTCGTACATCGCGGGTCGGATCAGCGTCGTCATCCCTGCGTCGACGCCGGCGACGGTCGTCTCGCGGGCATCTTTGACGGTGTTGACTTCGGTCAGCAGCACGCCCGCGTCCGCGACGAAGTAGCGACCCGGCTCGATCGTTAGTTCGGCATCGATCTCGCCCAGCGCACCGCGCGTGGCGTCCGCGACCGACTCGAGGTCCAACGGTTCTTCGTCTTCTCGGTACGGGACCCCGAAGCCGCCGCCGACGTCGACGAACTCGAGGTCACCGTCGACAGCCTCGCTCACCGCCCTCGCCAGTTCGCCCATCCGCGAGACGAACTCCCGATGGGCGTCGAGTTGGCCGCTCGAGACGCCGGAGCCGACGTGGGCGTGGATTCCGACGACGTCGAACCCGCGGTCGGCGGCGTCGGTCAGCACCTCGACGGCGCGCTCAGCCGGGATGCCGAACTTCGCCGCGGCACCCGTCCGCACCTTCTCGTGGTGGCCGGCACCGATTCCCGGATTCACCCGCAGACAGAGTCGGCCGTCGTAGTCGCGCTCCTCGAGGCGGTCGATCGTGTCCTCGGAGCCGGCGGTGACCGTCAGGTCCGGGTGCTCGTCCCACGCATCGACGATCCAGTCGAGGTCGCGAGCGGGCGGATTGACGGCCGTGTAGTGGATCTCCGAGCCGGACGCGCCCGCCTCGAGCGCACGCTGTACTTCCCCGGCGGAGGCACACTCGAGGCCGGCCCCTTCCTCGCGAAGCGTCGAGAGCACGTCGCCCAGCGCGTTCGCCTTCACCGCGTAGAGGATCTCGGCGTCGGGAAAGGCGGCCTCGAGGCGGCGGTAGTTCTCCCGGACGCGCTCTACGTCGAGGACGTACAGCGGCGAGCCGTAGTCCTCGGCAAGCGCGAGTAGTTCGGCCGCGTCCCAGTCGGAGCAGCGGCGAACGGGCAACGAATCCGCAGCGTCAGTCATTGTCATGTCCACGTGACCGTGAGAATTCAAGGTTTGGATTCCGGACCACCGTCTCACTCCGCGGTCCGATAGTCCGACCGAGGATTATACACCGCCCGATAATTGGATAATAAACAGTACCTCGCTGCTCCCGAGACGTTCGCCCGATGTCCTCCACCTCCATCCGTCGCGATGTCGTTCTCGGCCTCCTCGCGCTCGGGCTGCGCCCCTGTGGGTACTGCCGTTGCACTTGGACGAAACGACCTATCGGTACGAGCGGACGGCGGTGACGGCCGGCAACGGCAGCATCGACTATGCCGACAGCGACATGGTTTCGCACGAAACGCCGCTTCGCGACGAAATCGCCTGTACGGACGGGATACCGTGGGACAGTCGAGCGTGTGCGTTCGAGCGATCACTGCTCGAGAACCGGACCGTCCCGACGGACATCTACTATGGCAGCGCCGGTCGCGTACAGCCGCCGGTCGACGACCGCTACCGGTACGTCCTCCTCAACGGGAGCGTCTACGAGACGATCTACATCGCGAACGAGTCGGCCCTCCAGAGCAACGGCTACCGCATCGATCTTGCGCTCGAGCGAACGACGCTCGAGCAGGTGCTCCGCGACGTGAGTATTTCCGTGACATCCGAAGAAGTGTCGCCGACTGCCGCCGAAGTTGCGCGGAGCGGAGCCGCCAACTCTCATCGTGAAGTCGAGACTCCCGAGACGCCGATCCGACTCGAGAACGAGAGTTTCCAGTACGTGACGCTTGCCGAGCGGAGCGAGCCGTCTCCGGCGGCGCGCAGCCTCGATTTCCTGTTGACGTATCTCGCGCCGCTGCTCGGGCTGTCGCTGCTGGGCTATCTCTCGCGGCACGTCGAGGTGACCTACGTCGGCGACGAGCGCCGCTGAGTCGACGCGAAAAAGCGGATTCGTCTCTCGAAGAAAACCGGTAACGGACGACGTTACTCTCGAAGCGCGTCTTCGCGTTCGGTCGCCTCGAGCGTCTCCGTCTCCAGATCCGTCGCGACGACGGCGGGCTTGTAGGCTCCGCCGTCGAAGAGGTCGTGGTCGCTGATCGAAGACTCGACGAAGCGGGTGAACGCGCGGCGGTCGGCGGGTAGTTCGCCGTAGAGGACTTCCTCTTCGACGAGGTCGTAGACCGGAATCCGCGGCGTCAGCAGCGTGTTCTCGCCCACGACGCTGTTCTCGCCCACGACGAAGCCGCTGGTGACTCGGCAGCCCGCGCCCAGCGAGACGTTGTCCTCGACGATGACCGGGGCACTCTCGACGGGTTCGAGCACGCCGCCGATGAGGGTGTTCGCACCGAGTTTGACGTTGTCGCCGATCTGCGCACAGGAGCCCACCGTATCGCAGGAGTCGACGAGGGTCCCGTCGCCGACCCGAGCGCCGATGTTGACGAAGGCGGGGCTCATCAGGATGCAGTCCGAGCCGATGTTCGCGCCGCGGCGGACGACCGTGCCGTCCGGCGTGTTTCGGCTCCCGCGATCGCCGTACTCGCTCGAGTCGGCCAGCGGGAGCACGTCGTTGTACGTGGTGCCACCGTGGTCGTACTGCTGGATCTCGCGGAGGCCGAAGTTGAGCAGGATCCCCTGCTTGACCCACTCGTTTGCCTCCCACTCGTCGCCCTGTTTCTCGGCGGCGCGGACCTCGCCGGACTCGAGGGCATCGAGGAAGGCCTCGAGGGTCGCGTATTCGTCTTCGCCGGCGGTGTCGGCGCTGACGTCGCCGTTCTGTTTGCGGTCCCACAGCTCCGAGATCTCGGTTTCGAGTGCGCTCATTCGCTGATCACGTCCGCGAAGTCGTACCACCCTGCCTTTTGTCCAGCGATCCAGACCGCCGCGTCGACCGCGCCCGCGGCGAACACGCCGCGGTCCTCCGCGCGGTGGGTGAGCCGAACCTCCTCGTGGTTGCCGGCGAGGACGATCTCGTGTTCGCCCGTGATGTCGCCCGCCCGCAGCGCGTGAACGCCGATCTCACCCGCCTCGCGGGGAGCCTCGCCCTCGCGGCCGTGCGTGCGCTCGGAGAACTCCCCGTTGGCTTCGATCTCCTCGAGCAGTCGGTTCGCGGTGCCACTCGGAGCGTCACGCTTGCCGTTGTGGTGTGTCTCGACGAGTTCCACGTCGTAGCCGGGAAGATTCTGGACCGCGTCGCCGACGACGTTGACCAGCGCCTGCACGCCGCGTGCGAAGTTCGGCGCGTGGAGCACGGCGACGTCCTCGCTCGCCGCCTCGAGGGCCTCGTACTGGTCGTCGTCGAAGCCGGTCGTTCCGGTGACGAACGCGACGCCGGCGGCGGCACAGACCTCGGCGTAGTCGGCGGCCGACTCGGGGCCGGTGAAGTCGATTACGGCGGTGGGCTCGCGGTCGGCGACCAGCGACTCGAACTCGGCCGCGGACTCGACATCGACGCCCGCGACGGTCTCGCCGTCGGGCTCGCGATTGACGGCGAAGACGACGTCGCAGTCTTCCCGATCGGCCGCGGCGCTCAGAACCTCGCGACCCATGCGGCCGGTCGCGCCCGTGACGCCAAGCCGGACCGTCATCGATCGCCCTCCGCCGCGTCGGCGACCTCGGTCGTGTCCCGCTCGAGGTCGGAGAGCACCGCCTCGAGACCGTCGCGATACTCGTCGGCCAGCCGGGAGAGCGGCGGACGCATCCGAGCGGGGCCGTAGCCGCGGATCTGCATGGCCTCCTTGACCGGGATCGGGTTGGTCTCGACGAAGAGCCCGCGGAACAGCGGCCCGAGTTCGTGGTGAAGGTCCCGTGCGCGCTCGTAGTCGCCATCGAGGGCCGCGCCGACCATCGCACAGGTGCGCTCGGGTTCGATGTTCGCAGCGACGCTGATCGTCCCGGTGCCACCGACCGAGATGGTCGGCAGCGTGAGCGCGTCGTCGCCCGAGAGGACGGCGAAGTCCTCGTCGGTCGTGCGCTCGGCGATCTCGCCGATCTGGCCGAGGTCGCCGCTTGCGGCCTTGAAGCCTGCGATGTTGTCGTGGCTCGCGAGTTCGACGGCGGTGTCGGGCTCGATGTTTCGGCCCGTCCGCGAGGGGACGTTATAGACGATCTGCGGGAGGTCGACCGCGTCCGCGATCGTCCGGTAGTGCTCGATCAGCCCGCGCTGTTCGGGCTTGTTGTAGTACGGCGAGATGAGCAACAGGCCGTCAGCGCCCGCCTCGGCGGCGCGTTCAGAGAGCTCGAGCGCTTCTCGCGTGTTGTTCGATCCGGTGCCCGCGATGACGGGCACGTCGTCGACGGCCTCGATGACCGCCTCGACGACGCGGACGTGCTCGTCGTGGGTCAGGGTCGCCGATTCGCCGGTCGAGCCGACGGGGACGAGCCCGTCGACGCCCGCGGCCTCGAGGCGCTGGGCGTCGGCCTGCAGTGTTTCGAAATCGATCCGTTCGTCCTCGTCGAAGGGCGTACACATCGCCGGAAAGACGCCCGAAAGGTCGATAGGTGAACTCATGTGTTGGGTATGGTGTCGGTGGGTCGTGTCTCGACCGCCGATCGGTAGGGTGTATCGGTTTCGATCGGCGGGGTGTCAGTGGTGGTCGGTGGGAGTCCGTGCGCGGTCGAAACGTCCCCGGGACGGGGTGCCAGCCCGCCGCGAGCACACTCACGCGCGTTTGCGTTTGATAAAACGAGGGCAGACGCCGCTCACGACGGGACCGACGGTCGATGGAGCGACGTGGCGCATATACGCTCAACGGGGTTGATCTGACTTATTCGTTGTGTCTTTGACCGGACCGCGCCCCCGTGATGTTCGGTGTCTTACATACGACTCCGCGTAATTTATCCCCGAGCGTTACTTACCAGCACCTATGACAGATTTCGGACTGAAAGTGCGAATGGCGATCGTCGGCTCGATCCTGTTCGCGTTCTACATGCTCGTCGGCGCCTTCGGCCTGGCGATGTTCGGGTTCAATATGTGGCCGCTCGTCGCTGTCGGTCTCCTCGTTTTACCGGCCATCCAGTACAAAATCGGGACGTGGTCGGCCACCAGAAAGGCCGAACCGATGCCCGAAGACGGACAGTACCAGGAGATCCATCACATGACCGACTCGCTGTGCCGAGATATGGGCATCAAAAAACCCAAACTGATGGTCATGGACATGGGCGTCCCCAACGCCTTCGCGACCGGCCGCAAGGGCAAGGGCGTCGTCGTCGTCTCGACGGAACTCATCCGACTCCTCCAACGGGATGAACTCGAGGGCGTGATCGCTCACGAACTCGCACACATCAAAAACCGGGACGTCCTCGCGATGGTCTTCGGGAGTTCCATCTCGATGATGGTCGGCTGGGTCGCCTACATGGTCTACATGATGGGCGGCGAGCGCAACATCGGCAGCATCTTCGTCGGCATGATCATCTCGAACATCGCACAGATGCTCGTCATGGTCTTCGTGCTGGCCATCTCGCGGTACCGCGAGTACGTCGCCGACGAGGACGCCCGCCAGTACATCGGCAGCGGCGACCCCCTCGCTCGCGCACTCGAGAAAATCTCGCAGGGCTCGCAGGGACGCGAGACGCAGGTCCAAGACAGCGTGAACGCACTGTGTATCTTCAACGCCGACAAGAGTCTGCTCTCGAAGCTGTTCGCGACCCACCCGCCAACCGAAAAGCGCATTCAGAAACTGCGAAGCTGAGACCGACCGACGGTCGACCGGGCCGACCGAACGCCGCGATTTTTATGCTGGCCCGCGACAGACTAACACGTGACTGAGATTCATCCCGGTCAGCGCGTCGCCGTTCTCGTCGACGCCCAGAACCTGTACCACACCGCACAGAGCCTCCACAGCCGGAATATCGACTATTCCGCGCTGCTCGAGAAGGCCGTCCAAGACCGCCAGCTCACGCGCGCCATCGCGTACGTCATCCGCGCGGATTCGCCCGAGGAGGAGAGCTTCTTCGAGGCGTTGACCGACATCGGCTTCGAGCCGAAGATCAAGGACATCAAGACGTTCTCCGACGGCACAAAAAAGGCAGACTGGGACGTCGGAATGAGCCTCGACGCGGTGACGCTGGCCAACCACGTCGACACGGTCGTCCTCTGTACGGGCGACGGCGACTTCTCGCGGCTCTGTTCGCACCTGCGCCACGAGGGAGTCCGCGTCGAGGTGATGGCCTTCGAGTCGTCGACCGCCGAAGAGTTGATCGCCGCGTCCGACTCGTTCCTCGATCTCGGCGACCGACACGAGACGTTCCTGCTCTGAGAGCAGCCGATTCGGAGACTCGAGCAGTCCTGTCGGTGGGCAAAAACGAGAGGGGTGACGGGAGTTCGACTATCGGCACTGCCAGAGTCCGACCAACAGCGCGTACCCCGAGACGAGCAGAATTGACCCGGTCAAGAGATAGACGAACGGCCCCGTAACGAGCGCGGCCGGACCGGCGAGCGTCAGGGTGCCGATGACGAGCAGGGCGACCCCGAGGCCGATTTGCGTGACGTCCATGCTGGCGGTAGTACCGAATCGACTACTATAACGTTCACCATTTCGATCAAGTCTGTTTTTTGAGTATTGGGAACGGGCGGCACAGCGTCCGGTTCCCACCGACGGGAGCGCTTTTCTTCGAGGAGAGCCGCGACGACCGGCACGCGGTCAGGTCGAAGGGCTTTCGACCCGCCCCGCCGAACCTCGGCCAATGAGCGAGCCAGCAGACGGGAGCGCGGGCCTGCCCCAGCTCCGGACGATCGCGGACTACCAGTTCGGTGCGGGCGCGGGCGCGGCGCTGTTCCCGTCCGACGAGTCGCTGACGGTCAAACGCACCTCCTCGGGACGCCCCCAACAGGTCCACGCCGACGGGAGCCGCATCGTCTCCTTCGGCGTCGACGGCCGGTTCACCCTCGGCCTCGAGGGCGGCCGTCGACTCGAGACGACTCTCCCCGATCCCGCCTACCGCGTCGTGGTCGACGACGAGAGCGAACCGTTCGTCCGCGACGAGAAGAACGTCTTCACGAAGTTCGTCCTCGAGGTGGGCAACGATATCCGGCCGGGCGACGAGGTGCTGGTCGTCCACGAACGCGGCGAGTTGCTCGCGGTCGGGACGGCGCGGCTCGACGCCGGCGCGATTCGGGACTTCGAGACGGGGATGGCGGTGAGCGTCCGCGAGGGCGCGCCCGCGGACGACTAACAGAACGTCGGGCGGCAGTCGCAAGCGATCGACGCGACTGCTACAACTGACACTCGCGACCGATCTCCCGTTCGTAGCGCGCTTTGATCTCCGCGAACAGCGTTTCGCCGATCGCTGTCCGGAACCGCGGTGCGGCCGTCGCGAAGAACTCGTCGAGATTCTCGTACTCGGAGAAGGCATCGTTCGGCTCCGTTTCGTCGTAGCGACCCCCGCGCTCGTATTTCAGCGCCTGCAGGCAGTTGTCGAGCAGGTCCATGTCCTTGACGAACCGCGCGGTCGGCGTCTCGCGGGCCTCGTACTCTTCCCAGAGCGATCGGAAGTCACAGTCGCGGTCGCGATCCCCGTCTCCGCCTTCGAACGGAGCGAAGAGGTCAGTAATGGCTTCGCGCTCGAGGGTTTCCTTTTCCTCGCCGGACACCCGCTGCGTGTCGTCGTCCGCTCGAGTCGCGATGTCTCCCGTGCGCGCTTCGCCGAGATCGTGGACGAGCGCCATCGACACCGCTCGGTCGCGGTCGACGTTCTCCTCCGCCCGGTCGGCGTACAGCAGACAGAGCGTGGCCGTCCCCCACGTGTGGGCCGCGACTGATTCCGGCGACTCGATTCCGCGGAGCACCCACCCCGTCCGGCGCTCGTCTTTCAGTTCGAATGCCTCGAGCAGGGCGTCGATCTCGTCGGTCATTAGGCCCCACCACGGGCCAGCGCCGATTGAAAACGTCGATCGCCGGCTCCCGCGATCGAATTCGGGTGCCGGAGCCCGCGCCGCTTTCGCTGAACAACAAAGTAAAAGGTCGCCCGTGGCGACGTGGCGAGTATGTTTGGAGGAGGCGGCGGCGGACTCAACCCGCGCAAGATGGAACAGATGATGGAACAGATGGGCATCGACGTCGAGGACATCGACGCCGAGGAAGTCATCATTCGGACCGATGAGTTCGACCTCGTGTTCGACGACGCCGAGGTCACCAAGATGGACGCCCGCGGACAGGAGACCTATCAGGTCATCGGCTCGCCCGAAGAGGTCGAGTCGGGCTCGGCCGGCAGCAGCGCAGGCGGTGCCGATACCGACGCCGGTAGCGACGCCGGCCCGTCGATCCCCGACGACGACGTTGAACTCGTCGCCACGCGAGCCGGCGTCAGCGAGGACGACGCCCGCGAGGCACTCGAGGACAACGACGGCGACCTCGCCGCGGCGATCGAGACCCTCGAGTGACTCGAGTGAGCGGCTCAGACGGCACGGACGAAGACGCGGCCGACGCCGACAGCGACGACGGCGTGCCGGTCTTGCTCGTCCGCGGCGACCGCGAGTACCTCGTCCAACCCGGCGGCGAACAGGGGACCGACCTCGGCGTGCTCGAGGTCCCCGAAGACGTTGAGTCGGGCGACACCCTCGAGACGCATCTGGGCGACGAGTTTCAGGTGCGCCGACTGCGCGGCCCGGACCTCTTTCATCACTTCGAGCGGACCGGCGCGCCGATGGTGCCCCGCGATATCGGCCTCGTGATCGGCGAGACGGGCATCGCCCGCGGCGACCGCGTCCTCGACGCCGGCACCGGAACGGGCGTGCTCGCCGCGATGATGGCCCGGGCCGGCGCGTCGGTCGTAACCTACGAACAGGACGCCGACTTCGCCGATGTCGCCCGCGAGAACATGGCGCTCGGCGGCGTCGAAGCCGACGTCGACGTCCGAACCGGCGACGTGACCGAGGAAATCGACGCCCTCGAGCCCTCGTCGTTCGACGTGCTCACCCTCGATACGGCCGACGCGCCCGCGATGGTCGAGCACGCGCCCGACCTGCTCGTCGACGGCGGCTTCGTCGCGGTCTACAGCCCGTTCATCGAGTCGACTCGAGAAGTCTCGGAGACGGCCCGTGAAGTGGGCTTATCTGACGTGACGACTCGAGAGACGATCCAACGCGAGATGCAGTTCGACGAGCGCGGCTCGCGACCCTCGACTGCCCCCGTGGGTCACACCGGCTATCTGACGGTCGCGCGCAACGAATAGCGCGGTCTCTCTTCACTCTCGTCGCGGTGGTACGTATCGATACAAGTCTCCTGCGGGTTCACCGACCGATTTACAGACTCGACAAGCGGTGGCCGAGAGCGGGCTCCGAGCAATGCGAGGAGCCCGGGATTCGGGGGAGGGCAGGCCGTTATCCGGTGCCGACCGTGAGCGAACGAAGTGAGCGAGCGGGCCGACGACCGATGTGGAGTGAACGAAAGCGCGGCGCTACGCGCCGCGTATAGACGAGCGGCGCAAGCCGCGAGTCGAGTGAACGGAACGGAAGGAGGAGTGCTTTTGATCGAAATTTTGCCGAGTGACGAGCGGCCGGGAGCGCTGATAGCGCTCCCGGCACGCTCAGAACGCAGCGCAAAATTTCGTTAGTTGTCGTCCTCGCGCCACTTGTGCTCGCATTCGGTACAGATGAAAAAGCGCGTCTCGGACTCGTCGGCCGCGCGGATCTGTTGCATGTACCAGTGGGCGCGGTCGTTGCCACACTCGGGACAGCGGGCGTCGGTTTCGGGCAGCGACGTTTCGCCGGAGGACTCGATGACCTCCCCGATCTCTTGGTCGTCGGTGATGACGTACTGGTCGGCGTCGCCTTTCGGTTCCGTGTACCCGCAGCTACCGCACTCCCAGAGCCCGTCCTCGGCTTTCATCATCGAACCGCATTCGTCGCAGAATTCCATCGTTGTCCGGGCTACGGGGGTCGAGCGACTTAAGGGACCCGTTTAGGATCGTTGACCGGTCGCACTCCGGCCAGCGCGGGGCACTTATCCCTCGCCCTCCGACTGGTAGGGCTCGCCGACGGCCTCCCGCGGAAGAACGTTGTGCAGTTCCGACTCGAGGTCGTCGACCGACTCGAAGCGGTCGCTCCCGCTCCGTTCGATGAGCGCGCCCAGGTTGCGCTCGCCGTCGGCGAGGAGGAGCGTCGTGTCTCCGAGTTCGGTCGCAGCCTGCTCGTTCGTGACGGGGTACTCGAGGGTCTCGAGGACGCTTTCGACCCGGCTGAGTTTGACGTCGGCCATGGCCGAACGAACGCGGGCGACGGGCTTGTAGTCCTGCCCTGCTTGAGCGGACGTTCAGGTATGATAACATTTCGATTCGAAACTATAATCGGACGCGGTCACGCAGGAAAACTCGATGCGGGGACTCGTGGATCGGATTATCGCGCCCTTCGCCGTGGACCGACGGGTGCTCGCGCTGGCGGGGGCCCGGATGGCGGACGGGATCGGGAACTCGTTTCTAATCATCGTGATCCCGCTGTACGTGAGCAGCGGCGTGGTGAGCGGGACGGCGTTCGGCCTCGGGGAGTCGATGATCATCGGACTGATCCTCTCGCTCTTTGGCTTTCTCAACAGCAGTTTTCAGCCGGTTACCGGTCGCCTGTCCGACCGACTGGGTCGGCGAAAGCCGTTCATTCTGGTCGGCCTCGCCGGCCTCGCGCTGACGAACCTGGCGTACGTCTTCGCCGAGACATACGTCTCGCTGCTGGTCATCCGCGGATTACAGGGCGTCAGCGTGTCCTTTATTATTCCGGCCTCGATCGCGCTCGTCAACGAACTCGCGACGGCCGGCAATCGGGGCGGGAACATGGGCGTCTACAACACGTTCCGACTGGTCGGCTTCGGTGCCGGCCCGGCGCTGGCCGGCGCGGTCGTCAGTCTCGGCCCGTACGCGCTCCCAATCGGGGTGACGATCACCGGATTCGATGCCGCCTTCTACACCGCGGCGATCACCGCGACGATTAGCTACGTGCTCGTGACGATTCTGGTCTCCGATTCGGATTCGGCGGCCGCAAACGCCGGCGCTGACCTCTCGATTCCGATCTTCGACCGGGCGGGCCCCAACCTGCTCGATCCGATCTTCACGCTCGGCGTCGCGTCGTTTTTCATGGCGACCGCGATCGCGCTGTTCTCGACCATCCAGCCGCAGGTCAACGCCCGCCTCGAGCAGGGCGCGACCTGGTTCGGCCTGCAGTTTGCGGCGTTTATCATCGCGCAGGTCGCGCTCCAGACGCCGATCGGGCGTGCTTGCGACCGGTATGGCCGGCGGCCGTTCATTGTTACCGGGATGGTGTTGTTGATCCCGACGACGCTCGTGCAGGGTCTTCTGTTCTCTTCCGTGCTGATGTTCGTCGCCCGGCTGTTCCAGGGCGTCGCGGCTGCGATGGTGTTCGCGCCGTCGCTGGCGCTTGCGGGCGACCTCGCCGGCGAGGGCGAATCGGGTTCGAAGCTGTCGGTGCTCACGATGGCCTTCGGCTACGGGATCGCCGCCGGCCCGCTGTCCTCGGGCGCGCTGATCGAGTTCGGCTTCGAAGCGCCCTTCGTCTTCGGGAGCGCGCTCGCGGCACTCGGGTTGATGCTGGTGTATACGCAGGTCGAAGAGACGCTCGAGGCGACGGCCTCGGTACCCGTCGTCGGAAGCGATTGACTCAAACTGATCGCTCGAGCCACCCCATTCGATCCTTACTCGCCAGCCCGAGTCGTCCCGCGATAGACGGCTCATCAGAAGGGGGCGGGCGGCTCGGCGTGACGTTCCACGGAACTGGCGGGACGCAACGCAAAAGTACCGGATACGCATACGGTTCCACGATGACGCTCTCGGAGGAGGCCACGGACCGGTTGGCGGACGTAGTGGAGCTACAGCCGACGAAGAATTCCGAGCTGCAGGACCGATGGGGGATGGAAAGCGGCAGCGAGGTCCACCAGTACCTCGAGAACGAACTCGGGGACTACTACTTTCGGGACGACAACAGCCTGATCCGCGCGACCGCGGAGGCGGCCGATCTGGTCGACGTCGAGCCGGGAATCGAGAGCGACCCTGAGGACGACGGCGTCCCCTCCAAGATCCGCGTCCCGGAGCTACAGGCCCGGATCGTCGCGGTGCTCGCCGGGCCCGAAGAGCGCTCCGAGAGCGTGGTGTCGGTGCTCCACAGCCTCCGCGACGAATACGATATCGACCCGGAGGCAGAAGATGTCCGCTCGGGTCTCCAGAGCTTGCGCCGCAAGGGCGTCGTCGAGGTCGAGTACCGCACCGTGCCGACGTTCCGGCTGACCGTCGAACGTGACGACCTCGAGGTCTCCGTCTCTGACGCCAACTGACACGAACGCGGACACTGACACTCGAGCGCGCGGACCGGGCTACAGCCCCGGTCGTCGTCGCCGGCGGCGCTCCTCGAGAATCTGCTGCGATCGTTTTCCGGGGCCGCCCTCGATCGGCCAGCCGCGGGTACGCCAGACGGGCGGCTCGGGTTCGAAGTCGGAACAGGACCCGGAACACTCGGCGGCCGTCTGGCAGCGACTCTTGGCGGCGCAGTAGGGCACCGCCTGCTGTGGGTCTCGAGCGCGGAGTTCGAAGTGTCGGCAGTCGGGGCGCATCGTGTCGATAAAGGAGCGCCAGCCGCGCTCGTAGGCGCGTTCGGCGATCGCGAGCCGTTTTGCGGCCTTCGTTTCCGGCTCGACGTACTCGAACCGGGCGGCGGAGTCGTCCCGATGCCCGCCGTCGGGCCGCTCGAGGATGCGGGTGCCGGGTTCGTCGACCGCGAGCGAGCGGGGGTACCACGACACGTCGGCCGTCAGCGTCTCGGGCTCGAGCGCGAGGATGCCCGCCGCGACCGGCAGGTCCTCGAAGAGCGCGGGGTCGACGCGCTCGCCGGTTTCCTCGGTCGCGACCCAGACCTCGTCGGCCAACCCCATCGCGACGTCGTACTCGAGTTGCGAGCCGAGCGCGCGGGCGGCGCTGGCGTCGAGATCCGGTTTGTTCTCGATGGCGACGATCCGCTCGATCCAGTCGGGATAGAGACACTTGCGCCGGATCTCGATACGGTTGCCGTTCTTTCTGGTCGCGAGGATACCGCGGTCGTCGGCGCGGTGGATCGCCTCGCGGACGTACCGCCACGGATAGCCCGGATGGGGGAGCGCGTCGCGGTAGTAGGTCCACTCCATCGGGGCGTTCCGGACGACGTGGAGGAGATCGCTATCGAGCCGGTCGAGACCGAAGTTCGCCCGCTGCCGGAGGGCCTCGCGGTCGCACTCGAGGACGATGGTATCCCAGCGCCGGCGCTTGGTGCCGAGTTGCCGGGCGACGACGATCGCGGTGCCGTCGCTTTCGGACTCGTCTCCCGGCGGCCACGCGAGTTCGGCCCAGCGGCAGGTCCGGAGCTCGAACCCGAACTCGGCGGTATGAGAGGCCACACGGGGAGTTCACACTACGAGCGCAAAAACGCTACTCGATCGACCGGCGGCCGCGGCTCGCGAGCGACAGCAGTGCCACTCTCGGCCCGACTATCGAGATCGGGACTGAACCGCGATCCCATCTCGTGGAACGTCGTCACTCCTCCGCAGTGGGAGGCAGCCAACGGCGACGGCCGTCGTGTCGCTTACTCTTCGTCCTCCTCCTCGAGTTCGTCGAGAAACTCGTGGGCGTCCTCGAGGATCTCTCGAGGGCCGTCCTGCGTGACGGTGTTGATCGCCTGTTCGTAATCGCGCCACTGGAGGTCGCGATGTTCGTTCGATAGTTCCGCGCTCGCTTCGAAGGACTTCGCGACGAACAGGTGGACGGTCTTGTGGATCGTCTTGCCGTTCGCCTCGAAGACGTAGTCGTAGTCCTTGCGAAAGCCGTCGAGTAGTCGGAACTGTTCGATACCTGCCTCTTCCGTTACTTCGCGGATCGCCGTCTGCTGTAGCTCTTCATCTCCTTCGACACCGCCCTTGGGGAACTCCCAATCGCCTGGGCGGCTCTTGAGTAGAAGATACTCGCGCCGGCCCCGCGTATCGCGGAAGAGGATCGCGCCTGCGCTCGTAGCTTCGACTGCCATTAAGTGGGCTAACAGGTGCGACGTTAAGAGAATATCGGACTGTTCGTCCAACGGACACTGATTCCGGGCACGATTGTCACGACGGCGACGGCCGATCGACTGCAGTCGGTCACCGCCCGCGCGGGTGGGCAGCGCGTCTCAGCAAGTTTTTACGCCCCGCCCGACGACGTATGCGACAGTACCAGCCATGACCTTCGTCACCCGTCTCACCCTCCAGAGCGGCGATCGCGCCGCGCTCGATGGCATCGTTGAGGACATCAAAGCCAACGCGGAACGAAAGGGCGCGGCGCTGAAAGGCCCCCACTCCCATCCGCCCGAGAAGCACTCGGTTCCCCAACGCTGTCGGCTCCACGCCGACGACGACCGGCAGTTCTCCTCGTGGGAGTACACCGTCTTCACCCGCGAACTCGAGATTCACGGCCACGACAGCCTCGCGCGCAACATCGCCTCGCAGAGTTTCCCGGACTCCGTCCACATCGAGGCCGAGGTCGAACAGATCCACGGCGCGGGCCGCGGGAACTGAACGGGCCACGAGCCACACCGGCACAGACGGTCTCCGCTCCTCTCGACGTGTGAGCATCGGGAGCACTTTTTACCGTTCCCGACGAGGTCGAGATATGACCGCGGACGACCTCGTGTCACTGCGTCGAGACCTCCACCGAAAACCAGAGCCCGCGTGGCGGGAGTTCTACACCACCGCGCGAATCGTCGACGAACTCGAGTCCCGACTGGGCGACGACCTCGACGAACTCCACGTCGGTCCCGACGCCATCGCGGGCGACCACCGGATGGCGGTCCCGGACGACGCCGAATTCACCCACTGGTACGAGCAGGCGCGGGATGCCGGCGTCGACCCGGACGTGCTCGAGCGACTCGAGGGCGGCTATACGGGCGTGGTCGCCGTCCTCGAGCGCGGCGAGGGGCCGACCGTCGGCCTGCGCGTCGACATCGACGCGCTTCCCCGGAAAGAGTCCGACGACCCCGCCCATGCCCCCACTGCGGAGGGCTTTCGCTCCGAACACGAGGGAGCGATGCACGCCTGCGGCCACGACGCCCACGCGACGATTGGGATCGGTGTCGCAGAGCGGATCGCCGCCAGCGACGACTTTTCCGGGACGCTGAAGGTGTTCTTCCAGCCCGCCGAGGAGGTCGTCGGCGGCGGCAAGTCGATGGCCGAGAGCGAACACATTCAGGATGTCGACGCGCTGCTCGCGGTCCATATCGGCCTCGATCACCCGACCGGCGAGATCGTCGCCGGCATCGACGGCTTTCTCGCGGTCTCACACCTCGAGGCGGAATTCGCGGGCGAGTCGGCACATGCGGGCGGTCACCCCGAGCAGGGGCGAAACGCCGTCCAAGCGATGGCGACGGCCGTCCAGAACCTCTACGGCATTCCCCGGCACAACGACGGCAAGACCCGGGTCAACGCGGGCGTCGTCGAGGGCGGCAGCGCGGCGAATGTCATCCCCGACGAGGCCAGAATCGTCTCCGAAGTCCGCGGCGAGACGACCGAGCTCATGGAGTACATGAAGGGACGAACCCGACAGGTGCTCCGGAGTGCCGCCCGGATGCACGACTGCGAGATCGACATCGAAACCGGCGCGGAGGCACCCAGCGCGACCAGCGACGAGGCACTCGTCTCGATCGTCGCCGACGTTGCAGGTGACACGGCGGGCGTCGAACGCGTCCTCGAGCGCGACGAACTCGGCGGCAGCGAGGACGCGACCTACCTGATGCGGGCGGTACAGGCAAACGGGGGAACGGCCTGCTACGTCGGCGTCGGCACCGACCACCCCGGCGGCCACCACACCGCGACGTTCGACATCGACGAAGTCAGTATTGGACACGGGATCGACGTATTGGCGGGGGCAATCGAGCGACTCGGCGATCGGTAGCCGTTACCCGACTCGAAACGCGCTTGGCAGCTTTCCCGACCCGTCGCTGTTCGGTACGCACCTGCCGACGGCGTCCTGGATCGAACGGCTTCGGTTCCAGTGTCGATCCGTATCACCGATCAGGCGTCCATGACGACCTCGAGGTCGAACGCCTCGTCGGCGGGAGCCGAGTCGGGCTCGAGGTAGCCGACGGCGAAGGCGCTGTAGACGCTGCCACCTTCCGGTGCAACGTCGAACGTCGCGACTACGTCGCCGTCGTTGGTCTCGGTCGCTGGCCGGACCTCGAGGGTGTACTCGCCGCCGGGAACCTCGGCCGTCGCCGTGTCGCCGAAGGCAGCGTCTTCGAATAGCACGGTTTCGCCGTCGCTGACCGTCACGTCGACCGCGGGGGCGTCCGGCGACGCGTGGACCAGTCGGATCCGCGCGTTGTCGCCGGGATCGCTGACGTCGTCCTCGAGGATCGCCGGCTCGAAAGGCTGGTTCTCCTCGGCCAGTTCACCCAGCGCCGCGATCGTGAACGACCCCTCCGCGATCTCGAGGTCCTGGTCGAAGACGACGGTGTCTGCGTCGCCGGCGGCGGTGATCATCACCTCGTAGGTACTCGGCTCGAGTTCGAGATAGTCGCTGACGTCCCGGAAGGGAACGTCCTCGAGGACGGCGTCGCCGTCGACGTAGACGTCGACGTTGGGGGCGTCGGGCGAGAGGTGTGCGACCCGGACGTTCGACATCGAGGAGTCCATGCCGTCGTCGGAGCCGGAATCCTCTCCCATGTCTTCGTCTTCGTCCATCCCGTTGCCGGAGTCGTCGCTCGAGTTGTCGTCGCCATTGCCGTCGTCGCCGCCCATACAGCCGGCGAGTGCGATACCGCTTGCAGTGCCGATCAGTGTCAGTGCGCGTCGACGCGTGTGGTTCTGTACCATCATAACCCCTTATTTGACCGATAGGAAAGCCAAAATACCCTAACAGAGTAGGGGAATGTTCACGGGAATCGATAGTACAACTCTGCGAACTGTCCGCCGGCGGCCGAATCGGACGGATACTCGAGATCAGGATCGATGCGGCCCGCTCGAGCGGTCACTGGCCGGGAGCGGGCTCCGAGCGCCGCGAGGAGCCCGCGACTCGGGGGAGGGCAGGCCGCCACCCGATACCGACCGCGAGCGAACCCGAAGGGTGAGCGAGCGGGCCGACGACTGACCCGGAAGCCGCGCGACGCGCGGCTGGCGGGGAAGGAGGAGTGTTCTCGTGAACGGAGTGAACGAGAGCTCGGAAGACGCGAAGCGTCTTCCGGTGCTTTTCATCAAAGTTTTGCCGAGTGCGGTCGCTTTGCGACCGCACGCAGAGCAAAAGTTTGGCTCTAGTACTTCGGGTCCGCCCCTGTCGTCTCGTAGACCGCCTCCATGAGGTCGTCGCGGCGGGCCTGCCAGCCGGCGAGGCCCTCGGGGCTGGTCGGGTAGTTCTCGTAGTGCGAGAGGAGTTCGTCGGCCCGTCGCTTGGTCTGGTAGAGGTTCCAGATGGTTCCCCAGTGGCCGCGGCTCTTGATCAGGGACTCGAGTTTGAGTTTGAGCCCGATGTCGGCGCTGCCGGAGTAGAGTGCTTCGGCGAGTTTATCGCCGGGCATCGCGGCGAGCAAGCCCATCAGGTCGTCGACGTCGACGGCCGTCGAGAGGATGTTGTAGACGTCCAGGGCGGCGTAGCGCGCGCCGAAGTGGTCCATCACCTTCTCGTTGTACTCCCAGAGGGTGTCCTCGCTGAAGTCGCCGGTCTCGAGAGCCTCGATGGCCCGTTCGGCGGCGTACTTGCCGCCGTAGGCGGCCCCGGCGATGCCGCCGCCGGTGGTGGGGTTGACGTGGCCCGCGGCGTCGCCGATTGCCATGTAGCCCGGGTGGACGGCCGAATCGTAGGGCCGTCGGGTCGGCAGCGCCGCGCCGAGTTTGTCCTCGACCTCAGCGCCCTCGAACTCGGGGCGGTTCTCGAGGTCGCGTTTGAGGTCGTCGACGAGTTGCATCGGCTCCTCGGTCATCTGGAAGCCCAGGCCCGCGTTGATCTCGGTGTCGGTCCGCGGGAAGTACCACAGATAGCCCGCGGCGCGTTCGGTCGGCTTGAAGACGAGCGCGTCGTCCCACTCGACGGGTTCGTCGACGCGGACGATCTCGCGGTAGGCCGAACAGAAGTGGCTGTAGTCGACGTTGGTGTCGAACGTCGAGTTCGAGAAGTCGACGTTATCCTGGAGCACGGAGAGCGAGCCCGCCGCGTCGATGACGATGTCGGCCTCGTACTCGAGGGGGTCGCCTTTCCGGATCGCCTCGACGCCCGTGACGCGGCCGTCGTCGTTCTGGACGACGTTTTTCACGACGGTATCGTAGTGGAAGTCGACGCCGGCGTCGCCCGCGCCGTCGATGATCCGCCGGCCGTACTCCCAGCGGTCGATGACGGCGAGTTCGCCGGGGACCGGAATCTCGAGGACGGTGTCCTCCTGGGGGATCTCGAAGCGGCCGTGATCGACGCCCGTGTTGGTGAAAGCCGGCTCGAGTTTGGACTTCGGGATCGCCTCGGGGAAGGCGTCGGCACCCTTCAGCGCGTCGCCACAGGCGATGTGACCCGCCTCCTCTTCGTCTTTCCGCTCGAGGATGACGACGTCGTACCCCTCCCGTGCGATGGTCGCTGCGGCGTAGCACCCTGCGGTGCCCGCTCCGACGACGACCGCGTCCGGCGACTGCGTTACCGTCGTCGTGGCGGCGGCCGACTGTTCCTGCGTACTCATACCAACAGTGTGGACACCGCGGTAAGAAAACGTTTTATAGTCGATTCGTCGGACTGTCAGGGGCGAAATCATGCGGCGGGGTCGATCGAGGAGTCGGGAGACGAACCGCGACGCCGTCTCGCGGAACCGGCACACTGGTTTCCCGCGGGTAGATAAAGAGTTTTAGTGAGGTCTTCCGTACCGGGCTGTATGACTGCGTACACCATCGAGTTCGTCGGGACGGGTGAGACCATCACCTGTACCGACAAGGAGACGATCCTGAGCCGGTGTCTCGAGGAAGGGATCGCCCAGGAGTACTCCTGCCGAGTCGGGATGTGTCTGGCGTGTTCCGCCGAGATCGTCGAGGGCGAGGTTACCCAACCGGCCGCGCGGGGACTCACCGAGCAGGAGGCCGAGAACTACGCGCTGACCTGTATGGCGCGACCCCAGTCCGATCTGAAACTCGACCGCGGCAAGTATCCGCCGAGCATCGAGGACGACCTCAAGTCGGGTGGCGCGAACGACAGCGCAGTGGCGGACGACTGACCCGTCAGTCGGCAACTGCGCAGTTGTTCGGTCCCAACTCGAGTTCGAACGCCGTCTCCTCGTCGACGTCTTCGCGCCCGAGGTTGACGGCCACGATCCGCTCGTCGTTTGCCGGCCGCGGCGGGAGGTCGCTCGTGGCGTGTTCGACGAACTCGTCTTCGGCCATCGAGAGCGCCGGGAGCCGGTCGCGTAGGGTCTCGAGTCGGGCGATATAGCTCCCGTCGTCTCGCGGCTCGGCGGCGTCGCTGTAGTGACCCGGCGCGATCGTCGTATCGGCCGGCTGCTCGAGGATTCGATGCTGAAGCGTCTCGTACAATCGCCGCGCAGCCGCGGCCGCGTCCTCGGCACCGCGCTCGAGGTCCGGCCGACCGACGCCCTCGAGAAACAGCGTGTCGCCGGTGAACAGGAGCGGGGCGTCGTCGCCCTCGAGACGAAACGAGACGGATTCGCTCGTGTGACCCGGCGTTGCCAGAACGGTCAGCGTCGCGTCGCCGATTCGGATTTCGTCTCCGTCCTGCTGGGCGTGCGAAGCAGGGCTCGCGGAACGCAGTTCCGCGGCGTCGGCGACGGTCGTGGCGTCGAACGCGAGCCCACGGTCGCGAGCACCGTCGGGGACGACCGCCTCGGCGTCGGCCCGCGACGCGAGGTCCCGGACGCCGCTGACGTGGTCGGCGTGGACGTGGGTATCGATGGCGTACTCGATCGTCGCGCCCCGGTCGGCAGCGTCAGCCTCGTACCGGTCTACAAACGCCCGCAGTGGGTCGATCACCGCCGCCTCGCCGCCGCTGACGAGCAGGTAGGCGAGACAGCCACTCGAGGGGCGGTCGTACTGTCGGACCGTGGCGGGCGCGTCGACCTCGAGTTCGCGGGCCGTGTACAGCTCCGCCCACGCGTCCATGCCCCCGGCGAGGTTGCGCGCCTCGATGCCCGCGTCCCGGAGGAGTTCGACGGCGTGGCCGCTCGCTTCGCCGTGGCCACAGACCGCGACGATCGGCTCCTCGAGGTCGGCGACGAGGTCGGTCACGCCGCCGGTAGCCTCGGCTTGGATGAACTTCGCGTGGGGAATCTGGACGGCCTCGATCCCCTCGCCCGTGAGGTGCCAGCGCTCGAATTCGTCGCGGTTGCGGACATCGAGGACGGTCGCGCGGTCGCCAGACTGCAGCAACTCGGCCAGCGCGCCGGGAGCGATCGAGGACGGGTCGTCGGCCGGATCGGCGGCGTCGCTCCGGTCTGTCATATCGTTCGATACGAGCCCGGTTCGGTTAAAGCCGCGGCCGGGCGACCCGCACCAACGTTCAACAGCCTCCGCGGTGTCGGTTCGGTATGGACGCCGCCGACTTTCAGGACTCGATCGCGGAATCGATGGCCGTCGAACTCGAGCGGCTCGGCTCGTCGAAACTCCTCGTCGCGCTCACCGACGCGGACCTCGCCGAACCGACCGTCCTCCGGATCGCCGCGGCGAGCGAGCGGGCGGCGATGGAGACCTTCGAGGCGTGGGCCGACGACGAAGCGCACGCGGACGCGCGACGACTCTTCGGCGAGCATCGCGAACAGGAACGGGACCACTACGATCGGATTGCGGCCGACCTCGAGGACGAGTCAGCGATCGACGGGGACGCCGGACCGATGCACGAACACCTCCGATCGCTGGAGGCAACGGCGGCTCGACTCGGTGGGCTGGTCGGGCGAGCGATGGTCGGGGATCGAACCCACCTACAGCTCGTGAACTTCTTCGTCAACGAGGGCGACGAGGGACGCGCCGATCGGTTCCGGGAGTTGCGGACCGAAACGAACGCACAGGGAGAGCAGGCGGCCGCGTTGCTCGCAGACGTCTGTACCGAGGACGACGAGTGGGAGCGAGCGCGGACGGCCGCCGAAGAGACGATCACCGCGGCCTACGAGTCGTACGCCGATTCGCTGGACGACCTCGGTCTCGACCCGAAACCGATCTGTTGAGGGGTGAGACGTGAGCGGAGAGCGATCAAAACCGCCGTCGATTCGCGGAGAGAAACAACTGCGTGGACTCGAATCGCGACGCAGGCTCGTCGAGCGCTCGATTACTCGACGAAGTCGATGTCTTCGCCCTGGGCGGGCGCTTCGGGCTGGACGGCGTCCTCGCCGTCGGGGCGACCGTAGATCTGTGGCGATTCGACGCCGGTGACGACGATCATCGTCCGCATGCTGCCCTCGAGGGACTCGTCGATCGAGGTCCCCCAGATGATGCGGGCGTCGGGGTCGATCCGGTCGTAGATCTCCTCGACGACGCCTTCGGCCTCCTCGATGGCCATGTCGTTGCCGCCAGTGACGTTGACGAGCGCGGAACTCGCACCGGAGATATCGACATCCAGCAGCGGCGAGCGTAGCGCGGTCTTGACCGAGTCCTCGGCTTTGGCTTCGGAGTCGGATTCGCCGAGGCCGATCATGGCGACGCCGCCCCGTTCCATGACGGTGCGAACGTCGGCGAAGTCCAGGTTGACGAGGCCCGGTTTCGTGATCAGTTCTGTGATTCCCTTGACACTACGCATCAGCACCTCGTCGCTGACCTTGAACGCCTGCCTGACAGGGAGTTTGCCGACCGAGTCGAGCAGCCGGTCGTTGGGGACGACGATGACGGTGTCGGAAACGTCGCGCAGGCGCTCGAGGCCGGCTTCGGCGTTCGTCCGCCGAACTTCGCCCTCCGCGGTGAAGGGCGTCGTGACGATTGAAATCGTGAGCGCGCCGGCCTCGCGGGCGGCTTTGGCGACGACCGGTGCAGAGCCCGTGCCGGTGCCGCCGCCGAGGCCGGCCGTGACGAAGACCATGTCGGAGCCGTCGATGGCGTCGTAGATGTCCTGTTGGCTCTCGAGAGCGGCCTCCTCGCCGACTTGGGGAAGCGAGCCGGCCCCGCGCCCGCCGGTCTTCTCCTCGCCCATGAGGATTTTGGTGTCGGCGTCGATCTCCACGAGGTGTTGGACGTCGGTGTTGGCAGCGACGAGTTTCGCGCCGTGGATGCCCTCCTCGTGCATGCGGTTGATCGTGTTCCCGCCGGCACCGCCACAGCCGACGACCGTAATATCGGTCTGGAGATCCTGCAGAACGTCCTCGAGTTCGTCGTCGGTCATCGTCCCGGTTTGTCGGCCGTCCGACTCGGTCCCGCCGGGCGATTGCCCGCCCTGTGGCGCGTCGGCGGGGTCCGCGGCCTCCCCGTCCTCGGCCTCGTCGATCGCGTCGTCGATTAGAGAGTCCATTCTTGGCCCTGTCTAAACGATGGAGCATAATTACCTTTCCCCTACACGTCAGCCGCCTGTCTGACACGTTAATAGCGTCTTATGTGTCTGGACGAGAAGAGATCGAATCAGCCGGACGGGAGGCCGTAAGTGTTTCTTACTGTCGGTCCACAATCCGATCAGATCGGAAACCGGCGCGTCCGTTCGGTCCGAACTCTCTCGGGACTGACCGTTTCCCCGTCGACTGTGACCGAGTCGCCGTCGGCGAGCGCGCCGAACTTCGGTCCTTCCGGCACGCCGACCTGCCGCGCCAATCTGGGATCGAAAGCCGTCTCTTCGACGACGACGGCGTTGTCCTCGATCCGCACCGCGTCGTACTTTTCAGCGAGCACCTCGGCCAGTCTCTCGATGATGGCCTCGAGTGGCTCGCTCGAGTCGTCCTCGGGTTTGGGAACCGCCGCTCGCGAGCCGACGCGGCTTCCGCCGTTGTCGGTCGTGAAGGCGACGGACTCGGCCTCGACGATCGCTCGAACGCGGTCCGGAGCGATCCCTTGTGCGGTGCTCACGAGGTCGGCCGGCAGCTCGACGACGGCAAAGTGGTCCGCGAGTCGGTCGCCAAAGCGGACGCCGTCGTCGACGGTTTCCAGCTCGGACTCGACCGCGTCGACCATCTCGAGCGGCCGGTCGTCGACCTCGCGCAGCCACGTCTCGCTGACGATCCGGCAGTCCATCGACTCGAGGGTCTCCTCGAGAACGGGCCACTCGCCGTCGAGCAGCGCGATGTCGGCCTCGCTGGCGTCGAAGGCGCGCTCGAGGACGTCGCGATGAGCCGTCGGGTGGTCCATCGCCTCGAGCGCCCAGTCGGCCGCGACGTGGCCGACCGCCCACGACGTTTTCCGAACGATTCGCTCGAACCGCGGGGCGTAGTGGTTGCCGCCGAAGCCGACGACCTGTTTCGGGCGGTGGGGGTCTGCGTCTCGAAGCTCGAGGATGGCGCGGGCGACGGCGTCGGCACCCGCGGGGTCGTCCCACTGTTCGTCGCCGCTGCCGAGTTCGGCGAACAGCGACGGGCAGCCGACATCGGTGGGGCCGTGGTGGGTGGCCTCCATACCGACCTCGTAGTCGTCGGGGGCGTACTCGTCGAAGGCCTCGAGCAGGCGGGCGA
This sequence comes from Natrinema sp. CRL1, assembly GCF_059162405.1. Lineage (NCBI taxonomy): Archaea > Methanobacteriati > Methanobacteriota > Halobacteria > Halobacteriales > Natrialbaceae > Natrinema > Natrinema sp. CRL1. Next base: position 154,424 of record NZ_JBLVOY010000001.1, on the reverse strand, counting down.
GCGCGTTTGGGGCGGCATCGGCCAGCGCGTCCGGCTCGCCGCCGAACTCGGCCGGGCCGAAGTTCCCCGTGAAGTGGCCCGTCAGCAGCGCCCCGGTGTCGCCCGAATGCCGTGAGGCGAAAACGAGCAGGTCGGGGTCGCAGTCGAAGGCGTCGGCGGGGCGCTCGAGGTCGATGTGGAGGTCGTCGAACGAGCGCAGTTCGGCTCCGTCGGTCCGGTAGACCGTGCCGCCGCCGTCGGCCGCCGGCTGAGTGTCGTCGGTCCGTTCCGTCCAGTCGGCGCGCTCGCGGAGGCGGTCACAGATGTGCACTGAGGCACGGTCGGCCCGGCTCTCGACGATGGCGATCACGGGATAGCGTCGGTGACGGGACGATGAATAGGCTACGCTTTCGCTGCATCCGAGTTTTTCCGAGACATGAACACCCGGTTCGCCCCTTTCCAAGCACATAAGTTTTGTATATATATATATATATATATATTGTAGTTTGTAAATCGGGCATGTTGATCTGAGATCTCCACTGAGGTCCAATTACGTCACAAACTTCACAATTAAAGATAGTGTACAGACAAGAAATCCAAGTAGACCCAGTGATTCGCCCCAAATCTGGTATATAATGTCAAAGTGAAGCGAAAATGTAGAAAACACAATTGTTGAAAGCCCATACAGCATTAGGCTATCTATTTCGTCCATACAGCGTTCTTCTATTCGAATGCCAAAATAATTTTATACTTTATATATAAAACTTTATTAATTGTATTATTATAAAATTTATAATTTTAGTCATGATATAAGTTACTGAGAGAACCGGTCTATCAACGGTTCCGAAACGATACGGAGATTCCTGTTGAATACGGTACAGACTCAAGAAACCGTGGCAAGAGCGGCCTGTAGTTTTTCAGGTGTGGTGAGATAACATGCACCACTATGGGCTGGTGGCTAGCATGAGCGAGAACCCTTCTAAGCGAACGGACTCATCGCAGGAGGCGGATCGATCCGACGACTGTGGCGATAAATCGGTTGACTGCCAGTTTGACATTTGCGATCTCAGCGCGCTCGTCAGTGACTGCGCCATCACACTGCTGGATGCCAGCGGCCGCGTCGCCGCGTGGAACGATAGTGCACGTCAGCTCATGGGGTACGACGAAGCGACGATCGTTGGCTCGCACTACCGGACGTGCTTTCCGCGGGACGCCAGCGAGTCCGGTCGACCGGAACGGATACTCGAGCGAGCGCGCACGAGCGGGAGGACAGAAGCCGACGGCTGGCGGCTCCAGAGCGACGGCAGCCGGTTCTGGGCGCACGAGGAGCTCGCGCCGATCCGCGGGGGCGGCGCGGTCGGACGCGCCGCGTCAGACGAAACCGATCTTCGGGGGTACGTCTGGTTCGTCCGCGATCGTACCGAGGACCGCGAGCGCAGGCGGCGGCTCCGCGAAGCGAAAGCCTTCGCCGAGAGCGTCTTCGAGGCACAACCGGACGTCGTCTACGCGTTCGACGCAGACGAGAACTACCTCGAGTGGAACGACCGCGTTCCGGAGGTGACGGGGTACGTCGGCTCCGAACTGACCGAGATGAGCCCGCTCGAGTTCGTCGCCCCGGAACACCGAGAGCGGATCGCCGAGGCGATCCGCCGAGTTCTCGAGGAAGACGAGTACGTTACCGTGGAGGCGGACCTCCTCACGAAAGACGGGCGTCGAATCCCCTACGAGTTCAACAGCGCTCGGATCACCGACGACGACGGCAACGTGCTGGGGTTTACCGGCGTCGGCCGGGACATCACCGACCGCAAGGCCCGCGAACGGGAACTCCGCGAGGAGAAGGCGTTCACGGAGAGCCTCCTCGAGGCCCAACCGGACATGTTCTACGCGTTCGACACCGAGGGAAACCTGCTCGAGTGGAACGAGCAGTTCCAGCGCGTCACCGGCTACGATCGGGACGAACTCACCGGGATGCATCCGCTCAAGTTCATCGCGCCGGAAGACCGGGCGCACATCGGCGACGCGATCGATCGAATCCTCAAGGACGGCGAGCGCGTCACGGCCGAGGGACGGATCCGTACGAAAGCCGGGCGGCGGATCCCCTACGAGTTCAACAGCGCTCGAATCACCGACGACGACGGCAGCGTGCTCGGGTTTACCGGCGTCGGCCGGGACATCAGCGACCGCAAGGCCCGCGAGCGGGAACTCGAGCGCCTCGAGCGGCTCAACGCGGTCGTCCGGACGATCGACGAGACGATGGTCGCGGCGGAGACCCGCGACGAGATCGAAACGGCGGTCGTCGAGGAATTCGCGGCCACCGACGTCTATCGGTTCGCGGTCATCGGGCAAGCGGATCCCGCGGCGACGACCGACGGCTACTCGTGGGAGCCGGAGGCGTGGGCGGGGATCGACGCGGCCGTGGCCGAGGGCGTGCTCTCGTCGTTCGTCGACCCGCCGGTTGACGGCCCTGGCGAATCGCCGTTCGAGACGCGGACCGTCCAGTGCTACCGGAACCTCCGCGAGAGCGCGGTCGATATGTGGCGGGTCGACGCCGAGGATCGGGGCTACGGCTCGGTTGCAGTCGTGCCGATCGCCGCGAGCGATCGCGTCTTCGGCGCGCTCGTGATCGCCGCCGACGAGCCGACGGCGTTTGCCGACCGGGAACGGGGCGTGCTCCAAGAGTTCGGCGGCACGATCGGTCACGCGATCAACGCGATGGCGGTCCGGCGGCTGCTCTATATGGACACCGTCGTCGAACTCGAGTTCGAATCGACCGACCGCGGGGACGTCTGTATCGATCTCTCGAACCGGGGGAACTGTACCCTCTCGATCGATCACGTCCTGCCGCTGACCGACGGCGTGTTCGTGTTCTACCTCACAATCTCCGATATCGATCCGGCTACGGTTAGAGACCTCGCGCGGGACGACCCCTCGATCACGGAACTGCGCCGTATCGACGACGCCGAGGCGGAGAGCTACTGGGAGGTCGTCGTTCGCGGCTCGACGATCACCGACCTGCTCGGAGAGTACGGCGCGCGGCTGCAGTCGAAAGTCGTCCGCGACGGCGTCGCGACGTTTACGGTGCAGGTGAGCCCCGACGTGAACCTGCGCGAACTCGTCGGCGCGGTCACGTCGGCCTACCCCAACACCCGGCTCGTCTCGAAGCGAACCGTCGATCGGCCGGTCGAAACCCGCGGCGACTTCCGGCGCACCGTCGAGTCGATGCTGACCGAGAAACAGCGGCTGGCACTCGAGGCGGCCTACCATGGCGGTTACTTCGAGTGGCCGACCCGAAACAGCGACGCGAGCGAGATCGCGGATCGGCTCGATATCGCACGCCAGACGTTCCACCAGCATCTCCGAGTGGCCCAGTCAAAGCTTCTATCGGCGTATTTCGGCGGGGATGACTGATAACAACTCAGCGATACCAGAGCATGCTGGTACACTTCTTTCCCCCGGCAACCGTCTCTAGCGACCAATGAGTTCGCTCCCGGACACCGAAATGGCGACCGCGTTGGACATCCTCGCGGAGCCCGAGCGGCGATACGTACTCGCTGTGCTGCTCGATCGCGAAGGGACGTCCGCCGGCGATGTGACGCCGGTGTCGGCGTCGGACCCGATGTCGATCGCCGCGCTCGCGACCGAGGTCGCGACGCTCGAGCACAACTGTCCCATCGTCACCGACGACCAGTGTGAGGGGGTTCGCGTTTCGCTGCTTCACAACCACGTTCCGCGGCTGATCGACAGCGGTGTCCTGTGCAACCCCGCTAGCGATGACGCGACGAGGGTCGCGCTCGCTGACCATCCGCTGTTGGATCTCGACTGGGTCCAATCACTTCTCACCGACCCGACCGGCGAGACGGTTGCCGTCGACGAGGCGACGCTGAACCGAACGCTCACGGCGCTTCGAAATCCGCGTAGCCGTGCCGTCTGCGCCGCGCTCGCGAGGCGGCGCGGATCCGTCGCGGTCGCCGACCTCGCTGCGGCGGTCGTCGCCCGAGAGGGCGGCGACGGAACGCAACTGGTCGACGTCACCGAGGCGGAGTGTCGAACCGTTGCGACGGCGCTCGCCCACGAACACCTCCCCGCACTCTCGGACGCGGGGCTCGTGGCGTACGACGACCTCGCGAACGGGGTCGAACTGGCGACCGACGCGCCACAGTGGCAGGTCGACTGGCTCGCCGACGGCCCGCTCGACGATGCCGCCAATCTCGTCCGAGACGCGGCGGACCGGCAGGCCGACACGGCCGAAACGGGTGCCGCGATCGAGGAGTTCGGGACCGCGTCGACCGCGCCGAAAACGGCCGGAAACGGCGACGGCACGGACATCCGTACGGATACCTGCTGGACGCTGCAGGGGCGAGCGAACGTCTTGGACAGGGGCCGGGAAATCGCCGACGAGGCGGACGAGGAGCTGTTCGTCATGGTGCCGACCGGCGAGATGATCCGGCCGGCGTGTCTCGAGCGCTGGCTGGCGGCGGCCGACCGGGGCGTCGACGTCTACGTCGCATCGCGGTCGCCGCGGGTCCGCGACACTGTCCGGTCGGCGGTGCCGAGTGCGACCGTCTGTGAGCCCCAGTTCGACTGGCTCACCTTCCCGATGGAGGGGGAACGCCACGGCTGCGTGGTCTTCGCCGACCGCGAGTCGGCCATGTTGGTGACGATCGACGAATCGGGACCCGGCGGGGAGTCGCGGGTCGGCGCGATCACCGGCGACGACCGGGCGAACGCGCTGGTCTCGGTCGTCCGTGAGCAATTGGGGCCGCGTCTCGATCGGCTGACGCCGACCGGCGACGAACGCGACGGGACGCCGCTGCCGTTGTGACTCTCGAAGAAGCGACGCGGGAATTCTGACGGACGCTTCGAAGCGAGCGATCAGGGAACTAATAGGGAGATAAAGCCGAGATAGCCGGCGATGAGGACCGCACCGTCGATCCGGGTGAGCCGACGGCCGTACCCCATCATTCCGACCAGCACGACGGTAAAGCCGATCATAATCGGGAGCTCGAATCTGAGCGTCGCGGGTTGGATCTCGATCGGGGTAATCAGGGCCACAATCCCCAACACCGCGAGAATGTTGTAGATATTCGAGCCGACGACGTTACCGATCGCGAACTCGGTCTCGCCCCGGACAGCCCCGACGACCGAGGCGGCCAGTTCCGGGAGCGACGTGCCGAGGGCGAGCACCGTCAAGCCGATCACGAGATCCGAGACGCCGAGTGCCGACAGCAGCCCCGTCCCGCCGGCGACGAGCCACCGCGAACCGATGACGAGCGCGACCAATCCGCCGATCACGAGCGCTACGTCCCGGAGCGAGACGCCATCGCCCGCGTCGGGATCGTCCGCCATCGGCGCGGGATCGACGTTGGCATAATAGAGGAGAAACGCCGTGAATCCGGCGAGGACGAGGAGGAAAATCGCTCCCTCGAGGCGGCCAATTCGGCCGTTCGCACCCAGTGCGACCAGCAAGACTGCGGCGAGAATCATGACGGGGACGTGCCGGCGCATGACCCGTTCCCCGATCGGAAGCGGTTTGATCAGGGCGGCGGCCCCGAGCACGAGCCCGATGTTCGCGATGTTCGAGCCGACGACGGCACCGAGGCCGATGTCGGTCGAGACGTTCAGCGCGCCGATGGTCGAGACGAACAGTTCGGGCGCGGTCGTCGCGAACGCGACCACCGTCACGCCGACGGTCGTCGCCCGGAGTCCGATCCCGAGCGCCAGCCGACCCGCGCCCGCGACCAGCAATTCGGCACCGCCGTACAGCGCGATGATTCCGCCCGCCAGCAAGAGGAGAAACAACGGCGTTCCGGAAAGCATGCGGTCGGCTACTCAGGACGCGGTGAAAAACGGCCCGAAACGGGACCGGCTCGCGTGACCGCCGTTGGCCCGATACCGAACGGGACACGCTCGCGACTCCGCCGACGCGTCACGCTCCGTCGAAACGGCGAGCGCATCGCGTTCGACGACGGCTCGAGCCGCCCCTCGAGAGCCGACTCGACAAGCGACGAGACCGTCCGAAGCCAGACCGATTATAGTCCCGCCGCCTCGAGTGTCAGGCGAAATGGCTATGGACGTATACGGTCTGCTCGGCAACCCGGTCGGCCACTCGCTGTCGCCGCCGATGCACGAGGCGGCCTACGACGAACTCGGGCTCGAGGCGCGCTACGTAACCTTCGAACCCGACGAGGAGGATATCGAAGACGCCGTTCAGGGTGCCGACGCGCTCGGCATCGCGGGGCTGAACGTGACGATCCCGTTCAAGCAGGACGCCCTCGAGATCGTCGCACCCGAGGATCTTGCGGCCCGGATCGGCGCAGTCAACACGATTGACTTCTCGGGGTCGGGACCGCCGACGGGGTACAACACGGACGCCGTCGGCGCGTTGCGCGCGTTGCGCGATCACGACGTAGACATCGAGGACGCCCGAGCGGTCGTTGTCGGTGCCGGCGGTGCCGGGCGGGCAGTCGCCTTCGGTCTCGCGGACGCCGGTGCGACTGTCGCGATCGCCAACCGGACCGAGCAGACGGCCCACGAACTGGCCGACGAGGTGCCGCGGGCTACCGGCCACGGGCTCACGGCCCTCGAGAAATTGGTCGGCAACGCTGACATCCTGATCAACGCCACGAGCGTGGGGATGGAAGAGGACGCGACGCCGGTACCCGCCGACGCGCTCCACGGAGATCTAGCGGTACTGGATGCAGTCTACCGGCCGCTCGAGACGCGGCTACTGGCCGACGCCGCCGAGGCCGGGGCGACGACCGTCGACGGCGCGTGGATGCTGCTCTATCAGGGCGTCGAGGCCTTCGAGATCTGGACGGGACTGGACGCGCCGGTCGCGGTGATGAACGAGGCGCTGCGCTCGCGGCTGTAAGCGAACGGACACGATAGCTCCCCTCCCTGTCAGTATCAGGCGAATTTAAGTGCCGGAGCCGACTACATCGAGATAATGGCAATCCTCCAAAAGCTGAAGTCCCTGTTGGGGTTCGACGAGTCGGACTCGGAGCGGGGAGGCACTCGAGAGGTCGGGGTAACGGTCGAACGGGAAGGGTCGACGGGCGACGGGAGTGGTGTCGGCCCGGATCGAGACGACTCGGCGACCGGCGGGCGTTCGACGGGAGCCAGCGAGCCACCACAATCGGCCGCGACGGGCTCGGGGACATCGAAGTCGACCGAACCAGAGACGGAATCGGCCGCGGCTTCGGCCGAGACCGTCGAACCGGCGGAAACGGCTGAGACGGACACGGACGAGGCTTCGGCGACGACGGAGCCGCCGGCGGAAACCGCAGAGTCGTCGCCGGTCGAGGAGGCCGAACCTGACGCCGAACCGGCCGCAGACACCGAGACGGACGAGGCGGACACAGCCGCCGAGAGCGAGCCGGACGCCACGGCCGAGACCGACGAGGACGCGGCCTCGAGCGGCGGTGACGACGCCGACGAGACTGTCGACGGACCCGACGCGGAATCGGATACCGGCGCTGCAGCGGTCGACGCGAGCGAGGCCGAACCCGAAGAACTCGAGGAATCCGAGCAGGCCGAGGCTGAGACTGAAGCCGAACCCGAGACCGACGAGTCCAGCGGGGAGTCGGTCGACGTGATCAAGGGAATCGGCCCGGCCTATGCTGACCGGCTCGCCGGGGCGGGTGTGGACACCGTCGGCGAACTCGCCGCCGCGGACGCCGCCGAACTATCCGAACAGACCGACATTTCCGAGAAGCGCATTCAGGGCTGGATCGACCGCGCCGAAGTCCGGTAATCGACCCCGCCCCGACCGTCGACCCCATTCTCTCGTCTCTGCTTTCTCGCTCTCTCTTCGACGTTGTTCTCGCTCGTCACTCGCGCTGTGTTCGCCCGTTGTGCAAATCTTCGCCGTTGGCGAGGCCCGGAACCGCAAGCGAATTACTGACCGGGTCCGTCTCGACGCACATGAGCGAACCGCGCGTCGTGACGACGCTCGACTCGTTTCGGGCCGCCGTTCGCGACCACAGCGGCGCATCGGCTGCGGACGAGGTCGCGTCGCCGACGCAGGCCGGACTCCGCGTCCCGGTCGAAGTCCGCGCGACCGTCGACGATCCGTTCGTCGCCTACCGGCGAGCACGCGACAGCGACGGGGGTGCCTTCCTCGAGACGACCGGCGGCCAGCCCGGCTGGGGCTACTTCGGCGTCGATCCGGTCGACCGGCTCACCGTCGGTGCCGACGCGACTCTGCGGGCTCGAGACGACGAGCGGTCGCCGAGCCTCGCCGCGCTCGAGGGGCTGCTCGCGGGCGACCGGCTCGCACGCGGCGACTGTGACGTGCCCTACCCCTGCGGGGCCGTCGGCTGGCTCGCCTACGACATCGCCCGCGAACTCGAGGCCCTGCCCGACTCGGCCGTCGACGACCGGGGACTGCCCCGGCTCGAGGTCGCGGTCTACGACCGGCTCGTCGCGTGGGAGGAGCCGACCGAGGGCGACGTGACGCTGCGGATCACGGCCTGCCCGCGGGTTCCCGTCGATCCCGCCGACGGTGAACCCGCAGCCGCCGCCCTCGAGGCGGCTTACGAACGCGGCCGCGAGCGGGCGCTGGACCTCGCACGAGCCGTCCGCGAGGGCGACGCCGAGATCGGCGAGCCGCCGGTCTCGAGCCCGGAAGCGACCTTCGAAAGCGACTGCGGCCGCGAGGCGTTCGCCGACCGTGTGCGCCGAGTCAAGGAGTACGTCCGCGACGGCGACACCTTTCAGGCGAATATATCGCAGCGGCTGGTCGCACCCGCCGCGGTCCATTCGGTCGCCGCCTACGACGCCCTGCGGCGGGTCAACCCAGCCCCTTACTCCTGTCTGCTCGAGTTCCGAGCGGCCGACTTGGTGAGTGCGAGCCCCGAACTGCTGCTCGAGCGCGAGGGTGACTTCGTCCGAACCGAACCCATTGCCGGCACGCGCCCGCGGGGAGACACGCCCGCGGACGACGACGCGCTCGAGGAGGATCTACTGACGGACGAAAAAGAACGCGCTGAACACGCCATGTTGGTCGACCTCGAGCGCAACGACCTCGGCAAAGTCTGTGCCTACGGTTCCGTCGACGTCGAGGAGTACCGCCGGATCGACCGCTACGCCGAGGTGATGCATCTGGTCTCGAACGTCACCGGCCGGCTGCGGCCCGACGCGACCCTGGCCGACGCCGTCGCGGCGACGTTCCCCGGCGGCACGATCACCGGCGCGCCGAAGCCGCGGACGATGGCGATTATCGACGAACTCGAGGCGACTCGTCGCGGTCCCTACACGGGCAGCGTCGGCATCTTCGGCTTCGACGGCCGAGCCACCCTCAACATCGTCATTCGGACGCTGGTCCGTCACGCCGACGAGTATCACCTGCGGGTCGGTGCGGGCATCGTCCACGACTCCGATCCCGACCGCGAGTACGACGAAACCCTCGACAAGGCCCGCGCGCTCATCACGGCCGTCGACGACGCGCTCGGCGAACGGGCCGAACTGGGGCTCGAGGCAGCGGACAAAGCGGACTCGGAGCGAGCCGACGGGGGTGAGACCGGTGACTGAGTCCGCAGCCGAAACCCGGATTCTCGTCGTGGACAACTACGACTCGTTCGCGTACAACCTCGTCCAGTACGTCGCCGAAGCGATCGCTTCGGCGGGCCCCGCGGCGTCGCCGCGGGACGTTGGCGAACTCGCGGACGAGGTGATCATCCGACGGAACGACGAGATCGACATCGCGGGCGTTCGCGACCTCGAGCCGACCGGGATCGTCGTCTCGCCAGGACCGGGAACGCCACAGGAGGCGGGCGTCTCGATGCCGCTGTTTTCCGAGACCGAGTACCCGATTCTCGGCGTTTGTCTCGGTCATCAGGCGCTGTGTGCGGCCAACGGCGCGCCGGTGGTCCACGCGCCCGATGTCGTCCACGGAAAGCCGTCGGCGATCACCCACGACGGCACGGTGCTCTTCGACGGACTCCCGTCGACGTTCCAGGTCGGGCGCTACCACTCGCTGTCGGTCGAGCGCACGGACCTGCCGGCGTCGCTCGAGGAGACCGCCCGGACGGCAGACGAGCGCGGCGTCCTGATGGCGGTCCGCCACCGCGAGAAACCCCATATCGGCGTGCAGTTCCATCCTGAGAGTATTCTCACGCGGGCCCACGCCGACGCGACGACCGGGTCGGACGGGGCGAACGGCACAGATGATACGAGCAGCACGGACGACGGGACCGGCGACGACATCTCGCTCGAGCTCGGCAAGCGGATGATCGAGAACTTCTGTCGGTTCGCCGCGGCGACCGATCTGGGTGCAAACCGAGAATGAGCGACGACCTCATCTACCACGTCGACGGCGACCTCGTCCCCGCGGGCGATGCCACCGTCAGCGTCGACGACCGCGGGTTCCGGTACGGCGACGCCGCGTTCGAGACGCTTCGGGCCTACGGCGGCACGGTATTTGCATGGGACGACCACGTCGAACGCCTCGAGCGAACCTGCGAGTCCCTGTCACTTGAGCACGGATTGTCGGCCGCGGACCTGCGCTCGCGGATCGACGAGACGCTCGCGGCGAACGACCTCGCGGACGCCTACGTTCGCCTCTCGATTACGCGCGGGGTGCAGCCGGGCAAACTCACGCCCCAGCCCGAGGTCGATCCGACCGTCGTGATCTACGTCAAGCCGCTTCCGCGGGGCGGCCTCGAGGGCGAGTCCGTCTGGGACGTCCCGGCGACGGCCCAGACGGTCGAAACGCGGCGGGTCCCCGACGAGGCGATCCCGGCCGGGACCAAGACCCACAACTACCTAAACGAGATCCTCGCTCGCGCGGAACTCGAGGGCGACGCGGACGAGGCGCTCATGCGCGATCTCGAGGGGAACATTGCGGAGGGAGCCACGAGCAACCTGTTTTTCGTCCGCAACGGGACGGTGCACGCGCCGTCGACCGACGGCCCCGTGCTGCCGGGAATCACGCGGGAGATCGTCCTCGAACTGGCTCGCGACGCCGGGATTTCGGTCCGGGAGGGACGGTACGAGCGGGCGGCCGTGCTCGAGGCCGATGAAGCGTTTCTCACGAATCGCACGTGGGAAGTTCGGCCGATCGCGACCGTCGACGGGCACGCTATCGGCGGTGGTCCGGTCACGGATCGACTGGCGGGACTGTACGACGAACGCGTCGAGGAGTCATGTTACGAAGGCTGAGGCCGATCACCGACCCGACGATGCAGCCAGGGCAGGGAACCGCCACCGAGATACGTCCACAGGAACGCGACCATCGCGCGATGGATGGACTGGGTGAGCAGGGTTCCGGCGAGAAAATAGCCGCCCGCAAACAGACCGGTGGCGACGGCCGATGCGGCGAACGTCCACAGAACACCTTGCGACCACGACTGCCCTCGCGGGCCGTACGCTTCGTGTGCGGAGGGGACGAGCACGCCGATCGTGACGAGCAGGAGAAAACCGGCCGCGAACTCGCCCCAGTACCACGCGCTGCCAATGCCGACCGCCATCGCGACCGGAATCACCGTGAGCAGGACCGGCAGAGATCCGGAGCGGAGATCGTCACGGAACCGGTCGCGCAGGGTCTGCCGAGTGGAAGGCATCTATACCGATTGATACAAACGGTGGGATAAAAACCCGTTCAGTGACTGAACGGGTTCGATTTCAGTTGCGGGTCGTAAAATTCGACGCGATAGCGAGGGTGACTCAGTCGTCAGATTCGACGGCCGGCGGACTCGCCCCACCAGACTCGGCCGGTGTCTCGACCAGTTCTCGCTCGGTTCCCGTGAACTCGAGTGCGAACTCGCTCCCGAACGCGCTTGCCGGCGTCTGGAAGCCGGCCGGGATCACATCGTCGCCCTCGATCACTCGCTCGGCGGCCGTCACCGCCGACTCGACGGTGAGCGCGTAGGGGTTCGGCGTTCGCAGTCGTGCGCGGGCGCGCCGGTCGCCGGCCTCGTCGCGGACCTCGCCCCAGACGACGGCGCTGCCGGTCGCCAACTGCTGTTCGTCCGGCCCGTCGAGGCGGGCGTCGATCAGTCGCTTCAACAACCCCTCGACGGGACGACTATCGAGAAGCCACTCGAGGGAGTCGACGGCCGACAGGGCTCTGGTCGCCCACGACGGCGCGGCGGCGTAGACTTCGACCGACTCGATACCGGTGCTGTGGGCGGCGGTGACGACGTCGCCCCACGGGACCGTGACGGCGTGTTCGGGGCCGTCGCCGAAGTCGACCTCTCGCGTTCGGAACGCGGTCGGGACCTGAATGAGGCGGCCGTTCCGCCGGACGACGCCGCCGCTTCCGAGGTGCTCGACGAGCGTTCGGGCGGTGCCCCGCGAGATCCCGCCGCCGCCTTTGATTCCGAGCGCCAACCGGTCGGCATCGGGGAGTTGCTCGGCGAGAAAGGCCGCCAGACAGTCCGAGGGCACGACGTCGAAACCGACGCCGGGAAGCAGCGTGATCCCCGCCGCTCGAGCCGCGGGGTCGCGCTGGCGGAGACACTCGAATACCGGAAACTCGCCCGTGATATCCAGATAGTCCGTCTCGGTCTCGAGGCAGGCCTCGACCAACGGTTCGGCCGTCTCGACGAACGGACCGGCGCAGTTCAAAACGGCATCGAACGTCGCGAGATGGGAGGCGACATCGGCCGACTCGAGGTCGAAGGTCCGACCCTCGACGCCGAGGTCGTCGGCTTGGGCGGCGACCGCACGGCCGTTCCGACCCGCGAGAGCGGGCGAGCCACCCCGCGCGACGGCCTCGCGGGCGATCAGCTGCCCCGTGTAGCCGTAGGAGCCGTAGATGAGAAGGGAGTCCATAGGCGGCGTTGGACAGAGAGTGGGTTAAAACTCCGTCAGACATTTGCTCGCTCGTTGTCTTGACATCCTCCCCGCGCTAAAGCACGGGGCTTTCTCCTTGATTCTCCGTAACGTTCAGGATGACCGACTCGTAACTGGTTGATGATGGAGACAGGACGGATCACGGCGCTTTCGGCGGTCCCCGATGACTCGACGTTTCTGTTTCGCGTCGCCGACGAGGCCGGCGAGGAACGGGAAGCGATCCTCGTCGCGGACGCGGACACAGACGAGGGCGTCGCCTGCTGGCTGAACTACTGCCAGCATCTCACGCACATCAAACTGGACAAGGGATCGGGCGCGCCGATGCGAGACGGCGAACTCGTCTGTGCGAACCACGGTGCGTACTTCGAGGCCGACTCCGGGCGCTGTACGTTCGGACCCTGCGAAGGCGCGTATCTCAGCGACCTCGAGATCACCGTCTCGGACAGTGACATCTACTTGACCGACGAGGCCTACGAGTTCGTCGGCACCGGCCCACTCGAGAGCGACGACCTCGACCGGACCTCGACCTCGAACGTCGAGTTCTAGACGGCGTTAGGCGCGACGAGGTCCCGCTCCTGATCGTACTCGAGCAGGCCGGCGTCGACGAGCCGCGGGAGGTGGTCGTGGTAGAGGGAGAGATAGACCTCTTGGACCCGCTCGGCCGAGATGTTCGTCACGCTGTGGCCCGTCTCGCGAACGGCGACTTCCTCGGCCGCATCGGGGAGTGTGAGTTCCTCGCCGTAGGTCCGCATGACTGCGAGCAGCAGCCGACGGCGCTGGTCCGCGAGGAGTGCGAACGCGTCGTCGAGGGACTCGGTCGACGCGTCTGACTCGTCGTGGTCGTCGAGCCAGTCGAGTACCGTTCGGACGAACTCGACGCAGTCGCGCTCCGAGTGGGATTTGGAAGTCATGTATTCGTGGGTCTCGAGTCGAACGGCCGCAGCGGAGAACGGACGATATCGCGGTTCGACGGCCGCCGTTCGCTCGAGTGTTCGTGTCGGGTTCTCGCCTGCGCCCTAAATATTAGTATCGAATCGGACCCGCAATTATCGCTCCTCGGTGACAGTCACCTCGCGACGACTGTGCACCCGTTCACTCGATCGTAAAGGTCGGCTCGTCGATCGACTCGCTCTTGCAGTCGGGACACCGCGAGGGGAGATTCAACAAGTCGTCGTAGTCGTCGAACCCGCAGTCTCGACAGGTCGGCGGCGCGACGAGCAGCCGTTCGTCGGTCCCCTCGACCGATCGGGAGACGTGTTCGACGTGGCCGATCACCGCGTGGGGTGTCAGATCGAGTCGGGTCGCCAGTTCGCTCGGGGTCGCGGGTTCGGCGCGGAGGGAGTCGGCGAGTCGCTGTCGCGTCGTTTCGTCGGCCTCTCGCATACCTTGGCTCACGGCGGTCGCATATTTATACTGTCCGCCGTCGGTCACCACGTGGGGGCTCGCGTCGGCGACTCGAGCGGCGTGACAAACCGGTGAAAGGGCAAGTAACTTACCCGGTGCAGGTGAACATCGACGCATGAAGGCCGTCGTCCTTGCAGGCGGGTACGCGACGCGAATGTGGCCGATTACCAAACACCGGCCCAAGATGTTCCTCCCGATCGGCGAGTCGACCGTCGTCGATCGCATCTTCGCCGAACTCGAGGCTGACGATCGGATCGAGGAGGTCTACGTCAGCACGAACGAGCGATTCGCGCCCGATTTCGAGGCCCACCTCGCCGACAGCGACTTCGAGAAGCCCCAGCTCTCGGTCGAGGAGACGACCGAAGAAGACGACAAGTTCGGCGTCGTCGGCGCGCTCGCACAGCTGATCGACCGCGAGGATGTCGACGACGACCTGCTGATCATCGCCGGGGACAACCTGATGAGCTTCGACGTCTCCGCGTTCCTGGACTACTTCCAGGAGCAAGAGGCCCCCACCCTCGCAGCCTACGACGTCGGCTCCCGCGAGAAGGCGAAATCCTACGGGCTGGTCGAACTCGACGGCGACCGAGTGGTCGACTTTCAGGAGAAACCCGAGAACCCGAAGAGCACGCTCGTTTCGATCGCCTGTTATGCGTTCCCCCGCGAATCGCTCGATCTGCTCCCGACCTACCTCGAGGACGGGAACAACCCCGACGAGCCGGGCTGGTTCGTTCAGTGGCTGCAAAACCGCGAAGCGACCTACGCCTACACGTTCGAGGGCGCGTGGTTCGATATCGGCACCCCCGAGAGCTACCTCGACGCCGTCGCGTGGCACTTGGATGGGGAGTCGCTGGTCGCCGACTCGGCGACGCTCGAGGATACCACGATCGGCGAGAACGTCCACGTGATGGACGGCGTGACCCTCGAGGGCACCGACCTCGAGCACACGGTCATTTTCCCAGAAGCGACGGTCCAAAACGGCGATATCCGCCGCTCGATCATCGATCAAGGGACCCACATCGAGGATCTGGATCTCGCCGGGGCGCTCATCGGTGCCCACACGACGATCACGAACGGCGCGGACAAGTAACGGGCTCGAGCACGTTACTACCCGTACAGCTATACGCCGCCCGTGTGACATGTTCGAACAACGCGATGAGCTCCGACCAGACGGTCCGAGCGGTCCTCGAGCCGTACGCCGACAACGTGCCATACGAGGAACTCGCGGCCGACTTCCGCGAATACCGGCGCTGGACCGGTAACGATCCCGTATTGCTCCTCGCCGAAGCCGCGGTCTCGACGACGGGACAGGATTTTCTCGACGGTATCGTCCCGGCCGTAACCCGGTTTCACGAGGCGTTCGTCGCGACCGGTCCCGTCGACTCGTTTGCAGCCCTCGCCGGACTCGAGCGCGAGGACGAGGCGCTCGCGGCCGCCTTCGGTGCCGAGCGAAACCGATACGTCCTGCTCGAGGCCGCTCGCGTTTTCGCGGAGCGACCGGAAGCCGACGATCTGGACGCGCTGGTCGCGTGGGCGAGCGAGGCGGATCAGTACCGATACGCCGACGATCCCGTCGGCTCGATCGCCGGCGTCGGCCCCTCGAGTTTCCAGTACCTGCGCCAACTCGCCGGCGTCGGGACGATCAGACCCGTGCCGGCAGTCGCGGCCCTGATCGACGCCATCGATGGCGAACTCGCGTCGTCGTCGCTCGATACCGCGACCGACCTGCGGACGATCGCGTCCGGCGAGTGGCTGTCGATCACGTCGCCGTATACGGCACTCGAGATCGATCGACTCGCGTGGTGGGCGGCGACGGATCCGGACGAACGGGAGGCGGTGGCCCGAAGACACGAAACACCGATCGACGAGGCGGCCCGTTCGGGCTCTGCGGACTCACGCGAGTAGATCCCGCACTTCGTCGAGTCCGGTCTTCGCCGCGTTCGTCGTCTCGAAGGGCTCGATGATTGCTGCGGGGAAGGTTCATCCGATCGGCGAGGGTCATTAGCGCCTCGAGTGTCGTGCTCCCGACCGGCGCGGGCTTTGCCATTGGGGCTGTTGCATTCCGGCCACTGTGGCTCCCGGTGGCTCTCAGGGGAGATTTAGCGTCACGTTCTCGGGCGCTGTTTCGACGGTAACAGTCACCGTTCGACCCTCTCGTACGATCTCGGTGACGGTGGCAGCGTCCTCCGCGAAGTCGTCGGCCGCCGCCTCGAGGTCAGCCGCGTCGGCGGCGGCCTCGTCCGTGTACCGGATCACTCCGACGGTGGTCAATCGGTCGTCGGCGAACCGCTGGGACGAGCCGACCCCGACGTGCGGGTCGGTCCCGCCGACCTCCACCTCCGTCTCTCTCGCGACGGACCCGCTCACGATCGCGCCGGGCGGTAGCTCCGCGACCAGCCGTGAGAACTCGTCGTTTTCGTCGACGAACCGATCGCCGTCGCCGTTGGCGGCGTCGATCGCCGACTCGAGGGCCGCTCGAGGACCGCGCTCCCGGCCGGCCGGATCGGTGGCGGCGACGAGGTACTCGTCGGTCGCCGCGAACGCGAACCCCCCGGGAGCGCCGGTGTAGACCTCGAACTCCCCGTACCGCCCGTCGTCCTCGAGACCGCGGTCGGCCGCAATCGTACTCCCGTCGAACTCGCCCGACAGAACGGACAGCCGGTCGACGGTAAGCGAGTAGGCGACAGACTCGATGTCGAACCGCTCGCCGAACACGTCCCGATAGGACTCTCGCATCGCGTCGGCGTTCGCGAACGCATCGGTCTCGAGGAGTCCAGCGACATCCGTGTAGCCAAACCGGACATCGGAGAGGTCGCGATTGGACGGATCGAACAGCCACTCCGTGTAGCTCGTGGGTCCGCCGTCAGTTTCGGACTCCGTATCCCTCGCCGTGGTATCGTTACACCCGGCGAGGCCCGCGACGCTTCCGGCCGCCGCGAGTCCGATCCCCCGCCGAAGGAGGTGCCGCCTCGAGGTCATGCGTCGCTACTACGACAGTCGCGTTATAAAACACGTTCGAATCGTGACAGCTTTCGGAGGGCGTTATTCTAATTTCGCATCCGTAATCCGCAACCGTCCTCGCGTTCCGTCCTACTCGGTCTCGTATTCGAGGTCGATCCGTCGATCCATGTGCGGCCCGTCGACCACGAACGTCTCAGAACCACCTTTTTTCCTTCTCGGGTCAGCCTCCGGCTGACCGCTCGAGCAAAAATTTGGACCAAAAAACCCCGCTCGTTCGCTGTCTCACGGCCGATGGCCGTTCGCCGCTTCCCCGCTCACTCGCGGTACAATAGCCTATTCTAACCGTGCATCCGTAATCCGCAACCGTCCTCGCGTTCCGTCCCACTCGGTCTCGTATTCGAGGTCGATCCGTCGATCCATGTGCGGCCCGTCGACCACGAACGTCTCGAACTCGCCGCCCTCGCCCAAAATATGGACGCCGTACTCCTCGTTGAGCGCCTCGAGTTCGTCGATCGCTTCGCGGTCGAGGGTCCGGCCGAGCCACGACTCGTCTAATCCATGGGCCGCGACCTGGATGATCGTGATCTCGAAGCCGGCCTCGAGCATCGCGTCGGCCAGTTCCCGCGGCTCCTCTTGCCAGAGCGGGGCGAAGAGGTCGCAGTCGAGTCGGTCGCACATCCCCCGAATGCGACTCGTCTGGTACTCGCTCTCGACGGCTCCCGCAGTGACGCCCGCGATGCCGCCCGGGAGTTCCTCGTCGAGTTTCTCGAGGGCAGCCTCGAGGGGCTCGAGTTCGTCGTCGCCCTGCGCGCCCGAGTCGGTGGCCGCGTCGGCCGCGAAGTCGTCTGGTTCGACATCGATCAGTTCGATACCGGTGCTCTCGGCGGCCAGTGCCGCCAACTCGGTCGCGGGGACGTGATACATGTAGGAGTCGCCCGCCGGGTGGACCGTAACCAGCCGTTCGACCGGGAGCCCCGCCTCGAGGGCGCGGTACAGCGCCCACGAGGAGTCCTTGCCGCCCGAGAAGAGGCTCACCCACGCGCCGTCTGCGTCGCTCATGGTCGGTGGTCGGCGGGGACGGGTAAATGGATACCGAGTCCGACCCGATCAGCGGTTCCGGTCTTCGGACGAATCCGGGTTCGCGTTCGCGTCGGAACCGCCGTCGGTGCGCTCGGGATCGGCTACATCCGGTATCGGATCGGCCTCGGTGTTTGCGCCCGCGTCAGCGCCGGGGTCCGGTTCGCGGTCGCCGCCCGTATCGGCCGCGCCGCCGTTTGCGAGCGGCGCGTCCGAGCCGCCGTCGCTGCGTTCGGCGGCGTCGCTCGAGCCGCTGACCGAGGACGCGATTCTGGCTCCGACGAGGCTCACGACGATGGCGGTGACGACGAACAGCGCGAGTCGCTCGCCGGCCCCCATCACGAACTGCTCGTTCGAGAGAATGCCAAGTTCGTACGCCGGGACGACAAAGGAGTCGATGACCTCCTGTTGCTCGAGGAAGTACGCGGCGAACCCGCGGACGACGAGTCCCACGGCGACGACGATAAACGGCAGGTTGAGAAACGACGTCCGGATCGGGTCGTCGCTGATCGCCTCGTCGAGCAGTCGGCCGGCGCTGGCGGTCAGCGCGGCCATCGCGAGCCACGGGACGCTATCGAATGCGAATCGGGTCGCGGGGATCACGAATCCCGGCGTGTCGCCGAGGTTCGAGACGGCGAGCGCACCGACGAACAGGCCGACGAAGGTTAGCCCGGCCGCGACCACGTAGGTGACGACCGAGACCTGTCCGGAGTACAGCGATTCCCGCGTCTGGTGGGCGAATCGGGTCAGGAATTCGTCGATATTGAAGCCCTTGTAGAGCAGGAACAGGCCGATGACGGTCGTGATTGCGGCTGCGCCCATCGCGGGGCCGACAGTGGTCGCGAGCACCGGAAAGACCAGTAGCGTCAGCCCGATCGGGACGAGGACAGTCTGGCGGAGCTCCTCGTCCGCGAGGAACTGCTTGAGCAAGTAGTACGTCGACTCGATGTCGCGGGCCTGCCGGACGACCACTCGATCGACGGAGTCGACGCGGACGCGGCTCTCGACGATCGGGATCAGCCGCTCGTCTTCGGCACTGTCGGTCACGACGATCGCCGAGTCCGGCTCGTAGTCGGCGATGAGGTCGTCGAGTTGCTCGGCGACCGCCCGATCGGCCGACACCATCGATTCGTGATCTCCGGAGACGACCGCGACGACGACCTCCTCGTTTTCGTCGCGCAGGTTCTGGGCGACCCGCAGCGACTCGAGTAAGGTATTGACTCCCGAGTCCTCCGGATCCGCGAGGCCGACATCGGTCACGAGCGCGCGGACTGCCTCCCAGCCGACGACGGGCGAACGGAGGCCGGTCTTGCGGCCCACGTCGTCGGTCCGGTCGAGACAGACGACCAGCGTTGTCACGGTAGCCGATCCATTCTGTGCAACGATAAAACCACTTACTCGTTCGAACGGTCTCGGTCCGTCTCGACTGCGAGGACGACCGCTCGAGCGGCCGATCTCGAATTAGCTCCGCAGTCGGAAGCCGCGCCCGTCGCCGAGCCCGGCGATGCCGGCCCCGAAGGCGTAGGCGACCTGCTGGGCACCCGCACCGACGCGGGCCATCAGCGGGCGCTCGGGTTCGAACTCCTCGACGGTCACCTCGTCCGTCTCGAGACGGTCAGCGAGTTCGGTTTCGATCTCCCGGCGCGTGCCGAGATGGTCGACCAGTTCCATCTCGTGGGCTTCCTCACCGAGGTAGATCCGCGCCTCGGTGTCGCGGACGAACGCCGGCTCGAGATCGCGGCCGTCGCTGACCCGCTCGACGAAAGTGTCGTAGTAGTCGTCGATCAGTCCCTGCAGGTACTCGCGTTCCTCGTCCTCGAGTTCCTTCAGCGGGGTGCCGGCGTCCTTGAACTCGCCCGCGGCGAAGCGCTCGTAGGAGAGGCCGACCTTCTCGGCGAGGTCGCTGGCGTTGACCCGGGAGCCGATGACGCCGATCGAGCCGACGATCGAGCCCTCGCGGGCCCAGAGTTCGTCACAGCCGCTTGCAATCCAGTAGCCGCCGCTGGCACAAACGTCGGTCGCGTAGGCCACCGTCGGCCCGTCGAAACGCTCGGCCGCGAGCCGGATGTCGTCGCTGGGGACGACCTCGCCGCCGGGCGTGTTGAGCTTCAGGAGGAGCGCCTGGACATTCTCATCTTCGTTCGCACGGTCGATTTGGTCGACGACGTCGTCGGCCGGCGTCGCGCCGGGACTCGTCGGGAGCGGTCCGCCGCCGCCGTCGCGACTGATCGGCCCTTCGACGGCGACCTCGGCGACGTCGTAGCTCGGGTACAGCGACCTGGCGGCGTTGCTTGTGAACCGCAGACCGACGAGGACGGCCGCGAGCGCGACCAGCACGCCCAACAGATCCGTCAGCGTCTCCGGGTAGATGATAAAGAAGGCGATGGCGACCGCTGCGGACGCGAACCCGCCGAGGACGACCGTCAGGAGTCGATTGAGACCGTCGCTACTGACCACGGATAGCACCTCGAGTCATACCGATATCTGGGAGCGAGTCCCGTTAAGCGTTGACGTTCCGAGAGGAACGTATTAGATTTTTAACTAACGGCGAACAATATTCCCAATCGATGGATCAGCTGCAGAGAGAACTACTCGTCGCAGGGGGCGGGATGTTCGTCCTCGGAACGTATGCCGCCATCACCGGCCGACTCGGCGAGATCGAGACGAATACGGTCGTTCTCCTCGCCGCTGCCGCTCTCGGAACGGGCGGCACTGTCATCGAGTACGTGTGGGATCGGACGATACTACGGGTGCTATTGGCCGCCGCTGGCGGGGGGAGCATCGGTGTACTCGTTTCCAGCGGCGCGTGGGTCGAAGTCCTCGGAGCGTTTTTCTCGGGTATCCTTCTCGCTACGGGCGGCCGGTATTCGCTCGAGCGGTGGCTCTCTGACTCGAGCTCTCCCGCGGAGTCGGCCCCCTCGAAATAACACGCGAACGAACCACTCGTTCGCGATCGCATTCGGCTACCCGCGGGTCCGCCCCGTCAGCGCCGCCTCGAGTCGGATCTGGACCCGCCGTCGGTCTGGGCCGACCGCGTCGGGTCCCCCTCCGCCGGCGGCCCCGTCTCGGACGGCTCCGTGCCGCCGTCCCCGATTTCCGTCTCGATCTCGGCTCCGGTTTCGGCGTCCCGCTGGGTCTCGGTCGCGGGCTCTTCGTCGGACCGGCTATCTAGCCACGCCCGAACGAGGTTCACGCCGTCCTGGAAGAACGGTACCGGATCGTCGGCGACCGCGTAATCGAATCGCGGGTGATCGACGAGCGACGTGGCCACCTCGCGTGCGGCCGCCCCGAGCGACGGCCGCTCAACGAGCGGGTACTCCTCGGTCGCGACGCTGTGTAAGTAGCTGAGTTCGCCCCGGAGGAGGTGCCCGCCCATCCCGACCTCGTAGGTCGGGTCCGTCGCGATCGGCTCGTCCATCGCCAACTGCCAGTAGTAGGCGGGAAAATCGGCACCCGCTCGCACCGAAAACGGGAGCGACGACCAGAACCGCGGGTTGATCTCCATCAGCTTGAACTCGCCGTCGCTGGGATCGCGCAGAAACTCGACCATCGCGAGCCCGTGCCAGTCGAGTTCGCTGAGCAGGGCCCGGCCTGCGGTCTCGAGTTCGGGAATGTGGACCGATTCCCGGTAGGCGCTCGGACCGCCGCAGTATTTCCAGCCCCGGCGCTGGCAGTGCTGGAAGGTCGCGACTGGCGTCCCGCGGTCGTAGAGCGCGAAAAAGCCGAACTCCCGCGAGTCGGGGATCCGCTCTTGGACGATCGGAACGTGCCCGCGCTTCTCGAGGACCGCCTGCGGATCCGGCCGGGTGTCCGGGCGCTGGTACTCCGTCGAGCCGATCTCGGCGTCGGCGAACCGTGCGCCGAGGTAGGCGGGCGAGGCCACGGTGTAGCGCGGTTTCACGATTGTCTCCTGACTCCAGTCGTCCCACTGATCGAGGAGGGCGGTCTCGGGGGCACCAACCCCGGCCGCGTCGGCGGCCGCGAAGAGTTCGACGCGGTCTTGGACCCGTCGGAGCGTCTCGAAGTCCGGCCACGGCGTCGCGATCTCCGCGGCAAACTCCTCTTTGCGTTGTGAGAGAACGTAGATGTCTTCCTCGCGGACCGGAATAATCGTCTGTACGTCCGGGCGCTCGGCGAGCGAAAGCAGCGCGTCTCCGTAACCGGAGAGATCCGTCTCCGGATCCGGCAGGCGAACGAACTCGTCGCGATAGCTCGAGCTGGCCGCCGGAGTCGACCGTGACTCCGAACCCACGATAGTCCGAACGCCGCGCGGGTGGAGCGAGCGGAGACAGGCGACGGTGCTCGGCGCGTCGATGCCGGGCACGAGCACGCTCGCGTCGTCCCTGTGTCGTTGCATAGCCGATAGCTGGGGGTCTTGTTGCATTGTTATAGATCGGATACTTAGCGGCCTCGAGCGGCGCTCCCGTTTCCTCCGAGAGACGCGGCGTTAGGCATCGAATACCCGCCGTTCAAGCGCGGAATCCCTGTACGCCGTCCACCGCCGTATCCGTCCGTCTCGCAGGTCGAAGACGTGGGCGAACGCGATGTCGAAGGCGTCCTCGCCGACCGTTCCGACGTAAGCACCGGCTACGACCGCCGTTTCGCCGGCGTCGATGAACCGTTCCGGAAGCGCCTGGAGGTGGTCGGCTCGTCGGGCCGGTTCCCGCACCGCGCTCTCGAGAACGCTGTCGATTCCCGAACTGGTCCGCTCGGCCCGCTCGCCGGGCGTGGCGTCGATCCACGTCACGTCATCCGTCAGTGTCGCTTCCAGTTCCGCCGCGTCGTCCCGGCCCGTAACGACGCGGTTGAAGGCGGCGTAGAACTCGGTGAGCCGTTCTTCGGGAGTCGGGCGCTCGGCCGGTCGCTGCTCGTTGGCTGTCATATGGGGACTCGAGCGGATCGAATACGCGGGCGGACAAAAGAATACGATTCAATTACACGAAATGAGAACGTCATCGAACGTGTCACGACGGGCGGCCGGACGTCGCACCCGGGCCCGGTCGCGGCCGGCCGAGACACAGAGCGGGCGCTACACGAGCGCTCGAGAACCCCGAAAACTCGGGGAGCAAAATCGCGGTAGACGGGATCGACTTAGAGCAGTCCGGTCTTCTGGAGCTTCATCAGGTCCTCGGTGTCGAGGGTCTCGCCTTCCTTGAACTTCTGATAAATTTCCTCGGCCTCTTCTTTGGCCTCTTCTTTCTTCTTGTCGCGCTCGGACTTGCGCTCCTCTTCTTCCTTCTTGTCCAGTTCGCGCAGGCGCTTCTGGACGCGGACGAAGTCCTCGTGATGCCGGTCGGCGGCCTCCTGGGCCTCGACGAACTTCTCGTGCATCTCGTCGGCCTCGTCACGGATGTCGTCGGCCTCCCGATAGGCCTCGATCATCTGGTTGTGGTGTTCCTGAGCCTTGTCCGCGAGCTCCGTGACCTTCTGGTGGTGCTGGGAGGCGTCCGAACGGACCTGCTCGGCCTCTTCGACGAGTTCCTCGAGATCCTCGTTCTGATCGAGTTTCTGCTTGCGCTCCTCGTACTCCTCGCGCTTGTTCTCGATCTTCTCGATGAGTTCCTTCTCGTCCTCGCTCGAGAGGACCTCGGTCTGTTGCTTAAACTCGAGTTCCTCGATCTCTTCTTCGAGTTCCTCGAGGTCCTTGCCCTCGTCGAGCTCCATGTCCGATTTGAGCTGCTCGACCTTGTCGAACAGTTCGTTGGCCTCGGCGTTGAGATCGTTGCGGCTCTCTTTGTGTTCTTGGACCTGCTCGTTGAGCTCGTCGCGTTGCTCGCGGTGCTCTTGGGCCTCGTCGACTTTCTCGCGGGTCTTCGCGTTGAGATCGTCGCGTTTGGAGGCCCGGTCGGAGGCCATCTGGTTCAGCTCGTTTCGCCGGTCTCGGAGTTGACCGGCCATCTTGATGAGCTGTCCCTTCGATTTGTTTTCTAAGTCGTCCTCTGTCAGTTCGATGTTCTTCGATTCGTCTACCATGTTAGTCAAACCTCTGTGCCATACCCGCACCGGGGGAACAGTCGAGCGATCGCTCGAGTCGGATGCCGACGGCTCGGCGAGTGACTCAGGAGAGATCGGTCGACTGTTCGGAGCGACTGCTCACGATCTGCGAAACCTCGGTGAATAAGATTTCCTGTCATCGATCGTCGAGCGATACGCGCCCCGGTGGCGTTCTGGTGACAGATACTACTGGCCCCTATAATTTAAATGTACCGGTCGCCAGACCCCTGAAACCGGTTGACAGGGGCCTCGTTACCCCTTGTTGAGGATTAACACGGCCCGACGGTAGCTTATAAATGATACCGGTTACGGATCGTCCGATCGTCGACCGCGACCTCGAGGTCGACCCGGTCGGCGTCCCGCGGAATCCGGGCCGTTCCGGCGGCCGCCGTCTCGAGCGGGTCGACGCTAACTCGTTCCGTCTCCGTCGTCTCACCAGCCCGCCAGCCGACGACCGCCTCGAGTGCCTCGTGGGTGTCGTTACAGAGCGTCACGCCGACCGTTCCGGGGGCTGCCGGCCCGTCGAGGACGGCCTGAATCGGTTCGTACGACTGTGCGATCGCCTCGGCGGCCGGCTTCGGCTCGCCGTCGGCCGTGTGGATGCCCATCCCGCCGCCTGGTGTACCGTCCCGCAGCGTCGACGCCGCGAGGACCCCACAGCCCCGCCGCCGGAGCGCCTCCGCGACCGTCTTCAGCGTTCGCGCCTGCTCACGTTGGGACCCCGCCGCGTCGTCGGCTCCCCGCTCGAGCAGCGCCGGCTCGAGCCCCGGAATCGCCGCGAGATCGGCGTCGTCATCCACGATCGAGCCGGCACCGAAGCCGCCGACGACCTCGCCGAGCGACGGGTAGGTCTCGAGCAGCCAGTCGATATCGGCGGCCTCGAGGTACTGCCAGCCCGGAAAGAGCCGGGCTGCGTCCGGGTCGGTCCCGGGCGGGCCGGTTACCGGGACGATCGGTACCCCGTCGGGGAGCGCCTCGGCGATCGCGGCGGCGGGGTCGCGATCGATCGAGGTCTGCCACGCTCGGTACCGGAGGGCGAGCTTGGCGAGCAGGCCGCTCCCGAGGGGGTCGGCGTACGGATCCGTCGGGAGG
This sequence comes from Natrinema sp. CRL1, assembly GCF_059162405.1. NCBI lineage: Archaea > Methanobacteriati > Methanobacteriota > Halobacteria > Halobacteriales > Natrialbaceae > Natrinema > Natrinema sp. CRL1. The sequence continues at coordinate 129,122 of NZ_JBLVOY010000001.1, read as the reverse complement.
TCCCGAACGCCGTACACCGCGAGGCTGGGGTGAGAGCCGTATTCGCGCGCCACCGCGGCCGCCAGTTCCCTCCCCCGATCGGTGGGAAGGGCTGCCCCGCTCGCGGGCAGGTCCTGCCAGACGAGGAGCCCGGCCTCGTCGCAGGCCTCGTAGAACGACTGCGGCGGGACGTGTGCGCGCGGCCGAAGCAACGTCGCGTTCGCGTCGACGGCGCGGCGGACGTCCTTGCCGGGGTCGCCGCCGGGCAGGCGCGTAAAGCCGCGTGCACGGACCCGTCGACCGTTGACCAGGAGGCCGTCACTATCGCGTTCGACCCGGCGGAGGCCGACGGTCCGTTCGACGGCGTCGCCGCCGAGTTTCGCTCGGACGGTGTACCGGTTCTGCGGGCCGTGCTCGCGGGGCCACCACAGCGACGGCTCCCGGATCGGGATCGTCTTCGAAACCGTGGTTCGCTCGCCCGCGTCGGCCTCGACCGGGACGCGCTCCATCGACGCGCCGCCGCGGAATCCCTCCGGGCGCAGCGACAGCGTCACCGCGTCGTCGATCGAGGCTCCGGCGTCGATCTCGAGTGTCACGTCGATCGCGGCACCCGCACCGTCGGTGATCGCGTTCGCAGCCGCGATTGCGGTCGCGTCGATGTTCTCCCCCGAGTTCGAGTCCGGCCCTAACCGAGGCCGGGCCTCGACGGTCCGAAGGAAGGTTCGCGGTCGCGACTCGACCTCGAGACCCCACCAAATCCCCGGCGTGCCGAGGCGGTCGGGAACCGCGTCGGTGCCGTAGATACCGGCGAAGGCATCGGGCCGCTTGCAGACGATGAGGAGTTCGTTCTCGGGTTCGGGATCGAACTCGAGGTGGGCCGGAACGAAGTGTGGCTCGTGTGTGGTCAGTCGCGTGCCGTTCATCCAGATTGTCGCCCGGTCGTAGGCCCCGCGAACGTCGAGGAGGGCGCGCTCGGTCGCATCGGTTCGGGGATCCGCGACCGTCGTTCGGTACGCGATCGGTCCCTCGCCGGCGACCGCGGCCGGTCGGCCGGGGACCGAAACCGGTCGCCACTCCGCGACGGACGGCGGGTCGTCACCGCCGCGGTCCGTGACGACCCCGGCGGTCCACTCGTCGGTCATTACGACCGTGAGCGAACCCGAGGTAAAAAGCCCTTCCGACGGTTCAGAACGGTCTAAAAGAGGTTCTCGAGCCGGTCGTCGGTCAACTGGTCGGCGTGGTCGGTCGATTCCGCCTCCTGTTCTTTCTTGGCCTCGCGAGCGCGGTCCATGAACCGCTGGATGCGATCCGACCGCTCCGCGCCGCCGAGCAAGACCAGGGCACCGAGGCGGTCGCTGTCGAGCGGGAAGTCGCCGCCGCGGACCTGCATGCTGCCGGTCTCGTCCTCGAGCCAGTGGCGGGCCTTTTCGACGCCCTTCCGCGGAATCGCGTCGGGATCGCCGGCGATCACCAGCAGAGCCGAGTCGGCCTTCGTGGCGTCGGGCAGGCTCGTCCCGGTCAGCAGCGCCTGCCGCGAGACAGTCATCGTGGTGGTGATGTTCTCGCTGCTGTCCTCGCTCGCGATTTCGGTGGCATACCCCAGCGCCGCGACGCCGCCCGCACGGAGGGTGTTGATGACCTCGCTCGAGTCGACGACGCTCTCGCCGACGCCGTCGACGGCCTCGCCGGAGGCAAAGAGCAGGCCGACCCGCGTTGCGATCTTCTCGTTGATCGTGTCGAACGCGCCTTCGACGCTCTCGCCTTGTTCGTGCCACGCGTCGTTGTCGATCAACAAGGTCGAATCGGCCTCCCGCAGCAGCGTCTTCAGCGAGCGGCCGGCGTTGGCCTGATAGAGCGCTCCCTCGTTGCGGCCCGGCAACACGCCGAGGGCGTAGACTGGAACGTCGTAGATCTGCTGGAGGTGGTGGACCAGCACGGGCGCGCCGCCGCTGCCGGTACCGCCGCCGAGGCCGGCGACCACGAAGATCGCCTCGGATTTCGAACTCACGCGGCCGTCGAGCGAGTTCAGCACCTGCTGGATGTCCGACTGCATTACTTCCGTGCCGAGTTCGTTGTCGGCACCGACGCCGTGGCCGTTGACGCGGTCGGCACCGATCAACTGCGTGTCGACGAACTGGAGGGACTGGAGGTCGGCTTCCGCGGAGTTGACGGCCAGCGCACCTTGGACGGCTCCGAAGCCCATGTCCGCGTCGAACCGGGCGAGCCGTTCGGTGACGTTTCCGCCGGCCTGACCGACTCCGATCAGGGAGACTTTCATGTCACGTCCATATGAGTGGCTCCTGTTTAACGTTTCGGTGATCTGATACGCCGCATCGCCGCTCGAGCAGGCATCCGTTCTCCACCCGGTGATTGGTAACGACTCTCGTTTCGGAGGTCGGCGAAGGTCACAATACCTTTCTGCCGTATTCCCGTCGTCTCCGGTATGTTCTACGAACAGCGGATGACCGTCCCCGACTCGCCCGCGGCGCTCCGGGCCGAGTACGAGGACGATCTCGCAGCGGTCGTCGAGCAGCGTGGGGCCGCGGACGCGGCGGCCGACACCGACCTCGAGCGAGAGACCCTCGAGGCGCTTTCGGCGGGTGACTTGCCCGATCTCACGCTCGAAGAAGCGGCGCAGGTACAGGCGCTCGCGGAGGGCACGCCCGATCCGGAGACGATCGTGACGATGGCGCTCGAGCACCTGCTGTTGGGAATGTCGACGGCGGTCCTCGACGTCGACGCGGTCGAGAGCGACCTCGAGATCGACCTAGATGCGAAAGAGATCCACCAGAAGATCGAGGGACGAGCGCCGATGTCGTTCGCGGAGTTCGTCCACATCCAGCACGTGATCGCGGACGGCGCGCCGTAGGCGGTCTCGACCGTAGCGGAGCGCGTTGCTGAGGTTCGTAATGGGTGGTACCAGCCCCCAGGATTTATCGCGATCGGCGGTGTCCGAACGGCATGTCGAATTCGGAGCGCAGCGAGAACCGGCGGCGCGAGATCGACGCGATACTGGATCGTAAGGACGGCACCGAGGCCGTCACCGACCACGCGGATCGATATCGGGTCGTCGGGGCCGCAGACCGGAGCACCTACGCGAATTGGCTCACGCCCGTCGAGGACCACTACGTCTGTCACCGCAACGAGACGCTCGATCCCGAGGCCGACTCGTGGACTGTCTCGTTGAGCGGCGCGGTCGATCGGGAAAGCGACCTCGGGATGGACGCGATCCGGGAGGAGTATCCCACGGTCGCAGTCGCGCACACGATGGAGTGTGCCGGCAACGGGCGCGGGTACTTCGAGCCCGAGACGGGGAGCGTCCAGTGGGAGTACGGTGCCGCGAGCACCGCGTTCTGGACGGGCACACCGCTGCGCTCGATCCTATCCGATCACGGCGCGGCGACCGACGACGGCACGTGGCTCACCGCGGTCGGCGGCGACCGCCCCGAGGTCGACGGCGAGAACGATCTGTTCGCTCGCTCGGTCCCGATGGCCAAGATCCTCGAGGACTGCATCCTCGCTTACGAGATCAACGGGCAGCCGTTGCCACCCGAGCACGGCTACCCGGTCCGATTGCTCGTCCCCGGCTGGTACGGCGTCAACAGCGTGAAGTGGGTCACCGAACTCCGCGTGATGGACCAGATGGTCCACGGCCCGGCGTGGACGGACCGCGACGGGGACGATTACACCCGGTGGCAGCAGTCGTCCTACCGCATCCACCCCGAGGGCGTCGAGCCCGACTCAAACGCGACCGTCTCGACGTTCGACACGTGGGAGCAGTGGGAGTCCGACGAGATCGATCACCCCTACACCTTCGACGAGAACGTCAAGTCCACGATCGGCTTCCCCGAGGACGGCGCGACCGTCACCCCGCGTGCGGACGGCGTAATCGAGGTCCTCGGCGTCGCGTGGGCCGGCGACGACGACGCGACGGCGATCGAGATCTCGACCGACGGCGGCGAGAGTTGGGCGGAGGGCTCGTTCTTCGGCCCGGACTACGACTGCGCGTGGCGGCTGTTTCGCTACCCCTGGGAGCCCGACGAGGGCTCGTACACGTTGGTCTCCCGCGCCACGGACGAGCAGGGGCGTCGACAGCCCGCGCGCATCTCGCAACCCGAGGACGCCGACGAGGCGGACGCAGAGGAGGAATACCCGTTGAATGAGGGCGGCTACGCGGAGAACGCGTCTCTCCCCCACGCAGTTGAGGTCACCGTCGAGTGAGTGCAGGCACATCCCTGACCGAGGGGGATGTTGGGAGAGTTTGGATTCTCGAGAAACTGTGCGGTATCGACCGAAAATGCGCCCTCGAACGGTGAAATTATGTGCAGTCGACAACGAGAACGGGTATGAACGTTGCAATTCTCGGCTGCGGGCACGTCGGCATCGAACTGGGCCGACAGCTCGCGGCGCGGGGCCACGATCCGATCGGCGTTCGCCGGTCGGCCGACGGCGTCGAGCAGATTAGGGACGCCGGCTTCGAGGCGGTCCGAGCGGACGTTACCGACCGCGAGGCACTCGGGGCGGTCCCGGACATCGATGCGATCGTCTTCGCCGCCAGCAGCGGCGGGCGCGGGGCCGAGGCCGCACGGAAAGTCTACGTCGAGGGGTTACGGACGGCGATCGAGGCATTCGGCGAGCGCGAGAACGCCCCCGACAGGCTCGTCTACACCTCCTCGACGGGCGTCCACGGCGACCACGACGGCGGCTGGGTGGACGAGGAGACGCCGCTCGAGCCGACCACGGAAAAGACCGAAGTGCTCGCCGAGGCAGAACGGATCGCGCTCGAACTGCCCGAGGAGTACGGCTTCGACGGCACCGTCGCGCGCTACGCCGGGCTCTACGGCCCCGGCCGGTACCGACTCGAGCGCTATCTCGACGGCCCCGTCACGGCGGGGTATCTGAACATGGTCCACCGCGACGACGCCGCCGGTGCGGTCCGCTACCTGCTCACCGAGGACCTTGCGCGCGGCGAGATCGTGCAGGTAGTCGACGACGAACCGGCCTCGAAGTGGGAGTTCGCGGACTGGCTGGCCGACGAATGTGGCGTCCCGGAGCCGCCGAAACAGACCAAAGACGAGCGGCTCGAGGATGGCGACCTCTCCGAGGCGGGGCGACGGCGGATCCTGACGAGCAAGCGGTGTTCGAACGAGAAGCTTCGGAGCCTCGGCTACGAGTTCGCCTATCCAACCTTCCGCGAGGGGTATCGCGACGCGATCGAAACGTACCGCGAGGCGTCTGCTTACTGAGGATTCCCTCGTATCGGGGGAAATCGGGGCAAATTTCATGGTGGTTGGATTTGATTTGCCGGTATGAGCTATCGGCGCGCCTCGGCGGGCGGTGCATTCGTCGGGGCGAACCCGTTGGTGACCGAGTCGCTCGGCGACTCGGTCCGGTCTCTCGAGCCACTCGTTCTCTCGCTTCTCGTTCTCGCCGTCGTCGGGGTCGTCCTCGGCGGCTGGTGGGTGATTCGGTGGTTCCGCCGGCCGCCGGGCGCGCGGCTCCAGCGCACGCTCGCCGGGCACGACGCGGTAACGGTATTGATGCACCCGAATCCCGATCCGGACGCCATGTCGTGTGCGATGGGCGTCGCACGGATCGCGGAATCGGTCGACACCGATGCGACGCTGCAGTTTTCCGGCGAGATCCGCCACCAGGAGAACCGCGCGTTCCGGACCGTCCTCGACCTCGACCTCGAGTCGATCGAGGCGAGTTCACAACTGGCCGCCGACCCCGTGGTGTTGGTCGATCACAACACGCCGCGCGGGTTTACCGGAGCCCAGACCGTCGAGCCGATCGCGGTCGTCGACCACCACCCCGGCAACGGGGCCGGGACGAAGTTTACGGACGTCCGAACCGACTACGGCGCGGCGTCGACGATCATCGTCGAGTACCTGCACGATATCGGCGCGACGATGGCCGACGAGGACGGCTCGAGCGGGTTTCAGGTATCACAGGAGCTAGCGACGGGACTGCTCTACGGCATCCAGTCGGACACGAACCACCTGACGAACGGCTGCTCGCGGGCGGAGTTCGACGCCTGCGCCGCGCTGTTTTCCGGCATCGACGAGGACCTACTCGACCGGATTGCCAACCCGCAGGTCAGCGACGACGTGTTACAGGTCAAGGCAACGGCGATCACCGAAAAGCGGGTCGAAGGTCCCTTTGCCGTCTGCGACGTAGGGGAAATCGGCAACGTCGACGCAATCCCCCAAGCCGCGGACGAACTCATGCACCTCGAGGGGGTCACGGCGGTCGTCGTCTACGGCGAACACGACGGCACGCTCCACCTCTCCGGGCGCTCGCGCGACGACCGGGTCCACATGGGCGAGACGCTGCGCCACGCCATCAGCGACATTCCGATGGCGAGCGCCGGCGGCCACGCGCGGATGGGGGGCGGCCAGCTCTCGGTCGATCACATGAACGGGATCGGGCCCTCCGACGGAATCAGCCGCGAGGAGTTCGAACAGCGACTCTTTGCCGCGATGTCCGGCGAACGGTAAGCGCGGAGATCGTCGTCGCACACGGTCCGGAGTGGGCCGTTCGTCGACAAAAAGGAACGGCCGGCACGACCGCTCGAGTCCCCGCCGTCGTCTCGTCGGTCGCGGCCAGTTTGCTACCGGATCTCTTTCCACTCGGAACCGCAGTTCGGACAGATGCGGACCGTCTTGATCTCGTCCGGGTCGTTTTCGGTCTTCAGCGGCTTCTCACACTCGCCACAGACGAGCCGATCGTAGGTATCCTTCTCGAGTTCGCCGGCGCGGAGTGCCTTCCGGACTGATTGCATGTTCGCCCTGTAGGCAGGAGGGGAAGAAAAAGACCGGTGCTTTATCCAGTCTTGAGTCGGTTTCCGCGTTCCGATGGGACGAAATACCCGGCGGCTCGATGTCGCCGCTGCCGGCAGCCCTATCTGGCCGCATCCGTGGCCGTTTTACCGGTCCGCTCGAACACCACACCGATGGAGTACGTCCAGGAGCGGATCGCCACGCTCCACGAGTTCGGCGAGGGAGACGGTCCGGGGAGCGCCCTCGCCCGCGACGCCGCCGCTGCGGTCGCCGACACGGCCGTCGTCGTCCCGATGACCGGTCGCGAGTACGAGAGCCCCGCCGCCGAACGCGTCCTTTACGAACTCGAGTCCCTCGAGCCGGGACCGGCCGCCGTCTTCGTACCCGTCCGCGCCGAGCCCGACCGGATCGGCCCGTTTCGCGAGTGGCTCGACACCTTTGGGCTGCCGACGCGCGTGCTCTGGTGTAACGCGCCGACCGTCGACGCCTTGCTCGCCGACGCGGGACTCGGCGGCGAGTTCGGCAAGGGCCGGGACGTCTGGCTCGCGCTCGGACCCGCCACCGACGCCGCCGACGCCGTCATCGTCCACGACGCCGACGCCCGGAGCTACGAGGCCGGACACGTCCGTCGGCTGCTCGCGCCGCTGACGATGGACTTCGAGTTCGCGAAGGGGTACTACGCCCGCGTCGAGCGCGGCCGGCTCTACGGACGCCTCTTTCGACTGTTCTACGAACCGCTGATTCGGACCCTCTCGGACGCCCACGACGCCCCGATCGTCGACTACCTCGGCGCGTTCCGGTACGCGCTCGCCGGCGAGTTCGCCGCGACCGCCGGCCTCGCCCGACGGCTTCGCGCGCCCCGCGCATGGGGACTCGAGGTCGGGACGCTCGGCGACGCCTACGAGGTCGCCGGTTTCGATGGGACGGCACAGGTCGACCTCGGCCGCCACGAGCACGACCACCGCGCGGTCGCCGGCGACTCCGGCCTCGAGGGGATGAGCCGCGAGGTCGCCGCCGAACTCCTGCGAGTGCTCGAGGAACACGGGGTCGCCCCCGAATACGAGACCTTACCCGAGCGATACCGGGCAGTCGGCGACGGGCTGATCGACCAGTACCGCGCCGACGCGGCGTTCAACGGGCTCGAGTACGACCCCGCGGGCGAGCGGGATCAAGTGGCCCGCTACGCCGAGTCGATCGCGCCGCCGGGACCCGACGCGCGCCTTCCCCGCTGGGTCGACGCCCCGTTCACGCCGGCCGACGTGCTCGCGGCGGCCCGGCCGTGGCGCGAACGGCGGCTCGGATCGCGCTCGCAAGACTAAAGACTAATCCCGTCACCCGCCGTTGGATCGCGTATGGACGCGACCGCCGACGAACTGGCCGGCGTGGTCGACCTCTTCGGCGGGGTAACCCGCGCGGAGTTAGAGCGGGCGCTCGCCGAGGCCGCCTACCGCGCCGACGGGCAGTCCGTCGACGACGACGCCCTCGGGGCGGCGATCGACGAGGCGCTCGAGTCGTTCGCACTGGTGCGGTACGAGCCCGGCGCGGACGCCGCGGCGGCGTCGACCGCGGACGGCGAGGCGCTGCTGGTCGCCGGCCCGACGGCCTTTCCGACGGTGCCCGAACACGCGGAGGACGTTCCACATATTCTCGACATCGAGCGGCGACAACTCGACCGCGACGCGCTGGGAGCAGCGACCCGAACGCGCCTGATCGACGCCGCCGACGAGGCCATTGCGTCGGCCGACACCGAGCGGCTCCGAACCCTGATCGACGTTAGTTACGACGTCGAGGCGTGGGCCCCGGTCGATCTCGCGGACGAACGGACGCGGCTGGAGGACGCACTCGAGGAATGACGGCGCGGAGACTGACTCTCGAGCCGGTCGCGAACTACGAGCCCACCGAGATCGGCGATCAGGAGTTCGACGCGGCGGTCCTCGCGCCGATCGTCGACCGCGACGGCGAGGACCACCTGCTCTTTACCCGGCGGGCCGACCACCTCGGCGAACACCCCGGACAGATGAGCTTTCCCGGTGGCGGGGCCGAACCGGAAGACGAGACCATCCTCGAGACGGCGCTCCGGGAGGCAAACGAAGAGATCGGCCTCGAGCGCAGCGAGGCCGAGGTCGTCGGCCAACTCGACGACATCCGGACGGTCACGGAGTACGCGGTCACGCCCTTCGTCGCGCACGTTCCAGATCGGGAGTACGTCCGCGACGACAGCGAGGTCGCAGAAATCGTCGTGCTGCCGCTCTCGGGACTGCTCGATCCGGACAACTACGAGTACGAACGCCGCTCACACCCCTACTACGGTGAGATCGTCATCCACTACTTCCACGTGAACGGCTACACCGTCTGGGGCGCGACCGGCCGGATTCTGGTGCAGTTGCTCGAGTTGGCGACCGATTTCGAAGCGCCCGAGAAGGTCGATCGGTCGGCGTTTTGAGCGGATTTCTCACCGTCTTGGCTGTCGATCTGCCGTTGCGGTATCCTCTCGCGGGTGAGCTTTGACGAAGAGCGGCCACGCCAGCAGCATCAGCCCAACAAACAGAACGGCAAATAGCAGCCCGAGATATGCCGTTGGGAGGCCCAGGAGGGAGAGGAGAACCGTGATAGAGATGGCGAGGACAACAACGCTCATCACGACGAGTTGCATTTCATTGTACCCGCCTGTCGGGTTCGCGTTCATACGCATACCTTCTCATAGTATGACAAGTATCTTACTGTGGTGGAGGATACCAGTCAAGAAAGTGGGGAACGACGATTAGGTTGAAATCGGGCTCCGTTCCACCCCGTTCAGAGAGATACGTCGCTCTCCTCCACTCACCCCGTTTTTCACGCAAATTCGAACAAAGAAGCTGTGGGACCAGCTACTGCGGTTACAGCCCCTCGAGCGAGCGCAGTTTCTGCTCGACGTCCGGCGGCGCGGCGCTCGGACCGTCGCGCACGCGGTGGTCCGGAATGAGGATCGGGGCCGGGTTCTCGGCGAGCGCGGTCCGGACGAGGATGATGTCGTCTTCGTCCTCGTGATCGAGCCCGGAGGTCATCCGGGCGAGGGTCTCGACGGTCACCTGATCGCCGTAGGGGATCTCTCGAACGCCCTCCAGAACGGCCCGCTGATCGGTCGGCATGGTCATCGCGACAGTAACGTTCTCGAAGGTGACCGGCTCGAGCCCGTCGAGGTACTCGAAGAGTTGATCGAGCACTTCGTGGTCGTCTCCGGCATCGTCGTCGGGGATCTCGGGAAACGAAACGCTCAGGACCCGCCCGCTGGCGGCTCCGAGCTGGACGTACCGACCGAGATACGGCGATTCCCGCGCGTAGATTCCAGCGTCCGTAACGTCCTCCATAGCCGACCGTAGACGATCCGGGCTTGAATAGCCGCCGGTCCTCGTTCTCGAGGTGATCGTTGCCCGGGACTCGACTGCTGGGTATCGAGTCTCGGTCCGGCCGGCCTCGCCTCGCTCGTCGCACCGCAGGATGCTACCGGCTGGGGATGACGCAAGCCTTATGTACATATGAGTACGTCGATGTACAATAATGAACTCCGATACGGAGCTCGCTCCCGCGGTGCAGTCGATACTCGAGGCGGCACGGGAGCGGTCGGGCGGGGAGGGCGTCGTCGACGTCGACGCGCGCTCGCTTTCCGACGCGCTGGCCGCCGCCGAGGCCGACGGGCGAGTCCCAGTGATCGCGGAGGTGAAACCGACGAGTCCGACGGCCGACGGCGCTCGAGAGGACGATCCCGTCGAACTCGCCGAGGCGATGATTGCGGGCGGCGCGGCGGCGATTTCGGTCCTCACGGAGCCGACCCACTTCGGCGGCTCGCCGGAAGCGCTGACCCGCATCCGCGAGGCCGTCGACGTACCCGTGTTGCGCAAGGACTTCGTCCTCGAGGAATCGGGGATGGACGTCGTCGAAGCGGACCTCTTCTTGCTGATCGCCAGGTTCGTCGACGATCTCGAGGCGCTCGTCACGGCCGCCCGCGAGCGGGGCTTCCAGCCCCTCGTGGAGGTCCACGACCGGGCGGAACTCGAGACCGCGCTCGAGGCGGGGGCCGACATCATCGGCGTGAACAACCGGGATCTGGGACGACTCGAAGTCGACCTCGAAACCTTCGAGTCGGTCGCGCCCGAGGTGCCGGACGACGTAACGCTGATCGCCGAGAGCGGCGTGTCGTCGCCGGCGGACGTCCGACGGATGCGCGCGGCGGGTGCTGACGCCCTGCTGGTCGGCAGCGCCATCATGGACCACGGCGCGGGCGACAGCGACGTGACCGAGAACACGCGGCGACTCACGCGGGCGGAATCGGCGGAGACGGATCAGCCATGAACGAACACGACGGAGACACACAGACATGAGCACGGAACGCGAACGAGACGGCGAGAGTCGATCCGACCGGGCGGGGACGTTCGGGGAGTACGGCGGCCAGTACGTCCCCGAAGCCCTGATGCCGGCGCTACAGGAACTCGAGGACGCCTACGAGCGCTACGTCCTCGAAAACGAGGACGGCTTTATGGACGAGTTCCGCGAGCGGATGCGGGATTTCGGCGGGCGGCCGACGCCGCTCCAGCGCGCGGATCGATTGAGCGAGCGCTACGACCGCGAGGTCTACCTCAAACGTGAGGACCTGCTCCACGGCGGGGCACACAAGCTGAACAACGCGCTCGGGCAGGTTCTTCTGGCCAAGTACATGGGCAAAGAGCGGATCATCGCCGAGACCGGCGCGGGCCAACACGGCACCGCGACGGCGATGGCCGCGGCCCACCTCGACATGCCCTGCGAGATCTACATGGGACGGACCGACGTCAACCGCCAGCGACCCAACGTCTACCGTATGCGGATGAACGGGGCCGAAGTGAACCCGGTCGAAGCCGGCAGCGCTACGCTCAAGGAGGCGATCAACGAGACGATGCGCGACTGGGCGACGACGGTCGAGTGGACTCACTACGTGATCGGTTCCGTCGTCGGCCCACATCCCTTCCCGCAGATGGTCCGGGACTTCCAGGCGGTCATCGGCGACGAGATCCGCAACCAGATTCGAGAGAAGGCCGGTCAACTGCCCGACAGCGTCGTCGCCTGCGCCGGCGGCGGCTCGAACACGATGGGGACATTCCACGCGTTCGTTCCCGATGAAGGCGTGGATCTCATCGCCGTCGAGGCCGGCGGCTCGAGCCTCGAGATCGACGCCGAGGAGGGCGTCGCGCCCAACTCCGCGACGCTCTCGACGGGCACCGACGGCGTCCTCCACGGCGCGATGACGAAGCTCCTCCAGAGCACCGACGGTCAGATCATGGAGTCCCACAGCGTCAGCGCGGGACTGGACTACGCCGGCGTCGGCCCCGAACTCTCACATCTCGTCGAGACGGGGCGGGTCACGCCAGCGAGCGTCGACGACGACGACGCGCTCAACGGCTTCCACCGGCTCTCGCGGCTCGAGGGGATCATTCCGGCGCTGGAGTCGAGTCACGCGATCGGCTATCTGGAACGCGCGGCGGGAACCGCCGCGGAAGGAGCGAGCGGCGACAAGCCGCGAGCAGAAGCGCACGAGGACCTCGGCGACCTCGTCGTCGTCAACGTCTCCGGGCGCGGGGACAAGGACCTCGAAACGGTGCTCGAGGAGACCGAGATGCGCGATCTCGAGGCCGCACCCGACGTGGAGGTGTTCGACTCGTGAGCGAGTACGACAGCGACGTCGAGGCTGCCATCCGCGAGGACCACCCCGCGCTGATCACCTACATCACGGCGGGCGACCCCTCGCTCGAGGACACCAAGGAATACGTCGAAGCCCTCGATCGCGGCGGCTCGGACCTGATCGAACTCGGGCTCCCCTTCTCGGAGCCGATCGCGGAGGGCCAGACGATTCAGGCCGCGATCAACCGCGCGCTCGCGGCCGGGACGACTCCCGAGGGCTTCTTCGAGTTGGTCGACGACCTCGAGACGGAAGCGCCGCTGCTGGTGATGACGTACTACAATATGATTCTCCAATTCGGGGACGAACCTGACGTGCGGCCGTTCGTAGAGCGGGCCGCCGCCGCGGGCCTCTCAGGGATCATCGTCCCCGACCTGCCCGCAGAGGAGGCCGAGCCGCTACGGGCCGCCTGTGACGACTACGGGCTCGATCTCGTCTTCATCATCGCGCCGACGACCGAGGGTGAGCGCCTCGATACCATCATGTCTCACGTCTCGGGCTTTGCCTACGTGCAGGCCCGCCTCGGAACGACGGGCGCACGCGCGAACGTCTCGAGTGCGACCCACGACAGCCTCGCGCGGCTCTCGGAGTACGACGTGCCCAAGGCCGTCGGCTTCGGCGTCAGCGAGGGCGACCACGCGGCCGAGATTATCGAGGCGGGTGCCGACGGCGTCATCGTCGGCAGCGCGCTCGTCGACATCATCGCTGAGCATGGCCCAGCGGGCTCCGGGACGGAGTCCCAGAACATCGCCGAGGCCGACACGCCAGACGATGCGGTCGACCAACTCGAGGCGAAAGCCCGCGAACTCAAGCGCGGCGCACGCCGCGGCGCGGACTCTATCACGGTCGACCTCGAAGATACACCGGAACCAGAACAGCCATAACGGCAAGCTTGCTACACTCCCGCAATGACCACAGGAATCGACGCACGACTCGAGCGAATCGGGACAGACGGATCGTTCGTAATCGTCCCCATGGACCACGGCCTCACGATGGGTGCCGTCCAGGGACTGAAAGACATCGAATCGACCATCGACGGCGTCACCACCGGCGGTGCGGACGCGGTTCTCACGCAGAAAGGGATCGCGCCCCGCGTCCACGAGAACAAGAACGGCAAGGGCTACATCGTCCATCTCAACGGCTCGACCACGATCGGACCTGACGAGCAGGACAAGCGGCTGACCGGCACCGTCGAGGAAGCGATCCGAGCGGGTGCCGACGCCGTCTCCTTCCACATCAACGTCGGCTCGGACTACGAACCGGACCAGATCAGCCAGCTCTCTGAGGTCACCGAGACGGCGAAGCGCTTTGGTATCCCGGTCCTCGCGATGGCCTACGCCCGCGGCCCCGGCGTCGATTCCGAAGACCCCGAAGCGCTCGGTCACGCGGTTCGACTCGCCGAGGAACTCGGCGCTGACATCGTCAAGACCGGCTACAGCGGCGACGCCGAGAGCTTCCAGCACGTCGTCGAGTCGACCCGGCTCCCGGTCGTCATCGCCGGCGGCTCGCGGGGCTCCGACCGCGAGACGATCGAGATGGTCCGCGGCGTGATGGACGCCGGCGGTGCCGGCATCTCCATGGGCCGCTCGATCTTCCAGCACGAGGACCCCGAGGCCATCGCGCGAGCGGTCGCCGGCGTCGTCCACGACGATCTCTCGGTCGACGACGCGCTGGCCGAGGCAGGGCTGGCGCTCGAGGCCTAACTCTTCGATTATTTACCGTCGCGGTTCGCGTTCGACTCACAGCGTTGACTGCGTTCTGTATCGAGCGGTCCCCAGTTTCGTCCCGGCGACGACCAGTACTCAGTGACAGTGCGTATCGAGATGCACGTCGCGATCGGCATAGCGCGGGGAGAGTTCGACGGTGGCGTGATCGACGCCGTAGCCGGCGAGTTCGTCGTGGACGCGACCGACGACCGCGTCGGCCTCGACCATCGTCTCGACGTCCGTTTCGACGTGGACCGTCGCGACGGTGATTTGGCTGCAGATCTGCCACGCGTGGAAGTCGTCGACTCGATCGACGCCGTCGATTTCGGTGAGATGCAGCCGAATGTCGTCGCTCTCGAGGGGTGTCTTGAGGAAGAAGATCTCGCCGCTGCCGCGCAGGACCGCGATCGCGGACCACGCGACGACGGCGGCGATCAGCGCCGCGGCGATCGGGTCGATCACGCGGATGCCGGTCAGTTCGATGGCGACCACGGAGACGATGACGGCGACCGAGCCGCCGGCGTCGCCGAGCAAGTGGTAGAACGCCCCCTTCTCGTTGAGGCTCATCGCATCGCCGTGGAGCACGTAGACCGAGCCGAGGTTGACCAGCAGGCCGCCCACCGCGATGGCAATCGTCGGCCCGGCCCCGATGGCGACGGGCTCGAGGAACCGCTGGTAGGACTCCCAGAGGATGAATCCCACCATCGGGAGGAGCAACAGGCCGTTGAGGAAGGCGGCGAAGGGCTCGAGGCGGTGGAGGCCGTACGACCAGCGGTCGTCCTCGCCGTAGCGTTCGGCGACGTGGGCGGCGGCAAAGGCCATCACGTAGGCGAGCGCGTCGAACAGCATGTGGATCGCGTCGCTGATGAGCGCGACCGATCCGAACGCCAGCCCGCCGGCGAGTTCGACGACGAAGCCGACGACGTTGATCAGCGAGACGGCGGCGAGCTTGCGGCTGCTCGTCGAGTCTCCACCGTGGCCGTGCCCGTGGTCGTGGCTGTGGCCGTGGTCGTCGTGAGCGTGTGCCGACTCGTTGCGACTCATCCTAGTTCGAACGCAGTGGGTCCGACTTATTAAGTCGGCTGCTATGAGACGAGGGTATCTATGCTAATCTTAGCAAGTATCTTCGAATAAGTTACTAAGATTGGGAGGCCCCGTCGCAGTTTGCCTCACGCCTCGGAGAGGATTGATCGGAAGAATTTCGGCGACGTACTGCCTCCTCGAGTCCGTGACCGACGGCGAGGAACTGACGCTCGCGGACGAAATCGTCGCTCGGGCGCGGATTCACGCCCGGGAGGTGATCGACGAGTCCGAGCTGGCGGTCGATCTCGCAGCCCTCGAGTGGGACGTCTCGGCGCGGGCACGCCGTCGCGCGGGCTGCTGTCGCTGGCACGCCGACCGCGAGGTGGCGACGATCGTTCTCGCGCGACGGGCCTACGAGAAGTACGACTGGCCGGATTTCGCGGGAATCGTCCGCCACGAACTCGTCCATGCGTGGGAGTTCCAGCAGTTCGGCGAGTCCGGCCACGGCGCTCGGTTTCGCGAGCGGGCCGCGGCGCTCGAGGCCCCGCGCTACTGCGAGGCGTTCGCGCGGCCGCGGTACGTCCTCCGGTGTCTCGCGACCGATTGTGATTGGCGGGCGAAGCGCCACCGCGCGTCGAAACCGGTGAAGTCTCCCGACCAGTACCGCTGTGGGACCTGTGGCGGGTCCTACGAGGTCGAGCACGTGGCGAGCGGCCGGACGTGGACGACCGCGAGCGGCTACGGCGGCGCGAAGGCGGCGCTGGACGAGGAGTGGTAAGCCATCGAGTGCGACCGAATCGAGTCGAGCGCGGAACACTTATTCGCCTCACGATACCTGTTTCGGACATGGGAATACTCGATCTGATGCTGGGCAACTCCGGTCCCGGCGAGCAGGGCGTCGCGGCGAAGTCCTACACCCTGCCCAAGGACACACACGACTTCGTCTACCCCGTCGCGGTCCGTCGCGAGGAGGTCGAGGCGTTCGCCGAATTGCTCGAGGCCGAAGCCGACGCGCCGGCACTCGAGGCCGAAGCCGCCGATCTGGAGACCGCTTTCGAGGGACTGGCCGGCGAGAGCGGGCCCGATATCGATACGGACGAACTCGCCGAGCGGATGCAACAGCCCCGACGCGCGGTCGAACCGGTGATCGAGTCGTGGCGCGACGCCCTCGAGCGCGATATCGGCGTCGTCTACGCGCGGCCGAACACCTACGAGGCGCTGGTGGCGTTCGTCAAGTTCTGCAAGCAACGCGACGAGGACGAGGCCGACGCGTTCGCCCTCCCCGAGAACTTCCAGAAGGCGGCAGCCCTGCTCAAGCGACTCGAGGAGGGAACTGACACCCAGTATCGGGCCGTGGTACACACGGATCTGCTGCCGGACGAGTAGTCCGAGCAACCCGGACGATCAGTTGGCTCAGACCGGCTCAGACGATCGTTTCGAACGCCTCGAGCGACGCGAGTTCGTAGGTCGGCACGTGTTCATCGGGGCCGTCGTCGCGCCCAATATCGAGCCACGCCGAATCGATCCCCATCGCGTTGGCCCCCGCGATATCGGCGTGGAGGGAGTCTCCGATATGGATCGCCGCATTCGGCGCGACCTCGAGTTCGGCGAGCGCGCGCTCGAAGGGGGCCGCGTTCGGCTTCGGCAGGATGCCCGCGCTCGGCTCAGTGAACACCTGCACGTCGAAGGCGTCTGCGATGCCCAGCGACCGGAGTTTCTGCATCTGTGTTTTCCGGCCGCCGTTCGTGATGAGTCCGACCTGACTCCGGTCGCGAGCGTGCTCGAGCGCCGCTTTCGCGCCGGGTCGGAATCTGACGGCGGTCGGGTCCTGGACCGCGAGGTATTCGGACGCGAGCGTCGGTGCGAGATCGGGAGTCACGCCGGCTCGCTGTGCGACTTCGGTAAAGAGGTGCTCGTAGAACTCGCGGTCGGTCTCGGCGGTCGGCAGGTGAGGGACGGCGGCCCGCAGCTCCGCGGGCGTACAGAACGGCTCGCAGTCGGCGCGGTCGAAGGCGGACTCGAGCAGGGCCGCGGCGTCCTGGGTCGGCTCGCAAAGTGTGCTATCGAGATCGAAACAGATCGCGTCGTAGGCGGCCATCTGGATCGGTGTACGAGCGCGGGCGTTCTCAACGTTTCGCCGACTAGTTGCAGTAGCCGTCGTTGTGACCAGTAGCGACGAGAACACGCCGAAAGCCCCGACGAGGATCGGGGAGGGCGGACGACACAAGCACTGGAGCGAGCGAACTCGGTGAGCGAGTGAAGCGCGCAGCGAGTCCGCCGACTCGAGCCTCGTCGCCCCTTTCAGTCCCACCCGGCGGTGGGTTGGCCGAGCGGCCGGTACTCAGTGGTCAATCGGATCGGTGGTAGTTCGAATACCTATAGTAGCTCTTGAAAGTCACTGCACACCCGATTGCAGGACAGCGTTGCGATCGGTATGTACATCGTTTCAAGAGCTACTATACTCCCGATTCCGCAGCAGTTATTTTTGCTGACACGCCGCTTGTCGTATGGAGGTCGTCAAGCGAGTTCACGTCGTGCCGCTGGGCTACGAGTTCGATCGGATCCTCGAGCCGATCCGAACCCAGCGGGCGGATCTGGTCTACCTGCTCGAGGACGATAGCACCGGTAGTGGGGAAATGGACGGGAACGGAGCCGGGGAGGGAGACGGTCACGGCGAGCGAAACGCGACCGCGGCCGCCAACTATCACGACGAGTTACGCGAGGAACTCGAGTCGATCGTCCCCGAGGTGCGGATCAGGAAGTGCGATCTGACCGACGTATACGCCGTCCTCGGCGACGTGACGACGATCGCCGATACCCACGCCGAGGATCAGGTGTACGTCAACGTTTCGGGGGCCGGCACGATTCCGGCGATCGGCGCGACGATCGCGTGTATGGACGTTTCGACGGACGCCCACGCCTACTACGTCGAGCCGTCGGAGTACGCCCACGACGGGACGACCGAACCCGGCTCGTTCGGTGTCAGCGAGATGGAGCAGGTGCCGACCTACCCCATCGAGTCGCCGACGCGCGAGCAGGTCGCGGTCATGGAATTCCTCGCCGAGCCGGCCGCGTGGGACGGCTTTCACGACGACCGGACGGCACCGCCGAAGAAGAAAGACCTCATCGAGTACGCGCGGGATCAGGAACTCGCTTTCATGGCCGACCGACGCTCGCCCGACGAACGATCCGGCGAGGACAAGGGTGCGTTTCGGATCCTCGACACCCACGTCCTCGAGCCGCTTTCCGAGGACGGGTACGTGACGATCCAGTCGGTCGGCCGCCGGCGCGTCGTCGAACTGACCGAACGGGGCGAAAACGCCTACCGGGCGTTCCGACACAAGCTCATGGACGAGAGCGACGGATCGCGATAGGGCGCTGCTGAGCAGCGGTGGAGGGGGCAACGTCAGCGGTGGGGCGACAGCAGTCAATTCTCGTCGTGGATCCGTGCGTACAGTTCCGTTCCCAGTCGAGCTAGCTCGAGGTCGGCCTCGAGGCGCTCGATGTGGTCACGAAGCGCCGCCGCTTCGAGCCCCGGGAACTCGCGGTCGGTGCGGGAATCGAGGTGACTGCTCGCCCGCGCGAGCAGGAAGGGCGCGGCGTCAGCGAGGTGCGAGCCCGGGAGCTCGGGGCCAGCGTTGCGGCCGCGCTCGACCGCGGCCAGCACTTCCCGTGCCACGATGAGCGTCTGACGCAGCGAGCGGATCTCGGCGTCGTCCGCGGGCGGCGTCAGGTGTGCTGCCAGCAACTCGTCGGCCGCGACGACTCGCTCCCGATCGACGTCGAACGCGTCCTCGAGTGACTCGAGGGCAGGTTCGGTGACGTCCGTGCGCCGACATGCGAGCCTGATGGCACCCAGCACGGCCGCGGGCCGGCCGTACTCGAGGACAGCCAGCTCGCCCGCGTGTTCGAACGCTGCGCGAGCGACCTCGGCCGCGGGTTCCACCTCGAGCCGGTGGGCGGCGCAGTCGATCGTCAGTTCGGTCTCATCGAGGTGGCGCTGACCCATACCAGAACGTTCGCCCGGACAGATATTATCAACTTCTGAGAAAGTATTCAGACTATCGTTACTATCGCTACTTTCCGGACTATAGTAGCTATTTGGACAGTGTTGCCAGTCACGACGGTATGGGGCACAGGACCGAATTCGGCGAGACGGCCGATAGTCCGGTATTGCTCGTGCTGTCTGACGTTCCTGTTCGATTCGCCACGTTCAAGCCGGTTCCCTCCGAGGGTCGATTTATGACGCGAGCTGTCTGGGTAAAAGCCGACGACACCGTCGGTGACTGGGACGACCGCCGAGAGCGGATCACCGCCGCGCTCGAGGCGGGTGCAGACTGGGTACTGGTCGACGAGGACGACGTGTCCCGCGTCCGAGAACTGGGCGATATCAACGTCGCCGCGTTCCGGACCGACGGAGACGTGACGCTGGTCGATGACATCGACGACGCCGAGGCCGACGGCGCAAGCGATACGGAGCCGGCCTCGCAGGCGGACGCGATCGTCGTCGGGAAAGACGGCGAGGGCGACGCTACCATCGACCTGCCGGAGGACTTCTCGGGGTCGGCGGATCTCTCGACGCTGCGCCGGAACGGCGACTTCGAACGCGGCGCGTACGTCCGCATCCTCGGCAAGGAGTACGAGCGCTTCGCCGAGACTGCCGCCGAGGAGGCAGACCACACGATCGTCGTCGGCGAGGACTGGACGATCATCCCCCTCGAGAACCTGATCGCCCGCATCGGCGAGGAGACCGACCTCGTCGCGGGTGTCACCAGCGCCGAGGAGGCCAAGACGGCCTTCGAAACCCTCGAAATCGGGTCCGACGCCGTCCTGCTCGACTCCGGCGATCCCGACGAGATCCGGAAGACCGTCGAAATGCGGGATCAGGCTGCACGCGAACGCCTCGACCTCGAGTACGCCGAAGTGCTCGAGATCGAGCGGGCGGGCAGCGCGGACCGAGTCTGTATCGATACGGGCAGTCTGCTCGAGCACGACGAGGGAATGCTCGTCGGGTCGATGAGCCGCGGACTGGTCTTCGTCCACGCCGAAACCGCAGAATCGCCCTACGTCGCCTCGCGGCCCTTCCGGGTCAACGCGGGCGCGGTCCACGCCTACGTTCGCACGCCCGACGGCGGCACGAAGTACCTCTCGGAACTTCAGAGCGGCGACGAGGTCCAGGTCGTCGACACCGACGGCAACACCCGCGAAGCCATCGTCGGCCGAGTCAAGATCGAGCAGCGGCCGATGTTCCGCGTCGCGCTCGAGACCGAGGACGGCGACAGGGTCGAGACGCTGCTCCAGAACGCCGAGACGATCAAAGTCGCCGCCGGAGAGGGCCGCAAGGCCGTGACGGACCTCGAAGCCGGCGACGAGATCCTCCTGTACGCCGAGAACACGGCCCGCCACTTCGGCGAGCCGGTCGAAGAGAGCATCATCGAGAAGTAACGGGTTCAATCGATCGATTCAATCCGCGACCGCAGTCGTCTTCTTCAGTCGCTCGCTTCATACCGATTGCTGTACCGATTTACCGGCGCAATCGCCGCCCGGGTCGCGGTTGCACCGGAAATGACGTACAGTAAACCGTATCAGAGATCGTTCGTCTCCGCCTCGGGCTCGACGGGCTCGAGGCGCGTCGTACACCAGTGACAGAACTCGAGGTCCGCATCGATTTCTTTGCCGCACTCGGGGCAGGTCGGCCCCTCCGTGGCGTCGGCCCCGACAGAGGAGTGGCCGAGCGCGCGAAACGTCGAATCGATCGCGGCGAACAGGGCGATAAACGAGAGGAGGAACTGCGCTATCGCGTCGGTCTCCGCGGCCATGATATCCGCGTACACGGTAATATCGTCGACGCTCGTTACCGGCCCGGCGGCCGTCAGCTGGTCGATCGGAAGAAAGAGGACGCTCGCCGACACGAAAAGCCCGGCGAACGCAGCGGCGCGGAGCCAGTCCCGAATGAGAATGTGACCCGCGCCGGGCATGATCACGGAGAGGCCGGCGGCGAGAAGCGCACGGAGCCATGTCATTGTACGTGGGGATGGTAGGGATCCCCTGCCCTTAACATTCCGATTCTCGTTGTTTTCAGCTCACGCGAGTTGTGCGACCAGATCGGCGAGCGTCTCGAGGTCGTACTGGCCCGGCGCGGTCGCCTCCGCAGGATCCACGGGCGCGTAGCCGATCTTCGAGCCGTAGACGGGAGCCACTGCGCGCGTGTGACTCCCGATCTCCCCCATCGCCATCGTCGCCACGGTATCGCCGTGCGAGGCCAACTGCTCGGTCGCAGAGAGTAACGCGAGCGTGTCCGCCTTTGACTCCGCAGTCACCGCCAACTTCGCCACATCGGCGTACTTGCCCGCCTCTGTCAGCGTTCGAACCATCTCTTTACGGGGCGCCGTTCCCTCGAAATCGTGGGCCGACGCGATGATCGACACGTCGCGATTGCGAGCCGTCTCGAGCAGGTCCTCGGCTTCGCCCTCGAGGATCGACTCGAGTTCGATATCGATCGCTTCGACGCCGTCGTTGCCTGTCGCCGCCGCCAGCGCCTCGAGCCGACCGTCGTCGACTGCTTCTCCGCCTTCCCAGTCGGCGCGGTTCGTGGCGATGATCGGCAACTCGCCGTCGTAGGCCTCGAGCGCGGCCAACGGCTCGTCGGTCAGATCCATCCGAAATTCGATCGCGTCCGCGTGCTCGCGGGCTGCGGGTTCGTCGGAGAGATCCGCCGTCGCGGCTGCGAGGACGAACGAGTCGAAATCCAGTCCCATTGCTATGGAGTGGGAGCGAGAGCGACAAAAACGGTGTCGTTTCGGCGAGTGTCGGCGTGGGTGTGCGTTGCCCGCGTTAGGCCATCCCGATTGTCTCCTCGGCCTCGAGGAGTTCGTGGTAGCGGTTCCGAATCGTCACTTCGGAGATATCGGCGACGTCGCTGACGGCGGCCTGGGTGGTCTTTTCGTTGGTCAGGAGCGCAGCGGCGTAGACGGCAGCGGCCGCGAGGCCGACCGGCGACTTGCCGCTGTGGACGCCCTTCTCCTTGGCGTTCTGGAGGAGGCTCCGCGCGCGGTGTTCGGCCTCGTCGGAGAGTTCGAGTCCCGAAGCGAAGCGGGGGACGTAGCTCTCGGGGTCGGCCGGCTGGACCTCGAGGCCCAGTTCGCGGACCACGTAGCGGTAGGTGCGCGCGATTTCGTTTTTCTCGACGCGGGAGACGTCGGCGATCTCGTCGAGGCTGCGGGGGACGCCGGCCTGTCGCGCGGCGGCGTAGACACAGGCCGTCGAGACGCCCTCGATGGAGCGGCCCGGCAGCAGGTCCTCGTCGAGCGCGCGGCGGTAGATGACCGACGCGGTCTCGCGGACGTTCGTCGGCAGGCCGAGGGCGCTCGCCATGCGGTCGATCTCGCCGAGTGCCTGTTTCAGGTTGCGCTCCTTGGAGTCGCGGGTGCGGAAGCGCTCGTTCCACTTGCGCAGGCGCTGCATCTTCTCGCGCTGGCGCGAGCCGAGCGAGTTGCCGTAGGCGTCCTTGTTGCGCCAGTCGATGTTCGTCGAGAGCCCCTTGTCGTGCATCGTGTTCGTCGTGGGTGCGCCCACGCGGGACTTCTCGTTTTTCTCGGCAGCGTCGAAGGCTCGCCACTCGGGGCCGCGGTCGACGGAGTCTTCCTCGACGACCAGTCCGCAGTCTTCACAGACGGTCTCGCCGTGCTCGTCGTCGACGACGAGGTTGCCGGCACACTCGGGACAGACCAGATCCTCTTGCTCCTCGCTCTCGGTCTCCTGTTCGTTCGTTTCGGGTTCGCTACGTCGTACTCTCGTGTTCGATGGTGCGTTAGTCATACGATGGCGATTGCTGCCCGGCCGAACCGATTGCAAAAGCCCGGACGGATCCGTTACCTCCCACGTTCAGAGACTCGAGGTTTAATGGTTTCGAAATCGCGCCCCCATATCCCTCGAAAACGGGTAATTCGGGCGAACGAGCATGATAAATGGAAACATTAAACCAGAGAAGACGACCGCTACAGGCGAAATCGGAGGTGCCAACTCCGCTCCGTGCGGACGCCCGGTATGGAACTCGCAATCGGCAGCACGAACCCGGTCAAGATCGACGCGGTCGAACGCACGCTCGAGCGATACGAACCGACCGTGACCGCCGTCGACGTCGACTCCGGGGTGAACGAACAGCCGCGATCGCTCGAGGAAACCGTGTCCGGTGCCGAGAACCGCGCCCGGCGCGCGCTCGCCGCGACCGAGGCAGACTACGGCGTCGGCCTCGAGGGCGGGGTCGTTCGGCTCGAGGCGACGCCGGGACTCTCCCTAATCATGTGGGGTGCCGTCACCGACGGCGATCAACTCGAGCGCGGCGGCGGGCCGACGCTTCGACTCCCCGATCAGGTCGCCGAGCGGGTCGCGGACGGCGCGGAGCTGGGACCGGTCATGGACGATCTACTCGGCACCGAGAACGTCGCCGAGGCGGAAGGAGCCGCGGGCGCGCTCACTGACGGCCTGACGAGCCGGACGCAAGCGCTGGGCGAGGCGGTTGCGGCTTCGTTCGGACCGTTCGTAACGGGGTATTACGACATCGACGCGTGACTCTCGACCGCTGTGACGGGTCCCGCTTTCGTCGCGGCAATCGAAATGCCGATCGGCTCCCGTCGGCTGGAAACCATCACGAACAAACGACAGTCCGAAGGGAGTATATATTAACCGCACGTACCAACGAAACCTTTCCGTCCGGTTAGTAGCGGATTACGCCGCGTGGAAATCGCCCGACGTGAGCGGGTTAACCGCACGTACCAAACCCCCTAAGGGTGTTCCTGTCATCCGTTCGTGTATGAGCACTGCAATGGCCCCCGACCTCACGAGCAAACAGCAGCGGATTCTGGAGTACCTCCGGAACAACGCGGCGACGAAGACGTACTTCAAATCCCGCCTCATCGGCAAGGAGCTCGGCATGACGGCAAAAGAGGTCGGCTCGAACATCACCGCACTTCAAGAGGGCGACTACGACGTCGAGATCGAGAAGTGGGGGTATTCCTCGAGTACTACCTGGAAAGTCGACGCGTAACGTCGACTGCAGTCGCGCGGTCCGTTTCTGCTCTCGGTTTACCGATCGTAACGAGCGACGCGAACGCTCTTCTATCGCGAGGCCACAATATCGGGACATGACGGCAGTACTGTTCGATATGGACGGCGTCATCCTCGAGGGGCCGCGAACGCACCCGCAGGTGTACGCCGACGCCGCCGACGCGGCCCTCGACGACCTTGGGGTCGACCCGACGCCGTCGCAGCGTCGCGATTTTCGGGACCACGACCACGAACGGATTCGGAACCACTGCCGGGATCTCGGGATCGATCTCGCACAGTTCTGGAAACGGAAGGAGACACACGCCTCGAGCGGTACCCACGAGCGGCTTCGGGCGGGCGAGCGCGGCACCTACGACGATATCGACGCGATTCACGACCTCGGCGAACGGACGGCGATCGGACTCGTCACCAACAACCGCCACGAGACCGCCGAGTTCGTCGCCAACTACTACGGGTTCGAGTTCGACATCGTCCGCGGCCGAGACCCGACGGTCGAGGGCTACGAGCGGCGCAAGCCCGACCCCTACTACATCGAAGAGGCACTCGAGGCCCTCGGCGTCACGAGCGGGATCTACGTCGGCGATTCGGAAACGGACGTGACCGCCGGGCGCGCGGCCGGCCTCGAGACCGCGTTCCTCCGGCGGTCTCACAACCGCGAGCGGTCGATCGATGCGACCCACGACCTCACGTCGCTGACCGAACTGGCGTCGCTGCTCGAATCGAACGGATCGTCATAATAGCGCAGTAAGAGGGTCTTACCGCGGCGTAACAGTGACGTAGCCCTGACAGTCAGGGCTGATACTCGAGGAACTGATCCGCGTCTCGAGCGAGCGTCCGCGCGCGGTCGCCAAAGGAGTCCGCGTGACCGACGACCAGTACCAGCACCGTCTCGGGTCGTTCGACGGCGTAGCCGTCGTCCCGGGAAAGCAATCCGGCTTCCTCGAGTTCGCCGGCGTACTTACTTACCGTCGGCGGGGAAACCTCGAGCGCCGTCGCGAGGTCGCCGGCGGTGGCGTCCGGATGCAAGAGCAGTTCGATCAGCATGCCCCGCGGGGTCTCTCGGCG
This sequence comes from Natrinema sp. CRL1, assembly GCF_059162405.1. Taxonomy (NCBI): domain Archaea; kingdom Methanobacteriati; phylum Methanobacteriota; class Halobacteria; order Halobacteriales; family Natrialbaceae; genus Natrinema; species Natrinema sp. CRL1. The sequence continues at coordinate 103,812 of NZ_JBLVOY010000001.1, read as the reverse complement.
GAGGTAGCCGAGGGCGCGTTTTTCGAATTCGTCGAACCGGCCGGCCGTGACGAATCGCTTGTAGTCGCCGTCGCGGTAGCGCTCGATGGCCTCGAGTTCCTCGAGCCGGCGCAGGTGATGTTGGGTTTCGCCGGTTCCGAGTTGCAAGTCGTCGCGGATCTTCGAGAAGTGCGCGCCGGGCGTCGTGGAGAGATAGCCCGCGATCGCATCGCGAGCATCGCTTTCACCCGTGTCAGCCGCCGCTGAATCGGAGCGTCCGACAAGCGGGGAAGCGGCACCGAGGGCGGCGAATCGGCGCAGGGTCGCTCGTTTCTCGTCGTCGACCCCATCGGGTGCTGTCATGCGTACTACCGTCTACAACGGCGTGACACGTAAAACAGGTTTCGCTCTGCTTTGTTCACCGAGTATTACCAGTTAGGGATTCGATACGTGGGCTCGGACTCGAGGGGGAAACAAATCGAAGCGACCGCAACCGAACGGGAGACCGGAGTCAGTCGTTCGTGGAGGGGTCGTCCTCGTCGGCCGGCATCTCGGTGCCGCCGTCGGCCTGGCTCTGGAAGTCCTGGTCCATCTCCTCGATGACTTCGTCCGGGTCCGAGATATTCGCCGGATCCTTGCCTTCCTTGATCGCTTGGGCCTCCTGCTCCATAGCTTCGACGTCCATGTCGGCTTCCTGATCGATCTCACCGATGATCTCGGCGATATCGTCTAAGCCGATCAGTTCGCGGGTCTCGTCGTCGAAATCGCGGCTCTCGAGGTCGGTGCCGTTGCCCTCGACGTCGCTGCCCGAGAGGTGCTTGCCGTAGCGGCCGACCAGCGAGGTGAGTTCCTGGGGCATGACGAACGTCGTCGACTCGCCCTGCCCGATCTCGCCGAGCGTTTCCATCCCCTTGTCGATGATGGCGCGCTCGCCCATCGACTCGGCCGACCGAGCCCGCAGCACGGTCGAGATCGAGTCACCCTGTGCCTCGAGGATCTGGCTCTGTTTCTCACCCTGTGCGCGGATGATTTCGCTCTGTTTGTCACCTTCGGCCTTCTCGACGGCGCTGCGGCGTTCACCCTGTGCCTCGAGGATCATGGCGCGGCGTTTCCGCTCGGCAGAGGTCTGTTGTTCCATCGCGCGCTGGACGTCCTTCGAGGGGTTGACCTCGCGAACCTCGACTGATTCGACGCGGATCCCCCACTCGTCGGTGGGTTCGTCGAGTTCTTCGCGGATGCGCGCGTTGATCTCTTGGCGCTTGTTCAGCGTGTCGTCCAGTTCCATGTCGCCCAGTACGGCACGCAGAGTGGTCTGGGCGAGATTCGAGACGGCCTTCTTGTAGTCGTCGACCTGCAGGAACGCCTTCTTGGCGTCCATCACCTTGATGTAGACGACGGCGTCGGCGGTCACCGGCGAGTTGTCGCGGGTGATCGCTTCCTGCCGGGGGACGTCCAGTGTCTGGGTACGCATGTCGAAGGCGTACGTGTTCGAGACGAACGGCGGGACGAAGTTGATCCCCGGCTCGAGCAGTTTGCGGTACTCGCCGAAGACGGTGAGGGCACGTTTCTCGTAGGCGTCGACGATCTCGATCGCGCTCAGCAGCGCGGCGATCACGAGGACGAGGACGAGGGCACCGACGAGCAACACGGCTGCGCCGGCGGTTTGCATCGGGAACAGTTGTAACACCATATTTCGGCCTTACGGCGGTGGGGAGAAAAGCGTTCCCTTATTTCGTCAACATGTGCGAGACGATAGCAGAGATCAACTCGAGCGCTCCGTTTCCGTCTCTCGTTCGGCGTCGGCCGGCGATCCGTTATCGCCGTCCGCGGGTTTCGAGTCCTCTTGTTGGGCGTCTCGTGCCAGTGCGCGATCGATCTCGTCCTCGCCGATGGCGTCGATGGATTCGACCGTGAGCACGTTTCCGCCGCCGGGATCGATGACGATGACCTCCTCGCCTTCCTCGATCGTCCCGCTGGTGGTTCGCGCGCTGTAGTAGGGGGCAAAGCCGCCTTCCTCGAGTTTGACCTCGCCGCTGCGGTTCGTGACCGTCTCGGTGACGTAGCCGGTCGCGCCGGACAGCGAGTCCGAGTCCGTGGTTCGGGCAGTTCCTTTCCCGCCGTAGAAATCAAAGCGGTTGTAGATGTAGGCGGCGACAACCCCGATCGCGAGTGTCAACCCTGCGAGCACGAGTACGTTCGCCACGGGCGGAAAGAGCACGCCGATCAGCCCCGCGCCGACCAGCGCGATCCCGATGACGATGAGGTGGGCTCCCGGCGAGATGGCCTCGAGTACCATCAGTACGAGACCCACCACCAAGAGCAAGAGCGGCACGTTCCCCACGAGGGATTCGACCATACTTAGCACTAGCGTCCCACGCGAATTAAATGTTTGTCAAGTACCACGCAGGAGTTCGACGCGGGTCCGGTCAAAGTAAAAATCGTGGCATGGACGACTCGAGCGACCCAATACAGACTGTAACGAGTGCATAGTCACTGTGGGCACCGCGGCGGCCAGTCGTGGGAGACGACACCTACCCTGAACGTTCGGGGAAAATTTTTGGTCCCGGAGGCAGGAATTCGAGCAAGCGCCCTCCATGAATCTTCGGTTGCGGATCTGTGCAGTCCTCGGTGTGTTCGTCGCGGTTACTGCCGTGTTCGTGCTCACGCTGTTGTGGACGTACGGCGTCTTGCTCCCGGGAATCGTCGGCGGGACGATCGTCTACCTCCAGTACGGAGCCGTCGAGTTCGACCTCTTCCAGTTGCCAGTCTCGTGGACGACGGCACTGGTGCTGATTGGCGGTTTCCTCGCGGCACAGACGTATTACGGCTACCGGCGCGTGCTCTCGGGAACGCGCGGCGACGCCGGCGACGCGGACCACGCCGTCGCGCGAACGGTCCGACGGCTGGCGATGACCGCCGACGTTCCGGAGCCGGACGTTCGCGTCGTCGCCGACGAGGCGGCGAGTTGTTACACCGTTGGCCGGCTCACCGACGCGACAATCGTCGTCACGACGGGACTGGTCGAGGCCCTCGACGCCGACGAACTCGAGGCGGTCCTCGCCCACGAGATCGCCCACGTCGCCAACCGGGACGTGACGCTGATGACGATCACGACGTTGTTCCTCGAGATCGCCGACCGGGCCTACCACGCGGCGCTGCTCGCGCGCCGCGCGCTGTCCGATCCCGGTGAGCTGTCGGGCGGCAGCCGGGTGGCGGTGTACTGGTTTCTCCCCTTAGTCGTGCTGACCGGCGTCTTCGTCGCGCCGGTCCTGTGGGTGTTCCCGACGATCGCCGACTGGGCGACCCGAACGCTGTCACAGACCCGGGAGTTTGCCGCCGACGCCGCGGCCGCCCGGCTCACTGGAACGCCGATCGCGCTCGCGAGCGCGTTGGTAACTCTCGCCGAGACGGCCGGAACGCCGGAGACGGATCTCCGGACGGCCAAAACGAGAGCGTTGTGTATCATCCCTGCCGATCCCGTGACGGGCGACGAGACGACGTCGCTGCCCGAGATCCGGCGGCCGGGAGACGAGACGACCCGGCGCGCGAACGTCACGTCGTGGCTCGAGGCTACAACGCCCTCGGGACCCGTCGATACCGACTCGGCCGAGACTCACCCGCCGGTCGAGGTCCGCGTTCGACGATTGGCCGAAATGGCGGCTGAACTGGAGGGGCAGTCGTGACGGGGGCACGCCGGCTCCTGCTCGTCGTCGGCTGTCTGTGCTGTCTGTTCGTCGTCGCGAGCGCGCTGCCCGCGGCGGACCCGCGACTCGACGGGCCCGGCGGGAGCGACGGAGAGCCGATCGCCGGCGACTGGGGCTCGATAGAAGAGACGCCCGAGCTCGTCACGGAATCGCCCGGCGACACGAGCGAGCGCGACAGCGAAAACGACGACGAATCGGAGACGAGAGAGATCGAGATCGACGGCGAGATCGAACCGGGAAGCAACGTGACAGTCCAGACCAACCATCCCAGCCATTTCAGCACGAGAACCATCGCAGTCAACAGCGAGAACGTCACGGAGGTAGACGAGTTCGGCAGGGCCACCATCGTCGTCCCGTACGCCGAGGAGATGACCGTCTCGATCCCTGAGGAAAGCCAATCGCGGACGTTCGACGTCCCGACGGCTGCGACGCTCGAGACCCACGGCGGGGCGGCTCCGGCTCGCGACCTCGAGATCTCGGCGTCGGTCGGCTCGACGCCGGTGGCCGACGCGACGGTCTTCCGTGACGGGACGGCAGTCGCGACGACCGACGAGGACGGGAAAGCGAGCGTACTACTCCCGGAAACGACCGGATCAGTTGATTTGCGGGTCGAACGCGGCCCGATCGCGGGCAATCGGACCGTCGACGTGGCCGAACCGACGGTCGAGTTCGTCTCGCCGGTTCTGTTCCCCGGCTCGCCCGCGCCCGTCCAGGTGTCGGCCGACGGGGACGGCGTCCCCAACGCGACGGTCTCCCTCGAGAACGGCGGGACGGCGACGACCGGCGAGGACGGGCGGGCGCAGCTCTGGCTGCCGATCGATGACGGGGCGACCGTGACGGCCGAGGTCGGTGCGGAGACCGCGACGGCGACCGTCGGGAACCTCTACTTGCGGCTGGCGGCGGTCGTCGTGCTCGTCCCGGGATTCTGTATCGGCGGCGTCGTGACCTACCTCCGACTGGTCGCTACCAGTGAACGGCGGCGCGGAACCGGGGCGGCAGCGCTGTTCGTCGCGCTCGCGGACGTGGTCGGGAGCCTGGGAGCCGCACTCGGCCGTCTCTTCGGCGCTATTGGCGGATACAGTCTGCCGTCGATATCGCTCCCGACCGTCTCGATGCCTCGCCTCGAGTTCGGTGGCTCGAGTCTCGGATTCCCCTCGTTGGGATCGGCCCTCCCGTCGGTCGGCCGCGCGTTCGGCTCGCTCCCGTCGCTCGGATCGCTGGGATCGCTCGGCCGATCGTCGGCCGACAGCGACCGGTCGCTGCTCGCGGGGATTCTCAGAACGACTGCCGACGACGAGGACGCCGACGAGTCGAGCGACGGCGAGACGGCCACCCCCGAACTTGCGGCCGAACCGCTGACCCCTCGCGGGCCGCGCGCGGAGGTCCGAGCGGCATGGCACGCGTTCCTCGATCGCCTCGAGATCGACGACCGCGAGACGGAAACCCCCGGCGCAGTGGCTCGCGACGCGCTCGCCGCCGGGTTCCCCGCAGACCGCGTGAGTCGGCTCGTCGCGATCGTTCGTGACATCGAGTACGGCGGCCGCGAGCCGTCTTCGGAGCGAGCCGCGGCGGCGCGGGCCGCGGTACAGGACCTACTAGACGACGAGCCGGACGGGGAGGGGTCGGAATGAGTCCGCGTTCGTCGTCCGGACCGCGACGGGACCCGTTGGCCCAACTCCGCGCCGTCGATCCGGAGCGAGTCGCGACGGGAGTGGTCAGTGCCGGTGTCGTCCTCGCGGTCGGCGCGGTGTTACTCGGCGGGTTCGTTCCGTCCGTCCAGCCTCTCACCGTCCTGCTGTATCCGCTCGCAGTGCTGTTTCCGGCGTTCGGAGTCACGATCGTAGCGGGCGTGTGCTGGTGGCTGTGGACCCGCGACCGCTCGAGTGAATCCCCGCTGCTCGAGGGTGTCCCACCCGAACCGGGTGTCAGTCGTACCGAGACCGCAGTCGGCCGCGAAACACAACGGACCATCACCGCCGCCGCGCAGGGCCGGTACCGCTGTCGAGCGAACGAGTCGGCGAGGGACGTTCGTCGACGGCTCGCCGAGGGTGCGGTTCGGGTCGTCGTCACGAAACGCGGGCTTGCGGCCGATTCGGCTCGCGAGGCCGTCCGCTCGGGGACGTGGACCGAGGACTCCGTCGCCGCCGCGTTCCTCGCCGACGGTCGGCGACAACCGCTTGACGAACGGCTCCGGGCCGCGGTCGACCCCGGCGCGGCGTACCAGCGCCGCGTCCGTCGCACGCTCGCGGCGATCGAAGCCGTCGACGGGGAGGGAGACCGATGACAGAACGGACCGTCGAGCGACTCGCGGGCGACGAGTGGGCCATCGCCGCGACGCTCGCACTCGCAGGGCTCGGCATCGCCGCCGGCAGCCAACTCCTCGTCGCCGCCGCGACGCTCCCGCTGTGGTACGTCGCCGCGGCCGTGTTCGGGACGAATCAGCCGTCGATGGTGCGTATCGACCGTCGGATTTCGGTTCGCGACGGCGCGAGTGGCGAAGTCGTCGACGACGAGGGTACCGACACCGGCACCAGCTCCGCGGCGGTATCCGCCGATCCGGGTGAGACCGTCACGGTGCGGACGACGGTCCAAAACGCCGGCTCGGACGCGATCGTCGACCTGCGTGTCGTCGACGGCGTGCCCGACGCGTTGCCGGTCGTTTCCGGCTCGCCGCGTGCGTGTGAGACCCTCGACCCCCTCGAGGAGACGACCCTCGAGTACGAGCTCGAATGCCGGCGCGGCGAGCACGCGTTCGGTGGTGCCACGGTTCGAACGCGCGATCTCACGGGGACGGTGGCCGAGACGTGGCGTGCAGGCGCGAGCGGCGACGACGCGGTCCGCTGTTCGCCGGTCGTCGAGTCGGTGTCGCTCGGCGACGGGACGAACGACTACGCGGGCGAGGTGCCGACCGACGAGGGCGGCAGTGGCCTCGAGTTCTACGCCGTCCGCGACTACGAGCCGGGCGATCCGGTCCGGTCGATCGACTGGCGGCGGTACGCCGGGAGCCGGGAGTTAGCAACCATCGAGTACCGCGCCGAGCGGGCGACGCGGATCGTCTGCGTCGTCGATGCTAGACCGAGCCAGTTCCATGCGGCGACGACTGGACACCCGCCCGCGATCGAGCGCTCCGCCGAGGCCGCCGAACGGGCGCTCGAGGCGCTGGTGGCCGCGGGCCATCCGACCGGCGTCGTCGGGCTTTACGAAAAACGGCTGACGACCGTCGCCCCGGGAACCGACCCCGCGACGAGACGGGAAGCGTCGCAGCTACTCGAGGGGGCCCGGGAGGCCAATTTCCTCGGCTACCGGTCGTCTCGGCCGAACAATCGGACGCGGACGGACGATCCCGCCGCGGACCTCCCCCGGGCGCTGCCCGGCGAGGCGCAGGTGTATCTGTTCTCCTCGTTCGTGGACGACGAACCGGTCGACCTCGTCGAGCGGCTCCGGGCGCGGGGGTACGCGGTCCGCGTGATCTCGCCCGATGTCACGACTGACCCCAAGGATATCGCGACGCGGCTGGAATCGCTCGACCGGGAGACGCGGCTCGCTCGAGCCCGCGCGACTGGCGCTCGCGTCATCGACTGGGACCGCAAGCAGTCACTCGGAGTCTTACTTCGCAACGCGATCAGGAAGGGGGAGACACGATGAATGCCGACGGTCGGATCCCAGCGACGACGAGACGGGGGATCGCGATGGCCGCTGGTATCGGTGTGCTGGCGCTCGCCCTCGCGGAACTGCTCGTCGTCGCCGGCGTCCTCGTCGGGATCGGGTTCGCAGCGGCGGTGGGGTTGTCCGCGGGTTCGTACCGCCGCGTTGCGGTCGCGTCGGCGCTGGTTCCGATCGTTGCTCTCGGCGGGGTCGCGGTTATCGGTCCCGCGGGAGCGCCGATAGCGGCTCTCTCGGCGCTCGTCGGCGTGGTCCTCGGACTCGCCGCCGGTGGCGTTCTCGGCGGTGAGCCGACGCCGATCGCGCTCCTGCGGGCGGGCGCGGCCGCGCTCTGTTCGGCGATCGTCGCCGCCGGGGTGGCACTGCTCGCCGTCTGGATCGACACGATCGGCGGCGTCGGACCGGCCCTCGCCGCGGTCCCGTGGCTCACCGGCGACGGCCCGTCCGGACTGTTCCTCGCGCTCGTCGCCGCCGTCGTCGCGGTCGCGGCCGCCCTCTTTCTCGTCCCGCCGGCGGCGTTTACCGTTCCCTCGAGACGTGATACCTACGACGGGACGCGAAACGCACTCGCGAGGATGGCCGGGGTCGCGACCGCGCTCGCGATCGTCGTGCTGGCGGTACTGACGGTGCTCTCCGGGCTCGTCCCGCCCCTCGAGTTGCTCGTTGATGCGATCGCCGGCAGCGTCGTCGTTCGCGGATCGATCGCGGCCGTGACCGCCGTCGCCGCCGTCGTCGCCGTCTCGGCGACGGTCGTCCGCGCCACGTGGGTCCAAACGGACGGACGACAGAACGCGGCCGTCGCGATTATCGTCGGCGCGGTCTCGGGCGTGGGTCTCGCGTTCGCCGGCGCCTGGACGCTCGGCAGCGTGGGGACGAACGTCGTGGCCGTGGCCTTCGGCGCGATAGCGGTCGTTCTCGGTGCCGGCTGGCTGGCGGCATGGCTCTACCAGGCTGCGGTGTTGCGAGGCGACGCCCCCGCACCCGGTACCGTCCTCGCCGGGTCACTCGCGGCGGGCGGCGGTATTGCCGGTGGCACTGTCGATACCGTTCTGCTCGACCTCGAGACGGTCCGGGTCGGTGTAGCAACGTTCGTGCCGATCGCGGCCGCGCTGTTCGCGTACGATGTCGGTCGCTACGGGCGAACGCTGGCGAGCGAGATCGGTCACGAGGCGTCCCGTCGCCCACAGCTCGTGCGGCTCGGCTGGAGCGGGGCGATGGCGTGCGCCGGCGTCCTCGTCGCGGCCGTCGGGCTGACCGGAGCGGCGGTCCTCGCGCCCACACTGTCGGTTCCGGCGACGGCGGGCGTGATCGGTGCCTTGGTCGCGGTCGGCGGCGGAGCGTGGTTACTGGTCCGTTGAGGGGGGCTCCATCGCCGGCACTGGACGCTCCTCGAGGACGGCGTCGATGACCGCGCGCCGGGAGACGCCGTCCACGCTCGCCTCGGGGGTCAATACGAGGCGATGGGCGAGCGCCGGCCCGGCGATCCGCTTGATATCGTCGGGAACGACGTACTCGCGGCCCTCGAGGACGGCGCGAGCCCGACTCACCTCGAACAGTCGCTGGACGCCGCGGGGCGAGACGCCGACGTCGACGCGGCCGTCGGTCCGGGTCGCTCGACAGACGTCGCCGATGTAGTCGCGGATCGAGTCCTCGACGGTGATTTCTTCGGGCACGCGCTGGAGGGCGAGCACCCGCTCGCGGTCGACGATCGGGTCGACCGTCGGGTCCGGACGGTCGCGGTCGGCCCGACGGTCGATCAGTTCCCGCGTTCCGTCGGCGTCGGGATACCCCAGCGAGGTCTTGATCATGAAGCGGTCGCGTTGGGCTTCGGGCAATTCGAATGTGCCCTCCTGCTCGACGGGGTTTTGCGTCGCGATGACGACGAACGGCTCGGGGAGCTCGTGGGTCTCGCCGTCGACGGTCACCTGTCCTTCGCCCATCGCCTCGAGCAGCGCGGACTGGGTCTTCGGCGGCGCGCGGTTGATCTCGTCTGCGAGGACCACGTTCGCGAACACCGGGCCGGGCGTGAAGTGGAACTCGCCGGTCTCCTCCTCGAAGACGTACGAGCCGGTGATGTCGGCGGGCATCAGGTCCGGCGTGAACTGGATCCGGGAGAACTCCAGTCCGAGCGCGGTCGCAAACGACCGCGCGGTGAGCGTCTTACCCGTTCCAGGCACGTCCTCGAGCAATACGTGACCGCGGGCGAGCACCCCAGCTGTGACCTCCTCGAGGACGGTTCGGTCGGCGACGACTGCGGAGAGGATTTCGTCGACGACGGCTGCCGCCGTCGCCGCGGCGTCGGGGACTGACATACCGATACCCGTCCCTACGTGACCTTATATCTCACGACGGCCGACACGAACAAGGAGTGCCACCCACGGAAATTAGTCGTCCGGTTCGACCGAGATGGCGTCGGTCGCCGCGCCGCTCCGATAGACCGCATAGAGGACCAACACTGCGATCAGGAAGTCGGAACCGTGCTCGACGAGGTGGTGGATCGTCATGGGAACGAGACCGAGGACGGTCCCCAGGCCGGTCACCGACCGGACGACGAGGATGCCGAGCACGACCGTAATCAGCAGGTAGCGGAGTGTCCGACGCCGAGCGTACGCGACGAGTCCGGCGACGAACAGCACCGCCGTTCCCAGCACCGCAAGCGCGATTACGCAGACGAGAACGGGGGCGAGCTGGGGGTCTAACCACTCACCGGCGACTGACAGTGGGAACTCCATACGATGGATACCCGTAATCGGGCCGACACCCACCTATTCCCTTCGGTGTTTCCGGCCGGGATCGCTCCGACCGTCTGCGTGGCGAACTGCAGTGTGTCGGGACACCGCGAGGACGCCACCGCGGACCGACGATGGTCCCGACAGCTGCAGGCACTGCCGTTTTGGCCGGGTAGCAGCTACCGCGATTGAAGAACCTATGAGTAACACGAACACCGACACCGACCGCGGGGCCAGAGCGGACTACAACTCGCTGAACACGGACGCGATGCAGTGGCTGAGTGCCCTCGTCGCGCTGATCGGGCTCTACCTCGTCGCCTCGCCGTTCATCCTCGAGTCGACGGATGCAGCGATCTGGAACGATACGCTCGTCGGGACGGCGATCTTCCTGACCGCCGGCTACAACTTCGTCCGGCTGTCGAGAGATCGCTTGGCGAGCGTCGGCGTCGCGTCGCTTGCCGTCCTGCTCGGCCTCTGGGCGCTCATTTCTCCCTCGGTCATCGAGATGGGGAGCAGCGAGCTCGCGACCGGAACCGCGATCTCCGGCGCGGCCGTCGCTCTGCTCTCGGCGTACAACGCATACGCGAACAATAAGGCAGACACGCCCGAACAGGCCCGCGCTCGAGCCTAATGTCGAAGTCGAGTCGTCACGCTACTGATTATTTTCGACTGGAACTGCTCGCTTACCGCGAGCGGCATGTAGATCGTTGAGCGGATGGTCCGACGCTGCCGACCCGAGTTTCGATTCATACCAGATCGGAACGGCCACTGCTGCGAACTGCGCTCGAGGACCGAGTCGAGAGAGTAACTGTACTGATACGACGGCGGTCACGCGAACGGACGACCCCGGGACTGAGCGACGGTTCTCGAGTGTTGGGAACGTGGGAAACCCGTTATATGTCCCCCGGCAGTAGCCGACGTATACGTCCGCGCTTCGGACCCAGAGATACCGATGACCAACACTCGACAGCAGATTCAGGCCCACATCGGCGACAACGCCGGCGTGCATTTCAACGAACTCGTCAGAGAGTCCGACTTCGCACCGGGACAAGTCCAGTATCACATCCGACGGCTGCGGGAGGACGACCGGCTCGTCCGCGAGGAGTTCTACGGCCGAACGCACTACTACCCGCCGGCCTACGACGAGTGGGAACGGGCCGCGCTGGCGCTGTTCCACCGGGAGACCGCTCGAGAGATCGTCGTCTACCTGATCGAACACGAGCCGGCGGGCCCCGGAGACGTCGCCGACGACCTCGAAATCGCCCGGAGCACGCTCGAGTATCACCTGAACCGGCTGGTCGAACACGACCTCGTCACGAAGCGCTACGACGACCGCAATCGGGTCATCCTCGAACTGGCCGAGCCCGAAGCGACAGGGCGGCTGCTGGCGACGGTGACGCCGACGGTTCCCGATCGGCTCGTCGACCGGTTTACGCGGCTCGTCGACGAGTTGCTCGCGGGCGGGCAGGAATCGCGGTAGCGGTCTGTTGTTGCGGTTACAGTTCTTGTTGCGGTCATGGGTGACCGCAAATTATAGTCGCCCCGCTCGATTGCGGGCCAGCGTCACTGCATTCCAGGGGTTTCCTCGAGTCGGTCGTAGTGGTCGTTCATCACGTCGAGCGTCGCGATCAGTGCGCCGAGGACGACGGGGCCGTAGAACAGGCCCATGACGCCGAAGGCGTAGACGCCGCCAAGGACGCCGAGGATGATGACGGCGGGGTTGAGTTCGGCGTAGCGATCGACGAGGACCGGCCGAAAGTAGTCGTCGGAGAGCCCGACGATGATCACGCTGTAGACGAACAGCCCTACCGCAAACAGCGGTTCGCTACTCAGGAAGAGATAGACGACGGCCGGCCCCCAGACCAGAAACGAGCCGATCAGCGGGATCAGCGAGAGGATGATCATGACGAACGTCCAGAACGCGGCGTTCGGGACGCCGGTCGCCAACAGTCCCAGCCCGGCGAGAGCGCCCTGAATGATCGCGATCAGGACGTGACCGGCGAGGACGGCCCACATGACTTCGTCCAGTTTCTGGTAGAAATCGTCCTGTGCGTCGTCCGGCAGCGGCGTCAGCTCCCGCAGCCACGCCAACAGGTCCCCACCGTCTTTGAGCAGGTAGTAGAGCAAGAAGAGCGCAAGCCCCAGCCCGATCAATACGTGCGTAAGCGCGCTGAACCACTCGGTCGAGCGTTCGAGCACCATCGTGCCGGCGCTCTGTGCGGCGTCGGTCAGCGCCGCCGGCAGATCGACGCGCTGGCCGGTCTGTTCCTCGATCGCCCGCTCGAGGTCGCTCACCTGCAACGAGTCGGTATTAACCTGCTCGAGGAGTCGGCGAGCGTCGCTGGCGACCGCCGCGACGATGCCGATCAACGGAACGACGAAGCCGGCGATCGCGAGGGCGACGAGTCCGAAGGCGGCAATCGGCGGCGCGATGTGTGTCTCGAGGCGCTGCTGGACCGGGTAGAGGACGTAGGCGATGAGGATGGCACCGAGGACGTACTGAAAAAACGGGAGCACAAGCAACAGGGAGAGATACGCGAAGAGGGCGACGAGGACGAGGAGAAATCCCTTGCTGAGATTCACACCATTATTTCCACCGTTCGGGGCATAAAACCACGGCCTGAACCTGTATTCAGTCCGGACTGTCGTGTGCAACCGTCACACGGCTTCAAGGGGCTGGTTCGCGAATTTTAGACCGAATGTCGACTCAGCTCGATCCCCTCTCGCTCTCGGCCGATCTCCTGTATACGGTCAAGACCGAGGGCGACGCCGATCAGTTACGGGAGCATCTGGCGGCGCTCGAGCGAGCCCAGCTAGAGCGAGCGCTCTCCGGTCGCGAGGGGAAACTTGCCTTCTGGCTCAACTGTTACAACGCCTACGCGCAGTTGCTGATAGAGGACGAAGATCCCGACCTGTTCGAGGGCGGACTCCTCGACCGGTGGAAGTTCTTCGCACGCGATCAGATCCCCGTCAGTGGGGTGTGGCTGAGTCTCAACGATATCGAGCACGGGCTGCTCCGAAGTTCCAAGCAGTCGTGGGGCTTTGGCTACGTCCCCCGGCTGCTTCCCTCCTCGTTCGAGCGGCAGTTTCGCCTCGAGGAGTGCGATCCGCGGGTCCACTTCGCGCTGGGCCACGGGGCGGAACACTGCCCGCCGATCGCGGTCTACTCGCCGCGGGACGTCGACGAGGAGTTAGACATCGCGATCGAGTGGTTCCTGGAGGAAAACGTCAGCTACGACGACGAGGACGACACGGCGACGGTGCCGCGGCTGTTCCGGCAGTACCGCGGTGACTTCGGGGGAAAACAGGGCGTCATCGGTTTTCTCCGGGAGTACAACGCCGTCCCGGCGGGGACGACGCCGGCCCTCGAGTACGAACAGATCGACCACTCCGCGGAACTCGACGTGGATCTCGACGCCGAGGATATCCGGTCGTAGCCCGCTGATCTCCGACTCGGCCTACTCGAGCCGATCGATCCGCGCCGCCGGTGCGCTCCGCATGACGCTTCGGGCCGCCCGTTCGGCGTTGGACCGCGAGGCGTACCCCTCGCCGCTGTCGGCGACGATGTTGCCGTTCCAGTGGACGAGCCGCCAGCGCCACTGGCCGCCCTTGTCCTCGTAGACCTCGAAGCGGCTCGTCCGGCCGGAGTCGCCCGCTTGGTCGGCGTCCGCCGGCGCTGTGGCGTCGTCGGCCGTTACCGCCGTCTCGTCTGCCTCGACGCCGTCTGCGCCACCGTCGCGGTTCGCCATCCCCTCGAGGGGCATCACTGCCGCCGCGGGATCGACGTCCGTCGAGTCCGCATCTGCATCGTGATCGGCGGTCTCGGCGTCAGGGGCCTCGGTGGTCTCGGCTGACCCAGCACTCTCGCCGTCGGCGATCGAGTCGCGGTCGGCGACGCGAACGCTCGAGCCGTCGGGATCGTCCCACTCGAGTTCGAGTTCGAGTTCCCCGACCGGCGGCTCGTCGTCGGCGTCGTACTCCGCTTCGAATTCGGCGACGACGCGCTCCGGAACGGCGATCCTGACGGTTCGGTCGTCGCCGTCCAATCGAATGGGGCGGCCGTCCTCGAAGGCGGTCGCGAACTCGCGAAAGATTGCGGCGAGTTCCCTGCGGTCGTACCCGCGCTCGAGTTCGAACTCGGTCAGGCTGTCCGCGTCCGAGTCGTTCGATCCCGCCGAGTCGTCCGATTGGTCCCGCTCGTCCGATGAGTCGACCATACTGGGACTACGACCGGCGGCCCGTTAGTAGTTCGTGCGTTGCCCTCCGAGCGCCGCCGGTCCACGGGTTGTCGGTGCGTTTTTGTCGTCGCGCTGTCTTCGCTCGCTCGTGACTTCACGCGACTGGCGCGCCGACCGCGAGGCCGTATTCGACCGCGACGGGCACTCCTGTCGACACTGCGACACCGACGGCGGCGACGACCCGGCCACGCTTCGACTCTTCCCCGTGGGCGACGTTCCCCTCGACGGCCACGTCCACGAGAGTGCGCTCGTCACCGTCTGTGACGACTGTTTCGCGACGCTCGAGGCCCCGGCGTCGACGGATCCGGTCGCCAGCGACGAACTGTTCCACCGCGTCCGCGAGACGACCGGCGTGCAGGGCGAGACGATTTCGGACGTCGCGTCGTTCGCGTCGGCCGCGACGTCGCTACCCGCCACACTCGAGTCGACCGTCGACAACGGGACCGACGCCGAACTCGACGACTCGATCTCGGCGTATCGCCGCAGTCGCCGCGACGTCTCGCTCGCGATCGCGATCGTCGACGCGCGACTCGAGCACCTCGCCGCCCTCGATGACGGCGCGTACGACTCCGAGGTCCGGACCGCGCTCGCGGACTTTTCCGACGCCGCGGCCGACCTGCAGTCGACGCTCCGCGAGGTCGTCATGCTGAGCGAAACGGTCGCGGTCGGCCTCGAGCGCTGTCACGGCTGTTTCGACTCACTCGAGGGAGAGACGTGTCCACGCTGCGGGCTCGAAGCACGCGAAACGGCGGCATGGCAGGACGAGGACGGAACGCTCGCGTTCGAGGCGTTGTTCGAGACGATCAACGATCGGCTACAGGGAGCCTCGGAGACGACCGAGACGCTGACCGATCGGACGACGACGCTCGCGCGACGGCTCACGGCGGAGTAGTCGGAGAAGCTGATTTTACGAGCAGTTCGGTCAGGAGTCGACGGGCTCGCTCGAGTCAAAGTTCGCGATCGTTTCGTCGGTCACACCGCCCCGCGAGAACAGCGTGACGATGTCGTCGGCGCGGATTTCCGTGTCGCCGTGGGGTGTCAACACCGTATCGTCCCGTTCGATGGCGATCACGAGCGTGTCGTCGGTGAGCGTGTCACAGCGGGCCGCCTCATGAATCCGCATTCCGGCGGCCGGGGCGTCCCGATCGACGGTTACTTCCGCGACTTCCGCATCGCCGGAGAGACTGATGAAGTCCGTGAGCACGGCGTTTCGGGTCTCGTCGTTGGGACCGTACGGCGCGTACGCGCAGGTCGTTTCGGTCTGGACGAGGACCTCGTCTTCGATCTCGATGCCGAGGTCCGAGAGCGATCGGGCGACCCGGCGTAGGTCCTCGGTGTCGCTCCCGACCGCGAGCACGTGCAGGTTCCGCCGGCCGGTCATCAGTTCGCGGACGTTGACGACCCCCGGAATGATCCGGGCCTGGCGCGCGACCGACTCCCGCTCGGAGACCGGCGCGTTACACATGAAGAGGTTCGGGAGGTGGCCGTCCGCCCGTTCGAAATCGATGCTCGCGTGATAGCCGGTGATGATACCCTGCTCCTCGAGTTGCGAGATTCGGTTCCGAATGGTTCCGGGAGAGACGTTCAGATCGTCCGCGATCGTTGGAGCCGAGGTATTCCGCGCGTCACCCATCAACGCGTGGATAATCCGCCGATCGATCTCGTCGAGCCGATAGTCCATGCCCGTTCGTTACGCGTCCTCCGCTATATGCTGATTTACTTTGGATCGTGTCAGACAATAGTCTACTTTCAGCAATCATCAATACAGGTCTAGAAAATTGAGGTATAAGGAATACAATCGAGTATTTTATGATTCTGGGCGGGAAGGCCCGAACAGATGACCGCGTCACAGCTTTCGCCGCCGATTTCGGAGGGGAGAGAACCGATCGCTGGAACGAACCCGTTCGAAGCCGGTCGGAGTGAGAGGTAAGTCGATGGGACACTCCCTCTTCGAGACGGTCCTCGTCCCGATCGCCAACGAGCGAGACGCCGAGGCCACGTGTCGGGCGCTCCTCCGGGAAATCGACAACGGTGACGCGACGCTACACGTCGTTCACGTGATCGAGAAGGCCGGTGGCGCGCCGGACAAGGCCGGCGTCGAACAGCGAAAAGAGGTAGCTGGCCGCATTTTCGACCGCGTCGATGCGGTACTGGCCGAGGAAATCATTTCCCTCGAAACAGAGATTCTCTACGGAACCGATGTCGCGACGGCGATTCTCGAGCATGCCGACCAAATCGACGCTACGTCGATCGTGTTCACGCCCCGCGGCGCGAGCCGGTGGAAGAAGTTGCTCTCCGGTGATGTCGCACAGAAGTTAGTCTCGAACACCGACCGGCCGCTGGTGGTCCTCCCGCCGGGGGATACCGATGAGTGACGACGAACTCGCCAAGGATCTGGGGCTCCTGTCCGCGCTCGCGATCGGCATGGGGACGATGATCGGCGCGGGGATCTTCGTCCTCCCCGGTGCCGCCGCACAAGAGGCCGGGCCGATCGTCGTCGCCTCGTTTGTGATCGGCGGCGCGATTGCGATGGTCAACGCGTTGGCAGTGAGCGAACTCGGGACGGCGATGCCGAAAGCCGGCGGCGGCTACTACTACGTCAACCGCGGCCTCGGCCCACTGTTCGGCTCGATCTCCGGCATGGGCGACTGGATGGGGCTGGCATTCGCATCGGCGTTTTACTGCATTGGCTTCGGCGGGTATCTCACCGACCTGCTCGCCGGCACGGTGCTCGCGCTGCCGACGCTCAAGTTCGGGCTGTTCGCGCTGACGGACATCCAGCTGGGTGCCCTGATTGCCGGGGTCCTGTTCGTCGGGGTCAACTACATGGGCGCGAAGGAGACCGGCGGCGTCCAGACGGTGATCGTCACGGTTCTGCTGGGAATTCTCACGGTCTTCGCCGCGACCGGCTTCCTCCATTTCAATTGGGAGACGTTGACGACCGACGGTCTCGCGCCGACCGAACAGGGGTACGGCGCGATCCTCCCCGGCACCGCCCTCGTCTTCGTCTCCTTTCTGGGCTACGCGAAGATCGCGACCGTCGCGGAGGAACTGAAAAACCCCGGCCGGAACCTTCCGATCGCGGTCATCGGCAGCGTCGCCGTCGTGACGGCCGTCTACGCCGTCCTCGTCGGCACGATGGTCGGCATCGTCCCGTGGCACTCGCTCGACGACAGCGTCCCCGTCTCGCAGGCCGCCGAGATCACGTTCGCCGGAATCCCCCTGCTCGACGCCGTCGGCGTCACCCTGATCTCGCTGGCCGCGATGCTCGCGACCGCCTCGAGCGCGAACGCGTCGATCCTCTCGTCGGCCCGGATCAACTTCGCCATGGGCCGGGACAAGATCGTCACGGACAAACTCAACGAGATTCACCCCACGTACGCGACGCCCTACCGGTCGATCCTGCTGACCGGCAGCGTCATCGTCGTGTTCATCGCCGCGCTGGGCCAAGACCTCGAGATCCTCGCGAAGGCGGCGAGCGTGCTCCACCTGATCGTCTACGGCCTGATGAACCTCGCGCTGATCGCGTTCCGGCAGGCCGACGTGCCCGACTACGACCCCGACTTTCGAGTGCCGTTCTACCCGGTGACACCGATCGTCGGCGCGGTGCTTTCCTTCGGCCTCATCGGGTTCATGGACCCGATCGAGATCGGGCTGAGCCTCGCTTTCGTCGCCGTCGCGGTGCTGTGGTACGCGCTGTACGCGCGCTCGAAGACGCCTCGGCAGGGCGTCCTCGGCCGGTACGTCCTCGACCGATCCGATGCGATGCCCGATATCGCGGTTTCGGCGGCCAGTGCAGCCAGCCCCGACGCCGCCGACGAACACCGCGTGATGGTCCCGCTGTCGAACCCGCGGACTGAACGGCACCTTATCTCGCTGGCCAGCACGCTCGCCGCCGAACGCGACGGCATCGTCCACGCGATCCACATCGTCCAGGTGCCCGACCAGACGCCGCTGGACCGCGGTGCCGAACGGATCGACAGCGAATCCGAGAAGCTGCTCGAGCAGGCCCGGGAGCACGCCGCGGCCCACGAAGTGGACATCGAGACGACGACGATCGCCTCGCATCGCTCCGTCGAGGAGGTGTTCGACGCCGCCCGCCAGTACGACGCCGATCAGGTGGTGATGGGCTGGGGCGGGGACCGGTCGTGGTCGGCCGGCCGCGCCGAACAGCCGCTCGACGAACTCGCCCGCGACCTCCCGTGTGACTTCCTCGTGTTGAAAGACCGGGGCTACGATCCCAGCCGGATCCTGCTGCCGACCGCCGGCGGACCGGACTCCGATCTCAGCGCCGAGATCGCGAGAACGCTGCGTTCGGCCACCGGTGCCTCGATCGACCTGCTCCACGTCGTCGACGACGAGAGCGAGCGCGACGCCGGCGAGGCGTTCTTCACCGAGTGGGCTGCCGACCACGATATCGGGGACGCCGTGCTCACGGTCGATACGTCGGGCGATATCGAAGGCGCGATCGCCCGCGAGGCCGCCGGGGAGACGCTCGTGATCATCGGCGCGACGGAACGCGGCCTGCTCTCCCGGCTCGTCCGCGGTTCGCTCGTCTTCGACGTCGTCGACGACCTCGAGTGTTCCGTGTTGCTCGCCGAGCGACCGACGAAGCGGTCGCTCCGTGAGCGGCTGTTCGGTCGCTCGAAGGAGTAGAAGGGTCGGTTCGACGCGGCTTACAGTTCGGTCGCGGCCTCGAGCGAGAGGTCGATCGCGCGCCCGACGTTGTTTTTCGCCTTGTCAGGGAGTTCGTCGTCCTCGGTGTCAGTCCCCTTCTGGGTGCCTTCGACGAGGTTGCCGTCGACGGTACAGATCGCGCCGGCGCGCAGTCCCTTGCGGCGGGCCAGCGAGAAGACGGCGGCGGCCTCCATCTCGACGGCTAACATGCCGGCGGCCTCCCAGTCGGCGACGTGGTCGTCGGTTTCGGCATAGAAGGCGTCGTCGGAGACGATGGGGCCGACGTGGACGTCCTCGTCGTTCGCCTCGGCGGAGTCGACCAGCGCCGAGAGCACGTCGTAGTCCGGGACCGCGGGATACTCGGCGGCCTCGTAGCGCTTGCTCGTCCCCTCGTTTTTCGCCGCGCCCGTCGCGACGATCATGTCGCCGATCTCGATGTCGGACTGGAGTGCGCCGGTCGTACCGACGCGGAGGAACGTCTCGACGCCGACGTTGGCCATCTCCTCGACGGCGATGGCGGCGGAGGGACAGCCGATTCCCGTCGAGCAGATCGTCAGTTCTCGACCCTCGTAGGTGGCGTTGACGAGTTTGTACTCGCGGTTTTGTGCGACCGTCTCCGATTCGTCGCAGTGATCGGCGATTCGATCGACTCGTCCGGGGTCGCCCGGAATGAGCGCGATGTCCGTCAGATCTCCGTCGTCGACCAGCAGGTGTGGCTGCGTCGCCATACCGTCGGATTCCGCGGGCGGTGCAAAAAAAGGTTCGAGGAAGGGCCGAGACGCGACCGACTCGTCCGGCGACCCTCGACAGCACCCCGTTTCCCCCGGCCCGGCCGACGACCGGCGACTCGCCCGTCGCCGTCAGTCGATCGGGGACACGTCGACGCGTTCGGGTCGAATCGTGACGGTCGCGTCGTCGACCTCGAACTCGACGGTCCCCGCCGACCGGCTATCGCCTCGGTTTGTTTCGGCGAAGAGACTATCGAGTGCGTCAGGATCAATGTAGTCGTACAGCTGCGTACTGGCTGCGGTGACGTCGTCACCGTAATACCGCGCCAGTGCCGTTGCAGCGGCGATACTCGGCGGTTCGTCTTCTCGTCGGTCGTACTGGATGCGCCGTCGAAGGCCACACCCGTGGGACTGGTTTACCCTTCCTTCCGTCATGTCTCTCAGTCACGGGATCGTGACTGTTCACTCGAGTGGCCAACGTCGTCGCCCATATAGCTACCGTCAGACAACACCCGGTGAGAACCGCAGGACTACGACGCTTTCGGGCGGGTACGAGAATACGTAAGAAGGCATCGGTCAGGATCGAGACGTGAGAACGTCTTCGACCGCCCCCTTCGTCGGCGCGTTTCGCGCCCCGTCGCGGCTCGCGGTCAGCGCACCGCAGGCGTTGCCGACCGCGAGCGCGCGGTCGATTTCCTCCTCGCTGAGCCACGTCGCGAGGAATCCCGCGGCGAAGGCGTCGCCCGCACCGGCGGTATCGACCGGGTCGATATCGAACCCCGGGTGAACGACGGGACCCGCTGGCGTGTACGCTTCCGCGCCGTCGGCCCCGCAGGTCACGACGACGATCCGGTCGTCAGTCGCCGCATCGATCGAGTCGCCCTCGAGCAGCGCCGCGGCTTCCCGGTCGCTGACGAAGACGAGGTCGGCGAGCGCGAGCGCCTCGCCGTAGTCCCGATCGCCGATCCGGCGGCCGGGATCGACGCTGACGGAGATACCGGCCTCGCCCGCGATGCGTGCGATCGCGGCGGCGGTCTCGGGCCACTGACCCGTGAGGTGGACGTGATCGACCGCCCGGATCCGCCCCGGCTCGAGGTCGGCGGGTGTCACGGCCTCGTTGACGCCGTCGTTGCCGAGGATCGCGACCTCGCCGGTTTCGTCGACTAACAGGTACTTGACGGCCGTTTCGGCCCCCTCGATCACGCGGACGCCCTCGAGAGAGACGCCCGCGGCCTCGAGTTCCCGACGAGCGAGCAGGCCGTGGTCGTCGTCGCCGACGCTGCCGATCAGTTCGGTCTCGACGTCGAGACCGGCGAGTGCGGCGGCGACGTTGGCGGCGCTGCCGCCGCCCGACTGGCGCTGTGAGCGGATCGCTGCCTCGCCGTCGGGGCGGGGAAACCTGTCGATGCGAAGGGTCACGTCCCAGTTGACGTGGCCGGCGGTGAGTACCCGGACCGGAGCCATTCGATACGACCGAGAAGACGCCCCGGTTGGGCAAAAATCTAGGTGACAGCGCGCAGTGGTAGCGGCGGTGCGCGGTCGCGACGAGAACGGAGACTTAGCCGACGGCGAACAGCAACGTATTGTGGACCGCCGGGCCGAGCCCGACCGCGGCGACCAGTGCGAGCATCGTCCGGCCCTGCCGCGGTGCCTCTTCGACGTACTCCCTGAAGAGCCCGAGGATGACCATCGCGAGGGCGACCTTGACGAGGACGAACAGCCAGCCGGCACCGACGTACTCCGCGGTCGGCAGCGCCGCGCCGGCCTCGAGAATCAGCAGCGAGAGCGGCACGTCCTCGCCGGCCCCGAGGACATCGTAGCCGATGGCGGTCGTGACGCCGTCTAAGGTGTGGCCGAAGACGACGAGCACGCCCGTCGCGCTCGTGGTCGTCGCGATGTCGGTAAACCAGAGACTGAGCCCGATCCACGCGATTGCGGTGACGATGCCCGCGACAACGACGGCGATAACCGGCCAGAACGGCTCGAGGGTGCCCTCCTCGAGGCCGACCGAGAGCGCGAACATCGTGAAGACGGTGAAAAACGCCGTGCCGGCGATGCCGACAAAGCGGGGGATCGTTTGCTGTAACCCGCCGACGTGGAGGAAGATCGCGATAACCCAGACGATTCCCGCGACAGTCGCGGTCACCGCGTAGACCATCGGCGCGGTAAACAGCGGCTCGATCGTTTCCGGGAACGCACCCAGTTTGTAGAGAACGTGGAGACACGCGCCGAACATCATCCACGGCGCGAACGCGATGACCGTCCGGTCGGTCACCGGCGGCTCGAGTGCCCACAACAGCGCGATAACCCCGCCGAGAACGACGATGACCGGAACCAGCAGGTACCACGGCGGGATGACGAACCCCTCGGGTAATACCATAGGGTGGAATAGCTCACACCAGTGACTAACACTTTCCGATTATCGGATATTCGGAGCCGCGAACGCGGTTGGCACTCGCGGTAATTGACGCGGGCCGGGAATCGCGGCCGAGCCACGCAGGTGGGGACGGGCCAGCGATCGGCCTCGAACACGGTCGCGATGGCGACCATTGCCGCGGCGAGAAGCTTCAGTGTGGCGACGACACTGCAAGGGACGATCGGGCGGCTTTTTCTTTATCCGGCGAGTCGCCCGTGTATGGACCGCAGCGAACTCGCCACCCTGATCGACCACACCGTCCTCGGCCCCGAGACGACCCTCGATGACGTTCGACACGTCCTCGACGCGGCCGCCGAGCACGGCATGAACGCCTGTATCCCACCCTACGCGGTCGAGACGGCCGCCGAGTACGAACCCGACGTGACCCTCGCGACGGTGATCGGGTTTCCGCACGGCCAGCACGCGCCCGCGGTGAAACGCAAAGAGGGCGTCACGGCGTGGCAAGACGGCGCGGACGAACTCGACGTCGTGATCAACGTCGGCCGGCTGCGAGCGGGCGAGGACGAGGCGGTCGAGGCGGAGCTCGCGGAACTGGTCGCCGCGGTGCCGATCCCGGTCAAGGTGATCATCGAGACCGCGCTCCTGACCGACGCCGAGAAACGCCGGGCCTGCGAGGCCGCCGTCGCGGCCGACGCGGCGATGGTCAAAACCTCGACCGGCTTCGCCGGCGGCGGCGCCACGGTCGCGGACGTCGAACTCATGAGCGAGTATCTCCCGGTCAAGGCAAGCGGCGGCGTCGGCAGCTACGACGACGCGCTCGCGATGCTCGAGGCCGGAGCCGAACGGATCGGGGCCTCGAGCGGGGTCGAGATTCTCGAGGGCGCACCGGAGTAGAAGCCGAACGGTTTTGGTCGCGCCCCGAACAACGGACCCTATGCTCGAGGGTGTGCGAGCGCGGCTGTACGCGCTCGCGAGACGACTCCGGCGGCTGGAGCGACGCGAGCTCGACGCCGCCCTGCGGTGGCTCGAGCACACGGGTAATCTCGTCCACCTCTCGGTACTCGTGTTCGTCCCGCTGTTGATCGCCGTGGTGACGTGGCTGGCGAACATGACGGCAGCGATTTCGTTCCTGTTGTTCCCGCCGCTCGCCTCCGGAACCTACACGCTCTTTGCCGATCCGGAGGGGAAGTACGCAACGCCGTCGAAGTTCGTCGGGGGGATGACCGTCGGCGCGCTCTGTGGCTGGTTCGCGTTGGGACTCGCGGCTGCCGTCGGGCTGCACGCCGGCGGGGTCAACGCGGCCGGTGCCGCCCTCGGGATCTTCTTTACCGGCGTCTGTACGTGGGCGCTCGACCTCGAGGAACCGACAGCGTTTTCGACCGCTTTGCTCGTCCTCGTGACCGGCAACACGCAACTCGCCTACGTCCTTGGGATCGTCGTCTCGAGTTCGTTCGTCGCGGCGGCCTTCGTCGTCTGGCGGCGGCACTTCTACGAGCAGCGCGCTCGCTACCTCTACCAGACGACCAGCGGTGACGACCACGTACTCGTCCCGATGGGCGGCACCGACGAGACGGTCGCCCGTTTTGCCGCGTCGATCGCCGGCGCACACGACGCGGGGAAAGTGGTACTGTTCGACATCATCGACGACGAAGACGCCGAGGGACAACGGGCGGCCACCGCCGAAAGCGACGGTGAAGCGGGCGCGAGCTTCACCGAACGCGCGGCCGGCGACGCCGCGCGCCGCCTCGAGTCGCTCGCGGCCGACCTCGAGAGCGCGTACGACGTTCCCTGCGAGGTCGTCGTTGCGGCCGACGGCGGCCGCTCGGCGGGGCTCGTCTTGCAGACGGCACGGGCACAGAACTGCGATCTCATCGTCGCGCCGTACGCCGAACGCGAGGACGGTGGCCTCTCGGCGTTTATCACGGGCTTGTTCGACAGCGAGATCGACGTGATCGCGTTCCGGTCGAACGGGATCCGGCGACGGCGGTGGCAGAACAGCCTCGTCGCGGTCCGGGGTGCCGGCGACACCGCTCGCGCGATGCTCGATTTCGCGATCCGGGTGTCCCAGTCCGGCCAGCCGGTCAGCGTCTGTACCTGTATCGACACCGAATCGCGCCGCCGCAGCGCGGAGGCGACCCTCGCGGACCTCGTCGATGCGTTCCCCGGCCCCTTCGAGACCCACGTTGCCACCGCGTCAGTCCAAGCCTACCTCAGCCGGACCGCACCCCGCTATGACGTCTGCTTCGTCGGTTCGAGCACCGACCGGTCGGCCGCCTCGCGGTTCGTCTCCCCGCCGACGTTTCGCAAACTCAGCGACCTCGAGGCAGACGTAGCGATCGTCCACCGCGGTCGACACCGATAGCGGTCTCGGTACGACCGACACCGGGACACAGAACGGAGAGACGCGGCCACGCGATTTGTGCGCCGAGCGTCCGAGAAAGCAGGCTCTTTCCGCGGTCACCGCTCGAGGATCCGATCGATCAGCCCGCTCTCGTCGCTGCCGAGCGCCGAGCGAACCAGCAGGTGGCCCCCGAGCATCGAGGGACTGATCACGGCGTCGGCACCGGCCCGCTCGAGTTTCTTGGTGTTCTCGCGGTCGGTCGCGGCGGCGACGATGCGGGCCTCCGGCGCGAGTTCGCGGGCGGTGAGGACGGCCAGGGCGTCCTCGGCGTCGTGGTTCGTGGCGACGACGATCGCGGCCGCGCGGTCGATTTTCGCGCGGCGAAGCGGCTCCTCGTCGCTGGGATCGCCGTTGACGACGGCGAGGTCGCGATCGGTAAGAGTCGCCGCAGCCTCGCGGTCGTTGGTGACGACGACGAACTGCCGGCCGGCGTCCGCGAGTTCGTCGACGATCGGTTCCGTCAGTTCGCCGTAGCCGAGCACGAGGATGTGCTCGTCGAGCAGTTGCAGCTGTGAGTCAGTCATCTTTCCGAGTGTTTTCGAGATTCTGGTCTGAATCGCCGGGCCCACGAGCGCCCCGATGGCGATACCGAAACTGGCGACGCCCAAGACGAGCACCGACATCGTAAACAGCATCGCCTCGGTCGAGCCGGGGTTCGGCGTCACGTCGCCGTAGCCGACCGTACTCGAGGTGATCAGCGTAAAGTAGAAGGCGTCGAGGATGCTGCTGATGCCGTCGAAATCATCCCGGAGCGCGTAGCCGCCGATCGTGCCGTACAGTTGGACGCCCACGAGCGACGCGCCGGCCGCGATCTGGGTCGTCGACAGCGAGAGGGGCTTGGTAAAGCGCTTGCGGGTAAACAGCAGTATCGGGATCGAAACGCCCGACAGGGCGACCAGCGGCAGCGAGTACGGACTCGACTGGAGGAGTCCCTGCGCCGCGGTCAACGGGAGCAAGAACAACGTCGCCCACCAGCCGGTCCGCAGACCGCGCCGGAGCGCGAGCGCGCTCCCGACCATCATGAACCCGGTCAGCGCACCGGTAAAGGCGGCGGCGCTCTGGACCGCTTCGGGAACGTATTCGGCGAGCGGACCGCCGACGCTATTCGTCCCGATATTGACGACCGCGGTCGCGACCGAGAGCAAGGCGACGAGCAAGACGAGAATCACGGCCGCTCGAGTCGTGAGGACCCGCGGCCAGTTCTTTGGCAGGCGCGCTCGCAGCGACCGGTCGTCGACCATACACACCGCTGGGCGGCGGTGTTAGTTAAACGTCTCCGTCTCGAGTTCGTCCGAACCGGCGTCCTGTGAGGGATCGAACGAGATCAGCGAACGACGGTCACCGGCACGGGCGAGCGCTCGAACACGGTTTCGGCGACATCACCGACGAACAACCGATCGACCATAGTCCCGCTGTGACTGCCGATCACGACCACGTCGTAGTCGTCGGCGCGAGTGACGATCGCCCGCGCTGGGCGACCGACCGCGACGACGGTGTCGATTTCGGCGTCGTGCTCGGCGGCCAGTTCGCGAGCGGTGTCGAAGACCTCCTCGGCGCGTTCCGTCGCGGCCGCCTCGAGGTCGTCCTCGAAGGCGAGGCCCACCGCTTCGCCCATCATCATGGACGGCTCGCCGACGACAGTGAGGACGGTGACCGACGCGTCGGGATGGTTCTCGAGGGCGTAACTGAGCGCGTGCTCGGAGAGCATCGAGCCGTCCATCGGGACGAGGACGCGTGCGAGCATAGGATCGCTACCACGAGCAGGGCGATAAATCCACCACCGGTTCCGTCCCGGAGAGGGCGATCGTCAGTGCCCGTGTCGGTGCTGATTTAACGGTTCCGTCCCACTGACAGACAATGCAATCGCTTCCGGTCGATCTGCTGATCGAAGTGCTGCTCGGCCTCTATCTCGGGCTTCTGACCGGCATCGTCCCCGCGTTCGTCGCCGGATCGCTCGGCTTCCTCGTGCGGTACTTCACCGGCGTCACGCTGCCCGGGTTCGGTGTCGTCGTCCTCGCGCTGTCGATCGCCAGCGTTCAGGGCGGCCTGCTGGGTCTCGTCGAACCGACGATCGCCCAGTCACCGCGACTGCTCGTCGCCGTACTGGTCGTCCTCATGCTCGCGCTCTACGCCCACAGTCAGGGCGACAAACTCGGGGCCGAACTGCCGCGCCGACTCTCCTTTACCCGCCTCCGACAACGGACCCTCTCGGCCGACGTCGTCGAACTCGTCGGCTCGGTCGGCCAAGTCACCGTCCGCCCGACCGGCGAAATCCACGATATGGAGGGGTATCCGCCGCTGTCGCCCGATCTCCGGCAGGCGCTCAAGGCCGGTTCGTGGCGACTGCCCGCCGACCTCCCCCTCTCGGAACTCGCCTCCCGTCTCGAGGAGCGGCTGCGAACGGAACACGACCTCGCGGACATCGACGTTACGATCGACGAACAGGCGCGGGCAACCATCGTGGCGGCACCGCCGTCCGGGAGCCTCTCCCGCCGGGTATCGATGGGCCAGCGCGCCGTCTCGGTCGCGACGCTCGTCCCGACGGGGCTCGCCCGCGGGGACGAGGTGACCGTCCGAACCGGCGAGCGCTCGATCACCGGCCGAGTGCTGAGCGCTCAGACCGATGTCGACGACGAACGCACCGCGGCCGCCAGTCCGGCTGAACCCGAAGCGGACGAGATCGCGACCGATGGCGGCGAAGACGAGGAGACGATCGCCCCGACATCGAGGGCGAACGCGGCGACGGCCGGCGGGCCGGGACGCGTGACCCTCGCCGTCGCCCGGCGGGACGTCAAGCCCGTCCTCGAGGCCGACTCGCCGCGGCTCGTCGTGCGATCTCGCGGTACGAGCCGCGAGTTCGAAGCGCTCGCGCTGGTCAAACGCGAAGGGTACGCCATCCGCCGGTTCACCGTCGGCGCAGCCGGCGCGGACGACGAGACCGTATCGGCGGCGGACGTGACGATACTCGCGGTGCGACGACAGGGCAGCGAGACGAGCGGCCGCCGCCACGGCTGGGTGTTCGGCCCCGGCATCGAGCGGCGACTCGAGGCCGGCGACGAGGCCTTTGTCGCGGGGCCGGAGGACGCCACCGAAGCGTTCACGGAGGCGATCGCGCGATGACCCTCGCCGTCGCCGTGATCGACGCTCGCGCCGAGGACACGACCGGGGGTGACCGCTCGTGGTAGCCCTTCGTGTCGCACAACTGGTTTCGTCCGAACTGCTCTCGTCCGAGACGCTACTAGAAGCGCTCGTCGGGATCCTCGGGTTCGCACTGCTCGCGGCCGGTGCGGGTGTCGGCGTGGCGTTTGTCTACCGCTGGTACAGCGCCGAGGAGGTCCCCGAGGGCGTCGCGGTCCTCTTCGGTGTCGCGATGGTCGCGATCTGGCTGAACACCCAATCCGCCCTGCAACAGGCGATTCTCGGCGATACGCCGCTGACGGACCCGAGTACCGCGATATACACCGTCGCCGCGTTCACCGCCAGCGCGGTCGCGGCCGACGGCGGCCGACGGCTGGGTGACTTCCTCGCCCGAGACGTGTTCGTGGTCGCCACGCCGCGGACGATCACCGAGGTCTCCCAACTCGTCCGCTCGGCCGGCCGCGTCGTCAGCGTCGAACTGCCCGAGGAAATCGGCGACATCGACGGCTACGACGCCGTCGAGGAGTCGGTGAAAGCCGAACTCGCGGGCCAGACGTTCCTCTTCCCGCGCCGGCTCACCGCCGACCAACTCCGCGAGCGACTGACCGCCCGCCTCGAGCGCGATCACGGGATCGGGCACGTCGACGCTGACCTCGCCGCGGACGGAACCGTCGAGTTCCTCGCGGTGGGGAGCCGACCGGCGGGGATCGGGCCGACGCTCGCGCCGGGAACCGTCGCCGTCGCCCTGACCGGCGACCCCGCCGCCGACGCCAGCCCGGGCGATGCGGTCCGCATCTGGGCGCGCAACGACGAGGACGGCACCGCTCGGCGGGTCGCCGGCGGCGAACTGCGTGCGACCGCCGCCGACGTCGCGACCGTCGCCCTCGACACCGAGGACGCCCACGACCTCGAGCCCGAGCGGGAGTACCGGCTCGTGACCCTGCCGGGCAGCCCCGACGCCGAACGGGACCTCGTTTCCCTGCTCCGAACAGCCGACGAGACGGTGACAACCGTCTCGGTCGGGACTGCCGACCCGCTTGCGGGACTGTCGGTCGACTCGCTACCGGTCCTGGTGTTGGCACTCGAGCGGGATCGTGACGCCGGTGACGCCGGTGACGGCGGGGACAGCGATGGCGACGAGTACCTGCCGCTGCCGGCCGGCGACGAGCGACTCGCGGCCGGCGACGTCGCCTACGTGCTCGGGCGGCCCGACGCGCTCCGGCGGGTGACCGAACGGACGCTGGTCGAGGCAGGCGATCGCAGCGGCGAGCGGGTGCAAGCGCGGGAGACGAGTGCCGACGAACAGGACGACCGCGAACGGGAACGGCCACAGGAGCGGTAGCTACTTGCCGCCGGCACCGATAGCGCCACGTATGCCTACGGAGTGGAAGCTGTTCGCCGACCTCGCCGAACGCGCTGGCGACAAACACGTGACCGTCGATACCGCGGCCGGCGATACCGTCGGCGACGCCTTCGAGGCGCTGCTCGAGGCGGCCCCCGAACTCGAGGGGCGCGTACTCGAGGACGGCGAACTGCGATCGCAGATCAACGTGTTGCGAAACGGGACGAACGTACTCGTCGAAGAGGAAGGACTTGAGACGGAACTCGAGGAGGGCGACGAACTGGCGCTGTTTCCGCCGGTCAGCGGCGGATAGCCGCCGATTCGGAACGATCGCGGTCCTCCCTTCTACCCAGTTCGGTCACTGCCCGCTGAGATCGATCCCTAACACGAAATCGGGTTCCTCGGCGATCCCGACCCCGGCGTAGGGCGCGTCGGTGACGTGTCTGGGCGTCTCGGGGATCAACACCCGCGTCTCGTCGGCCCCGCAGTCGGCGGCATCGCGGGCGATCGCCGCGAACAGGGAGCGGGCGGCGTCGACGTGTTTCCACGCGCCGAGTCCGTACTCGGCCCACGTCTCGGTTTTCGGTCCCTCGTCCGATTCGTCATCGTTCGAGTCGTCGCCCTCGACCGGCCGCTCGTACGTTCGCGATCGGTAGGCCGTCCCCGCGAGTCCGCTCTCGCTCTCGACCGCGAAGACGGCCGTCTCCTCGGCCAACCGCTCGAGATCATCTCGAGTGAGTTCCCTGACGGCCCACGACTCTTCGGGCGCGAGGGCGAGCCCCGACAGGTGCTCGCGTGCGTCGCTGTGGGTCCAGTACCGCCACGTGGCCGCGGGATCGCTCGAGACCGCGTGTGACGCCGGCCCGTCGGCGTCCGGATCGGGGTCGGGGTGGGCGAAGCGAAACTCGGTGATCGGCTCGTAGCCGCTTGCCCGCGCCGCGCCGAAAGAGGCCGCGTTCCACGAGAAGATCATCACGCGGCCGACCGTCGCGCCCCGATCGCGGGCCCACTCGAAGGTCGCCTCGTTGAGCCGGTGGCTCACCCCCTGCCGGCGGTAGTCGGCCGCGACGCGCATGCTCTGGAACCACGCCTCGTCGTCGGTGAGCATGACGCCCTGGACGATCCCCGCGGCTTCGCCGTCGACCTCCGCGAGGAAGGTCTTCTTGCCCTGTCCGGGCTCGTCCTCGAGCCAGTCGTGGTAGACTCGGGGAATGTAGTCGCCGCCGCGTTCGGGCCAGATATCGCTCGTGAAGTCGACGACGGCCTCGTAATCGTCGTGGGTGGCGCGGCGAATATCGATGGAGGGATCGGCATTGGCTGGCATCGGTCGGTGAACGATAGAACCTCATGCGGTCTTTCGGGAATAGTGCTTCGCAGAATCAGGCAGTGGCCCGCGCTGGGGAGCGGCGAACCGATGGCAAACCGCTCGAGGAAGTCGTGCGAGCGAATCAGTTGGGGAGTGTGGCGATCCTCGCCGCCGGCGTGAGCGGAACGCTTCTCCCGAATCATCGTCCCCTACACATGCGTATTGATCACATAGGGGTTCTCATAGCAGCCGCTTTCTGTGTAACATACCCCTCTCCAATCGGAGCCGGTCACCTTTCGCAGGTGTCAGAAACCATCACAATGTCCCGACAAACGCCTGAAACCCCTCGAGAGGAGAAGAGTGGGGCCGTTCGCCGCAGGCGACGAGAGGTGCTTGCGACGGCTGTCGCAAGCATGGGCGCGTTATCGGGCTGCGTTTCGAGAGAAGAAGAGCGAGACCACGAGAATATCGTTCGCCAGTATACTGTGCACCTGCCTACCGGGACAGAAGAGATGCGCATACCCGTTCCCAAATCCGTTTATCAGGAGGCCCACGAGGAAACGGGTTCGATTCCAGACGCCGTTACCGCTGCCCGGAATACCGAATTTCTCGACGACGTCGTCGACCGTATCACGGCCGCTTCGTCCGCTCTTCCCGAGGCGCTTCGTGCCGTCCAATCGTTTGTCGAGGCGATCGACTACGCCACGGATCTGGAATCGACAGGGACGACTGAATACGTCCGGTACCCGTCCGAGACCCTTGTGGACGGCGAAGGCGACTGCGAGGACAAGGCCGTTCTCCTGGTCGGTCTCCTTTCTCGTCCACCCTTTAACTATCACACGGGGCTCGTCTTCCCACCGGAACACTGTGCGACGCTCGTGCCGCGGACGGATCTCCCCGCACGATCGGTTTCGAGAGATCCGTTAACTGTAACAGTCGATCAAACGGAGTTCGTGTACCTCGAGTCGGTTACCGCGGTTCCCGTGGGACACTGGGCAGCGGACTACGGGAACGGGCCCATCCTCGCCTCGTACACGGATTTTTGGACGATCCACGATCTGGGTGCGCTGATCGCATCGACTAAGCAAGCGTTGGAAGGCGATTTGCTCTCGGTCCTTCGGGCATACATGTAGCGCCCTCTGTATTCGGCACATAGGGTTACCGATACTGGAGGTCGTCTTGGTCGGCTGTTACACCGTTCTCTGCCCCCTCGAGATCGACGCGGCGAAACCGATCTGTCTCCCTACCGGCTCCGTCTCGAGTCCGCCGTCACTCCCACGGGACCGACCGTTCCTGAATCTCGCCGGCAAGCGAGGTGCCCATCGCCTCTTCTACGTCCTCGCTGTTCTCGAGTGTCCACATCAACTTGACCTTCGCCGTTCCCGGCAGCGTGTCGCCGCCCTCGATCACGCCGGCCTCGAGCAGGTCCCGACCGGTGTCGTAGACCCGATCGCAGACCCGGCCCTCGAGACATTGGCTGGTCATGACGACGGTCGTTCCGTCCGCGATGAGTTCCTCGATGCGGGGGATCAGATCGGTGTGGACGTGGCCGAGGCCGGTGCCTTCGATGATCAGGCCCTCGCTGCCCTCGACGACGTCGAGGAACGCGGGGTCCATCCCGGGCGTGAACTTGAGGAGTTCGACGTCGCTCTCGAGTGCGGGTGCGGTCTCGAGGTCGGTTTCGCCGCGCTGCTGGTAGTCGCGACGGAAACTGACCTCCTCGGTCTCGTAGTCGACCTCGCCCAGCGGTGTCGCGCCGACGGTCTCGAAGGCGTCCCGGCGGGACGTGTGGTTCTTCCGCACGCGCGTGCCGCGGTGGAGCGCGCAGTTGTCGTCGGATTCGGAGGCGTGCATACAGACCAGCACCTCCGCGCAGTCGCTTTTGGCGGCCTCGACGGCCGAGACGGCGTTCATCACGTTGTCCGAGGACGGCCGGTCGGCCGAGCGCTGCGAGCCCGTAAAGACGATCGGCACCGGCGTCTCGAGCATAAAGGAGAGCGCAGAGGCGGAGTACTGCATCGTGTCGGTGCCGTGCATGACGACGACGCCGTCGGCACCGGCCTCGATCTCCTCGGCCACCGCGTCGGCGAGGTCCTGCCAGAGCGGCGGTTCCATGTTCTCCGAGAGGATGTTCGCGACGACGCGCCCGCGGTAGTTCGCCCGTCCCGCGAGATCGGGCACGGCACGGAGCACGTCCTCGGCGTCGAACTGCGCCGTCACCGCGCCGGTGCGGTAGTCGACCGTCGAGGCGATCGTGCCGCCGGTCGAGATCAGCGAAATCGTCGGCAGGTCGTCGTCGAACTCGATCTCCGAGCCGGCGTCCTCGCCCGTCGCGTCGGTGCCGTCGATCCGGTAGACATCTTCCGCGAGGACCTCGACATCGGCCGCCTCCCGATCGACGCCGACGTTGTAGCCGCCCTCGAGTTTCACCACGAGGTGGTCGTCCGTGCTCGAGGGGAGCAACACGCCTTCGTAAGTGCGGTCCGCGCGATCGACGCGGACGCGGTCGCCTGGGTTCATGCGTTGGCGTTGCGCGGCGTCGGACTTGAAGGCACGCTTTCGATCCAACTGAGCACACGATCTCGTCCGATCGCGTGAATGTATCTTCGGCAACGACTCGAAAGCCCCTGCGTCGCTCGACCGCGCCGGGGCTCGCTGCGGTTCTCGATCGTTCCCGTCGGTCACTCACTGCGGTCCTTGCGTCGCCCGGGCGGGACCGACCGAAGCAGCCCCTTTCAGTCCCACCCGACGGTAGGTTGTCGAGCGGGCCGATACTCGAGCGAAGACAACCACGCGACTCGTCGCAACATACCGGCGTCAGGAACCGCTTTTGTCGACGTGATACCACGTCCCGTCCCACGAGAGGCCGTACTCGAGCAGCGATTTGAGGGTGAGCACGCCAAAAGCGGGATAGAGCAGCGGCGCGAAGACGACGCTCCACCGGAGGCCATCGATCTGGCCGTCGCGGGAGTCGCGCCACGCGACAAGGCCAACGGTCGCGATGAGCGCCGAGGCGGGAATCAGGAACGCCGATTCGACGCCCAGAACGAGCAACAAGAGGAGTTTCGAGGTGAGCGCGAGGGTGAACAGACACCCGAGCAGGCTCGAGCACATCCGGCCGATCGAGATGACCCCGCGGCGGTCGACCTGTCCGCCCAGTGCCTCGAGAAGCGTCGCGTGGAGGACTTCGATCTGGCCGACGCGCCAGCGCTTGCGCTGGCCCCAGAGATCGCACAGGGTGTGGGGGGCTTCCATCGTGTTCGTACACTGGCGGGCCTGTCTCACGTCGAGGCCCTCGCGATAACAGCTGTGAGCGAAATCGAGGTCCTCGGTGAGCATGTCGTCGTAGCCGTCGACGCGTTCGAAGGCCTCGCGGGTCAGAACCGTCGAGGAACTCCGGCAGTTCGCAAAGCCGGAGAGTTCGACCATCTTGTAGCTCGCGTGGAAAACCGCGCGTTCGCAGTACGCAACTGTCTCGATGATACCGGTCGGTCGCGGGATCCGGCGACCCTGAAAGACGTCCGCGCCCTCGAGTATCCCACCCATCGCACGCGGGAGGAACTCGGATGAGACCCGCTCGTCGGCGTCGAAGACCGCGATATACTCGGCGTCAGTCTCGCGAACGGCGTAATTGATCGCGCCCGCCTTCGAGCCCGGCTTCCCGTTGATCAGACACTCGACTCGCTCGTGAGCGCTCGCGAGTTCGCGGGCCCGCTCGAGGGTCGCGTCGTCGTTCGGTTCGGCAACGATGACGACCTCGAGTGACTCGTAGGCGCTTTCACAGAGGCTCTCGACGCTTTCGTCCATCACCGCGTGATCGCGGTAGACCGGCACGATCGCCGTCAGCCGCGGGCCGTCGGTTACCGGGTCGATGACGTCGCGGGAGGTCCACACCTCGCGGACCAGCAACAATCCGGTGATCGCGACGAAACACGTGAAGACGGCCAGCGACGACAGCGCGTCGAGGAACACCACCTGCACGGTCACCACGAGCAAGTCGAGGGTGTACTGTTGGATCTCCCGTCCCTGTGTAAATCCGAACAGCAGCAGGCTGAGCACACCGACGACGGTGGCCCCGTGTTCGACGGCTCGAGACGCTGTCGAAATCATTGTCGGGGGTTTCCGGTCGGCGTGTTATCAACATTGCCCATACAGGCGGCGAGTCCAGTGCGGAGTCAGCACCTGCACTCGGCGTCGCGAATGCGGGGGCGGAGACGACGATGGCTTCGGCCGATCGGACCAGAGCAGTCGGAGAATCGGGCGAGAGCAGCGAACGGCCGCGGAAACGTTGCCAAACGTAACAAATAAACCGCCGACCGAGTAGATACGTGATATGCAAATCGAGCCGCAAGCGTTCGACCGGGTTCTCTCCTCGATGTGTACGGAACCCCACCCGGCGGCGCGCGACGCGGCCGAGCGGTTTCTCGCGACGAACCCCGGCGACCCCGGCACCTATCCGAACGTCGCGGCCCTCGAGGACGATGTGATCGCACTGTTGGGCGAGATCGCGGGCCTCGACGATCCGGCAGGCTACATCACGAGCGGCGGCACCGAGGCGAACATTCAAGCCGTCAGGATCGCCCGCGAGCGGGCCGACAGCCGGACGCCGAACGTCGTCATGCCCGAATCGGGCCACTTCAGTTTCCAGAAGGCCGCCGACCTGCTCGGGGTCGAACTCCGAATCGTCCCGACCGACGACCGGCACCGAGCGGACCTCTCAGCGGTCCGGGCCTCCGTCGACGACGACACCGCGCTGGTGATCGGCGTCGCGGGGACCACCGAGTACGGCCGCGTTGACCCGATTCCGGACCTCGCCGACATCGCCCACTCCGTCGGCGCCATGTGCCACGTCGACGCCGCGTGGGGTGGGTTCGTCCTTCCCTTTACGGACTACGAGTGGAACTTCGACCACGCCGCGGTGGATACGATGGCGATCGACCCCCATAAGATGGGACAGGCCGCGGTGCCCGCGGGCGGCCTGCTCGTCCGCGATTCGGTCCTGCTCGACGAACTCGCCGTCGACACGCCCTACCTCGAGTCGACCTCGCAGGCGACGCTGACCGGTACCCGTTCGGGCGCGGGCGTCGCGAGCGCCGTCGCCGCAATAGAAGAGCTGTGGCCCGGCGGCTATCGACGCCAGTACACTCGCTCGAAGAACAACGCCGAGTGGCTCGCCGACGCCTTAGAAAAACGCGGCTACGAGGTCGCCGACCCGACCTTGCCGCTGGTCGCGGCCGACGTGCCCCGCTCGACATTCGATGCGCTGCGAGCCGAAGGCTGGCGGATTTCCCGGACCGCCACGGGCGAGCTCCGAGTCGTCTGCATGCCCCACGTCACCCGCGAGATGCTGGCTTCCTTTATTGGGGATCTCGACCGACTCGAGGTGCGTGCGAGCGTCCCGATCACGAGCGACGACTAGCACTGCCGTCACCCGCGTGCGACGATTCGCTGCGTTCCCCGAAGGCCTCGAGTGACGACTGGATTCGCTCGAGCCGAGTCGGAACCCCACGAGCGCTCGAGGAGAGTCGTCGGTCGGGCGATCGAAACCGGCGGGTTTTACGCCCGCGAGCGCAACGTGACGACCATGAGCCACGAGGAGTTCCCGACGGAGAACCCCGCCGTCGTGACCTGTGGGTTGCCCTACGCCAACGGCGACCTCCACATTGGTCACCTGCGAGGGTATATCGGTGCAGACGCGTTCAGCCGCGCACTCGAGACGCTGGGACAGGAGACGGCCTACGTCTGCGGGTCGGACATGCACGGCACCCCGGTCGCCGTCAACGCCGAACAGCAGGGGGTCGATCCGGCGGAGTTCGCACTGGACTGGCACGAGCAGTACGAGGAGACGTTCCCCAAGTTCAACGTCGACTTCGACAACTACGGCCACACCCACGACGAGACCAACACCGAGCTGACCCAGGAGATCGTCCGCACGCTGGATGACGAGGGCTACATCTACGAGAAGGAGATTCAGGTCGCCTACGACCCCGACGCCGACCAGTATCTTCCGGATCGCTACGTCGAGGGCACCTGTCCCTACTGCGGGGCAAAAGCTCGCGGCGACGAGTGCGACGAGGGCTGTCAGCGCCACTTAGAGCCCGGCGAAGTCGAGGATCCGACGAGTACGATCACGGGGAACCCGGCCGAATACCGCGAGCGGACCCACAAGTTCTTCGAGGTCTCGGAGTTTTCCGACTTCCTCACCGAGTTCCTCGACGGCCTCGAGGGCACCTCGAACGCGCGCAACCAGCCGCGCCAGTGGATCGAAGACGGCCTGCAGGACTGGTGTATCACGCGGGACATGGACTGGGGGATCGATTACCCCAACGGGGACGACACCGAGGGCGACGACCTCGTCCTCTACGTTTGGGTCGACGCGCCGATCGAATACATCTCGAGTACGAAGCAGTACTCCGAGCGCGTCGGGACCGACGAGTACGACTGGGAGCAGGTCTGGAAAGGGGATGGCGAGATCATGCACGTCATCGGCCGGGACATCATCCAGCACCACACGATCTTCTGGCCCGCCATGCTCGAGGGGGCAGGCTACAACAAACCCCGGGGGATCGCCGCGACCGGCTTCATCACGATCAACGGCAAGGGCCTCTCGACCAGCCGCAATCGCGCGATCTGGGCGAAGGAGTACCTCGACGAAGGGTTCCACCCCGATCTGCTGCGATACTACCTGACCACGACGGGCGGCCTCCAGCAGGACGTCGACTTCTCGTGGGACGCCTTCCAGGAGACGGTCAACGGCGAACTCGTCGGCACCGTCGGCAACTTCTGGTACCGCTCGCTGCTCTTTGCCTACCGCAACTACGAAGGAACGCCCGAAACGGACGTTTCGGCGGAAGTCGAGGAACGCATCGAGGAAGCCATCGGCGACGTTCGCGAGAGCGTCAACGACTACTCCATGCGCGGGGTCGGGCAGGCCGCGACGCAGCTCGCGCAGTTCGGCAACGAGTACATCCAGCGCAATGAGCCGTGGAAGCTCACCGACGAGGAACCCGAGGAAGCCGCCCAGGTCATCCGCGACTGCGTACAGATCGCCAAGGCCGTCGGCGTCCTGCTCGAGCCGATCACCCCCGACAAATCCCAGGAGCTGTGGGCCCAGATCGGCGAGGACGGCGATATCGCCGACGCCAATCTCGAGGACGCGCTCGAGGCCCCGCCGCGGGAGTTCGACGAGCCCGGCGAACTCTTCGAGAAGATCGAGGACGACCGCGTCGCGGAACTGACCGAAAAGCTCGAGGACCGCGTCGCGGCCGCCGCGGACGACGAGGAGGCCGACGACGGCGACGCGGAAACCGAAAGCGACGACACCGCCGCGGACGAATCCGACGGTATGGCAGACACGGACGACCTCGAGCCGCTGCTCGAGGACCGGATCGGATTCGAGGACTTTCAGGAACTGGACATTCGCGTCGGCCGGATCGAGTCGGCCGAAGGTATCGAGGGTGCGGACGACCTCGCGAAACTCGCGGTCGATATCGGCTTCGAGACGCGGCAGGTGGTCGCGGGGATCAAGCAACTCCACGACCTCGACGAACTACCCGGGAGCAAGTGCGTGCTGCTCGCGAACATGGAGCCGGCGGAACTGTTCGGCGTCGAGTCGAACGGCATGATCCTCGCGGCCGGCGAGGAAGCAGACCTGCTGACGACCCACGGCGACGCGGCCCTCGGCGAGAAGATCAAGTAACGACCCGCCGCTCGAGACTGAGAGATCGTTTCGAATAGTTCGAATGGGGGTTTTTACCACCAATCCGAGCGCATTGAAACAGCGTTTTTGACGTGGTGTTCCGAATGTGCATTAAAAACAACTCCAAATAGATATTTGTAGTCCCGAGTCGGGTGTCTGTCTGTGTTCCCCGATAGCGTCTCACACCTCGACGATCGACCGGTTTTGCGCCACACGGTCGCGCCGATCAGTGCGTTCGTCGCGGTCGTCGTCGCAGGGATCGCGGGCCTCGCGGTCCTCGGGAACGTCGGCCCCGTAGAGGCGGCGTTCTGGCTGGTCGATCTGACGAGCATCGATCTCCACTTCCAGGACCACGCGGGTCCCGAACGGGCGACCAAGGCCTACGCTGTGCTGGTCACAGTTGGGCTCGTCCTCTCGGGGCTGTGGATCGGCGAAACGGTCGTCACCGAACTGTTCGGGGGACGGATCTCTACGGAGGTATCACGAGCAACGATGCAACGACGAATCGACAACAGCGACGATCACGTGATCGTCTGTGGCTACGGCATGTTCGGACGGACGATCGCCAACCGGCTCGCCGAGGCGGATCGGCAGGTGGTCGTCATCGAAATCGACGAAGACAACGCGGAACGCGCCCGCGATGACGGGCATCTGCTCGTCGAGGGCGACGCCAGACGCGAGCGGGTGCTGCGATCGGCTGGGGTCGATCGGGCGACGAAACTCGTCGCCGCAATCGACGACTCGAACGTCAACATCCAGATCGCGATCGTCAGCGGCACGGCGACGTCGACGCCCGAAATCCTCGTCCGCGTCGGCGAGGAGATCTACGAGTCGGTCGCGCGGGAGGCCGGTGCCGACGAGGTGATCATCCCCGAAGTCCTCAGCGGCGAGCGCGTGACCCGCCTGCTCGAGCGCCCGGCAGATCGCCCTCCTGCGGACTGACTCGAGCACCGAGGGGCGGACGGTGTCTCGCCGCGGATGGCCTCGATTGCATACTCGAGTACGAGTAAGTGACCATCTTTTAGGGTGTGCTGGCGCTAGCTTCCACCATGAGAAACGCGAAAATCGTCAGTACGCTGGGACCGGCGACGAACGACCGGGAGACGATCCGGGACCTCGCCGCGGCGGGAATGTCCGTCGCGCGGCTGAACGCGAGCCACGGCAGCCCGGAGGATCGCGCGGCGTTGATCGATCGCGTCCGCGCGGTCGACGAAGAACGGGCCGAGCCCGTCGCGATCATGCTCGACACGAAGGGGCCGGAGATCCGGACCGCACCGCTGCCAGAGGGCGAAACGGTGACTCTCGAGACGGGCTCGGAAATCCGGTTCGTCGAGGGCGAAGAGGCGACATCGGAGACCGTCGGCCTCTCGGTATCGGTCACTGCGGTCGAGCCCGGAGACCGAATCCTGCTCGACGACGGCCTGATCGAGACGACCGTCCTCGAACACGACGGCGACGCGATTCGGGCGCGGGTCGACACCGGCGGCGAGCTGGGCGGTCGCAAGGGCGTCAACGTTCCCGGCGTCGAACTCGACCTCGATGTCGTCACGGAAAAGGACCGCGCGGATCTCGAGCTGGCCGCCGAGAAGGAAGTCGACTTCGTCGCGGCGAGTTTCGTCCGGGACGCCGAGGACGTCTACGAGGTCGGCGAGGTTTTAGAAGAGGCGGGCGCGGACATCCCGATCATCGCGAAGATCGAACGGGCCGGCGCAGTCGAGAACTTAGACGAGATCATCGACGCCGCCTACGGCGTAATGGTGGCCCGCGGAGACCTCGGCGTGGAGTGTCCGATGGAAGACGTGCCGATGATCCAAAAGCGGATCATCCGCAAGTGCCGCGAGGCCGGGCGACCGGTCATCACGGCGACGGAGATGCTCGATTCGATGGTCCACGCCCGCCGGCCGACGCGCGCGGAGGCCTCCGACGTGGCAAACGCCGTCCTCGACGGCACCGATGCGGTCATGCTGTCGGCCGAGACCGCGGTTGGCGACCACCCCATCGCCGTCGTCGACGCGATGGACAGCATCATCTGCGAGGTCGAGGGCTCCGAGGAGTACGCGGAGTTGCTCGAGCAGCGCGTGCCGGCGTCGGGCGAGGCGCGGACGGACGCGCTGGCCCGATCGGCGCGGTTCCTCGCGCGGGACATCGGCGCGGACGCGGTCGTCGCCGCGACCGAATCCGGCTACACGGCGCTGAAGACGGCGAAGTATCGTCCGGGCGTGCCGGTCGTCGCCTCGACACCGAGTCAGGCGGTGCGCCGCCAGCTCGCGTTGACGTGGGGCGTGACGCCGCTGTACGCGCCCGTCTCGGATCAGGGTGCCGACGCCGTCGTCGAGAAGGCCGTCCAGGCCGCCTTAGACGCCGGGATCGCCGAGAGCGGGGATACCGTGGTCGTCCTCTGTGGAATGATGACCGACCTCGAGGGGGCGAACACGACGAATATGCTGAAGGTCCACGTCGCCGCCGACGCGCTGACGACCGGACAGGTCGTCGTCGAGGGGCGGGCGACCGGGCCGGTCGTCCACGTGACCGACGGCGATCTCTCGGACATCCACGAGGGGGCGATCCTCACCCTCCCCGTCGATTTCGACGAGGAGTTTACCGGCGATACGAGCCGCATCGGCGGCATCATCAACGCCGAGCGGGGGATGACCGGCTACCCGGCGCTGGTCGCCCGCGAGTTGGGGATACCGATGATCAGCGACGCGGACGGCACGGACATCGCGGCCGGCGAGGTCGTCACGGTCGACGCCGAACGCGGCGTCGTCTACGGTGGCAATATCAGCGACCGCACCGAGCGGCTCTGAATCGGGTCCGACGGCCGCCCGCGATCGGACCGCGGGTTTTTGACGGCGGACCCGTTAGGATGGCGTATGGCAGACGACCCGTCCGGAAACGACACCACCGACCGATGGGGCGAGCCGTCGGCGGCGGACCCGGACGCCGAACCGACGACCGAGGCTATCGACGGCGACTCGAGCGACAACGATGACCAGTGGGATCGAATCCCTCTGGATATCTCCGGCTCAAGCGAGGAGTCGGACGAGGACGCGGCGATGGACGACGAGTACGCACCCGAAGCCAGTTCGACGCCGATCGAGTCCGGTGATCCGGACCTCGAGAACGCGCTGTTCGTCGTCTTGGGGGCGATCGCGATGGTGCTCGTGCTCGTGCGGCTGCTCTCGGTTCCGCTCTGATGACGGGCGGCCGACTCGTCCGAGCCCGGTCGCGTTCGAACCCGACCGATTCGTAGGACCATGCGCGTTCGGAGCTACATTTACGACGGCGAGACCGCCCCGGCACACGTCGACGCCGTCCTCGAGGCACTGTCGGCCCGCGAGGAGTCTGTCGACCGGCTGGACGTCAGCGCGGCGGCTAACCGGGACGACGCGGTCCGGGAGGCGATGTTGCGGGTCCGCGAGTCGGTGCGGATCGGCACGAGTCCCGACGGGATCTACGACGAAGCGGGGAATCCCGACTTTTCGGCCGGCGTGCTCATCGCACAGGAGCCGACCGGCCGTCGCTCCCTTTTTGTGGGTGAGGAAGCACTCGAGGCGCTGATCGATGGGACCGATGACGAGACTGCAGGCGGGGCTGCGAGCGGGAGCGACGCCGACGAGCGGTAATCGAGGCGACCGCGGACCGTCGTGGCCGCGTTCACCGCGCCCACCGCGCCCGCGATCCGTCGCGCTTTTGATTCGCCAGCCCCGAGAACGGTCCAAGCGAATGGCCCGGTATCACATCGAAACGTACGGCTGTACGTCGAATCGCGGGGAGAGCCGTGAGATCGAGCGACGGCTCCGCGATGCGGGTCACTACCGGGTCGACGGGGCCGAGGAGGCAGATGTCGCCATCCTCAACACCTGTACCGTCGTCGAGAAGACCGAGCGGAACATGCTCCGCCGAGCCGAGGAACTGGCCGACGAGACGGCCGATCTCTTCATCACGGGCTGTATGGCCCTGGCCCAGGGCGAGGAGTTCGCGCAGGCCAACGTCGACGGGCAGGTCCTCCACTGGGACGAGGTACCCGAAGCAGTCACCAACGGCGAGTGTCCGACGACGACACCCGACGCCGAGCCGATCCTCGACGGCGTCGTCGGCATCCTCCCGATCGCGCGGGGCTGTATGTCCGACTGCTCGTACTGCATCACCAAGCAGGCCACGGGCAAGATCGACTCCCCGTCGATCGAGGAAAACGTCGAGAAGGCCCGCGCGCTGATCCACGCCGGCGCAAAGGAGATTCGGATCACCGGCCAGGACACCGGCGTCTACGGCTGGGACGAAGGCGAACGCAAACTCCACCGCCTGCTCGAGGAAATCTGCGAGATCGAGGGCGACTTCCGCGTGCGGGTGGGGATGGCCAACCCGAAGGGGGTCCACGGCATCCGCGAGGAGTTAGCCGAGGTCTTCGCGGACAACGCGGAACTCTACGACTTCCTGCACGCGCCGGTCCAGTCCGGTAGCGACGACGTGCTCGGCGACATGCGCCGCCAGCACCAGGTCGAGGAGTACCTCGAGGTCGTCGAAACCTTCGATTCGACCCTGGATTCCTGGACGCTGTCGACGGACTTCATCGTCGGCTTCCCGACCGAGACCGACCACGACCACGCCCAGTCGATGGCGTTGCTCCGCGAGACCCGCCCGGAGAAGATCAACGTCACCCGCTTCTCGAAGCGGCCCGGCACCGACGCCGCCGAGATGAAGGGACTGGGCGGGACGATCAAGAAGGAGCGCTCGAAGGAGATGAGCGAAGTCAAACGCGAGATCGTCGCCGAAGCCTACGCGGACATGGTCGGCGACGTCCGCGAGGACGTTCTGGTCGTCGAGGAGGGCACCGCGGATTCGGTCAAGTGCCGCGACTCGGCCTATCGGCAGCTCATCGTCCAGAACGCGAGCGACTACGGCATAGAGCCCGGGGATTTCGTCGACCTCGAGGTGACGGCCCACGAGACGATGTACGCGTTCGGAAAGCCCGTATAATCGACCGGGAGGAAGGCGTACGGGCCGATCCCCAGTAAGCGGGAACGAGCGGCGAGAGCAAAGTATTCGCCGATCGTAACAGTACCTATGAGCGACGGAACCGAGCAACCGCACCCATGTCCGCGGCTGGGACAGGACGGCGAACTGGGGTGTAATCCCCGCCGCGTCATGGATCTGCTCGCCGACGACGACGCGCGAGCGGTGTATTTGTACGCCGAGGAGCCGGCGACGGTCAGTGAGATCGCCGAGGCGGTCGAACTCCCGCAGTCGACGGCCTACAGAAAGGTCGAGAACCTCCGAGACGCCGGCCTCCTCTCTCGGCTCAACGATCGCTCGCGGACCGGGACCCCGTCCCACTACGTCCAGGCCATGGATCACGTGTCGGTGACCTACGACGACCCGCTGCGGATCGAGTGCGAGTGCAACGGACGACCGTTGTACTGTGAACCCTAACGACGTCTCCCGGTAGCGACCGATGTCGCCCGCAACCGCAGCCGCTCACCCCGTCGGCGGCTACTCGAACGCGACCGCGTTGTCCTCGTCGGGGACAGTCGCCCCGTCTTGGCCGGCGAAGGCCTCGTGGACGTGGTCGTAGGTCGCCTCCAGGGCCTCGACGATCACCGTCGTGTCGCTGAGGACAGGCATGAAGTTGGTATCGCCTTGCCATCGCGGGACGACGTGGGTGTGGAGGTGGTCGTCGATCGAGCCACCGGCCCCGTCACCGAGGTTCAAGCCGGTATTGAAGCCGTCCGGCTCGAGGGCAGCCGCGAGCGCGTCGAACGTCCGCTGTTTCAATCGGGCGTGATCGAGCAGGACATCGTCGTCGAGGGTGGTGTAATCTCCGGTGTGGACGTGTGGAATCACCATCACGTGTCCCGGGTTATACGGGTAGTTGTTCAGCATGACGAACGCGTGTTCGCTCCGCGCGACGATCAGGTGCTCCCGGTCGTCGTCCAGTTCGGGCAGTTCACAGAACACGCAGTCTTCGATGTCGGGGTTTCCCTCGTCGCGTCGGATCCACTCGATGCGCCACGGTGCGAAAACCTGTTCCATACCCGATACCACTCGAGCGCGACCTAAAGCGTTTCAATCCGCCAGTATGGGCCGAGAATAACGGTAATACTTACACGAAAGCGTGCGACAACAACGCACAGTAAAGATATAAAGCTTTGAGAATGTCTTTTGAACGATATAGTGTGTTCTGAGAACGTATTATGAAAAAGTTACCGCCTGCTTGCGATTGTGGCGACTCAGCCGTCAAAATGAAGCGTGGGTTTAAGATGGGGCTACTGCAAGTAATCCAGTAATGGCAACGACCGACGACTCCTT
This sequence comes from Natrinema sp. CRL1, assembly GCF_059162405.1. Taxonomy (NCBI): domain Archaea; kingdom Methanobacteriati; phylum Methanobacteriota; class Halobacteria; order Halobacteriales; family Natrialbaceae; genus Natrinema; species Natrinema sp. CRL1. The sequence continues at coordinate 59,522 of NZ_JBLVOY010000001.1, read as the reverse complement.
TAACGGGATGACCGAGCACTGCGAGGACTGCGATTTAGAAACCCTCCACGAAGTGTCCGTCCAGATTCGAACCGAGAGCCTGAAACAAGAGAACGCGCAGTTCTCCCGCGAACCCTACCGCGTCAGCGAGTGCCAGCGCTGTGGGAATCGCTCGAGCCAGCGGATGAACAACGCCTAATCGCCCACGAACGGTAGCGAACCAGATAGTACAGCCGACAACCGCCCTCGTTGCTCGGTCTCCGCCTTCGTCTCTGCTTCGACGGGATTTCGGATCGTCGTGTATTACCGATACGGATGTCCGCTGGCGCTCCGGAGCCGGCTACTGCTCGGTCGTCACTTCACAGCCGTCTTCGGTGACGATGATCGTGTGCTCTTTCTGGCTGACGAGGAAGCCGTCGTCTTCCTTGAGCACCGGATAACCGTGGACGATGTCGTTGCGCTTGAGCCGGCGCAGCGCCATCTCTGGCCGGTCGGTCTCGAGCCACCGCGTCGCAAAGGGCAGCGTGCGGAACTCCTCGGTGATCTGTGCTAAGGCCTCGCGGGCCTGCCGGTTGCGAACGGTTCCCTCCCGCTCGAGCGAGAAGATTTCCTCGCTTGCGCCTTCCGTGACCTTGCCGCCGCCGTCGGTCGCGAACGGCTCGATCGCGACGACGTCGCCGACTTCCAGTGTCGTCCCCTGTGAGACGGCGCGGTTGGGGATGTTCGGGCTGGTGTGTTGCTCCCAGTGGCCCAGTCCGTGGCCGGTGAGATTGACCACGGGGTTGTAGCCGTAGCCGTCGATGACGTCCTCGATCGCCGCGCCGATCTCGCCGGTCCCGATTCCGGGCTCGACGATGTCGACCGCGGCCTCGAGTGCTTGCTCGGAGGCCTCCGCCAACTCGGGATTGCCCGACAGGTCGACGGTGATCGCGGTGTCGGCCAGCCAGCCGTCGACGTGGACGCCGATGTCCAAGTTGATCATCTCCTCGCCGAAGGTCGTCTCGTCGCCGATCGACGGCGTCGCGTGGGCCGCCTCCTCGTCGACGGAGATGTTGACGGGGAAGGCGGGTTCGCCGCCGAGTTCCCGAATGCGCTCCTCGGCCCACTGGGCGACCTCGAGGTGGCTCGCGCCGACCTCGACGCGCTCGGCGGTTTCGTCGCGTACCTGCGCGAGGATGTTTCCCGCTTCGCGGTGCTTCTCATACTGCTCGGACTCGAGGTCCACCTCGGATTCGGCCATGTCTCAGGGTTCGACCGGTCGACAAAAAGAGGTTCCGTCTCCGTCGCCGGCCACCGTCGGCGGCTCGCAGTCAGCGGCTCTCGGGGCCGCCGTCGACCCACTGACACGCCGGACAGGCGTCGACACCCTGTACGTTCGACAGCGTCACGGCACAGCGCGGGCACTGGCGCGCGGCGTACTGCGGTGCTCGTAGCATGGTTTGCCCAACGTCTACGTCAATAATAAATGTACTCCACGACGATTGTCGAACCCGAGCAGTCGGAGGGCGATGGGCAGGGGGTAGCACTGTACGATCGATGCTCGAAACTGACCGTTCGCAGAAGAAACGAGACGTAACGGGACCAGAATCGGCGAAACGGTCGCCACTGGTTTGGCCGCCGCGTCCCTCGACTCGGTCGGCGTGAGAGACGCCACACGCGAGTCGAGGGTCGCTGACACACCGACGCCGACTCGCGGGCCGTGATCGCCGCCCTCGAGGCCGAACGACGCGACGGTCCCGGCGGGTGGATTCGTCGGTCTCGAACGGGCGACATCACGGTGGTTTTCACACTCGTCCGGTCGGTTCGCTCGAGAGTTGCTACCGATCGAGAAATACTGGTTTTAGTATTCACGGACCCGTCATTTGACTTATTTTTATATAGGAAACGGAACTCCGGTTCGACCCGATACTGGCTACAGTAGCTCTCCAACCGCCCTATACTGCCGTGTAGGAGGTATTGGAATGGTTCAATTTTTGCCGATCCGAGACGGAAATGGTAGACCTTTTACCCCCGTCGAAGAACCGTACAGACGAAATGAGCTACGACAAGATCGAGGTCCCCGAAGCGGGGGAACAGATCACGCTGAAAGCGGGTACCGAGAACGAACTCGAGGTGCCTGACAACCCGATTATCCCGATTATTTACGGCGACGGCGTCGGGAGCGACGTTGGTCCCGCCGCACAGAAGGTTCTGGAGGCTGCCGCCGAGGCGACCGGCCGCGACATCAACTGGATGCGACTTTATGCCGGCGAGTCCGCACGGGAGAAGTACGATGAGAACCTGCCCGAGGAGACCGTCGAAGCAATCAAGGAACACCGCGTCGCGATCAAGGGCCCGCTGACGACTCCCGTCGGTGCCGGTTTCCGATCGCTGAACGTCGCGCTGCGAAAGAAACTCGACCTCTACGCGAACGTTCGACCGACCTACCACCTCGACGGCGTCCCGTCGCCGGTCAAAAACCCCGGCGAGATGGACATGGTCACCTTCCGTGAGAACACGGAAGACGTCTACGCCGGCATCGAGTGGGAGGCAGGCACCGACGAAGTCCAGCAGGTCAAGGAGTTCGTCGAAGACGAGATGGGCGACGACGACGTCATCCACGACGGGCCCGTCGGTATCGGCGTCAAGCCGATCACGGAGTTCGGCACGAAGCGACTCGTCCGCCGCGCCATCGACTACGCCTTAGAGCACGACCGCGATTCCGTTACGCTGGTCCACAAGGGTAACATCATGAAGTTCACCGAGGGCCAGTTCCGCGACTGGGGCTACGAGGTCGCCGAAGAGGAGTACGGCGACGAAGTCATCACCGAGGACACCCTCTGGGAGGAGCAAGACGGCGAAGCCGACGACGATACCCTCGTCGTCAACGACCGCATCGCCGACAACATGCTCCAGCAGCTGCTGACCCGAACGGACAACTACGACGTCATCGCGACGATGAACCTCAACGGGGACTACATGTCCGACGCCGCCGGCGCACAGATCGGTGGCCTCGGCATTGCCCCCGGATCGAACTTCGGCGACGGCCTCCTGCTGGCCGAGCCCGTCCACGGCTCCGCGCCCAAGTACGAGGGCCAGGACAAGGTCAACCCGACCGCAATGATCCTCTCGGGCCGCATGATGCTCGACTACCTCGGCTGGGACGACGCTGCCGACCTCGTCCGCGACGCCGTCGAGGAGACCATCTCCTCCGGTAAGGTCACCTACGACCTCGAGCGCAACCTCGAGGACGCCGAGAAGCTCTCGACGAGCGAGTACGCCGAGGAAGTCGTCAACAACATCGAGAAACTGTCGTAAGACAGTTTTCGGGCAGTCAGGCCGAAAGCGGTCTGATGCTCTCGAAAAGCTGGCGTAAGCCAGCTTTTCAGCCGCCGTTCTACTCTCGCGGTTTTCTTTACGACGTTCCATCGCCAGCCACAGCCAATGGGCCCCGACGGGTTCGTAACGCTCTCGTGATCGACGGTCCTACGCCATCGCGATGGACGAACTCGAGGTTCGCGTCGCAGACACCGACCGGGAACGTGAGGACGCGTTCGCGGTCCGACAGGCGGTATTCGTCGAGGAGCAGGGCGTTGACGAGGACGTAGAGTACGACGACCACGACGAGACGGCCGACCACTTCGTCGCCTACGACGGCGACGAGCCGGTCGGCGCGGCCCGACTCCGCGAGTACGCGGCCGGCGTCGGCAAGGTCGAACGAGTCGCCGTCCTCGAGTCGTGGCGCGAGGCGGGCGTCGGCCGCGCGCTGATGGAATCGCTCGAGGACCGAGCCAATGCATGCGGCTTTCGGAAACTGAAACTACACTCGCAGACGCGAGCCGCCGACTTCTATCGCCGATTGGGCTACGAGCGCCGCGGCGAGGAGTTCGAGGAGGCCGGCATTCCCCACGTCGAGATGCGGAAGGCACTCGACTGAGTTTTGTATCTGGCCGCGGGTCACGGCCCGTGTGATGACTCGAGCACTGTAGCAATTCGCCGGCAGTAGTCCACGCCGAAAACAGTTCCATCCCGTGAATGTCTGACTGACTTTCAAATAGGTGTACGTGCGTAGTACTGCTATGCAACAGTCGATTCGTGCGCCCCTCGAGGCGATAACGACCACGGCAGCGACGGTCCAGCGGGCCGGCCGGATCCTCCTGCCGCTGGGTCTCGTGGCCGCGAGTACCGGCGTCGGACTGCTCGTCTACTTCTGGTTGATCGCGACAGTTCTGTAACGACTCGAGCGACCGAACGGCTCACGCCGTCGTGATTCGATCGCGGACGTATCTGGCACCCAATCCGAGGACCGCCAGCGCCATCGCCGCCGCGAAGGCGACGACGAACGCCGAGACGGGTTCGGTAATCGTCTCGAGTTCCGCGAGGACGAATTCGCCCGCGAGGACGACGGCAACGGCGAACAGCGCGAGCCCGCCGACGTTCGCCGGGAGCGAGTTCGTCTCGGGGACGACCGTGGGATCGTTCAGCAAGTAGAGGATCACCGCGATGGCGAACGGCGTTCCGACCAGCCCGAACGCCAGCGTGAGGACGAGGAGCTGGAAGAACGCTCCCTCGACGAACGAGCCGGCGGCCGACGCGAGCGCGACGACGACGATCGCAGCCCGGTAGCGGCCGTCAGTGACTGACTGATCCCAGCCGAGTTTGTCGGCCAGCAGGTACGGCGGGACGATCGTGTTCCCGTCGAGCGTCGACACCGCCGCGCCGAGCAAGCCGGCGAGGAACAGCCACGTGGCGTACTCGCCGGCGATCGGGCCGAGACTCTGTGCGGCACCAACGCCGTCGATCGTGGCGGGGTCGACGCCGGCCGACGGGAGCACGCTCGCCGCGACGAGGAAGACGCCGAGGCTGAAGACGCCGAAGGCGACGAGCATCGAACTCACGACGTCGAACGTCGCGGTGTCGGCATCGTCGGCGGTCCAGTCGCGGGCGCGCATCGTGTAGCTCTGCATGGTCAGCAGCGTGATGTGGACCGCGCCGCCGAGGATTCCCGCGGCGATGAGCGCGCCGTCTACGCCGGCCGGAATTTCGGGGGTTAGCCCCGCAGCCGCCGCGGCCGGATCGATCGGGACGACGAACGCCGAGGCGACGAAGGCGACGACGACGATCGAGACGAGCAGTTTCGCGCCGTGTTCCGCGAGGCGGTAGCCCCCGCCCGCGAGCCCCAGTGCGAGGAGGACGGCCCACGCGATCCCCCAGAGGCGCGGATCGGTCAGCGCGGCGACGCCGATGCCCGCTTCGGCTGTCATCGTCGCGCTAACCGACGCGAGCGTCTTCATAATCACGATTTGGGCCAACCCCGCGGCGAGTACGGCATCGACGACGAGCACCCAGGCCCAGAACGAGCCGAGGTGTCGCTCGACGACCGCGACGATCCCCGCCTCGGTAAGCAGTCCCAACCGCATCGCGAGGTACTGCCCGACGGTGCCGAGGATCGCCGAGAGGACGACGACCCACAGCAGCGCGTACTCGAAACTCGCCCCCGCGACCAGCAGGCTCCCCATCGTCGCGGGCCCCGCCGCGATCGCGCCGGCGAGCCACGTCGGCCCCAACCGCTCGAGAAACGATCCGATTCGACCCAATCCGACCGATCGCCGTGTCCGTTCCGTTGCCATCGGACTCCCCTTTCGAAATCGGGTATATAACTCCGTGGTATTTGTCGGTGTTACAGGAGAGTGAGAGCGGCCGACCGAGCCCCGGAGACCTCGAGCGAGGCACCGAAATCCGGCGGCGGTTCACCGAAATCGTCGGGCCGGGGGCGCTACCGCTGGGAAACAGATCGCTGTCGCGACCGATCGTGCGGACCCGAAGTGGTGCTCGAGGCGATCAGTCTACCTGCCAGCTCGGATCCTCCCGCGGCGGGCTGAAGATGTCGACGCCCCGGACCGCCTCGTCGCCGCGATTCTCGGCTGCGTGTGGCTGGTCGCCCGGAATCGCGTAGGAGTCGCCGGGACCACAGACGATCTCCTCACCGTCAGTGAGGAACGTTAGTTCGCCCTGCGTGATGTAGCCCGTCTGGTCGTGGGGGTGGCTGTGCTCGTCGACCGTCGCGCCGGGTTCGATTTCGAAGTGCTGGATGTTCATCGACTCGGTTCCCGCCATCAGCGCGAGGTGGACGCCATCGGCGGCTTCCGCCGGCTCAAGGTCGTCGAGGGAAACGCGTTCCATACGCAATGGCACGGCAACGGATACTATAGTTCCGGGGATAGTGGCGCTGGCAGGTCGGGGCAGCTGCCGGGATCGACAGGGAATCGTCGCGGCACTCGAGTCCCTACCGCTCCGAAACAAATATTAATTTTCCAACTAGAGGGTGGCGCATGAACCCGTATGTGATCCTCGGCGGTGCGATCCTGTCGGAACTGGTTGGAACGACGGCGCTCAAACTTTCCGACGGGTTCTCGCGGCCGCTGCCGAGTCTCGGTGTCCTCGTCGGCTACGGCGTCGCCTTCTATCTGCTCTCGCTGACCCTCGAAGAGCTACCGGTCGGTATCGTCTACGCGACGTGGGCCGCACTCGGCATCGTCGGCGTCGCGTCGATCGGCGTGGTAGCGTTCGGCGAGCGACTCGACGGGGCGGCCGTCGCCGGGATGGGACTCATCCTCGCCGGCGTCTACTGTCTGAACGTCCTCTCTAACGTCTCCGCACACTGAGAACGCATCGTAGTGCGCCGATTCGCACGACCACTTCCGCTGCGCGTGCCGAAGCTTGAACTACTGCGAGCGGCCACTGCGAGACATGTACGCCGTCGTCGGCTGTAGCGAGTGCTCGAACCTCTGGATCATCGAGGGCCGGTCGGAGACGACCCAGTGTCCCCGCTGTGGCTCCCGCAAGGCCTACGAGAAACGCAAGAAGTTCGTCGAGACCGACGACGCGGCCCACGCCCGCGACGTGCGCGCCTCGATGCTCGCGAACCGACAGGGCGAGGCCTTCGCCGAACTCGACTCCTTCGCCGCCCTCGAGGACGACGTGGCCGACGGCGTCGTCGACGACGCAGAGTACCTCGAGGAATCCGGACTCGATGTCGCGGAAGTCGAAGCGGCCGGCGACCGCGATCCGCGCGGCCCGAGTCGCAGCGGCAGCAAAAAGGAGATCGTCGAAGGCGCGCTCGCGGCCCTCGAGCGGCCGACCGAGGACGAGGTCGTCGACTACGCAAGCGAGCGTGGAGTCGACGCCGAGTACGTCAGGGACGCCCTCGAGAAACTCACTCGGCGCGGGGTCGTCAGCGAGAGTCGCGGGCGGTATCGCTTGCTGTAGGTCGGTACAGCGTATTGTCTGCTGGAGATCGGCGCGGCGGTATCGCCACGGCTATCCCCGTTCAACGGTTCGAGCCGGTATGACAGAGACGATCGATCTGCAGGGGAGCGTCATCGGCGCGGGGCTCTTGCTCGCGGTCGGATTGCTCGTCTACGGAACGGTCGTCAGCGAGACGATCGTCGGGATCGACGCGGCGGCCGCGGTGACGTGGGTCCTCGCGCTGACGTTCATCGCTCTCGCCGGCGTTCACGCGAGCGTCGGCCAATACGATTTCGCGCTCGGACACGGGGGTGCCGCCGCCGGCTGGCTGTTCGTGCTGCTCGGGTCATCGGGATTTCAGACCGTCCTCGGACTGGTACTGCTCGTCCTCTCCGGGAGTTACATCGCCATCAAAACGCTGCGAGCGCGGTCAGACGGAACCGACGAAGACGGAACCGACGAAGACGGGACCGGTACGGATAGGGAACGGAACTCGGTCTCGGACGACACGGAATAACGGACTCGCAGTCTCGGGAGACCCGCACGTCGCCGGCTGGGCGCGGGTGGCGGGACTCGAGGCCGACGTTACCCGACACCCGACTCGAGCCCTTATCGGCCCAGATCCTCGTGTGCGCTCGCGAGGTGTCGCGAGGAGAGCGCGCCGAGCAGGGAGAGTTCGCCGGCCAGCGCGCCGACGGCGATGATCTCGGCGAGCGCGTCGGCGTTCGAGCCGGCCGGATCTCCCCCGCCCTTCAGACCCAGAATCTCGAGCGCTTCGGCCTGCGTCGGCAGTTTCGTCCCGCCGCCGACGGTCCCGACCTCGAGCGAGGCGAGCGAGACGCTGGCGTAGAGGTTGGTGGTGCCGTCCTCGCGCTCGCGGGCGTCCATGGTCGTGATCGTGTTCGCGGCCTCGACGACTTGGGCCTCGTCCTGTCCGGTCGCGAGGAAGGCCGCGCCGACGACGTTGGCGGCGTGGGCGTTGAAGCCGAGACTTCCCGCTTTGGCGCTGCCGATCAGGTTCTTGCGGGTGTTTGCCTCCGCGATGGCGTCGGCGGTCGTGTGGAGGCGGTCCTCGACGAGTTCGCCCGGGATCTGGACATCGGCCGTCACCGAGCGTCCGCGACCCTCGACCGCGTTGACCGCGGCGGGTTTCTTGTCCGAGCAGAGGTTGCCCGAGAGCGCGACGAGGGAGGCTGGGGTCTCGCTCTCGACGAGTTCGCAGGCTTCGCCGGTCGCGATCGTGGCCATGTTCATCCCCATCGCGTCCTTGGTGTCGTAGGCAAAGCGCAGGTAGACGGAGTCGCCGACGACGTAGGGCTCGATATCGAGGAGTTCCCCGTGGCTCGTCGTCGACTCGGCGGCCTCCCGAAGCGTCTCGAAATTGCCCTCGACCCAGTCGACGGTCTCGGCGGCCTCGGCGACGCCGTCGACCCGGAAGACCGGGGCTCGAGTCATCCCGTTTTTCGTCACGCGTGCATCGGCTCCGTCCGCCGCGCGGATCACGGAGAGCCCGCGGTTGACCGACGCCAGCAGCGCGCCTTCCGTCGTCGCGAGCGGGAGGTAGTGTTCGCCGTCGGCCGCGCCGCCGGAAACGGGCACCGGGCCCACGACGCCCATCGGCACCTGGGCCGCGCCGATCATGTTCTCGATGTTCGGCTCCGCTCGCTCGGCGGGGAACGCGTAGTCGCCGATCGCCTCGAGTTCGGTTCCCGTCTCGCGCTCGACGAGCACCCGGCGTGCCTCGGCCGCGGTGTCGTAGTCGGCGTGGTCCTCGAGTTCGTGAAGACGAAGGTCGCCCTCGCGCACTCGCTCGGCGAGGTCCTCGGGGTCTGTCATGGCTCAGCCAAGTGGGCGGTGGCTCCTAACAGTTGCTGATCGTGACGGCTCGAGGAATGTCCGCCGCTCGAGACTCGACGACGGCCGCCGCGTCGGCGATCAGGAAACCCGCGTCACGGACTCGTCGCTCGCAGTTCGGTAGTCGGTGAGAACCTCGTAACAGACCAGTGCGACGAGCGAGCCGGAGCCGATCACCCCGATCAGCAGGTGGGCCAGCCCCTCCGCATCGGCGGCAAACGCGATCGCGAACGCTGCCGTTGCGACCGCGGCGAACCGGAGCCGGCTCCGCGATCGGTCCCCGCTCGGAGAGTTCTCGTCGTCGGTGATCGCGAGATACAGTTGTGGGAGCGCCACGGCGAGGCCGGCAAACAGGAGATACGACAGAAGCGGCCAGTCCCGAATCCCGAGTCCGAACTGGCCGTCGATGACGAGCGAGCCGGCGATCGCGAGGACGAGCGCGAGGAGCGAGCCGAAGACGATGCGATCTTCACGATCGAGCATACGAACCGGTCGACGTGCCGGTAAGTCAACCTTGCGCTCGAATTCGACCCGTAGGCCGCCGTTACACTCCGGTATCGGCTGTTGGCGGTCCCTACTGACAGACACGCAAGCAGCGACGGCGGGCGGTGAGAGTCGGCGGACCCAACTGTTTTGGCACTCGCCCGCGGGCACTCTCCCATGACGGCGGCTGCAGACCTCCTGTTGATCAATGGAGAGGTCCACACGCTCACCGAACCCGATACCGTCCACGAGGCGGTTGCGATCCGGGACGGCGAGATCATCCGCCTCGGCGATACGTTCGACGTCGAGTTCCTCGCGGGCGTCGAAACCGACGTGATCGACTGCGAGGGCCGCGTCGTCCTGCCGGGGTTCATCGACGCGCACACGCACATGGAGCAACTGGGACAGCATCTGGTCCACGCGGACCTCTCGGCCGCCGACAGCGCCGAGGACTGTGTCAAGCGGCTCCGCGAACTGGCCGCGGACGAGCCCGACCGCGAGTGGCTCCTCGGGTTCGGCTACGACGAGAGCGAGTGGACGGGGACAGGGACGGAGACGGGAGCGAAGACGGAATCGGCACCGCTCACTCGAGCGGATCTCGACCGGGTCAGCGAGGATCGGCCGATCGTCGCGATGCGAGTCGATCTGCACACCGCGTCGCTGAACACGGTCGCGCTCGAGCGCCTCGCCGAGGAGTTGCCCGATGCCGATCTGCGATACGAGGACGGCAAACCGACCGGGATCGCCGTCGAAGACGCGGCCGAGGCCGTCAGGAAGCGACTCACGGCCGACCGAGGGGAGATGCGCGAAGTGCTCGCAGCGGCGACCCGTGACGCGGTCGAACGCGGTGTCACCGGCGTCCACGACAAGATCCGGGGCTCGGTCGCGCCGCGGGTCTACCGCGACATGGCCACCGACGGCGACCTCCCGCTGCGGGTTCGGATCGACTACTGGAGCGACCACCTCGAGGCCCTCGCCGAGGTCGGAGTCGGGACGAACGACGGAACCGACCGCGTCCGAACAGGCGCAATCAAGTCCTTCTCCGACGGTAGTTTCGGCAGCCGGACGGCGAAGCTCCGGGAGCCGTACGCGGACGCCAGCGGCGATAGTATCGACGAAGGAGCCGATGGCGACCCCGACGAATCCGAGGGTGGCGACCGCGGCCAGTGGGTCGTGGAGCCGGACGACCTCGCCGCTCTCGTCGAGCGGGCCGACGCCGAGGGGTTCCAGCTCTGCGTTCACGCCATCGGCGACGAAGCGATCGAGGAAACGCTGTCCGCCCTCGAGGCGACCGCCGACCCCGGCGGCTCGCGCCACCGGATCGAACACGCGGAGCTGGCGACCGACGACCAACTCGAGCGCATGGCCGCGGCGGGAATCGTCGCCTCGATGCAGCCGAACTTCCACCGCTGGGCCGGCGACGGCGGGCTCTACGAACAGCGACTCGGCGAGCGGCGGCGCGATCGGACGAACCGGTTCCGGCGGGTGCTCGAGGCCGGGACGTCCCTCGCGTTCGGCTCGGACTGCATGCCGCTGGATCCGCTGTTGGGCGTTCAGTACGCGGTGAACCCACCGACCGAGACACAGCGGCTGTCGGTCACTGAGGCGCTGCGGGCGTACACCGCTGGCGCGGCATACGCCGGCTTCGACGACGATCGGCTGGGGACGATCGAATCCGGCAAGCGCGGCGATCTGGTCGTGCTCGAGGAGTCGCCGTGGGACCGGGCGGATCGAATCGACGAGATCGAGGTCGCGATGACGATCGTCGACGGCGAGGTCGTCTTCGACGGACCCGACGGATAAGACGGACGGCAGCTGATGGTCGGTTCAAGCTTCATTGCGGTCGACGCCGAACGGCCGCGTATGAGTGACTCGAGGGCCATCGCCGAGATTACGCTCGTCCACCCGGAACTCGTATTGACCCCGACGATTCAGGCCGTCCCGGAGATGGAGAGCGAACTCGAGTACCAGACGATCGCCGGGCCGGGGGCCTATTACCTGTTCTTCAAGGTCATCGGCGGCGCGTTCGATCGGTTCGAAGCCGCGCTGGCGACGGATCCGACGGTGTCCGAGCCGACGATCATCATCGACGGGGGCGAGTTCCGAATCTACCGGATGCGGCTGACTTCCGCCGAGCGCCTCGTGCTGCCGAAAGCCGCGGAACTGGGCTTGCGCGTGCTCCACGCGACGAGCGGCCGAGGTGGCTGGATCGCGACGCTCGAGGTACCCGCTCTCGAGGCGCTCCAGGAGTTTCGGGCCCACTGTCGCGGCAAGGACGTCGAGTTCACCGTCGATCGACTCTACCACGCGAACGGTGACGAACCGGGGACCGAGTCGACCTACGGGCTGACACCGATCCAACAGGAGACGCTGCAAGTGGCCTACGAACGCGGCTACTTCGACGATCCGCGCGGGGCGTCCGTCGAGGATCTGGCCGAGGTGCTCGGAATCTCCTCGTCGGCGGTGAGCGGTCGACTCCGGCGCGCGCTCGACGCGCTCGTCGAGAACACGATCGCGCACTGATCGGGATCGTCGCCGTCGATCGGTATATAAAACCGGGTATATGCCGTCACCCCATTCAATCGGCTGAGAGCAGTAGAGTGTAGCAATGAGTAACCTCCTCTCCCGGCAGGACTCCGTTCCGCTCTGTCGAGCGCAGTTCGACCTCACCGGCCCGCGTCGGCCCTCGACCGCGATCATGGACGCGGTCGCGACCGCTGCGGACAGATCGCCGCTCGAAATCGAGCCGCTGTACGAAACGATCGAACTCGAGGCCCTCGATCGGCTGTTCGAGCACGCCGGGACCGCCGGCTCCGGACTCGCCCTCGAGTTCCCCGTCGACGAGTGGGACCTGCTCGTCACCGGCGACGGGCAGGTACTCGTCTTCGAGACCGACACCGACGACGAGGACATCGATATCGAAGCCGAGTGGACGGCGTAAGATCTATTTCGAGTCACCGATGCGGTTCTCCTAACGGGCCGGTGGAACGGGAGCAGGAAAGAGCGGGCGAGAACGGTTGGGTGAACGGGAAATTGGGGCCTTGCCCACGTCTCCAAGCCTGCAACGAACGAATCGATTTTTGCCGCCGGAGAGCGACGACACGCGCATGGAAACCGGACTCATGGTCACGGCGTTCGGCGATACGGACCTTGCGGACGTCGCGGTCCGCGCCGAAGACCGTGGCTACGATACCGTCTGGGTCGGCGAACTCTGGGGGGCAAGCGGCGTGGTCCAGGCGACCGAGATGGCCTGTCGAACCGACGAGATCGGAATCGGGACCGCGATCTTGAACGTCTACTCGCGCTCGCCGGCGGTCCTCGCGATGACGGCCACCTCGCTCGAGGACGCCGCCGATGGCCGGTTCACGCTCGGCCTCGGGACGAGCACGGCTGCCGCGGTCGAGGGCCTCCACGGAATGGCGTTCGATCGACCGGTGCGACGCGCCCACGAGACGATCGAACTGATACGCGACTTTACCGCCGGGACCGGCGACCCGGTCGACTACGAGGGCCAACTGCTCGAGGCGGCGAACTTCCCGTCGATCGAGACCGCGGTGCCGATCTATCACGCCGGCCTCGGGCCGGCGAACCGCCGCGTCGTCGGCCGGCTCTGTGACGGGTGGATCCCGCACAATATTCCGTTCTCGCGGCTCGAAGACGCCTTCGAAGAGGTCGCGGCAGCCGCGCGCGAGCGCGACCGAGAGCCCGACGAGATCACGATCGCGCCGTACGTCCCGTCGGCGGTCAGCGACGACTCGAGCGAGGCCCGCGAGGTGTTGCGGCGACACATCGCGTACTACGTCGGGAGCGGGGAGGGGTACCGGCGCGCGGTCGCGACGGAGTACCCGGACGAGGCGGATCGGATCGCAGACGCGTGGCGCGCCGGCGAGCGCGACGACGCCGCGAGCGCGGTGACCGACGCGATGCTCGCCGATCTCGGCGTGGCCGGAACGCCCAAAGAGGCCCGCGAGCAACTGCAGACGCTCGTCGCCGAGACGGGTATCGACCACCCGATCGTCGTCGTTCCGGAGCCGGCCTCGAGCGACGTGACCGAGACGACGATCGAAGCGCTCGCACCGGAGCGAACGTAGCGCCGGCTCGGCGCGGTCGCCACCCGAGGATCGGACCCCCTTGCGAATCCGCGGATAGCGTTTTTGCAGTCCACTGCCGACAGCCTCGAGTACCAGACGACCATGAGCACGAGCTATACCGACTTCATCGGCGAGATACAGCACCGAATCGAAGCCGGGACCCAAGCCGAGGCCGTCCGAACGACGCGAGCAGTCCTCGAGACCCTCGGCGAGCGCGTCGGGGAAGGCGGCGCGACGGACATCGCGAGCCCGCTCCCGATGGAGATCGATCGGCACCTCTTGGCCGCCGATCACGGCCAGACCTACGACTACGATGCGTTCGTCGATCGCGTGCTCGAGCGGCTGAACTACGAGGATCTGGCCCTCGACGCGTCGTACGGACGACCGGCGAACGTCGACCAATCAGAGGCGGTCTACCGGATCAAGGCCGTCATCGACCTCGTCAGCGAACGGGTCCCCGGCGGCGAACTGGCCCACGCCGAAGAGCAATTGCCCGAGGAGTTCAGGGACATGTTCGAGTTCGTCGACGCCGAGACGAAACCGTGGGAAGAGGCCTGACGGTCGCCGTCGCGGTGAAATCGGGGCCGGTCAGTCAGCGCCGGTCGTAGACCCGGACCGCCCGGTCGTGTCGCGTCGAGAGCCCGTTTGGATTTCGCTTGCTCGAGCGATCGGCATAGCGGGCGCGGACGCCGTCCCAGAGCCCGCGCGTGACGTTTGCGGCGACGTCGGTTCCGTCTCCTACCCACCCCGTCGGCGTCGCCTCGCCCGACGCCAGCCGGCGAACGCCGCTGAGGCCGTCCCGAAGCGCGCTCCCGGCAGTCCGGGCGAGGACGGCCGGCCGCAGGCCGTAGTTCTTCGCGAGTCGGTAGGACAGCGACCGGTAGGTCGCCCCCCAATCGGGGTCGGCCCGGCCGCCGTCGGTCCCGACCTCACAGCGGGCGGCCATCGTCGCCGACCACGACACCTCGTGGCCGAGTCCGGCCACGCGGTGGGCACAGTCGCGTTCGCTTTCCTCCTCGAGATACTCGTCGAAGCCGTCCAGGGACTCGAGGATAGACCGTTCGAACGCGACGTTGTCGCCGTGAAAGAGAGCGACCGATCGACCGGCGACCCGCCGCGGAGACTGCAGGTCCGCGCCGACGGGGCCACCGGTCACGGGGCCGGTGACGATCGGTGTCTCGTCGCCGATCGACTCCTCGATTGCGGCGTACCAGCTGTGATCGATCGCGTACTCGCCGTCGAGGAAGGCGACGACATCGCCGGTCGCGAGCTCGAAACCAGCGTTCCGGGAGACGCTCGCGTTTCGTTCCGAAATCTCGACGAGGACGTCGACGTCGTCCCGCTCGCGAACCACGCCGGTCGTCCCGTCCGAGGAGGGGCCGTTGACAACGATGACTTCCGTCGATGCCGGCGTCCGCTCCGCGAGGGCGTCGAGACACGATAGCAATCGCTCCCGGTCGTTGAGCGTCGAGACGACTACCGAGAGCTCCATACGCCCCGATAGGAGCTCCTGATAGTAAATAGATGGGATTCGAAACGAGTCTCAGCGGACCTGCGCGTTCCAGTACGATACCGACGCGAAATGGTCGGTGATCGGCAACTCCCCGACCGCGTTATCGAGCGCGCGCAGCGGCGACGCGAGTCCGTTCGGGATCGATCGGTACAGTCCGTACGGCAGGAGGAAATCGTCCTCGACGTCGACGAGGGTCAAATCCGTCTTCGCGAGGAGGACCGCTACTTCGCTCTTCGAGTAGAGCCGCGATCCCATCGGGAGCGCCCAGTTGTAGACGCTCCGCGTCGAAAACCGGTTGAACGTATCGAAGACGATCTGATCGCGGGAGACCCGGCGCATCTCTTCTAAGAACGCCTCCGGATCGTCTGCGAGGTGGAAAAACCGCATTGCGACGACGGTATCGAAGTGGTCGTCCGGAAACGGCAATCGCCCCGCGTCGCCGCGGAGGAACTCGAGTGTCCCGGCCAACTCCGCGTTCTGGGCCTTCCGCCGTCCCTGCTGTAGCATCGCCGCCGAGATATCCAGTCCGACGACGTCGGCACCCTGATGGGCCAGCATGACCGTAAACCGCCCGGTACCACAGGCGATCTCGAGGACCTTCCGGTCCTCGACGGGCATGATGGCCTCGAGGACGGCCTTTTTCTCCCGGCGGTCGATCAGCTGTCCGCCCTGGGAGAACCGCTTGTCGTCGTACTCCTCGGCGATATCGTCGGCTTGGTACCACTCCTGTCCTTTCACACTGGGCGAATCTACTGTTGTGATAGGATAAAACGATACTGGAGTCCGCTGGCGATTCCGTCCCGGCTACGGATTTGCCCCGACTCGGACCGACACCCGTCAATTTCGACGCTGGATACCACCGAAACACGGGGGTAAAAGTTCTGTGTTAATACCTCATTCATACACCTTATACAAACTGCATTATTCGTATCCACATATAGGGAAGCTTTACCATCACCGATTCCGCTCTCGTAGGTATGAGCATGAGTACAGCCGAGGACCGTGGCGCTGCCGCCGAAGAAACCCTCTCGGAGGACGAATACCGCGATCGGCTCCGGGATCTGCCGCCGAGCGCGAAACTCGTCGCGAAAGTCCTCGAGACCGATTCGCCGCTCTCGCAGGGCCAACTCGCCGAGGAATCGCTGCTTCCCGACCGCACCGTCCGCTACGCGCTCAACCGACTCGAGGACGTCGGCCTCGTCGGCTCTCGGTACAGCTTCCGAGACGCACGCAAGCAGGTGTACTTCCTCAAGCACTGAGCGGTCGAACCGATCCAGCGGCGAATCGATCGCGTTTCGCGACGGGTGGGACAGTCGTCACGGTCACGGGGGGCCGGGGCCGTCGATATTCACTTTTTCGCTCGGTCGCATGTCCACGTATGGATCTCGTTTCCCGGTCGCTTCCAGTCGCGACGCGTGCCCCCGGCGGCGAAACCAACGCCTATCTGCTCCGAGCGTCGACGCCGGCGACTGCTGACGGAGAACACCAACGCCCAGAATCCGATCCCAAGCCGGCGGTTCTCGTCGACCCGGCGGCGCGTACCGACGACCTCGACCGGCTGGTCCGCGACCACGCCGTCGAGCACATCCTCATCACTCATACCCATCCCGATCACGTCGGTGCCGTCGACGCCTACGCCGCCGAGACCGGTGCGACGGTCTGGGCTCGGTACGGTCGAACCGAGCGGTTTCGCGACGCGACGGGCTGCGAGCCGGACCGGACGTTCATCCCGGGAACGACGATCACACTCGAAGGAGAGCGCGTTCGCATCCTCGATGCACCGGGCCACGCGCCGGACCACGTCGCACTCGAGGCCGGCCGCGACGGCCCGATCGTCTGTGGCGACTGCGCCGTCCGCGAGGGCAGCGTCGTCGTCGGCGCGCCCGAGGGCGACATGCGCGCGTACGTGACGACCCTCCGACGGCTGTGGGCGATCGACCCGCCCGCACTGTTCCCCGGCCACGGCCACGAAATCGACACACCCCGTGCAACCCTCGAGCGACTGCTCTCCCACCGAGCCGAGCGCGAAGCGCGGGTGCTCGAGGCGGTCACTGCGGGAGCCGAGACCCTCGAGGATATCCTCGACTCGGCCTACGAGAAGGACCTCTCGGGGGTTCGCGACCTCGCGCGGGCGACGATCCTCGCCCACCTCGAGAAACTTGCCGTCGAGGGGCAGATCGAATGGGATGGCGAACGAGCGACGCCAGGAGCGACCGCGGGCGCGGACGACTGACTTTTCCGCGTCGACCGCGTCCACTGCGGTGTGCAATCGCTCGACGCCGAACTCGAGGACGCCCGCCGACTCGCCATCGACGACCTCGCGGACGCGATCGAGTCGATCGGCTTCGAGTGTACCCGCTGTGGGGCCTGCTGTACGGGCGAAGCCGAGGACGATCACACCGCGACGGTGTTTCCGGACGAAGTGCGTACTCTCGAGGAAAGCGACGAGTACGACGGCGACTACGACTGGCGCGATGTCGCTCGACCCATGCCCTACGGACTCTCGGAGACCGAGGCGGGCGGCCTCGAGGGCGAGACCTTCGAGTGGGCCCTCCAGACCGACGACTGCGGCGACTGTACCTTCTACGAGGAAGACGAGTCGGGCACAGGTGCCTGCGCCGCACACGGGGATCGCCCGCTGATCTGTCAGACCTACCCGTTCAGCGTCGCGCTCGCGGGGACCAGCCAGCCGATGGGCGAAGCAGTCGACGAAGCAGGCGTTGTCCGCGCCCACGAGTGCGAGGGGCTCGGCCGCGACATCTCCCGCGAGGACGCCGAGGAATTGGCTCGAGCGCTGAAAGAACGGGCGGTTCGAGAACTCGAGGAGGCCATCGCGGTCCGGGATAAGTACGAACCCGCGAGTCCGGACTCCGGCGAGGTCGTCGTCCACGACTCCGAAGGCGCGAAACGGGTAGACGGGACGCCGCTCGAGGAATGACCAATCACTTCGGTTCGAGCAACGAAAGCTTCTCAGGAGCGGTCATCGTACGGCGCGCGAAGCGCGCCGTTTCACCGAGCGCGAGCGGCGCTCGCGCTCGGCCTTTTTTGGCCGAGGTTTTTTGCCGGGGATTGAGGCCGGCGTCTTCGACGCCGGCCGATGTCCCCGGCAAAAAAGGTCGTTTCTAGAACGTGTCTTCGATGATCTCGCCGACCGCGAAGTTCGACTTGACCTCGGTGACTTCGATTTTGACGCGTTCGCCGACGTCGGCACCCGGAACGATGATGACGTAGCCGCGTTCGACGCGGGCGATGCCGTCGCCCTGTTTGCCGATGTCTTCGATCTCGACGTAGCGCGTCTCGCCGACGTCGACCGGCGGCTGGGGCTCCGATGGTGCGCTCTGGGGTGTCGCCGTCGTCGAGGCGTCCTCGTCGCTCGCGACCTCATCCTCGCGCGAGATGAGCGCGACGCGGTAGACCTCGCCCGGGTCGATGTCGCCGGTCTCGACCTCTTGACGTGGTACCTCGATGACGTATCGATCCTCCTCTTCCGAAACGTCCGTACTGAACAGACACAGCAGTTTTTCAGATATTTCCACAGGCAGACCCTCGATTTCACCTCTGACTGCCCTCCATAATAGAACTACCGACACCGTGCCGTCGATTGACGGGGAAATCCTCTTGGGATCGCGCGAACGGGCACCGCCACGGTCGGTTACGGGGTAGCCGTCCGATTAGATGTTTGGCTTAGTCTGCCGGCTCGAGCGGTCGCGTCGTCATGAACTGGGAGAGATCGAACTCGGTCCCGAGATCGGCGTCGGCGATCGCCTCGTAGGGCCGGTTGACGACGATGTCGCCGGCGGTGCTGTCGCCGATACCGGGGATGGCGGTGAGTTCGTCCATCGAGGCCGCGTTGAGATCGAGCGGGTAGGGGACGCCAGTTACCGAGCGGTAGCCGTGGTCGACGACGGCGACATCGATCGTCCGGCCGAGTTCGCGTTTGCCCGGAATCCCGACCAGCAGCGGGTAGGTGCCGAGCTGGCGGCCGAAGGTCTTGCCGTCCTGATGGTACTCGAGGTGGACGTTCTGGAGAACGGTCCCGGGCGGGGCGACCCGCTCGAGCATCGGGTTGTCGATCTCCTCGCGGACTTGTTGCTTGTACTGTTTGAACAGCTTCTTGTGGTCTCTGGCGATCTCGGCTCCGGTGTCGGACATGTCGGTACCGTCGAAGGCCATTACCTGCCGGATGTTGATCCGGCGGAGCATGTAGCCCTCGTCGTAGACCCGCTGGAGGAACTCGCGGTTGCGCTCGTAGGTCTCCTCGCGTTCGCCTTTGAGCCCGTGGAGGAGGTTGATTCCGGGGAGGAGCTTCGGCAGGTGACGCGATGCATCGTCGCCGAAATTCGGTGCCGAGTCCCTGTCCCCGTCCGGTCGCCACCCCGCTTCCTCGTTGACGATTCGGACGGCCTCGAAACACTCCTCGGCGCTGACGTTCAGATTGTTCTCCTCCTGGACGACCGGATCGGCCGACTCGAGCCCGAAGGCGGCCGTGTCGCCGGGCGTGTTGTGCTCGGCGATGATCCGGATCCCCTCGCGGCTCTGTTCGGGCCACTCGACGATCGTGATGGGGTTCATGTTGTCCAGATGCAACGTCTCGAGGTCGGGAGCGACCTCGCGGATGCCGCTGTAGAGCTGGCGCAAGGCGTCGGGGTTCGGTGCCTCGCCGTCGCCGCCGTAGGCGAGAATGTCGGCCTGTCGACCGATTCGGAAGTGTTTCACCCCGTAATTCGAGAGCGCGTCGACCTCGCCGACGACCGTCGGCGGCGGCCGGAACGAGGGGTTGCCGTAGAGCGGTTCCGTACAGAACGAACACCGATACGCGCATCCGCGGGAGGTCTCGAGCTCGCAGATGAGGTATTCCGGATGGTTGGGATGCTGTTCGACGATGAACGCGCCCTCTCGGGCCCACCGCGAGACCTCGTCGAGGTCCCGCATCCGGTTGTTGAATCCCTCGAGGCCGCTCTCGACCAGATCGTAGACGGCGGCCTCGACGTCGCCTTTGGCGACGAAATCGAAGTCCAGATCCTGCCGTTCGGTCTCCGTCGCGCCGGCGTTTTCGTCGCCGACGCCGAACTTGACGGGGCCGCCCATCAGGCTCGTGCCGTTGGCGGTCCAGGCCAGTTTACGGACCTCGTCGGGTTCAGCGGGCGTGCCGCCGACGTACTTGCCGGGAACGGTCATGCCGCCGAGGTAGAGCAACAGGTCGGCCTCGTCGACATCTCGCCAGTAGTCGGGCTCGTCGCGGAGTCGATCGATCGTGTGATACGTGATCTGCTCGCGCGGGACGCCCGCGTCAACGAGCGCGCCCGCCGCGTACCGCGGGTACGTCGAGATATACGGCGGCACCCCGAAGTGAGCGGGCTCGTCGACGTAGCCGTCGACGATCGTCACCGACAACGTCTCGGGGTCAGTCATGGCTCCCGATAGCGCCTCGAGCGATAAAACGGTGACTACACGCCGTCGATCGATCGTTCCGAGCCCGAGGCCGCTGTCCAGCCAGCTCGAGGAAGGCGACTGCAATAATTTAATGGACGAAGCGTTCAATTATCGTGAATAACTGGAAGAAACGCCGCCAGTCCCTCCCGCTGGTCATCACGCACTGAGCCGCGGCGCTCTGCCGTTCGATTCGCCCCCAATCCGCTTGCCCGCGCTGGCGACCGCGAGTCCACCACCGATCGATGTCTCGAGCCATGACCCGGAACACGACCGTTCGCACGGTGCTGTGTGCGAGTCTCGTCGTCGCACTCGTCGCGACGACGTTCACCGCCGGAGCCGCGGCAACGGTCACCGCCGGGCCCGAACACGAGACAGTGACAGCCGACTCGAGCGCGACTCAGTCGGTACTGGCAGTACAGAACGACTCTGACGATCCGGACGACCCTGACGATCCCGATGATCCCGATGACTCGGACGATCCGGATGGGACGACCGAGACGAACGATACCACCAGTTCTGACGATACCGACGGGACGACTGATACGAGCGATACCAGTGACCCGGACGATCCGTCTGATACGAGCGATACCAGTGACCCGGACGATCCGGCCGATACGGATGATCCAGATGACCCGGACGATCCGGCCGATACGGATGATCCAGATGACCCAGACAATCCGGATGATCCCGACGACTCCGACGACTCTGATGACCCAGATGACCCCGACGATCCGGACGATCCCGATAACTCGGACGACGTAAACGAGACCGAAAACTCGACGAACACCACCGAACCCGCCGACTCGGGGGACTCGAGCGGCGGGACCGAACCAGAATCCGACGGCTATCGTGGGGGATCGACGGCGAGTGACGGTGGCGGAAACGGCTCCGCTGTGGCCGCAGACGACGGGGAAGCGACCGACAACGAGAGCGAAGCGGCTCCCGAGGAGTCGTCACAACAGGGAGCCAGCATCGCGCTCGCGACCCTGCTCACGGCGGCGGCCGCCAACGCGTCGTCGGTCGGGACCGCGACGGCCGTCGTCGGCCAGTCGTCATCGCTGCAGGGGACGGTTCGCGTAGCGGCGACGGCCCTCGAGCGGGCGGGCTCCGACGGCGGGTGGCGATACCTCGGTACGCTGTTTCGCTACAGCCGGTTCGACGATTCCGATCCGCTCGAGCACGACTCCCGGCGGAAACTCTATCGAACGATCGCGGACGATCCGGGGATCAACCTCTCCGCGGTCGCGGCGGCGACCGACGCGTCACTGTCGACGGTCCGACACCACCTCCGAATTCTCGAGGAGGAAGGGCTGATCGATTCGGAGAAGGTCCGCGGGGAGCGCTGTTACCGTCGCGCGGATACGACCGACGATATCGATATCGCGCTCCAGACAGCACTCGAGAAGCAGGCGACCCGCCGGATACTCGAGACGCTAGCCGAGCACGGGCCGGCACAGACGACGACGCTGGCCGACGAGTTGGACCGGGACCCGAGTACGGTGACCCACCACCTCTCGACGCTGTCGGACGACGGACTCGTCGTCAGGGACCGAGACGGGTCGGCGGTCATCACCCGGCTCGCCCCCGGCGTCGAACGCAGCCTCGAGCGCCGAGAGTCGGCATCCGCGGACTGAAAGTATTACTGCTCCGTCGTCTCGAACGATGCCGGCCGAACGACGAGTTCGCCGTCGCTATGGACGACGACGGTGAAGTTCCGGAAGGCGATCCGAACGCAACTACCGGCCGGGCGCGGGCCGGCAGCGGTCGGTTCGAACAGCGAATCCAGCGCGTCCGGGTCGACCCGGTCGTGGACGGTCTCGGTTTCGGCGAACTCGAGAGCGGGGATGGCGTCGATGACGGTGACGATGGCGACCGTCGTCGATTGCGACGCCGTCCACTCCCGGGAGACGTGATACGTTCCGTCGGCCGGGTTGCGCTCGATCGGCGGGCTGACTGAGTCGGACATGTCGAAGCGATTAGCCGAGCGTGCCATATGGGTAGGGACAAACGCGTCCAAACAACCGGTCGGCAGACGGACGATCGGAACGCGGTCGATCCCTGCAGTCATCGTGGGTGAAGCCAATGTTGATTAGTTCGGCCCCCCAAGGGCCGATATGCCGCCGACGGAAGAGATCGTCTGTACCGACGAGGATTGTTTTCTCGACATCTTCGAGAACCACTACACGTACGACGTCCCCGACGATTTCGGCGTCTCGGAGCTGTCGTGTCCGGTCTGTGGGGGGACCGACTGTCTCGAGCGGGTCGAACTCTGACCGGTGCCCGTCTCCGCTCTCACACCGTCGGGACCCAACTGGGAACTGACGACTTCGTCAGACGTTTCTTTTGAACCGGGCGAAAGGGATATGAACAGGGCTGACATAGCCGCCTGTACGGCCATCTCTGCCATGTACTGTCACGCCCCCCTCTCGGTCCCCACGACCCCCGCCCGCGCCGCACGCGCCGCTCGAGGTGAGGCCCCGTGAGCCTCAAAGATCTCGGGAAATCGGTCGGCAGCACGCTCTACCGTCAGATCGGCCGCGCGAACGGCCGCGTCCAGAACCACCGATCGCTCCCCGTCGATATCCTCGAGACCGACACCTCGTATCGCGTCGTCTTCGACGCCCCCGGCGCTGAACCGGACGACGTGCAGGTCCGCTATCTCGAGGGGAACATCAAGATCCGCATCGACCGGTTCCGCCAGTTCCGCGAGGGGTACGAGATGCGATTCCCCGGCCGCGGAATGTCGCTGAACGGCGAAGCTGAACTCCCGACCGACGCCGTCGTCGACCCGGACGCCGGAACGGCTCGACTCAGCGAAACGGGCACGCTGAGTGTCGAACTGCCGAAAGACTCGGCGGTCGACGACGCCGATCGGACCGGCGCGCCGGACGGTCTCGAGGCGGATGGCGACGCTGACTCGAGCTCCGAGGCTGAGACGAACGATCGGACCGAATCAGCTATCGAGCAAGAAACGGAGACGGACACGGAACCGGTCGCCGTCGAAGACTGACCCGAAGGCCACCGCCTCAGTCCCGGTCGAGGGCCATCCCTTCGACGACATCGAACGACTCGTCGCCGTCGAACCGCGTCGGATCGAAGGCGTCGATCCCCGACCCGCCGAGTATTTCTTCCGCGAGTCGCGCGCCGATTGCCGGCGCGCGCATGAAGCCGTGGCCCTGGAATCCGGTCGCGACGTACAGCCCTTCCTCGATCCGTCCGACCAACGGGTCCCGGTCCGGCGTCGCCGTACAGAGGCCGGCCCACGCCCGCTCGAGGTCCCCGTCCGCGACCCCCGGAACCCGATGTGTGATTCGCTCGAGGAGATCGTCGGCGAACGTCGGGTCCGCGTCGCGATCGTACGCGTCTGGATCGGCCTCGCGTTCCTCGGTGCCGTCGCCGGCGAGGACGCCGTCGGCGTGGGGCCGCAGATAGAAGTCACCGCTCGCGTCGTAACACATCGGTTCCGCGAGGTCGGCGTCCGCGACGAGCGCCTGCACGCGGTAGGGTTTCATAGCGATCGAGATGCCCGCGTCCGCGAGCAGCGCCCTCGTTTGCGCACCGGCAGCCACGAGCACCGCGTCGACCTCGCTGGTCTCGCCGTCCGGATGGACGACCCGCGGCGGATCGGTCCGCACCGCGACCGGGGTCTCGGTCTCGAGGGTCGCACCGGACCCGGTCGCCGCAGCCGCGAGACAGGCCGTGTATTTCGCGGGATCGGTGTAGCCCGCCGCGCCGGCGATACCCGCCACGGCGACGTCGTCAGTTCGCAACGCGGGGAACCGATCGGCGAGCGCGTCGGCGTCCATCTCGAACGCGACGATCTCGTTGTCCTGCATGCGACGGACCTGTTCGCGGATGGCGTCGGCCCGGTCGGCGTCGCCCTCGCGGGCGAGCCAGACGTAGGGACACTCGACGAACGGGAAGGTGTCGTCCCCCGAGAGTGCGCGGAACCGCTCGATCGCGTCGCTGGCGATTTCGGCGTCGAGCCCGTCCGCAAAGGCGTCGTAGCAAATCCCCGCCGCCCGCCCGGTCGCGTCGCTCGCGACGGTGTCGCGATCGTAGAGGGTCACGTCCGCGCCCTCGCGTGCGAGATCGTAGGCCGCGGTCGCGCCGACGGCCCCCGCGCCGACGACCGCCACCTCGAGGCCCGCACCCTGGTCGATGAAGGCGTCCGCGCCGACGGCCAGCTCGGGCTCGTCGGATCCGCTCATGGCCGATCACTCGCCGGGGCGGGTCGGTGGGAGCGACTCGAAACGCGACTTCTGGGCGTCCTCGCGTCGTCGGGGTCGGCGTGCATAGTCCCAACTCGAGCCGGGGCCTACTTACCTGTGGGTGGTTACGGCGCGGAATGTACTGCCACGGCTCGAGCCGAGTCGGGTCGAAGTCGGACGGCTCTGACTGGCCATCGGCCGTGCAGTCGTCAGTCGGACGGAAGGAAGGGGGAAGGGGAGGGGTACGACGGCAGGGACGAGCTCCATGGTTCAGTGCCGTCTGTCCTGCCGTAATTCGATAAATCACGGACGAACGCATACGACTGTTCCCAAAACGATTTGGGTCACCCGAGATCCGGAGTCAAGACATCCCCACGGGCCCGGTCGAAGCGAGGACCGAACCGCAGTCCCGGTCTCACTCGAGGACGCAGGCGCGACTTACGTGATGTACAGCGAACGCGCGATCACGAGGAAGCCGGCGAGCACTAACAGGCTCTCGAGCAAGACACCGGTCATCAGCGGCACGGCGAGGAGTTCGTACAGCATACCGGCCAGTACCAGTCCGAGAGTGACGAGACCGAACCCGAGCGAGAGGTAGCCAAGCGCCGGCTGTCGCGTGCGCTGATAGGCCTTGTACGCGAAGAACGTAATCACGCCGCCAACCATGAGCACGAGCGTCTTGACGACCGCGAGCGCGATCGCCGTCGACATTGCCTCGGCGTGAAACGACATCTCTGTTCTCGTTTCGATATCCAAGACCCGAACCAAGAACCTTGCCGTTCCCAGAAGGTGTGATATATGTCAGCTTCTCACTCGTCGTGGTTCGCGCCGCTTGCCACCGCGAGCGAAGGGTTTTGCAGTCGGCGACCGGAGAAACGTCCGATGACACGACTGGTCGAACTCGAGGAGACGGGTCCACGCAAACTCGAGCCGTCGGATATCGACGACGAGAAGGGGGATATCGCGGTCTGTCGGTGCGGACTCTCTGACTCGTTTCCGTTCTGTGACGGGAGCCACCGGCGGACCTGCGACGAGGACGAGGGCACGACGTACGTCTACGAGAACGGCGATCGGCGGGAAGTCGAACGGATCGTGACGAGCGACGACGGCGATGGTGCGGATACGACGGACGCGACCGACACAGCGGACGACTAGATCAAATCGAAGCTGCAGTCGTCGACCAGCCGATGAAGCCGCGGTCGGCGATCGGCCGATCAGATCGACCGCGCCGAGTTACAGACGACGAGTGCACTGCTCGCCGCCATCGCGGCGGCGGCAAAGAGCGGGTTCAACAGCCCGGCGACCGCGAGTGGGATCGCGACCGCGTTGTAGGCGAACGCCCAGCCGAGGTTCTGTCGGATCCGACGGTGGGTCCCCGTCGCGATAGCGAGCGTCTCGGCGACGGCCGCCAGGTCATCGTCGACGATCACCGCATCGGCTGCCTCTGTCGCCAGTTTCGTCCCGCCGCCCATCGCGATACCGACATCCGCGGCGGCCAGCGCAGGGGCGTCGTTGCTTCCGTCGCCGACCATCGCGACCGTTCCGCGCGCTCGAAGCCGGTCGACGGTTTCTGCTTTCGCCTCCGGCGGAACGCCGGCGAAGACCTCGTCGACGCCCTCGAGTTCGCGAAATCGCTCGGCCGCCGGCCCTTCATCGCCGGTCAGGACGACGATTTCACGACCCGCGGAGAGCGTCTCGAGTGCGTCCTCGAGGGCTGCGCGCCGCGAGTCGCCGACGGCGATTGCGCCGCGGACCCGCCCGTTCCACCCGACGGCGACCGGAACGCGGCCGGCGGCGCGGACCTCGTCGATTCGGGACTCGAGGGCCGTGGGAACAGTCATCCCACGCTCGCGGCAGAAGTCGGGGTGGCCGACGGCGACGCGCTCGCCGTCGACGAGTCCGCTGACGCCCCGATCCGCGCGCTCGAAGCTTTCGACAGTGCTCGCGGTCGGGCTGTCAGCTGTGGGGGCATCCGCCGCAGCGTCTTCGGTTGCTGGCTCCGAGGCGGCGTCGGCGACGGCTTCCGCGATCGGGTGCTCGGAGAGCACCTCGACCGCGCCGGCACGGGAGAGGAGTTCGTCAGCACCGGTCTCGTCCGCATCGGCGGGATGGACCGCTTCGACGGCCATCGTCCCCGTCGTGAGCGTTCCGGTCTTATCGAGGACGACGGTGTCGACGTCAGGAGCGTCCTCGAAGATCGTCTCCGCGGCGACGACGATCCCGCGCTCCGCGGCGGTCCGAATTCCCGCGGCGATCGCCAGCGGGGTCGCCAGCCCGAGCGCGCAGGGACAAGAGACGATGATCACCGTCAGACCGACCAGCAGGGCCGTCGACGCGCTCGAGTCGGTCGCGAGCAAGACGGCGGCGGTTCCGACGGCGAGGGCGACGACCAGCGGGACGAAGACCGTCGCGAGCTTGTCCGCGAGCCGCTGGACGCCGGGCCGGGCGCTCTGGATCGACCAGAGCAGGGAGACGAGTCGGTCGAGCGTGCTCTCGGCTTCGTCGCCGACTTCGACGACGATCGGCGCGTCGGTGACGACGGTCCCGCCGCGGGCGAAGTCGCCGGACTCCTTCTCGACGGGGAGGGATTCACCGGT
This sequence comes from Natrinema sp. CRL1, assembly GCF_059162405.1. NCBI lineage: Archaea > Methanobacteriati > Methanobacteriota > Halobacteria > Halobacteriales > Natrialbaceae > Natrinema > Natrinema sp. CRL1. The sequence continues at coordinate 32,134 of NZ_JBLVOY010000001.1, read as the reverse complement.
CACGAGCGATTCGTCGATCGCGGCGGTCCCCTCGGCGATCTCACCGTCGAGGGGCACCCGCTCGCCGGAGCGCACGAGGAGCCGGTCGCCGGGCTCGACGGCCTCGAGCGGCACCGTCTCGCCGTCCTCGCGGCGGGCTTCATCGACCTGCCGTTCGGTCAGCTCGGAGAGGAGACCGGTCGCGCGGCGCTTGACCGCCCGTTCGTAGTGGCCGCCCGCGGTCACGACGAGGACGATCGCGACGGTGATGTCGAAGTAGAGGTGAGACTGGCCGAGCACCGTCGCGACCGCGCTGTAGCCGTACGATCCCAGCGCGGCCGTCGCGACGAGCAAGTCCATGTTCGGCCGGCCGGCACGGAGGCTGACGAACGCGCCGCGGAGGATGGGGAATCCGGTATAGAACAGGATGAACGACGTCAGCAGCCAGATGTTCGCCGCGAGGAACGCCCCGTCGTAGCCGCCGAAGTCGGCGACGGGCTCGTAGCCGAAGTAGGTCGGGTAGAGAAAGAGGACGTACCACACCATCACCATCATCCCGAAGAACGCGCCGAGCAAGAGCGCGGCAACGCTGTCGTCCGCCCCCTCGTCGTCGGCGTCGGCCGATCGGTCGGTCGCGGTGTAGCCGTGGCCGGAGACGAGGTCGGGGAGGTCCGCGGCCGTGATCCGGTCGGGATCGTAGGCGATCCGGATCGTATCCGTCGCGTAACTGGCCGTCGCGCCGAGGATTCCCTCTTCGCGCTCCGCGGTCGCCTCAAGGAAGGCCTCACACGTCGAGCAGTGCATTCCCTCGACCGACAGGAAGGCGTCCTCGCCGTCGAGATCCGCGAGGTCGGGGCTGCGTTCCTCGCTCTCACCCTGCTGGCCGATCCGGGAGCGCAACGCCGACTCGTCCGGCGCGTCGTCGGCCGTCTCGAGGGTCCGAGCCACCTCGAGACAGCCCCGACAGCAAAACGAGCCATCGGCGTCGGGGTCGGTAACCGGATCGGCGGGGGTCGGCAGGTCACAGAGGTCGCAGGTATCGGCGTCGGTCGCCGCCCCCGGATCCGTCTCGGGAGCCGGACGCGCCGAGACGGCGGGCTCCGGCGTCGGTGCAGACGAGTTCGCGGTCGGCTGCGGGTCTCTGCTCATGTTAGAGTTGTGCGAACGGGATCGGCGGATGCGGCAGGTGAACGCCGTACAGCATCAGTCCGTGCGAGAGGGGAATGTAGCCGAGGACGATGAACGCCGCGCCAAGCCCGCGGTGAAGTCGCACGCGCGTGTCGGACTCGAGCGCGGTCAAGATCGTGCCGTAGGCGAACAGCGTCGGTATCGTCCCGACTCCGAGCGCGGCCAGCGAGAGCGCGCCGCGGGTCGGCGATCCGAGCGCGAACGCGTAGAGATAGGCCGGATAGATGATCGGACACGGCATGAACCCGTGAACCGCACCGAGCGCGACGATCCCCGGCGAGGTCGCGAGGCGGTCGATCCGGCTCGAGAGCGCGCCGGAGACGCGGCGAAACAGCGAGCCGACGACGGGGAGGCCATGACCGGGAACGGCGGTTTTCCCTCGCAGGTAGTAGCTGCCGCTCACGATGATCGCGACGCCGACGAGGATGCCGATCGCGCCCCTGACGCCGTTGCCGACCGCGGCGACGGTCTCGCTCGAGGCGATGGTCGCCGCGCCGAGCAGGCCGAACAGGCCGCCGATGGCCGCGTAACTCGCCGTTCGCCCGAGGTTGAACAGTGCGTGCTGGCGGACCTCGAAGGCGGAGAGGGCGTCCTCGCGGCGCTTTTCGCTTGCGGCCCCGATCCGATCGGCGTAGGTCGTCACCAGCGGACCGCACATGCCCAGACAGTGCGCGCCCGCGAACAGGCCGACGACGACGAGGACGAGCAGGTCCGCGTTCTCGAGGCCGGCGGACGAGAGCGCGAGGGGAACTGTCGTCATCGAGAGCGTGGGCGTCAACTCGCTGTGCCGCTCCTGTCGTGGTCGTGGCCGTGCCCGCCCTCGACCGGGGACATGGCGACGTACAGCGATCCGTAAATGAGCAGGAGGTTGATCCCGCTGACGACGCCGGCGAGCACCGAGTTCGTAGCCGCATAGACCAGTACCGGAACGAACGCCACCAGTCCGATGGCAGCCGCGTGTCGCGGCGTGACAGACTCGAGAGTCATACGCGCCACTGAGCGGGCTGACGGCTTAATACCCCACGGACTTCCCAATTGGCGGGAAATACGACTGGTCGTAAGTCCTCACTCTTCCGTACCCTCCTGTATGGCTTCGGCAACAGAAAGGCAGGAGACCGATCGAGTTCGGGAGATCGGTCACGACGAGTACGATCCCGTCGGCACGGCGATCTTGATCGGGATCTACTTCTTGATACTGGTACTGCTCTGGCTGTTCATGTACTTCGTGGAGTTCCTGGGCAACGGGCCGACCGTGGTCGGGGCGCTCCAGCCCGTTCTGTTGGGGGTGGGGCTGGCATGAACATTCACACGTACGAAAAAGTGTGGCTGGCCGCGGCGATGGTGTTGATCGTCGGCTTCATCGCAACGATTACCTACGGTGCGGTCGGCCCCGGCATCGCGATGATCGACGACGGCGGCGGGGACATCACGCCGAGCGAGATCAACGACGACGAACGCTTCGCCGAGCCCGGCGTCGAACACGTCGGCGACAACGAGTACGAAGTCGCCGTCGTCGCGCAGGCGTGGTCGTACACGCCGGAGCAAATCGAGGTGCCGGCAAACAGCGAAGTAACGTTCTACGTGACGAGTCGGGACGTGACACACAGCTTCTCGGTCGTCGGAACGAACGTCAATACGATGGTCATCCCCGGGCAAGTCTCGGAGATGACCGTCCGGTTCGACGAACCGGGCGAGTACGGCATCCTCTGTAACGAGTACTGCGGCGAGTATCACCACACGATGGAAGGGAAACTGACCGTCGTCCCCGAAGACGAATTCGACCTGACCGAGCTGTCGGTCGAGGCTCCCGACGAGGTCGACGCGGGCAACGAGACGACGATCACCGCGAACGTGAGCAACGGCATGCAGGACGACCTCGAGACGACCGTCGCACTCGAGATCGGCGACCAGCAGTCCGAACGAGACGTTACGGTGGCCGGCGACAGCACCGAGCAAGTCGAGTTCACCGTCGACACCGCCGACCTCGGCGAGGGCGACCACGACTGGACGGTGACCGTCGACGACTACGAGCAGAGCGGGACGCTCTCGGTCGTGACAGACGGCGGCAACGAGTCCGCCGACGGAGGTGATGGCGATGCGTAACGCCTACGTCGACCAGTTCCCCTCGGAAGCGCGGCTGATCTCGGCGGCGTTCTGGAGTTCCTTCCTCGCGCTCGCGATCGGCGGCTCGCTCGGCCTCGTGCAGGCGCTCCACCGAACCGATTACCTCCGCTTTATCGACTCAGCCGACTACTACACCGTCCTCACCGCCCACGGCGTGTTGCTGGCGATCACGTTCACGATCTTCTTCCTCGTGGGCATCTTCACGTGGGCGGTGACGACAAGCCTCGATCGCGGCCTCGAGGACCTGCGCTTTAGCTGGGCGTGGTACGCGATGATGGTGGTCGGAACGGTGCTGGTCGGGGTCTCGATCCTCGGCGGCGTCGTGGATTCGATCAATATGCAAGCGGACGTGCTCTTTACGTTCTACGCGCCGCTGCAGGCCCATCCGGCGTTCTACGTGGGACTGGTGCTGTTCGTCGTCGGAACGTGGCTCGCCGGGGCCGACTGGTTCCGGACGTGGTGGGCCTGGCGCGCGGAGAACCCCGATGAGCGGATCCCGCTGCCGACGTTCATGACGCTGACGACGACGCTGTTCTGGTACCTGTGTACGCTCGGCGTCGCGCTGTCGATTCTCGTGCTCCTATTGCCGTGGTCGATGGGGATCGTCGATTCGGTCAACCCGCTACTGACCCGGACGCTGTTCTGGTACTTCGGCCACGCCGTCGTCTACTTCTGGCTGATGCCGGCGTACATGATGTGGTACATCATGTTGCCGAAGCTCTCCGGCGGGAAGCTGTTCAGCGATCCGCTCGCGCGGGTCGTCTTCGTGCTCTTCCTCCTGCTGTCGACGCCGACGGGGATCCACCACCAGTACCTGGACCCCGGCATCGCTGAGGGATACAAGTTCATCGCGATGACGAACACGATGTTCCTCCTGTTGCCCAGCCTGCTGACCGCCTTCACCGTCGTCGCGAGCATGGAACACGGCGCGCGCCAGCGCGGCGGCAAGGGCTATCTGGGCTGGCTCAAGGCCCTTCCGTGGCGGGATCCGGTCTTTACCGGCATGGCGCTCGCGGGCCTGATGTTCGCCGCGGCCGGCTTCTCCGGCATGATCAACGCCGGCATGAACATCAACTACCTCGTCCACAACACCTGGTGGATCGTCGGTCACTTCCACCTCACTGTCGGGACCGCCGTCGCGCTGACGTTCATGGCCGCGGCCTACTGGTTCGTCCCGCAGGTCACTGGTAAGGAACTGTGGAACCGCTCGCTCGCGTTGGGGCAGGTACTGCTCTGGTTCGTCGGCATGACGTTCATGTCGAACGCGATGCACCGCTCCGGGCTGTTCGGCATGCCCCGGCGGACCGCCGAACCGCAGTACCAGAACTTCTCGTTCGAACCCGCCGCCGGGACCGTCGGCGAGATCAACGCACAGGTCGCACTGGGCGCGGCGTTGCTGACCATCGCGCTGGCCATGTTCCTCCTGAACATGGTCATGACCTCCATCGGAAACTCGAGCGACGCCATCCCGGACAACACCTACGCCGGGACGCTCTCGGGTCCCGAGGACGCGCCGGTCGTCCTCGACAACCTCAAGCTCTGGACCGCGATCGCGACCGTCCTCGTGGTCTTCGCGTACACGCTCCCACTCGCGAGCATCATCGACGCCGGCGGCCTGTTCGGCCCCGGCATCGACGGCTTCCAGCTGACCATCGGAACCGACCCCGCGATCGTCCTCGAGTCCGTCCGAGAGGTGATCCCCTAGATGCGAATCTCGCCGGGCGCACTACTGGTCGTCATCGCCGTCCTCGTGCCGTTCGTCGTCGAATTCCGGACGGCGCTCTCGTGGTTCGGAGTCGAACTATCCGTCCTCGAGTCGGTCGCGCTCGCCGGTGTGGTCGTCCTCGGACTCCTGATCTGGGCGATCTGGCCCCAGAACGGTGGCGACGAGATGGGATCGGCCGACTCGAACTAGCGGAGGAGAGCGGCTACTCGCGTTTTTTGAGCGGAGAGACGAGGAACACCTGCATCGGTCTCAGAACAGATCGCGCTCGCGCAGTCGAGTGACCGCGTCCCGGACCCGCTGTGAGGAGTCTCGCGGCGCGACGAGAATCCGATCGTCGTAGGCGGCCACGATCAGGTCCTCTACCTCGAGCAAGGAGACGTGAGCGTCGGGGGCCGCGACGACGTTGTTCGCGGCGTCGATCGAGAGGATATCCCCAGCGACGGCGTCGTTCGCTGTGCCTCCCGCTTCGTCGGCATCCGACTCGAGGGTTCGGCCGACGGCGTCCCACGTTCCGAGGTCGTCCCACGCGACCGACAGCGGGGTGACGAAGACGTCCGTCGCGCGCTCCATAATCGCGTAATCCACGCTGACGGGGTCGACCGCGTCGAAGCCGCGGTCCGGGTCGCCGGCCTCGAGCGCCTCGACCAGCGGGGCGAGCGGCGAGTCCCGAGCCGCGTCCAACAGCGCGCCGGGCGTCCACGCGAAGACGCCGGCGTTCCAGTACGCGCCGGCGTCGACGAGTCGCACCGCGTCCTCGCGGTCGGGTTTCTCGGTAAAGCGCTCGACCGCGGCGTAGTCAGCGCCGGAGTCGCCATCGGGACTGCTCCCCGAGGGGACGACGTACCCGTAGCCCGTCGACGGCCGCGTCGGCTCGACGCCCAGCGTGACCAGCCCGTCCGTTTCGACCGCGATTTCGGCGGCGCGCTCGAGTCGGGTCGCGAACGCCGCCTCGTCGTCGACGTGGTGGTCGCTGGGAAGGCAGACCAACACCGGCTCCCGGTCGAACCGCTCGCGGAGCCGCCACGCGGCGTAGACCAGCGCCGGGCCGGTGTCCTTGCCGTCGGGTTCGACCAGCACGCCCGCTTCGGGTGCGTGGCCGTGGATTTCGTCGGCAAAGGAGTCTCGAGTGAGCACGTAGCGCTCGTCGGCGAAGGCCGTGCGATCCATCGTCCGGGAGAGCAGCGAACGCTCCTCGCCGAGCGCGAGAAACTGTTTCGGGCGGTCGCCCCGGCTCGCGGGGTAGAGTCGGCTGCCGATGCCGCCGGCGAGGACGCAGGCGATGATCGGCCGGTCCATCTTACCACGTCTCGATGCGCCCGGCGCGGACATCCTCCGCACAGCCTTCGCAGTCGGGATGGCCCGCCTCGTAACAGGCCGGCCGGTACTCCGCGTCGAGTTTCGCCGCGCGCTGTTCGGCGTAGCGTCGGCAGACGATCTTCGCCCGGCCCGCCTCGTCGGATGGCAGTCCGCGGGCGTTCTTCGCGACTTCGTAGGAATCGCGGGCTTCCTCGAGTTGCTCGTCGGTCGATCTGCGGAGCTCTTCGAACTGCTCGCCCGCCTCCTGGAGCGTCGAACGGAGGAACCGCTCGAGTTGACGCCGATCCGCCATTGGGCCATCGTTCGCCCGCCGGACACATATACTGTTGGCCGTGGGCGGTCGTGGGATCCACCGAGCGTGTGACACCGATGACAACGGTTTTGCCCGGGTAGCCGAATCCACGGACATGGCTATCCGCGATTCGCTCCGAGGGATCACCTGTCCGCTGGTGACGCCCGTCGACGACGGAGAGATCGACGAGGACGCGCTGGTCGACCTGCTCGAGCACCTCCACGAGGGCGGCATCGACGCGGTCTTCCCCTGCGGAACGACCGGGGAATTCCCGTCGCTGACGGCCGACGAGCAACACCGCGTTCTCGAGGCGACCGTCGAGCACGCCGAGGTACCTGTCGTCGCGGGAGCCGCCGCGACGAGTGTCACCGACACGGTCGCTGCGATCGACCGCGCCGCCGAAGCCGGTGCCGACGCCGCCGCAATCGTCGCGCCGTACTTCATCGCCGCGAACGCACCTGAAGGGAACCAACGGTTCTTCGAGGCCGTCCTCGAGGAGGCGTCGCTCCCCCTCCTGCTGTACAACATCCCGCAGTGTACGGGCCAGCGAATCGAGCCCGAGACGGTCGCCGCCGTCGCGGACCACGAGCGGGCGCTCGGGATCAAGGACTCGAGCGGCGACCTCGCGTACTTCCTCTCGGTGCTCGAGGGGGCGCCTGATGAGTTCCTCTGTCTGCAGGGCTACGACGCCCTGCTGGTGCCCGCACTGCGAATGGGTGCCGACGGCGGGGTCAACGCGCTGTCGAACGTCATTCCCGAGATCATGGGCGAGGCGTTCGAGCGAGCCGGCGACGAGCGCGGGCGGGAGCTACAGCGCGACGCAATCTCGACGCTCTTCGAGGCGTGTACGACCCACGGCTTCGCCCCGGCGGCGAAGACCGCGCTGGCCGAGCGGGGGATCATTCCCAGCGACGACGTTCGGCCGCCGCTCGTCGCCGTCGACGACGCGGGCACCGAGGCGATCGGCGACGCGCTCGAGTCGGCGCTCGCGGTCGGCGAGCAGTAGCGATAGTGAGGGCGTAGAAGTCTTCATACGGAACCGATCACAGCCAATTTTTCGACGAATTGACTAACGAATAGGCGTGCCCTGGCCATACATTTCTCTCTACAGAGAGGCGAAAATACCCGCACCCCATTCGATCCATATCACCCAGATTGCGCCGATGACTGCCATAGCGTTCAACCCCAAGATAGCAATCGCAATGATACCTTCCGCGTTCATGGCCACGGTTCTGTCCCGCACGCAATTCAATAAAACAACGACTCGCTCATGCACGCCCGTCGCCCGGATACCGAGCAGGGACAGTGAGTTTAGCCGAGTCTGAGACAAATTAAAACAGTAGTCACCACACTTCTGTCACCCGTACCGATCGATTTGTCGATTCCAAGGGAGCTGTCGTGCGGCGGATCCCATGGCAACGTTCCAACGGTACCAATTGAAACAATTTACACCCGGTCGTACGGCGGCTGTATGATCGGGTACGTATCGGCTCTCAGTTGGTGTCGAATAGATCGACCGCGCCGATATCGATCACGAGACCGGAGGCCCCCATCGCCGCCCGCTTGCGGTTTCTTTCGCCGGCGTTCACTTTCGCTCCGGTGGCGGTACTTTAAATACTATCGGGCGCGAACGGACGTATGCCTCCCAGTGAAACCAAAGAGGAGGCGAGACACAATGAGCGACGTAGGACAACACGCGGACGATATCCACGAGCAGTTTTCGGACCACCTCGACGACGTAAGCGTCGAGGACGTCGAAGAGCGCCTGACCACGCTCGTCGACGAATACAAAGTACCGATCGACGAGGCGCGCCGGAGCGTCACCAACCACTACCTTGAGGAGGCCGGTCTCGAACGAGAGGACATCTCGAGCGGCGACAGCGAGGCGGCAAACGTCGAGGACGTCGACGAGCCCGAGGAGTGGATCGACCTCACCGCCAAGGTCATCGAACTCTGGGATCCCCGCAGCGACTCGGTCGCACAGGTCGGCCTGCTAGGCGACCCGACCGGGACGATCAAGTTCACCAAGTGGGCCAAATCCGATCTCCCCGCGCTCGAGGAAGGCGGGGTCTACGAGCTTCGCAACGTCGTCACCGACGAGTACCAGGGCCGGTATTCGGTCAAACTCAACTCGACGACGGTGATCGAGGAACTCGACGAGGATCTCGAAGTCGGCAACGACACCAGCGAGATCGAGGGCGCACTGGTCGACATGCAAAGCGGCAGCGGGCTGATCAAGCGCTGTCCGGAGGAGGGCTGTACCCGTGTCCTCCAGAACGGTCGCTGTAACGAACACGGCGAGGGCGAAGGCGAGTTCGACCTCCGCATCAAGGCCGTCGTCGACGACGGCATCGACGCCCACGAGGTCATCTTCGACAAGGACGCCACCGAGGACCTGACCGGACTGAGCCTCGAGGAGGCAAAGGACATGGCGATGGACGCGCTCGATACGACCGTCGTCGCCGACGAGATCGCCGATGATATCATCGGCACCTACTACCGCATCGAGGGGCCGACGTTCGGCCGCTACGTGCTGGCAGACGACGTCGAGGAACTCGACGGGCCGGCCGATCCCGAGGAACTGCTGATCAAAGCGAGGTCGATGTGAAATGAGCCAGTCAGAACTCACCCGCGAAGTCGCCCGCCGCGTCTTCGCATCGGAATTCAACGATTCGACGTACACCTTCAAAGAGAGCGACGACGAGCGCGCGCCCAATTACGCGCTGCTCCCAACCGGCGACCGGGCGAATCGCGTGTTCGTCGCCGGCACCCTCACCGAAACCGAAGACGTCGGCGACGACAGCGAGTACTGGCGCGGCCGGGTCGTCGGCCCGACTGGGACGTTCTTCGTCTACGCCGGCCAGTACCAGCCCGAGGCCGCCTCGGTCCTGCGTGATACGGAACCGCCGGCCTACGTCTCCATCGTCGGCAAACCCCGCACCTACGAGACCGACGACGGCACCGTCAACGTCTCCCTGCGACCCGAGTCTATCGCGGTCGTCGACGACGCCACCCGCGACCGCTGGGTCGTCGAAACCGCCGAGCGAACCCTCGATCGCATCGAGGCCTTCGAGGCGTGGGAAGCCGAGCAGGAAGCGCCCGAAAGCGGCTCGACCGCACCAACCAACGAGTACGCCGAGATGGCCCGCGAGCGCTACGACTCACCCGTCGTCAACTACCGCAACGACGTGATTCAGGCGCTCGAGAGCCTCGAGACCATCGACGCGAACGACGATCCGGAAGCGACGGTCTGAATCCGCACCGGCTGCACTCGTTATCTTTGTTTTCGAACCGCGAGCGACTGTGACGCCGGCTCTATAGCAGGGCTTCGAGCATCGCGCCGATCGCGTCGAACTCGTCGTCAGTGACCTCGTGGCCCACGTCGGGATAGCACCGTTCGTCGACCGCGGCGTCCGCTCGCTCGAAGACGCGGACCGTCTCGGAGACCCGTTCGCGGTCGGCATAGGGATCGGCCGCACCGTAGCCGACGAGGACCGGCGTCCCCTCGAGCGAGCCGTCGATCGCGGTCGAACGGAGTTCCGCGTCCGAACCGGGAAGCTGTCCGGAGAGGACAGCGAGTCCGCCGTAGCGGGCTGGACTGCGTCGAACGAACTCTGCGGCGACGCAGGCACCCTGTGAGAAGCCCGCGATGACGGTCCGCTCGGGCGGTACGTCGATGGCGCGGGCTTGCTCGAGTGCGGCCGCGACGCAATCGATGCTCGAGGTGAGCCACGGTTCGTTGTCGGCTCGCGGCGCGGTCGACGGTTTCGGATACCACCGGCTTCGCTCCGCGTGGGGCGCGATGACGGCGACGCCGTGCCGTGTGACTGGCTCCATGAGGTTGATGACGCCCTGTGCGGTCGCGCCGCGCCCGTGACAACAGACGAGCGCCGCGTCCGCGGCCAGTGCGGGCGCACCGGCGGTGCGCAGCGGCCGGCCGGCGTGGGGTCCCGAGACGGCGTCCATCGGTCGATTCGAGTCCGTCATAGCGTGTCGTCGTCACCGTCAGCCGACGGAACCGTCAGCGCCGGGAGCTGGCTCTCGATCAAGTCGCGGTCTCGTTCGAACCAATCGGGCAAGTAAAGCGACTCGCCGGGTTCGTTCTCCCCGTCGTTCGCCGCGACGCCGCCGGTTTCGGTCGCCAGTTCGAAGAGGATCCCGCCCGGTTCGCGGACGTACAACGAGTGGAAGAAGTGCCGGTCTTTGACCCGGGAGACGTTGTAGCCGCGGTCGTCGAAGAGTTCCCGCCACTCGTGGAGGTCGTCCTCGCGTTCGACGCGGACCGCGACGTGATGGAGCGTTCCTTGGCCTTCGCGGCCGAATTCGGCATCCCGATCGAGGACGTCCACGACGGTCGCTCGCGATCCGGACGCGCGATACCGGATTCGGTTGTCCTCCTCCCCGTCGTGTTCGAACCCCAGCGTCTCGAGCGTCCCCGCGGTCGCGTAGGGGTTGACCGACAGCGTCGACACGCCGTGGAGGCCGCAGATGGCGCGATTCGTCGGGACGGGGCCGGCGGTCCACGGCTCGATATCAGTCGGTACCGGCGGGCCGGCCACGAGTTCGACCCGCGTGCCTGCGGGGTCCTCAAACCGCAGTACTCGCTCGTCGAATCGCTCGAGCGGGCCCTCGACCGCGACGTCGTGACCTGCGAGTCGGGTGTCCCAGTACGCGAGCGACTCGGCCGGGACGACGAACGAAACCGATTCGATCTGGGGCTTGCCCGCCCGGCCGGGATCGCCGTGCGGGTCCGGGAAGTGCGTGAGGACCGTCCCCGGCGTCCCGTTCGCGTCACCGAAGTAGAGGTGATGTTGCAGGATGTCCTCGAAGTTGACCGTCTGCGTGACGAGTCGTAGGCCAAGGACGCCGCTATAGAAGTCGATCGCCTCCTGTGGGCCCCCGACGATCCCCGTCACGTGGTGGATTCCCGGCGTATCGGACAGCATTAGCCGTCAATTGGGTCTCGAGATGGATAGCCTGCCGGGTCGGGTGCCGAGTCGGGTCGGTCGCGAGCCACCTCTCACCGATCGACTCCCTGTCGTCTGACAAATGGTTAAGTGTCGTGAACGACGACTAGGGGTATCGATGGGGAACAAAAACAAGACCATCTCGTTTCGGGTCAACGAGGACGCGTTCGAGGCGCTGCAGGCGATCGCCGAAGAGCGCGACATCTCGCTGTCCGCGGTCTTCCGAGACTACGTCGACCAACTCGTCGAACACGACGGGCAGGTCGAAGTCGTCCCCGAGGACGACCTCGAGGCCCGAACCAGCGACGACGGAGAGGACGTCTCGTTCCCGCCGACCGTCGAAGTCCCGAAGCAGTTCGTCCGCGAACACGAACGACTCGAACTCGAGGCCGAGCATCTCCGGGAGCAACTCGACGAGTACAAGGGCTACGTCAACGACTTGCAGGACCGACTCGAGGACGAGGAAGACGAGGTACTGTTGCTCGACGAGTTAGACGACGAGGAATCGTACCAAATCGGTAGCGACCGGCGATAATTGCACGGGATACCCAACGCTTGCAAAACCGTCTCGCGCTGTGAAACCCCGACCGCTGGTGACCGCTCACGAGAGAACGCCCCGCCGACCAGTACCATCCGATAGCCCCCGACTGGCTGCCTACTCGAGATATCCTAACCGCTCGAGGTTTTCACGGGCCGACTCGTCGAGTTCGTCGACCGCCAACGCGGCTTGTTCGAGCCTCTTCCGCTCTTGGAGCACTCGCAGCAACTGACGAGAGGTACGGAGTTTGAACCGAAGGTCCGAGTCGTCGATCTCTTCCTGAACGCTCGCCAACATCGTATCGATCGCCTCGGCAGGCGCTTGAGACATCGATTTCGGGTAATTCTGATGCACTCATATACCCAGTGTCGACTCCGAACTGTCAGGAATGATGGTAGAAGCCTAGTAGCAGAGTCGGCATACCGGCGTTCCAATAGACAGCGGACTGGAGCCCGGTATCGAAGACAGTTGACTGAAATTTCGACTGTATCCACACCGACACAGACGCTGGCCGTGTCGAACAGATCGGAGTCGGTGTCTCGATCGGGTTCTGTTTCTCGGGAAAATACAAGTCCGAGGCAACCCATTGGTTGGACATGGTCGAACAGAATGTTGGCGGTCGCGACCGACTCATCCGCACACTACTCGCTGTCGTGTTGACCATCGTCGCGGTACGCACGCTCCGAACCGGGAGTCGTAAGACCGGCTTGGTCGCTCTCGTTGGGGCGTTGGGATTCGGATTCAACGCGGTGACCTGTTTCTGCGGACTGAATCAACGGCTCGGTATCGACACGACGACCGACGAGTAACGATTATTGGTGCCGAGTAGAAAAAGAGGGGTTAGACCTCGCTCACAAGCCGTTCAGCCTTGATCTCCGTTCCCGGTTCGAGTAATTCTGACAGAGAATGCTGGTCGAAGGTATCGAGAAGGACTTGCACCTCTTCAATCGCCTCGCGTGCTTCTGACCGCAGTCGATAGTGCGTTTCGCCGTCAATCCGATTCCGCTCGAAGAACGCGCCCGAACCCGGTTTGCCTGTAATTTCCGATGTTGCATTGATTCGCTTCCCAAATGCGCCCACGACACCTCTAAATTCGTCTTCGTCCCCCCACCGAATCTGGTCGACGAGTTCGCTACTCGGCACCCACTCGTCACGATCATAGAGATATTTTAGCAGAGTGATTTGCCCGCGCGGTATCGACTTCCGCCGAAGAACTTGCTCGAGCGCATGGGAGTTCATCGTTGGTCAGCGTTAGTACACGACTCGCTAAAATCTTCCCGACCGACAACTACAGTTCACTCACTATTTCTCCGAAAACGCTACGCACAGCGGTCACGTTCACACAATTCACCTCGCTATAGGAAGGAATGAAGAGCCTCGGCACGTACAATGTAGTGAAACGCCCGACGGCGAAGGGTGCGTTCGTGAGCCGGTTCAAATCTCTCCGGAAATCGAGAGGGCAACACTACCGAAATCCGCCGCTGTACGGTCAATAGGCAACGAACCGTAGCATTATGCCGCCTCCCGGATTTGAACCGGGGACAGCTCGATCTTCAGTCGAGTGCTCTCCCAGTCTGAGCTAAGGCGGCCTACCCACTTCTCCGTCCATGGTATAAAAAAGGATTTCGAATCGAGATCGTTGTCTCACACCAGTTACAAGAGATGCGATAACCGCGCTCACTGCTCGAGTAGGCCATCGAAAACCGAGTAACGGAGACAATACGGAACTCTCTATACGGGATTACCCATCGTCTGTTGGAATTTCGGATATTCAAGACACCCTTTTGCGCCTCGGGGGGTAATATCATGTTATGGAAGCCCTTACCTCGAGCCGAGAGCAGAAAGAACTCTCCGCTGACACGATCCTCGAGTTGCTGGCAAACCGCCGCCGGCGATACCTCCTCTATGCGCTACGCGGGCAGGAAGATCCCATCGAGCTGTCGACGTTAGCCGAGACGGTCGCGGGGTGGGAACACGACGTCCCGCCGGACGAAGTCGCGAAAAACGAGTACAAGAGCGTCTACGTCTCGTCGGTTCAGTGTCACGTCCCGAAACTAGACGACGCGGGCGTCGTCGACCACAACGAGGACAACCACACCGTCGTCCTCGCGGACAACTTCGCACAACTCGAGCCCTACCTCCGGATCGTCGTCGAGGACGAACCGGAGAATTCGACACTGCACGCCGCCCTCCAGACCGAGTCGGGCGACGGTCTCCTTGGCCAGATCCGAGAGAACGTCGCGCGACTCAAGCAGTAACTCTCCGACGTACGCGGCTGTGTTAGTAACTGATTGCGTAGCTCGTCCGACTCGAGGGCGCTGCTCCGGCCGGTTGCTGTTTCGTATGCATGACCGTCCTCGAACCCGCGGCCGGCACGCGGTCGCTCGAGACGAATTATAGGGACCAAGGAGGATGTCAAGGAGTCGTGGCTGGCGGGTAATTTCGGACTCAAAGCGACGCGAACTGCGATCACGGTGGACCCGCTCTCGGTCTTTGGTTCAGATCGGACTCGAGGTGAACGCGCCGCTCACGGTGGCCATCCAGAAAGGGTAGTTCGGGCGGGTTCGAACCGCCCTCGTTCCACGGACCTGCTGCTCGCGAACTTGCTCGCAGCAGGAAGTGGGCTCGGGCGGGTTCGAACCACCGACCTCGGCCTTGTAAAGGCCGCGTCATGACCAGCTAGACCACGAGCCCGCATCCGCAACGAGTGTGCCCGTCCGAATAACCTTTACTCTCTCGCGGTGCAGGTATCGTTCATGGCACTCGAGTACGTATGGAAAGGGCTGCTCGTGGTCGCCGCCCTCTCCATCGTCGGCGTGGTCCTCGTTCAGGCGGGTGTGGTTTCGGCCCCGTGGGGGCCTGATAGCGGAGAGGTCCGCGTCTTCGACGACGAAGACGGTGAATCGACCGCGGAAGCGAACAACGGAACTGCCGACGAATCCGGTGACGACGACCGCGAACCCAAGGCCGTCGTCGACGTCGAAATTGCGGACGACCAGCAGGAACGCTACACCGGTTTGAGCGATCACGACTCCCTCGAGTCAGGTAATGGGATGTTGTTCATCCACGGCGACGAGTCCGACCTGACCTACGTGATGCGCGAGATGGACTTCGATATCGACATCATCTTCATCGACGCGGACGGCGAGATCACGACGATTCACCACGCCCGCGCGCCCGGTCCCGGCGAGGACGGAAACGATCTCGAGTACTCCGGCCGCGGCCAGTACGTCCTCGAGGTGCCACGCGGCTACGCGAACGAGACGGGCATCGAAGTCGGCGACGAGGTCGAAATCGACCTCGAGTCGAATCGGACGATCATCACCGACGCCGAATCCGAGCCGCTCGACCGGGTTGCCGCGGCGGTTGATCGCGACGCGACCGCGCCAACGGCGGTCGCTGCGGCGGCGTATTTCGATTCGTAGGTAATCCTTATTGCTGGCGGTCCCCGAAACGCGGACAATGAGTGGCGCCGACTGGGACGAGGACGATCCGTTCGAAGAGCAGCGCGAGGAGATCGAGAATCCGATGAAGCGACTGTTTCTCGAGTACGGAACGAACTACAAGGGTGCCGCGGTCGTCGGCGTTATCGCGAGCATCTTCGCCCGGGTGCTGGATCTGCTGCCGGCGCTCATGCTGGGGGTCGCACTCGACGCCGTGATCCGGCAGGAGATTCCCTACGTCGAAGCGTTCCCGGTCGGCGGCGGGCTCGTCGCCCCTTACGTTCCCGAGGGGCGACTAGCACAGTTCTGGCTGACGATCGGGATCATCGCGGGGGCGTTCTTTCTCTCGGCGATCTTCCACTGGACCCGCAACTGGGGCTTTAACACGTTCGCACAGAACGTCCAGCACGACATCCGGACCGACACCTACGACGAGATGCAACGGCTGGACATGGGCTTTTTCGCCGACAAACAGACCGGCGAGATGATGTCGATCCTCTCGAACGACGTCAACCGCCTCGAGAAATTCTTAAACGACGGGATGAACTCCCTCTTTCGGCTGCTCGTGATGGTGCTCGGTATCGGTGGCCTGCTGCTCGCGATCAACTGGCAGTTGGCGCTCGTGGCGCTCCTGCCGGTGCCGCTGATCGCCGTCTTCACCTATCTCTTTATCCAGACCATCCAGCCCAAGTACGCACAGGTGCGCTCGACCGTCGGGAAAGTCAACTCCCGGCTCGAGAACAACCTCGGCGGGATTCAGGTCATCAAGTCCAGTACGACCGAGTCCTACGAGTCGGATCGCGTCGAGGACGTCTCACAGCAGTACTTCGACGCGAATTGGGGTGCGATCCGCACCCGGATCAAGTTCTTCCCCGGCCTGCGCGTGCTCGCGGGGATCGGCTTCGTCATCACCTTTCTCGTGGGCGGTCTCTGGGTGATCTCGGGCCCGCCGGGTCCGTTCTCGGGCACTCTGAGCAACGGGATGTTCGTCGTCTTCATCCTCTACACGCAGCGCTTCATCTGGCCCATGGCCCAGTTCGGGCAGATCATCAACATGTACCAGCGCGCCCGCGCCTCGAGCGCTCGAATCTTCGGGCTGATGGACGAACCCAACCGGGTCGGCGAGGAACCTGACGCTCCCGACCTCGAGGTCTCCGAGGGCTGCGTCGAGTACGATGACGTCTCCTTCGGCTACGACACCGACGAGCGAATCCTCGAGGACATCGACTTCACCGTCGACGGCGGGGAGACGCTCGCACTGGTCGGCCCGACCGGTGCCGGCAAGTCAACGGTCCTGAAACTCCTCTTGCGGATGTACGACATCAATGCGGGCGAGATCCGCGTCGACGGACAGAACGTCCAGGACGTAACGCTGCGGAGTCTGCGCGAGTCGCTGGGCTACGTGAGCCAGGACACCTTCCTCTTTTATGGCAGCGTCGAGGAGAACATCAAATACGGCACCTTCGGTGCCGACCGCGAAGACGTGGTAGAGGCAGCGAAGATGGCCGAGGCCCACGAGTTCATCGAGAACCTCCCCGAGGGATACGACACCGAGGTCGGCGAACGCGGCGTCAAGCTCTCGGGCGGCCAGCGCCAGCGGATCTCCATCGCCCGCGCGATCCTCAAAGACCCCGACATCCTCGTCTTGGACGAGGCGACGAGCGACGTCGACACCGAGACGGAAATGCTCATCCAGCGCTCGATCGACGACCTCGCGGAAGACCGGACCACCTTCGCCATCGCCCACCGACTCTCGACGATCAAGGACGCCGATCAGGTGCTCGTCCTCGAGGGCGGCGAGATCGTCGAGCGGGGAACGCACGAGGAACTGCTCGCAAATGGTGGCCTCTACTCCCACCTCTGGGGGGTCCAAGCCGGCGAAATCGACGAGCTTCCGGAGGAATTCATCGAGCGCGCTCAGCGCCGACAGGCTCGAACCGAAGTCGACGCCGGCGACGACGACTGAACGACGGCCTTGGTTCTTTAGTCCGCGGAAAGTCATCGAAATAATTATTATTCAGATTTTTAGATGTTTGGCCATGTCGGCGAGAACACCGTTGGTCGATCCATCGGAGTATTTCGAATCGGGAACCGAGCTGATCCGAGGGGCCGTCGTATTTGCTCTCCACTTGGTGCTCCAACTCGCGGGAACCTACATCGGGATCATCCTCCTTTTCGATCAGGTCGAAAACCTCGATCCGGAGTTCAGACGAGAAGTGATGTCGATCACGTCCAGCATTCTCGTCGTCGGTGTGATCTTCCTCGTCATCGGGTGAGTGATCGTTGCCGCGATCGTTCACTACGGAAGCGGCGGGTCACGGACAGCGGGGTCGTTTGCCGATGCGCTCACCGTCGCCGGTTGGGCCTACGCTCCCAACGTCGCCGCGTTCCTGCCGTCGTTCTTCTATCAATGTCGATACATCCAGCAACTCTCGTTCGACGGCTCCGATCCGGCGCCGCTCGTAACCGAATTCGAAGCAATGCAAGCAGAGCTAACGATGTCCTCGTTCCGGCTTCTGATTCTGGCTCTCGTGACGGTCTGGAGCGTGTATATCCTCGCATACGGTATCGCCGAGACACACGACGTCTCGGTCGAAACGGCCGCGACGCCGGCAATCGCCGTTGGGGTTGGCTCAGTGCTGTTCGCACTCCTCGGGTGAGCGGGACCGTGCTTAGAACGATTCCTGCTCTTCCTGCCCGCCCTGATCCGGTGCGCCCTCGTCCTGTCGGTCTTCGCCCGTGGCGGGCGGCGTGCGGTCGCTGTAGTTCTTCCGCCCGATCGCTTCGTCGCCGACCATGTTCATGATCGCCCCCTCGACCTCCTCGTAGTCCCGATACTCGTCTTCGCCGAGCGGGCCGATGAGGTCCTCGAGGGTCGTCGTGTTGCCGCTCATCTCGATCGTTTCGTCGCCGTGTTCCTCGAGGAGTTCCTCGTGGCCGATCGGGTACTCTTCGGACTCGAGTTTCTCCTGGAGATCTCCGAGTTCGACGCCGAGTTCGCGACTGTCGTCTGGCATACGTAAACTGACGAGAGGAAGTCGCAAACGGGTTGGGCCTGCGTTCGCCGTGGTACGGTTCAGCAGCGCGTCATCGTCTCGACGGCCGTCCGTCGCGGGACGACCACCGCCGGCAGCACCGACAGGAGTCCGAGGAGCGCAGCCGACGCGACCAGTTTCGGGCGGCCGCTGAGGGCACCGACGCTGCCGACGGCAGCCAGCGGGACGAAGGCGGTTGCCAGCGCCCTCGCCGGGGGCTCTCTCGGAGACTGCTCGAGGGGGAGCGGCTCGACCGCCGTTAGCGTCGTGTCGGCGAGCCAGCACGCGAGTCCCCCGGCCGCGAACGCGGCGTACTCGACCGCGCTGTCCGCGCGTCCGCTGGTGACCATCGCTACGACGGCCAGCCCCAGCGCGAGCGCGAACGCGGTGAGCGTCCGATCGACCGGCGAGTGCTCAAGCAGCCGCCACGCCGCGGCGAGGTAGCAGCCGCCGACGGCGACTCCCGCGACGA
Organism: Natrinema sp. CRL1; assembly: GCF_059162405.1. NCBI lineage: Archaea > Methanobacteriati > Methanobacteriota > Halobacteria > Halobacteriales > Natrialbaceae > Natrinema > Natrinema sp. CRL1. The sequence continues at coordinate 13,053 of NZ_JBLVOY010000001.1, read as the reverse complement.
CATCGAGCGGGTAGTGGACGCCGAGGACCAGCCGGGTGAGACAGACCGCGGCGACGATCACCGCGGCGGCCGCGAGTCGGAGTCGGCGCGTCCCGGCCTCGAGTACCAGCGCGAACAGGCCGTAGGTGACGGTCGCGCCGACCGCGTGACCGCTCGGAAAGCCGTAGCCGTCGGCACTCGCGATCGACGCGTAGCGCGACTGGGTTGACGAGGAAAGCACTGCCGGGTCGGGCGTCGCGAAGTCCGGACGCGGGAGCGCAAAGCGGTGTTTCAGGGCGGTCATCACCGCCAGCCCGCCGACGATGACGGCGACGATCCACGGGCCGTCCGGTCGCCGCACAGGTCGGTCGCACTCGAGCGACGCCGGCGCTCCCGTTGCCCGCTGCCATGCGACTGCCCACGACGCGCCGATCCCGAGCACGAGGAGAAACCAGCCATCACCGAGCTGTGTTACCGCTGCAGCGATGGCTCCGGCCCACGCTGGAACGCGGTCGTGAATCGCCTCGAGAACGGTTGCACCGCGGTACATACGACCCGACTTCGACGACGCCGGACATAACGGACGGGCAAGAACCTGCAGGGCACACTGACGGTACCCGAGACCGCGAGTCTCGGCCACCGCGGGTTTCATGGCTGCACGGACGACATACTCCGTCATGGATCTCACAACGGCGACGTGGACGGACGTGCGGGACCTCGAGACGGACCTCGCGGTCGTCCCCGTCGGGAGCACGGAACAGCACGGTCCCCACGCGCCACTCGGAACCGACGTGCTGACCGCAGAAGCGGTCGCCGACGCCGGCGTCGAGCGGGTCGACCGCGAGGTTGTACGCGCGCCGGCGATTCCAGTTGGCATCGCAGCGGAACACCGCCAGTTTCCCGGAACGATGTGGGTCTCCGAAGACACCTTCCGGGATTACGTCGCCGAGGCCGTCTCGAGCCTCGCACACCACGGGTTCGACCGAGTCGTCCTTGTCAACGGCCACGGCGGGAACGTCGACGCACTCCGGGAAGTCGGCGGCCGACTCACGCGGGCGGGCGACGCCTACGTCGTCCCCTTCACGTGGTTCGAGGGGGTCGGCGAACACACCGCCGACATGGGCCACGGCGGGCCGCTCGAGACGGCACTCCTGCGCCACATCGAGGCGGAACTGATCGCCGAAGAACGGATCGACGAGGCTCGAGCCGGCGCTGCCGACGGTTGGGGTGACTGGACGAGCTACGTCAATCTGGCCTACGACGCGGCGGAGTTTACGGAAAACGGCGTCGTCGGCGATCCGAGTGAGGGCAGCAAAGAACGGGGTGAGGAACTGCTCGAGTTGGCGACAGAGACGCTGGCTCGGCTCCTCGAGGCGGTCGCCGAGCGCGACGTTTCGCGGCCCGAGCACCGATAAGCCGCGGACTGAAGTACCCGCTGAACGCGATGGCCCGCTTGAAGCGAGTTACTCTTCGTCTTCTGCTGTCTCCGCATCCCCGTCGGCGTCCGCTTCCTCGTCCGCGGCATCGTCGGCCTCCTCCTCGTCTTCGTCCGCATCCGCGGGACCCGCGTTCTGGAGCGTGCCGCGCAGCGCCGGAATCGTCGACGTGAGTTCGCCGACCTGTTCGCCCGCCTCGGCGATGTCTTCGATGGCCTCCTCGAGGTCCGCGATTTCCTCCTCGAGGTCCTCGGCGTCGTCGAAGGCGTCGGCGCGCTGGCCCATGGTGAACCACTTTTTGGCGTCACGGAGGTCGTCTTCGGCGTCGCCGGCCTCGAGCGCCGAGTTGAGTCCGTTGAGGACGCCAAGGACGTTGTCGGCGTCGGTCTCCCAGACGTCGTCGGCAGCGGGCAGTGCCGCCCACGCGTCCGCGAGCGAGGATTCGACGTCCTCGCGCATCTCGTTGGCCGCTTCCCCGAACAGTTCCTCGTCGTCGCCGAGCGTGGCTTGGCTCATGTCACCGTCTTTGCGGGCACCGAGGTTAAAAGGTAGCCCGAAAGTGAAAGTGAAATCGGTCGGAAGCGGATCGATATCGGGCGAACGACGGCGGGATTTCGAAAGGAAGGTCATCGCACGGTGTGGCCGCGGACCGGTCGTCGGTCGAGATCAGAAGGGGTACTCCCGCGGCTCGTGTTGGACCGAGATCCACTTCTTCTCGGTGACCCGATCGAGGATTTCCGTGCTGTTGTAGCCGCCGGATCCCGACGCTTTCGTGCCGCTGAAGGGCACGTGGGCCTCGTCGTTGATCGGTTGGTCGTTGACGTGAACCATGCCGGTGTCGAGCCGTTCGGCGATCTGCATCCCGGTTCCGACATCGCCCGCGTGGACCGACCCGGAGAGGCCGTACTCGGTATCGTCGTGGAGTTCGATCGCCTCCTCGATATCGGAGAACGGAACGACCGGCGCGATCGGGCCGAAGTGCTCGTTGCACGCGGCGGACATGTCGTTGGTCACGTCCGAAAGCACCGTCGGCGCGACGACCAGTGAGTCGTCCACACCCTCGACACCGACCGTCTCGCCGCCGGTCTCGAGGGTCGCTCCGGCGTCGACGGTCTCCTCGACGTACTCGAGCATTTCGTCGCGCTGGCCCTCGTCGATGATGGGGCCGACGACCGTGTCCTCGTCGTGGGCGCTGCCGACTGGGAGCGAGGCCGCGCGGTCAGCGAGGGAAGCAACGTACTCGTCGTAGATGTCCTCGTGGACGAGGTGGCGGTTGATGGAGATACAAACCTGTCCCTGATGGACGAACGAGCCGAACGTTCCCGCGTCGACCGCCGCCTCGAGATCGGCGTCGGCGGTGACGATGTGGGCGTTGTTCCCCCCGAGTTCCATCGCCGTCACGGAGAGGTTCTCGCCGGCTTTCGCGGCGACACCGCGGCCGACAGGCGTGGAGCCGGTAAAGGCGACCACGTCGCTTTCGGGGTGTTCGACGACCGCGTCGCCGATGTCTGAGCCGTGGCCGGGAACGACGTTGAGCAGGCCGTCGGGCAGGCCCGCCTCCTCGTAGAGCTTCGCCATCAGGAGCCCGCCCGTGATCGGCGTGTTCGAGGCCGGTTTGACGACGACCGCGTTCCCGGTCGCGATAGCCGGCGCGATCGCCCGTCCGGAGAGATTGAGCGGGAAGTTCCACGGCGAGATGACCGTGACCACGCCCTGTGGCTCCCGGCGGACGAAGTTCTCCTTGCCGGGGATATTGGAGTCGGCCTGCTCGCCTTTCAGCCGACGGGGGAAGGTCGCGGCCTCGTTGGCCTGATCGGTCGTGATGCTGACCGAGGTCTCGCCCAGAATCCGCGAGCCGCCCGCCTCGGCGGCTAGTAGCTCGATAATCTCGTCTTTATACTCCTGAATCGCCCGCGCAAACGCCTGCGCGACTCGTTCCCGCTCGGCCGGCGGCGCGTTTTCCCATTCAGCCTGTGCTGCCGCGGCGGCCTCGTAGGCGGCGTCGACATCGGACTCGACGGCCGCGGGTACGCGTGCGACCGCCTCGCGCGTCGACGGATCCTCGACGGCGATCTCCCCGTCGCCGTCCGAGGGCGTCCACTCGCCGTCGATGTAGAGGCTGTTCCACTCGTCGTCGATCGAGAGTTCCGGTCCCATCGACCGCGTTATGCGGACCCGACTGAAAAGCCGATGGCGAGCACTCCCAAGGACTCGCCGCCGTTACCAGCTCGAGCGACCGATAGCGCCCCCGCCGAATCGTCTTCGCTTTAGCCGTCTCGAACCGACTCGAGTCGCATCAGCGGATAGCCGTCCTCCATTTCCATGTGGGTGAGGACCTCACAGCCCTCGTAGTCGACGACGATCTCGACCTCGAGGAACCGGCCCGTGAGTTCGGTGTAGTCGGCGGTCGATTCTTCGAGTTCGGCCTCGAGTGCCTCGAGACGAACGTCGACGGTCACCTCGGTACAGTGGGGCTGGTTCTCGATCGATTCCTCCATCGCCGTCGCGAGGCTGGCGGCGCTGTCGGGCGAGATCGGCGCGCCGGCGAACTGGTGGTAGAGCGTGCCGAACTTGATGCCGGCCTCGAAGCAGGCGGCTTCGGCGTCGGTGGGTGTCGTGTCCGGAGGCATATGCGAGTGCTCGCGGGCGGGCGGGAAGGGGGTTGTGATGTCTCCGATTCGTTGGCACGGCTGGGAGGCGCGTGCCACCACCGACCGCACCGACGCGGAACCGCATGGTACTTATCGGCGCTTTCCCTCACACCGAACGAATGGCACAGTCAGTCCTGCTCACGGGGGCTGCGGGGCGGGTCGGAGAGGCCATCCTCGGCGGCCTCGCGGACGACCACGAGTGGCGGTTATTGGATCGCGATCCGCCGACGGGCGACCACCCGGGCAAGTTCGTCGTCGCGGACATCACGGACGACGAGGCCGTCCGCGAAGCGATGGAGGGAATCGACGTCGTGATCCACCTCGCGGGCGACCCGCGCCCGGAAGCGCCGTGGGACAGCGTACTGACCAACAACATCGACGGCGCACAGACGGTCTTCGAGGCCGCCGTCGACGCGGGCGTCGAGAAGGTCGCCTTCGCCTCGTCGAACCACGCCGTCGGCAACTACGAGACCGACGAGCGCACGCCCGAGATGTACCGCGAGCACGACGAGTATCTGCTCGACGGCACCGAACTCCCCCGCCCGAGCAACCTCTATGGCGTCTCGAAGGCCGCCGGCGAATCGCTCGGGCGCTACTACCACGACGAATACGACCTCTCGGTCGTCTGCGTTCGCATCGGGAACCTCACCGAAGGCCACCCGCCGATCGACTACGAGCGCGGGCAGGCGATGTGGCTCTCCTACCGCGACTGCGCACACCTCTTCGACCGCTGCATCCGGGCCGACTACGGCTACGAGATCGTCTACGGAATCTCCGACAACGACCGGAAATATTACTCGCTCGAGCGGGCTCGCGACGTGTTGGACTACGATCCGCAGGACAACTCCGCGAACCACGACTGACGCCAGCAGACGCAGCGGGACCGATCCCGGCGCGTTTTTCCCAAAGCCGGCAACCGACTTGGACGAGCCACGACGTTTTGTCGCCGGCCGTCGCAACTGGCCCCATGGAGTACACGACCCTCGGTTCGACGGGCATGACAGTCAGCCGCATCTGTCTTGGCTGTATGAGCTTTGGGACCGGTCGAGAGTGGATGCTCGAGCCCGAGGAAAGCGAGGAACTCATCGAGCGCGCGATCGATCTCGGAATCAACTTCTTCGATACGGCCAACGTCTACTCAACGGGCGAGTCCGAGGAGATTCTCGGCGACGCCCTCGCGGGCTATGACCGCGACTCGCAGGTCGTCGCGACGAAGGTCTTCGGCGAGATGGACCCCGACAACCCGAACGCGAGCGGGCTCTCGCGCAAGGCGATCGAGCAGGAACTCGCAGCGAGCCTCGATCGGCTGGGCATGGACACGATCGATCTCTATCAGACCCACCGCTGGGATTACGACACGCCGATCGAGGAGACGCTGCGCGCCCTCGACGACGCGGTCCGGCGCGGACAGGTACGGTACGTCGGCACCTCCTCGATGTGGGCCCACCAGTTCGCCGAGGCCATACACACCAGCGACGCCCTCTCACTCGAGCGGTTCGCGACGATGCAGAACCACTACAACGTCCTCTACCGCGAGGAAGAACGCGAGATGTTACCGCTGTGTGAGAACGAAGACATCGGCGTCATCCCGTGGTCGCCGCTGGCCCGCGGCGTCGCGACCCGCCCCCACGAGGAGATCGAGTCGACGACGCGGGGCCAGACCGACCAGTACCTCGAGCAGATGTCCTATCTCCAGGGCGGCGGCGAGGCGATCAACGAGCGGATACAGGAACTCGCCGACGAGAAGGGCGTCTCGATAGGCCAGATTTCCCTCGCGTGGCTGCTCCACAAGGACTGGGTCGACGCCCCGATCGTCGGCACCACGAGCGTCGAACACTTGGAGGACGCCGTCGAGGCGCTCGAGATCGACCTCTCCGACTCGGATATGGAATATCTCGAGGAGCCCTACGAGCCGCTGCCGGTGGCGGGCCACGAGTGAGCACGGCTCTCGCAGCGAGGGGTTAGAACAACCCTTTCACGTCCTCCTCGCGAGCGCGGCGTCTGCCGACGTGGTCGGAGAGGCGCTGGAAGATGATCCCGCGATGGTCGTCCTCGCGGACGAAATCGAACAACAGCGTGATGAACTTGCTGTCGTCCGCACCGTCCTCGAGGTCCCGCCGAGCGTACGTGCGAGCCCGCTCGATGGGCTCCTCGTCGTATCCAAACTCCTCGGCGAGGACGACCGCCGCGATCGCGGTCGGTTCGAACGCGAGCGCTGTCAGCGTCGGAACGGTGCCCTCATGTTCGATGCGAACCGGCGGCCGGCGCTCGACGACCTCGGGATCGGCCGCAAGCCGGGCGAGAAACGACCGCACGGGCTCGAGTCGAAGGTCGCGGTAATCGGCGGGCAGGGCCGCGAGATACTCGCCGGCGCTCTCAGCGAGCCCGACGGCTCCCTCCCAGTTGCGTTCCCGAGCGTGAAACACCGCGCCGCTGTACTGGATGAGGCCGTGGAGCAGGCGCTCGTCGTCGCTACCGGCCTCGAGTTCGAGCCAGCGGTTCTCCCAAGCGTCGTGGGCGGCGTGATAGTGGCCGTCGTTGAAGATGGCGACGCCCGCCCGGAGCCGATCGCGCATACCCGTGGTTGGGGCTCAAGACTCGAGAGCGTGACGAAAACGGTGACCGCCGGATATTCCGTCGTGCGACGGCGGGCGGTCTCGACCGGGAGAGCGAGACCGCAACGCCGGACGACCGACGGCGCGCTCCGCCTCCGGCAGGGCGGGCAGACAACTGAGGACGGTTCCTCGGGACGGGGAGTCCCAACCGGTTACTGACCGCCACCGGTTCGGCGGTACTCGAGATATGTCGCCCCATCTGTATTAGTATGCGATTGCTTCCCCAGTTCGGGGATGCCTTCGGCGGGGTGTAAGCGGTTCTTACCGGTGCTCGAGCGGCGGTGCTGTCTTCCCCGTGACATCGAATCGATCCGTCACGTGTGCCGACCAAATCGACGATTCGTCGGTCGTCAAGAAAGGGTACGACGCGACTGGCCTGCGAGACCGCGCACCTGCGTGACTCAAATCCCATCGTCCTCGAACCGGAAGGCCCCGTTGCGATGGACGACCGACACCGAATTTTTTCCGCTCGGGTTGCAGCGGCAACCCGTCGCGCAAAAATGTCGATGAAAAACCGTCGACTCACACCGTTTGTCGCCGTTGCTATCCTTCGAAGCTGTTCTCCCAGCGGAACCGCCCGTTGCGCTGGACGATCTCACCGTCTATCTCGAGCTGGGAGTCCGCGCTGACGTCGGTAATCAGATCGACGTGGACGTCCGACTCGTTGCCGGACTCGCCGTCGGGCAGGCAGGCGTCGTAAGCCCGGCCGAGTGCCAGATGGACGGTATCGCCCATCTTCTCGTCGAAGAGGATGTTGTCCGTGTAGCGGTCGATACCGCGATTCATACCGATTCCGAGTTCGCCGAGCCGACGCGCACCGGCATCCGTCTCGAGGATATCGCCGATCACGTCCGCACCCTGCTCGGCGTCGTAGTCGACGACCTCGCCGTCCTCGAATTCGAGGCGGACGTTCCGGACTGACTCACCCCGCAGCGTCATCGGCACGTCGAAGGTCACCTCCCCCTCGGTCGCGTAGGGCGCAGTGAAGACCTCGCCGCTCGGCAGGTTGTGCGAGTCGTAGGCGACCGACGCGGCGCTGTTGACCGCCGTCCGGCCCTCTATCTGCATCGTGAGGTCAGTCTCCCTCGAGACGAGCCGTACCTCGCAGCCCACATCGAGCAGGCCTTTCAACTGTGCCATCTCGTCGGCCAGCGCCTCCCAGTCTCGTAGGATAGCGTTGTAGGCGAAGTCTTGGTACTCCTCGTAGGCCATGTTGGCTTGCTGGGCGAGCGACCGCGTCGGATGGACCGTCGACACCCACCGGGTCCCCAGCCGGGTTTCGCGGATCTCGCTTCTGGCTCTGTTGTAGGCCCGCCGTCGATCACCGGGAACGTCGGCCGTCGCGCTCGTGTTCCGGCCGCCGCCGAGCGAGAGGTAGACGTCTGCGTGTTCGACTAGCGCGAGTTCGTGGGCCGGATTCTCGTCGAAGTCGCCGTCGTGGGCCCTGAGATAGGCCCGCGTGATCTCGCCAGAGCCGTAGGTCGCGAGCAGGTTCGCGCCCCGCTCCCCGAGTTTCTCGGCGACAGCCACCGCCAGCTCGTGGGCGTCCGGCCCCACCGAGAGCACGACATCGTCGCCCGCCTCGATGCGGGCGCTCCAGTCGACCAGCACGTCGGCGTGTTCGCGTACGCGTTCGTCCATATCTCACCCTCTCGAGCGGGCTACTAAACGCTCCCCGTTCGGACCGTGGCCTGCTCGAGTCGGTAACGCAGGTCGTTCGGAACGCGAAACTCAGGCTGCGTGAGCGTCGTCCGCGGTCACTCCCTCGTGCGAGCGCACGAGCGAGACGATCGCATAGACGACCGGCGTATCCAAAAGAGCGATCGCGAGTTTCAGCACGTACTGGCCAACCATCAGCGAGAGGATGATGTTCATTGGGGGAACGGTACCGACGCCGAGGACCGCGGGCGCGACCGCGAACGCGACCGAGACGAAGATAACGGTATCGATCGCCTGGCTGCTCGCCGTCGACGCGATGTTCCGGAGCCAAAGCTTCTCGGACCCGGTGTAAGATCGAATGCGATGGAAGACGAGCACGTCCCAGTTCTGGCTGACGATATACGCTAACAGGCTTCCGAGGACGACATTCGTGGACGCGCCCAGGGCCGTCTCGAACGCCGCGGGATCGACGCTCGAGGGGGACGCAGGTGCGGCGATCGTCGACCAGACCAGCGCGAGGACGACGAAGTTCAGGACGAATCCGACGTTGACGACGATCTGAGCCGCTCGCCGGCCGTACAACTCCGTGTAGCAGTCGCTCGCGAGAAATGTCAGTGCATACGCGAGCGCCGCACCGGGCAACGCGAGTTGCGCGCCCGTAACCGGGAGCGCGAACGGCAGTTCGAACGCGAGAATCTTCGAGGCGGTCAACTGTGCCGTCACGAGCGCCGTGACGAAGAGGCCGATCAGCGCGACCTGCGCGATCGTCGGCCCACCGTGGTTCCCAGTCTGACTCATACAGCCGCGTATCAATCGGATCCACGTAAGCGGTGCTATTCGGCGATTATTAGACGATGGGTATACCCTGACTCGAGTATGCCCGAACGGTCGTGTTCCGAGGTACCACGGCTCGAGAACGACGATCAAGGTTCCCTCGTTGCCCCTTCTGGACGAACAGTCGATTAGGGGCGAAGAGAAACACGGAGCTGAACCCGTATGTGGCGGCTCTCGTAGGAAGGGGCAAAGCAACGACAGCATCGAAGCGACTGCACACCAAGTGCGAACGATCTACGGCCGGTTTCTCGCTGAGACTTCTCGGAGAACGTTCAAAACTGATTCCGCGATTTCACAGAGCATCGACGGCCGATCGTCGAATTCAAATTGGAATTGTGTTTGTTTCGACAGGCAGTTCGTAACACAACTGTTATACGTATCCCGGGCCTCGATTGAATTGCAATGGCGAAAGGAAACGTTGATTTCTTCAACGACACAGGCGGCTACGGTTTCATTGAGACGGACGACGCAGACGATGACGTTTTCTTCCACATGGAAGACGTTGGCGGTCCGGACCTCGAAGAAGGCACAGAGATCGAATTCGATATTGAACAGGCCCCCAAGGGCCCCCGCGCCACCAACGTCACCCGCCTGTAATACGGCTTTTTACGTTCGGTAACGGGTTTCACACTTCAACTACCATTCTTCAGCGCACTACTTGACTAGCGGCGGCTGTCCCTCCCGAGACAGGATGGATAGCTCGCCCGTAGTCTCAATGCTACTCGTCGGGTTCTCGAGTCCTGTGCAAGCGGGGACGAACTGCCGACTGTAGGCTCTGGTTATCAGACGAAACGACAGACAGTACCACGAATGACTTTGTTAGCTTCGCTGAACGTACTGGAAACAGTTGATACGAAATCGATAACAAATAGTCGGGTTCCCGTCCGTCCACCTGAGTACAAAATGGACGATTTGACAGGGTTTCAACGCGACCTTCTGTACGTGATCGCAGGAGCCGATCAACCGTCGGGCCAAGACGTAAAAGACGAAGTCGAGACATATTACAACAGTGAGATCAATCACGGGCGGTTGTATCCCAATCTCGATACACTCGTTAACAAAGACCTCGTCGAGAAAGGCCAGCTCGATCGGCGAACTAATTACTACGAGATCAGTGATCGCGGCCAGCAGACCATCGAGGAGCGCCGCGAATGGGAACAGCAGTACATCGAGGACTAACCGCCCGACCCGTCCTGCGATACCGTCCCCACCGCGTCACAGCCGGGACACCAGAGCGACGGCTCTCTCGAAGCCGCTCTACTCGAAATATTATCCAGCCCTGCGGTGTGACAGCCACAGCGGCAGCGACCGGGGCGTCTCTCGCAGAAGCCATCGGTTCGAACGGTCACTGGAGTGACGACCGAAAGGACTCTCTCCCGAGGTTCGATTGCGACCTCGATTCTGCAGTCGTCGACGACCAGCGCCCGGATCGCGTGTCGAAACGCGCCTCGCCGCTGTGGGTCGAACTCGTGCCGTAACACTCCGCGATCGACCGGCTTCCCGATCCGATCGTCGCTTGCGTCGCCTGGTTTCTTTCTCCAAAACCCAGAACTACTTACGTCGGGAGAGCGGTTGTTCTACTAACCGAAATAGGCGCTGTCCTTGGCGCAGTCTGGACGGAACGTTCAACGCTAAGGACGTGACCGAGGATTCGCTCACGTGCAGGACGTTTCTGCTCCCGCGGCCATCCGGCCACGAGACTGTCCGCAGGACAGCTATGATCGGCCCTACCAATGGAAATAGAAATTGCGACAATTGGCGGTTACGAGGAAGTCGGCCGACAGATGACGGCTGTCCGCGCTGGCGACGACATCGTGATCTTCGACATGGGTCTGAACCTGTCGAAAGTACTCATTCACGACAATATCCGAACCGAAGGGATGCACAGTCTCGACCTGATCGACATGGGTGCCATCCCCGACGACCGGATCATGAGCGACCTCGAGGGCGACGTGAAGGCCATCGTGCCGACCCACGGCCACCTCGATCACATCGGTGCGATCAGCAAACTCGCACACCGATACGACGCACCGATCGTTGCGACGCCGTTTACGCTCGAACTGGTCAAAGGCGAACTCGAAGAGGAAGGAAAGTTCAACACTGACAACGATCTCGTCGAAATGGAAGCCGGCGAAACCATGTCGATCGGCGATAGCGGCGTCGTCGACCTCGAGTTCGTCAACGTCACCCACTCGATCGTCCAAGCGATCAATCCCGTCCTCCACACGCCCGAAGGTGCCATCGTCTACGGCCTCGACAAGCGGATGGACCACACGCCCGTTATCGGCGACCCGATCGACATGGAGCGGTTCCGCGAGATCGGCCGCGAAGGTAAGGGTGTCCTCTGTTACATCGAAGACTGTACCAACGCGAACAAGAAAGGGCGCACCCCCTCCGAGAACGTCGCCCGCGAACACCTCCGCGACGCCCTCTACAGCATGGAAGACTACGAGGGCGGCATCGTCGCAACCACCTTCTCGAGTCATATCGCCCGCGTGAAATCGCTGATCGAGTTCGCTCGCGACATCGGCCGCCAGCCGATCCTCCTCGGCCGCTCGATGGAGACCTACTCCGGGACCGCAAAACAGATTGGGATCGACTTCCCCTCCGACGTCGAGATGGTCGGCTATCGACAGTCCATCGAGCAGACGTTCGAGCGTATTATGAACGAGGGGAAAGAGAATTTCCTCCCCGTCGTCACCGGTCATCAGGGAGAACCCCGTGCAACCCTCACACGAATGGGCCGCGGCGAGACACCCTACGAACTGGAGGAAGGTGACAAGGTCGTCTTCTCGGCACGAGTCATTCCGGAGCCAACTAACGAAGGCCAGCGCTACCAGGCCGAAAAGCTACTTCGCATGCAGGGCGCACGCATCTACGACGACATCCACGTCTCCGGCCACCTTTGTCAGGAGGGCCACTACGAGATGCTCGACGCGCTCCAGCCCGAGAACATCATCCCGGCCCACCAGAACATGAGTGGCTTTTCGGGATACGTCGATCTAGCGTCCAACCGAGGATACAAACTCGGACGTGATCTCCACGTCACCTCGAACGGCAACATCATCGAGCTCGTCTAAGCCAGCCAACTGCGGTACTTCGCTTTTCTACTCTCTTTCAGACTCGAGTAGAGATAGCGCTGTGAGAAACAAATACGAAAAACCCGCACAGTAGCTACTGTGCGGGTTGAAAGTATGAATGAAGCGGCGAAACGGATTTTCCAGAGGGTCGCCCACTCCAGTACTGACCGTAACGTAGGCGAGCTTATCTTCCGTGTTCGGGATGGGTACGGGAGGAACCTCGCCACTGTGGCCGCTGTAATACCGATCGGCGGAATCGAACCGCCGTCAGACCACTATCGGGATCGCAATTCGACCGGATTGGTCGATATGAGTGGTGGCGGCGAAACGGATTTCCCAGAGGGTCGCCCACTCCAGTACTGACCGTAACGCAGGCGGGCTTATCTTCCGTGTTCGGGATGGGTACGGGAGGAACCCCGCCGCTGTGGCCGCCGTAATGCCGATCAACGGATTCGAACCGTTGTGATACCAATATCGGTGTCGGTGGTGTGTCCAAGACCGTAGTATACGTGTAGTCCAGTTTGCGTCCGGACCCGTTCGCGCGTCACGGATCCAATGCGATGTAGTGTATGAGTGTGTGGCTTGGCCGATTAGTGCTCGCGGACTCAACACCTCGTTGCCTTGGTGCGTACATCCCGAGTCTATCGATCTCGTCTTCTACGAGTGGCCTCGGTGGTATCTCTTTTTCAGGTGGGTTTCGAGCTTAGATGCGTTCAGCTCTTACCCCGTGGTGCGTCGCTGCCCAGCACGTGCCCTTCCGGACAGCTGGTACACGAGTGGCACCCATTCGTAGTTCCTC